>JBCDCY010000002.1:0-443511 GCA_039180875.1 Pseudomonadota bacterium | reverse complement strand
CCTCCCCTCCGCGCTCGGTTTTTGTGTTCGGGGTGTGGGGCTTCTGGACCCGCCGGTCGGGGCGGGGGCCCCCCCCCCGGCCGCGCTTCAGCACCAGGTTCTTGCCGACATAAGCCTCCGCCACCACCAGGCTGTCGACGTCGAGCCCGTGGTTGTTCTCGGCGTTGGCGATGGCCGATTGCAGCGTCTTGCGCACATCTATGGCGATCCGCTTGGGCGAGAACATCAGCGTCGTCAGCGCCTTCTCCACCGGCTGCTTGCGGATCATCGCCGCCACCAGATTGAGCTTCTGGGGCGAGACACGCAGCGTCTTGGAGATCGCCTGTGCCTCATTCCCGGCAACGCGGCGGGGATTTGCAGTCTTGGCCATCCTTACCTCCGCTTCGCCTTCTTATCGGCCGCATGGCCATAGTAGGTCCGCGTCGGGCTGTACTCGCCGAACTTCTGGCCGATCATCTCTTCGCTGACCAGCACCGGGATGTGCTTCTTGCCGTTGTAGACGCCGAAGGTCAGCCCGACGAATTGCGGCAGGATGGTCGAGCGGCGCGACCAGATCTTAATGACGTCCTTGCGCCCGCTCTCCCGCGCCTTCTCCGCCTTCTTCAGGACGTGGGCGTCGACGAACGGACCTTTCCAAACGGAACGTGGCATGGTCTCCGTCCCCCCTAGCGGCGCGACTTGCGCGCATGGCGCGAGCGCACGATGTACTTGTCACTGGTGCGGTTGGAGCGGGTGCGCCGGCCCTTGGTGGGCTTGCCCCACGGGGTCACCGGATGGCGCCCGCCAGAGGTCCGCCCCTCACCCCCGCCATGGGGGTGATCGACCGGGTTCATGACCACGCCCCGTACGCTCGGCCGCTTGCCGCGATGGCGATTGCGCCCCGCCTTACCCAAATTCTGGTTCGAATTGTCGGGGTTGGAGACGGCACCGATCGTCGCCATGCATTCCTGACGCACCATCCGCACCTCGCCCGACGAAAGGCGAAGCTGGGCGTAGCCGCCGTCGCGCCCGATGAACTGGGCGTAGGTGCCGGCCGCCCGGGCGATCTGGCCGCCCTTGCCCGGCTTCATCTCCACATTGTGCACGATGGTGCCGATCGGCATGCCGGTGAACGGCATGGCATTGCCCGGCTTCACATCGACCTTGGTGCCCGAGACCACCATGTCGCCGACGCCGAGGCGCTGGGGCGCCAGGATATAGGCCCGGTCGCCGTCCACGTACTTCACCAGCGCGATGAAGGCGGAGCGGTTGGGATCGTATTCGATCCGCTCGATCGCGCCGGCCACATCGAACTTCCGCCGCTTGAAGTCGACGATGCGGTAGAGCCGCTTTGCGCCCCCGCCCCGCCGCCGCGCGGTGATCCGTCCGGCATTGTTGCGCCCGCCCTTCTTGGTCAAACCCTCGGTGAGGGCCTTGACCGGGCGGCCATTCCAAAGCTCCGAACGGTCGATCAGAACCAGCCCGCGCTGGCCTGGCGTCGTCGGTTTATACGACTTGAGTGCCATGCTTTCTGTCTTCCGTCTGCTTCCCTAGTCCGAGGCGCCGATGCGCCCCTAAAGCCCCGTGGTCACGTCGATGGTGTTGCCCGGCTCGAGCGTCACGTAGGCCTTCTTCACGTCCTTGCGCCGCCCCGGCTTGCCCCGGAACCGCTTCACTTTGCCCTTGGTGATGGTGGTGTTGACCGCCTTCACCTTCACACCGAAGAGGCTTTCGATCGCCTCCTTGATCTGCGGCTTGTTGGCGTCCATCGCCACCTCGAAGACCACCTTGCCGGTCTCGGACGCCATGGTCGCCTTCTCGGTGATCACCGGCTTGCGGATCACATCGTAGTGTTCGGGCTTCACGCTCATTTCAGCCGCGCCTCCAGCGCCTCGACGCCCGCCTTGGTCAGCACCAGGGTCTCGCGCCGCAGAATGTCGTAGACGTTGGCCCCGACCGAGGGCAGCACCTCGATCTCTTCGAGGTTGCGCGCGGCGCGGGAGAAATTGGCGTCCACCTCCGGCCCGTCGATCAGCAATGCGCGACGCAGGCCGAGCTTTTCCACATGGCCGGCGAGCACCCTCGTCTTGCCCTCGCTGAGCGTCGCCTCGTCGATCACCACGAGCTGCCCGGCGCTCGCCTTGGCCGAGAGCGCGTGTTTCAGACCGAGCTTGCGCACCTTCTTCTGCAGATCGTGGGCGTGGCTCCGCACCACCGGGCCCTTGGCCGTGCCGCCATGGCGAAACTGCACGACGGCCTTGTCGCCGTGGCGGGCGCCACCGGTGCCCTTCTGGCGATAGATCTTCTTGGTGGAGTAGCTCACCTCGCCCCGGCTCTTGGTCTTGTGGGTGCCGGCCTGGCGCTTGGCGCGCTGCCAGCGCACCACCCGGTGCAGGATGTCGGCGCGGGGCTCGAGCCCGAAGATCGCGTCGTCGAGCTCGATGGAACCCGCCGGCGCGGCGTCGAGGGTCAGGACGTCGGCTTTCATTCCTTCTTCCCCTCTTCGCCGTCTGCCTCGGGCGCATCATCGGTCGAAGGCGCCTCGGCGGGAGCCTCCTCCGCCGCGGCCTCGACCGCCGGCTCTTCGGCGCTCGCCGCTTCCACGACCGGTTCCTCTGCCGGAGCCGCTTCCTCCGGCGCCGCATCAGCGCGGAGCGCGGCCGGGAACGGCACCTCTTCGGGCAGAGCGCGCTTCACCGCGTCCTTGATCGTCACCCAGCCGCCCTTGGAGCCCGGCACCGCGCCCTTCACCATGATGAGGCCGCGGTCGGGATCGGTGCGCACCACCTCGAGGTTCTGCACCGTCACCCGGGCCGAGCCCATATGGCCGGCCATCTTCTTACCCTTGAAGACGCGGCCCGGATCCTGGCACTGGCCGGTCGAGCCGTGGGAGCGGTGGCTGATCGACACGCCATGGGAGGCACGCAGACCGCCGAAATTATGCCGCTTCATCGCGCCGGCAAAGCCCTTACCGATCGAGGTGCCGGCGACGTCCACGTGCTGGCCGGCGACGAAATGATCGGCCGTCAGCTCGGCGCCCACGTCGATCATGTTGTCGGCGGAGACGCGGAACTCCGCGATCTTGCGCTTCGGCGCCACTTTGGCCACGGCGAAATGGCCGCGCATCGGCTGCGTCACGTTCTTCGCCTTGGCCGCCCCGGCGCCGAGCTGCACGGCGGTATAGCCGTCACGCTCCCCGGTCCGCTGGGCCACGACCTGGACGTTTTCCATGTGCAGGACAGTGACCGGCACCTGTCGGCCATCGTCCATGAACAGCCGGGTCATGCCCAGCTTCTTTGCGATCACTCCGGAGCGCATGGGGGACACCTCATTGCGCGAGCTTGATCTGGACCTCGACGCCCGCGGCCAGGTCGAGCTTCATCAGCGCGTCCACGGTCTGCGGGGTCGGATCGACGATGTCGAGAAGCCGCTTGTGGGTGCGGATCTCGAACTGTTCACGGCTCTTCTTGTCGATATGCGGGCCTCTGAGGACGGTGAATTTCTCCACGCGGTTCGGCAGCGGGATCGGTCCCCGCACCTGGGCGCCGGTGCGCTTGGCCGTGTTGACGATTTCCTGGGTGCTCTGGTCGAGCACCCGGTAATCGAAGGCCTTGAGCCGGATGCGGATGGTCTGATCTTGCATGGCGAGAGGTCCTCAAGGACGGCGGCCGGACCCTGGGGCCCGGCCGCACGCCGCATTACTCGATGATTTTCGAGACGACACCCGCGCCAACGGTGCGGCCGCCCTCGCGGATGGCGAAGCGGAGCTTTTCCTCCATCGCGATCGGCGCGATGAGCTCCACCGTGAACTTCAGGTTGTCGCCGGGCATCACCATCTCGGTGCCCTCGGGCAGCGCCACCGTGCCGGTCACGTCCGTGGTGCGGAAGTAGAACTGCGGCCGGTAGTTGGTGAAGAACGGGGTATGGCGACCGCCCTCTTCCTTCGTCAGGATATAAGCTTCCGCCTCGAACTTCGTATGCGGCGTCACCGAGCCGGGCTTGCAGAGGACCTGGCCCCGCTCCACGCCCTCACGGTCGACACCGCGCAAGAGCGCGCCGATATTGTCGCCCGCCTCGCCGCGGTCAAGCAGCTTGCGGAACATCTCGACGCCGGTGCAGGTCGTCTTCTTGGTCTCGCGAATGCCGACGATCTCGATCTCTTCGCCGACGTTGATCACGCCGCGCTCGACCCGACCCGTCACCACCGTGCCCCGGCCGGAGATCGAGAACACATCCTCGATCGGCATCAGGAACGGCTGGTCGATCGGACGATCCGGCGTCGGGATGTACTCGTCCACGGCCGCCATCAGCTCCGACACTTTCTCGGTGCCGATGGAGGCATCGCGGTCCTCAAGCGCGGCAAGCGCCGAGCCGGCCACGATCGGAATATCGTCGCCCGGGAACTCGTAGGAGGAGAGGAGCTCGCGCACCTCCATCTCGACGAGCTCCAGCAGCTCTTCGTCGTCCACCTGGTCGACCTTGTTGAGGAACACCACAAGCGCCGGCACGCCGACCTGGCGGGCGAGCAGGATGTGCTCGCGCGTCTGCGGCATCGGACCATCGGCGGCGGAGCAGACCAGGATCGCGCCGTCCATTTGGGCGGCTCCGGTGATCATGTTCTTCACGTAGTCAGCGTGACCCGGGCAGTCGACGTGGGCGTAGTGGCGGTTGTCCGTCTCGTACTCCACATGGGCGGTCGAGATGGTGATGCCGCGGGCCCGCTCCTCCGGCGCCGCGTCGATCTGGTCGTAGGCTTTGAACTCACCGAACTGCTTGGTGATCGCCGCGGTCAGCGTCGTCTTGCCGTGATCGACGTGGCCGATCGTGCCGATGTTTACGTGCGGCTTATTCCGCTCGAACTTTGCCTTCGCCATGATCCTTGGTCCTTCTCTTCTAGCGGCCTGCGGTGGGCCCCCGGCCCACAGTCAGGCGCCCACAGCGTGCCTAGGCGTACTTCGCCTGAATTTCTTCCGAGATGTTCGACGGCACCGGCTCATAGTGGTCGAACTGCATGGTGAACTGCGCCCGGCCCGAGGACATGGAGCGCAGGTTGTTGATGTAGCCGAACATGTTGGCCAGCGGCACGAAGGAGTTGATGACGATCGCGTTGCCGCGCGTCTCCTGCCCCTGCACCTGGCCCCGCCGGGAGGTGAGATCGCCGATGATACCGCCGGTATACTCCTCCGGCGTCACCACCTCGACCTTCATGATCGGCTCGAGCAGCTTGGCGCCCGCCTCACGCAGCTTGAACGCCTCGCGCATGCACATGCGTCCGGCGATCTCGAAGGCGAGGACGCTACTGTCCACATCGTGGAACTTGCCGTCGGTCAGCGCCACCTTGAAGTCGATGACCGGGAAGCCGGCGAGCGGGCCGCTGTCCATCACCGACTTGATGCCCTTCTCGACGCCGGGGATGTACTCCTTCGGCACCGCCCCGCCGACGATCCGGCTCTCGAAGGAATAGCCTTCGCCGGGTTCGGTCGGCGAGATCTCGAGGCTGACCTCGGCGAACTGACCGGAGCCGCCCGACTGTTTCTTATGCGTGTACGCGTGCACGATCTGGTTCGAGATCGTCTCGCGATACGCAACCTGGGGCGCACCGATATTGGCCTCGACCTTAAACTCCCGCTTCAAGCGGTCGATTAGGATATCGAGGTGCAATTCGCCCATGCCCTTCATGATCGTCTGGCCGGACTCGATGTCGGTCTCGACCCGGAACGACGGATCCTCGGCCGCGAGCCGCTGCAGGCCCTGGCTCATCTTCTCCTGGTCGTTCTTGGTCTTCGGCTCGACCGCGATCTCGATCACCGGCTCGGGGAAGGTCATGGTCTCGAGCACCACCGGCTGCGCGGCATCGCACATCGTGTCACCGGTCGTGGTGTCCTTCAGCCCCGCCAGCGCAATGATGTCGCCGGCGAACGCCTCATCGATCTCTTCGCGGTTGTTCGAGTGCATCATCATCATGCGCCCGATCCGCTCCCGCTTGCCCTTCGTCGAGTTCAGGACGCTGTCGCCCTTCTTCAACTGACCGGAATAGATCC
The DNA here is from genome assembly GCA_039180875.1 of Pseudomonadota bacterium. Lineage (GTDB taxonomy): Bacteria > Pseudomonadota > Alphaproteobacteria > Rhodobacterales > Rhodobacteraceae > JBCDCY01. Next base: position 437,491 of record JBCDCY010000002.1, on the reverse strand, counting down.
GGGTGAAGGTCAGCGAGCCAACGAACGGGTCGTTCATGATCTTGAAGGCCAGGCCGGCGAACGGCTGCGCGTCATCGGCCGAGCGCGCGATATCGCGCGTCTCGCTCTCGTCCCCCGGCTTGAAGCCCATGTAGGCGGGCACGTCCAACGGACCGGGCAGGAAGTCGATGACAGCGTTCAGCATCGGCTGCACGCCCTTGTTCTTGAAGGCTGAGCCGCAGAGCACCGGCACGAAGGCCATGGCCAGCGTGCCCTTCCGGATCAGGCGGCGCAGGGTCGGCTCGTCGGGCTCCTCACCCTCGAGATACGCCTCCATGACGTCGTCGTCTTGCTCGACGGCAAGCTCGATCATCTCGGCCCGCATTTCTTCGGCCTTGGCGCGCAGGTCGTCGCGGATCTCTTGGATCACCCAGGAGGCGCCAAGATCTTCGCCCTTCCAGACCCACTCTTTCATGCTGATCAGATCGACGAGGCCCTCAAGCTCCGTCTCGGCCCCGATCGGCATCTGGATCGGCAGCGGCTGGGCGCCGGTCCGGTCCTTGATCATGTGCACGCAGTTGAAGAAGTCCGCACCGATCTTGTCCATCTTGTTGACGAACACGATGCGCGGCACCTTGTAGCGGTCGGCCTGGCGCCAGACCGTCTCCGTCTGCGGCTCGACGCCGGCATTGGCATCGAGCACGCACACCGCGCCGTCTAGCACGGCGAGCGAGCGCTCGACCTCGATCGTGAAGTCCACGTGGCCGGGGGTGTCGATGATGTTGAAGCGGAACTTCGCCTCGTCGCCGGTGCCCCACTCGCCCGACGGCGTCTCACCGTCATCGGTGCGGAACCAGAACGTGGTCGTCGCGGCCGAGGTGATGGTGATGCCGCGCTCCTGCTCCTGCTCCATCCAGTCCATCGTCGCGGCGCCGTCATGCACCTCGCCGATCTTGTGGGACTTGCCGGTGTAGTAGAGGATCCGCTCGGTCGTCGTCGTCTTACCGGCGTCGATATGCGCCATAATCCCGAAATTTCGGTAGCGCTCGAGGGTGTAGTCGCGGGCCATCGGTCTCGTGCCTCGGGTCTGGGTTACCAGCGATAGTGGCTGAAGGCCTTGTTGGCTTCGGCCATCTTGAAGGTGTCTTCGCGCTTCTTCACGGCGGCGCCGCGGGAGTTGACGGCGTCCATCAACTCACCGGCCAGCCGCTCCTCCATCGTGCTCTCGTTGCGGGAGCGGGAGGCGGTGATGAGCCAGCGGATGGCCAGCGCCTCGCGCCGCTCCGGCCGCACCTCGACCGGCACCTGGTAGGTCGCGCCGCCGACCCGGCGGGAGCGCACCTCAAGCGTCGGCTTCACGTTGTCGAGCGCCTCGTGGAAGACCTCGACCGGGGCGCGGCGGAGCTTCTCTTCCACCCGCTCGAGCGCGCCGTAGACGATGCCTTCGGCGACGGACTTCTTGCCGTCGTACATCAGGTTGTTCATGAACTTGGTGAGGACGCGGTCGCCATATTTGGCGTCCGGCAGAACCTCGCGTTTCTCGGCGCGGCGGCGTCGGGACATCTCTCGCGCTCCTTACTTCGGCCGTTTCGCGCCGTACTTCGAGCGGCGCTGGCGACGGTCCTTGACCCCCTGGGTGTCGAGCACGCCGCGCAGGATATGGTAGCGGACACCGGGAAGGTCCTTCACCCGGCCGCCGCGGATCAGCACCACGGAATGCTCCTGCAGGTTGTGGCTCTCCCCGGGGATATAGCTGATCACCTCGTAGCCGTTGGTGAGGCGCACCTTGGCCACCTTCCGCATGGCCGAGTTCGGCTTCTTCGGGGTGGTCGTGTAGACGCGCGTGCAGACGCCGCGCTTCTGCGGGCAGCCCTGCAGGTGCATCGACTTCTGGCGCTTCACTTTCGGCTGCCGGGGTTTCCGGATCAGCTGCTGGATCGTCGGCATCGGGTGCGAACCCCGCTTCTCGGTTTCGTCAGGCCCCGCCCCAGCCCCCATGGCAAAAGCAGAGCGGCCGCGACCGGAAGCGTTTCCCTCCGCCGCGGCGTTGTGTCAGAGGACCGGAGGCGTGCCTCGGGTCATGTCCGCCAGTCTGTGGTTTGCCTGACTTTGCAAACGTCGATCCCGTCGGGCGCGCGGAACCTAGGGAGATTGGGAATCATTGTCAACACCCGTCGAAGGCCTTTCAAATCAGCGCCGAAAGGCTGCAAAAGCAGGGGCTTCGCAGCGCCGCGACAAACGGCAATTTCGGGTGGCTGAGGCGGTGTAGGACGATGGAATCCGACAGCTCCGACACCGCCCTGAACGGCCGCCAGCCGCGTGTCCTTTTGATCGCGCCGATGCGCAACGAAGGCGCGGCGCTGCTCGAGTGGGTGGCCTGGCAGCACCTGCTCGGCTTCGACGATATCCTCGTGCTGACCAACGATTGCAGCGACGGCTCGGACCGGCTGCTCGACCGACTGGCGGCGCGGGGTTACCTGGCCCATGCCCGCCACCAGCCGGCCGAGGGGGAGTTCGCGCTCCGCTCCGCCTTTCGCACGGCGAAAGCCCATCCCCTGGTGGAGACCGCCGACTGGGTGATGATCTGCGACGCCGACGAGTTCCCGGTGATCCATCTCGGCGAGGGGCAGATCCACGACCTGATCGCCGCCCACGGCGACAGCGCCCTCGGCATCGCGCTCCACTGGAAGTCGTTCGGCGACAACGGCCGGCAGCGCTGGGAGGACGGCTTCGTCCGCCAGCTCTACACCCGCGCGGCGGAGGGGCAGCACCGGGCCAATATGCGCTTCAAGTCGGTCTTCCGCGCGCCGGGCATGTTCGCCGGCTTCGCCTCCCACGCGCCCTTCGGCTTTCAGGGCCGCTGGGGTGGGCGGAACCGCTGGGTGAACTCCATGGGGGAGCCCCTGCCCGGCTGCGTGCTGATGGGAGAGGCCCGAGCCCGCGCCACGGCGCTTCGCCGCATCAACCACGGCGGCGGGCAAATCAACCACTACGTCATCAAGGCCCAGGAATGCACGCTGGAGCGCCGGGCGAAGTGGGCACTCTCCGACCGGGACGCGCGCTACGGCGAGGAGTTCCTGGCGCGCTACAACATCAACGCGGCCGAGGACCGGAGCGCGCTCCAGCGCGAGGCGGCGTTTCAGGAGATCTACGACGCGCTGATCGCCGATCCTGAGACCCGGCGCCTGCATCACCTGGCTTGCGCTTGGTATGCCGGCAAGCTCGCCGAGCTGCAGGGTCAGGAGCCGGACGCCGATCCGCGGGTCAGGCGTCACCGCGCGGCGGCGGCGTCCTAGCGGCCTCGAAGCTCTGGGGGAAAGCGTGGATGGGCGGCCCTGATGCGGGCCGCCCGATCTTGGTTACGCGACGTCGGGCTGGTCCTCGCCGCCGCCCTCGGGGAAATCGACCAGATCGGTGGCGTCGTCCGCCGCCTCTGCCGCGTCGCCCACGTCGATGGTCTCAAACGACCCGGTGGCGTCCGGCACCGCGGCCGCGGCCGCCGCCTGACGCTCTGCGATGATCTTCGCGTCGCGCTCGCCCGCCACCCGCTTCAGACCGTGGGTCGCGCGACCTGTTCCGGCTGGGATCAGCCGGCCGACGATCACGTTCTCCTTCAGTCCCACAAGGGTGTCGCGCTTGCCGCGCACCGAGGCCTCAGTCAGCACCCGGGTCGTCTCCTGGAACGAGGCGGCCGAGATGAAGGACCGGGTCTGCAGGCTCGCCTTGGTGATGCCGAGCAGCACTGGACCGCCCTTGGCCGGCTCCCGCCCTTCAGCGAGCGCCTTGGCATTCACCTCGTCGAACTCGGAGCGATCGACCTGCTCGCCCGCCAGCAGCGTGGTGCCGCCGGAGTCCGAGATCTCGATCTTCTGCAGCATCTGCCGGACGATGACCTCGATGTGCTTGTCGTTGATCTTCACGCCCTGCAGTCGGTAGACCTCCTGCACCTCGTTGATCAGGTAGTCGGCAAGGGCGCCGACCCCCATGATCGACAGGATGTCATGGGGCGCGGGATTGCCGTCCATGACATAGTCGCCCTTCTGCACGAAGTCGCCTTCCTGCACCGGCACGTGCTTGCCCTTGGGCACCAGGTACTCGACCGGCTCCAAGTTCTCGTCCGACGGCTCGATGGTGATGCGGCGCTTGTTCTTGTAGTCCTTGCCGAAGCGCACATGGCCGTCGATCTCGGCGATGATGGCGTGGTCCTTGGGCCGGCGCGCCTCGAAGAGCTCGGCCACCCGCGGCAGACCGCCGGTGATGTCCTTGGTCTTCGCACCTTCCCGCGGGATCCGCGCCAGCACGTCGCCCGGCTTCACCTCCTGCCCGTCCTCGACCGAGAGGATCGCATCGACCGACATCGGGTGGGTTTCCGGGTTGCCGTTGTCGAGGCGCACCGGATCGCCCGTCTTCGGATCCATGATGATGATCTCAGGCTTCAGCTCGTTGCCCTTGGGGGCAGAGCGCCAGTCCGAGACGATCTTCTGGCTGATGCCGGTGGCGTCGTCGATGTCGTCGCGCACCGAGATGCCGGAGATCAGGTCGACGAACTTCGCCACACCCGCCTTCTCCGCGATGATCGGCAGGGTGTAGGGATCCCACTCGGCCAGCTTGGCGCCGCGCTCGACCTCTTGGCCCTCGCTCACGCGGAGCGTCGAGCCGTAGGTGAGCTTGTACTCGCCCCGGACCACGTCGTTTTCGCCCACCACGCGGATCAGCATGTTGCGCGACAGCACGATCTGCTGGCCGGCCTCATCCTCGATCAACTGGGCGTTGGCGAAGGTGACCTTGCCGGCGTGGTTGGCCTCCAGGAACGACTGGCTGCCGCCCTGGGCGATGCCGCCGATGTGGAAGGTCCGCATCGTCAGCTGGGTCCCCGGCTCACCGATCGACTGGGCGGCGATGATACCGACCGCCTCCCCGGCGTTGACCATGGTGCCGCGGGCCAGATCCCGACCGTAGCACATGGCGCAGATGCCGTCCTCGGCCTCGCAGGTGAGCGGTGAGCGGATCTTCACGGTCTGCACGCCGGCCGCCTCGATCGCATCGGCCACCCGCTCGTCGATCAAGGCGTCGCGGCGGTAGAGCGGCTCTTGCGTCGCGGGGTCGAGCACGTCTTCGGCCGCGACCCGGCCGAGGATCCGCTCCGACAGCGAGGCCACGACCTCACCATCTGCGATCACAGCGGAAGCAAAGATGCCGTCCTCCGTGCCGCAATCGTCGATCTTGACGATGCAGTCCTGGGCGACGTCGACCAGACGCCGGGTGAGGTAGCCCGAGTTCGCGGTCTTGAGCGCCGTGTCGGCCAGACCCTTCCGCGCGCCGTGGGTCGAGTTGAAGTACTCGAGCACGGTCAGCCCTTCCTTGAAGTTCGAGATGATCGGCGTCTCGATGATCTCGCCCGACGGCTTGGCCATCAGCCCGCGCATGCCCGAGAGCTGCTTCATCTGGGCGGGGGAGCCTCGGGCCCCGGAATGGGCCATCATGTAGATCGAGTTGGGCTCGAGATCGCTGCCGTCGTCGTCCTGCCGTTGGGCCGAGATCTCCGACATCATGGCATCGGCCACCCGGTCGGAGCATTTCGACCAGGCATCCACCACCTTGTTATACTTCTCGCCCTGGGTGATCAGGCCGTCCATGTACTGCTGCTCGAACTCGGTCACCTGATCGCGGGTCTCGCCCACGATCGACCATTTCTCGTCCGGGATCTTCATGTCGTCCTTGCCGAACGAGATCCCGGCCTTAAAGGCCTCGGTGAAGCCGAGCGACATGATCCGGTCGCAGAAGATGACCGACTCCTTCTGCCCGCAATGGCGGTAGACGGTGTCGATGACCTCGCCCACCTCCTTCTTGCGGAGCAGGCGGTTCACCAGATCGAACGGTGTCTTGGCGTTCTTCGGCAGCAGCGCGCCGAGGCGCAGGCGCCCGGGCGTCGTCTCGAACCGGCGATAGACGCTCTCGCCCGTCTCGTCGATCTGCTCGATCCGGGCGGTGATCTTGGTGTGCAGGTTCACCATGCCGGACGCGAGCGCATGCTCCACCTCGTCGATGGAGGCGAACATCATGCCCTCGCCCGGCTGACCGCCGCGCTCGAGCGAGATGTAGTAGAGGCCGAGGATCATGTCCTGGGACGGCACGATGATCGGCTTGCCGTTGGCCGGGCTGAGGACGTTGTTCGTCGACATCATCAGCACCCGCGCCTCGAGCTGCGCCTCGAGCGAGAGCGGCACGTGCACGGCCATCTGGTCGCCGTCGAAATCGGCGTTGAAGGCGGCGCAGACCAGCGGATGCAGCTGGATCGCCTTCCCCTCGATCAGCACTGGCTCGAAGGCCTGGATGCCGAGGCGGTGGAGCGTCGGCGCGCGGTTGAGCAGTACCGGATGCTCCCGGATCACCTCGTCGAGGATATCCCAGACCTCGGGCCGCTCCTTCTCCACCAGCTTCTTGGCTTGCTTGACGGTGGAGGAATAGCCCTTGGCATCCAGCCGCGAGTAGATGAACGGCTTGAAGAGCTCGAGCGCCATCTTCTTCGGCAAGCCGCACTGGTGCAGCTTGAGCTCGGGGCCGGTCACGATCACCGAGCGGCCGGAGAAGTCGACCCGCTTGCCGAGCAGGTTCTGGCGGAACCGGCCCTGCTTGCCCTTCAGCATGTCGGCGAGCGACTTGAGCGGGCGCTTGTTGGCACCCGTGATCACCCGACCGCGGCGGCCGTTGTCGAAGAGGGCGTCGACCGACTCCTGCAGCATCCGCTTTTCGTTGCGGATGATGATGTCCGGCGCGCGCAGCTCGATCAGCCGCTTCAGGCGGTTATTGCGGTTGATCACCCGGCGGTAGAGATCGTTGAGGTCCGAGGTCGCGAACCGGCCGCCGTCGAGCGGCACCAGCGGACGCAGTTCCGGCGGGATGACCGGGACGACGGTCAGGATCATCCACTCCGGCCGGTTGCCCGACTCAAGGAAGCTCTCGACCAGCTTCAGGCGCTTGATGATCTTCTTGGGCTTCAGTTCACCGGTGGCCTCGGCGAGGTCGGCGCGCAGCTGCTCCGCCTCCGCCTGCAGGTCGATGGCGGCCAGCATCTCGCGGATCGCCTCGGCACCGATGCCGGCCGTGAAGGCGTCCTCGCCGAACTGGTCCTGGGCGTCGAGATGCTCTTCCTCGGTCAGCAACTGGCCGTGCTTGAGGTCGGTGAGACCCGGCTCGATCACCACGTATTGCTCGAAATAGAGGATGCGCTCCAGATCGCGGAGCGTCATGTCGAGCATCAGGCCGATGCGGGACGGCAGCGATTTCAGGAACCAGATATGGGCGACGGGCGCGGCGAGCTCGATATGGCCCATCCGCTCACGCCGCACCTTCTGCAGCGTGACCTCCACACCGCACTTCTCGCAGGTGACCCCGCGATACTTCATGCGCTTATACTTGCCGCAGAGGCACTCGTAGTCCTTGATAGGCCCGAAGATCCGGGCGCAGAACAGCCCGTCCCGCTCCGGCTTGAAGGTGCGGTAGTTAATGGTCTCGGGCTTGCGAATCTCGCCGAACGACCAGCTGAGGATCCGCTCCGGGCTCGCCAGCGAGATGCGGATCTCATCAAAGGTCCGCGGCGGCGCGATCGGGTTGAACGGGTTCGTGATCTCTTGGTTCATATCAGAGCCTCACATCGCGGAGCCCAGGGACCCCGGAAAGATCGGGCGGGGCGAGCACGGGCCCGCCCCTTGCGCATCGGTTACTCGGTTTCGCTGTCCAGAAGCTCGACGTTCAGGCCGAGGGAGCGGATCTCTTTGACGAGGACGTTGAAGCTTTCGGGCACGCCGGCCTCGAAGTTGTCCTCGCCCTTGACGATCGACTCGTAGACCTTCGTCCGGCCCGCCACGTCGTCGGACTTCACCGTCAGCATCTCCTGCAAGGTGTAAGCCGCACCGTAAGCCTCCAGCGCCCAGACCTCCATCTCGCCGAAGCGCTGGCCGCCGAACTGGGCCTTGCCGCCCAGCGGCTGCTGGGTGACGAGACTGTAAGGCCCGGTGGAGCGTGCGTGGATCTTGTCGTCCACCAAGTGGTGCAGCTTCAGCAGGTACTTGATGCCCACGGTGACCGGGCGGGAGAACTGCTCACCCGTGCGGCCGTCATAGACGATCGACTGGCCGCTTTCGTCAAAGCCCGCGCGCACCAGCATCTCGTTCACGTCGGCCTCTTTGGCGCCGTCGAAGACCGGGGTGGCGATCGGCACGCCGCGGCGCACGTTCTCCGCCGCCTCGACCAGCTGATCCTCCGACATCTCGGACGTGGCGATGTCATAGACCTCGTCACCATAGGCGATCTTCATGGCGTCCTGCACCGGCGTGAGGTCGCCCTCCCGTCGATAGGTGTCGAGCGCCTGGCCGATCTGCCAGCCGAGGCCCTGGGCCGCCCAGCCCATATGGGTCTCGAGGATCTGGCCCACGTTCATCCGGCTCGGCACGCCGAGAGGATTGAGCACGATGTCGACCGGCGTGCCGTCGCCGAGGAAGGGCATATCCTCATCCGGCACCACCTTGGAGATCACGCCCTTGTTGCCGTGACGACCGGCCATCTTGTCGCCCGGCTGCAGCTTGCGCTTCACCGCCACGAAGACTTTGACCATCTTCATCACGCCCGGCGGCAGGTCGTCTCCGCGGCGGACCTTCTCAACCTTGTCCTCGAAACGGCGTTCGATGGCGTTTTTCTGCACGTCGAACTGGGCGTTCAGCGCCTCCACCTGGGCCGCGTCGGCATCGTCGCCGAGGGCGAGCTGCCACCATTGGCCGCGGGAGAGCTCCTCGAGCAGCCCCTCGGTGATCTCGGAGCCGGCTTTGACGCCCTTCGGCCCTTTCACCGCTTTCTTGCCGAGGATCAGGTCCCTGAGGCGGGCGTAAATGTTGCGCTCGAGGATCGCGAGCTCGTCGTCCCGGTCCCGGGACAGACGCTCGACCTCCTCACGCTCGATCTGCAGCGCCCGCTCGTCCTTGTCGACGCCGTGGCGGTTGAAGACCCGAACCTCGACGACCGTGCCGAAATCCCCCGGCGGCAGCCGGAGTGAGGTGTCGCGCACATCGCTCGCCTTCTCGCCGAAGATGGCGCGGAGCAGCTTTTCCTCCGGCGTCATCGGACTTTCGCCCTTCGGGGTGATCTTGCCGACCAGGATGTCGGCCGGCCCGACCTCCGCCCCGATATAGACGATGCCCGCCTCGTCGAGGTTGCGCAGCGCTTCCTCGCCCACGTTCGGGATGTCGCGGGTGATTTCCTCCGGCCCCAGCTTGGTGTCCCGGGCGGCGACCTCGTACTCCTCGATGTGGATCGAGGTGAAGACGTCGTCCTTCACGATCCGCTCGGAGATCAGGATGGAGTCCTCGTAGTTGTAGCCGTTCCAGGGCATGAAGGCGACGAGGACGTTCTTGCCGAGCGCCAGTTCCCCCAGATCGGTGGACGGCCCGTCGGCGATCACCTCGCCCCGCTTCACGCTGTCGCCCACCTTCACCAGCGGGCGCTGGTTGATGCAGGTGTTCTGGTTGGAGCGCTGGAATTTGCGCAGGCGATAGATGTCGACGCCCGGGTCGCCGGGGTCGAGATCCTCCGTCACCCGCACGACGACCCGCATGGCGTCCACCTGGTCGATGTTGCCGGCCCGGCGCGCGGTGATGGCCGCGCCACTATCGCGGGCCACGATCTCCTCCATCCCGGTGCCCACATAGGGCGCTTCGGCACGGAGGAGCGGCACCGCCTGGCGCTGCATGTTGGACCCCATCAGCGCCCGGTTCGCGTCGTCGTTCTCCAGGAACGGGATGAGCGAGGCGGCGACGGAGACCAACTGCTTCGGCGAGACGTCGATCAGGTCCACGTTGTCGGGCGGGTTCAGCATGTACTCGCCCGCCCTCCTTGTGGAGACGAACTCGTTCTTGAACTTGCCCTTGTCGTCGAGCTGCGCGTTCGCCTGGGCGACGGTGTGGCGCATCTCCTCGGTCGCCGACATGTAGACGACCTCGTCGGTGACCTGGCCTTCCTTCACCCGGCGATAGGGCGTCTCGATGAAGCCGTACTTGTTCACCCGCGCGAAGGACGCCAGCGAGTTGATGAGGCCGATATTCGGCCCCTCCGGCGTCTCGATCGGGCACATCCGGCCGTAGTGCGTCGGGTGCACGTCGCGCACCTCGAAGCCGGCGCGTTCGCGGGTCAGACCGCCCGGGCCGAGGGCCGAAAGGCGGCGCTTGTGGGTGACCTCCGACAGCGGATTGGTCTGGTCCATGAACTGGCTGAGCTGAGAGGAGCCGAAGAACTCCCGCACCGCGGCCGCCGCCGGTTTGGCGTTGATCAGATCCTGCGGCATCACCGTGTCGATCTCGACGGAGCTCATCCGCTCTTTGATCGCGCGCTCCATGCGTAGGAGGCCGATGCGGTACTGGTTCTCCATCAACTCACCGACCGAGCGCACCCGGCGGTTGCCGAGATGGTCGATGTCGTCGATCTCGCCCCGCCCGTCGCGCAGGTCCACCAATGCCTTGATGACGGAGATGATGTCCTCCGACCTCAGCGTGCGCACGGTATCCTCGGCGTCCAGATCGAGGCGCATGTTCATCTTCACCCGGCCGACGGCAGAGAGGTCATAGCGCTCGCTGTCGAAGAACAGGCTGTCGAACATCGTGGAGGCCGCATCGACGGTCGGCGGCTCCCCCGGGCGCATCACCCGGTAGATGTCCATCAACGCCGTCTCGCGGTTGTAGTTCTTGTCGGTCGCCAGGGTGGTGCGAATGTAGGGACCGACATTGATATTGTCGATGTCGAGTGTCGGGATCTCGTCAAAGCCCGCCTCACCGAGCTCGGCCAGGACGTCCTCGGTGATCTCGTCGCCGGCCTCGGCATAGATCGCGCCGGTCTTCTCGTTCACCAGATCCCGGGCAATGAAGCGGCCGAGGATGGTGTCGTGGGGCACCAGCACCTCGGTGATCGCACCTTCGTCGATCCACTTCTTCACGGCCCGCGGCGTGACCTTCTTGCCGGCCTCGGCGATGACTTCGCCGGAGGCTGCGTCGACGATGTCGTAGGTTGGCTTGGTGCCGCGCGTCCGCTCCGGAAAGAACGGCGCCGCCCATCCCTTATCCTTCACCTGCCGGTAAACGACGGTGTCGTAATAGGCCTCGCAAATGCCGTCCTGGTCGAGACCGAGAGCGTATAGCAGCGTCGTCACCGGCAGTTTCCGGCGCCGGTCGATGCGCGCATGCACGATGTCCTTGGCGTCGAACTCGAAGTCGAGCCAGGAGCCGCGATAAGGGATGATGCGGCTGGCGAACAAGAGCTTGCCGGAGGAATGGGTCTTTCCGCGGTCATGGTCGAAAAAGACGCCGGGCGAGCGGTGCATCTGGCTGACGATCACCCGCTCGGTGCCGTTCACGATGAACGTGCCGTTCTCCGTCATCAACGGCATGTCGCCCATGTAGACGTCCTGCTCCTTAATGTCCTTGACGGAGCGGGCGCCGGTGTCCTCGTCGACCTCGAAGACGATGAGGCGGAGCGTGACCTTCAGCGGCGCGCTGTAGGTCATGTCGCGCTGCTGGCACTCCTCCACGTCGTACTTCGGCGCTTCGAGCTCGTAGCGCACGAACTCGAGCACCGCCGTCTCGTTGAAGTCCTTGATCGGAAAGACGGACTGGAAGACCCCCTGCAGGCCCTCCCCGTCGATCGGCTCCGGCCCTTCGCCGGAGTTCAAGAACAAGTCGTAGGAGCTTTTCTGAACCTCGATGAGGTTCGGCATCTGCGCGACTTCACGAATTTTGCCGTAGTATTTGCGGATTCGCTTCTGGCCGGAATGCGTTTGCACCATTCGTCGGAAAACCTCTGCCTCTCGATTGGGAACCGCCGGGTACACGATTCCCTAACCCGCCGCCGACAGCGGTGGACCCCATGCATGAGCGATGCCCCAGCCTCGCTTTTCCCGGATCCGACGCGCCTTCCGGGACGCTTAACGACAAGCGTCCGGGGAGACCCGGCTGATATGGACCCACTCCTGGTGTTGGCAGAGCCACTGCATATCTGCGGCTCTGCCCTGTTCGTCAAGCGTGTGCGTCACGCTGCCGCAGTCATTTTTCTTGACTACTTCAGCTCGACGTCGGCGCCCGCCTCCTTCAGTTTGTTGGCGATCTCCTCGGCCTCTTCCTTGGAGACGCCTTCCTTGACCGCCTTGCCGCCGGCCTCGACCAGATCCTTGGCTTCCTTCAGACCCAGGCCGGTGATGGCGCGGACTTCCTTGATCACGTTGATCTTCTTGTCGCCCGCGGCGTTGAGGATGACGTCGAACTCGGTCTTTTCCTCGGCCGCCGCGCCGCCGGCATCGCCGCCTGCGCCCGGCATGGCCGCGACCGCGACGGCGCCCGCCGCCGGCTCGATGCCGTACTTGTCCTTCAGGATGTTCTTCAGCTCGCCCGCCTCGAGCAAGGTGAGGCCGACGATCTCTTCTGCCAGTTTTTCCAGATCAGCCATTTCTCAGTCCATTCCGTTTGTGTGTCCGGGCAGTGCCGAGGGGCACCAGCCGAGCTCAAGGTCGCTGTCTCAGGCCTCCGCCTTCTCGGCCACCGCATCGACACATGCGGCGATCGAGGCGGCCGGCGCCGAAATCGCAGAGACGAGGTTTCCGGCCGGTGCGCCGAGCATGCCCGCGATAGAGGAGAGGATCTCCTCCCGCGACGGCATGGCGGCGACCGCCTTCACACCCGCGGCATCCAGAAGGGTCTCCCCCATGGCCCCGCCGACAACCGCAAGCTTCTGGTTGTCCTTGGCGTAGGCGTCGACGACCTTGGCGGCCGTGACGGGATCCTCGGAATAGGCGAGCACCGTCTGCCCTTCGAGGAGCGTGTGCATCTCGGGGCACGGCGCTCCGTCCAGTGCGATCTTGGCGAGCCTGTTCTTGGCGACGCGAACCTGACCGCCGGCCGCACGCATGCGGCCGCGGAAGTCCGTCATCTCAGCGACCGAGAGGCCGGCATAGTGCGCCACGACGACGACACCCGAGTCCGCGAAGATCTGGCCGAGCTCGCCGACCACCACTTCTTTCTGGGCTCTATCCACAGGTCTCTCCAGTCTATGGCCGCGGGGCTCTCCCCCCGGCCGGCTCAGTCTGCCGCGGCCCGGTCGGGGCCCACGGCCTCTCAGGTCCCATCCCGGGTCCCGAGCCAAGATCGCCCGGGGCGCGTTGCCCGCGGCCGATCCGTGCGCGTTCCCCGTCTCAGGCAGGCTTTACAGGCACCAGGCCCCACCCACCGTCTTGGACAGGGGGTCCAGACCGCCGAAGCGTTCGAGACCCACACACCCCCGGGTCGCCCCGGGGGATCTCTCTATTCCGCCATAGCGTCCGCGACGCTGATCGTGACGCCCGGCCCCATGGTGGAGCTGAGCGAGATCTTCTTCATGTACGTGCCCTTGGCGCCGGAGGGTTTGGCCCGGTTCACCGCGGTCACGAAGGCGCGGACATTCTCGACGAGCTGCGCCTCATCGAAGCTCGCCTTGCCGATGCCGGCATGGATGACGCCCGCCTTCTCCACCTTGAACTGCACCTCGCCGCCCTTGGCCGCCTGCACGGCCGCGGCGACGTCCATGGTCACGGTGCCGACCTTGGGGTTCGGCATCAGGTTCCGCGGCCCGAGGATTTTGCCCAGACGCCCGACGATCGGCATCATGTCCGGCGTGGCGATGCAGCGGTCGAACTCGATCTTGCCGCCCTGGATCGTCTCCATCAGATCCTCGGCGCCCACGATGTCCGCCCCGGCCTCTTGCGCCTCATCCGCCTTCGGGCCCTTGGCGAAGACCGCCACGCGCACCGTCTTGCCGGTGCCGTTGGGCAGCGTCACCACGCCCCGCACCATCTGGTCGGCGTGGCGCGGGTTGACGCCGAGGTTCATGGCGATCTCGACCGTCTCGTCAAACTTGGCCGTGGCGGCACCTTTCACCGCACCGACCGCCTCGACCACCGTCACCTCGGACTTCTCGGCAAAGGCCTCTTTCGCCGACTTCATGCGTTTGGAGAGCTTGGCCATGGTCCTACCCCTTCACCTCGATACCCATCGACTCGGCCGAGCCCGCGATGATCTTCATCGCTGCGTCGATGTCGTTGGCGTTGAGGTCCTTCATCTTGGCCTCGGCGATCTCGCGCACCTGCTTGGAGCTGATGGTGGCCACCGTCGCCTTGCCCGGGGTCTGAGCCCCCGACTTCAGCTTCGCCGCCTTCTTCAACAGGAACGACGCCGGCGGCGTCTTGATCTCCATGGAGAACGACTTGTCGGTATAGTAGGTGATGATGGTCGGGCACGGCGCGCCCGCCTCCATCTCCTGCGTGCGGGCGTTGAACGCCTTGCAGAACTCCATGATGTTGATGCCGCGCTGACCCAGCGCCGGGCCGACGGGGGGCGAGGGGTTCGCCTTGCCGGCCGGCACTTGCAGCTTCAGCGTGCCGGCAACTTTCTTGGCCATGACGGCGTCCTCCTGCTTTCACCCCCTACCCGCGGGCAGGGCCTTGGTTAAGTGGTGCGGCTGAGGCCCGTAGGCCCGCCTCCCACGCGCAAGCGCTCAGGCCCCCTTCTGGACCTGGGCGTATTCCAACTCGACGGGCGTCGCGCGCCCGAAGATCGACACGGTGACCTTGAGGCGGGCGTTGTCCTCGTCCACCTCCTCCACCATCCCAGTGAAGCTCTCGAACGGCCCGTCGGTCACCCTCACCTGCTCGCCCACCTGGAAGGTGATGAGCGGGCGCGGACGTTCCGCTCCCTCCTCCACCTTGTTCAGCAGACGCGCAACCTCGGAGTCCGGGATCGGCGTCGGCTTGCCTTTGGGGCCGAGAAAACCGGTCACCCGGCTGGTCTGGCTGACCAGGTGGTAGGCGGGATCGGTCATCTCCATCTTCACCAGGACGTAGCCCGGCATGAAGCGGCGCTCGGTCTGGACCTTCTTACCGCGGCGGAGCTCGATCACGTCCTCGGTCGGCACCAGGACCTCTTCGATCTCCTCGCCCAGACCCTCTTTCTCCACCGAGTCGCGGATGGCCTCGGCCACCTTTTTCTCGAAGTTCGAGAGCACGTGGACTGGATACCAGCGCTTCGTCATGGTCGTGGACTTCCTTCCGGCCGCATCGCTGATCACAGGCTCATGTGCCGTGCAGGGGCCGTCTCCGTCGGAAACACATGCCTATGCACGGCGAATCACGATGCGCCATGTCAGCGAGGACTGCGGTGTCTATTCACTCACCGATCGGGGTTCAAGCGCTAATGCTCAGGATCAGCTCAAGCCCCAGGCCGATGATCTGGTCGATCAGAAAGAAGAACACCGCCGCGAGCGCCGACATGATCACGACCATGACCGTCGTCAGCAACGTCTCGCGCCGGGTCGGCCAGACGACCTTGGCGACCTCGGCCCGCACCTGCTGCATGAACTGAAACGGATTGCTGATGGCCATCTTCGCTCCTTACCCCTCGCGTTGCGGCCTGGCAGGGGCAGAGGGACTCGAACCCCCGACCCTCGGTTTTGGAGACCGATGCTCTACCAACTGAGCTATACCCCTAGGTCGCCCGCGGCGTCCGCACGGCGACGCTACCGCCGCCAGTCCGATCGCCTGCGCGCGTACTTAGCGGCGCGTCCCATTCGGCGCAATGCCTGAGGTGGGCGCGATCCGCTCAAGAAGCGTGCAGCTGCCGCGCCCTTCAGCACCTGCGCCCAACGAGGTCCGCTTCGCACCAGGGAAGATTTGTATCGCCCGCGGGCCGCGCTAAGGTCGCACCATGGACGTCCCAGCCCGCTTCTTCGACGAAATGCAGCAGCCGGGCGGCCAGGCGCGGGAGCCCTATCGCGCCTACGCCGACTGGCTGGCGGAGGAGGACTCGAGCCGGCTGTCGCTCAAATCGGCGGAGGCCGAAGCGCTCTTCCGCCTCACGGGGATCACCTTCAACGTCTACGGGCGGGAGGAGGCGGCGGAGCGGCTGATCCCCTTCGATCTGTTGCCCCGCATCCTGTCGGCCAAGGAATGGACCCGGCTCGAACGCGGCATCCGCCAGCGGGTCCAGGCGATCAACGCCTTCCTGCACGACATCTACCATCGCCAGGAAATCATCCGCTCCGGCCGCATCCCGGCCGAGATGATCGCCCGGAACGCCGCCTTCCTGCCGCTGATGGTCGGCGTCTCGCCCCCCCGCGACGTCTACACCCATGTGGTGGGCACCGATCTGGTGCGGACGGGGGAGAACGAGTTCTTCGTGCTCGAGGACAACGCACGCACCCCCTCCGGCGTTTCCTACATGCTGGAGAACCGGGAGACGATGCTGCACATGTTCCCGGAGCTCTTCTCCCAGATCAAAGTGCAGCGGGTGAGCGATTATCCGAGGATGCTGCGCCGCTCCCTCGGCGCCTGCGCCCCGCCCGCCTCCGCCGGCAGCCCGACCATCGCGGTGCTGACGCCGGGCATCCACAACTCCGCCTACTACGAGCACGCCTTCCTCGCCGACCAGATGAACGCGGAGTTGGTGGAGGGCCACGACCTGCGGGTGGTGAACGGCCGGGTGGCGATGCGCACGACCCGTGGCTTTCAGCCGATCGACGTGCTCTACCGGCGGGTCGACGACGACTTTCTAGATCCGCTGAACTTCAACCCGAACTCCGTTCTCGGCGTGCCCGGCATCCTCGACATCTACCGCGCCGGCGGCATCACCATCGCCAACGCCCCCGGCACCGGGATCGCCGACGACAAGGCGATCTACTCCTACATCCCGGAGATCGTGGAGTTCTACACCGGCGAGAAGGCCATCCTGAAGAACGTGCCAACCTGGCGCTGTTCGGAAAGGGAAGCGCTGGCCTACGTCCTCGACAACCTGCCGGAGCTGGTGGTGAAGGAGGTGCACGGCTCCGGCGGCTACGGCATGTTGGTGGGGCCGGCCGCGAGCAAGAAGGAGATCGCCGAGTTCCGCAAGAAGCTCGAGGCACGGCCGGGCAACTATATCGCCCAGCCGACGCTGGCGCTCTCTACCGTGCCGATCCTGACCAAGGCCGGGCTCGCGCCACGCCATGTCGACCTCCGGCCCTTCGTCCTGGTGGGGCCCGACCGCATCGACATCACCCCCGGCGGCCTCACCCGGGTGGCGCTGAAGAAGGGCTCGCTCGTCGTCAACTCGAGCCAGGGTGGCGGCACCAAGGACACCTGGGTGCTGGAGGAATAGCGCCATGCTCGGCAAGACCGCCGGCGGGCTCTTCTGGATGTTCCGCTATCTGGAGCGCAGCGAAAACACCGCCCGGATGATCGACGCGGGGCTGCGCATTGCGCTCACCCGCTCGAGCGCGGCGGAGAGCGAATGGACCTCGATCCTGATCTCCACCGGGCTCGAGGAACCCTTTCGCCAGCGCCACGACAGCTTCGACGGTGGCAAGGTCATCGACTTCCTCCTGCGGGAGAAGACCAACCCGGGCTCCGTCCTCGCCGCGGTAGAGGCGGCGCGCAACAACGCCCGCATGGTGCGCACCGCGCTCACCCGCGAGGTCTGGGAGGCGGTGAACGAATGCTACATGGTCTTGAAGGAGCGGCTGGCCCGGCCGATCCGCGACCGTGAGCTGCCCGAGGTGCTGCAGACCATCCGCCAGCGCACCGCCTTCGTCCGGGGGGCATTGCACGGCACCATGCTGCGCAACGACACCTACGACTTCGCCCGCATCGGCACCTTCTTCGAGCGGGCCGACAACACCGCCCGCATCCTGCACGTGAAGTACTACATCCTCTTGCCCTCGGTCAGCCACGTGGGCCGGATGACCGACAACGTGCAGTGGGAGACGATCCTGCGCGCCACCTCCTCCGTCCGGGCCTACCAGACCATCCATGAGGGGGAGACCAATCCCCGCGGCATCGCGCATTTCCTGATCCTTGATCGGAGGGTGCCGCGCTCCCTCGCGTTCTGCTATTCCAAGATCGTCGACAATCTCGGCTATCTGGAACGGCAGTACGCCGCCCGCCTCCCGTGCCACGACCTGGCGGAGAGCACGATGCGCCACTTCGCCGACCGCGAGATCGAGGAGATCTTCGACCTGGGCCTGCACGAGTTCATCAGCGACTTCCTGCGGGAGAATGCGGCCCTCGGCCAGCAGATCGAACGTGACTATCGGTTCATCGCCTGAGCTATGCGCCTGAGGATCGCCCATGCCACCCGCTACGCCTTCGAGGAGCCGGTCCAGGCCGGCCTGCAACAGCTCCGCCTGCGGCCGAAATCGCGCCACGGGCAGGAGGTGCTGGACTGGCGGATCGATATCGAAGGCGGCCAGGCCCATGTGCGGTTCGAGGACGAGCACGCCAACGCCGTCGATCTGGTGGAGTTCGAGGAGGGCCGGACGGAGATCACCGTCGAGTGCACCGGTGAGGTCGAGACCGAGGATCGCCATGGCGTCATCGGTCGGCACGCCGGTTTCGTGCCGCTCTGGCTTTTCGAGCAGGCGACCGACCGGACTCGCGCCGGGCCCCATGTCCGGGCGCTGATCAAGGGGCTTGCCGAGATCAAGAACCATCTCGATCGGCTGCACGGCCTCTCCGCGCGGATCCTCGAGGCCGCCCCCTACTCCACCGAGCAGACCGACACCGACCTCTCGAGCGAGGCGGTGCTGGAGGCGGGCCACGGCGTCTGCCAGGACCACGCCCACGTCTTCCTCGCCGCCGCGCGCCTCCTCGGCTATCCGGCGCGCTATGTCAGCGGCTATCTGATGCTGCAGGACCGGGTCGAGCAGGACGCGAGCCACGCCTGGGCCGAGGCCCATGTGCCGAGCCTCGGCTGGGTGGGCTTCGACGTCTCCAACGCCATCTCGCCGGATGCGCGCTACGTCCGGGTGGCGACCGGCCTCGACTACCGCGGCGCCGCTCCGGTGCACGGCCTGCGCTTCGGCATGGGGGCGGAGGATCTGCACGTGACCTTGCGGGTGCAGCAACAATAAGGGACGCTGCCGGCGCCGCAGCCCCAGGGAAAGCCCGATCGCGCGATGACGTATTGCATTGGCCTGCAACTTCGCCAGGGCCTGGTGTTCATGTCCGACACCAGGACGAACGCCGGCGTCGACAACATCTCCACCGTCAAGAAAATGCACACCTGGTGCGTGCCGGGGGAGCGCTTCATCGCCCTGATGACCGCCGGCAACCTGGCCACCACCCAGGCCGTGGTCAGCATGATCGAAGAGCGCACCAAGCTGCAGGAGGATCGCAATCCCTGGATCCTGACGGCGCCGTCGATGTTTCAGACCGCGCAGGAGGTCGGGCGCACCCTGCGCGACGTGATCGAGGCCTCGACCCAGAACGGTGCGACGGCCGAGTCGAGCTTTGCCGGCACCCTGATCCTCGGCGGTCAGATCAAGGGCGGGCCGCCGCGGTTGTTCCTGATCTATCCGGAGGGAAATTTCATCGAGGCCTCGGGCGACAATCCGTTCTTCCAGATCGGCGAGGCGAAGTACGGCAAGCCGATCCTGGTGCGCGCCTTCGACACCGAGATGTCCTATGCCGCGGCGGTGAAGCTGCTGCTGGTGAGCTTCGATTCCACCATCAAGGCCAACCTCTCCGTCGGCCCGCCGATCGACTATCAGGTCTACGAGACGGAGACCTTCGGCCCCGGCCCCTCCGGACGGATCGAGCTCGACGATCCCTACTACGACACCATCTCGAAACGCTGGGGGGAGGCGCTGCGGGCGGCCTTCGATCAGTTGCCGGATTTCGAGCTGCCGCCTGCGCCTTGAGACGCGCCGCCGGCTTTGTCGCGACGGATCGCTGCGCTAATCTTGAGTGAAAATGTCGGCTATGACAGCGGCGATCCGAGGGTGGGAGGAGCAGGCAATGGCAAACGCGACGGGCGATATGCCGCTCGGCCGGGGCCGGATGATCGGCGCGCGGATCGTGCTGCTGGCCGGCATGGGGCTGATACCGATGGGCCAGACCGTGCTCTTCGCACTCCTCGGCCCGATCGCGCGGGAGTTCGGGCTGACGGAGGTGATGGTGGGCGCGATCATCTCGCTCGCCGCCGTCACCGCAGTGATCGCCGCGCCCTGGTGGGGCCAGCGCTGCGACCGCTGGGGCCGGCGGCCGGTCTTCCTCGCCGCAATGCTCGGCCTGGCGATCACTACCACCGTCTTTACCCTGGTGCTGGAGGCCGGGCGGGCCGGCTGGATCATCGGCGTCGGCGCGTTCCTGGCGCTCGCCGCCGCCCGCATCGTCTACGGCTTCGCCGTCATGGGGGCGCAACCTGCGGCGGCGGGCTGGATCGCCGATACCACGACAGCGGAGAAGCGCACGGCCGGCATGGCGCTGATCGGCGCAGCCTTCGGCCTCGGCGCCATCCTCGGCCCGACGCTGGCCTGGGCGATGTCGGGCTTTGACCTGCTGGCGCCACTTTACCTGATCGCCGCCCTGGCGCTCTTGGCAGCCGTGGCCGCGGCGCTCGGCTTGCCCGAGACCATGCGCCCGGCCACCGGCGATCGCCCAAGCCTGTCGCCGGCCGACCGGCGCCTGCGGCTCACGCTGATCTCGACGCTTCTGGCCTTCGTCGTGGTCTCCAGCGTGCAGCAGACCATCGCCTTCTACATCCAGGACATCGACGCCCTCGATGCCGCCGCCACGGCCCGACGCGTCGGCCAGGCGATGGCCTTGCTGGCCCTGGTGATGTTCGTCACCCAGGCGACGCTGGCCTCGCTGAAGCTCAGCCCGGGCGGCCTGATCCTGGGCGGCGCCTGCATTGGCAGCCTCGGCTCCATCCTGCTGATCGCCTGGCCGAGCGAGACCGGCATTCTGCTCGCCCACGCCATCTTCGGCCTCGGCTTCGGGACATTGATCCCGGGCCTGCAAGGCCGCGCCTCCCTCTCCGTCTCGCCGGAGGAACAGGGGGCGACCGGTGGCATGATCGGTGCGGCGATGGCGGGCGGCTATGTCTTCGGCCCGATCCTCGGCACCTGGCTCTACACCCAGGCCGCGATCGCGCCCTATGCCGGGGGCTTCGTGCTGATGCTGATCATCATCGCCCTGCAGGTAAGCGCCGCAGCCCGTCGCGGCCGGGCCGCCGCCCCCGGGAGCCCGACCTGACCACCCTGCACCGTTTTTGAGATACGCGCCGCCCCCGCTCTGCTAATGCAGATGGAGGGAGGACGGGCGCATGCCCCAAGAAACCACCGCGGTCGGCAAAGATCCCCGCGACTGGATCGGCAAGGTGGAGGAGCGGACGGGTGCTGTGCCCGGCGCCGTTCTGCAAATGCTCGCCGGCGCCCTCGACCACGGCATCTATCGCGACCTGTCCGCCAGCGAAGGCAGCCCCCTGCCCCCGCTCAGCCACTGGACGGCCTTTCCGGAGAGCACCGGCCTTTCCGACCTCGGGGCCGACGGCCATCCGCGCCTCGGCCGCTTCCTGCCGCCGATCGACCTTGGCCGCCGGATGTGGGCTGGTGGTGAGATCAGCTTTGACGGCGATCTGCACGTGGGCGAGGCGCTCAGCCGCCGCTCCGAGATCCAGGCCATCGAGGAGAAGCAGGGCGGGGCCGGGCCCATGGTCTTCGTCAAGGTCCATCACCGCATCACCGGCGCGGCCGGTGGTAGCGTCGAGGAGAGCCAGGACCTGGTCTATCTGCCCTTGCCGAAAAGCTTCAGCCCGCCGAAGCCCATCCCGGTGCCGGAGGCGACGCTGTTCGACGAGCCGCTGTCGATGGAGATCGTCCGGCTCTTCCGCTTCTCCGCCGCCACCTACAACGGCCATCGCATCCACTACGACCTCGACTACGCGGAACGGGTTGAGAAGTACCCGGGCCTGGTGGTGCACGGCCCGATGCAGGCCATGCTGCTGATGGAGGCCGGGATGCGCCACGCGGGCCGCCAACCGGCCCAGTTCCGCTTTCGCGGCGTGCATCCGATGTTTCACGACCGGACCCTGCACCTGGTGGGGCTGGCAGCGGACGATGACGGGCTCGCGCTCTGCACCGCCTCGACCGACGGACACCAGGGCCTGCAGGCCCGGATCGTGTGGGCCTGAGGATGGCGGGCGTGCTTGCCGGCATGCGGGTGGTCGAGGGCTCGGCCTTCGTCGCCATCCCGCTCGCCGGCATGACACTCGCCCAGATGGGCGCCGACGTTATTCGCTTCGACCGACTGCAAGGCGGCCTCGACCACCATCGCTGGCCGGTGACGAAGGACGGGCAAAGCCTGTTCTGGGCCGGGCTCAACAAGGGTAAGCGCTCCATCGCCATCGACATGAAGTCCGAGCGCGGGCGGGAGATCATCAGCGAGATCATCTGCGCGCCCGGCCCCGATGCTGGGCTCTTCCTCACCAACCTCCGGGTGCGGGGCTGGATGGATTACCCGACCCTCAGCGCCCGGCGCGCGGACCTGGTCATGGTGACCCTGCTCGGCGACCGCCTCGGCCGGCCGGCGGTGGACTACACGGTGAACCCTGCGGTGGGCTTTCCCGACGCCACCGGGCCCGAGGGGAGCAGCGAGCCCGTCGCCCACG
The DNA here is from genome assembly GCA_039180875.1 of Pseudomonadota bacterium. Lineage (GTDB taxonomy): Bacteria > Pseudomonadota > Alphaproteobacteria > Rhodobacterales > Rhodobacteraceae > JBCDCY01. The sequence continues at coordinate 415,031 of JBCDCY010000002.1, read as the reverse complement.
TCCTGCCGGCCTGGGACTGCATCGCCGGCAACATGGCGGTGAGCGGCCTTTTGGCGGCGGAGCGGCACCGCCTGCGAACCGGCCGGGGCCAGTCGGTCGAGCTGACGCTGAAGGACGTGGCCGCCGCCATGCTCGGCCATCTCGGCATCATCGGCGAGGTGAGCGTGAACGGGGTGGCGCGCGGCAAGGGCGGCAATGCGCTCTACGGCGCCTACGGCCAGGATTTCCTCTGCGCCGACGGTCGGCGCGTGATGGTCATCGGCTTGACGGAGCGGCAGTGGCGCGGGCTGCTCGCGGCAACCGAGATGGCGGAGGAGATGGCCGCCCTCGGCCAGCGGCTGGGCGCCGATCTCTCCCAGGAAGGCGCGCGCTGGCAGCATCGGGTGGAGATCACCGCCCTCCTCGCCCCCTGGTTCGCGGCCCGCACCGTCGGCGACTTCGCTGCCGCCTTCGACAAGGCCGGCCTCACCTGGTCCGAGTTCCGCAGCTTCGACCGGGCCCTGGCGGAGGATCCCGACCTCTCCACCGACAACCCGATGTTCGCCGAGGTCGAGCAGCCCGGCATCGGCCGCTACCTGATGCCCGGCAGCCCCGTGAGCTTCTCGGCCGAAGCGCGCCAGATGCCGGCCCCCGCCCCGGCTCTCGGCGCGCATACCGAAGAGATCCTTGCCGACGTCGCAGGGCTGCCGGCTAACGAGATCGCCAGCCTGTTCGACGCGGGCATCGTCGCGACGTCCGGCTGAGGCGATCGCCAAGACCCCTGGCTCCGGCTCCAACCACATCCCATAGTGCGCCCGCGAGGCAGAGCGGGAGGAGGGATCATGCAGCGCACCTACCAGGCGCCCATCGGCGGCCATCCGGGTCAGCGCGAGCTGCTGACCGGCCGCGCGGTCTTCACCAACGCCTATGCCGTGATCCCCAAAGGCGTGCTCCGCGATATCGTGGCGAGCGCCCTGCCCCATTGGGAGAAGACCCGCCTCTGGGTTCTCGCCCGCCCGCTCAGCGGCTTTGCCGAGAGCTTCTCGCAGTACGCCATGGAGGTGGCGCCGGGCGGCGGCTCTGACCGGCCGGAAAGCGATCCAGCGGCGGAGGCGGTGCTGTTCGTGCTGGACGGCGAGGCGACGCTGACGGTCGGGGAGGACCGTCACGTGCTCGGCCCCGGTGGCTACGCCTATCTGCCGCCGGGCCTCGCCTGGACGCTTTGGAACCAGGGAAACGCGCCGCTCCGCTTCCAGTGGATCCGCAAGGCCTACGTCGCGGTCGAGGGCCTCGCCCCGCCCGACCTCCTCATCGCCGAGGACCAGGCGGTCGCCCCCACCCCGATGCCCGACACCGACGGCGCCTGGGCCACCAGTCGGTTCGTCGATCCCGCCGACCTGCGCCATGACATGGCCGTCAACATCGTCACCCTCGCCCCCGGGGCCGTGATCCCCTTCGCCGAGACCCATGTGATGGAGCACGGCATCTACGTGCTAGAGGGCAAGGCGGTCTATCGCCTGAACCAGGACTGGGTGGAGGTGGAGGCGGGCGACTTCCTCTGGCTCCGGGCCTTCTGCCCCCAGGCCTGCTATGCCGGCGGGCCCGGGCCGTTTCGCTATTTGCTTTACAAGGACGTGAACCGGCACGCGCCGCTGGCCCTGTAGGCGCTTCCGGGGCAGCGGCGCGCCTGTCGCGCACGGCGGACGCTGGATATTTGGACCACTGCGAAAGCCATGGGCCTTTCTTGCTGGCCCAAATGGCGAGCGACGCCCGCAGCCAGGCGCCTCAGCCCGCTGGGTCCGATCCGCGCGCGTCCCGCACGATCTCTCCGCTGCCATGGCCGGCAAGGCCGCCCGAAACCTCATCCGTCGCCTCGTCCGCCAACTCCTCCGGCAGGATGAGGTTCAGCACGATGGCGATCAGGGCCGCCGGCAGGATGCCCGAGGCGCCGAGGATGCGGAGCGTGTCGGGCAGGTGCTGCAGCGCGTTGGCCGAGCCCGGCGCCACGTTCATCACCTCAAGCTGCAGGCCGAGGCCGACGGAGAGGGCGACGGCGAAGATCACCATGTTGCGGCGGTTCCAGACCACGTCCGACAGCATCGAGATGCCGGCCGCCACGACCATGCCGAACATCACGATGACCCCGCCGCCCAAAACCTCGATCGGCACGGTGCGGATGACGCCGCCGACCTTGGGCACCAGGCCGCAGACGATCAGGAAGAGTGCCCCGATCGTCACCACATGACGGCTCATCACCCCGGTCATGGCGATCAGGCCCACATTCTGGCTGAAAGAGGTGTTGGGAAAGCCGCCGAAGAGGCCGGCGACGGCCGTGCCCACACCGTCGGCATAGGTGGCACCGCGGATCTCACGGTCCGTCGCCTCCCGCCCCGCACCCCCTTTGGCGATGCCGCTCACGTCGCCCACGGTCTCGACCGCTGAGACGAAGGCCATCAGGCAGAAGCCGATGATGGCGGCGGCCGAGAACTCGAAGCCGTACTTGAAGGGCTGCGGCAGGGCGAAGAGCGCCGCCCGATCCCAGGAGCCGGCGATGGCCTCGACCGGCAGCTTGCCGATGGCGATGCAGTAGAGATAGCCGGCGATGATGCCGAGGAGCACGGCCGAGACGCTCCACATCCCGCGGGCGAAGAACTTGAGCGCCAGGGTGACCAGCACGACCACCAGCGCCGCCGACCAGCTGAGGAGAGAGCCATAGCTCTCTGCCCCAGAGGCCTTGGCCGGCACGCCGCCGGCGGCGTATTCGATCCCGACCTTCACCAGGGCCAGGCCGATCATCGTCACCACCAGACCGGTGACCAGCGGCGGCAATGCGAACCGGATCCGCCCGATGATCGTGCCGAGCAGCGCGTGGAAGAGGCCGCCGATCAGCACGCCGCCGAAGAGGGCGGCGAGGCCGTCGACGCCCTTGCCCGCCACCAACGGGATCATGATCGGGATGAAGGCGAAGGAGGTGCCCTGCACCACCGGCAGCGCCGCGCCGATTGGGCCGACGGTCACGGTCTGCAGGAGCGTCGCCAGGCCCGCGAACAGCATCGACATCTGTATGAGGTAGAGCAGCTCCGGGAAGTCCGGCGAGTTGGAGCCGAAGCCAAAGCCCGCCGCCCCGGCCACGATGATCGCCGGCGTGACGTTGGAGATAAACATGGCCAGCACGTGCTGGATGCCGAGGGGGACCGCGCGGTGCAGCGCCGGCATGTAGTTCGGATCGCGCAGCTGCTCTTTCGTGCCGATGGATGATCTCGCCATGCGAAGTGCTCCCTCTCTCAGCGGTGCTCAGCCGACGTGATAAGGCACTGAAAACCAGTGCTCTTCAAGGTTCGCCCCCTCACCGATCCGGTCGAGCACGGCGAACAGGCCGGGCGGCTCCAGCGGCGTCAGCACGCCGTGCCAGGTGCCGCGGTGGTAGTTGACCGCCTGACCGGGTGCGGTGCGAAAGGCCTGCGGGCGACCGGGAACGCCACCGGCGTCCGGCGCGACGACGACGAGGAAGGGCGCCGCGCCCATCGGCACGAAGGCCTGGCTGCCGGCCGGATGACGCTCCACCATCTCGAGCCGCAGCGGCAGCTCCCGCGGTTCGGCTTTGAAGAGGCTGAGGCCCGCGCGGCCGTCGGAGAAATCGAGCTCCGCCCGATCGTGGAAGCGCCGGCAAAGGCCCTGGTTGATGATCCGGTCGGGCGCCCCCACCACCTCCAGCACATCGCCGAACTGGGCGAAGGCCTCCGCGGTCAGCGCCTTGACGGAGATCTCCTGGCTCACGACGGCAAGATCTCGAAAAGGCGGAGTTCGGCGATGCGCTCGACCTGCCGGCAGGCTTCTGCCAATTCGGCGGCGCGGTCGTTCTGCAGCCGGCGTTGAAAGGCCGCGAGAATGCCGGCCTTGTCATGGTCGCGGACGGCGATGATGAAGGGGAAGCCGAATTTCTCGGTATAGGCGGTGTTGAGCTCCTCGAAGCTCGTGCGCTCCGCATCGGTTAGCGCATCGAGACCGGCCGAGGCCTGTTCGGCGGTCGAGGCCGCCGTCAGCCGCCGGGCCGCCGCGAGCTTTCCCGCGAGATCGGGGTGGGCGCGGAGCACGTCGAGCCGCCGCTCCTCCTCCGCCCCGCGAAAGACACGCGCCAGCGCCGCATGCACCCCCCGCGCCGTGTCGTGGGTGGGGCCGAGGGGCAGCGCATGGGCTTGCTCTGCGATCCATGGCGAGTGTTCAAAGATCCCGCCGAAGGCCGCGACGAAGTGCGCCCGATCCATCTCCGACGGACGATCGGCCGCCGGCGGCGGGTGGTGCGCCCGCCAATGCTCGGCGATCTGTAGCCGGGTCGCGAACCAGACGCCGTCATGGCCCGCCATATGGGCAAGCGCGCGCGCGAGCGCCGCGGCCCGCCCAGGCCGGCCGGCCAGGCGGCAATGCAGGCCGATCGACAGCATCTTCGGCGCGCCCGCCTGCCCCTCGGCATAGAGCACGTCGAAGCTGTCCCTCAGATAGGCCTCGAACTGCGGGCCGGCGTTGAAGCCCTGGACCGTGGCGAAGCGCATGTCGTTGGCGTCGAGGGTGTAGGGCACGATCAACTGGTCATACCCGCCGATCTTCAGCCAATAGGGCAAATCGTCGGCATAGCTGTCGGCGACGTAGGCAAAGCCCCCCTCCTCCGCCGCCAGGCGCACGGTGTTCATCGAGCAGCGCCCGGTGTACCAGCCCCGCGGGCGCTCCCCGACGACCTGGGTGTGGAGGTCGATGGCCTCGCGCATGTGGGCGCGCTCCTCCGCCTCCGCGAAATCGCGGTAGTCGATCCATTTCAGGCCGTGGCTCGCGATCTCCCAGCCCGTATCGCGCATCGCGGCCACCTGCTCCGGCCCGCGGGCGAGGGCCGTGGCGACGCCGTAGACGGTGACGGGATAGGCACCGAGCAGCCGATGGAGGCGCCAAAAGCCGGCCCGGGCGCCGTATTCATAGACCGTCTCCATGTTCCAGTTGCGCTGCCCGGACCAGGGCTCCGCCCCGACGGTCTCGGACAGGAACGCCTCGGACGCCGCATCGCCGTGGAGGAGGCAGTTCTCGCCGCCCTCCTCGTAGTTCAGCACGATCTGTACGGCGATCTTGGCGCCGCCCGGCCAGCGCGGGTCCGGCGTCCTCGGTCCATAACCCGTCATATCGCGCGGATAGCGGTCCAGCGTTCTGCCCTTCGCTCAAGTGGAGTCGAGACGACCGATCAGGCGAAAGCGTATGCGAAGCCGGGCGGGAAGCGCCAGGGTCCGATCGGCCATCGGGGCGAAAGCGTGCCTCCGCGCCCTTGATGATCGGGGCGATGCACGCAGCAACCTTCAAGCGCTTGAGCCCGCTGCCGGTATGCCACCCGTCGGATAGTCGTGGGACCGCTTGGAGATTTGAGGCAGTATCGGAGCAAGCGCCCAGCCCCTAGTCTGCCGAGAGACCGCGAAAGAGGCCCCCCAATGTACGATTTCGCCGTCCTCTGGGACTGGATCGGCTTCGCCGTGCGCTGGCTGCACGTGATCACCGCGATCGCCTGGATCGGCTCGTCCTTCTACTTCATCGCCCTGGACCTCGGCCTCCGCAAGGGATCGGACCTGCCGGCCGGCGTGCTGGGGGACGAATGGCAGGTGCACGGCGGGGGCTTCTACCACATCCAGAAGTACAGCGTGGCGCCGGCCCACATGCCGGAGCATCTGACCTGGTTCAAATGGGAGAGCTACGCGACCTGGCTCTCCGGCGCGGCGCTGTTGATGATCGTCTACTGGGTGGGCGGCGAGCTCTACCTGCTCGATCCGAGCAAGGCGGATCTGGCGCTCTGGCAGGGCGTCGCGATCTCCGCCGGCTCGCTCACGATCGGCTGGCTGGTCTACGACCGGCTCTGCAAGTCGGCGCTGGGGGAGCGGCCGACGGAGCTGATGCTGCTGCTCTTCGCCCTGCTGGTCGCCATGTCCTGGGGCTACAACGAGGTCTTTACCGGGCGGGCGGCATTGCTGCATCTCGGTGCCTTCACGGCGACGATCATGACAGCGAACGTCTTCCTGATCATCATCCCGAACCAGCGGATCGTGGTGGACGATCTGAAGAACGGCCGCGCGCCCGATCCGAGATACGGCAAGATCGCGAAGCTCCGCTCCACCCACAACAACTACCTGACCTTGCCGGTCATTTTCCTCATGCTCTCAAACCATTACCCGCTTGCCTTCGCAACGGAGTATAACTGGATCATCGCCGCGCTGGTGTTCCTGATGGGCGTGACGATCCGGCATTACTTCAACACCATGCACGCCCGCGCCGGCAAACCGTCCTGGACCTGGGCGGTGACGGCGGTGCTGTTTATCTTGATCGCCTGGCTGTCGACCGCGCCGATGCGGGAGAGCTATGAGGAGGCGGAGGCGCGCATCCTTTCCCCCATGGAGGCGCGCTTTGCCGCGGCCACCGGGTTCGCGGAGGCGGAGACCATCGTGCTCGGCCATTGCTCCATGTGCCACGCGCGGGAACCTTCCTGGCAAGGGATGCACTGGCCGCCCAAGGGCGTGGTGCTGGAGACCACGGCCGACATCGCCCGCCATGCCGAGGCGATCTATCTGCAGGCCGGGCTCAGCCACGCCATGCCGCCGCCCAATGCCTTTCCCATGGCGGAGGAGGATCGGGCGTTGCTGGTCGCCTGGTACCGGGCGGCGTCTGCGCCGTGAGCGCTCCTACGGGTTCCCGGTCGTGGTGCGGGTCGCCGGGGCGCTGCCGACGAACTCGGCATCGACCTTCGGGCGGCGATAGGCGCCACCGCGGAGCTTTTGGTACTCGTCGTCGAACGCAGCGCGGCGGGATGAGGCCGCGCTGGTCGTCGCGCCGCCGTGGATCTGGTGGAACGTCCCCTCGCCGAGCAGCATCGTGACGGTGGCGCCGGGGTGCTCGCAGGCCCGCTTCCACATGTCTAAATTGGCGAGACCGCCGCCCGGAGAGCGGAAGCGCTCGTCATAGCCGTTTAGTGCCTGCCATCGGTCGCGATGCAGGAAAAGCGCGTTGCTCTCGGACGGCAGCGCCTCCAGGCCCATCCCGGAGGATTTGGAGAGGACGGCGATGTCGAAGAGCCGGTAGCCGTCCTCCTCCCATCCCGAACCGGCGAGCAGCGCATCCTCCTCGATGACGTCGTAGCCGGTCTTGATCGCCTCCGATTGCACCGCTTGCCCCAGATGATAGCCGTGGCTGCCGACGACGGCGCTCTCATCCGCCAGGGCGCCGAGGGCGGCGGCGAGCAGGCCGGGAGAGGCCATGCGCGCGCCGTCGATCATCACGCCGATCCGCCGGGCGCGGGCGGCGGAGATACCGACATTGACCGCGTGGCAGGGCGAGACCCGGCCGGGCGGCAGCGTGATGACACGCGCGTTCGGGGCAAGACGGACACAGGCGGCGAGATCAGCCGGTGCGGTGGAGCCGTTGTCCACCACGACGATCTCGTAGTCCGCCTCCTCGATCCCGCGCTGCATTTCGGCGCTGAGGCTTCGGAGCGTCCGGGGCAGTTCCCGCGCCATGTTGTAGGCGACGACGACGACGGAGAGCTTGGGCGCCTCCGGCACCTGCACACCCCGCAGCCGCTCAGGCGGGGCGTGGCGCGCGAGGCAGGCGGAGAGGTCCACGAGCGTCCGGCGCCGGGCGGCGCGGCGAAGACCCTTGATCGGCTCCACCTGCATCATCTCATCCAACGCCTCGATCGACGGCACGTCGTAGGCGCCTTGCTTGATCTCCGCCGCAATCGCCTCGTAGCGCTCTTCGAGCACGCGGTTCGTCGGATCGAGGCCCGAGATCACGGCGAGGCCCTTGCGGTAGGGGCCGATGAAGGTCTCGAACACGTTCACCTGTAGATCCGGGCGATGCCGGCGCAGGATCGGCACGATCTTGTAGACGTCGCCGCACCAGGCGGCGAAGCGACGCTCCCGATCCAACATCTCCATCTGCTCGGGCAGCACGTCGTCGAACATCACCACGCCGCCCGGGCGCATCCAGCGCTCCGTCGCGATGAAGTCGCGGAGCACGAACTCCGCCAGATGCATGCCGTCGATGAAGGCGAGGTCGAGGCCGTCGCCGAAGAGCTCAGCGCAGCGCCCCTCGTCGGCGAAGAACGCGTCGCTCGTCTGACGGAACAGGCGGGTCGGCGCGGTGAGCGGCCGGGTGATGACGTAGGCCGGATCGATCCCGACACTCGGGCAGTCGGCGAGGCTGAGGCTCGCGCCCCCGTCGACCCCGATCTCGAGATAGCGTTCTGGACAGACAGCGTGGTGGACCTGGCGAAGACAGCGGAGATAGGCGAGGGCCGACTCGTCCACCTCGTTCCGCGCCGCGGCCTCCGCCAACAACCCGCGCGGCGGCAGGGGCGTGCGGGCCAGCCGCTCGTCCGAGACCCCGCCGATCGACAGCACCGGGTTGTAGTCGTCGGTCAGCCCGCCCCGCACCCGGGCCACATAGATGTTGGCGAGCTGGCGCAGGATACGGTTGCTCACCCGCCCGAACTCACGGGAGATCGTGGGGATCCGCTGGGTCAGCCGCCGGGTCTTGCCGTAAAGGATCGGGCTCCGCGCGTTGAGCAGCAGATCGCTGCCGGTGACCTCGCGGTGGCGCTGGCGGTATTGCTTGACGAGCTGATCCCGCTCCTCCGGCGCACGCTGGGTGGTGACACCGCGATGGTCCTGATGGAACGTCCCCTCCCCCGGCATGATGACGTAGGTGTTCTGCGGCTCGTGGATCAGGCGGCTGAAGATCTCGAGATTGGCGAAGCCGCCGCCTGGCTCGTCGTAGCGGGGATCGAAGCCGCCGCTGACGTCAAGGACATGGCGCGTCGTGATCAGACAGTTCGACTCGATCGCCTCAATGTGGGACCGGCCGTGGTTCTCGCCGGGATAGACGGCGTATTCGAACAGGCGATAGCCGTCGTCGGGCCAGCCGAGCTCCCTCAACGCGGCCTCCTCGATGGCGAAGGCATCGCGCTGCTGGGTAAGGTTCTGGCTCTCCCTTCCCAGGATGTACTGGGGGACACTGACCACGGGATCGGGGAAGAGCCGCCAGATGTCGCGAGCCGTCTGCACCACGCCGGGGGAGAGCAGATGGGCGCCGTCGATCATCAGGGCGATCATCTCGAACCGCGCCGCAGCGATCCCGGCGTTCAGCGCTGCAACGGGCGAGGGCTGATCGTCGATGCGCAGGATTTGGCTCACATGGGGGAAGCGCTCCTGCAGATCGGCCGGCAGCGCCTCGGTCGAGCCGTTGTCGACCAGGATCACCTCGATCTCGTCCGCGTCCACGCCCTGATAGGCCGGCGCGCAGGTAAGTAGCGTGCGCTCGATCTGCTGTGGGATGTCGTAGTAGACGATGACGAAGGAGAGGCCTTTGAACGTGCCCGGCGCGGTGGACGGCAGGGGCTGCTCGGAGCTCAGGCGATCGGTCACGCGGTCGAAAATCGCCTGGTAGTTCCAGTCGCGCTTTTTCAGCGTATCGCGCTCTGCCTGCAGGGCTGCGATATGACCGCGCAGGCGCTGGATTGTCTCCCTTGGATTGCGCTCTCCCGCCATCTGCGATCCTTCCACCCCGAGCCCTCCCGAGTGGTAATGAAGCGCCGTCTTCGGTACAAGCTGGGCATCCGCGACACATGGGGCGCGGGCCAGGATCGAAGGGACGGCGACCATGGGGGCAACGCTTTCCGACACGCCGGCGGACCGGCACGACACGCTGTCGGCGCGCGTGACGGAGATGGCCGATCGCTGCCGCGCCTCGGGCAAGATCGGCGATCTCTTCCGGTTGCGCGATCTGCGGCTCGCGGCCGGGGCCGAGATCACCGAGCACACCGCGACCTCCTGGGCGAAGGGCGCAGACGAACCGGTGATCGCCGATCTCTTCCCCGAGGCCGGCGGTACGATCCCGGAGGTCGATGTCCGCGATCTGTCGATCGACCGGCTGCGAAGCGCCATGCACCATCACGGCGCGCTGATCGTGCGCAACCTCTTCGCCAGCCGCCTTGCCTTCGAGTTTCAGGGCGAAATCGACAACGTGCTCGGCGCGGCGCGGGAGGCACACAGGATCGCCAAGGGCAACGCCTCCGGCGACCGCTCGATCCACTCCAAGGCGTTCTTCCTGCCGCCGGAGGAGGAGGCGGGGGAGGACCGCCTCGCCTCCCACTGGTTCATGGCCAAGACCGGCGCGATCGAGACCTTTCTCTCACCCCGGGTCTCCCACCGCCTGCTCGACACGTTCGAGCGGCTGGGCCTCCGCGGCCTGCTGCAAGCCTATTTCCGGGACGAGCCCTGCGTCTCTTTCCGCAAGAGCGTACTCCGCCGGACGGAGCCTCAGGATCGCCGGCCGGAATGGCATCAGGACGGGGCGTTCATGACGGAGAACATCCAGAGCTTGAACCTCTGGGTGGCGCTCAGCGATTGCGGCGACGGGACAGAGAGCCCGGGGATGGAGCTTTTGCCGAAGCGTCTTACCTCGATCCTGCCGACCGGCACCAACGGCGCGATCTTCGATTGGTCGGTCTCCGGCGCCTCGGTGGCCGAGGCCTATCCCGATACGCCGCCGGCACGACCGTTCTTCGGTGCGGGCGACGGCATCTTCTTCGACCACTACAATCTGCACGCAACCTCGACCGGCGCGCTCTACAGCCAGCCGCGCTATGCGATCGAGACTTGGTTCTTCGCCAAGTCGCGGAGCGCGCTCAATCAGATCCCGGTCTACTGGTAGGCGCCGGGGCGTTCAGCCCGCCGCCGCCTCGACCTCCGGCGCGGGACCCACGGCCTGCGCCACCTCCTGCCGCATCCGGCGGAGATAGGGGTTGTCGAACATCGTCTCCACCGCCCGGTCGAGCCGGGTTTGGGAGTGCTTGAGGCGCAGTTGTTCCTGCCCGAGGGCGGTCAGGCGATTGCGCTCCTCCAACCCGTAGCTGCGGGACTTGGCGTGGAAGACGTAGGTGTCGGGTGCCACCGCCAGGCCGAAGCCGGCGCCGGCGGCGCGGAGGCAATAGTCGTCCTCCTCCCCGTAGCCTCGGGGAAAACCGGTCTCGTCGAGCAGGCCCACGGCCTCGATCAGCCGACGGTGTATGGCGAGGCAAAAGCCGTTCAGAAGCGGCACCCGGACAGTTGTCGGCACGGCGGCCGACAGCCGGGCGACCAGCGTGTCCATCTCATCCACGCTCATGTCGGCCGGCAGGACGTTCACGACCCAACCGCCATTCGGTTGCCGCCGCTCCGGCACCGACTGCCAGCCCCCGGCGTTGGAGAGCGGGCCGACCAGGCCGAGGTCCGGCGCGCGGGCGAAGGCGGCGGCGATCTTGCGGGCCCAGGACGCCGGCACCACGGTGTCGCTGTTGAGCAGGACGGCGATCTCTCCCCGGCTCCGCCGCAGCCCCTGATTGGCCGCCACCGTGTAGCCGGCGGGCCGGTTGAGCCGGATCAGCTCCGTCCCAGCCACCCGCGCGGTGAATGATCGGAGGAGCTCTGCCGTCTCGGTCTCCGAGCCGTCGTCGACCAGGATGATCCGCAGGCCGCCGGCAGGATCGTCTGTGCGCTCCAGCGCGGCGAGGCAGCGGCCCACATCCTCCGGCGCGTTGTGCACGCAGACCACGACGTCCACACCCTTCGTGGCGCCGCGCATCAGGCCGCCGTTTCCACCTTGTTCGGCGCCTGGCGCGTCCCCTCATGGCGCTGATGGACGAAGCGGGGATCGGTCCGCATGCAGATCCGCTTGGGCGCCAGGGTGGCGATGGGTAGACCGCTCTCCCGTATCACATGAGGCAGGCTCAACTGATCACGCCGGCTGCCCTGCTCAATCTCGGCCCACCACTGGGCGTAGAAGTCCGGGATGCGCGGGTCGGAGAGGCGGGTGACGATCACGCTGGTCTCAAAGAGCCCGCCATGCCGGGGGATCCCCGCCCGCTCCAGCCGCGCCAGATGGTCCCGGATGGTGTCGGCATCGTCCCGGCCGGTCTCGACGCAGACCTCGCCCTCCTCATAGACGCAGTCGCGCAGGGGGTGGTGCCAGGTGAGGATCGGGGGCGTCGCATCATCGGCCGGAAGCAGTGTCCGCGGATCGGCGTTCAGCGTGACGTTGCCGTCCATCCAGATCGCGACGTCGTAGTCGGCGAAGTAGAGATGGGGGTGGGTCTTCACGAACCGCGTCGTCCGGGCCGGATCGCTGTCGACATATTCGAGCGCCCGGTGCTGCCAGACCGAGCCCTCTGGCACCTCGCCGTCGGTGAAGGCGAAGAAGTCGGCGCCCTCGGTCGGCCCGAAGGGGGCGCGCAGGATATCGTAATCCCCGACGATCGCGGTGAAGACGGCAATACGGCCCGCCGAGCCCTGGACCTTTGGCGGACCCGTCACGCTCTCGGGATAGGTGCGGAGAAAGTGGAGGAGCGGGCACTCCCCCTCCGCCAACAGATCGGCGTGGGCCGTGGTGTAGGCCCGGGTGCGAAAGCTCGGCCCTGGATCGCGGCCGTTTCGCCAGCCCTGGGCCAGGTAGTGCCCGATCGCACCGCCGGGGAAGGAGGCCGCCGCGGGCGAATGGCGGAGGTAGCGGGCCGTGTCGAACAGGCCGGAGCGTTCGACACGCTCGATATCGTCCGCCGACGGCTGGGGCGGGGCGGGCGCCGCCGCGGTGTCGGCCGGCTCAGGCTCCGGTTTCGCCGGGTCTTTGGCGGGCCGCGCCGCCCGTCCCCGGCCGAGCATCCGGCGGACGCCGGTCATCATGCCGCGGCGCTCCGTGGTGGTGTTTGATCTGGCTGCAGCTGGCGCGGCCCCCTGCCCCGGAGCCTCGGCCGCTGCGCGCGCCTTGGCCAACGCCGCCTCCGCCGCCTCGGCACGTTTGCGCAGACGCCCGACATCGGCCGTCCGGGCCCGGATCGCCTCGTCCCGCGCCTCCTCCAGCTCGGCCTTCTGGCGCTCCAGCACCGCGGCCTGCGCGGCCTTCTCCTCGCTCAGGCTGTCGCGCAGAACCCTCACCTGCTCGGTCTTCAGCGCGACGCTGGCGCTCAACGCCGCGTCCCGCCGGCGAAGCTCGTCGAGCGCCGCATCGTAGGTGCCCATGATATGGCCCAGCATCGGCTCGGCCGTGTCGAGCTCCGCCCGGATCCGCGCGATGGTGGCGAGCGGTTCAGCCGCCGTCGCGTCATGGGTGAGGATGCGGAGCGCGGCGTAAGCATCGCTGATCCAGCCGTGGGTGAGATCGTGGTGCACGACCTCCTCCGCCGCATGGCTGTGGTTGCGGAGCGTGCCGCTGAGGAACGCCTGGATCTCCGGCCCGGCGGCTTCGAGCGTCATCGGGAACGCACCGCCGAGCGCCGTTTGCAACCGTCCCAGCGTCTCGAGCGGCGTGTCCAGAAGCTGGTCGTAGGCGACGAAGGCCCGCGCCAGCCCCTCCGACCCCACCAAGGCATCGACGGTGTAGCGCAGCCAGAGGAGCGCGGCATTGGCCTCGGTCAGGTTGTTGCGGCGCACCAGGGAGGCCTTCACCTCGAGCGGGTTGCGCACCACCACCACGGCGCGCAGCGGCAGGCTCTCCTCGAACGCGGCGCGATAGCTCGGGAGCAGCCGGCAGATCCGCGGCTCCTTCACCACGGCCGGGCGCCCGGGCGGAAACTCGTCGGCCACCAGGCGGCGCAGGTCCTGCTCGAAATCCCGGCGATCGGCCGCCCGAGTTCGCGCCAGGGTGCCCGAGGTCCAGTCGGACCAGACCAGCCCGGCCTCCTTCAGATAGGCATCGTTCAGCCGCGCCAACGGCTGGCTCTCCCAATGGCCGCGGCGGTTGGAGGCGTTGTCCTTGATCAGCGTCTTCGGCAGGGCGTGGCCGAGCAGGCTGAGCGCCCGGGTGAGCGCCGAACTGCCGCTTCGATGCATGCTGAGGACGACGAGCAGCTCTGACGGAAGGTCGCTATCCGGCATAATCTCTTCCATCTCCCCACCGCCGCCGGTCACGCCGCCTGGCGGGAGAGCGCTCTCACGCCATCGGCGATCCGACAGGATGCCCATCCCGGCACCGATCGGCGACCCTCGCGCGCTGTGGGGGGCGTCCCATGGCTGCTAAGCGCCTGACAAATGTACTCAAGCATCGTTGCCGTGCCTTTTCAAGCGGCGCCCGGATCACTCTGCCGCACGTTTGAGTGGGTCGTCGCGCGCCGCCTGGGCCAAGAGTTCCGCGTTGCCACCGGAGGCCGTGGTGTCGACGCAGAGATGACGTTCGTGGAGCACATCGGCCACCGCGGGCGGCCCGGTGACCAGCGGCAGGATCGGGCCGTCGCGTCCAGCAAGCTGCTGGGCGAGGCTGCGGGCCGTTCCCTCGTCGCCCCACCAGAGGACGGCACCAAAGGGCTCGTCCGAGGGCAGCGCGTCGGTGGAGCGAGCGACGCCGCCGAGGCGCTCCACCTGGCGCACCTGCTCGGCTCGGTCGGCCTCCGTCGGGCCGAGGCAGAGCGCCGGGGGGCGCGGCACCAGACGCAGGCGATTTGCCTCCCCCGTCGGGCCCGGCAGATCGACCGCGGTCTCCGGCACCTCCGGCTCGTGCGGCTGGACGAACCGCGCCAGGTAGTGCGGCCCACCCGCCTTCGGCCCCGTGCCCGACAGCCCCTCGCCGCCAAAGGGTTGGGAGCCGACGATGGCGCCGATCTGGTTGCGGTTCACGTACATGTTGCCCGCCGCGATCTGCGACGCGATGCGCTCGACCCGGTCGTCGATCCTCGTGTGCAGCCCGAAGGTCAGGCCATAGCCTGTCCGGTTGATGGCGGCGACCTCAGCCTCGAGCTTGGCGGCACTGAAGCGCGCGACGTGGAGCACGGGGCCGAAGACCTCTCGCCCGATCTCCTCGATCCCATCCACAGCGATCAGGCAGGGGCCGAGGAAATGGCCGGTCTCGGGCGCGGCGATCTGGTGGATCACCTTGCCCGCTGTCCGCTCCTCGGCGACATAGCCGGCGATGGTCTCGTGCGCCGCTGCGTCGATCAGCGGCCCGCTGTCGGCGCGCAGGTTCCAGGGCTCGGCCACGACGAAGCTGTCCATGGCGCCCGTCAGCATCTCGAGAAAGCTCTCGTAGATGTCGCTTTGCACGTAGAGGCAGCGGCAGGCGGAGCAGCGCTGGCCGGCGGACTGGAAGGCCGACTCCATCACCGCGGCGACCGCCTGTTCCGGCAGCGCGGTCGAGTCGACGATCATGGCGTTGATGCCGCCGGTCTCTGCGATCAATGGCACGCCGGGCCGGCCATGCTCCGCCATCGCCCGCTGGATCCGGCGCGCGGTTGCGGTGGAGCCGGTGAAGGCCACGCCGTCCACCCGAGGGTCGGAGGTGAGCGCCGCGCCGATCTCGCCGTCGCCGGGGAGCAGCTGCAGCGCCTCTCGCGGGACGCCGGCCGCATGCATCAGGTCGACGGCGCGGGCGGCGATCAGGCTGGTCTGTGGCGCGGGCTTGGCGAGCACGGCGTTGCCCGCTGCCAGGGCCGCCGCGATCTGGCCCGTGAAGATCGCCAGAGGGAAGTTCCAGGGGGAGATGCAGACCACAGGCCCGAGGGGAGGCGCGCCGAGCCCAGCAATGCCCGCCGCGTAGTAGCGCAGGAAATCGACCGCCTCGCGCAATTCAGCGACCGCGTCGGGCAGGGTCTTGCCCGCCTCCCGCGCCAGCAGGGCGAAAAGCGCGCCGAAATCGGCCTCGTAGGCATCGGCGACGGCGTTGAGGATGCGAGCGCGATCCTCTCCCATCGCCCCCCAGGGCTGAGCGGCGGCGAAAGCGGTCTCCACATCGGCGATGGAGGCGAAGCGGACCTCGCCCACCACGTCCGACGGGTTGGACGGGCGATGCACCTGATGCGGCGGCGCGGGCGCCGCTGTCCCCGCCAGGAGCGGTTCGCCGGCGAACGGCGCCTCGGCGAAGGGCGCCCGCGCCACCTCGATCTCCGCCAGATGCTCGGCCGCCACCAGGTCCCAGCCCCGGGCGTTCCGCCGCATCGGCTGCCAAAGCTCGGAGCCCGGCTGCACCACCGCCCGATGTCCAAGGGCGGCGAAGGGATCCGCCGCCACCTCCTCCGCCGGCACATCCGCATCGACGATCTGATGGACGAAGGAGGAGTTGGCGCCGTTCTCCAACAAGCGGCGCACGAGATAGGCCAGCAGATCCCGGTGCTTGCCCACCGGGGCGTAGATCCGGCAGCGCGCACCCGCCTCCGCCATCACCAGGTCGTAGAGCGCGGCGCCCATGCCATGCAGGCGCTGGAACTCATAAGCATCCGGCGGAACCCCCATCGCCTCCGCCATCTGCAGGATCGCCGCCACCGTGTGGGCGTTGTGCGTGCCGAATTGTGGATAGAGCCCGCGCGCGCCGAGCAGTTTGCGGGCGCAGCCAAGATAGCTGACGTCGGTCGCGGGCTTCCGCGCGAAGACCGGAAAGCGCGGCAGACCGGCCTGCTGCGCCCGCTTCACCTCCGTATCCCAATAGGCGCCTTTCACCAGGCGCACCATCAGCCGGCGTTCGTGCTGCGCGGCTCGGGCTTCGAGCCAATCGATCACCGCCCCGGCCCGCGGCCCGTAGGCCTGCACCACCACGCCGAAACCATCCCACCCGGCCAATCGGGGATCGGCCAGCACCCGCTCGATCACCTCGAGCGACAGGGTGAGCCGGTCCTGCTCCTCCGCATCGACGTTGAGGCCGAGGCCCCGCTCCGCCGCCAATGCCGCGAGATCGGCGAGGCGCGGCGTGAGCTCGGCCAGCACCCGGTCGCGCTGGCTGACCTCGTAGCGCGGATGCAGGGCGGAGAGCTTGACCGAGATCCCGGGGTTCCGCGCGATCTCGGCGTGGTTCGAGGCGCGCGCGATGGTGCGGATCGAATGGGCGTAGCTCTCGAAATAGCACTCGGCGTCGGGCCAGGTCATCGCCGCCTCGCCGAGCATGTCGTAGGAGTAGGTGTAGCCCTTGGCCTCCATCGCCCGGGCCTCGCCCATCCCCTCCTCGATCGTCTGGCCGAGCACGAACTGCCGGCCGATCTCCCGCATCGCCTGGGTGGTGGCGGCGCGGATGACGGGCTCTCCCAGCCGCTTGACCGCACCGCGGAGGGCAGCGAGCGGGCGGTCGTCGCCGGTCTCCAGCACCCGCCCGGTGAACATCAGCGCCCAGGTCGAGGCATTGACCAGGGGCGAGGCCGCCCGGCCGAGATGAGCGGCCCAGTCGCCGGGGGCGATCTTGTCCTCGATCAGCTCGTCCATGGTGTCGGCATCGGGCACGCGCAGCAGCGCCTCCGCCAGGCACATCAGCGCGATGCCCTCATCGGTGGAGAGGCCGTATTCAGCGAGGAAGGCTTCCATCAACCCCGGCGAGGCCTCCGCTCGGATGCGCTCCACCAGACCCGTCGCCCGGGCCGCAATGGCCGCCCGATCCCCCTCCGTCAGGCCCGCATCGGCGATCCGCTCGGCCAGCACCGCCTCCACGTCCGGATAGGACGGCAGGGGCAGCACGGACGGAGGATTTTCGGGCATCGCAGCTCCAGCTTTCGCCTGCGATGATAACCCGTTTCGCGCGCCGGGCTACGGCCGACGCGGATGGTCCCGCGAGAGGGACGAAAGACTGCGCTGTCAGCTATTTGGGATGGCGCACCGGGGAGGATTCGAACCCCCGACCCCCAGATTCGTAGTCTGGTGCTCTATCCAGCTGAGCTACCGGTGCCTGAGCGCCGCTCTCTAACGGCGCGCCCATAGGTTTGCAACTGCGAAATCTCGGCCGGGCGGCCAGCGGATTCGATGCCCCGCGGCAGGCGGATGCGGAAGGTCGTGCCGTTGGTCGAGGTGTCGACCAGCTCCAGCACGCCGCCGTGGTTGCGCACGATCTCGGCCGCGATCGCGAGGCCGAGGCCGGAGCCACCGCGCCGCACAGCCCCTTGAAACGGCTGGAAAAGATGCTCGACCGCACGGCTCGGCAGGCCCGGGCCGGTATCGTGGATGACCACCTCCGTGCCCTGCTCAAGCGGGGTGCCCCCCACCCGGATCTCCCCCGGGCGGCCCATCGCCTCGATCGCCTGGCGGGCATTGCGCAGGAGGTTCTGCAGCACCCGGAAAAACTGCTCAGGATCGGCCTCCGCCCGCAGGGTCTCCGGCACGTCGTTGACGATGGAGAGGCCGCTCACCTCGGTCAGGGTCTCCGCCTCCAGCGCTTCGCGCACCAGATCGCGGAGCACGACGGTGCGTTTCTCGGGCTCCGGCTCCTCCGCTTTGCCGAAGGTGAGCGTGCGCTCGCAGAGGTTGATCGCCCGGTCGAGGGAGCTGAGAAGCTTCGGCGCGGCGCGGGCGACGGCGGGATCGGCGCTGCTGCCGATCCGATCGGCGAGGATCTGGGTGGTGGTCAGGATGTTGCGCAGGTCGTGGCTGATCTTGGCCACCGCGCCGCCGAGGGCGGCCAAGCGCTGACGTTCCTTCAACGCCGTCTGAAGCTGCATCTGCAGGGCCGACAGGGCGCGTTCGGCATCCGCGATCTCCCGCGCGCTGGACTGCGGATCGATGATGCGGGCCGGATCCTCCGGATCTTCGCGGAACGCCGTCATATTGGCGACCACGCGGGAGATCGGGCGCACGATGAAGCGCCGGGCGGATAGAAACAGCAAGGCGGCCGTGAGGATCGAAATCATGGCCGAGAGGAGGAAGATGCGCGCGCCATAGGCCATCAGCGCTTCTTTCAGCGGCGTCTCGTCGATGGTGATCTCGATCTCCAGCCCCGCCCCCTTTACCGGCCGACCGATCACCCGAACGACGCGCCCGCTGTCCATCATCAGACAGCGCATCGCGTCGCGCATCAGCTCGAACGGCGAGGGATCGGTGAGGTCGAAGGTCGCTGCCACCTCGGTCTGCGCCGGCGTGGCCAGGATCAGCTCCCGCACCGCATTGCGCCGGAGCACGATGTTGAGCACCTCGGCATTCTGCAGAAGCTCGGCGCCCAGATCCGGCGCCACCATGTCGTCCGGCGTCGCCAAAAGCGCGAGGGAGGCGATCTGAGCCCGCTCCAGCCGCTCCTGCAGGTAGTCGAGGCGGAAGCGGGCGACGGAGGGCACGAAGATCAGGATCTCCGCCAGCATGACGAAGCCCATCGTGAGAAACAGGAAGCGTCCGGAAAGGGACGACATCATCGGCCAGTACACCTGCCGCCGTCGTTTGCGCGCAGCCTAGTCGCAGACCTGAAGAGCGGCAACACGTATTGCGCCGGCACTTGCCGAATGCGGCAAAGATGCCGGCAAAAGATCGCCGGATAGAGCTGATTAGTCGCGGATAGGAATTAAAACCGCTGCACCAGGCGGACGACCCGTTTCACGAAGTCACTCTCGAAGAGACGCGGCACGTAGTATTGGCCGGCGACGCGCTTGTTGAGCTCGCCGATCGTCGGATAGGGCGCGACCATGGCGGTGACCGCGCCGATCTTCATGCCATTGGCGATGGCGAGCGCCCAGAGGTTGATCAATTCGCCGGCCTGGCGCCCGACGATGGAGGCGCCGATGGGCTTGCCGCGCACCACCATGACCTTGAGGAGGCCCTGGGTGGCCCGCTCCGCCCGGGCGCGGTCGTTCTCGGCATAGTCGAAGCGCAGCACCTCGAGCTTGCCGCCGTGGATCTTGCGGGCCTCAGCCTCGGTCAGGCCGACTTGAGCGAGTTCGGGATCGGTGAAGGTCACCCAGGGGATGTGGGCCTCCGATGCCTTGGCCGGCAGGCCGAATAGGGCGGAGCGCACGACGACGCCTGCGTGGTAGCCGGCGACATGGGTGAACTGCAGGCCGCCCGCCACGTCGCCGACCGCGTAGACCCGGCGGTTGGAGCTGCGGAGCTGGGCATCCACCTCGATCCCCTTGCGGCCGTAGCGGATCCCGGCCTGGTCGAGGTCGAGGCGGTCGATGGCCGGCGTCCGGCCGACTGCGACGAAAAGGTGGGAGCCGGTCCACTGCCGGTCGTCGCCGGCGCGCACGGTGATCGCGCCGGGGCTGCCGCCGACCTCGGCCACCTGGGCGCCCTCGACGATCTCAACCCCCTCCGCGCGCAGCTGGTCGAGGGCGATCGCCGCCGTCTCCGGATCGTCGCGGGCGAGGGCCTTTGCCGCCTCCAGCACCGTCACCCGGCTGCCGAGGCGGCGATGCGCCTGGGCCATCTCCATACCGATCGGGCCCGCACCGATGATGATCAGATGCTCGGGCCGGTCGCGCAGATCGAAGAGCGTCTCGTTGGTCAGATAAGGCACGTCCGCCAGACCCGGGATCGGCGGCACCAATGGGCCGGAGCCGGTGGCGACGACGAAGCGCCGCGCCTTGATGATCGCCGCCCCCGCCTGCACCTCGTCGCGGGAGACGAAGCGCGCCCAGTCCTGGATGACGCGAACGCCCAAGCCTTCGAACCGCTCGACGGAGTCGTGGGGCGCGATGCCGGCGATCACGTCCTGCACATGCTCCATGGCGGCGGCGTAGTCGACCTCAGGCTCCACGTCCTTGATGCCGAACTTCGCGCCGTTCCTCAGCGTATGGGCCTGCTTGGCGGCAGCGATCAGCGCCTTCGACGGGACGCAGCCATAGTTGAGGCAATCGCCCCCCATCTTGCCGCCTTCGATCAGCACCACTTTGGCGCCCATCTGCACGGCACCGGCCGCGACGGACAGACCGCCCGATCCGCCGCCAATCACGCAGAGGTCGGTCTCGATCCGCTCGGGCTTGATATCATCGCGGGCCATGGTCGCATCCCCCTCTCGTCTGCCGTCGTCGGATCAAAGCGCCTGCCGGCCGCCCCGCAGCGACTTGATGACGATGGGCAGCGCTGCCAGGGCACATAGGGCGAGAATGGGTCCCAGCACCTGCCATTCAAAGATGATCGAGAGGTTGGGCGTCTCTCCGCGCGCAAACACATCGCCCAGGCCCGAGCCGATCCAGGTGTAGACCATGGTGCCGGGGATAATGCCGAAGAACGTGGTGAGCACGTAGTTGCGAAGGCCGACGCCCAGAAAGGCCGGGGCTAGATTGGCGACGAAGAACGGCACGGCCGGGACCAGGCGCATCAGGAAAAGCACGCTGATCTCGTTCTGCTCCAGGCCGTTCTGGATGCGGGTAAGCATCCCGCCCTCGCCCGCCTTGGCCTTCAGCCGGTCGTAAAGCGCGTCGCCGAGCCCCGTCTTGGCCGCCAGAAACAGCACCGTCGCGCCGATGGTCGCCGCGCTCACCGTCATCAACGTGCCCATGGCCAGGCCGAATAGGAAGCCGCCGGCCAGGGTCATGAACAGCCCCCCCGGCAGCGAGAAGGCGACGGCCAGGATGTAGATCGCCATATAGGTGAGTGCTGCGATCAGGTAGTTGTTGTCGCGCCAGGCGATCAGCTCTTCGCGGTTGTCCCGCAACGTCTCAAAGGAGAGGTAGTCGCCGATCAGGAAGTAGCCGGCCACCGCGGCGGCGACGATCAGCAGGAGCGGCGCCATCCGCGAGAACGACAGCCGGTTGGTGGATTGAGCGGTCGTCGACATGGGCATCTCCGGCTCTGACCTGGCGTTCCCAAGGGGGTAGCTGGGGCAGACATGCGCGAGAGCACGAAAAATCGAAACCGTTGATCACGCGCGCTTGATGGCTGGCGGGACAATGTTTCAGTGCCGGGAGGCGGGACCGCGGCTTTCAGATGCGGGAGCCGGTGCGGCGATGGCAGCGCCGCCTTGCGAATTGACAGCGCCCGGACCGGCGCGTATCCGAGGCCCCGAAACGCGAGGACCCGAAACGCGAGAACCGGCCAAATCGCCGGATCTGGTGGAGCGGAGGGTGGCAGTGCCGGCCCCACGCGACGAGGAGAGACGAGATGAAGCGCACGTTTCAGCCCAGCCGGCTGGTCCGCAAGCGTCGCCACGGCTTTCGCGCCCGGATGGCGACCAAGAACGGCCGCAAGATCCTGAACGCCCGGCGGCGGATCGGGCGGAAGCGGCTGTCGGCCTGAGCGCCGCGCCGCTCGAGACGCTGAAGAAACGGCGGGACTTCCTCGCCGCTGCAAGGGCACGGCGCCGCGCCATGCCGGCCTTCGTGCTCCAGGCCCGCCGTCGGGACGCCGATCAGGCGCCCGGCCGCGTCCGGGTCGGGTTCACCTGCTCAAAGAAAGTCGGCAACGCCGTCGCCCGCAATCGTGCCAAGCGACGCCTGCGCAGCATCGCCCATCAGGTCCTGCCGCAGGATGGACGGCCGGGCTGGGACTATGTGCTGATCGGCCGGGCGGGGGCGACGGCGAGCCATCCCTTTGATGCCATGGTGAGCGACCTGATCCAGGCCCTAGGCCATCTCCATGCGGCGGCGGGAGAGGCGCGCTGAGCCCCCTCGCCCATTGCGTCGCCCTGCCGATCCGGGCCTATCGCCTGGTGCTCTCGCCCTGGATCGGTCGATCCTGCCGCTTTCACCCCACCTGCTCGGCCTACGCGCTCGAGGCGTTGGAGCGCCACGGCGCGCTCCGCGGCGGCTGGCTGACGCTCCGCCGTCTGGCGCGCTGCCATCCCTGGGGCGGCTCCGGCATCGACAACGTGCCAGACTGAGGCGCCCGGCTGAGCCGATCCCATTCGCGGCGAATTGAGCGCGCTTTCGAGATATTCTCTGACGCCGCGTTAACCGCTTGATCCGCCGCCGTCGATTACCCTTCGGCGCGATTGGAGAGTGGGTGGGCGACGTCATGCAGTCTGTCGGCGGTTATGCACGTGGGGGTGAGGTGCCGACGGGATCGGCCCCGCGCGCCGGTCGGCCGCGCCGGGTTGCGGCGCGCGCTTTACTCGCCTTGCTGGCGCTCACCCTGACAGCCCAAATGCTGGTCCTGCGCGATCTGCGGCGGGAGCGGGAGGACGTGACCGCCGCCCGCTCCAGCGTCAGCCAACTGTTTCTCCTGCATACCAAGGTGCGGGAGATGGCGATCCGGCCGATCCCGGACGATGCCGCCCTGGGGGAGGAGCGGCGCCGCGAACTCGCTGCACAAAGCAATCGCCTGCTCGCTGCCCAGGCGCTGTTGGCGGAACGCCTTGCGATCCTCGGGCCGACGGCCGCGCCACCGCCGCTCCCCCAGCAGCAAGACCTCGCCCGAGCCCTCCGCGACGCCCTGGCGGAGAGCCGGACGGGCGCGCCGGCACGGGTCGAGCCGTTCGACGCCCTCGACGACGCCCTGCACGCCATCGACGACGACCTGGCGGAGACCGTCCGGCTGGTCGGTCGCGCCAAGTTGCTCGCCGCCATCCTGCCGCAGCTCCTGGCCGCGGCGATCGCGCTTACCCTCGCGGCTCTGGTGCTCAGCCCGCGCCGGCGCGCGGCCGAGGAGAGTGCTGAGGAGGATCCGCGCGCGGAAGAGCAGCACGATCCGGTCACCGGGCTGCCCAACCGCGCGATGATGGATGCCCATCTTCGCGCGTGTCTGGCCGGGCCCGAGGCGCAGCGCGCCCGGATGGCGATCCTGCACATCGACATCGACGATTTTCAAAGCGTGAACGACGCCCACGGCTATGCCGCCGGCGATCGCCTGCTGCGGCTGGTGGGCGACCGCATCGGGGGCGTGCTGCGCAGCTCCGACTTCGTCGCCCGGATCGGCGATGACGACTTCCTGGTGGCGCTGGATACCGGCCATCTGCCCGGGGGCGCGGATCGGATCGTGCGCCGCATCCAGGCCGAGATCCGCCAGCCCGCGCGGCTGGAGGACGGCGCCTTCCGGCCGAGCTGTTCCATTGGCGTGGTGGAGGGCGAGCTGCTGAGCGCCGATGCCGACGCCTGCGTCGCCAACGCCAAGACCGCGCTGACCATCGCCAAGCAGATCGGCGCCGGTCTCGTGCAGTACTACAGTCGGGAGATCCGGACGGAGAAGGAGTCGCGCAACCGCGTGGCGCGGGATCTGGCGCGCTCCCTCGATCACGGCCTGATCCAGCCTTACTTCCAGCCGCAGGTCGACCTCGCCACCGGGGCGGTCGTGGGTCTGGAGGCGCTGGCTCGCTGGCTACATCCGAGCCGCGGCGTCCTCAGCCCCGGCGCGTTTCTCGAGATCGCCGAGCAGACCGGGCGCGGCCATCTGATCGCTGACGCCATGCTCGAGCAATCGCTCGAGACGTTGGAGAGCCTGGACGCGGCCGGGCTCGACGTGCCGCGGGTGGCGCTCAACTTCACCTCCGACCAGCTCGCCGATCCGCGCCTGCCCGATCGGCTGAAATGGGCCCTCGACCCGCGCGGTCTGGCCCCCGGTCGGGTGGCCGTCGAAGTGCTGGAGACGGTGTTGATCGAGCACGATGAGGAGGCGGTCGCCCGCACCATCCGCACCCTGGCCGAGGCCGGCTTCGCCATCGAGCTCGACGATTTCGGCACCGGGCACGCGGCGATCGCCAATATCCGGCGCTTCGCCGTCAGCCGCATCAAAATCGACCGCAGCTTCGTTGCCGGCCTCGATCGGGACCCGCAACAGGCGAGCTATGTCGCCGCAATGGTGAACATGGCCCGCAGTCTGGGCGTCGAGGCCCTCGCCGAAGGGGTGGAGACGGTGGGAGAGCGCGAGCGATTGGTCGCCCTCGGCTGCCAGTTCGCCCAGGGCTTTCTGTTCGCCAGGCCGATGCCGGCGGCAGAGCTGCCGGAGTGGTTGCGGACCTGGCGCGCCGCGCGCCCGGCGCTGCGCGCCGAAGGGGCCTGACGGCAGAAACGCCACCGCCTACGTGTCCCCTTCCGGCCGGCTGGCGCAGCGCCTGACGATCCGCCCGACAGCCCTCCGCTGGCCCACTAGACGCAGCCCCCACGCCCCGTGCCGGGGCACCGCCGCCGGCCCTGCCGCTTCCCCTTGACCTTTGCCGTGCATACTTGTTCAAACCGCGAAGCCGAGGGGCCCGGGCGGAGGACTGCATGGACGACCAGACCAAGAACCTGCTGCTCGCCACCGGGCTGAGCTTTCTGGTGATCTTCGTCTGGTTCATCCTGTTCCCGCCGGAGCCACCGGTGACCACCACGGTCTCCACCGACACCTCGGCCGCCGAAGAGCTGTTCGACGGCTCCACCGCTGTCGCGCCCCCGGCCCCCGCCGCCCCGCAGGCGGCCGGCGGTCAGGGCACCGCGCCCGCCGCCGTGGCGCCGAGCGACGTGGCGACAGCGACGCGCATCGCCATCGAGACGCCGCGCCTCGAGGGCTCGCTGTCGCTGACCGGCGCCCGGCTCGACGATCTGAAGCTCACGGATTACCGCGAGACCCTCGATCCCGGGTCGCCGACCGTGCGCCTGCTCAACCCGAGCGGCGGCATCGGCGGCTACTACGCCCTGCACGGCTGGGTCGGTCCGGCCGAGGTCGGCCCCCTGCCCAACGCCACCACCGAATGGACCATCGAAGCGGGCGATGTGCTGACCCCCGACGACCCGGTGACGCTGCGTTGGGAGAACGGCGCCGGCCTCATCTTCCTACGCACCATCAGCGTCGACGAGAACTACCTCTTCACCATCTCCCAGACCGTGGAGAACCAGGGGACGGCACCCGTTCGCCTCACCCCCTACGGCCTGATCGTGCGGGAGGGAGAGCCCGAGACCATCGGCTTCTACATCCTGCACGAGGGCGTGGTCGGGCTGGCCGATGACGTGCTGGTCGAGATCGACTACGACGACCTGACGGACGCCGAGTTCGACCGGGCCGAGCGCGGCCGGGTGGAGCGTCGCAGTTCCGAGACCGGCGGCTGGATCGGCTTTACCGACAAGAACTGGATGACGACCCTGATCCCGCCCCAAGGCCAGAGCTTCACCGCCGTCGCCAAGTATGTCGAGGAAGCGCAGATCTACCAGGCCGACATGCGCCTCCCTCCGGTCGAGATCGCCGCCGGGGGCCAGGCGGAGCTCACCTCCCAGCTCTTCGCCGGCGCCAAGGAGTGGGAGGCGATCCGCGACTATCAGGACAATCAGGGCGTCACCCGTTTCGTCGATTCCATCGACTGGGGCTGGTTCGCCTTCCTCACCAAGCCGATCTTCTGGGGCCTGCACCATCTGAACGGCCTGATCGGCAATATGGGCGTGTCGATCATCACGCTCACCCTGATCATCAAGGCATTGCTCTTCCCGCTGGCCTACAAATCCTTCGTCGCCATGTCGAAGATGAAGCAGCTCCAGCCCGAGATGGAGAAGATCAAGGAGCGCGCCGGCGACGACCGCCAGAAGTTGCAACAGGAGATGATGGCGCTCTATAAGAAGGAGCGGGTGAACCCCGCCTCCGGCTGTCTGCCGATCCTGCTGCAGATCCCGATCTTCTTCGCGCTCTACAAGGTGCTCTACGTCACTATCGAGATGCGCCATGCGCCGTTCATCGGCTGGATCCGCGATCTCTCGGCCCCGGATCCCTCGTCCTACATGAACCTCTTCGGGCTGCTGCCGTTCTCACCACCGCCCGACGGCTCGATCCTGTCGTTCCTCTCCATCGGCGTCTTCCCGATCCTGATGGGCGTGACGATGTGGATGCAGCAGAAGCTCAACCCGGCGCCCACTGACCCCACCCAGGCGATGATCTTCAACCTGCTGCCTTGGGTCTTCATGTTCATGCTCGGCAATTTCGCCAGCGGTCTGGTGATCTACTGGGTGGCCAACAACGTCATCACCTTCACCCAGCAGTACATCATCATGCGGAGCCAGGGCGTGCAGGTCGACTTCTTCGGCAACGTGAAGGCGAGCTTCCGACGAAAATCGAAAAAGCCGGCGGAATAGCATGACGGCGGAGATCCGGGTCTCAGCCCTCTGGCGCCATCCAATCAAGGCGGTGGGGGCAGAGCGCTGCGCGCGCACCGTGCTGATGGCGGGCGAGACCATGCCCGGCGACCGGGTCTGGGCGGTAGCGCACGCGGCTTCTCGCCACGATCCGGCGGCACCGGACTGGACCCATTGCTCCGCCTTCTGCCGGGGCGCCGCAGCCCCTGCCCTGATGGCCGTCGACGCAGCCTTCGACGCGGAGGCCGGGGCGGTGACGCTCCGCCACCCCGAGCGGCCGGAAATCGTGGTGCGCCCCGACCGACCGGCCGAGGCGGCGCGGCTGGTGAAATGGCTCGCGCCCCTCTACCCCGACGATCGCCCGGCGCCTGCCCGGGTGGCCAAGGCGCCGGGGCGGGGCATGACGGACAGCCCCTTCCCCTCGATCTCGCTCGCCGGCGGCAGCAGCCTGACGGCGCTCGGTCAGAAGGCGGGCCAGACCCTCGATATGCGGCGCTTCCGTATCAACATCTGGCTCGAGGGCACCGGCCCCTGGCAGGAGTTCGAGTGGCCGGGGCGGGAGGCGATGCTCGGCACCGCCCGGATCCGCTTCGTCGAGCGGATCGAGCGCTGCCGCGCCACCCACGGCAACCCCGAGACCGGGCGGGCCGATATCGACATGCTCTCGGTGCTGGAAGACGGCTGGAGCCACCGCAATTTCGGCGTCTACGCCGAGGTCATCGCGGGCGGCGAGGTGGCGGAGGATGACCGTCTGCTCCTCCTCTAGCCCGGCATGGCGACCGCCAACTTCCCCATCGCAGCGGACCCGGAGGCGGAGGAGGCCGAGGCTGCCCGCCGACTGTTCGCCGGCACCTGCACCTTCCTGCTCGGCGTCGCGGATCTGGCGCAGCTGCCGCCCGACGACCGGGTCGAGGTCTGCTTCGCCGGGCGCTCCAACGTCGGGAAGTCCTCTCTCCTGAACGCGCTCACCGGCCGCCGTGCGCTCGCCCGCACCTCCAACACCCCGGGGCGCACCCAGCAGATCAACTACTTCGATCTGGCGGGGCGGCTCTATCTGGTCGACCTGCCCGGCTATGGCTTTGCCGAGGCGCCCGTCGACGTCGTCGCCCGCTGGCAGACCGTGATGCGCACCTACCTTGCAGGCCGCGCCACGCTCCGCCGGGTGTTCCTGCTGATCGACGGCCGACATGGAGCGAAGGAGGTCGATCGGGAGATCATGGAGCTGCTCGACCAGGCGGCGGTGAGCTTTCAGGTGGTGATCACCAAGACCGACAAGCCAAAGCGCGGCGCCCTCGACAAGGCCCTCGCCCAGATCCGCACGGCGCTCGCCCGCCATCCCGCGGCCTTTCCGGAGATCATCCTTACCTCGTCGGAGACCGGTGCCGGCATCCCGACTCTGCAAAGCCGGATCGCCGGACTGCTCGGCTAGCCACCGCGCGCAGCCCATCGAAGCCCGGCGAGAATCGCAGTAGAACCAGCGCCGCGAAGCCTCGCCGGAGGTCCGAGATGGAGAAATCGCTTGCCATGACCCGGGACTGGCGCGCCACGGCGCGGACCTTGAGCGAGGCCCTGCCCTATCTGCAGCGCTATGACGGCGCGACGGTGGTCATCAAGCTCGGCGGTCACGCCATGGGCAACGAGGCCGCGCTGGAGCGTTTCGCCCGCGACATCGTGCTGATGAAGCAGTGCAACGTGAACCCGGTGGTGGTGCACGGCGGCGGGCCGCAGATCGACAAGATGCTGGAGCGGTTGTCGATCAAGTCGGAGTTCGTCGACGGCAAGCGGGTGACCGACGCGGCGACGGTCGAGGTGGTCGAGATGGTCCTCGCCGGGCGCATCAACAAGGGCATCGTGCAGGCGATCAACGCCCAGGGCGGTCGGGCCGTCGGCCTGTCGGGCAAGGACGCCAACCTGATGGTGTGTGAGCGGGCGACCCGCACCGTGAAGGACCCCGACAGCCATCTCGAGCGGGTCCTCGACCTCGGCTTCGTGGGCGAGCCGACGGACGTGCATCCGGCGGTGCTCCACACCTTCCTCGCCTCCGACTTCATTCCGGTGATCGCGCCGGTCGGGGTGGGCCGGGACGGCGCCACCTACAACGTGAACGGCGACACCGCGGCCGGCGCCATTGCCGGGGCGATGCAGGCCGACCGCCTCTTGCTCCTCACCGATGTCGCCGGGGTGAAGGACGCGGCGGGCGAGGTGGTCACCGACCTCTCCACCGCCCAGGTCGAGGCGCTGACGGCCGACGGGGTGATCGCCGGCGGCATGATCCCAAAGACCCAGACGGCGCTCGCCGCCATCGGCGCCGGCGTCGGCGCAGTGGTGATCCTCGACGGCCGGGCGCCCCATGCCTGCTTGCTCGAGCTCTTCACCGCCCACGGCGCCGGCAGCCTGATCCGCGCCGAGGCGCCCGCCTAAGCTTAGCGCGCCGGCAGCGCCGTGGTCGTGAGCAGCGGCCCCGCGTTCTCCCGCAGGAAGGCGCGCCGCGCCGCGAGGTCCTGGGGCAGCCTCACGCCGCGCGCCACGTCGAAGGTGCCCGTGTAAGGACCGAGGAACAGCGTGCGGTCGGCGGCGAAGGCGGCAAGCTCCGCCCTGCGATCGAAGCTGTGGCCGAGGCCCGCGACGGTATAGCCCGGCGCCGCCTCGATCGGGTCGAGATAACCCTCGACCGAAAGCGAGGCGAGCGGACCGGCGGCATTGAAGAACCGTCCGGCGCTCAGGTTGGTCGCAGTGAGGCCCCCATCCGTGTCGTAGCCGAGCACCGTGACAAAGCTGCCATCGTCCGGCGCACCGCCCGGCGGCAGCACGGCCTCAAGCCCGTGCACCGGCACGCCGCCCACGCTCCCCGCCCCGGCGGCGAAGACCCCCGCGACGGCGGAGACCGAGCCCCGCTCGGCCGGCACCACGCGGGAGGCGACGACCCGCGGCCCGCGCCAGATGCCGGAGACCGCGACGCGCAGACCCGGCCGGGCGCGCATCTCCGCCCCCGGCTCCAGCACCACGTCGATGCCGAGGATGCGGAGCTGCCGCCCGTCGGCCGAGATCGCCTCGACCGGCCCGACCAGGGGCTGGGTGAGGTGCACCCGCTGGGCGCGGAGGCCCGCCTCGGTCGTCGAGGCCTCAATGGTTAGGCTGTCGCCCACCATCACCTCGGTCGCGTCGATCGCCCCGAACGGGCCGGAGAAGGCGGTCTCCGCATCCGTCGCGATCCGCAGGCCGTTCACCCGGAGGGAGCCTAAGTCGGTCAAGGTGCCGACGATGCCGGTCCCGCCGATCCCCCCCTGAGCCGGTGGCTTGTTCGGATCGTCCTCGGCCATTTGCAATGGGACCTCGCAGCCGGCCAATAACCCGGCGCCAAGTCCCGCCAAGATGGATCGACGCGTTACATCACTCATTGTTACCCGTCCCGCGCGGCGGCGCCGTGGTGTCCTCGCCGTCCGCCGCTTCGTCCTCGCGATAAAAGAAAAGGCCGAAGCGGAACCGCTCGGTCCCATCCTCGGCCGATAGATCCTCCGCCTGGGCGGTGTGGGCAAGGCGGTTGAGCTTCAGCAGCAGATCACCGCCGAGATCCCGCGCCTGCGCCTCCAGATCGTCGACTGAACTGGCGCGCAGGCGATTGTAAAAGACCGCCCGCTCCATGAACCGGGGCTCGTCGGCCAGCAGATTGTCGACCGCGGCGGAGATATGGTCGCCGACATTCTCGGCGAAGAAGAAGACCTTCTGATCAAGATCCGCCGGCCCAAGGAAGGCGTCGGCCGACAGCGTCACGGTCTCGCCATCCTCGCTCAGCGTCACCAGACCCTGGCGCAGAAGCTCGTCCAGCACCGTGCGCGGCCGGATATCGCGGCTGACGGTGGCGACCAGCCGCTCAAAGGAGGGGCCATCGGCGCCGGTCCGCCAAAGCGGCCGCGGTGCGCCATCCTCCAGCGTCATATCCGGATCGGCGAGCCAGCGGCCGAGCACCGTGGCGATGGTGGTCGCGCGCTGCCCGACCTCGTCCGACGTCGCCCCGGTGCCGGAGCGAAAGGCCCGCACATCCCTGCGATGCACGCCTGTCAGCATGCTGATGCGGCTGTCCGTCGGCGGGGTCTCGTCCAGGCGGAAGCTCTGCTCGGCCACCTCGACGTAGAGCTGCTTGAGTAGGCGATAAAGCGCCGGCGCGGTGACGCCTTGGGCGATCAGAGCGCGCACCAAAGGCCGCAAAAGCCCGCGGAGAACCCGCTGAAAAGCTGCCGTTCGGGGATCGGGTGGCGCATCGGACATGACTCGAACCTACGCTCCGTGGAAAAAAAGTCCACGCGCGACCTTGACGATTCCGAGGGATGGAGCACGTATGTCACATCTCGTGGGAAAAAATCCCACACCACCAGGGAGTGACTTATGAAGTATCTGCTTTCGCTCATGGCCGCAGGCCTGCTCGCCGCCTGCGCCGCGACCTCGCAAACCGCCACGACCGGCAGCGCGCCGAGTGCCGACATCGTCGACACTGCCGTCTCCGCCGGTCAGTTCCAGACCCTGGTCGCCGCCGTACAGGCCGCCGATCTGGTCGAGACGCTGAAGTCGCCCGGCCCCTTCACGGTCTTCGCGCCGACCGACGAGGCCTTCGCCAAGCTGCCCGAGGGCACGGTCGATGCGCTGCTGCGGCCGGAGAACCGGGATCAACTGGTCTCCATCCTCACCTATCACGTTGTGCCGGGTCAGGTGATGTCGGCCGATCTCGCCGGTCAGACCATCGACGCGGCCACGGTGCAGGGCAAGACCCTCGCCATCGACGCCACCGGGGGCGGCGTCCAGGTGAACAACGCCACTGTCGTGGCGGCCGATGTCGGCGCCTCGAACGGCGTGATCCACGTGATCGACACCGTGCTGCTGCCGTGACGATCCGATGGGGCGCGGTCAGCGCGCCCCGTCGCTTCCCGTGCGCCCCTCTCGCACCAAACCGGAGACTTGACCATGTCGACCGCTACGATCCGTGGCCTGAGCTTCACCTTCGAGCACGGCCAGTTCTTCCTCAACGGCGAGCGCGTGCCGCTGAGCGACATCATCAGCTTCTCGATCGGCGCCATCGACCTGACGCCGCCGCAACTCACCATCACGGAGACCGTGCTCGCCATCTCGGGCGATAGCGGTTTCGATGGGGACGGCAGCGACTTCGACATCCTGCGCGATGCGCTGATCGCCACCGACCTCGCCGGGGCCCTCGACACCGCATCGGCGGAGTTCACCGTCTTCGCACCCACCGACGACGCCTTCATCCAGCTCGTTGCCGATCTGGGCGCCCCCGTCGCGCCGGGTGACGACGAGGCCGCATTCAACACGCTGGTCGCGGCCCTCACCGACCTCGGCGGCAGCCCCGAAGCCGCGCTCGACCTGCTGGCGGACGTGCTGCTCTTCCACGTGGTCGAGGGGGTCAAGACCCTCGGTCAGTTGCGGAGCGAAGGTACGGTGACCACGCTGAACGGCGCCACGTTCGACGTCAACGGCACCGTGCTGATCGACCAGGAGCCTGACATCGCCGATCCGGTCGTGGTCGACAGCAACATCGACGCTGAGAACGGCCTAATCAACGTGATCGACCGGGTGCTGCTGCCGTTCGACCTGCCCGGCAACACGCCGCCGAGCGTCGTCGACATCGCCGCCGGCAACCCGGACTTCAGCATCCTGGTCCAGGCCCTGGATATCACCGGCCTGATCCCCACCCTGGCCGCGGCGAGCGACATCACCGTCCTCGCCCCGACCAACGACGCGTTCGGGGCCTTGGCCGCCGATCTCGGCTTCGGGGGCGATACCGGCGATGCCGACGCGGTCTTCGGCTTCCTGGCGAGCACCCTCTCCACCCTCGGCGGGGGCGATCCGATCCCGCTTTTGACCGACATCCTGCTCTATCACGTGGTGGTCGGCGGCCGGACGGCGGACGAGATCGACGATCTGCGCTTTGTGCCCAACTTCCTCGGCACTCCGCTGCGGTCGGACGGGACGGAGCTGATCGACCGCGATACCGGGCTCGAAAACCCCAACATCGTGGCCGAGGACATCCCGGCCGCCTCCCAAAGCTTCGTGCAGGTGATCGACCGCGTGTTGCTGCCGGTGCAGGTGACGCCGGAGCCCGACGGCAAGAAGTTCTTCGGCACGCTTGGCGGTGACCACATCGAAGGCACCGCGGGCGACGACAAGATCGTGGGCTTCACCGGCAAGGACAAGCTGCTCGGGAAAGAGGGCGACGACCTGATCTTTGGCGGCTTCGGCAACGACATCCTGAACGGCGGGCGCGGCGACGATACGCTGCTCGCCGGTGTCGGCAACGACCGGCTGACCGGTAGTGCCGGGGACGATGTGATGGTCGGCGGCTTCGGCCACGACATCTTCATCATCGGCAAACTGAACGGCCATGACACGATCGCCGACTTCGGCGGCACCGATCGGATCCGGCTGTCGAGCGAAGAGTTCGAGGACTTCCACGACGTCCTCGCTGCGGCCAGCGAAAACGGCGGCGACGTCATCATCACCGGCGATCGCGGCACGGTGACCCTGGATCACGTGATGCTGAGCGAGCTGCAGGCGAACGACTTCCTGTTCGCCTGATCGGCCTCTCTGCGGCGGGGGCGCGGCGTTGCGATGCCGCGTCCCTTTTCGTCAGAGCACGGTAAGTCCCGCGTTCACCGGTCGCAGCGCTTCATAGAACTGACGGAAGATCCGGTAGCGCGCCGATGCCTCCGCCGCACGGGCCGGATCAGGGACAAAGACACGCTCTGTCGGCGCAAGGGCCCGGGACGCGGTGGCGAGATCGGGCAGCGCCCCGACCCCGACCCCCGCCAGGATCGCCGCGCCGACCGCGCCCGCATCGGGCGCCGCGGCCCGCTCCAACGGCCGGCCCAGCGCATCGGCGCGGATCTGGCACCAAAGGTCGGATCGCGCCCCGCCGCCTCCCAGCCGGATGCGCTGCGGGACCGTGCCGCCGGCCGAGGCCTCCAGCGCCTCGAACACCCAGCGGGCGGAGAAGGCGACCCCCTCCATCACCGCCCGGGCGAGCTCTCCCGGACCGCTTGCGGCATCGAGGCCGGCGAAGGCACCGCGCGCCGCCGGGTCCCAGATCGGCGCCCGCTCGCCCTGCAGATGGGGCAGAAAGATCGGGCCCGGGCGGGCGTCTGCGGCGAGGGCCGCCAGCGCCTCCATCGGCTGGCCGAGCAGCTTTGCGACCCACTCGAACGAGGCCCCGCCCGCCTGGGTCGGTCCGGCATGGAGCGTAATGTCGCGCCAGGTCGGAAAGGCGATCACCCCCGGCGCCCCCTGGCGGACGGGAGAGATCAGGCCCAGCACCTCCGACGTGCCGGAGAGCCAGACGCCGTCGCCGTGCTCGGCCGCGCCGACGCCGAAGAGGCCCGCCCAGGCATCCATCGTGCCGCGCATCAGCGGCACACCGCTGAACGGCCCCGACGCCACCTCCCCCGCCGGGCTCAGGGGATCGGCGAGCGGCGGCAGGCGCCCGGCCGCCCCCGGCACCTCGGCGATCAGCGGATCGACATAGGCGAGCGCCAGGTCGACCAGCCCGACGGAGGCGACCGGGTCCGCGCCGTCCGCTCCAGTCAATTGCCGGATCACCCAGTCCTTCGGCGCATAGACCCGGGCGGTCTCGGACCAGCGCGCCGGCTCCTCCGCCATCACCCAGGCCATGCGGGCGAGGGCATGGCTCGCGTCGATCGGCAAGGGCGCCCCCCACCAGGCCAGCCGATCGGCCTCCGCCACCTTTGCGTCGATCGCGGCGGCTGCATCGGCCGGCCGCGTATCCTGCCAGACGATGGCGGGGCAAAGCGGCCGCCCAGCCCGGTCTGAAAAAACATGAGTGTTCACCTGACTGCAGAGGCCGATCGCCCGCACCTCCCCCGCCGCCGGGGCAAACCGGGCAAGCGCCGCCTCCACCAGCCGCAGCCAGTCGGCCGGGTCCTGCTCGACCCGCGCACCCTCCCGCATCGTGGGAAAGCGCTCGGCGAACCGGTCCCGCACCACGCCGTCGAGGCCGATCAGCACGCCTTTCACCGCCGTCGTGCCGAGGTCGAGACCGATCAGTAGGCCGTCGCTCATCCACCCTCCCCACGCCCAAGAGGCTCGACGGAGCCCGACCGGCCGGCCTAGGCTGGCACGAACGCCCGTTCAGGGCAAAGACAGCGGCCGCCGTCAGAAGCGCCGCCTCCACCTCAGGGAGAGGGACCTATGCAGATCACCCGCCATCTCGCCGCGCTCGCCGCCACGCTGCTCACGACCCCCGCAGCCCTGGCCGATACGGTGGCGGTCATCACGCCCTATCTCGCCCAGCCCGGCACCCAGTTCTACGTCGAGGCGTTCGAGGCGCGGGCGGACGCATTGGGGCTCGAGGTCAACACCATCGACACGGCCGGCGACGTCGCCGCCGTCATCGCCCGGATGGAGGATGCGGTGACCACCGGCGTCGACGCCATCGTGCTGAACGTCGATCCCGCCCAGGTCGAGGCAGGCCTCGCCGCTGCCGATGCAGCCGGCATCCCGGTCTTCGGCATGGACGCCGGCGCCCATCCCCTAATCGTCGCCAACGTCACCTCGAACGGCTACGCCATGGCGGCGGAGACCTCGGTCTACGTTGCCAACCGGATCGGCGGCGCGGGCAACGTGGTGATGTTCGTCTTCGACCCCTTCCCGCCCGTCCAGGTGCGCGGCGTGATCGCCGACGCGGTCTTCGCCAACTACCCCGATATCGAGGTCATGGCTCGCATCACCCCCGACGTGCAGGACGGAGGTATTGCCGACAGCCGGGCGCAGATGGAGGCTTTGCTCGCCGCGAACCCCGAGGCCGGCAGCATCGCCGCCGTCTGGGCCGCCTGGGATCAGCCGGCCCTCGGCGCGCTCCAAGCCATCGAGGCGGCGGGCCGGGCGGACGAAGGCATCGTCATCACCGGCATCGACGCCAATCCCCAGGCGCGGGACGCCATCGCCGCCGGCGGCAGCTTCGAGGCCTCGGTCGCCCAGGACTTCGCCGGGATCGGCGCCACCACCGCCGACACGGTCGCCCGCGCCCTGGCAGGCGAGGAGATCCGGCAATCGGTGATCTACGTGCCGACCACGCTGATCACCGCGGCGAACGCGGCCGAGTAGCGCGTCTCCCGGCAAGCGGGTGCGCCACCACCTCGCCCGCTACGGCGCGCTTTTGGGCGCGCTGGCGATCGTCGCCGGCTTTGCACTCGCGTTGCCGGAGACGTTCCTCACATTCAGAAACTGGATTAATATCAGCCAGCAAGTCTCTATGCTTGCTGTGATTGCCTTCACTATGACCGTCGTGATGGTGACCGGTGATTTCGATCTCTCCGTCGGCTCAATGGCCTCACTCTCCGGCGTCGTGGCGGCTGTGGCGTTCCAAGCGGGGGCGCCGGTGTTGCTCGGCGTGGCAGCCGCGCTCGCCGTGGGCCTGATCGGCGGCGCGTTAAACGGCCTTGTCGTCGCGCGGCTGGGCATCCTGCCGTTCGTCGCGACGCTGGCGACGCTCACGATCTTCAGCGGCGCGGCCTTCCTGATCTCAGACGGCCGCACGATCTTCGGCCGCGACATCCCCGCGTCCTTTGGCGCCTTCGCGCGGGGCGGACTGCCGCTCGGCACCTGGGACGGCCGGCCGCTCACCCTGCCGGCGCTCACGCTTGTGGCGCTCGCGGTCTTCGCGCTGGTCTGGCTGATGCTCGGCCGCTCCCGCCCCGGCCGGCATCTCTATGCCATCGGCAGCAATCGCCAGGCTGCCCACCTCGCCGGCATTCGGGTGACCCAGCTTCGGATCGCGGCCTTTGCCACGGCGGGCCTCGGCGCAGCCCTCGGCGGTCTGATGTACGCGAGCCGCGTCGCGTCGGCCAATCCGACCCAGGGGGCGGGCCTGATGCTGGACGCCATCGCCGCGGTCTTCCTCGGCATGGCCCTGATCGCCGAGCCCCAGCCGAGGGTGAGCGGCACGCTTCTCGGCGTGCTGATCCTCGGCGTGCTCGACAATGGACTGACGCAGTTGAACGTGGGCAGCTATGTGCGCGAGGTGGTGGTCGGGCTCGTCCTGCTCGCCGCGGTGGTGAGCGCGCGGCTCTCGACCCACGGCAATCCGGGAGAGCGCTGATGGATGCGCCAGAGCAACCTTACGCCCGCCCCCTCTCCGACCGGCCCGTGGAGGCGCCGCGGGCCCTCGTGCCGCCCCGCCGGCCGCTCGAGGGCCATGTGGTGCGCCTCGAGCCGTTGGACCCCGACCGACACGGGGAGGAGCTCTTCACCGCCGGGCATGGCAGCGCTGAGGCCGAAGCGATCTGGGACTACCTGCCCTACGGCCCCTGGCCCGACGCGGCGGCGCAGATCGCCTTCCTTCGCACCCAGGCCATGGCTTTCGACCCGATCTTTTTCGCCATCAGGCCCGAGGATGGCCCAGCCCAGGGCGTCGCGAGCTATCTCGAGGTCGAACCCGCCGCCGGCCGGATCGAGATCGGCCATATCTGGTTCGGCCCAGCCCTGCAGCGCACCAGGGCCGCGACCGAGGCCTTGGCGCTGATGATGCTGCATGCCATGGACGATCTCGGCTATCGCCGGCTGCAGTGGAAGTGCAATGCGCTCAACGCCCGCTCCCGCAGCGCCGCCCGGCGCCTCGGCTTTCGCTTCGAGGGGATCCTCTACAACCATCTGGTGGTGAAGGGGCGGAACCGCGACACCGCCTATTACTCGATCCTCGATCGGGAATGGCCTGAGGTTCGGCAGGCCCTGCAGAGATGGCTCGCCCCAGACAATTTCGACGCGACGGGGCGGGAGCGCATCCCGCTCTCCACCCTGATGGCGGCACGCTGAGGAGGATGACCATGGCCAAGGTGCACTACGAGCGGGACGGGCGCATCGCCCGCATCACCCTCAACCGGCCCGAGGTGCTGAACGCCATCGACGACGAAGTGCCCGCCGCCCTCTCCGATGCCGTCGCCCGGGCCAATGGCGAGGACGGCGTGCATGTCATCGTGCTCTCCGGCGCCGGGGCGGCGTTCTGCGCGGGCTACGACCTCACCTACTATGCCGAGGCGGCGGGTGGTGCGGGCAATGCCGTGACCCAGGAGATGCCCTGGGACCCGATGCAGGACTACGCCTTCATGATGCGCAACACCGAGCATTTCATGGCGCTCTGGCGTTCCCACCGGCCGGTGATCTGCAAGGTGCACGGCTATGCGGTGGCCGGCGGCTCCGACATCGCGCTCTGCTCCGATCTGGTGGTGATGGGCGAGACGGCGGAGATCGGCTACATGCCGGCCCGGGTCTGGGGCTGCCCGACGACGGCCATGTGGGTCTATCGCCTGGGGGCGGAGCAGGCCAAGCGCATGCTCTTCACCGGCGACCGCATCGACGGGCGGGAGGCGGCGCGCATCGGCCTGGTCGCCCGGGCCGTTCCCGAATCGGATCTCGACGTAGAAGTCGAGAAACTGGCGGAACGAATCGCGACCGTACCCGTCAACCAGCTGATGATGCAAAAACTGATGATCAATCAGGCGATCGAAGCCCAGGGTCTCGCCCAGACCCAGATGATCGCCACGCTGTTCGACGGCATCACCCGCCATTCGCCCGAAGGTCTCGCTTTTAAACGGCGCGCGGAAGAAATCGGCTGGAAGGGGGCGGTCCGTGATCGCGACCGTGGCACCTACGACTGGACCCTCGACCGGCCGATAAATCCGGTCAAGTAGACGCCGCCGCCTGAGTTCGAAATACTCGTCTAGGTTGTATTGCTCGCACCGGCCTGGGCGGGGCATTTTTTGACTTGGCTGTGCGAAAAGGCACTACGTAAGGTTGTGGTCACAGATGCTCCGCCCTGGAGCGCGCCGTTAATGAGTCGCTGCAAAAATGGCACAGGAGACTGGAACGAGGCCCCGGAACGGCTGCCGCAAAGCCGTCCTTTTTTGACATTATTTCGCCGTCTTCTCATATTTTACTGACTTTAACGACGCGCAAAGGTTTCTCGGTAGATACTGTCTCGATGGACCGAAAGCGCGCTCCCCGGACCTGGTGAGCAGCAGGTTCGGATGAGGGGAAGGAGGGTCGGATGCCCCGGGCATCTCACGTTATCGTTGCTGCTCTCACACTCGCTACAGGAGCAGCTGTGCCGGCCGGGACCGAG
Organism: Pseudomonadota bacterium; assembly: GCA_039180875.1. Taxonomy (GTDB): domain Bacteria; phylum Pseudomonadota; class Alphaproteobacteria; order Rhodobacterales; family Rhodobacteraceae; genus JBCDCY01. The sequence goes on along the minus strand of JBCDCY010000002.1, from coordinate 376,230 downwards.
GAATACACCTTGGCTCGTGCCGTGCACAACCAATGCATGCAAGCCGGTCAAGAGGGGACCGGTCGCTGCCCCGACGTGGCGGACGAGACGAGGGTGTCCGCCCGGCCGGGGGTGGTCGCGGAGGATCGCGACCCGAGATCGGAGGTTGTCGCCCGCTGCATGGCGAGCCTTCGAGAGGGGCTCGACGAGCGATCGGAACGACGGGCTTGCGTGCTAATCCTGGCCACCGTGATGCAGCAGGTGGCCAACCCGTATCAGTAGGACGGCCGGCGAATTCGTGTCCCTCGCCTTTAGGTTCTGCTGATCGACGGACGGCGCCCATCCTCCAAAGAAGGGGATGGGCGCCAAACCGTGTCCCCACATCACAGAGCAGCCGACGCCAGCCAAAGTGGCGGCGCCGTCCCCAGAGACCGCACCACTCCTGCTGGCCAAACTATCCCCGCCGGAGGCATCCGCGACCGCAGCCGGCGCCCCTGCCCGCCGATCTCGCCTCAGACAGTGCCCCAGACCGCCTCGGCCACCTCGACGACCCGGGCGAGCTTGCGCCACTGATCGTCCTCGTCGATCAGATTGCCCTCCTCGGTCGAGGCAAAGCCGCATTGCGGCGCAATGCCGAGCTGCGCGATATCGGCGTGCCGTCCCGCCGCGTCGATCTGGCGGCGCACCGCGTCGACGCTTTCCAACGTGCCGTGCTTGGTGGTGATGAAGCCCGGCAGCACACGCTTACGCCCTTTCGGCAGGTGGCGGAGCGGCGTCAGATCCCCGGCCCGCTCGGTGTCGTACTCCATGAAGTAGATGTCGACGCTGGTGCGGTTGAAGATCGCATCCGCCACCGCGTCATAACCCCCTTCGGCCGCATGGGTGGACTGGAAGTTGCCGCGGCAGAGGTGCATGCCGATCACCATGTCGGCCGGTCGGTCGCGGATCGCCTCCTCCATCATCCAGGCGTACTTCGCGATCAGATCGTCCGGATCCTCCCCCGCCGCTTCCTTCTCAGCTCGGTGCTTTGGGTCGCAGAGATAGGCGAAGAAGATGTCATCCATCTGCAGATAGCGGCAGCCGATGGCGTAGAACGCTGCTACCGCCTTGCGATAGGCCGCCGCGATATCGGCGAACAGCACCTCCGTGTCGCGGTACATCTCCGGCCCGATATCGGCCTTTGCGGTGCGGAAATGACAGCAGGAGGGGCCGGGGATGGAGATCTTCGGCATCACCTCCGCCAGCGAGGCCAGATAACGGAAGTGCTCGAGCATCGGATGGTCGTCGGGAAAGTCGACTGGCCCGGTGATCGTCGGATGGATCGGGCGGAGCCGCTTGCCGGCGAAGGCCACGCCCTCGCCGCGCTCCACCAACTCGAACCCGTCGAGCGCACCGATGAAGTCGTAGTGCCAGAACGACCGCCGCGCCTCTCCATCGGTGACGACCGGCAGGCCGGCCTCCTGCTGGCGCGTAACGAGGGTGCGAATGGCCGCATCCTCCGCCGCGCGAAGCGCCTCCGCATCCACCGTGCCGTCCTGCAGATGTGCCTTCCGCGCCGCCTGCACCGCCGGCGGGCGGAGCAGGCTGCCCACATGATCCGCCCGAAAGGGCGCTCCGTTCGCTCCCATCGTCTCCGCCATGCCGCTCGCCCTCCTCGCAACCTGGCGCAAGCCTAACCCAGGGACGGCAAAAGGGGCAGCGCTTGCTCGCATCCGGGGGAGCCTATATCGATCGGCAGGGCGATCCGGTCCGAAGCCAAGCGCATGGGGCAGCGCGCGTGCAGATGCCTGAACCCATTCTGGCGAGCGATCCCGGTGCGGCGGAGGATTTCCGCCCGCCCTTCCCGGCACGGCCGAGCCGCCCCTACCCCATCGCCGACACCATCCGGCTTTGGCGCAAGAACACCATCGCGATCTTCATGGACCGCGATTTCAGCCGGCGGCTGCATCGCCGCAAGGTGTTGGGGCGAGAGATCTTCCTCTGCCTCGACCCGGATTTCGTGCGGGAGGCGTTGATCCAGCGCCACGAGACCTTTCAGCGCAAGACGCCGCAGATGCGCCACTCCCTCGCGCCGCTGCTGGGCGATGGCCTGTTCGTCAGCGACAGCGCGACCTGGCGCCTCCGCCGCTCGATCGTCGCACCGATCGTGCACGGACGGCGAATGGCGGCCTTTGCCCCGACGATCTGCGAGACCGCGCTCGAATGGCGCGACAGCTGGCGCCAGCGCCCATCCGACGTGCCGGTCAACGTGCTCGGCGAGATGGGGGAGCTGACGGCGGAGATCATCTCCCGCACCATCTTCGGCCGCCGCCTCGGCCGGCAGTTCACCGGAGAGGTCGTGGCCGGCTTCGCCGACTACCAGCGCCACATCGACCAGATCGACCTCCGCTGGCTGCTCGGCCTGCCCGACTGGCTGCCGCGCTGGCGCGGTCTGCGGGTGCAACGCGCCCTTCGCCGGGTGCATCGGGTGCTCGACGACGTGATCGACCGCCTGGCCGGGCAGGAGGGGGACGAGGACGCCGTCATCACCAGCCTCTTCCAGGCCCGGGACGAGGACGGCGAGCCGCTGACGCGGGAGGCGATCCGCAACGAGGCCATCGTCATCTTCATGGCCGGGCATGAGACCACGGCCAACACCCTCGCCTGGGCCTGGTACATGATCTCCCAGTCCAAACGCGTGCGGGAGACCCTGCATGCCGAGCTCGACCAGGTCCTGGGTGGCCGGGCCCCGACGCTGGCCGACATGCCGAAGCTGGTCTACACCCGCGCCATCGTCGAGGAGACGCTGCGCCTCTACCCCCCCGTGCCGATCCTCGGGCGGGAGGCGATGCAGGACGACACCATCGACGGCTGGCCGGTGCCCAAGGGCTCTCTCGTCCTGGTCGTGCCTTGGCTGATGCACCGCAATCCGGAGCTTTGGTCCCAGCCCGATCATTTCGTGCCGGAGCGGTTCGATCCCCGGGTCTCGCCGCGGCCGGAGAAGAACCTCTACATCCCCTTCGCCACTGGGCCGCGGATCTGTCCCGGCATGGTCTTCGGCCTGACCGAGGCGGTGATCTGCCTCGCCACCCTGGGGCAGGAGTTCGACCCGGTGCTCGCGCCGGGCCACGAGGTAGAGATCGAGTGCCGCCTCACCCTCCGCCCCGGGGCGACCCTGCCGATGCTGCTCCGGCGGAGGGGCCCGGCCGCCTGATGCGCCTCAGCGACGTGCCGGAGGCCTGGACGGTCGCGCCGGAGCCGCCGGCGCCCCCCCTCCGCGATCTTTTCCGCAACGGCGCGGCGCGGCAGGCGGCGCTCAAGTACCACGTCGAAAGCCGTGCCCTCGGCCTGCTGCAAACCGGCCTGCACCATGCATTGCGCCCGCTGCCGGTGCCCTGGCTCTCCGCCTTCGGCGCAGCGCTCGCCCCGATCCCGGAGCGGGCGAACAGCCACCGGCCCTACGTCGCCGCGATGGCGCGGACCCTCGCCCGGCTTCGCCCGGATCTGGCCGAGGATGCAGCGGCCCAGGCCCGGGTCCTCCAGGCCTGGTGGCGCAACACCGCGCGGGCCTATATCGAGTTCTCCGCCATCCCCAAGCGCCTTCACCCGCCGCATTTCGAGTTGCGAGGCCAGGAGCATCTGGACGAAGCCGTCGCTCGCGGCCGGCCGGTGGTCTTCACCTCGGTCCATCTCGGCGGGTGGGAGGCGCTCGGCGCCTGGCTCCGCGTCGCGGGGCCGCTCCCCGGCTTCGCCCTCTACCAGCCGCAATCCGACCGCTATCAGAACCGCCTGATCACCTCCGTCCGCCGGCGTTATGACGGCGTCGCCCTGCCGGCCGCGCCGGAGACGCCGCGGCGCACCATGCGGCTGATCGCCGGCGGCGCGAGCCTGGTCCTCTTCATCGACGAGGTGATTAGCGGGCGTTCCCGCTTCCCGCTGTTCGGTCGAGAGCTGACGCCGCGCTCGAACGTCATCGCCGCCGCCAAGCTCTCCCACCATTTCGCCATGACGGTGGTGCCCTGCGCGATGGAGCACACCGACGGCGCCCGCCTGATCCTTACGTTCCATCCCCCCATCATGCCGCCCGACAAGCAGCCGGAGCCGGCCTGGAGCAGCGACCTCATCGCCCAGCTCGATGCGCTCTACGACCCCTTGATCCGGGCCCGTCCGGAGCAATGGTACATGCTCGCGGAGGCTCGCCTGGCCGAGCCCTGAGAGCCGCCCGAGGTGGAGGACCCTCGGCCCGACGGATCAGACCCGATCCATCCCCCGATCCCGGTGATCGTCCTCCAAAAACCACCGCACATTGTCGGCGAACGATCGATCCGCGGCGAAGCCGAGCCGCAGCGCCTTCTCCGGCGCGAACCGTCCGCGCCAGCCCCGCACGATGCGCTCGATCGCCGGATCGCTCTCCCAAGTAATGCGCTCCGCCGCCTCGGGGCCCGCCACGGTGGTCATCGCCGCGATCATCTCACCGATCGTGTCCGTCCGCCCCGGCAGGTTGAGGCAGCGGTTGGGGCCGAAGGCCGCCCCGTCGATCTCTGCCGCATGGATCAGATTGGTCACCACCGTCCGCGGCGCCGAATGCCAGACCGGATAGTCGGGCCCGACCGGGCAGTTCGCCGCCTCCCCCTGCAACGGCTCGCGAAAGATCGACGACATGAAGGAGGAGGCCGCCGCGTTCGGCCGCCCCGGCCGGATGGAGACGGTGGGCAGGCGGAGGCCGCGCCCATCGAAAAACCCCTTCCGCGTCATGTCGTTGAGCAGCAGCTCACCCATAGCCTTCTGCGCGCCGTAGGAGGTTTGCGGATTGAGCTCCACCCCGTCGACCACCGGATCCGGCGCCTCTCCGCCGTGCACCGCCACGGAGGAGGAGTAGACCACGACCGGCGCCGAGCCGAGGCGGCGCGCCGCCTCAAAGACATTCCAGGTGCCGGCGAGGTTCACGCTCATGCCGAGATCGAAATCCGCCTCCGCCCCGGCCGAGACCACGGCGGCGAGGTGGAAGATCACGTCCGCCCCCTCCTCCACCAGGCGCGAGACCTGGGACGCGTCGGCGATATCGCAGGCGACGGCGGCGACCGAGAACGGCGCAGCCGGCACAACCGGCGCCTCCAGATCAGCGAGGAAGAGGGAGCTGATCGCGGTCCCGCGAAGCTCGCCCCGCTCGGCCAGCGCCCGGGCGAGCTTGCCGCCCAGGAAACCGCCGCCGCCGGTGATCAGAACGCGCATGCTCTCTCCCCCTCCAGGCAAGCCGTCGCCGCCCCTATGGCCGGGCCGGTGGCGGGTGGGCGGGTGGGGCCATCGGCCCGGCCATGGGGGCCCGTGCCGCTCATTGGCCCGACCAGCCGCCGTCGATGGTGTGGGCATGGCCCGTGGTGAACGCGCTCTCGTCCGAGGCGAGATAGACGGCAAGCGCGGCGATCTCTTCCGCCGTGCCGAGCCGGCCCATGGGCTGGCGCGCCACGAACTCCCGATGCGCCGCCTCATAGTCGCCGGTCGCGGCCAGCCGTTCGTGCAGCGACGGCGTATCGACGGTGCCCGGGCAGATCGCGTTGCAGCGGATGCCCTCGGTCACGTATTCCCGCGCCACCTGCTTGGTCATGCCGATCACCGCCGCCTTGGTCGCGCCGTAGATGAACCGGTTCGGCGCCCCCATGATCGAGGAGGCGGCCGACGACATGTTGATGATCGCCCCTCCGCCCCGGGCCCGCATCCCCGGGATCGCCGCCTGCATGGTGTGAAACATCGCCCGGCAGTTGAGCGCAAAAGCGCTCTCCCACTCCGCGTCGGTGGCGTCGAGGATCGTGCCCGCATGCACGAACCCCGCGCAGTTGAAGAGGATGTCGGGCGCCGCCCCCTCCACTGCGGCAAAGACCGCCTCCCGCTCGAGCACGTCGAGCCGGGCCGTCTCCGCCACCTCGAGCCCCGCGAGCAGGTCGGCGTTGATATCGGTGGCGACCACATGGGCACCTTCCCGGACGAAAGCCTCGGCCGAGGCGCGGCCGATCCCCTGCCCCGCGGCCGTGACGAAGGCGCGCTTGCCGGCGAGCCGCATCAGCGCGTCTCCCCAAAGAGGTCCGCGAACCAATCCACCATCTCAGGCACCATCCGATCTCCCCATCCCGTGGCGCGGGCGAGGCCCAGCGCGTTCTTGGCCGCCCCCGACATCTGGCTCGGCACGCCCAGATCGTCGGCCATAGCGGCGTAATACCCGATGTCCTTTCGCGCATTGGCGATGGTGAAGGCCAGCATGTCGGGCTGACCGTCGACCGCGTTGGCCTTGATGAAATCCATCATGCCGGAGCGGAGCGGCCCCGCCGCCATCACGTCGTAAAGCTGTTGGCGCGGCAGGCCGGCGAGATCGGCCATGGCGAAGGCCTCCGACATCGCGCAGGCCGTGGTCATGGCGAAGAAGTTGTTGATCAGCTTCAGTGTATGCCCTGCGCCGATCGGTCCGACATGGAAAACGTTCTCCCCCAGATCGTCGAAGACCGATCTGGCGCGGGTGAAATCCTCCGCTCCTCCGGCGGCCATGATGTTGAGCTGGCCGTCCAGCGCATGGGCAGGCGTCCGGCCGAGGGGGGCGTCCAGCATGCGACCGCCGGCCTCCTCCACCTCGACCGCGAGCTCCCGGGTCGAGCCCGGCAGCGAGGTGCCGAAGTCGATGACCAGGGCATCCCGCTGCAGGCCGGCGAGCACACCGCCCTCCCCCCGCATCCGCGCCTCGACGGAGGCGGAGGTGTCGACGCAGAGCATCACGACCTCGGACGCGGCGGCGAGGTCTCGCGCCGTCGCCGCCTCGGTCGCACCGCGGGCGACGGCCGCCTCGACATTCGTCCGGCTGCGATTGGCGAGGACCGTCAGGGGATAGCCGAGCGCCTGCAGCCGCTCCACCATGGCGCTGCCCATCAGGCCGAGGCCGATGAACCCGATCCTGGGCTTCGTCATCCGTCCTCTCCCATCGTCTCGAAGGACCGCGCCTTCAATCCCTGCTGCACTTCGTAGATCGAACCGCGCCGCTCCGGCAGCGGCAGCGGGATGCGCACCGGCACATCGGCCAGCCGCGGCGTGGTGGTCGGCCGGCCGCAAAGCATCCGCGCATCGTACTCCTCCAAGCTCCCGAACGTCGTCATCGAGCCCATGATCGGGAAGGCGTCGGCGGCCATCATCTCGTAGAGCAAAAGCCGCCGGTCCCGGTCGGAGCGGTTGAGGGCCGAGCCATGCACAATGCGCCCGTGGTGGATGGAGATCGACCCCGCCGGCCCGGTCAACGCCACCGCGTCCGCCAGCTGCAGGCCCGAGGCCGCGAGGTCCATCGCGCCCACGAACACCCCGGCGGCGTGGTGGTCGAAGATCGGCCCGCGGTGGGTCCCGGGAAACACCATGAGCGGCCCGTTCTCTTCGGCCAGGTCGTCGATCATCACGCCCACCGCCAGCACATCGTCGTTGCTGTGGGGGTAGAAGGCGAAGTCCTGGTGCCACTCCACCGCCGCCCCATACTCCGCCGCCTTCATGTTGAGCTTCGAGGTATGGAGCCGCACGTCCGGCCCGATCAGGTCCCGGACCGGCGCCAGGATCGCGTCGGAGGTCATCAGCGCCCGCATCACGTCGGAGATCGTGTGGGGCAGCTTGATGCGACGAACCCGCGGCGCCTCCGGCCGGTGACTGTCCTCAAGGTCGAGCCGGTCGTTGGAGGCGGTGAGGCCCCGCGCCTCCTCCACGAACCGGGCGATCTCGGCCCGGATGGCCGTGAGCGTCGCTGCCGGGATGCGGTCGGTGACGACCAGATAGCCCTCCTCGCGGTAGCGCTGCACATCGGCGTCGGTCAGGACCTCATGCGGCATGGCTCGCCTCACTGGGTTTGAGGGGGATGGTCTGCCCGGTCGCCGCAGCCTCGAGCACGGCAAGGGTGGCGGCAAGGCTCGCCCGGGCGTCCGCCGCCGTGACCATAGGTTTCGCCCGCCCCGCTGCGACGGCGATCAGATGGTCGAGTTGCAGGGCGAAGGGATCGGCCGGCGGCACCTCGAGCGCGATCTCGGAGAGCGGGGCGGACCAGTCGGCCCTCCCCTCCCCCTCATGCCGCCAAAGCCGGAGGGAGGGGATGGAGAGCGTCCCTTCGGTCCCAAAGATCTGGTAGGGGTCCCGCCCGCCGCCGGCAATCGCCGGGTTTTCACTCGTCGCCGCCTCCCACGCGACCGGCGAGAGCGCGGCGTCGCTCAGCAGCGCCGTCGCCAGCGGCCCATCGCGCAAGCGGAGCGCCACGGCGACGCTGTCCTCCACCGGGCCCTGGCGCACATGATCCGATGAGAGAGCCGCGACCTCCACCACCTCGCCCAGCAAGAAGCGCAGCAGGTCGACGTCATGGATCAGGTTGATCAGCGCCGGCCCGCCGGCCGCGCCTCGGCGCCAGTCGGTCTCGAAATAAGTGTCGGGCTTGCGCAGCGCCCAGACGAGCGAGGCCGCGACGGGGCGGCCGATGGCACCAGCTGCAATAAGCTCCCGCGCCATCTGGGCCGCCGGATGGTGCCGGCGGTGATGCCCGACCAGCATCGGCGCACGCCGGGCGGCGGCGACGATCCGATCGGCCTCCATCAGCGTCGCGGCGATCGGTTTCTCGACCAAGGTAGTCAGGCCCCGCCGGGCGCAGGCCTCCGCCGGGTTGGCATGGGCGTCGTTGGGCGTGGCGATGATCGCCGCGTCGGCCTCGACCTGGGCCTCCTCGAGGCTCGCGAAGATCTGGACGTCCGCGTCGGCAAGGCCACGGGCGCGGGCCTCGTCGGGCTCCACGATCCCCACCAGGCGCGCGCCGGGATGCGCCCTTACGCGGGCCGCGTGCCGTGCGCCCATGGCGCCCGCACCGATGACCAGGGTGCGCATGTTCAGCCGAGCATCGTCATCGCGTTGAGCGGCACGCCGGCGGCGAGCCAACCGCCATCCACCGGCAGCAAGGCGCCGGAGACATAGGCGCCCGCGTCGGAGGCGAGGAAAAGGCAAGCCTGCCCAACCTCCGACGCCTGGCCGTAGCGTTGGAGCGGCACGGACTTCCGCGCCGCCTCCGCCGCCTCGGGCGTGGGGGCGAGGCGGGCCATCCCCTCCGTGTTCTCGATGGGCCCCGGGATGATCGCGTTCACCCGCACGCCGACCGAGCCCCATTCGATCGCGCAGGATTTGGTCAGCAGATCCACCCCCGCCTTGGCCGCGCAGACATGGGCCTGCAGCGCCATCGGGATCTGCGCCTGGGGGGCGGAGATGTTGATGACCGAGGCGCCGGGTTTCCTGAGATGCTGAAACCCCGCCCGCATCACGTGGTAGGTGCCGAGCAGGTCGATATCGACCACCGACTTGAAAGCATTGGGGCTCATGCCCACCGCCGGCGCCGGGAAATTGCCGGCGGCGCCGGAGATCAGCACGTCGATCTCCCCATGACTGCCGCGAAAGGCCTGCAGCGCCTCCTCCACCGCCGCGGGGTCGCGCACGTCCAGCGCATGGCCCGTCGCGGTGCCGCCATGGGCCGAGAGCTGGCTGACGGCGGCGTCCACCTTCTCCTGCTTGCGACTGGCGACGGCAACCGTGGCGCCCGCCTTGGCAAACGCGTCGGCAATGCCGAGATTGATACCGGAGGTGCCGCCGAAGACGTAGACATTGGCCCCGCTGAAATCGAACGTCGCTTTCATGGCTCTCTCCCCGTCGGCCCCTTGCACTCAGCCGTCCCGGGCCTGACCCGGGACCTCTCCCCGCCGCTCACATCACCGCCCCGATCTGCCAGGGCACGAACTCGAAGTCGCCGAGGCCCTGGAGCTCCGACTTGGTCTTCTCACCTGAGGCGATGCGCAGGAGCGTGGCATAGATCTCCCGCCCCACCTCCTCAACCGTCGCCTCGCCGCTCAGGATCCGGCCGGTGTCGATGTCCATATCTTCGGGCATCCGGACATAGATCTCGGAGTTCGTGGCGATCTTCAGCGACGGCGCGGGCTTGGCACCGAAGGCCGAGCCGCGCCCGGTGGTGAAGGCCACCAGATTGCAGCCGGAGGCGATCTGACCGGTGACGGAGGCCGGGTCGTAGCCCGGGCTGTCCATGAAGGTGAAGCCCTTGGCCGTCACCGTCTCGGCATACTTGTAGACACCGGTCAGCGGGCTCGTGCCGCCTTTGGCCGCGGCACCGAGGGATTTCTCCAGGATCGTCGTCAGGCCGCCGCGCTTGTTGCCGGGGCTCGGGTTGTTGTCCATCGAGCCGCGGTTGCGGGCGGTGTAATCCTCCCACCAATGGATGAGGTCGACGAGGCACGCGCCCACCTCCGGGCTCACGGCCCGGCGCGTTAGGAGGTGCTCAGCCCCGTAGATCTCCGGCGTCTCGGCCAGCACCCCGGTGCCCCCCTGGGCCACGAGCAGGTCGCAGGCATGGCCGAGGGCGGGGTTGGCGGTGATGCCGGACCATGCGTCGGAGCCGCCGCATTGCAGCGCCACCATCAGATCGGCGGCGGGGCACGGCACCCGCGTCGCCGCATGGGCGATCGGCAGCATCTCCGCGACCTTGGCGATGCCGGTCTCCACCGTGCGGCGCAGGCCCGCCACGTCCTGGATGTTCATGGTCTGAAACATCGGCCCGCGCTCGATCCCATAGGCTTCGAGCAGCCAGTCGATCTGGTTCATCTCGCAGCCGAGGCCGACCATCAGGACGCCCGCGACGTTGGGATGGCGGGCGTAGCCCCACATCACGCGCTGCAGCGCCTCGAACCCCTCTCCGTCGCCCGCCATGCCGCAGCCCGTGCCGTGGACGAAGGCCGTCACACCATCGACGTTCGGGTAAGCGGCGAGGATCTCCGGCGTGAAATGGCCCGCGATCATCCGGGCGGCGGTGGCCGAGCAGTTCACGCTGGTCAGCACCGCGATGAAGTTCCGTGTGCCGGCCCGGCGCCCTACCCGCGGAAAACCGAAGAAGGTGTCGGCCTCCTCGGCCGGCGCGACAGGGCGAAGATCCGTGCCGAACTCATAGTCTTGAGAGACGTTGCGGAATTCCAGGTTGTGGCTGTGCACATGAGCCCCTGGTGCGATGTCATCGGCCGCATAGCCGATCACCTGGGCATATTTCAGCACCGGCCCACCCCGCGGGATCGCGGCCGTAGCAACCTTGTGGCCCCGGGGGATCAGCGCCGTCGCCCGGGTCCCCTCCACCTCCGCCCCCACTTCGAGCGGGCGGATCGCCGTCACCACATTGTCCCGCGCGTCGAGGCGGACGGTCCGCGTCATCAGCTTACCTCGATCTCCGCCAACCTGTCCCAGTCGAAGACCATGCCGTGGCCCGGCGTCTCGGGGGCGATGGCATTGCCGGCCTCGAGCAGGAGCGGCGTCTCGATATAGTCGTCCAGGCCGAAGCCGTGGGCCTCAAGATACGACCGATTGGGACAGGCCGCCAGCAGATGGACGGTGATGTCGTGGGCACCGTGGCTGGTGACCGGCAGGCCGAACGCTTCGGCAAGGTGCGCGATCTTCATAAACGCCGTGACGCCGCCGCAATTGGTGACATCGGGCTCCGGGAAGCTGACGCCGCCCGAGGCGATGAGGGCGCGGAAATCCCAGACCGTGCGCAGGTTCTCCCCCGCCGCCACGGGTAGCCCACCGTCGCGGAGCACGCGGGCATGGCCGGCGACGTCGTCGGGCGCGATCGGTTCCTCGAACCAGACGGGGTCGAAGGGGGCGAAGGCCCGGGCGGCGCGGATCGCGGCATCGACGGTGTACTTCATGTTCGCGTCCACCATCAGCGGAAAGCCGTCGCCGAGATGGTCGCGCATGGCCGCCAGGCGCTCCACATCCTCGCTCAACCGCTCTCGCCCCACCTTCATCTTGATGGCCTCGAAGCCGCGGGCGAGGTTGGCCTCGGTCTGGGCCAGTAGATCGTCGATCGGCATGTCGAGGTCGATGCCCCCGGCATAGGCCGGCACCGCCGGATCATGGCCGCCAAGAAGACGCCAAAGCGGCAGCTCCGCCCGGCGCGCCTTCAGATCCCAGAGCGCGATGTCGAGGGCGGATTGGGCGAGCACCGTGGGCCCGCCCCGCCCGCCATAGTGCAGCGCCCACCAGACGGCCTGCCAGATCCCCTCGATCCGGTCCGCGTCCCAGCCCTCGACGATCTCCGGCAGCTCGCGGCGCGCGATGTCGGCGATGGCGCCGCCGTTCCGGCCGCAGGTGAAGGTGTAGCCCACCCCCTCGACCCCATCGGCGTCGATGACCTGGAGCACGACGATCTCGAACCCCTGCATTTCGCCGTGGGTGGCATCGGTCAGCACCTCCGGCAGGGGGATGAGGTAATGGCCGGTCTCGATCCGCGCGATCTCTGCCATGGCCGGCCCTCAGAGGAAGAGGGAGACCATCGGCGGCCAAATGAGCAGCACGCTCAAGGCCAGGATCTGGATGGCGATGAAGGGCAGGAAGCCCTTGAAGATGTCAGTGAGCGAGATGTGCGGCGGCGCCACCGACTTCAGATAGAACGCCGCCGGACCGAAGGGGGGCGAGAGGAAGCTCACCTGCATGTTCATGCAGAACACCACGCCGAACCAGATCGCCACATGGCGCGGATCGAGCTGGCCGAGCACGCCAATCTCCTCCACCGGCAGGCGGAGCACGATGGGCAGGAAGACCGGCATGATGAGGAGGACGATGCCCACCCAATCCATGAAGGCGCCCATGAAGAGGAAGATCAGCATCATGAAGAGGATGATGCCCATGGTCGGCAGATCGGACCCCACGATCAGATTTGCGACGTAGGTCGGCCCGCCGGCGATGGTGTAGGCGCCGGCGAGCGCCGTGGCCCCGATCGTCACCCAGATGATCGTACCGGTGGACTTCAGCGTCCGCATCAGGCTGTCCCAGAGGAGACCGAGGGAGAACTCGCCCCGAAGCACCGAGAGGGTGAGGACCGCGACGACGCCCATCCCCGCCGCCTCGGTGATGCCGGTGATGCCGCCGTAGATCGAGCCGAGCACGACGCCGATCACCACGAGTGGTGCGACAAGGCCCTTCCCCATATCCCACGCCAGGCGGCGGCGGGCAGCGCCGAGCAGCAGGACGCCGGCCAATGCCAGGAGGCCGACTGCGGCGAGCCAGGGCAGATGCCCCGGCATGCCCAGGGTGATGGCCTGCTCCCCCTCGTCCAACACGTTCTGGCCGGTGAGCGTGAAAAACAGCGCCCGGCCGAACAGGATCGCGCCGAGGCCAGTGCCGAGGATCAGGAGGAAGTCGAGGAACAGCAGCCGCTTCTCCAACGGCTCGGGCTCCCCCGGCTCCGGCTCCGGCAACGGCGCATGGTCGGGGTTCAACTGGGTCCGGATGATGATGTAGATGATGAAGAACGAGGCGAGCATGAAGCCCGGCAGGAAGGACGCGGTGAACAGCGCCTTGATCGAGGTCTCGGTGATCAGGCCGTAGATGATCAGCACGATCGACGGCGGGATCATCGTGCCGAGGGAGCCCGAGGCGCAGATCGTGCCGATCGCAAGGTTCTGATTGTAGCCGAGCCGCAGCATCTGCGGCAGGGCGATCAGGCCGAGCAGCACGACCTCACCCCCGATGATCCCCGACATCGCCGCCATGATCACCGCCATGATCGAGGTGACGATGGCGATGCCGCCCCGCGTGCGCGAAAGCCAAGTGGAGAGCGAGGAGTACATGTCCCGCGCGATCCCCGAGCGCTCCAACAGGTTAGCCATGAATATGAAGAGCGGGATGGAGATCAGCACATAGTCCGTCAGCAGCCCGTAGATCCGCTGCGAAAGGATATTGAGCGGCCCCGTCCCGAACCGGCCGAACAGCAGATCCGGCCCGAACTTCATCACCAGCACGCCCACCGCCAGAAAGGCCGATGCAAAGCCGAGCGGCATGCCCATCGCCAGCAGCACCAGCATGGCCAGCAGCAGGATGATGGAGATCGTGCCGATATCCACGGCGGGCTAGTCCGCGATCTCGTCGAGGTCGTCGACCGGCGAGTGCAGCACCTTGGCCTTCGACCAGTCGAGGATGAGGTTGGAGACGGCCTGGATCGCCACCATGCAGATGCAGACGATCAGGATCGGCTTCATCGTCGCCGGAATGGGCGGGTCGAAGGCGGTGCCGAAGGTCTCCCACCTGAAGAACTTGTCGCGCGCCTCGCCGTAAGCCCCCCAGACCATGGCGACGGCGAAGCCCACGATCATCAAGACGGACGCGGTGTCGCAGATCTTCTGCAACCAACGCGGCATCAGATCGTAGAGCAGGAAGATCCGGATATGGCTGCGCTGCTGCATGGCGTAGAGCCCGGCGAACAGGAAGACGAAGCCGGCGAGCCAGAGCGAGAGCTCGTTGGCCCAGAGGGTCGGGCGCTCGAACACGTAGCGCATCACCACCTCGAAAAACATCACGCCTACCAGGATGGCGATGAGGAACATGGTGACCCGGCCGAGGAACAGGCTCACCCGGTCGAAGCCCGCGCGATCGTCGGTCTCGAGCGTCGCGGGACGCACGGCGAAGAGGCCGGCGATGAAGAGGATCGGCAGCAAAGCGAGGATTAGCAGATCGACGGTGCTCGCCGCCGGATAACGCACCGCCAGCGCCTCCGCCCCCAGGCCGAAGCTGTTGATGTAGCTCGGCCCGTTCCAGACCACCCAGGCACCGCAGGCGATAAACCCGAGCGGCAACAGCCATTCGGCCAGGGTTCCGGAGGTGCGCGTGCTGGGGGTCGTCATCGAGGGATCGTCATGGGGGGAGTCCTCGCCGCCCGCTGGGGCCCCGACCCCAGGCCCGACCGGCGGGCCTGGGGGGAGGAAAAGGCGCGCCCCGCGAACCGGGGCGCCATAGCGGATCGCCCTATTCGGCGACCAGGCCGAGCTGGCCCAAGAACTCCATATGGCTATCGACCAGCACCCGCGCCTCAGGCGTCCGGTCGGCCCAGCCCTGCCAAGCCTGCTGAGCCGCGGCGCGGAAGGCGGCGCGATCCTCGACCGACCAGTCGTGCAGCGTCACGCCCTGCTCGCGCAACTGCGCCGCCGCCTCCGAGTTCTTCACCTCGAAGGTCAGCGCGGTCTGGAAGGCGAGCTTCTGCATCGCCGTGTCCATGATGCGCTGCAGATGCTCCGGCATGTTCTCCCAGGCGTCCATCCGGCAGGCCAGATGGTCCGACGGCATGGAGTGGAAGCCCGGATAGGTCGCGTGGTTCACCAGATCGTAAAGGCCGAGGCCGACATTGTTGGCCAGGCCCGAGGCATCGGCGCCGTCGATGATCTTGGTCTCGAGCGCGGTGAAGATCTCGGTGAAGTCCATCACGATCGGGCTCGCGCCGAGGGACGCGAAGATCTCGGTCTCCAGCCCCGGGGGCGAGCGGAACTTCCAGTCCACCAGATCCTCCGGCCCCCGCAGCGGTGCCGACGAAGACAGGCTCTCCTGCCCGTAGACCCACCAGCCGACCAGCTTCATGTCGTAGGTGTTGTAGAGGTTGTCGGCCGCCTCGAACCCGCCGTTGTAGAGCCAGGCATATTGCTGCCAGGGCGTGTCGTAGCCGCCCATGATGTCGCCCACGAACTGGAAGGCGGGGTTCTTGCCGGTCTGGTAGGCACCGCCGGTCATGTCGCAGTCGAGAATACCGGTTGCCGCCGCATCAAAGGTCTCAACCGATTTCACGACGGAGGAGGAATAAAACATCTCGATGTCGATCTGACCGTTCGACATGGTCTCCACGTCGTCGACGAACTGCGCGGCCAATTGGCCGGACACCGTCTCGGGCGCGTAATGGGTCTGGACGCGGAGCGTGTAGGTCTCTTGCGCGGCCACGCCGCTGGCAAGAAAGCTCGCGGCGACGGCGGCCGCGAAGGTCGTGCGAAGTGCCATGGTCGTCTCCCTAGGCTGCGCCCCGTTCTGGTTGCGGGGTCACTACGATCGGGGCCCGGCGCTGCAGGCCATGAAAAACGCTAGGCGATCGGGTGAGCCCGGCGCAAGCCTCTTGGCGGCCCGCTCAGTAGGTCGCGCGCCCACCCGAAAGGTCGAAGACAGCGCCGGTGGTAAAGCTGTTCTCTGCCGAGACCAGCCAGGCGACCATCGCCGCGACCTCCGCCACGTCGACGAAGCGGCCGCGCGGGATCTTCGAGAGCATGTAGTCGATATGGGCCTCCGACATCTGGTCGAAGATCGCGGTGCGCGCCGCGGCGGGGGTGATGCAGTTCACCGCGATGTCGCTGCCCGCGAGCTCCTTGCCGAGCGACTTCGTGAGCGCGATCACCCCGGCCTTGGCGGCGGAGTAAGCGACGGCGTTCGGGTTGCCGTCCTTGCCCGCGATCGAGGCGATGTTGACGATCCGGCCGTAGCCCTGGCCGCGCATCGCCGGCACCACCGCCCGGCAGCAATGGAAGACGCCGGTGAGGTCGATGTCGATGACCCGGGCCCATTCCTCCAATGGATACTCCTCAAGCGGCGCGTTCGCCCCGGCGATGCCGGCGTTCATCACCGCGATGTCGATCCGACCTTCGGCGGTCTGCGTCGCCTCCACCGCCGCGGCGACCGAGCCCCAGTCGGTGACGTCGACCGCGACGAAGGCCGCGCCCTCCGCAGCCGCCGTTTCCTGCCCCAGCGCCGCGTCACGGTCCCAGATCGTCACCCGCGCGCCGGAGGCGATGAGGCGGGCCACGATCGCCCGCCCGATCCCCTGGGCGCCCCCGGTGACGACGGCGCTTCGCCCCTCCAGATCAATCCGGTTCATCGCCCTTTCCCCCTGCCCATCGCTGTTGCCGCCGAGGCTATTCATGTTAGACGGGGCCGTCCACGGCAGAGGGGGAGCGCCATGAAACTCGTTCGCTTCGGGGAGAAGGGGGCTGAGCGCCCGGGTTGTCTCGACGCCGCGGGCCGGGTCCGCGACCTCTCGGCCCATCTCAGCGATTTCGCCGGCGCCAATGTCGGCTTGGAGGCGCTGGAGGCCCTTCGCGGGCTGGATGCGGAGAGCCTGCCGGAGGCGCCGGGCGACGCCCGGATCGGCGCCTGTCTCGCCGACGTGCCGAACTTCCACTGCATCGGCCTCAACTACTCCAAGCACGCGGCCGAGACCGGGGCGACGCCGCCCTCCGAGCCCATCCTGTTCTCCAAGGTAAGCTCCGCCCTCTCCGGCCCGTTCGATCCCGTGGTGATCCCGAAAGGCTCGGAGAAGACGGATTGGGAGGTCGAACTCGGCGTCGTCATCGGCCGAGACGTGACCCACGTGTCGGAGGCCGACGCGCTCGGCTGCATCGCCGGTTATTGCACGGTGAACGACGTCTCCGAGCGCAGCTTCCAGATCGAGCGCGGGGGTCAATGGGTGAAGGGCAAGTCGGCGCCGACCTTCGGCCCGGTCGGGCCCTGGCTGGTGACGGCGGACGAGGTGCCCGACCCCCAGGACCTCGCCGTGAGCCTCACGCTGAACGGCGAGACGGTGCAGAATTCCTCGACCGCCGACATGATCTTCGGCGTGGCTGGGATCATCAGCTACATGTCGCGCTTCTTCGCGCTCCGCACTGGCGACATCATCGCCACCGGCACGCCGGAGGGGGTGGGCATGGGCATGAAGCCCCAGCGCTTCCTCGCCCCCGGCGACGTGATGGAGGTGGAGGTCGCCGGCCTCGGCCGCCAACGCCAGGACGTGGTGGCCTTCGCCGGCTGATCGGCGCGCTTTTTGTAGCATCGCCCTGACGGTTGCCCGCGTTGGATTTGGATACTTGAGCCACTGCGAAGGGGCCCCGGGGCTTTCTTGCTGGTCCAAATATCCCAGCCTGAGGCATTCACTGCTTAGCAAGCCGCCGGCGTGGTTCAGTGCCCGCCCGCCAGCAGCCGATCGACGGCGGCGCGGCGCGGCATCGACGGTGCCGTTCCCGGCCGGGTGACCGACAGACCGGCCACCGCACAGCCGAAGCGCACGGCGTCGCCAGGCCCACGCCCTTCGGCCAGCGCCACGGCGAAGCCGCCGTTGAAGGCATCGCCCGCCCCGGTCGTCTCCACCACCGGGCCGGCGTCGACCGCTGGGATGTGCTCGGCCCCATCGCCCGTCACGAGCAGCGCGCCTTGGGCGCCGAGGGTGATGACCGCGCCCCTCGCCCCACGGCTTAGGAGTGCGTGCGCAGCACGCTCCGCATCCTCAGGGCCGGTGACGGCGCGGCCGGTCAACCCCTCCGCCTCGCTCTCGTTCGGCGTCAACCAATCGCAAAGCGCGATCATCGCGTCGTCGAGCGCTGCCGCCGGCGCGGGGTTGAGCACCGTCGTCACCCCTGCCGCCCGGGCCACCTCCAACCCCCGCCGCGCCGCGTCCAAGGGCTGCTCGAGCTGCGTGACGAAAACCTCCGCACCGCGGATGACATCGGCCGCCCGGTCGATGTCACCGGCCGCAATCTCCCCCGCCGCGCCCGGGGCGATGATGATCGCGTTGTCGCCGGTCGCGTCGTCGACGAAGATATAAGCCGCCCCGGTGTAGCTCCCGGCCATGCGCACCACATGGGGCGTCACGCCGGCCTCCTCCCAGGTCACCATCGCCAGATCGGCGAAGGCATCTTCGCCGAGGCGGGAGATGAAGCCCACCTCCGCCCCCAGCCGGGCCGCCGCCACCGCCTGGTTCGAGCCCTTGCCGCCGGGACCGAGGGCGAAGCTCTCGCCCAGCAGCGTCTCGCCGATCTTCGGCTGGCGCTTGGCGCGATAAGCGGTGTCGGCGACGAAGACGCCGAGTATGGCGATCCGCGCCGTCATGCGCCGTCCGGCGGGATCACGCCCTTGCGGAATGCAAAGCAGCCGTAGAAGCGGCGCTCACCGGTCTGAATGACGGCGAAGGCCTGGCGCGCCCGGTCGTAGAAGGCGAAGCGCTCGATGCTGAGAAGGGGGTGGGCCTCACCCGCCGCCGCGTCGACCTCGCGCTGCACTTCGGCCTGCACCTCGGGGATCTCGTCCGGGGCGCCGACGATCTCCATCCGCGCCGCCGCATCGTCGACGAAGCTGTCGAGGGGGAAGAGGGAGAGGACGGCGCGCACCACCTCCGCCGCCGGGCGATCGATGCGCAGAAGCTCGCCATGCACGGTCTCCGCCGCGACCGAGGCGGAGGGGAAGTTGGTGTCGGCGATGATCAGATCGTCGCCGTGGCCCATGGCGCGGAGGGCGTAGAGCACATCCGCGTTCAGGATCGGGTCTATGCCCTTGAGCATGGCGCATCCTCCCCAGCGCTCCATCGTTGCCGGACCTTAGGCAGGGCGCATGGCGGCTGACAAGCGCGGGTGCTGATGGTCATCCTCCTTGCCCACGCGGTATGGTGAGCGGAGGAGGCGCTTTCGATGAAGGATGAGATCAGCACGGCCCCCTTAGAGGCACTGTTGGCCGAGATGTGGCAGGCCGTCGCCGGTGGCGCTGACGGCGCGCCCGTGGCGATGGTCGGGACGGACACCCTCCCCTCCGTCTTCGCCGTCAGCGATCTGGCGGCGGCCGCGATCGCGACGGCGGGGCGGGCGGTGATGGATTTTGCGGAGATCGACGGGACGCTCACGGTCGACCGGCGCCTCGCCTCCTTCTGGTTCGGCATGTCGGTCGCCCCGACGGGTTGGCCGCTGCCGCCGGTCTGGGACGTGGTCGCGGGGGACTACCAGGCGGCGGACGGCTGGATCCGGCTCCACACCAACGCGCCACACCACCGCGCCGCGGCCCTCTTGGTCCTCGGCACGGCGCCCGACCGGGCGGAGGTCACGGCCGCCGTCGCCCACTGGTCGTCCGATGCGCTGGAGGCCGCCATCGTCGCGGCCGGCGGCTGCGCTGCCGCGATGCGGGACGCGGCGGCCTGGCGACAGCACCCGCAAGGCGCCGCCTCCGCTGCCGAGCCGCTGCTCACCTGGTCCGAGCTCGCAGGCGAGCCGCGAGACGCTGAGCCACTGCAGCCCGCCCGGCCGCTCGCCGGCATTCGGGTGCTGGACCTGACCCGCATCCTCGCAGGGCCTATCGCCACCCGCTTCCTGGCCGCCTTCGGGGCGGAGGTCCTGCGCCTCGATCCGCCGGACTGGGCCGAACCGTCGCTCGAGGCGGAGGTCACCCTCGGCAAGCGCTGCGCCCGGCTGGATCTGAAGAGCGATGGGGGCCGCGGGCGGTTCCTCGAGCTCCTGGCCGGGGCCGACATCCTGATCCACGGCTACCGCCCAGATGCGCTCGACCGCCTCGGCCTTGGCGCCGAGGTGCGGGCAGCGGCGCGGCCAGGCCTGGTCGACATCGCGCTCGATGCCTATGGCTGGACCGGCCCCTGGGCCGGGCGGCGCGGCTTCGACAGCCTGGTGCAGATGAGCGCGGGCATCGCCGCCGCCGGCATGGCGGAGCGGGCCCTCGACCGGCCCGGGCCCCTGCCCGTCCAAGCGTTGGACCACGCCACCGGATACCTGCTGGCGGCCGCCGCGGTGCAGGGCCTGGCCCGACGGCGGAACGGCGGAGGCCACGCCGCCCGCGCCTCGCTCGCCCGCACGGCCCATCTGCTGCTGCAGCACCCGTCGGAGATGACCACAAACCCGCTCACCCGTCCCATCGCGGACGACTACGCCCCGGACCTGGAGCAAACGCCCTGGGGCCCGGCCCGCCGCCTCCGCCCACCGCTTTCACTGCCCGGGGCGCCCATGCGCTGGGACCGGCCGGCCTCCGCCCTCGGTAGCGCCGAGCCGGCCTGGAGCTGAGCCCACCATTCTCTCCGCCCCGAAACTGCGCTAGAGCGGAGGCGCGCGCGCCGACCGTGGGAGGGCCCGATGCGACAAGGCACATTCACCTGCCCCTCGGGCGCTACGCTCATCACCAGCGAGCTTGGCTTCGGCGGCGCCCCCCTCGGCAACCTTTTCACCGCGATCCCGGAGGAGGTGGCGGAGCAAACGCTCGCCGCGACCTGGGACGCGGGCATGCGGCTCTACGACACCGCGCCGCTCTATGGCCTCGGCCTGTCGGAGGCACGGGTGGGCGGCTTCCTCAGCCAGAAGCCGCGGGACAGCTTCACCCTCTCGACCAAGGCCGGACGGGTGCTGGAGGATTGCCCGCCGGCCGAGGCGACGCCCGACAAGTTCGTCGACACCCCCTCGCGCCGCATCGTCTACGACTACTCCTACGACGGCGTGATGCGGTCTTTCGAGCAAAGCCTCGACCGGCTCGGCCTCGACCGCATCGACATCCTGCTCTGCCACGACGTCGACATCTTCACCCACGGCACGAAGGAGGCGTCCGACGCGCGGGCAGCGGAGTTCCTGGCCGGCGGCTACCGCGCCTTCGTGAAGCTCCGGGACGAAGGCACTGTCCGCGCCATCGGTGCGGGGCTGAATGAATGGCAGATCTCCGAGCATCTGGCGCGCCAAGGCGACTTCGACCTCTTCCTGCTGGCCGGGCGCTACACATTGCTGGAGCAGGAGGCGCTTGAGAGCTTCCTGCCGCTCTGCGCCGAACGGGGCATCGGCATCCTGCTCGGCGGCGCCTACAACTCCGGCATCCTCGCCACCGGCGCCGTGGTGGGCGCGGTCTACAACTACACCCCGGCCCCGGCCGAGATCCGCGTCCGGGTCGATGCGATCGAGCAGATCTGCACCGCCCACAACGTGCCGCTCGCGGCCGCCGCCCTGCAGTTCCCGCTGGCCCATCCCCAGGTGATCTCCGTCATTCCCGGGGTGCGCAGCCCCGACGAGGTGGCGCGGGCCATGGCGACCTTCGCCCATCCGATCCCCGCCGCCCTCTGGTCCGATCTGCGCGAGGCCGGGCTGCTTCGCGCCGACGCCCCGGTCCCGGGGGGCGCATCGTGAAGATCGACGCGCATCAGCATTTCTGGGCCATGGCCCGGGGCGACTATGGCTGGATGGAGGGGAACCCCGCCGCCGCCCCGATCCGCCGCGATGTCACGCCGGCCGAGATGCGGCCGCTGCTGGATGCCCACGGCATCGACGCCACCGTCCTGGTCCAGGCCGCGCCCACGGTGGCGGAGACGCACTACATGCTCGGCCTGGCCGACGCGACCGACTGGGTCGCCAAGGTCGTCGGCTGGATAGACTTCGAGCGGGAGGAGGACCGCACGGCCCTCACCCAGCTCGCCGATCACCCGAAATTCGCCGGCGTGCGGCCGATGATCCAGGACATCCCCGACGACAACTGGATGCACCGACCCGACATCGCCTGGGCCTACGACGCGATCCGAGACCTCGACCTGAGCTTCGACGCCCTCGGCCTGCCCCGGCATCTGGAGCGGTTCCTGAGGCTGTTCGAGCGCTATCCGGACATGCGCGCCGTCGTGGACCACTGCATGAAACCGGCGATCCGGGACGGGGCCTTCGACGACTGGGCCGCCTGGATGGCCCGGATCGCGGCGGAAACTCCGGTCTACTGCAAGCTCTCCGCCCTCGCGACCGAGGCAAAGGCCGACTGGACGCCCGCCACCCTCGAACCCTATGCCCGCCACATCCTCGAGGTCTTCGGCCCCGACCGCACCCTCTGGGGCTCCGACTGGCCCGTCCTCACCCTCAACAGCAGCTACGCCGCCTGGCACGACGCCGCGCAGGGATACGTGCCGGAGGCCCATCGCGCAGCCGTCTTCGGTGGGACGGCGGCGGCGTTCTACCGGATAGAAGCGTAGCGACCCAGGCGACAGATGGCGCCAGTTGACAACACTTGAACGATTGTTCATATGTAGGTCATGACGACCTACGATCTGCAGCTCGACCAGACAACGGAGTTGGCGGAGACCTTCGGCCTGCTCGCTGACCCGACGCGCTTGTCGATCGTGATCGCCTGCATGGATCAGGAGCGATCCGTGGGCGAGATAGCAGAGAGGCTCGGCTCTTCGCCGTCGCTCACCAGCCACCACCTCAGACTGCTGCGCTCAGCCCGGATCCTGAGGTCTGAGCGACGCGGGAAACAGGTGTTCTACGCGATGGCCGACACCTGTGTGCAGAGCGTCCTGACGATCATGATCGAGCACCTGTTCGTGCACGAGCACCACACCATCGACGAAACCTAAAAGGAGACACGAGATGCCGACAGTGACCCAGCAAAAGTGCGCCTGCGATACGTGCGTCTGCATCGTGGCCATTAGCGATGCTGTAAAGAAAGACGACAGAAACTACTGCAGCGTGGCTTGCGCAGATGGCCATCCCCAGGGCTCCGGATGCGGTCATGCGGGATGCGCCTGCGACAGCTAGCATCGCAACATCCGATGGCGCCCATACGCAAGTCCGGCCGTGGGCGCCTATCGGATTCGGAAACGCGTAAGTGCGTTGATTGACCGTCTCGAGTGTCGTTCCGCTGCATAGCCGTCGTCGCTCTGGACGAGCGACACCGTCGATATTGGTGCAAAGCAGATGGCCGCCTTCACAGCCAAAGTCCGCACCTGCGGCGGAGCGGACACTGTCGGGGGAGATGGCGCGTTTGCCGAGAGGTCTTCCAGCATCCCTACTCGCGAGGCGGGCAGCGCGTCCTACGCTACGGCTGGCGTGCTCTAGCCGCTCGATAGAATTGGCCTGCTCGAACCGGTCGATCGCCTAGAGCTGGGCGCCGCGGGCAGTCCAGGCGGCCATCTCGTCGTCGGCGATCGTCAGCGAGACCCGCCAGTCGTCAGTCTTGCGGAGCAGGTAGACATGCTGCCAGTCCGCAATCACCTCCCTATCCCCACTCAGCATACGATAGGCCATGCGCGCCAGGGCGACGTTCGGGAATAGCTCTTCGGCGGAGAGCAGTTCGCCGGTCGGCTCGGTCACGCCCTGCCCTTGGTAGAACTCTAGGAGCCCGACGCAGTGCGCGCGGAACGCTTCCCTCTCCATCGCGAAGTTGCCGGTGGGGGACGGGAAGAGCCCGACGGGTTCCCAAAGCGCGGCGATGGCGTCGGCGTCCCGCTTCGCGAACGCCTCGATGTAACGGGTGAAGAACGCTGATATCTCGTCCCTGAATGTCATCCGGCCGGCAATCCCTACTCAGGTCAGCGCAATTGATACCCGGCGCCTGAGCATTGTCCATGAAGGGCCTGAAGCAAACCGCCACAGTCACGCCATTCCGGCTAGCGCCGTATCGGCCCCGCACGGAAGGTGTCGGAGGAGATGGCGTGCTTGCAGAGGAGCTTGCCGAGGGCGCGGCGTTCTTTGCCGGCGAGGCGGGCGGCGCGGCTGACATTGCCGCCGGTGCGCTCTAGCAGTTCCGTCAGGTAGGCCCGCTCGAACCGGTCGATCGCCTCGCGTTTGGCGTCGTTGAAGGCGCGGGGGCCGTTCGTCTCCGCCGCGCCCTCGTCATCGGCTAGGGTGATCCGACCGGCCTCCGCCGTGACGACGGAGCGGTGGATGTGGTTCTCCAGCTCCCGCACGTTCCCGGGCCAGCTTTGGGTGGCGAGCCAGCGGCGGCAGGCAGGGCTGAGCTCGGCCCGCCTGGTGCGGTACTGCCCGGCGAAGCGCCCGAGGAAATGCTCGGCCAGCAGCACCGCATCCCCGGGCCGGTCCCGCAAAGCCGGCAGGCGAAGGCCGAGCACGTTCAGGCGATAGAACAGATCGCGGCGGAAGCTGCCCTGGCGCACGCGCTGCTCCAGATCGCTGGTGCTGGCGGAGATGATGCGAGGCGGGCCGCGCCCCTCTCCCAACCGGTCCAACAGGCGGAGGAGCGCCACCTGCCCCTCCCCCGCCAGATCGTCGACCTCGTCGAGGAACAGCACCCCACCCGGGGCGCTGGCGGGGGCCATCTCGGCCAGCATCTGGGCCTCGACCGTCCCGCAGCGCACGACCTCGAACGGATACCGCGCCCGGGCGCTTTGCTGGTGGAGGAGGCGGGCGGCTGCCTCCTTCCCCGTGCCGGTCTCCCCCTCGATCAGCACGGCGGCGTCGCTCTGCGCGAATTTGTGCAGGCTGACGAGCGCATCGACGAAGGCCGATGCCTGACCAAGAAAGCCGGACGCGCTGGCTGCGGCCTGAAGCGCGGCGCGCTGGCTCAGATCCCGCTCGCTCCGCGCCCGAAAGCCGTGTTGGCGCAGGCGCAGGCGCAACTCGCCCAGGCTGCAGGGCCAGGTGAGGAAGGCGCCGAGCCGCTCCGCCGCGCTGCCGATCCAATCGAACGCCCGCTGGTCGAGGGCCAGCAAATGGGCGGAGGCCGCACGCTCCAGCTTACCCTCAGGCCAGGCCAGCGGTCCGAGATAGGCCAGCCGACCGCGCCCATCCATTGGCGCTTGATCCGGCGACACCACATCGACGGCATAGTCCAAGCGCCGCAGCGCCTGCACCAAGGCCGTGCACTGCGGCCCCTCCTCCTGGGCCAGCAGCGTGATCGCGTCCTTCTTGCGCTCCTGCATCGGCATGGCGCAATGCACTCCGATCAAACGCGCTCAAGATCCCTTAACTGCGCCGAAGCTCCCGAACCGGTGTCCAGGACAGCATCCCGGGTCCGGTGACGCGACCGAGCGCGGCGAGCCAGACGGCCGCGCCGAAGCTGATCGCGAGGCCGGAGAAGATCCAGCCCAAGAGTGACGCAAAAGCGGACGGTATGTCTGAGAGACGTGCCACACTCTCGGCGAGGCTTGACCAGCCGAGGCTGAGGGTCGGCAGGGCGCCGTCAGCCGCCGGTGCGGCCAGCAGCGCCTGCAGCACGGCAATCAGGTCGAGGTCGGCGGCGAACGCGATCAGCAGGCCGATCAGTGCCGCGAGGTAGCGGAGGGTCATCCGGTGTGCCGCTGCCGCCTCCCGCATCGTGGCGGCGACCCAGACCTCCAGCGCCTCCGCGACGCGATCACCGCGCCGCCGGCTGCTTTGCGGCCCGTCGCCCGCCGGGGCGACCAGCAGGGTAAGCGTGTTGCGCAGCGGTCCCTCGGGCAGGCGACGGGCGATGGTCGGCGCGTCGTTGAACAGATCGTCGGCCGGGCCGGGCTCGGCAGGGCCGCCCACACCCTCCTGCCGCAGGGCATCGAGAAGCGCGATGGAAAGGAGCCGCGCCGGCCGCTCACCCCGGCGGGGAGACGGCGCGAGCTCCGACAGACGGGTGAGCGGATGGTCGAACAACCGCCGCAGCCGTTCCTTCGCCCGCCAGGCGCCGTCGCCCGACAGCATCCGGCGGAAGGCACGGCGCAGGCAGCGCCGGCGCAGATCCAGCACGCCCGACAGCAGCTCCAGCACCATGGCGGCGGCCAGGCTGAACAGCCCGAAAACGACGAGAAGCCGCAAGACCATCTCAAGCGCGGCCGAGCCCAACATCGCACCAGCACCTTCTTAGCAACCGAACCGATTGCGCCGCAGGGTTGCACGCGCTTGCGCGACCTCACGCCCGTCGGCACCAATCCACAGCCCACCAAACAGTGGCATCTTGCCACAAATCGCCCGATCCGCCAAGCGGCCGCCCCGGGGCGCCTCACCACCCCTGATGGCAATACGAGCCGCGGTCAGTCGAGGACGAGGGTCTCCACCGACAGGATCAGCGGCAGGTGGCGGGCGATCTCAGACCAGCTCTCCCCCTCATCCGCACTGGCGTAGAGGGAGCCGGTGTTGGTGCCGAAATAGACGCCGGCCGGATCGAGCCGATCGACCGCCATCGCCTTGCGGAGGACGGCGAAGTAGACGTTCTCCTGCGGCAGACCGATGCGCAGATCGCTCCAACTCGCGCCGGCATCGCGGGTGCGCCAGACCGCGGCGGCGGCATCGGGCACATAGCGCCCCGCGTCGTCGCCGTTCAGCGGCATGAGGTAGAGCGTGTCCGGATCCCGCGGATGGGCCACGGCGGGAAAGCCGAAGGAGGAGGGCAAGCCCGCCTCGATGCTGGTCCAGGCCTGGCCGCCATCATCGCTTCGATACATGCCGCAATGGTTCTGCTGGTAAAGCCGGTCGGGCATGCCCGGCGCCATGGCCAGCGCGTGGACGCATTGGCCGAGCTCCGGGTAACGCTCCTCCGGCGGGTTGAAGTCGGCCCGGGTGCCGCGATTGCGCGGCTGCCATGCCGCACCGCCGTCACTGGTGTGAAAGACGCCGACGGCGGAGATAACGACCCAGATCTGATCCGGGTCCGTCGGATGCGGTATGATGGAGTGCAGGAGACTCTATAGATCAATATTGTAACGATCAATTTCCCCTGAATTATATATGTAGTAGGTGTGCTCTATTTCTTTTTCATCCCAGACCGATCGCTCATAAGATATCTCACTAGCCATCCCCTCGACTGAAATCACATATTGCAGATAAAAGTATGATAGTTGATCAATTTGAGACTCAGAAAATTTAAGAAAACTAACATAGTGTCGATTCGCAAATCCGATATTTGTGGAAAATCCGAAGTGTGAATACCCATCACATACACTATTGATGAAGTTATATACTCCGCCTTTTATCCATTTATCGTCGATCTGCATTGATCTAACTATATTATTATTAGTCTGGATTTGATCGGCAAGGCAGAGTATATAACCACCAATATGGCAAAATCTACTCACTAGTCAATCATCTCAATTTCAACATTACTAGAGTCAGTCAAATTAATCTGATCTTCGTGGTATCCTGCAGCTTTCAAGTCACTCACCATCTGAGATATTTCATCTTCATTCAGATGCTTCGTGTCAATAAGTATATCTTCCCCTCTGCGTGAAGCAGCCGCATCGACCCGCGCCGCCGCCATGCCAATCGGGGCGAGAGGGGTGCTGCTGCAACCCCTCAAGATGTTGCCAGGTCTCGCCCCCATCCTCGCTTTGGAAGAGGGCCGCAGGATTGACCGCGGCGTAGAGCGTGCCGTTCTGCTTAGCGAAGGACCAGACGCAGGCGACCTCCTCCCCTGGCGCCTCGAAGGCGAGGCCGGCGCCGGATTTGCTCCAGCTCGCGCCGAGGTCCGTGGTCTTCCAGACATCGGTGCCGACCCAGCCATTACCGCCGCCGGCCCAGATCGTCCCTGTCTCGGGATCGCCGAGCACGTGGTTGATCGGCCAGGTGTCGCAGAATGGGCCTCGCAGCGACCACTCCGCCCGGGCCGCATCGCTTTCGAGGAAGAACACACCCTTGTTCGTGCCGAGGAGGATAAGGACCCGCGCCGCCATCACGGGGCACTCAGGTTGGAGTGGCTGCGAGCGAGACGGCGCATGACGATCCCCCGTTTGGTCTCAGGGCTCTTTCCGGCGCGTTGGTTGCAGCGAAGCACTGTCTGCGGGATCTGGCAAGCCTCGCGTGGCGTCTCAGGGCGCGAGGGCGTGCATCAGACCGCGCAGTTCGGCGAGACCTTTGAGGCGGCCGATGGCGGGATAGCCCGGCACGCCGCCCCGGCCGAGATCGTCGAGGATGTCGTGGCCGTGGTCCGGGCGCATCGGGATCTCGGCGTCCGTGCGGCTCTCGGCGCGGCGGCGGGCTTCCTCGGCCAGCAGTGCGGCGACGACGGCGCGCATGTCGGTCTCGCCGGCCAAATGGCCGTCCTCGAAGAAGCTGGCGCGCGGCCCCCAGATCGCGGTGCGGCGGGTGTTGCGGAGGTGGGCGAAGTGGATGTGCGGGCCGAGGCGGGCGACGAAGCCCGGCAGGTCCGCATCGCCCCGTGCGCCGAGGGAGCCGGTGCAAAAGGTGATGCCGTTCGCCGGGCTCGGTGCTGCAGCGACGAGGGCAGCGTAGTCGGCCTCCGTCGACACGACCCGCGGCAGTCCGAGGATCGGGAATGGTGGATCGTCGGGGTGGCAGCAGAGGCGGAGGCCGAGACACTCCGCCTCCGGCACCACCGCTTGCAGAAAGGCGGCGAGGTTGGCGCGGAGGTCGTCGGCGCCGACTCCCTCGAAGGCCGCCAGCCCCCCGCGGAGCCGCGCCTTGTCCCGCGCGCCCTCCCCCGGCAGGCCGGCGCCGATGGCGTGGGCGAGGCGGGCGCGGGAAGGGGTATCCATCGCCTGCCAGCGGGTCGCGGCCTCGGCTGCGACGTCCTCGGGGTAGTCGGTGGTGGCGCCGGGTCGGGCGAGATCGTGGATGTCGAAGGCGGCAAAGTCGATCAGATCGAAAGCGAGGGCGGTGCCGCCCGAGGGCAGCGGGTGCGCCAGCGCCGTCCGGGTCCAGTCGAGGACGGGCATGAAGTTGTAGCAGACGACCTGGATACCGGCGGCCGCCAGGGCCTCGAGGCTTTCGATCCAGGCCGCGATATGCGCCTGCCAGGGACCGCGGCGGGCCTTGATGGCGTCAGAGACGGGGAGGCTTTCGACCACCTCCCAGGCAAAGCCCGCCTCGGCGAGGATTTCTTGGCGCGCGGCGATGGCCTCGGCCGGCCAAGGTGCCCCGGGCGGCAGGTCGTGGAGCGCGGTGACGATGCCTGCCGCGCCGGCCTGCCGGACCATGGCGAGCGTGGTGGTGTCGTCGGGGCCGAACCAGCGCCAGGTCTCACGCATCATCGGGCTCCCCCAGGCGGTATGTGTCGCGGGCGTTGCGGACAGCGAGGTCGGCCGCGACCTCTGCCGCCTCCGCCGCGCCGAGCTGGTGGCGGGCGACGAGGCCAGCGAGGAAGCTCGCGACGGCGCGCCGGTACATGTCGTGGCGCGCGGGGATGGAGAGGAAGGCCCGAGTGTCGTCGACGAAACCCGCCAGGTTGGCGAAGCCGGCGGTCTCCACCGTCGCCTCGAAGTGGCGGGAGAGGCCGAGGGGCGAGTCGAAGAACCACCAGGGCGCGCCGAGCCGGAGGGTCGGGAAGGCCCCGGCGAGAGGGGCGAGATCCCGACCATAGGATGCTTCGTCAAGGGTATAGAGGACGACCCTGAGATCTTGCGCGAAGCCGAGACGGTCGAGAAGGGGCTTCAGCCCGGCGGACCAGTCGGTTGCCATCGGCAGGTCGAAGCCCCGGTCGCGGCCATGGTTGGCGTGGATGCTCGGCGCATAGTTCCGCCGCGCCCCGGCATGGATCTGCATGACGAGGCCGTCCTCGGCCGACATCGCCGCCATCTCCGTCAGCATCTGGGCGCGGAAATGGACGGCGCCGGTTGCATCGAGGGTGCCGGCGAGAGCCGCGGTGAGGAGCGACTGGCAGGTCTCGGGCGGCAGGTCCGCCGTCTCCGGCGTCGGCACGCCGTGATCGGTGGCGGTGGCGCCCAGGGCGCGGAAGGCGGCGCGACGGTCCTGGAGCGCGGCGAGGTAGTCGGGCCAACGGGCGACGTCGCGGCCCGTCTGCTCGGCGAGGGTGGCGAGGCTGGCAGCGAACGCCTCGTGCTCCGGGTCCGTCACGGCATCGGGGCGGAAGGTCGGGATGATGCGGGCGGCCCAGGGATCCTCGGCGATGGCGGCGTGGTGCTCCAGCGTGTCGGTGGCGGCGTCGGTGCTGGCCAGCACCTCGATGCGGAACCGGTCGTAGAGGGCGCGGGGGGTGTACTCCGGCGAAGCGAGGCGCTCGGCGATGTGGTCGAAGCTGCGCTCCGCCGTCTCGGCCAAGAGCGGCTCCGGCAGCTCCAGCACCTCGTGGAGTGCGTGGTCAAGCCAAAGGCGCGTGGGCGTGCCGCGGAAGAGGGGGTAGTGCCCGGCGAAGGTGCGCCAGACCTCGCGCGGGCCGGCGCTTGCGCCGTCCGGCCCGGGCACGCCGAGCGCCGGGTAGTCGAGGCCCTGGCTGATCAGCATCCGCAGGACGTAGTGGTCGGGCGCCACCATCAGCGTCGCGGCGTCGGGGAAGCGGTAGCCGTCGCGGAACCAGGCGGCCTCGACATGGCCATGGGGCGAGACGATGGGTAGGTCGGCGATGCCCTCGTAGAGGGTGCGGGCGATGCGGCGGAGGCCTGGCTCCGGCGGCAACAGACGGTCTGGGTGCAGGCGGTGCATCAGGCGGCCGGGCGCCAGCCGGCGTAGAGTGGGTGCGCGGGCGTGAGCGGCAGCGCCACGGTCCGCCCGCTCGATGCGGCGTCGTAGATTGCGGTAACGAGCTCGATGGAGCGGCGGCCGTCGGTGAGCGTCGGGAAGTCGGAGGGTCGACCGGCGAGTGTGTCCGCCAGGGCCGCGAGGTAGCCGGCGAAACCTGGGGGCGGCTCGGTCAGTACCGCCAGCACCTCGTCGACGGCCTCCTGCCGGCCGGGATCGCGGGCAGTGATGCGCCAGGGGGTGGCGGCAGGCGCGTAGGGGGTCTGGCCGCTCTCCACCGTCACATGCTCGAAGACCAGGCGGAGGCGAGAGGTGTCGTCGGCCGCGCCCAGGGTGACAGAGGAGGAGCCCAGCGCGCCGGACGCAAACCGCAGAGACAGGGCCGCGCAATCCTCCACCTCGATCGGGTTGGCGCGGGTGGCGGTGAGCGCCGCGACCTCGGCGATCGGGCCGAACAGGCGGCTGATCAGGTCGTGGATGTGGATCGCGTGGCCGAGGACGGCGCCGCCCCCCTCCCCCGCCCAGGTGCCGCGCCAGGGGACGGCATAGTAGACGGCGTCGCGGGCCCAGTGGGTCTCTAGACTGGCGACGAGCGGCGCGCCGGCGAGGCCCGCCGCCACCACCGCCTCGATCCCCGCCATGCCGATGCCGTAGCGGTACTGGAAGACGGGGTAGAGCCGGCCCTGCCCCTCCGCCCGCTCCAACCGGTCGATATCGCTGAGGGCAAGCGCGAGGGGCTTTTCGCAGACCACCTGCTTGCCGGCATCGAGGGCGGCGAGCGCGGTCGGCACGTGCAGGTGCGGCGGCAGGCAGATGTCGATGAGGTCGATGGCCGGATCGTCGATCAGGGGCGAGAGGTCCGTCACCGCGACGGCGCCCGGCAGCGTCGCGGCAAGTGCCTCCGCCCGGTCCCGGTCGAGGTCGCAGATGGCAGCAACCTGGAAGTGCTCGGGATGGGCCGCGTAACCCTCGGCATGGGCCGCGCCGATGCCGGCGCCGAGGATGGCGACGCAGTGGCTCATGCCCCCTCCGCCATCGCCTGGGCCCGCAGCGCGAGCTCCGTCACGGTGAAGGCGTGGGCCTGGGGCATCGCCGTCTCCGTCCGGTCGCGGATATCGGCTGCGAGGCGGGCGAAGTAGGGGAGCGGCGCGTCGCGCGCGTCGATGTACTCATGCCGGGTGCCGTTCACCAGGTAGAGGTTGTCGGTGCGGTCGCTGACGCCCAGCTCGCAGTATTTGCGGAGCTCGATCGTGCCCTCCGTCCCGAGGATCGTCAGGCGCCCGTCGCCCCAGGTCGGCAGGCCGTCCGGCGTGAACCAGTCGACCCGGATGTAGCCCGAGGCGCCGGAGGGGGCGGCGAGCGCGATCTCTCCGAAATCCTGCAGCTCCGGCCATTCCGGGTGGGCGAGGTTGGCGACGCGGGCCAGGGTGATCTCGGCCTCCGTCGAGCCTGTGAAATGCAGGAACTGGTCGATCTGGTGGGAGGCGATGTCGGTCAGGATGCCGCCATAGCGGGCGCGCTCGAAGAACCAGGGCGGGCGGGTCGCGGCGTTCAGCCGATGCGGGCCGAGGCCGACCGTCTGCAGCACCCGGCCGATGGCGCCCTCCTCAATCAATTCGGTGGCGCGGGTGACGGCGGGGACCTCGAAGCGCTCCGAGAAGTCGATGGACCAGATGCGGCCGGTGCGCGCCACCGTCTCGCGGATCGCGGCAAGCTCGGCCAGCGTCACGCAGCCGGGCTTGTCGAGCATCACGTCCTTGCCGGCCTCCATCGCCTCGATGGCGAGGGCCGCGCGGTCGCCGGGGATGGCGGCGATCAGGATGAGCGCGATCTCCGGATCCTCGAGCAGGCGGCGGCGGTCGTCCACCCGCGGCACGTCGGGAAAGCGGCGGAGGAAGCCCGGCAGCGTGCCGGGCTCCCCCTCCGTCCACCAGCCCTTGAACGTCGCGCCCACCCCCATCATCCGCGCGGCCTGGCCGTAGATGTGGCGGTGGTCGAGGCCGATGGCACCGAAGGCGAGGGTCACGGGCCGGGCTCCTCGACGGCGACGCGCCGGCCCTCGCGCGCCGAGAGGGTGAGGGCGTCGATCAGGGCGTGGACGCGCAGCGCCTCTCGCCCCGGGCAGACGGGCGGGCGGCCGGTGCGGGCGGCCTCGGCGAAATCGGCGATCAGATCGCGGTGCCAGCCGTGGGGGAAGGCCATGGGGTCGGCGCCGCCGCCGGTGCCTTCGGTGGCGCCCGTCTCCTCCACCCGGCCGTCGCGCCAGTGGAGCGTCAGGGTATCGCCGCGGAGGGTGGCGCTGCCGGCCTCACCATGCAGCGTGAAGCCCTCCGCACCCCCGGGAAAGCTGGCGGTCGAGGCGCCGAGCGCGCCCACGGCGCCCGATGCGAAGGTGAGGCCGGCGGCGACGAAATCCTCCGCCTCCATCCGGTGAAAGCGGGTGGTGGCGGCCATCGCCTGCACCTCCGCCACCGGGCCGGCGAGGCTGAGGACCAGGTCGAGGGTGTGGATGGCCTGGGAGATCAGGACGCCGCCGCCGTCGCGGGCATAGGTGCCACGGCCGGGCGCGTCGTAGTAGCTCTGATCGCGCCACCAGGGCACGTCGATCTCGACCAGGCCGATCTGGCCGAGCGCGCCCTCGGCCAGCAGTTGGCGAAGGTGCCCTGCCCCCTCCCGCATCCGGTGCTGGAAGACGATGCCGAGAGTGACGCCAGCATCCTCCGCTCGGCGCACGATCTCGGCGGCTGCCGCGGTCGTCCGCTCCACCGGTTTCTCCAGCAGTAGATGCTTGCCGGCGGCTGCTAACGCCTCGACGATCTCGATCCGAGCGTTCGGCGGGGTGAGCACGATGGCGGCGTCGACGTCGGCGTCCGCGGCGATCTCCGCGACATCCTGGTAGATGCGGGCGTCGGCCAAGGCGTGATCCGCGGCAAAGGCCCGGGCGCGGTCGGGCGACCGGCTGAGCACGCCCCGAACCGCGATATCAGGCGCGAGCTCGGCCAGGGCGCGGGCATGGGTGCCCGCCACCATGCCGAGGCCGATGAGGGCGACGCCGAAGGGGGCCGTGTCGCGCTCCGCCATCTCTCTGCCCTTATCCGCTGTTGTCGGTGGGGAGCGCCAGGCCCCGCACCGCCTCGGCGATCGCCCGGCCCAGCTTGGCGTGGGCGCCCGCGTCGTAGTGGACGCCGTCGACAGGGCTGACGGCGATGTGCTCCGCCGCATCGAGAAAAGCGAGGCCGTGACGGCGGGCGATCCCGGCGGCGAGCGTGCCAAGCGCCGCGCTTTTCTCCGCCCCGCCGGCGAAGATCTCGCCGAGCGGGCCGACCTCCATGATCGGCGGGGGCGCCACCAGCAGGATGTCGGGCGCGGCGCCGTCGGGGCCCGCATCGCTCGCCTGGATGTCGTTGACCAGGCGCTCCAGCCCGAGGCCGAGGTCGATCACCGGCAGACCGAGCCGCGCCTTCAGGTCATTGGTGCCGAGCTTCAGCACCACCAGATCGACAGGTCGGTGGCTGGCGAGCGCGATCGGCAGACCGGCGAGGCCGGAGACATGCGCGCCCTCGATCGGATCGGGATGGACGGTGGTGCGACCCGGCAGACCCTCCTCGACCACCTGCCAACCCGCACCGAGCGCCTGGCGCATCACCCCGGGCCAGCGCTGGCCGGGACCAAGGCGGCGGCGATCTTCGAGCCCGTGCATCGGCAGGGTCCCGTGGGTGTTCGAGTCGCCATAGCAGAGCACCGTGCGCATCGCGCCCTCCCTAAAGCCGCCGTCCGGTGTCCGGATCGAAGAGATGCGCCGCCTCCGGCCGGGGCCGCAGATGAACGGTCTGGCCCGGCGTCAGGGCGTGGCGCTCGCGGAAGACGGCGACCACCTCCTGCCCGGCGCAGCGCAGGAAGACCAGGGTCTCCGCCCCCGTCGGCTCCACCACGGCCACCTCGGCGGTAAGGCCGGTGTCCGCGAGGTCCAGATGCTCCGGCCGGATGCCATAGAGCACCGCCTGCCCCGCGCCCACCGCGCCCTCGGGCCGGGGAAGCGTAGCGCCGGCCACCTCGACGCCGTCCGCGCCGACCGTCCCCTCCAGCAGGTTCATCGCGGGCGAGCCGATGAAGCTCGCCACGAAGCGGTTGGCCGGGGCGTCGTAGAGCTCGAGCGGCGGGCCCGCCTGCTCCACCCGGCCGTCCTGCAATACGACGATGGTGTCGGCCATCGTCATCGCCTCCACCTGATCGTGGGTGACGAAGACGGTCGTCGTGCCGAGACGCTGGTGCAGTTCCTTGATCTCGGTCCGCATCTGGACGCGCAGCTTCGCGTCGAGGTTGGAGAGCGGCTCGTCGAACAGAAAGACCTGGGGATCGCGCACGATGGCCCGCCCCATCGCCACCCGCTGGCGCTGTCCGCCCGAGAGCTGGCGGGGATAGCGCTTGAGGAATGGGGTAAGACCCAGGATCTCCGCCGCCCGGGTCACGCGCTCCTCCACCTCGCCCTTGTCGCCGCGTTTCAGCTTCAGGGAAAAGGCCATGTTCTCGGCCACCGTCATGTGGGGGTAGAGCGCGTAGTTCTGAAAGACCATGGCGATGTCGCGGTCCTTGGGCGGCACGTTGTTCACTACCCGGTTGCCGATGGCGATCTGACCGGCGGTCACGCTCTCCAACCCCGCGATCATGCGCAAGAGGGTGGACTTGCCGCAGCCCGAAGGGCCGACCAGCACCACGAAATCGCCGTCCGGGATCTCGATATCGACGCCATGGATCACCTCGGTCGCGCCGAACGCCTTGCGCACGTCCCTGATCGTGACCGTGGCCATCGCCCCCTCCCCGCAGCACCGGCTTTCAGAACTAGCCGGGGCTCCGGGCCAAGTCTAGGCGGCGGCGCGGCGGACGCCGGGGGTGTAGTGGGTGCCGAGGATGCGATCCCAGATGGTGGTGGAGACGCCGAAATTCACCGTCTCGTCCCGGTAGTGGTGGAAGAGATGGTGCTGCTTCAGCCTCCGCCCGATCCGCCCGGTCATGCGGCAGCGGTGGGTGGCGTAGTGCACGAACTCGTAGCCCACATAGCCCCAGCCGCCACCGACCACGATCAGGGCGGAGATCCAGAAGGGCACGATCAGCCAGCCGATCAGGATGCAGACGACGGCATAGATCATCGGCAGGGTCGGCGTGCGCACGATCGGCACGGTCGGATCGTCCGGCCGATCGTGGTGGGTAATGTGGGGCAGGAGCTTTTCGCGCCACTTGAGCAGCCATGGCGTCTCCGGAATCCAGTGCATCGCGCGCCGGTGCAGATGGTATTCGATAAAGGTCCACCAGAGCCAGCCGTAGACGAAGAGGCCGAGCGCAACCAGCGGGTGTACGCCGCCCTGCCAGATGGCACCGCCGGCAATCAGGATCGCCGCGCTGCCCCAGGCGAGCAAATGCTGCTGGCAGCGGTAGTGTCGCGCCGCCTCGAACAGAAAGCCAAGGCCGAGGCCCTCGCGGCGGATCCGGCCGCTTGCCGTCATGGCGCACCTCCGAATTGGTGGCCTTGCAATACTCCGACAACCAGCCGGTGAAAAGAGGCGTTAGAGCCGGGCAAGAAACGCCTCGACCTCGTCGCGTTCCGGCAGGGAGGGCAGCGCCCCGGCCAGCCCGACCGCCAGCGCCCCTGCCGCCGCCCCCCGCCGAAGCGCCGCGGCGAAGGGGTGGCCAGCCAGCCCCGCCGCAACGAACGTGGCGAGGAAGGCGTCGCCGGCGCCCACCGCGTCCGCAACCGTCGCGGGAAAGGCCGGCTGGTGCACCACCTCGCCCCCGTGGCGGGCGATGATGCCCTCCGCCCCGAGGGTGAGGAGGACGGTGGCGATGCCCAGCCCCTCCCCCAACTCGACGACCGCTGTCGGCGCATTTTCCGCCGCGACCGGCCGGCCGAGGAGTGCGGCAGCCTCCGCCCCGTTCACGGCAAGCACATCGACGGCCTGCCAGAGCGCGGCCGGCACGGCGCCTGGACCCGCAGGGGCGGGGGCGGCGTTCAGGACGACCTGGGTGCCTGCGCGGGCGGCGATCCGGGCAGCCTCCGCCGAAACCTCCGCCGGCGTCTCGAGCTGCAGCAGCAGCGCCCCTGCCCCGGCGATCACCGGAGCCGCCCGCGAGACGTCGACGGCCGAGAGATGGGCCGCCGCCCCGGGCACGATGATGGAGGCGTAGTCGCCCGAAGCGGCGAACACCGTGCTCGCCCCGGTGGCATGGTCGAAGTCCCGCGCCACATGGTCGAGGCCGACGCCCCGCCGGCCAAGCGCCGCGCCGATCTCCCGCCCGAAACCGTCATTGCCGAGGCGGGTGACGAGCTCGACGGAGACACCCATGGCGGCGAGCTGGACCGCCTGGTTCGCGGCCTTGCCCCCCGGGACGGCGCCGAAGCTCTCTCCGGCGATGCTTTCCCCGGCGCCCGGCAGGCGCGGGGCGCTGGCGATCAGGTCCATGTGAGCGCTGCCGAGGACGACGGCGCGGGGCGATGCCTCAGCCATCGGCCGGCCCAAGCGTCAGCTCGCGCATCAGGGAAGCGGCGGCGAGGCCGTCCTGGCGCCCCTGCACCTCCGCCAACCGGGACGGCGGCAGCCTTTCCAGCAGCGCGAGCATTCGACGTACCGTCTCCACATTGGCCGCGCATTCGGCCGCGGGATCGAGGTGGGTCGCCTCGGGAAACGTGTCGAAATAGATCGTGCCGGCCCAGCCCGCCGCCCGGACCACCGCGAGTAGCTCCAGCAGCAGGCCGGGCTGCACGCTGCCCGCCATCATGCCGTCGTCGGCCTGGCCGAAGCCGTCGTTCAGGTGCAGGCCGAACAACCGCCCGGCGCGGAGCAGTATGGCAGCGGCAGCCGCCGGATGTTCCCCCGCCATCAGGATGTGGCAAAGATCGAGCGTCACGCCGAAATTCGGCCGACTCACCTCCATCGCCGCGAGCAGCCCGTCCGACGCCCCCCGGATGAGAGAGATGCGTCGCGGGTCGGAGGGCTTCGGCTCCACGCTCACCCGCACCCCCGGCTGGGCCTCGGCGACGGCGCGAAAACCGGCGATCTCCGCGTCCCAAAGCGCGGCATAGTTGGCCTGGAACGGATAGTCGAAGCCGTCCGGCCCCATCCAGAGGATGACATGGCCGATGCCTTCGCGCGCCGCGAGATCGGCCGCCTCGACGGCGAGTGCAATGGCCGCCTGCCGCACCGAGGGCTCCGGATGGGTGAAGGCCCCGTGGGCGAATTTCGGATCGTCCCAGCGAAGGTTGAGCGCCGTGACCTCGAGCCCCAGCTCCCGCGCCCGGACCAGCAGCCCGGCGTCGGTGAAGTGCTGGGGATAGTTGAGCTCCACCGCGCCGATGCCCGGCACGGCAGCCACCATCTCCACCGCCTCGATCGCGCTGCGTCCCCCGGCCCTGAAAGAGTTGAGCCGCGTCGCAAACTTCGCCTCGCCCGCCATCCGAACCCCTCCGCCGCGCACCCCGTTCTAGCCCGCGCCGCAGCCCGCCGAAAGCGCGCTTCGTTGACAGGGGGGGATCGCCGTTCATACTCGGGCCACTGTCGCGGGGCGTGCTTCCGTCCCTGCAAAAACAACAACAGGGAGGAGACCCCGATGCGGGTTGACGTCTACAACCGCCTGATGGCGCTGCAGGCGAGCCGGCGGAGCGTGCTGAAGGGCGCGGCCGCGTTCGGCGCCACCACGGCCCTGGCCGGAATGCCCGGCCTCGCACGCGCCGACGGCCATTCGCTGCGCGCCGATATCCTTAAGATCCCGGGCGTCGGCGCCGGCTCCCCCACCGATGCCGACTGGCAGCAGGTGGGCGAAATGTGCCTTGGCGGCACGCGGGAGACCGTGCAGGAGGGCGAGTTCGCCGGTGTCGAGCTCACCTTCATGGGGCTCAACAACCAGAACCTGCACAACTTCCTCTTCCGCGGCTTCCTGAAGCCGTGGGAGGCCTATACCGGCGCCACGATCAACTGGATCGACCTGGCGCAGGCCGACTACAACGCCCGTCTGCAGCAGTCGATTGCCACCGGCACGGTGGACTTTGATATCATCGAGATGGGCGCGCCGTTCGAGGGCGACGTGCTCGGCCGCGGCATGGCCTCCGAGATGCCGGGCTGGGTCGCCGACCTGATCGACATGGACGACTATGTCGACTACCTAAAGGCGCCCGTCGGCACCTGGGATGGCAAGACCTACCGGATCTCCATCGACGGCGACTGCCACACCTTCGCCTACCGCAAGGACTACTACGAGAACGCCCAGTTCGCCGAGGCCTGGGCGGCCGAGCATGGCACCGACTGGGCGCCGCCCAGGACCTGGGCCGAGGTGAACGCGCACTCGAAGTTCCTCGCCGGGCGCACCGATCCGTTGACGGGTCTTTCCGCCCACGGCTTCCTCGACCCGCTGAAGGGCTGGGGCGGCTTCGGCTTCTACTTCTTGGAGGATCGCGCGACCGCCTATGCCAAGCACCCCGACGACCCGGCCTGGCTGTTCGATCCCGAGACGATGACGCCGCGGGTGAACAACCCGGCCTTTGTGCGCGCCATCGAAGAGGTGATGGAGCTGGTGGGGACCGACGGCGCCTATCCCGCCGACCAGATCAACGCCGACCCCGGCACGACGGCCTTCCAGCAGTTCCTGGCCGGTACCGGATCGAGCCTCACCTGGTGGGGCGATGTGGGCTCGTCCGCCCGCACCTCCGACACCTCCGTCGTCGGCGATGTGGTCGGCTTCGGCATCCTGCCGGGCTCGGATCAGGTCTATAACTCGGCCACCGGCGCGTGGGAGGATCGCGCGAACGAGGCGCCCAACATGGCCTATATCGGCTGGGGCGTTTACGTGATGGCCACGGTCGACGGCGACGATACGCGGAAGAAGGCCGCCTGGTCGGCTGCCGCCCATCTCGGCGGCAAAGACCTGTCGCTTTGGGCCTCGGCCTACCCGTCGGGCTTCCAGCCTTACCGCCAGTCCCACTTCCAGTTCGACGAGTGGCAGGAGGCGGGCTACGACCGGGCCTATGTCGAGGACTATCTCGGCTCCAACGCCGACAGCTACAACCACCCGAACGCGGCGATCGAGCCCCGGATCCCCGGCATCTTCCAATACTACTCAGTGGCCGAGGACGAGCTGGCCAAGATCTATGCCGGGCAATACGCCTCGGTCCAAGAAGGTGCCGACGCCATCGCCGCGGCCTGGGAGGGCATCACCGACCAGATCGGGCGGGAGACCCAGATCGCGCTCTACAAGGCCTCTCTCGGCCTCTGACGCGCTGCACCGACAGGGAGCGCGGCCCATCCCATTGGGCCGCGTTTCGCTTTTTGGGACAGAAAGCGCCGGGATGCACGGCCCCGCTGCTTGGCGCCAAGACCCGGCTGCCCCGTCAGCTTTCTTGCTGGCCCAAACATCCCCGCCGGAGGCATGAGACCCTTCGGACGCCGACCCCCGCCTTACGGCCCGAGCAGGTTCGGCACGATCGTCACGATCCCCGGGAAGAGCCAGAGCAGCGCCAAACCCACCACCTGGATCACCACGAACGGCACGACCCCGCGGTAGATGTGCCCCGTCGTCACCTGAGGCGGCGCCACCCCCCGCAGGTAGAAGAGGGCGAAGCCGAAGGGGGGCGTGAGGAACGAGGTCTGCAGGTTCACCGCGATCATGATCGTCACCCATTTCGGGTCGAGGGTGCCGCCATAGATCACCGGCCCGACGATCGGGATGACGATGTAGATGATCTCCAGAAAGTCGAGCACGAAGCCCAGGATGAAGAGCACCAGCATCACGAAGAGGAAGACCACCCACTCCCGATCGAAGGAGCGCAGGAACTCCTGGATGTAGTGCTCCCCGCCGAAGGAAATGACGACGAGGTTGAGAAGCTGGGAGCCGATCAGGATGGTGAAGACCATCGAGGTGACCTTCGCCGTCTCGCGCACCACCGGTGTCAGCACGCGGGAGGCGAAGAGCACCCAGCAGGAGTAGAGGATGCCGAAGAATGCCAGGTGATAGGCGATCTGGGCGATCAGGATCGCCACGCCGTTCTCGAACGGGATATTCTCGATGCCCGTGCGCAGATCGAAATTCACACCGAAGAGCAGCATGATGACGATCGAGAAGCTGGCGATCAGGATCAGTCGGCCGCTGCGGTTCTCCTCCCGCAACTTTCGGTAGGCGGCGAGCATCAGGGCGCCGCCGGCGCCGAGGGCGGCGGCCGGGGTCGGATTGGTCACCCCGCCGAGGATCGAGCCGAGGACGGCGACGATCAGCACCAGCGGCGGGAAGACCACCCGCAGCAGCTCGTTCTGCGCCAGCCGCCGGATTGCGCCCCGCATCCCCCAGAAGATGAAGGCGAAGGGGATCGCCAGGATCAGAAAGGCGGTGCCGGGCGAGGCCACGGGAGAGATGAAGGCGGCGTCGAACATCAGCGCCAGGATCAGCCCGCCCGCCCCGATCAGCAGGGGCGTCAGCGGCTCGTAGGGTGCGACGCCGTAGGCGACGGCCAGGGTAAGCGCGAGCAGCACCACCACGGTCAGCAGGCCGGAGGAGATCGGCGCGGCGGCGGCGATCGCCTCGGCCCGGGCGGTCTCGATCTGCTCGGGCGTGCGGGTGCGCTCCTCCTGGGTGGTGTCGCCGCCGGCCGCGTCGATCTCGGCCTGTTGCGCGACGGCGCGGTCCCAGCGCTCCTGCCCGTGCAGCTCGATCATGCTTTCCTGACACTCGGCACCGACATTGGTGCGCAACTCCGCCTGCGCGCCGATATCGGCGATGGAGCTGATGAAGATCGACTGGTTGCCGGCGACGTTGGTCTGCACCATGCCCCAGGCGACGCCGACGAGCAGCACCGGGACGGCGAGGAACCAGGTCAGGCCATGGTTGCGCCCGGCGCCGATCGCCCCGCCACCCGCGCCGCCGACCGGCGGCGCGTTCTGCGGCCGGAAGATAGCGTAGCCGAGGGCATAGGCCCCGTAGAGCCCGGCGAGGAAGATGCCCGGCAGGATCGCCGCCTGAAAGAGCGTGCCGACCGACAGCACCGCGGGCTCACCGAGGAAGGTGAGCGCGTCCTGACAGCCCGCCGCCTGGGCCCGTTCCTCCTGCGCCGTGGCATAGAGGTCGCCGGCCAGGGTGCCGAGCAGCACGATGACGATCGACGGCGGGATGATCTGGCCCAGCGTGCCGGAGGCGGAGATCACCCCGGTCGCCAGTTCCGGCGAGTAGTTGTTGCGCAGCATTGTCGGCAGCGACAAGAGCCCCATCGTCACCACGGTGGCGCCGACGATCCCGGTGGAGGCGGCGAGGAAGGCGCCCACTACCACGACGGAGACGGCAAGGCCGCCCGGCAGCGGGCCGAACACCCGGGCCATGGTCGTCAGCAGGTCGTTGGCGATGCGCGAGCGCTCTAGCGTGATGCCCATCAGCACGAACATCAGCACCGCCAGCAGCGTCTCGATCGAGGCGCCGGCGATCACCCGCTCGTTCATCCGGTTGACGATGAAGGAGAGATAGCGGTTGAGCGCCTGCTCCCAGCCGCCGGTAAAGAGCGGCTCCGTCGTTGTCGGCAAGTCCGGGTATCGGAAATGCGAGATGTCGAAGGCGTTGACGCCGGAGTTGACCAGATCGCGGTAGGCCTGGCTGCCGGTGTCGATCACCTCTCGCGTGAGATAGGCGCCGTTATCGAGAACCGCGAGGATGGCAAAGCTGACGACGGCCGAGCCGCCGATGGCGAAGCCGACCGGAAAGCCGGTCATGATGCCGCTGAAGAGGCAGATGAAGACGATGATCAGGCCGACTTCGACGCCATCGAGGCCAAAAAGCATGGACCGTTCCGCCCCCCGTACCGCGCGGACTTTGCGCCGCGCTTGTGTTGTTGCGCTAGTGCGCGGTTGCGGCGGCCTCGGCCACCTCGTCGTCCAGTCTGTCCTTGTCGAGATGCTTGCCTTCAGCCTCCGGTCCCTCGATGTACTCCAGCAGGGCGCGGAAGAAGGTGGCGACCCCCTGCAGGAACATCGTGCCGGCGAACAGCACGATCAGCAGCTTGAAGAGCCAGTATTCGTCGAAGCCGTTGGGTGAGAAACCGATGGTCTCCCGATCCCAGCGCAGCAGCTGGGCCCGGCGCTCCATCAACTCCAACTGGTCGGAGGCGGAAACCTTGGGCGTCACCAGATGGCGCCACATGAAGTACCAGGCATAGAGCCAAATCAGCGACATCGACGGCAGGATGAAGATCAGCGAGCCCGCCATGTCGATGATGCGTTTCGTGCGATAGCGCACCCCGGCATAGAACAGATCCACCCGGACATGGCCGCCCTGGATGAAGGTGTAGGCACAGCAGAGGCAGACGACGATGGCGTTGTAGAGCTTCAGCTCCTCCGACCACCAGCTGAGGTCGCGGGTGAAGGCCGCGCCGCCCGGCGCCAGCGAGATCTCGGAGACCCGGAAGATGCGCTGCAGAAAGACGATCATGATCTGCTGCAGCACCATCATCAGGCCGACCCAGGCAAAGATCCGACCCATCCAGTTGCCGAAGAACTCAAGGCCCGTGGTCACGCCCCACAGGAACGGCCGCCGGATCAGGCCAATCACCAGGATGAAGAGCAGGATGACGATGAGCGAGAACAGGAACTGGTGCGAGCCGCCGTAGTAGATGAAGCGGATCAGCGCCTGGGGATCGGACCAATCGAGCCAGCTCAGCGGCTGGGACAGAGCGATGAAGATGTTGACGAAGCCATTAAAGAGCTCCGTCAGAAGCAGGAGGATGGCGTCAATCATGGCGCGCTGTCCTCACTCTTAGACCTCACTTTGGGGGACGATACCGGGGCGTAGCCCGGCAAGGGAGATGCGCCCCGCCCGCTTGGCATGACGGGGCGCATCGGTTCCAACCTTAGGCGCCGAGGACCCGGTCGCGCTGGGTCCGGTAGACGGAGGTCGAGGCCGTCAGCCAGCCCGACGACGCCCGCATCGAGGCGATGTAGCTGTCGTAGTGCTGCTTGAAGAGCTCATCGCCCAGGAACTCGTCATAGACCTGCTGGGACGCGGTCCCGAAGGCATCCCAGACGCTGTCCGGGAATTCGAGGACCGAGACGCCGCCGGCCTTCAGCCGCTCGAGCGCCGCACCGTTGTTCATCAGGTACTGGCTGAGGTTCCAGACGTTGGC
Source organism: Pseudomonadota bacterium (assembly GCA_039180875.1). Lineage (GTDB taxonomy): Bacteria > Pseudomonadota > Alphaproteobacteria > Rhodobacterales > Rhodobacteraceae > JBCDCY01. Next base: position 332,376 of record JBCDCY010000002.1, on the reverse strand, counting down.
CGAGGCCGAGGCATGCTCGATCACCGCCTGCTGGGCCGGCGTGAGGCTGTTGAAGACCTCGAGGTTGACGGCAACGGAGAGACCGGCCGCCGGCTCATGGAAGCCCGCGGTGTAGTAGAACTTGGTGATCTCCTGGAAGCCGGCCTTCTCGTCCGCCCAGGGCCCGATCCACTCGGTGCCGTCGATCGCACCGGAGGCGAGCGCCTGGTAGACCTCGGCACCGGGCAGGTTCTGCACCGAGGCGCCGAGATAGCCGAGCGCCTTGCCGCCGAGGCCGGGCATCCGGAACTTCAGGCCGTTGAAGTCCTCCGGCCCGTTGATCTGGTTGCGGAACCAGCCGCCCGCCTGGGTGCCGGTGTTGCCGGCCAGGAACGAGCGCAGGTTGAAGATCTCGCCGAGCTCATGGTGCAACCGCTTACCATCGTCGTGGTAGTACCAGTTGTTGAGCTCAGTCGCTTCCATGCCGAAGGGCACGCCGGTGTAGAACGCAAAGGCCGGGTGCTGGTTGATGAAGTAGTAGTCGGCCGCGTGATACATGTCGGCCTGCCCGGCCGAGACCGCATCGAACACCTCGAAGGCGCCGACCAGCTCACCCGCGGCCTTCACCTCGACCTCGAGCGTGCCGTCGGACATGGCGTTGATGGCATCAGCGGTGTAGACGGCGGCGTCGAACACCCCGGCCAGGCCGCGACCCCAGCTCGTCACCATGGTGAGCTTGCGCGTTCCCTGGGCAAGGGCGGGCGCTGCCAGGCTGGTTGCTGCCGCAGTCGAGCCGAGCGCTGACGCCTTAATGAAAGAGCGACGATCCATATTATCCTCCCACTAGATCCGGTTGACCACCCGGATGGATCGGTAAGGGCGCAAACGGTAGCGCCCCGGCAAAGACTTGTGAACCGAAACCTCCCGCGTTTGTAAAGGGCAAGTTCCCGGCTCTACGGGGATTTGATCCCACGCTTCGGCGCAAGACCCGACACGGCAAAGCGACCACGCGATGGCAAAAGTGTCGCGCAAAGGCAGGCGTACGCAAGAAATCTACACTTTTCTCCAGAAATCCGCGACTTTCGCCATCCAGATGCTTGACCGGGCCGGATTTCCGCGTAGAAGCAACGGACCGATGGAGACCGTGATGATGCAAGACCTCGTAATCGGATGGGCGCGACGGGATCGACGGGCAAGTTAGCCCGCCGCAACGACCCGACGCGCCAGAGCCCCCCGAGCGGGGGTTTTTTTGTGGCCGAACGGCCGATGGCACGGGCGAGATGCCCAGGATGGAGTGAGACGGATGAGCCGCGAGATCACCGGAGCCGAGATCGTCGTGAAAGCGCTGAGGGATCAGGGCGTCGACACTGTATTCGGGTACCCGGGCGGCGCGGTGCTTCCGATCTATGACGAGATCTTCAAGCAGAACGACATGCGCCACATCCTGGTCCGGCACGAACAGGGCGCGGCCCACGCCGCCGAAGGCTATGCGCGGGCCACCGGCAAGCCGGGCGTCGTCCTCGTCACCTCCGGTCCCGGGGCGACCAACGCCGTCACCGGCATGACGGACGCGCTGATGGACTCGATCCCCATGGTCGTGCTCACCGGTCAGGTGCCGACCTTCATGATCGGCAACGATGCTTTTCAGGAAGCCGACACCGTCGGCATCACCCGGCCCTGCACCAAGCACAACTGGCTGGTGAAGGACACCGACCGCCTGGCCGAGACCATCCACACGGCCTTTCACGTGGCGACCAACGGCCGGCCGGGCCCGGTGCTGGTCGATATCCCGAAGGACGTGCAGTTCGCCGCCGGCACCTACCGTGCACCGGCCCAGATGGCGCGCTCCACCTACCAGCCTCAGGTGAAGGGCAGCATCGACGCCATCGAGGTGGCGGTCGGCATGATCGAGGCGGCGGAGCGGCCGGTGCTCTACACCGGCGGCGGCGTGATCAATGCCGGCCCCCGTGCCTCCGCCCTGCTGCGGGAGCTGGCGGCAGGCACCGGCTTTCCCGTCACCTCGACCTTGATGGGCCTCGGCGCCTATCCGGCCTCGGGCGACGGCTGGCTCGGTATGTTGGGCATGCACGGCACGTACGAAGCCAACCTGGCGATGCATGACTGCGATCTGATGGTCTGCATCGGCGCGCGCTTCGACGACCGCATCACCGGGCGGGTGGAGGCGTTCTCGCCGCGGTCGAAGAAGATCCACATCGACATCGACCCCTCCTCCATCAACAAGAACATCCTGGTGGACGTGCCGATTGTCGGCGACGTGGCCCATGTGCTGGAGGATCTGCTGCGGATCTGGACGGAGCGCGGGCGCAAGGTGCGGACCGAGGCGATACAGAGCTGGTGGCAGCAGATCGCCACCTGGCGCAAGGTCGACTGCCTCGCCTACGCGCCGTCGGAGGCGACGATCAAGCCGCAATACGCGCTCGAGCGGCTGGAGGCGCTGACCAAGGATCACCCCGACCGCTATGTCTGCACCGAGGTCGGCCAGCATCAGATGTGGGCCGCGCAGTTCATGGGCTTCGAGGATCCGAACCGCTGGATGACCTCAGGCGGGCTCGGCACCATGGGCTACGGCGTGCCGGCCTCGATCGGCGTCCAGGTGGCGCACCCAGACGGCCTGGTGATCAACGTGGCCGGCGAAGCCTCCTGGCTGATGACCATGCAGGAGATGGGGACGGCGGTGCAGTACCGCCTGCCGGTGAAGCAGTTCATCCTCAACAACGAACGCCTCGGCATGGTGCGCCAGTGGCAGGAATTGCTGCATGGCGGGCGCTACTCGCATTCCTGGTCAGAGGCCCTGCCGGACTTCGTGAAGCTCGCCGAGGCCTTCGGCTGCAAGGGCATCCGGTGCGACAACCCCGCCGATCTCGACGAGGCGATTGCCGAGATGCTGGCCTATGACGGCCCGGTGATCTTCGACTGCCTGGTGGAGAAGCACGAGAACTGCTTCCCGATGATCCCGTCGGGCAAGGCGCACAACGAGATGCTGCTGGGTGAGGCCTCGACCCAGGACGCCATCGACGCCAAGGGCGCGGTGCTGGTCTAGCGGCGCGCCTTCTCCCCGCCGGCGCGCCTGCCGCGACGCCTGCCTCCGGCGGGGATATTTGGGCCACTGCGAAGGCGGGCCCCTTTCTCGCTGGTCCAAACATCCAAATGCGGCGATGGCAAGGGGACGCCCAGCCCGCCGCGGAGGCGCCATCGCCGATTCCGGGTTGTTCCCCCGCCCGCGCCCGCCTAGGGCTGCGGCGATGACCCGCCCGACGCTCTCCAACCCCCTCGCACGGCGCCTGTTTCTGGCCCATCAGGGATTGTCGCCGACGGGGCCGGAGGTGCCGGGCAAGGCCGGCCTGCTCGCGCTGATCGAGGCGCTCGGCTTCGTCCAGGTCGACAGCATCAATACGGTGGAGCGGGCGCACCACATGATCCTCTCCGCCCGTCGCCAGCGCTACCGCCCGCAGCACCTCGCCCCGCTCTTGGAGCGCGACCGCACGCTTTTCGAGCACTGGACCCACGACGCCGCGGTCATCCCCACGGCGTTCTTTCCCTACTGGCGCCTGCGCTTTGCCCGGGACCGGGTGCGGCTGTTCGAGCGCCTCGGCAAATGGCGCCGGGGCGGGTTCGAGGAGCGACTGGACCTCGTCCTCGACCATATCCGCGAGCACGGACCGGTGAAGGCGCGGGAGGTCGGAACGGACGAGCCGCGCAGCTCCGGCGGCTGGTGGGACTGGCACCCCTCCAAGACCGCGCTGGAATATCTCTGGCGCTGCGGCGCCCTGGCGATCACCCGGCGCGACGGCTTCCAGAAGGTCTTCGACCTGACGGAGCGGGTGATCCCGGAGACGGTGCGGCTGGCTGAGCCGTCTGAGGCCGAGGTGATCGACTGGGCCTGCACCAGCGCGCTCGACCGCCTGGGCTTTGCCACGTCGGGCGAGATCGCCGCCTTCTGGGCCGCCGTCACGCCGGAGGAGGCGAAAGCTTGGTGCCAGGCGCGTCTCGGCCATGGGCTGATCGAGGTGGATGTGGAGATGCACGACGGCAGCTTTCGCCGCCACGTCGCCCGCCCCGATGTGCAGGAGGCGGCGGAGGCGGCGCCCGAGCCGCCCGGCCGGCTGCGCGTCCTCAGCCCCTTCGATCCCGCGCTCCGCGACCGCCAACGGGCCGAGCGATTGTTCGGCTTCCATTACCGGATCGAGGTCTTCGTTCCGGCGGCGCGACGACGCTACGGCTACTACGTCTTTCCGCTGTTGGAGCGCGACCGCCTGGTCGGCCGCATCGACATGAAGCGCGACGGCGCGGGCGGGCCGCTCGTCGTTCAGGCCCTCTGGCCCGAGCGAGGCGTGCGCTTCGGCAAGGCCCGCACGGCGCGGCTTGAGACGGAGCTCGCCCGGGTAGCTCGCGTCAGCGGCTGCGTGGCGCTGACGTTCGAGGATGGCTGGCGGCGCGATCCCCTGGGCTAAGGCTTCAGGTAGCGGTTGAAGAACGCCAGCACGGCCCGGCGCATCCGCGGTGTTTCGACATGCGCCGAGGCCGGGTCGACGACACGATGCAGCGTGCTGGCCTCGCCGTAGGCCCGCGCGAGATCGCCCCAGGCCGACGCGAAGGCCGGCGCCGGGGTCAGGGGATCGGCCAGCCCGGCGCAGACCAGTTGCGGCCGGGGCGCGACCAGGCCCGCGATCTCTCCCACATCCATCTCCGCAAGCAGACCGGGCACCGTCAGGTACGGCGCGTGCAGATCGTGGGCGCCGGTCTCCACCAGATGGCGCAGGCTGGCGAAGGCGCAGAGATGGGCAACGCAGGCCACCCGCGGATCGAGGGCGGCGAGCCAGTAGGCGTGGGTCGCCCCCATGGAGATGCCCAGGGCGCCGATCCGCGCCGCATCGACCTCCGCCCGCGCGGCCAGCAGTTCGAGGCCGGTGGCGAGATCACTCAGCATGTCGCCCATCAGCGTGCCGCCCTGCCAGAGGCGGGCCTTGGCCGCCGCCCCCTCCGTGTTGTCCTGCCGGTCACCGAAGCAGGGCATGTCGAGGCAGAGGACGACGTAGCCGAGACGGGCGAGGATTGGGCCGTAGGGAGGGTGGTGCAGGGCCGGACGGCCCTCCATCAGCTCCCGCCGGCCGATGTCGTGGCGATGGCCGTGGGCATGGGCGTAGAGGATGGCGGGGCGGGCGGCCGCATCCTCGGGTGCAAGGAGCGTGGCGGGGATCGGCTCGCGATCCGACGGGATGAGCCGCAACTCCTCCCGCACGATGCCGTCACGCACGCTGCGGGCGGCGACTTCTACGTCCGGCCGCCCCCGCTCCGCCGACCAGGAGCGCAGGAGCGCGGCGAGCCGCTCACGCGCTGCCGGGGCCATGGCGGAGGATGTCGCCATCCGCGTCGAACACGTGGACGAAGTCGGGGCGGAGGGCGATGCCCAACGCCTCCCCCCGCGCCGCCGGCCGCTGGCCGAGCTGATGCAGGGTGATCTGCGGCAGCTCCCCGTCAGACGTGCTGGCGTAGAGGTAGGTCTCTCCCCCCAACTGCTCCGCCAGATCCACCGCGACGTCGATCGCGCCGGTCCCCGGGTCGACGACGTCGAGATGTTCGGGCCGGGCGCCGACGGTCACGCTGGCGCCACCCGCGACTGCCAACGGGAAGGGCAAGGCCACCGTCGCCGCCCCGATGCGGAGCGAGGTCGTGCCGTCCATCACCCCCTCCACCCGCGCGGTGAGCAGGTTCATTCGGGGCGAGCCGATGAAGCCCGCCACGAACAGGTTTGCAGGGCGGTTGTAAAGCTCGAGCGGCGTGCCGATCTGCTCGATCCGCCCGCCGTTCAGCACCACGATCCGGTCGGCGAGCGTCATCGCCTCTGTCTGGTCGTGGGTGACGTAGATCATGGTGCCGCCGATCTCATGATGCAGGGCGGCCAGCTCCTTCCGCATGGCGACGCGGAGCTCGGCATCGAGGTTCGAGAGCGGTTCGTCGAACAGGAAGATCTTCGGGTCGCGCACGATGGCGCGCCCGATAGCGACGCGCTGGCGCTGCCCGCCGGAAAGCTGCTTCGGGCGGCGGTGCAGGTAATCGGTGATGCGCAGCATCTCGGCCGCGCGGCTCACTCGCCCCTCGATCTCCGCCTTCGGCATCCGGGTGTTTTCCAGCCCGAAGGCCATGTTCTGGCGAACGGTCATGTGGGGGTAGAGCGCGTAGGATTGGAAGACCATGGCCAGCCCGCGGTCCGAGGCCGGCACATGGTTCACCCGGTCGCCATCGATCTCAACCTCGCCCGCGGTGATTTCTTCGAGCCCCGCGATCATCCGCAGCAGCGTGGACTTGCCGCAGCCGGAGGGGCCGACCAGCACCACGAACTCCCCGTCCGCCACGTCGAGGGAGGCGCCGTGGATCACCTGCACCTCGCCGTAGGATTTCTTCACGTCGCGGAGGGTGAGCTGGGCCATGGCGCTAGCGGCTCCGGCTGATAGCGGCGAGCGCCGGCTCGGCCCGCTGCATGGCCATGGGCGGCCGACCGGCGAGGATCTGGGCGATGTCCTCCACCATCATGGCGCGGATCCGAGCGTAGGAGGCCTCCATGCCGCCAGCGAGATGGGCGGAGAGGAGGACGTTGCGGGCCTGCCGGACGGGCGCGTCGGCGGGCACCGGTTCCTCCGGATAGACGTCGATGGCGGCGCAGAAACGGCCGGCATCGGCCAGCGCCACGAGGACGTCAAAGTCGACGATCTCGGCGCGGCTGATGAGGAGGACGGAGGCGCCTTCGCGGATGGTTTCGAGGCGCTCTCGGCTGAGAAATCCCTCGTTCTCCGTCGTCACGCCGGCGAGGAGGAAGAGGACCTCGCTCTCCGCCAACACCTCCTCCAGCGTCGCGGGCGTCACGCCGTGGCGGCGGAGATGGCCGGTGGAGACCCAGGGGTCATGAGCCGAGATCTCGCAGCCGAACGGCGCGAGCAGTGGCACCAGCGCCCGGCCGAGATTGCCGAAGCCGACAAGGCCCACGCGGGCGCCGTAGAGCGTCGAGGCGCCCCCGTTTCCGGCGATGCCGTAGCGCTCCTCCCCAGCTCGCATCGCCAGGTCCGCCGCGACGGTCCCGCGGCCGAGGGCGATGGCCTGGCCGAGCGCCATCTCGGCGACCGCGGGCGCCATGGCGGGGGCGGCGGAGAGGACGTGGATGCCGCGCGCCTGGGCCGCCGCATAGTCCACGTTCGGCTCCCAGTTCGCCTTGACGTTGAGGATGGCGCGGAGGTTCGGGGCCCGGGCCAGCCGCTCTGTCGGCATGGGCGTCTGGCCGACGATGATGGTGACCTCGGGCAGCACCTCCTCCACCAGCGTATCGGGCGCGCGGCTGCCGAAACGGCTGACGACGCGGGCCATGGCCTCGACCTCTGCCCGGGTGTCGTCCGTCCAGACCATCGCCTCGGTCCGGGGATAAGGGTCGAGCAGGATCAATGGCCGGCTCATTTCATGCCGCTCGAGGCGATGCCGGTGGTGATGAAACGCTGCAGGAAGGCGAAGACGACGGTGACGGGCAGAAGCGTCACCACAGTCATCGCCAGCACGTAGTGCCACTGTACGTTCAGCTCGCCCTGGAAGGCGTTGAGCCCGACCTGCAGCGTGTAGACCTCGCTGCGGTTGAGAACGATCAGCGGCCAGAGAAAATCGTTCCAGCGCCACATGACGGAGAAGATGGCGAGCACCGCCAGCGCCGGCAGGGTCAGCGGCATCACCACGCGCCAGTAGATCGTCCACTCGCTCGCCTTGTCCATCCGCGCCGCCTCGATCAGGTCGCGCGGGATCGTCAGCATGTATTGGCGGAGGAGGAAGACACCCGTCGGCGTCGCCGCGCCCGGGATGATCACACCCCAGAGGGAATTCACCAGCCCGAGCTCCGTCACCACCAGATAGACCGGCACAAGGATGACGGTGATTGGGATCATCAAGGTGCCGATGACGAAGGCGAGGACGAAGTTCCGCCCCTTGAACTCGTAGATCGCCAGGCCGTAGGCGGCCATCGAGTTGATCAGCAGCGTGATCAGCGTCGCCACCACCGTTACGAAGACGGAGTTGAAGAGGTAGCGGACAAAGTTGAATTTCTCGAGCGGGTCCAGGTAGTTGGCCCAGGCCAGGCGAAACTCCCGCACCGGCTCCCGCCCTGAGATGGGGAGACGCAGGATCTCGCCCGGCGCCTCAGGGTCCACCATCTGCGCCTCGATCCCCACCCGGCGGATCTGGGCGAGACGCTCGATGCTGCCATCCTCCATCGTCACGTCGAAGAGCGGCAGGGGCTCGTCGTAGCCCTCCACCGGCACCTCGATCTGGGCGAGCGGTAGAAGCGTCGGCGGGAACTCGACCAACCCCGCCTGGGTCTTGAAGGACGAAAGAACCAGCCAGACCACCGGCCCGAACATCAAGAGCACGCCGAGGCCGAGATAGACGTAGGTGAAGACGTCCGTCCAATGCCAGGCGCGTCCGCCGCGGCGGTGGGTGAGGAAGGCGAGCGCCCTCATCCCTGCCGCGCCTCCCGCCGCTGGGCAAAGCGCAGCTGCACCAGCGTCAGCACCAGCAGCACCACGCCGAGCACCACCGACGCGGCCGAGGCGAGACCGAAGTTCTGGATCTGGTTCGAGAAGCCCGTGTTGTAGATGTACTGCACCATGAACTGCGTCGCCGTCCCCGGCCCGCCCCCGGTCAGCACGAAGACCTCGTCAAAGATCTGCACACCCCGGATCAGCGCCAGCACGATCACCACCAGCATGTTGGGCCAAAGAAGCGGCAGCGTGATCCGCCAGAAGACCCGGCCGGGCTTCGTCCCGTCCATCTCCGCCGCCTCGTAGAGATCCGGCGGGATCGCCTGGAGCCCCGCCAGCAGGATCAGCGTATAAAACCCCATATGGGCCCAGATCGAGACGAAGATCGCCCAGAACATCGCCCAAGTGGGGTCGATGAAGAACAGGATCTTCTCAAAGCCGAGCCAGACCAGGAAGGCATTGAGCAGCCCGTCGCGCAGCAGGATCCACTTCCAGATCAGCGCCACGACCACGGGTGAGAGCAGCACCGGAAAGAAGAAGACGGAGCGGAAGAAGCCCCGCGCCCGGATCTTTCGGTTCAGGACAAGTGCTGTGATCAGCGAGAACACCACCATCGCGGTGACCTGGAAGACGACGAAGGTGGCGGTGTTGTAGAGCCCGCGCCAGAACCGATCCTCGCGACAGGTCGAGACGACGCCGAGCGTCTCGCACTCCAGCAGATAGCCGTATTGCTCGCCGCCCACATAGGGCCGCTGATCGAGGAACAGCTGGGTGCCGCCGGTGACGGAATAGCCGAAGTTGATGAAGAGGGGCGCGATCACGAAGGTGCCAAAAAAGAGGATGTTCGGCAGGATGAAGAGATAGGGCATCCACCCGATGCCGAGCAGGCGCTGGGCGAGCCGCATCGGCCATTCGAGCATCCGCATCAACAGGCGCACCGGCCAGCCGGCGAGCGTTGTCAGCCGGGCGCCGGTGCTTTGCGTCTCATCGGGGATCGCGGTCATCGGGAACGGGCCGGGCGGCGGGCGCCCGGCCCCAGGCCTCAGCCGTCGCGCTGCTGCTCGGCGATCTGCTGCTCCACGTCGGCCTCCATCCGCTCATAGGCCTCGTCGAGCGTCATCTCACCCACGATCGCCTGGCCGAGCCGGCTGATCAGCGCGTTAAACATCACCCGGTTGTACTGGTAGCCCTGCAGGTCGAAGGCGACCGGAGAGATCGACGGCACCGCCCCGGCAAAGGTCGAGAGAGCGTGCTCGGCCAGCGGGTTGTCGGTCTGGAAATCGACGCCCGTCTCGGCGAGGCCCAGATGCGCGGGCACGAAGAGGGTGCGGCCATAGAACTCGTTCATCGCCTCTTCGGAAGAGAGGAACTCCATCAGCCGCGCCACCTCCTCGGGATGCTCCGTGGTCTTGAGCGCCACCAGGGCCGCGCCGCCCGGCATGCCGGTGCAGGCCGCCGGGCCGCAGGGCGCCGGCACGGCCCACCAGTCGAAGGCGTCGCCGATCTGCTCCTGGAACTGGCCGATCTGCCAGGAGCCCGACATGTACATGACGACCTGGGCGTTGGCGAAATCCTCATTGGCGCCAAGGTATTGCGAACCGGAGACGGAGCCCCAGTGCTCCTTCGCCATGATGCCCGCCTCGTGCCAGTCGAAGAGCATCTGGGCCATGGTCTTCAGCCCGTCGTCCACCAGTGCGGGCTCCCCAGCTTCGGTGAAGTAGCCCGCGCCCATGGAGATCGCGGGGCCGGAGACACGATGGCCCGAGCGATCGAAGGCGAGCGGGATCGGGATCTCCAGCGCATCGGCCACCTGCTTGGAGGCGTTCGCCCACTCCTCCCACGTCGCGCCCTCGCCCGGCAGGGCAACGCCGGCCTGCTCGAAGAGCGTCTTGTTGACGTAGGGCCCGGTGACGGTGAGCTGGGTCATGAAACCTGGGATGGCATCGGGATTGTCGCCCGGTGCCAGCCAGTTCAGGAAGGGCCCGAAATTCGCCTCCCAATAGGCCGGATCGGAGAGGTAGGGGCGGAGGTCGAGATAGTGCTCCGACAGGCCGCCGAGGTCGGTGACCCGGGCCATGTCCGCACCCTCACCGGCCGCCAACTGCACCGGCAGGCTCTCCAGGATCGCCTGGTAGGCCACGGTGTCGATGACGACGGTGATGTCGTCGTTCTCCGCCTCGAACCGGTCGAGGATGTCGCGCAGGACCTCGCCCTCGCCCCCGTCGTTGTACCAGGTGATGCGAAGCTCGGTCTGGGCGGTCGCGGCCCCGGCCAGCAGGGCGAGGCCTGCCCCGGCCAGCAGTCCGCGTGCCAGCGTCGTCAAATGCGTCATCGTCGCCTCCCGTTGCGTCTGTCCTATTGGCGGGACGTCGCCCCGCATCGCATCGGCAGTATGGCGCCCGTTCGGGCACAGCGCGACCCTGCAAATCTCCGGTTGTGGCGAAAAACACCGCGATCGGGCGCGGGCCCTTATCCCTCCGGCGGGGTGGAGAGCAGCAGGCGGGCGTTGCCGACGATCCGCTCCGCCGTGCTGGGGGCGAGGCTGAGGCGCCGGCTGAGCAGGGCCGGGGACGACGCCGCCACCAGGCGGGGGGTCGAGAGGCCGAGGGAGAGCAGTCTCTCCGCCCGTTCCGGCCCGACCTCCCGGATCTCCATCAGGTCGACGAAGCGTTCGACCATTCGGCTCGGCGGCACGCGGAGCGCGACGAGGCCGTCGTCGATCGGCCGGCGGGCGCTGATGAGGGAGAGCGCGCGAACCCGGTCGTTGAAGGTGACGACGGTGGCTGGGGGCGCCGCGACCGGCCGCCCGATCGGGGCGCGGACCGGCGCGGGATCCGGGCTTTGGCATTTGCAGGCGGGGTCTTTCTCGCACACCTCGCCGGGAAGCTGATCGGCCGGCGTCGGGCTGCAAAGCCCCTCCTCCGGCGTCACAGGCGGTGGTTGCGGCGCCGGCTCGAAGGCCACCGCCACGTCGCGGAGGGTGAGCGCCCCGGGCGCTTCCGCCAGGAAAGAGACGGGCACCGCTGTCGGCGCCGCCTGGGTGAGCGCCACCTCCACCACCCTGAGCTCCGCCCGCGCCGGCATCTCCAGCGCCACCGTCAGCTCCGCAGCGTCGGGCGGCGGCGTGGGCGCAAGCCGCGCGCGCTCCGCCCCTCCCGCGCCGAGGGTGAGGCGCACCGCCTCGCCCACCGGGTTGCCGGATCCGTCCTGCCAGAGCAGCGCTACGGTAGGCAGCGCCCCGTCGATGCCGGCCGTCACCACGGCCTCGACCTCCAGCGTCGGCGTCGCACCCTCCACCACTTGGACGGTTTGAGAGACGGTGACAGCTCGGTTGAACCGCGTGTTGGCTAGGTCGACCGCGCCGGATTGCAGATCGAGATCGAGGTCGCCCGGAGCTGGCGCGACCGTCCATCCGGCCGGCGCCGGCTCCTCGAAGTCGTCCGGCGCGGGTTCGGTCGAGATGACCGGGATCTCGAGGAAGTCGGGATTGCGCAGGCCCGAGGGCGAGGCGATGAGCGAGACTTGGTCGATCAGCATCTCGTCGTCGAGATCGGCGATCAATCGGACCTCGAGCCCCGTCACCCCCTCCGGCGCCACCACGCGCAGGCGGGCGGTGGGCAGCACCGCGAGCGCAAAGGCGGTGGGGAAGCTCGCCGCGAAGGACAGGGCGGCGACGCTGAAGTCGATGCTGGGTGCGACCTCCAGCCGTGGTAGTTGCAATGTGTCGACCCGGGGGGCCCCGCATTCGGCATCGCGCCAGATCAGCTCGACCCGGGCGCCCTCGCCGGTGGCGAGGCCCACGACGCTCAGCTCATAGTCGCAGCCTGGGGCGACGGTCAGGACCTGGGAGGCGGCGCGCGCCACATCCCCGGTGATGTAGACGAGCGGCAGGGCCGGGCCACCCGCCATGGTCTGCACCAGCGATGCCACGGTGATCGGTCGCGCCGGATCGGTGAACCAGCTCACCGGAGCATAGGCGCCATCGGCCTGCAGCCGATCGGTGAAGCGACCGTTGGCGAGCTGTTCGCCCCTCGGGCAGTCGGCCGCGCGGAGGGTCGCGAGGGCCCGGTTGGCAGCCGGCGCCACGCGATTGCCGTCTAGGGTGAACTCCACCCGTCCGAGGGGCTGGAAGGCGTCGAGCGCGATGCGCTCGGCCGCCGCGTCCCGGCCGATCTCCGCCGTCACCGGCACCTTGTAGACCGGGCTTGTCCGCCGCAGCCGGAAAAGCTGCTCGGCCGTCGCGAGGCCGCCCGCAACCTCCGCCGCGCGCCAGGAGAGACCGCCGTTCAGGCTGATCTGCGGGGCGGCGCCGATGGCCGCATCGCCCTCCCCGGCCAAGAGGGTCGCCTGCCCCTCGAGGCACTGGGTCACCAGCCAGCGCCGCCGCATCGGCCGCCCCGCTCCGGTGGCCAGAAGCTGGACCGAGGTGCTGAGCCGCGCGCTCGCCCACTTGGCCGTCGCGTGGTCGGCATCGCTGATCGTCAGCGCGGCCGGTGACGGGAGCGCCGAGGTCTCCGCCGGCTTGCCGTCGAAGTCGTCGCGGATGTCGATCTGCAGGCGGCAGACAGCGACATCGGTGGCGACGAGCAGATCGAGGGCATCGACCTCCAGATCCGCCGCATCGGCGAAGGGTTGGGCGAACGCCTGCCCGGCCGAGAGTGCAACCGAACCCGGCGCAGCCCGCTCCGCCAGGGGTCCCCGGGCGATCTCCGTCCCCTCGAAGCCGCCGTTCAGCCCGATCGAGGTGCCCTTGCGCGCGATCTGCATACCCGCTGGGACCTGGACCGTGAGAAGGTCGTCGGAGGCCTGGGCCGTGCCGTCGAAGGCGAAGTCGAGCCGCGCCTCTTCGAGGTCTGGGCCCAGCAGGTCGACCACCCGCTCGAACTCGATCTCCGCCGTTACGGCCAGGTGTCCCGTGCCGTCGATGCTCAGGATGACGGGGATCGAGGCCGTGCCGGTGCCGGTGTCCTCCGCCGCGTCGAGCGCCAGCTGCAGGACGGTCGAGAGGTCGGGCGTCTCCACCTCCCCCAGCAGATCGCCCGGGCGGACGAAGGCGTTCTCGGTGCCGCCGATGGCGAGCCGGACGTTGGAAGCGATGGCCCTAAGCTCGATCCGGTCGATGTCGATCGCCGTGATGTCGCTGAACTGCACCCGCTGGGCCAGCACCGGTGGCACATCGAACGTGCCGTCGAAGGACGGGGTCGCGAGGGTAAATCCCGTGCCGCCGTCGGTCAGGATCACGCCCCGCGCGTCGATCGGCACGAAGACGCCGCCGATGTCGATCTGCATGGTCGCACCGTCAAGCGCGGGCGGCGTCGGACCCAGATTGCGCACCGTCTCGACGATCCGACGGGTGTCGAAGGCAAGCTCCACCCGGTTGGGGCCGACGGTTTTGATGACCCCGGTCTGGCGGGCAGGATCAGCCGGATCCTGCCCCGGGGCGGAGCCGGCGGCGAAGTCCAACACCTCCACCCCGATGCCGGGGACCAGGCGGCCGAAACCGTCCGCCGTCATCGGGGTGAGGACGAAGCGCGCGCTGGTGATGCGCGCGCCGAGCGGCAGGGTGCGCAGCTCCAACCGCCGGGCGCCGCTGAAGAAGGCGTCGGCGGAAAAGCGTTCGACCGTGCGCTCTGCCATCGGGGACCCCCGTCTCGGCTCTGACCTCCAGCGTTCCTCCTCAGACCTTCAGCAGCACCATGAGATGCAGCGGCGGGGACTCGAGCGGGTTGCCCTGCTCGTCCACGCGCAGGCTCGCCAGCAGATCCCGGTAGCGCAGACCCACCGTGTTGAAGTCGAGATGGCCGACATCCACGTCCACCGGGCGCGGCGGATCGGTCAGCGGATTGCGCGGCTGGAACAGGTCGTCGCTGCCGGGGTTCGGGATGACCGCCAGCGGATTGACCGACTTCACGGGCATCATCTTGATGAAAAGCTGATCGGCGTCGCCCCGCTCCTTCAGCGAGCCGACCGTCCGCTCCTCCCGACAGCAGCGCTCGTACCAGGGGGAGTGGCAGTAGTCCTCCGGATCGAAGGCGTCGTTGGGATCGCCGAACATCTTCTCCCAGAGCTCTTCCTCGAGGTCCTGCAGGCTGGTCTCGTCGGAGTACTCGACCTCCAGCACGCTCAGGAGATCGAAGAGCGGGATTTTAAAGGCGGGCTCCCCGGTCTCCTCGATCGTAATCGTCTGCGGCTCCGGCCCCGGTCCCCGCACCTTCTTTTCGCTAGAGTGGTACAGGTAGAAGAGGACGTCCTCGACATGCCGGTCGTCGTCGTGGGCGCAGACCACCCGGAAGCGGAGGAGTTGGTAGAGATCGACCAACGGGCAGGTCTCGAGCCCATGCTCGATGGTGTTGAACTCGTCGTGCTCCAGGCGCTTGAAGCGCCTCTGATAGCCGGTTTGGCCGGGGAACTGTTCCATGGCTTTCCTCAAGAAACGTTGCAAAAGGTCTTCGGCGCTTTCGCCGCCCAGAAGGGCGCTGTCGTCGGCGTTGGGCACGCTCACCAGCGCTTCGAGCGCAGCGGTGATCTGCGCGCCGATATCGGCGCAGATCAGCGCCTGGAGCTGGTTGAAATCCTCGGCCTTCACCAGGCCGCCGGGCTCGAATTGCAGGTATGTCTTGCTCTGGTCGTTCATGGTCCTGGCGTCCTTTCCTTAGCTGTCTTGCGTCCCCTCGGGCCGCGCGTCTCGTGTCACCTCGATCCGGATGCCGCCCGCCTTCAGGTGCTGCACACCGCGCGGAGCGGAGGTGAGAAGCTCTGCCGTCGTGCCGCTGAGGTCGGGGCCGGCGACCAGGGCTCGAGCATTCTCGAAGCGCGCGCCAGCGAAGCTGACGAGCAGGTCGTAGCGGCCCGGGCTCGCGTCGCAGACCACCACGGCGATGTCGTTGCCGAAGGTGCCGGGGGCGACGGCGAAGAGGCGGAAAAAGCCGGTCAGCCCCGGGGCATCCAGAAAGAGCTGCGCCGCCTGGTCGGGTCGCCCGCCGGTGAGGCGTACCGGGGTGAAGAACGGCGCGCTGACGGGGGCGAAACCAATCGGCACGATGTCAACGCGGGCGGCCGAGAGGAGCTGGGCAAGGGCTGGCTCCCCGGTGATCCGGTCCGCGGCGAAGTCGGGATCCGTCGTCGGCTCGAAGACCACACCCGGGAGCGTGATCGGTGCGTCGTCGGCCAGCGCAAAGCGGTCGTCGTCGAAGCGCGCCCCGAACCGGCGCGGCAGGTCGCGCGGCAGGTTGATGCGCGCGGTGCCGCCGGCCGCCACCTCTCCACCGAGGGTCACGAGGGTGCTGTGGGCCGACGGCGGCTCCTCCCCGGCGAAGGTCGGGGTGACGGCGGCCCTCGGCTGCTCGGCGAAGCGGGTGGCATCGAACAGGCCGCGGCCAAAGCGGGGCGGGCCGGCATAGCGGGCCGTGCCGAAGTCGTCGGCGTCGAACCGGCTGCTGTCGGCCTCGGCGAAGATCCAGTCGCTCGCCGAGCCGCCCGCCAGCGCCTCCGCCGCCAGCCGCGTCTCGGCCCGCATCGGCGGATCGGGGAGGGCGGCGAGCTGCTGCTCCAGTGACAGGTGCCCGCCGGCGATGGGGTCGGCGAGGAGGATGCCGGGGAGGACCAACTCCTCCACCCCGGCCTCGCGCGTGATGCGGAGGTCGAAAGCTGGGAAGATCCGTGTCGGGCTGACGACCGGTGGCTCGGCATCCTCGGCCACGGTGCCGTGGACGGCGACCACTTGGCCCTCAAGCCCCGGGCGCGCAACGGGTCCGGCGAGGCGGGCAGTCGTGGCGCCCTCCTCCTGCAGCACCCAATCGGTGCCGTCGCGCGCAAGGCGCCCGGTCAGCAGATCGCTGGCGCCTGGGGGCACATCGGCGGCCGGGGTCAGCACCACCAGATCGCCCCGCGCGCCGCCGCGCTGGCGGAGCACCACGCGTTCCGGTGCGCCCACATCCTCCAGCGCGATCTGGCGCCGGCCGTCGGCCCCCGGCGCAGCGCGGCGCGGGGCAGTCTCTCCGCTGCGGAGGAGCGGCACGAGCGGTGCCGCCAGAATGGCACTTGGGGGCACCGGCTGTTCGTCGCCGCCCACCTCGAGCGACCCTGCGATACCCCCGGCACCGTCATCGCGAAGCGTCACCCGCTCCCCACCGCCGAGGGGGGCGAGGTAGCGGACCTCCCAGCCCTGCACGATGTCGATGAGACCCGGCGCGTCGGTGCCAAGGTCGGCGGTGAAGCCGATCTCTAGGCCCGCGCTGCCGGCCAAGTGGACACGGTCGCCATGGCGCGCTTCCTGCGCAACCTCCTGCCGCGCTGGGATGTACTCCTCAAGCTCGAAGCTGCGGAATGCCGGGATTTCCAGCAGGGTCGGCGCGACCTCCGGCGCTGCGATGCGCAGGGTTGTCTCGGCGGTCAGCGAAGCGACGGCGGCGCCCGAGGCATTGATGCTGGCCACGATCTCTTCCGCCGAGGTGCCGTCCGAGACCTCGCCGGCGAGCGGCACCTCGATCCGGCCAAGGCTCGTCACGATCGGCAGGACCCCGCGGTCGGAGAGATCGACGCCGCTCGCGAGATCCACCGTGCCGACGATCTCGGCCGGGGCGGCGTCCGCGCCGGTGGCCTCCCGCGGCGCCTCACCCAGCAGAACCTCCGCCGCATCGCCGCTGCTCGTCGGCGCGATGACAATCCGGCTGGCGAGGCCGGTGGTGGGCGAGGTGAGGGTCAGGCGGTCGTCGACGATCGCCGCGACCTCCGCCTCGAGGATGGCGTCGATAGCGGCCACGATGTCCTCGGGCGCCACGGCGGTCGGATCGTCGGCCTCCGCCGCGCAATCGACCTCGACCGGATCGGCACGGTCGATCCCGATGCGGAGGAACCGCGTGGTGGAGAGGTCCTGCGGACCGTTGAGCGTCCCCTGCCCCGTGACCATCGCCGCAACCGCGTCGGCGCCGACATAGCTCCGCCCAGGCGCGATGCCGAGGATCGCGGTCGTGGCATCGCTCAAGGCCGGCGCCAGGATATCCAGCGTCGCGCCCACCCCGGCGCTCGGCGTCGTCAGGATCAATCGCGCGCCGTCGTGGGAGGCGACGTTGACGCCCATCGCCACGTTGATGCGAATGGCGATCTCCGCCGGCCGGGTGGCGGCCGGGTCGGGCCCGCCGCAGTCGATCTCGACCTCGGGCCCACCATCGACGGCGAGGCGCAGGTGGGAGGCGCTGCTCAAGTCGACGCCGGCCGAAAGGTCGACCAGGCCGAGAAAGCTCGGGCGGCTCGCGGCGGCCCCACGCACGTCTGCCTCTTCGACGCCCAGCAGCAGGGATGCGGCATCGGCCGCCCGGGGCGTGCTGAGGGCCAGGCGGCTCGCCCCACCAGTGGTCGGGGAGTGCAGCAGCAGCCGGCCCGCCTCGGCGAGCGCCACCTCGGCGGCTGTGGCGGCGTTGATGCGCTCCACCACTTCGTCGAGCGTCGTCGCCCTTGGGCGGGGCCCGGCGCAGTCGATGTCGAACGCCGGGCCATCGTCGACGGAAAGGCGCAGGTGGCGGGCCGTCCGCAGATCGGCACCGCGGGTGAGATCCCGGCTGCCGGCGATCCGGGCGGCGGTCGCGGCTTGGCCGTCTGCCCGGGCCGAGGACACGCCGAGGACGCGGACCGCCGCATCCTCCCGGATCGCCAGGCGGCTGACATGGCGGCGCGCCTGCTGGCGTTTGAGGGGCAGGAGAGCCAGGGCGCCCTGGGCGCCGGTCCGCTGGCTCTCCAACACCAGGGCGTCCGCCGAGACGCTGGCGACCGTCGCGCCGACGGAGGCGTTGATTGCCCCGGCGATCTCAGCGGCGGTGACGGCAGCCCGGTCGGCCGCGCCCGCGGCGAGCTCGATGGTGACCGCCGGCGCATGATCGAGCGACAGCGAGATGCGGTCGGCGCCCCATAGGTTCACGGGGTCGCCGAGGACCGGCTCTCCGGTCAGGCGCGCCGGTACCGCGTCCGCGCCCTCGGCCGAGCGCGGCGGCAGGCCGAGCAGGATCTCGCTGGCGTCATCCGCGCCGGCGAAGCCGATGATGAGCGCGCCTGCCGGACCAATATCGGCGCCGCTCAGGATCAGATGGCGGCCGTCCTGGCGGGCGGTGCCGGCGCCGGCGGCGTCGTTGATCAGGGTGACGAGCTCCGGCAACTGGGTCGCACTGGGCTCCACGCCCCGGCAGTCGACCGTGACCTCCGGCTGGCCATCTCGGGCAAGGACCAGGAGCGAGGCGCCGGAGAGGTCGACGCCCGCACTCAGGTCCACTGCGCCCGTCAACGTGGCCGGCGCCGCGTCGGCCCCGACGACGGCGGTCGGGACAACGCCGAAGAGAACGGCCGTCGCGTCCTGGGCCGCCGGCTGCTGGAAGAGGATGCGGGAGGCTCCGCCGCTACTCGGCGAGGTCAGCGTCAGCCGCGTGCCGTCGTGGGCGGCGACCGTCGCCCCAAAGGCCGCGTTGATTGTGTCACGGATGGCGTCGAGCCCGACGGTGCCGGGCGATCCATCGGCCACGTCGATCTCCGCCAGCGTGCCGTCGATGTCGAGGCGCACGTAGTGGAGCGTGCTGAGATCGGCGCCGGCCGAAAGGTCGATTGGGCTTTCATAGACCGCCGCACGTGCCTCCGTCCCGGCCAGCGCCCGGGTCGGCAGGCCCAGAGGGGCGGGGGCGGCATCGTCGGCGCCCTCACCGATGGTGAGAGCGGAGGCCACGCCTGCGCTCGGCGAGGTCAGGCGCAAGCGGTTCCCAGCGAGGTCGGCGATCTCACCCGCGGCGGTGTTGATGGCCTCAACGATCGCCTCCCGCTCGACCGCCGCCGGATCGACCGCGCCGGCGGCGAGGTCGATGGTTAGCGCCGCTGCGCCGTCGACGGAGAGGTGCAGGATCGCGCCACCCGTCAGATCCACAGTGTCGCCCAGATCGACGCGGCCCACGATCGTCGCGCGGCTGGCATCGCGGCCCACGCTCGCGCGCGGCGCATTGCCGAAGATCAGGGAGGTCGCGTCGCGGCCGTCGGGCTCCGCCGTCAGCAGAAGAGGATCGGAGCGAGTCCACCAAGGATCGAAGCCGCCTTCCTCCGTCTCCACCTCGATGCCGAGGATCGCGGCGCTGGCGCGGAGCAGGTTCTCGACGTTCGCGGGCCCGTCGAGGATCAGGGCAACCCAGGTCTTCAGCCTTGCCCGGAACTCCTCGATCCCATCGTCGGGACGCGGCGCGAGGCCGTAGAGCGCCGCGAACCGGATGAGATCGTCGATCTTCTCGGCCCCGCGGTCGGCCTGGTCGACCCAATGGGCCCGCATCACCGCGGCGAGCGCGTTCTCGCCAAGCTGCAACTCCGTCCCGAACGTCTCGGTCAGCACGCCGAGGGGCGAGCGCGCCCCGCCCGCCCGGAAGGTGCGGGGGTAGAGATCGAGGATGCGCTCGGTCTTCGTTGGCATCAGCTCTCGCCCTCGATCAGCGCGACGTCGCCCGGGGCCATGTCGAGGGCGATCCACCAGGGCTCGCCGTCCACCGTGGCATTGATCTGGAAGGTCGCGTCTTCAATCTCGACGTCCGTCGCCGGGGCGTCGCCCGCTTCGTTCAGGATCAGGGAGCGGTCCGGGATGCGGTCGCCGCCGGGCACCGTGCTGCCGGTGCCGAAGAGCAGATCTTCGACCTCGGCCCGGAGCAGCGTTTCCTCAGTGGGCGGGCCGTCACCGATATAGCCGACGACGGCGTCTACGACGGTCTCGGGCGGCGTGATGGAGACGTCGCTGCGGGCGGTCGCGACATCAAGGATGCGGGCCTCCGCCACATCCTCCACCGCCTTCACCGCACTCAATAGGTCCGCGCCCAGCAGGGGATCGCCGCTGGAGAGCGGTTGGATCGCCGCGTCGATGGCGGCCACCACATCCTCGGCCAGCTTCAGCTTGCCGGCGCTGGTGAGGCCGGGCGCAATCTCGACCGCGACCTTGGGGGTGAGGAAGACGTAGCGGGCGATGAGTCGGGTCCGGACCCCGGCGGCCCGGGCGGCGTTCACGGCGGCGTCGACGGTCAGGAATCGCTCCGGCTCCGCCTGGATCAGAAGGGCGAGGGAGCCGACGGGGGCCCGCCGCGCCGCCGGGCCGTTCGGATCCCAGATCTCGAGCGTCGCGGCGAAGTTCTCCCGCACCGCCGCCTCGATCGCCGCCAGCGTGGCGTTGCCGAGGGCGAAGAGCGCGGCTTTCGCCCGGGCCCGCAGCTCCTCATCCGTCTCGTCCGCGGCACCGAGGGCCGTGCCCTCAAAATTGGTGATGCGAGAGATCCCGGCGATCGGGCGCACCACCTCGACGATGGTGCTGGCGTCGACCTGGCCATCCTCCCCTGGGAAGTCGCCGGTCGCGCGGATCGGCACGTCGATCCGCGGCTGGCCGCGCTGAAGGGTGCGCTGCTGGGTGGTCTCAAAAACCGCGCCGTTGTTCGCCGCCGCGACTTTGGTGCCCGACGGGATGGTGACGTCCCCCGTCACCCCCTGATCGCGGAAGAAGGTGACGATGCCCACGGCCGTATCGGCGGTCTTGCGGCTGACGCCAAGGATCGCCACGACCTGGTCGAGCGCTTTGCCTTCGGCCAGATCGACGAAGCCGAAGCGGTAGGCGCGGTTGATCTCCTCATAGACAATCGCGATCTCCCGCCCCACGGCCTCACAGATGGTGCGGGCGACGCTGCCGACGTTGATGTCGGTCATCGGCGGATCGGCGTCGGGCAGGGTGTAGTCGACGAAGAAGCGGCTGGCCTGGCGGGGCCGTGCACCCCCTTCGCGCCAGACGATGGCGGCGAGATCGGCGTCGTAGTCGAAGTCGATGGTCGGCAGGAAGCTGTGGTTGCCGGCGGTCTCATCCTCCACCTCACCCTCGGCCAGCTCCAGCTCGCCGGTCAGGCCGCGAACCTGCAAGGCGGGTTGGGAGAGCGGATAGACGTCGCTTTTGACGTCAAACAGGATCGGCTCGTTCACCACGCCGCCGATCAGGCGGGTCAGAATGTCGTCCACCACCTCAGCAAAGCTGCGCCGGACGAGGTTTTCCGTGGCGGGGGTCATGGCGTCGCGCCCTCCTGCGGCACGGGATCGAAGGAGAAGGGGAAGACCAAGTTGAGCGGCGTGTCCTGGGCGATGATCTTAAGCTCCAGGGCGATGTCGACGCGGCTGCGGTCGGCGCGACTTTGGCTGACGCGGGCCGACAGCACCTCCTCCACCCGCGGCTCTTGGCCGAGGGCACGGAGGACGTGGAGCTTGGCGAGGTTACGGTTGGTCTCGGTGTTAGGCTCGCCGATCAATTCGGAGAGGCGGGAGCCGTAGCGCGGATGGCCGAGATCGCTGAGCTCCCCCTCCGCCGTCAGGAACCTGAGCAGCAGGGCCTGGGCGATGTTCTCTGCCCCGTCGATGGTGGCGAGGTCGATGCCAGCGGGATCCTCCGGCGCCGTCACCAGATCCCGGCCGACATCGCGGTCGTGCTGCATGCGCCGGTTGCGCAACAGCTCGAGATCGGTGCCGAGGCGCTCCTCAAACGCGGTCATGGCGCGGTCCTCGCGGCTCTGGTGGATGGCCTCACGGCGGCCATTGGTCGAGGATGAAGGGCGCGGCGGGCGGGCCGAGGATCGTCAGGATGCCCGGGGGCGAGGGGATGAGATCGCCCATCCGCACGAGCGGCCGCCCGGCCACCCGCACCCCGCTGCTGGCGATCGGGCCGATGACCAGCGGATAGGGCACCCCGCTCAGCGAATTCACCATCGTGCAGATCGACCCGCTGGTGGCGAGCGGCAGGCCGTTCGCCGTGATGAAGGGCGGCAGCACGACGGTGATGATGCCGCTGTCGGGCGGTCCCGCCGCCCCGGGGGTCACAATCACCGCCGTCCCGATGGAGACGGGTGGTCCTGGCATGGGCTGACCTCAACGCGCTCATGGGCTGAAATTGGTTACCCCCTTCACCGTCACGACCGCGCCCTGCACGGTCGTCGTCGCTGTACCCACAACTTCGGTCACGGGGGCAGAGACCTTGGCCTGGGCGCCGCCCTCGAACTCCGCCCGCGCCTGGGCTTTGATGGCGACGTTCAACCCCTCGATCGTCACGTCGCGGCGGGCCTTCATGGTGAGGGCCCCGGCGGCCTCCACCGTCGCGTCGCCGTCCTGGTTGAGGGTGATCTTGGTGCCGCCGGTCACCACCGTGACGGTGCCGCCGGTGGAGCCTGACTGATCGATGAAAAGCTCCGACGGCCCGGCGGTTGCCCGCACCGTACCGTCGGTCACCCGGATGGTGATCTTCGGCTCCATCTCGATGATCAGCTCGCGGGGCGGGTTGTCGCTTTGGTGATTGCGGATCGCGGCCTTGATCGTCTCGGTCTCCGCCGCGGCGAGCGGCAGGCGGAAGATCACCTCGTCGGTGGTGTTGAGCGGGGGGCGATCCTCGTCGTTGTAGAGCCGGCCGATGATCACCGGCTGATTGACGTCCCCCCGATCGAAGCTGAGGAGGACGAGATCCCCCACGTTCGGGATCGCCGCCGTGCCGATATGGCCGGTGGCGACCGGCACCCGCAGCAGCTCCAACCCCTCGTTCTTCAATTCGACGTCGCAGGAGTAGTTGTCGTCGTCGCCGCCATCGGCATGGGGCTGCACAGCGGTGACGACGGCAAGCTCAGCCACCCGGCGGCGATCCAATTCCTCCCGCACGATGGCCTGGATGGCGGCGACGGCTTCGCTCATGTCAGCCCCCCGATGCTTTGGAAGGCGACGTCAGTGACGAAGCCCGTGCGCTTGTCGATCCGGTGGCGGAGGGCGCGGACCTGGAAGGTGGCGTTGAGCGCCGCATCCGGCATTTCGGAGAGGCGGATGGCATCGCCCAGGCGAAGTGACGGCCGGCCGAGGATAACGACCGCGCCGGTCAGCGCCTTCCGCCGGAACCGGGTCTCGGCCGCGTCGGCCACCATCTGCGCAAGCTCAGCGGTGCGCGCCACCGGCCGCTCCAGCAGCAGGGTCGGCGTGCCCTGCCCCGCGCTGCCCTTGCGCGGCGCGAAATCCTTGGTGAGCCAGGACCAGCTTTCGGCGCCCTGGCCCGCCCCCGGCCCCTCGCCATAGACCTCGACCATGGCGTGGGCCGGCGGCCGCTCATTCACCTCGAAAGCCAGGATGTCGGTGGCATAGGCGAGCGGCAGCACCTCCCGGCCCGCACCGAAGGGCTCGAAGACCAACTCGTCGTCGTGGGTGAGGTAGAGGTCGAAGCCCGTGAGTGCGGCGAGGTCGGCCATGTGGCGCAAGAGGCTCTTGCCCGGGTCGATGACGTAGTATGGCAGCAGCTCGCTTTGCCCCGTGCGGGCGACGGTGACATTGGCCTCTGCCGCCATCGTCTGGACGATGTCCTCGGCCCGGCTGTCGCGGAAGGCCTGGGCCATGCGCTGGCGGGCGAGGCGGGAGGCGGCATTCAGGCAGACGATGCGCTCGGCCGTGACGTCGGGGCGGACCTCCGCCACGGTGCCGCGCATCACCTCGACGACCTCTTGATCCTCGTCGGCATAGCCGAGGGCGATGACGACCTCGTCCCCGACCTCCGGCGCGAAGGCCCCGACCTGGCCGGCGAACAGCGTCGCCTGATCGGCGGCCATCGCGTCCATGTCGAGCTGCACGTCGATCGCCGTCAATGTGTTGGCAAGCGGCGCGCCGGCGCTGTCGACCTGCTGACCACCGATGGTGACGCGATAGGCGGGGCGGAGGAGGCTCATGTCTCCCCCTCCCCGTCTGCCGCAGCGCGCCGACCGCCGATCTCATCCGCCGCCTGGCGCGCGAGGTCGCAGAGATAGCCGACCGTCTCCGCCTCCGCATGGGCCGCCACCGGGGCGAGGCAGGCTTCATCGCCGACGGCGCCGAGCGCCTTTAGCGCCTCCTTGCGGACAGGTGCCTCCGGGTCGCGCAGCATCTCAACCGCGGCTTCGCCGTAGCGCGCATCGCCGCTTCGGCGCATGCCGTTCAGCGCGGCGGCCCGCACAGTGGGCGCCGCATGCGCCAGCAGCTCGCGAAGCAGCGGCTCCGCCTCGTCCCCGCTATAGTCGCCGAGGACGATCGCCGCCCGCTCGGCCACTTTCACGTTGCCGGGATGGGCCGCCAGGGTGTCGGCAACGGCCCGCACGTAGCGGCGGTGCTGGCCTCGGCCGGCCACCGGCGCGTGCACATGGCACTTGGTGGCCTGCAGCGCGTGGGCGACCCTTTCTGCGACGGTTTTGCGTTTCGATGCCATCGCGCAACCCTCAGAGAATATCCAGGAAGGTGCTCAGCAAGGCGCGCCGGCACTGGTCCTGGGTCATGTCGGAGGAATTGAGGAAGTTCGGATCGGCCGTCATGACGTTGCTGGTCGGCACCGCCGCACCGCTGGTGAAGGTGTTGGGCGGCGTGAACGTGAAGAGGTTGTGCTCATCCCCGCCGGCGTTCACCGAGGTCGGCAGGTTGATCAGGATATGTCCCAGCTCGTGCGCCAGAACCGTGTTGGGGTTAGTGATCGAGTCGTCGATCACCAGATCGCCCCGGAACGCCGCCATCGGTGCGAACAGATCGTTCGGCGCGAAGCCCTCGCCAAACACGCCGATGATCTGGCCGACATAGTAGATGTCGATGTTGTCGGTGCTGGGGTTGAGAGCGAAGAGCGTGCGCCGCTCGGTCCCGAGATTGTTGAAGAAGTTGGCCGGCAGCGCCTCGATCACGTCGAGCCCGCCGGGATCGATCAGGGCGGTCGTCGCCCCGCCCAGGAGGCGGAACTCGACGCCGCACTGCGACCAAACCTCGTTCGTCCGCGCGAGGTCGGTGTCGACCAGCGCATCATTGGCGGCCGAGCTGTCGAGGATGCCGACGTTCAGCAGACAAACCCGCCCCTCGACCCGGGCCGAGGTGCGACCGCCCGTGGCACCGGCCGGGGCGGTCAGGCTGACGCGCATCGTGCCCTCCGCCCGGCTTCGCAGGATCTCAATGTCCTGGGGGGCGGCGAAGGTGATCTGGTTCCGCGCGATCGCCGCGGGCACCGCGAGGATCGGCAGGGCATTGACGAACACGCCGCCGCCCTGGTCGGCGAGCGTCACGTCGATCTGCTCGATCAGGCTGCCGTCGGCCGCCTCGCTCCGCAGCTGGGCAGTGACGGGGGCCGTGGCGCCGGGGATCTGGGCGCGCACGCGGAAGAGCCGGGTCGGCTGATCGTCGAAGAGATCGCCGAGGTCGAAGGCGGCGCGGGCGGAATTCAGGATCCCCTCGATCCGCACCGGGCTGACGCGCCCGCTGGTCGGCGTCGCATTGGCCGCGATGGCGAGGTCGAACGGCACGACCGTCACCCGGTCGCCGTCGGGCTCTACGTCCTTCACCCCGAGCTGCAGGGTGAGGTTACCACCTGCCGGCAGCGACCGCGCCTCAACCCAGAATTTAGCCCCCCGCTCCCCGGGCCCCGGGGGAAGCGGCAGGGCATTGCTCGGGATCGTCTGATTGGCGATCGGGTGCGGCAGTGTGATCGGCGTCTGACCCGCCGCCGGCACCTCATCGGCCAGGGCGAAGAGCTGGATATCGGTGGAGCTCGCGGTGATCTCCAGCTCGCCATCGAAGGCCTCCGGCACCGCGCGGCGTACGATCAGCATGGCGCGGAGCGCCTCGTTCTCCGGCGTCTGGATCTGCAGGAGGCGCCCGGGCGCGATCTTCTCCGCCTCACTCAGCGGGGTGGGGTCGATGCCCGGGACGGGGCCACGATCCCGGGCGATGTCGAGGGTGAGCTCAAGCGCCGTGGTCGTCTCGGTGGTCGTGGCGCCGGGTGATCCGCCCACGGTCAGTGCAAGCTCCAGCGCCACGTCGTCCACCGCGTCGCTCGGCGCCGGGCCGCCCTCGGCAAAGCGGGTCACACCGGCGTTCAACTCCTCCGGCGTGAAGACGTTGTCGACGCCGTCGAAGGTCATCTGGTTGCCGCCAGCCGGCGCGTCGAAGAGCTTCAACTTGTCCTCCCCCGACGCCAGGCGGAGGGTGCCGCTGCCCTCGAACTCCTCCTCGACGCGGAGGACGACCTGCTGGCGCCGCGGATTGGTGTGGGCTTTCTTGACCAGCACCACCTTGGGCGGGGTGATCGGGCCGGCGCCCACCCGCTCCAACCCCGGAAACTCAATGCGCGGCGTGATGTCGGCGATCGCGCGGGAGACGATGACCACGTCGAAGAGGTCGGTGTCGCTGGCCAATCGCATGCAGACGATCGGGCCCTTGGCCGCGCTGATCGGCGTGCCGGCGGGTCGCGCCACCACATCGTCGAGGACTTCGAGGATGAAGATCCCCGGCCGTTTCTGCTTCTTGGGATAGCTCTTGGTGCCGTCGGCCTCCGTCTGGCCGGGGCGCGGCGTGCCAGCGCGAAGGCCGCCGGAGCTGCGCTCCACCTCACCGTCCATATACTCGCCATCGGGCGCGGTCAGGACGTACTGCCCGACATAGGGGGTGCCGTCCTCGAACAGGATGCGGATCTGCGGTGTGAAGCTCGGCGAGGGCTCCGCCTCCACCCGGGTCCAGGGCGCGCCCCTCGGCTGGATCGCAGCGCACTGCTCCTTGTCCGCAACACCGTCGTAGCGCTTGGTAAAGCAGCAGCGTTTCGTGGTGCCGCTGTCGTTCAGGCACCAGCCGGGCGCGCCGGCGCCGGGGGTGGGCAGATCCATCGTCACCGGCGGCGGCACGTCGGCCGGCAGGGCGTCCGCCCGCACGAACAGGAACTCCGTCCGCCGGTTGGGGCGCCAGGCGTCCTGGGTGTCCTTCACCGGGTCGAGTTCACTGCACCCCACCCAACGCAGGAACTCGCCGGGGCAGTTCGGCAGGAACCGATCGTCGGGGATCGAGAGGTTTTCGGCGGAGAGATACGCCTCGATCAAGGCAAGCCAGGTGCCGTCGCCGACGACGCCGTCCGGCGTGAGCCCGTTGTCGGTCTGGAACTCCCGCACGGCGGCGTCAGTGCGCGGTCCATGATCGCCGTCGATCGCGCCGTTGTAGACATCGCGATCCTGCAGGATCTGCTGATACTCCCGCGTCCCCCAGCTGTCGCGCTCACTGGGCAAGGTGCCAGGCGTGCGCAGGCGGCGGAGCGCGTCCCACTCCGCGATCGAGGTCGCACTGTCGTTGCCGAAACGGAGCATGGCGAAGGCGCTGCGCGCCCGCCGCTCCGACAGCGACTGGTTGTAGTCGACCGATCCGGCGAGATCGGTGTGGCCGACCGTCAGCAGCTTCATGTCGGCGTTGTCGCGGGCAAAATCCGTGACCTGGCGAAGGACCGGCTTCAGACAGGGCTCGATAAAGGCGCTGTCGAAGCGGAAGTGGATGAGGAAGCGATAAGCGATCGCCGCCCCGTCGCGGAGGATGATGCAGACCTCCGCCGTCGCCCCCTCCGCCACCTCGGCGGGCGTGCTGCCGGTGAGATCGGAGCCATCGGCCGCGGCGCCCGGGGCGCGGGCCGAGGCGGTGTAGCTGCCGGCCGGGAACGGATCCTCGGTCCAGCGGTTGTCCACCCGGTTCGAAAGCGTGCGGTCGAGCGGCGCGCCGTCGGTCTCCTGCCCCGTCACCTGGACGATGACATCGGAGGCATCGAAGTTGGGGTCGCCTTCCTTCTTCACCGTGACGATCAGCGCCGCTTCCTGCCGCACGGGCGGCGGCGGGGGCGGCGGCCGCTCGGGCTCCGGATCCGGAGCCGGGGTGAACTCGCGCAGCCGAAAGCGATAGGCGTAGCAGTCGGGCTTTCCGGCCCGCTCCACGATCTCCAGATCCTCGATCAGGGTGTCGCTGATCGTGGTGGCAGAGGTGATGTCGCTGGCGAAAGTCACCGGATCGCCGGCGCGGAAGAGGTCGCGGAGATCGTTCAGACCCTCCCGCGCCTCGGGGCCCGATTGGATGCCCACGACCTCCACCGCGCCGCCCTGGCGCCCGAGACGTTGGAGGAAATCTCCCTCCAACCCCGGCACGTCATGCTCGGCCACCGTCTGGCGCTGCTCAGGCCCGATCAGCTGGGCCTGTTGCAGCGTCAGATCGCCGAGCATGGGGCGGATCGGATCGGCCATGGACGCAGGCGCCTCAGCTTAGGAGTTGAGGGTGTTCAGATGGCCGACGATGGCGTCGACGAGCGCGATGAGCTCGGTCTTCACCGCATCGATCGACGGCAAGGCCGAGACCACGTCGGCCGCATCAAGAACGGCGTCGAAGTCATCGCTGTCGCTCGGCAAGATCTTTCTGGCGGCTTCCACGAAACCGCCGATCTTGCCGGTGAACTCCGCCGCCTCGCCGAGGCCCGGGATGGCGCTGACGTCGAGGTTCTGGATCTCAGTCTTCAACTTGCCCATCAGCTCGATCAGCTTGGTCAGCAGATCGTCGATCTGGTCCGGGATGATGGACTTCAGCGCATCCACCGCCGGCTTGATGGTGGCGACGTTGGCGTCGAGGAAATCCTTGAACTCCTGAAGCGCGTCCTTCAGTTCGTCGAACAGCGTGTCCGCCATCGCGAGGATCCTTTTGCTGTGCGGCGGGGCGCGGGCCCCTCAACTGCCGCGGTTGGCGTTCTGCAATCGTTCAAGCAATGAGCCGAGGGGGCCGACGAAGCGCTCGAGCCCGGTCTCGAAAGCGGGGAAGAGGTCGAGGCCCTCGACCAGTTCGTCGATCAGGCTGTCCGCGTCTTCGAGCAGGTCGCTTTGGAGGAGGCCCAGCTCCTCCGGCTCTTCCGCCTCCAGGAATTCGCGGAGGACGAGGCCGTAGGCCATCCGCTCCGGCGTGCCCGCCACCTCCCGCGTCTGGAAGTCGACGATCAGCACCTGCTCGATCTCGGCATCGGTCACGATATCGGCGAAGAAGGTCAGCGGATCGCCGGCGGTGAACTTGCCGTTCAGTGTCTCGAGAAAGGTGAGCGCCTCGGGCCCGCTGGCCACGCCGGCAAGGGTCACGGTCGCGGGGTTGCGCCCGAGGTTCTGGAGGTAGCTGCCGGCCATCTCGGGCGCCCGGTGCTCGGCCAGCGCGCGGGCCTCGCTCACCTTGAGGGTCTGCACCTGGGGTAGTTCCAGATCGTCGAGGGTGGGGCGCATGGCTCAGCTCTCCCCATCCACGTCGATGCCATGGCGGCGCGCCTCGTCCCGCAGCACCCGGCCGATGGCCTTGGCGAGGTCGAGGGGGGGCACCTCGTCCCGGGACAGGATCTGTTCCCGCGCACCGGCGGCGCCCGCGCGGTCGACGGCAAGGCCCGGGGTCGGCGGGGTGTTGGTCGGCAGGGGCAGCGTGGGCTGGGCGACGTCGGGCTCCGGCGTCGAGGCCGGCGGGCGTGCGGAGGCCGCCGGGCCACCGCCGAGCAGGGTCTCGAACAGCGCGTCGCTCTCCTGCTCCCGCCGTGCGGTATCGGGGATGTAGGGATTGGCGCCCTGGTTCGCGGGGGGCTTGGAGGGATGAGTGGGGGTGGTCTCCGCCGTTTCGACCCGCGGTTGCTCGGGTCGCGCGTCTGGTGTTTGAGCCGGCGCACCCGGGGCGTTGGCCGGTGCCTCGCGCCGCTCCGGCGTCGGCTGATCGGGCTTTGCACGGTCGGCGGACGGCGCGGTGGCGAGATCGGGCGCATCGGGCAGTGCGCAGGTCGGGCCGTCGAGGGATGTGGACCAGGGCTGGGTGGCTTTCTCGCTGGTCGAGGGTTTGGCGAGGCGCGTGTGAGCCCGGTCGGCGACCGACGCCCGCCATTTCTCGACCGATTGCGCTGGCGGCGCGGGCGGCGTCCGATCCTTGGCCTTCGCCATCGGGATCGCGGGCGGTGTCCGCTGCGGCAGGGCCTGTTTCGCGACGACCTCCGGGATCGGAAGATCGCCGGCCACGGTTGTGAGGCGCTGCGGCACGGCCTTCTCAGGCAAATTGCGGACCAGGGCCACCTGGTCCGCCTTCGGCGCCGTGGGCTGTGGCCTCCGCTGACCCTCAGCCGCCGGCGGTGTCTTCGCCGTCTGCGCGGCCGGCGCCTGGGGTGCGGCGCGCCGGCGCGCCTTTCGCCGGGGTTCGGGCGCAGGCGCCGGTGCCTCCTCCTCCCCCGCTGTCGCGGGGCCGAGCGCCCGGCCCCAGAGCGGATCGGGGCGCAGCGTCGGCCGCGCCTTCGCCCAGGCCCCCTGGCGCGCCACCCGCATCAGCCAGGCGCCTTTGTCCATCTGCCGGGAGAGGCCCGCCAACGCCAGCTTCGTGCCGGTTGCCGCCGGGCGGAAGCCGGACGTCAGCTGGCCGGGGGCAGCCGGGGCGAGGGGGCGGCTCATGCGCTTTCAGCCTCCCGCCGGCCCATCTCCAGATAGAGGAGGATCTGGCCGATGGTCATCCCGCTCACATCCTCGGGCGTCCAGCCGAACTCCTTGGCGAGCACGAAGCAGGCTTTGGCCAGCGGCGCCTGCACCAACTCTTCCAACGCATCCCGGGGCAGATCGACGCCGCTCAGCGCGTTGATCCGCTCCACCAGATGCCGGGCGAGGCCGGCGGGCAGGCGCTGTACCTCGTCCAGCTTCAGCTTCGGCTCGACGAGGGCCCGCTGGATGATGAGCGCGGCCGACAGCGCCTCGTCATCCTTCGCCGCCTTGGCGATCATCTGCAGATCGCGGACGGAAAGCGGGCGGACGCGCACGCTGCCGCCAGCGGCCTCACTGCCGAGCTGGCCCGGCGCGACCTCCACCTCATGCTCCAGGCTGCCGCCGGCCAGAAGGTCTTCAGTCGAAAGCGTCATCGCCGACCTCAGCCGTTCTCAAGCTCGGGGAAGGCGGGCACGAGGCCGTCGCCGTCGGGCGTCTCGAACTCGTTGATGCGGATCGAGCGGGCCCGGAACGTCGCCTGTTCGAGCACGATGTCGTCCTCGGGCACGCAGACCGTCCAGTTCTGGAACTTGACGCCGAGGATCGACAGCACCTCGCGCCGCCCATCGGCCGGATCGTTCAGCTCCACTGCCATGTTGAGTTCAGGCTGGAACATCCGGATGGCGGAGGCGTCGTAGGCCTTGCGCCCCATTAAGAGCGCCAGAAGCGCGCCGTTGATGTAGGCCCGGTCGACGGAGCCCGAGATGTGGATGTCGCCCTCGTGCAGCGAGGTGACATGGCGAAAGCCGATCTCGAAGAACTCCCGCAGATCGGTGTCGACGTTCACCCGAATGCCGGTCACCCGGCCCACGGCCTGGGTGATCTCGAAGTGCTCGAGGATCGCCGTCCCATCCGCGCCGGCGGTGCCGTCGATGCTGGCGACAAGCAGCGTGCCGTCGGCGCCGGTGAAGACGTTGGTATTGGGCATAAGCCTCTCTCCTTATTCGAGGAACATCGTGACTTTGATGAAGTCGATGCTGAACACGGGCCGGAGCGTCATGGTCACCCGCACGATCCCGCGGATCTCGTCCGCCCGGGTCGCCGTCACGTTCAGGTCGTAGCTGACGAGCTGTTCGCTCAGCACCATCTCGGACAGGAAGGCATCAATGGTCGCTTGCAGCGCCGCCCGGACCCGGCTGTTGTTCAGCAGCCCGATATAGGGGTTGGCGGCAGAGCGGACGCCGGCCTTGGCAAAGTCGACGATGCGCACCGTGGTGATCTGGGAGAAGGCGGTGAGCGTCGCCGTGGTGATGCCCTTGACCGTCCGGAAGCCGAGCCGCTCCTCGATCGCCAGAACGCGGGCGAGGACCAACTGGCGAAGCTCGGCGGTGGAGTAGGTCTCCTCCAGCCCCGAGACCGGGATCGCCTTGTTGGTAAGGCTGCGATTGATCGGGAAGCCCGAGATCATGCCGGCGACCAGCGCCGCGGCGTAGCTGCCGGGCATGGTCACGTCGGCCCCGGTCCCCCGGTCGAAAAGGCGCACGCCGGGGGCGACAAACACCATCCGCTCATTGGCGATGGTGTGGCCGAGGACGTCGTCGAGCGAGGCGTCGGGTGCGCTACCGACGACGCCGATCCGCTCCCGCTTGTTGAGGTCGGAGGAGGCCTGGATGACGTGGGACGTCAATCCGGCGCCGACCTGGCTGTTGTCCTGGCCCGCCGCCACGATGATGTGGGCGTTCTCTTGGAGCAGCGCATCGAGGCCGAGCTGATAGTTGGCGGTCGCGGCCCCGTCGGTGCCGCCGCTGAAGAACTCCACCAGATTGTCGGGCGTGAACTCGGTCGGCAGTTCGTCGATGTTGGGGTTGGCGGCCGTGTCGTCGAGCTCCGCGAGGGCCGAGTCCTCCAACTGATCCGCCAGGTCCTGGCCGCTGACGACGAGGTAACTCTCCTCCTCCGCCCCCTGGGTCAGGGTCACGACGCGGGCGCTGGCGCTGGCGACGACATAGGTGACGATCACCGTGTCGCCGGCTGCTGGCGCGTCGGCGGCGTTGAAGGTGAGCCCGCCGCCGGCGGTGTCGATCACCACCTCGCCCGGGTTCGGTGCACCGGTGAACAGGACGTCGAAATCCGTGGTGCTGGTCGCGCCGCTCGGGCGGACGGAGACCCGGGTCTGGGCGCTTTCGACGATCGGCGTGAAGGCGAGCGTCAGGGGTCCGGCGCCGTCGATCTCTTCGTCGCTGACGACCGCATCCTCGTCCGAAGTGGTGACGTTGATGCCAAGGTCGTTGCCCCAGGTGCCGGGGCTGCTCGCGACCAGCGTGCAGCAATCGCCGCCGGCTGATTGCACGGTGAAGCTCGCCGTCGCCGCGCTGTCGGCGACCCGGACGGCGATGGCGTCGCGTGCGCCGTTGTCGAAGGCGATCTCGAGCGCGCGCACGAGGCTGAGCGCATCGCCGGGATTGTCCTCGTCAAACGTGCCGGGCTCGCCAAAGATGGCGCGGGCGTCGGCGGCATTGCCGACGATCACCGGATCTTCCACCGGACCGCGATTGGCGGTGCCCACCACCCCGAGGGTGCTGATCGACACCTGACCGGGGGTGATCAACCCCTCTGGGCGAACCTCGATCGAGACGCCGGGTAGGATCTGTTGCATCGCGGTCTCCTAGGTTGCGGCTTGGGCGCGCAGGGCTCAGCCGGAATTCATCGGAATGGTGTGGACGCGCAGATAGACGATCGCCGGCGCGGCGAAGGCGGGCTGCGCATAGCGGATGGTGAAGACATCCCGCGGCGTCGGCAGCGCAATTGGCAGGGCAAAGCGCAGCCGATGGGGCTGGAACAGATCGCGCACCGCGTCCTCGTTCCAGTCGCCAAGCGGAATGGGCAGCCCCTCCACCGGCAGGGCGCTCAGGAAATCCGGGATCGACGGGAAGCTGATCCGGGCGTTCCGGTCCGGCGCCTCGGGATCGGCCGTGGCGGTCAGGAAATCGGCGAGCGTGGGGTAGATCGTGGGGGGCGTTGTGAGGCCTGTGACCGTGCGCTCCACTGTCACGCCGTCGCCGACGAAGCCGCCGGGGCGAAAGTCGAAGAGGCTGAGCGCGGTCAGACGCACCGCCCGCCGGCTGCTGCCGCGAAGGGTGAGGGTCGGTGCCGCCTCCTCATCCCAGCGGCGCATCGCATCGACCACTGTGGTTTCTTCGATGGTCTCGCCGTCCGAGGTGCCGCTTACGGGGATGCGCACGATGAAGCTGTCGGCGTCGTCGCCGTCCTCCGCCTGGAACTCGTAGCGGAGCGCGAAGTCGCCGTGCTTGCGCCAGGCGGGGATGGAGCTTTCGTGCCGCGCCGGGGTGACCTCCTCGGCCGAGAAGGCGAGGAAGCCGAGGGCGCGAAGGTTGCCGGCGGCGTTCTGCAAGTTGCTCTGCACCGCATCCATGGCGGTCTCGACGTCATCGGGGCTAGTGCCCCAAAGTTCGATCCGCGCGGTGGCGTTCAAGATCAGGCCGGTCAGGGCGGCGACCGGCTGACCCGCCCGGTAGGCCGAGCCGCGCCGGTGGCCGAGGGCGAGGGTGCGCACCTCCGTCGCCACCAGGCCAAGCTGGTTGACCGGCAGGCCCGGGGTGTCGGCGGGCAGGAAGGCGCCCAGATGGCCCAGCACCTCGGCCGTCGCCAGATCGGGGGGCGGTTGCTCAGGCACGCGCGTACTCTTCAACAAACACGTTTGCGGGCGACGGATCGCCCTAACTCCGTCAAAGTGTCCGGGTTGGATGCGGCCTCGGCAATTTCCGTTTGCCACCGATCCCGCGCGGCGCGTGGGTCAAATTGGACCCGGCGCGCGCCGCGAGGAACGGGGCAGATGTCAGTTTTTTGTCATGGCTAGAGGGGGTTGTCGGCTGGGTCGAAAATCACCCAGCCTCAGCCGGCCTTAGGACCCACCCCTTGGGGGCGTCAGCCCCGGGCGCGGCGGGCGGCGGCGCGACCGGTGCGCTTGGCCGGGCCGGTGGCGCGCAATCCCTCGCGCAGCACCTCGGTCATCGGATGGTCGGGAAAGGTGGGGCCGTAATGCGCCAGCAGGGTCTCGACGGCCTGGTGCTTGGCGCCAGAGGTCTCCCCCAATGCCCAATCGAAGAAGATGGTGCGGCAGTCGGCCATGCCGATACCGTCGATCCGGTAGGCCTCGAAGATCAGACCGCGCGGGTCCTCGGCCAGATCACCCTTCTCCGTCATACGCTCACTCCTCCACCCCGCCAGAACTTGGGGCGGCAGACGCTTAAGGGCAAGGGAGAGGGGGTGGCCGCCGCCCGCGAACAGTGAGAGAGGGGGGTGCAAGCGGACGGCGGCCGGTCCAACCGGGTCCGGCTGGATATGGCAGAGGTGGGAAGCCAACCGCAGATTGCAAAGGTTTGGCCGTTCACGTTCTTGGGAAGGGGTTTCACGGCGCGGATTGACCTCCCGAACGGCGGACGGCGGGGGCCGTAGCATCGGCCGATCGGGCTGCCTCCTCGACCATCAGCGCATGGCGGAGGCTGACCTCATAGGGCGCCTTGCCGTAACCGCCGCCGAGGACACCGACCACCGGCAGGGCCCGGGCACGGCAGGCGGCGAAGACCCGGGCATCCCGGGCGCGCAGGCCGCCGTCGCTCAACGCCAGGCGGCCCAGCCGATCGGCCCGGTGCGGATCGACGCCGGCATTGTAGAACACGATCTCTGGCCGGGCGGCCTCAATGGCTCGGGCCAAAGCGTCGTCGAGGGCGGCGAGATAGGCGTCATCCTCCATCCCGTCGGGCAGGGCCACGTCGAGGTCGGAGACCGCCTTGCGCGCCGGATAGTTCCGCGCGGCGTGGAGCGAGAGGGTGAACACTGCCTCCTCCGCCGCGAAGGTCTCGGCCGTGCCGTCACCCTGGTGCACGTCGAGGTCGACCACCAGGATGCGCCGGACGACGCCCTCGTCCAGCAAAGCCCGGGCCGCCACAGAGACGTCGTTGAAGACGCAGAAGCCCGCGCCCCCCTCCGGCCCCGCATGGTGCGAGCCCCCGGCCAGATTGCACGCGATGCCGTGCTCCAGAGCCAGGCGGGCAGCGAGCAAGGTGCCAGCGCTGGCCAGCTGGGCCCGCCGGGCCACCCGGGGGGTGGAGGGAAGGCCGATGCGCCGCGCCTCCTCCCGCGTCAGGCGGGCCTCCAAGACGCGCTCCACGTAGTCGATCGGATGGACAGCGCTCAGCTGACTGCGCCCAGCCGGCGCGGGCGCCAGATAGCCGCCCACTGCCGGCAGCAGGCCGCGGTCCACCAGGATGTCGCGCAGATAGCCGTATTTCGACATGGGGAAGCGGTGACCCTGGCGGAGGGGCGCGAGATAGTCGGGATGGTAGACGATGGGCAGCATCGGCGGGCTCAGTCCGCATCCGCCGTGGCCGGGCCGATCCGGGCCTCGACGATGGCGGCCGCGGCCTCCCGGTCCTGCACCAGGGTCTCGCGCAGGTCGCGCAGGGACTTGGTCTCAGTCGCGGTCGTCAGCAGGCTGACGAGGCTTCGCCCCGCCGCCTCAATCGCCGCGCCGCCGGCGCCGGGGCCAAGGGCGACGCGCAGGATCTGCTGCAACCGCGCCAGCCGGCCATGGGTGCGGGCGAGGCGCACGGCTTCCTCGGCCGGCAGCCAGCCGTGCTTGGCCAGGTCGGCCAGAACCTCCCGCACCGGCGCGGTGCCTTGCGCCTGGGTCAGCAGCCGGCCCATCTGGGTGAGCAACTCGACGTCGAGCATCCGCCCAGGGCCGAGGCGCGCCTCCCACGGATCGTCCCCTGCCCCGGGATGCACCCCGGCCAGGCGCCGGCGCATATCGGCGGTGCCAGTCCGGACGCCCTCCGGATCGCGGTCGAGGGTGCGGATCCGGGCGATCGCGGCCGCTAGACCCTCCGCGAGGGCCGGCTCACCCGCCACCGGGCGGGCCCGGGTGAGCGCCAGATGCTCCCAGATCCACGCCTCCTCCCGCTGGTAGCTCTCGAACCCGCTGAGGGAGACGGCGACCGGGCCTTGGCGGCCGGAGGGGCGAAGCCGCATGTCGACAGCGTAAAGCGCCCCCTCCGCCGTTGGCACGGTGATGGCCGAGATCAGCGCCTTGGCGAGCCTTGCATAGTAGGTCGCGGCCGGCAGCGGGCGCCGACCCTCGGAGGCCTCCACCCCCGCCGCGTCATAGACGATGATGAGGTCGAGGTCCGAGGTCGCCGTCATCTCCCGCGAGCCAAGCTTGCCAAGGGCGAGCACCGCCGCGCCGCGTCCCGGCGGTGGCCCATGACGCTCCGCCAGATGGGCAACGACGTGGGGGAGGAGGCCGCGCAGACAAGCCTCCGCCAAGGCGCTGTAGGCGGCCGCCACCTCCTCCACCGAGGAGATCGCGCGGAGGAGATGCACGCCGATGCGAAAATGCTGCTCCTTCTGCCAGCGCCGTGTGGCATCGAGCGCCTGCTCGTAGTCGGTGGCCCGCGCAAGCTCCAACGACAGCGCCCTGCCCAGCGCCTCGACATCGGGCAAGGGGCCGAAGAAATCGGGGCTGAGGACCGCGTCCAGCACGCCGGAATTGCGGCCGAGATACTGGGCGAGGCTCGGCGCCGCGGCGCAGATCTCCACCAGCAGATCGAGGAGCGGCTTGTTGGCCTCGAAGAGTGAGAAGAGCTGCACGCCCGCCGGCAGACCGCCGAGGAAGGCGTCGAACTCGGCCAGGGCCTGATCCGGGCTCGCCGCCTCGCAGAGGCGGGCCACGATCTCCGGCCGGAGGCGCGCGAAGATGCGCCGGGCGCGGTCGGAGCGGAGCGCGGGCAAGCGGCGCCAGCGTTCCATCGTCTCGGCCGCCTTCGCCGCATCCTGAAACGCGCCGGCGTCGTCGCGCCGGGGCCCGCTGGCCTCCCCAGGCTCGAAGAACGCTTCGATCGTCGCATCGGTGCGGCGGAGGAGCGCCAGCAGCTCCGCCTCGAAGCCGGCCAGGTCATCGCGGCCGTCGAGGGCGGCGAGCCGGCGTCGCGTCTCCGCATCCGTGGGCACTGCGTGGGTCTGCGCGTCGTGGATCATCTGCAGCCGATGCTCGAGCGTTCTGAGGCGGACGTAGGCCTCGTCGAGCTCCGCCGCCACATCGGCGCCGATCCAGCCCCGCTCGGCCAGGGCCCGGAGCATCGGCCGGGTGGCGCGCCCGCGCAGCGCCGGATCGCGACCGCCGAGGATCAGTTGGCGGGTCTGGGTGAAGAACTCGATCTCCCGAATGCCGCCCCGACCGAGCTTCAGGTCATGGCCCGGCACCTGGATCGGCCCGGAAAGCCCCTTGTGCGCCCGGATGCGCAGGCGGATGTCGTGGGCGTCTCGGATCGCCGCGAAATCCAGGTGCCGGCGAAAGATGAAGGGCTGCAGTCGGTCGAGGAACGCCTCCCCCGCCGCAACGGCACCGGCGGCGGCCCGGGCCTTGATGTAGGCCGCCCGCTCCCACGTCCGGCCGACGCTCTCGTAATAGCGCTCCGCCGCCTCCATGGCGATGCAGACCGGGGTGACGGCGGGATCGGGACGAAGGCGGAGGTCGGTGCGAAAGACGTAGCCGTCCGCCGTCGGCTCAGAGAGGGTGCGGACCACGGCCTGGACCACGCGGATCAAGGCCTTGCGGACATCGCCGTAGCGCTCCGGCGCGTAGCGGCCTTCGTCGAACAGGCAGACGAGATCGATGTCGGACGAGTAGTTGAGCTCCCCCGCCCCCATCTTGCCCATAGCGATGACGGCCAAACCGGCACTGTCGGCCAGATCCTCCGCGCTCAAGCCCGCCCGCCTGCCTCGCGCCACCTCGGCCGAAAGCGCGGCGACAAGCGCCGCCTCGACCGTCGCCTCGGCGACTTGGGTGAGCGCCGCGGTCACCTCCGCGAGATCCCAGACGCCGGCGAGATCGGCGAGGGCGATCAGCAGTGCGGCGCGACGCTTGATGCGGCGAAGTCTGGCGGGCAGATCCTCTCCCTGCCCGTCCGCCCGCGCCGCGGTGACCAGGGCCGCGAGGCTCTCCTCCGGCGCCCGGTGCAGCGCTTCGGCAAGCCAGGACGCCTCCTTCAGCAGCACGCCCGCAAGATAGGGGCTGGTGCCGGCCGCCCCCTCGATCAACGGCCGCGCGGCCGGGGGCAGACCGCGGCCGGCCCGCCAGACCTCCGCTCCCCGCGCTGGATCGAGCGCCAGGGGATGGTGGTCGACGCGGTCGAGAAAGCTGCCGGCGGTGCCCATCGGCCGAGCTTGGCATGCACGGCCCGTCGGTCAAGCGCTCCGCATGGTGCAACCGACGGATGCCTCCGGCGGGGATACTTGAACCAGCAAGAAGGCCCCATTTCGCAGTGACCGAAATATCCCGGGGGTGAATTCGCAGCGCGAAGAGGGGGCAGCGCCCCCTACCCCCCAGGTGACAACCGCTGAGTTGCCGAGAAGGCCAGCAACCGCGCCCGGGCCGGGCTATCGGACGCCAACAGGTCGCGCGTCGTCGAGATCAGGGTGGCCACCGCCGCCGGCCGTCCCGCCAGATCCAGGATCGGCGCGGCGAGGGCAAAGAGGCCTGGGATGAAGTCCTGATCCGCCGTCGCCACCCCGTCCCGCCGCACCCTCTCCCGCAGCTCGGCGAAGGCGGCGAGGGTGCTTTCTGGCGCCTCCTCCGCCACGGCGGGCGCGAGCAGGCGGTCCTGCATATGCGCCATGAAGGCATGGCCGGTGGCCGAGCGGGTGACCGGCAGCACGGAGCCGAGGCCGAGCATGGTGATGAGCGGCACCGCCGATTTCTCCCACCGCACGATGGTCGGCCCAAGCGTGCCCCAGACGGCGAGGAGGCCGGTCAGCCCGGTCTCCTCCACCAGTGCCGGCAGGGCATCGGCGGCGCGGTTCACCGGGTCGATGCGGGCGATCGCCGCCGTGCCGATCTCCGCCGCCCGGGGCCCGAGATCGTAGCTGCCGGTGCTGCGCTGCTGCACCATGCCGGTCTCGACG
Organism: Pseudomonadota bacterium; assembly: GCA_039180875.1. GTDB lineage: Bacteria > Pseudomonadota > Alphaproteobacteria > Rhodobacterales > Rhodobacteraceae > JBCDCY01. Next base: position 292,613 of record JBCDCY010000002.1, on the reverse strand, counting down.
AAGCTCGCGAGGTAGCGGTGCACCTTCGCCGGGGCCATGCCGACCTCCGCCGCGAGTTGGGAGAGCGCCATGGGCCCGGGATGGCGGGCGAGCGCGGTCAGCAGGCCGATGGAGACCTCGACCGACTGTACGCCCCGGCCGCGGCTTGGGCTTTCGTCATTCATGCTGGGCCTCCAACAGCCGCCGCAGACTGTCCGGGATCGGCGCCTTGGCGATGGCGCCGGCCTCGTCCCTTGTGACGCAGACGCGATCCTCCCGCCCGCTCGCCACGGCTTGGCCGTCTGCAGTGAAGGCGTAGGCGAGCGCGAAGCCGGAGCGGCCGATCCGGGTGACGCCGACGCCGATCTCCAGCCGCACGCCCGGCCGAGCGGGGCTCCGAAACGTCGCCCCTACATCGCGGAGCGGCGTGGCGAAAAGGCCGTGATCGGCGATGCCCGCATGGCCGAAGCCGAGGGAGGCCGCCATCTCGTGGAACGCCGAATCCATCCAGCGAAAGAAGTTCGGATAGAAGGCGATGCCCGCCGGGTCGCAGTCGCCCCACTCCACCAGGCGGCTTGTCTCAAAGGCCATTCTGCGATCCTCCGGCCAGGGCTTGACTTACGCATAATGTAACTGATTACGTAATGGAAGACGAGCAACGACCGTCAAGGGGAGGAGACATGCGGATCGCCGTCATCGGCGCCGGGCCGGCCGGGCTCTATGCTGCCATCCTCCTGAAGCGGCTGCGGCCGGATCTGGAGATCGAGATCTTCGAGCAGAACCCGCCGGACGCAACCTTCGGCTTCGGCGTGGTGTTCTCCGACCAGGCGCTCGACTTCCTGCGGGCCGACGATGCCGAGACGGCGGACCTGATCGAGCCGCATATGCAGCGCTGGTCCGACATCGTGCTGAACCATCGCGGCGCGCGGATCGCCATCGACGGCGTCGGCTTTGCCGGGATCGGCCGGCTGGAGCTGTTGCAGCTCTTACAGGCCCGGGCGGCCGACCTCGGCATCGTGCCGCGCTACGAGACGCTGGTGGAGGCGCTGCCGGCGGCGGATTTGGTGATCGGCGCCGACGGTCTGAACAGCCGGGTGCGCGGGGGCGCGCCGGAGGCGTTTGGCGAGCGGATCACTCATCTCGACAATCACTTCGTTTGGTACGGCGCGGATCGGGAGTTCGATGCGCTCACCCAGACCTTCATCGACACGCCCCACGGGCCGATGAACGCCCATCACTACAGCTACGCCCCCGGCCGGGCGACCTTCATCATCGAGATGGGGCCGGAGACCTTCGCCCGCAGCCGCTTTGCCGAGATGGAGGAGCCGGACTACCGCGCGGCCTGCGAGGTGCTCTTTGCCGAGCAGTTGCAGGGCGCCCAGCTGATCCCCAACAACTCCGTCTGGCGGCGCTTTCCGAACCTCGACTGCACGACCTGGCATCATGGCAACCAGGTGCTGGTGGGCGATGCGCTGCACACCGCGCATTTCTCCATCGGCTCGGGGACGCGCCTGGCATTGGAGGACGTGATTGCGCTGGCCAAAGCGCTGGAGGCGGCCGAGTGGGACGTGGCGACCGCCCTCCCCGCCTATCAGGCGACGCGGCAGCCGGTGCTGGAGAAGATCGTCGGCGCGGCGCGGCGTTCGGCCGACTGGTACGAGGAGTTCGGCGCGCATATGGCGCTCGAGCCCTGGCCATTTGCGCTGAGCTATATTCGGCGGGCCGGGCGGCTTGACGCGGCGCGGCTCCGGCGCCTGGCGCCCGCCTTCTCCGCCGCGCTCGAGGCCCGCGGCATCGACCTGGAGGCCGCGTGATGACGCCTGAGCGCCTGGCGGCAGAGGTCGGCTTTGAGCTGCCGGAGGAGTACAACGCCTCCCGCCTCCTCTGGGACAACCTGTCCGAACGCGCGGAGAACACGGCGCTGATCCACGACGGCGCACGCATCACCTATGCCGCGCTGGTGGAGGAGGCGGCGCGCATCGGCAGCCATCTCCGCAGCCTCGGCTGCACGCCGGGGACGCGCGTCCTGCTGTTTCTCGATGACGAGCCGGCCTATCCCGCCGCGATCATGGGCGCGATGCGTGCCGGGCTCGTGCCGATGCTGATCAACACGCTGTCGCCACCCGACCTGATCCGCTTCTTCCTCGAAGACAGCGATGCCGGCGCGGCGATTGTCTCGCAGCCTTTCGCCGAGCTGTTCAACGCCGAGGCCACGGCCGATACCGCCTGCACCCACATCCTGAACGCCGCCGAGCGGCCCTGGGCCGCGGCCCCCGCCGCCCTCGATGAGCATCCGACGAGCCGGCGCGATATGGCCTTCTGGATGTATTCCAGCGGCTCGACCGGCCGGCCGAAGGGCGTGGTGCACAAACATGAGGATGCGGCCTACACCGCCCACACCTACGCCCGGACGATCCTCGACATCCAGCCTCACGACATCTGCTTTTCGATCCCGAAGATCTATTTCGCCTACGGCTTCGGCAACAGCGTCACCTTCCCGATGAGCGTCGGTGCGGCCTCCGTCCTGCTCTCCGGCCGGCCGACGCCGCCGCGCTGTTTCGAAGCGATTGAGAGCGGGCGGCCGACGATCCTGTTCGGTCTGCCGACGCTCTACACCGCCCTCGCCGCCGATCCCGGGATCGAGACGGTGGACATGTCGTCCCTCCGCCTCTCGATCTCGGCGGCGGAGGTGCTGTCGGCCGAGCTTGCCCGCGACTGGCAGCGCCGTTTCGGCATGCCGATCGTGGAGGGGCTCGGCTCGACGGAGATGCTGCACATCTACCTATCCAACGATACAGCGACACAAAAGCCAGGCTCCGCCGGCCGCGCCGTGCCGGGCTACGCCGTGCGCCTGATCACGCCGGAGGGGCACGAGGCAGAGCCCGGCGAAGAGGGGGTTATGCAGGTCATGGGCCTCTCGGGCGCGGAGTATTACTGGAACCGGCCGGAGAAAACGGCGGAGACCATGCGGGACGGCTGGCTCGACACCGGCGACCGGTTCGTGGCGGACGCGGACGGCTTCCACTTCTTCCGCGGGCGGGCCGACGACCTGGTCAAGGTCTCCGGCCAATGGGTCTATCCGATCGAGATCGAGCACGCGCTGAACGACCATCCGGCCGTGCGCGAATCCTGTGTCCAGGCGGTCGAGGGACCCGACCGGCGCATGACCATCAAGGCCTGGGTCACCCCCGTCGGCACCGGTGATGCGACGCTGATCGAGGAGTTGCAGAGCTACGCCAAGTCCCGCCTGCTGCCCCACAAATACCCGCGAGAGATCGTGTTTCGCGACCATCTGCCGAAGACCGGCACCGACAAGATCGACCGCCAGGCGCTTCTGCGCGAAGAAGCCGCCGAATGATCCGAGAGGAGCGACAGAGATGAGCCTCGAGACCCCCCCGGCCAGCACGGCGGAGCGGCAAGCCTTCTACGACGCGATCGAACCGGAATCGATGCGCGCCCTCTGGTCCGTGATGTCGGGCATCATCACGCCCGAGCCGAAATCCGACTGCCAGCCCTTCAAATGGCGCTACGACAGCGTCCGCGCCCGATTGCTGGAAGCCGCTGACCTGATCACCGCGAAGGAGGCGGAGCGCCGCGTGCTGATCCTGGAAAACCCCGGGCTGAAGGGCACGTCGAAGGTCACGACCTCGCTCTACTGCGGCATCCAATGCGTGATGCCGGGCGAGGTGGCGCCCGCCCACCGCCACACCCAGTCGGCGCTCCGCTTCGTCCTCGAAAGCGCCGGTGGGTTCACGGCCGTGGGCGGCGAGAAGACCGAGATGGCCTTCGGCGACTTCGTCATCACCCCCAATTGGGAATGGCACGACCACGGCAACGACACGGGCGAGCCGATCTTCTGGCTCGACGGGCTCGACATCCCCGTCGTGCAGTTCCTCGACGCGAGCTTTGCCGAGGGATTGGGCGAGGATCAGCAGGAGATCACCAAGCCCACCGGTGACAGCACCGCGCGCTACGGCGCCAACATGCTGCCCTTGGGCTACGAGAAGGTGACGCCCACCTCGCCGATCTTCAACTATCCCTACGCCCGCTCCCGCGAGGCGCTCGAGGCCATGCGGGTGCGGGAGGAATGGGATCCCTGCCACGGCCTGAAGATGCGCTACGTCAATCCGGTCGACGGCGGCTGGGCGATGCCGACCATCGGCACCTGCCTGCAGCTGCTGCCCAAGGATTTCACCGGCGCGCCCTACCGCTCCACCGACGCCACGGTCTACGTCGTGGTCGAGGGCACGGGCCGCACCAGGGTGCGCGATCAGGTGATCGACTGGGGCCCGCGCGATGTCTTCGTCGTCCCCTCCTGGCACGAAATCCGGCATGAGGCGGAGGAGGACGCGGTGCTCTTCTCCTACTCCGACCGGCCGATCCAGGAGAAGCTGGGCCTCTTCCGCGAGCGGCGGGGGAACGCGTGAGGTACGTCGTCCCCGCGCCGCCCCAGGCAAGCCTCGCCGTCCACGGCCAGGCAGAGCGCTTTCCGGTACGCCGGATCTTCTGCGTCGGGCGGAACTACGCCGCCCATGCCCGCGAGATGGGGCGCGACCCCGACCGCGAGCTGCCGTTCTTCTTCACCAAGCCGGCCGATGCCGTGGTCGACACCCCGGCGACCATCCCCTACCCGCCGGAGACGGAGAACCTGCACTACGAGATCGAGCTGGTCGTCGCCATCGGCACCGGCGGGCGCGATCTCGCCGCGGCCGAGGTACCCGAGCATCTCTGGGGCGCCACCGTCGGCATCGACCTTACCCGCCGCGACCTGCAGCTTGAGGCGCGGGAAAAGGGGCGGCCCTGGGACTGGGGCAAGGCCTTCGACCACTCCGCCCCCATGGCGCCCCTCGTACCGATGGAGCGGGTGGCGAGCGTCGAGGTCGGGCGGATCTGGCTCGCGGTCAATGGCGAGGTGAAGCAGGACGCCGATCTGGCCGACCTGATCTGGTCGGTGAACGAGCATGTCGCCATCCTCTCGCGCTCCATGTCGCTGGCTCCGGGCGATCTGGTGATGACCGGCACGCCGGCGGGCGTCGGCCCCGTCGTCTCGGGCGACCGGATCACCGGCGCGGTTGAGGGTTTGGCGGAGATCGATGTGACCATCGGGGACCGGGCGTGAGCCTCGTCCTCCACAACTATTTCCGCTCCTCGACCTCGTTTCGGGTGCGCGCGGCGCTCAACCTCAAGGGCCTGGCCTACGACTATGTCGCCTATCCATTGCGGGAGGGGGCGCAGCGTTCCCCCGCCTATCTCGCGCTCAATCCGGAGGGGCTGGTGCCGACCCTGGTGACGGAGGAGGGCCCGCTCGCCCAATCCCTCGCCATCGTCGAATGGCTCGACGAAACCCACCCCGAACCGCCGCTTTTGCCCGCCGATGCCTGGGGACGGGCAAGGGTGCGGGCGCTCGCCGACGCCATCGCCCTCGACATCCATCCATTGAACAACCTGCGGGTCCTGCAGGCCCTCGGCAGCCGCTTCGGCGCGGACGAGGCGGCGCGGGCCGACTGGTTCCGCCATTGGGTCGCCGAGGGTTTCGCAGCGCTGGAGGCGCGGCTGGCGGGCGATGCAGCGACCGGCACCTTCTGCCATGGAGAGGCGCCGGGCCTCGCCGATCTCTGCCTCGCGGCCCAGTGCCTCAACAACCGCCGCTTCGCGGTGGAGATGGACCCCTACCCCACCATCGCGCGGATCCACGCGGCCTGCATGGCCCTGCCGGCCTTTGCCGAGGCAGCCCCCGAAAACCAACCCGACGCCGAATAACCGACGTCCGAACGAACGATCCACAGGGAGGAGCGTATGAAATACCTTGCCACCGCGGCCCTATTGGCCCTTGCCGCGCCCGCCGGGGCGCAGACCGTCTCCATCGCCACACTGCCCCAGGGCTCGGTCTGGAACACCATGGGCAACGTCATCGCCGGCACCGTGCGGGAGGACGGGATCCGCATGGTCGTCCAGCCCTATGGCGGCAACCTCGCCATGATGCAGGCGTTAGAGCAGGACCTCGCCGAGTTCTCGATCAACGACATCAACGACGTGATCGCGGCGGCCGAGGGCATCGACCATTACACCGGCCAGGCATTGAGCGATCTGCGCGTGGTGGCCAAACTCAACCCGCTGCCCATCGGCCTTTATGTCCGGGCCGACAGCGGGCTGACGGAGATGAGTGAGCTGGCCGGTATGCGCGTCTCCTCCGGCTGGGATGCGTTTCCGCTGGCCAACAGCCACGTGACGGCGATCCTGTCGACCGGCGGCCTCAGCTATGACGACGTCACGGGCGTGCCGGTGCCGGGATTGATCCGGGGCTCGGACGACCTCGCCTCCGGCCGCACGGATGCCGCGTTCTTTGCCGTCGGCGGGCCGAAGGTGGCGGAGGTTGCGGCGAGCGTCGACGGGGTGCGGTTCCTGAAGGGCGCCTCCGATGCTGAGGCGCTGGCGCGTATCCAAGCGGTGCGGCCGGCCTTCTACTTCTCCGAAGTCACCCCCGCACCCTTCCGGGTCGGCATTGACGAGCCGATGATGATGGTGACCTGGGACAACGTGTTGCTCGCCGGCGCCCATGTGCCGGACGAGACGGTGACGGCCCTGCTCGAAGCCATGGCAAACGGCGCCGAGGCGATGGGGGAGAGCTATCCCCCGCTCCGCGCCTTCGCCATCGAGCGTGCCTACGTCAACTACCCGGGCGCGGTCTGGCATCCCGGCGCGGTGGCGTTCTTTGAGGCGCAGGGCATCGCCCAGCAGGAGCTCTGAGGCATGGCGGCGACGACCGAGGCAGCCGGTGGACGGCTCGGCGCGGTCGTCGCCGCCATTCTGACGTTTTCGGCCATCCTCTGGGCGGCCGACGTCCCCTCCCGCCTCGGCTTCGCGCCTTATTCGGAGCAGTTCCTGGCCCTGGTCCTGGCGCTCGCCCTGGTGCTGGTCTTTCTGGAGCGCCCCTCGCGGCTGCGCTGGCTCGACTACGGGCTCGCGGCCCTCGGCGGCGGCGCGGCGCTCTGGGTCATGCTCGCCTATCCTGACCTGATCGCCCGGCAGATGTCGGTGCCGCTCGACGGCCTGATCCTCGGCCTCACCCTGCTCGTGCTGGTGCTGGAGGGCTTGCGGCGGACCGTCGGCTGGGCGCTGGTCTGCGTGGTGCTGGCGATCGGCGCCGTCGGCCTTCTCGGCCACCATATCCCCGGCGCGCTGCAGACGCGGGAGGTCGCGCCGGAGCGGCTGCTGCTCTACGTCGGCTTCGATCCGAACGGGCTGTTCGGAAAGGTCCTGCTGGTCGCCGCCGCGGTGGTCATCGCCTTCGTGCTGTTCGGCCAGCTCTTGCTGAAATCCGGCGGCGCCAACTTCTTCAACGACATCTCGATCGCCACGATGGGGCGCCGGCGGGGTGGCTCGGCGAAGATCGCTGTGGTTGCCTCCGGCCTCTTCGGCTCGATCTCCGGCGTCGTGGTCTCCAACATCGTGGCGACCGGTGTGGTGACCATCCGGATGATGACCCGGGCCGGTTACCGCCCACACCAGGCCGCGGCGATCGAGGCGGTCGCCTCCACCGGCGGGCAGATCGTGCCGCCGGTGATGGGCGCCGTCGCCTTCCTGATGGCCGACATCCTGCAGCGCCCCTATGCCGAGATCGTGGTGGCGGCCATCGTCCCTGCCCTCCTCTACTACGTCGCGGTCTTCGCCCAAGCCGATCTGCAGGCGGCGAAGGACGAGATCGCCCTGGTCGACCCCGAGGAGATCCCGGAGGTGCGCCAGGTGCTGAAGCGCGGCTGGGTCTTCGCCGTGCCCTTCGCCGCCATCGTGCTCGCCCTCTTCACCTTCGGCCAGCGGCCGGAGACGGCGGCGCTTTGGGGTGCGGGCACCGCGCTGCTGATCGGCCTCGCCATCGGCTACGGCAAGCGCATGGGCTGGCGGGAGATCGGCGCGGCGATGGTGGAGACCGGGCGCGCCGTCACCGATATCATCATGATCGCGGCGGCCGCCGGCTTCATCATCGGCGTGCTCAACATCACCGGCCTGGGTTTCGGCCTCACCTGGGTGTTGGTGGATTTGGGCGGCGAGAACCTGTTCCTGCTGCTGCTGATCGCCGCCCTCATCTGCATCATCCTTGGCATGGGGATGCCAACCGTGGGCGTCTACTTGCTGCTCGCCGTGCTGATCGCGCCGAGCCTGGTGGAGAGCGGGGTGGACCCGATCGCCGCCCATCTCTTCATCTTCTATCTCGGCATGATGTCGATGGTGACGCCGCCGGTCGCAATCGGCGCTTTCTTCGCCGCCTCGATCGCCGAGGCCGCACCGATGCGGACGGCGATCACCGCGATGCGCTACGGCTGGACGGCCTATGTGATCCCGTTCCTCTTCGTCTTCTCCCCCACGCTGATCCTGCACGGGACGGCCGGGGCCATCCTGGTCGACGTGCTGACGGCGATGATCGGCGTCTACGCCGTCTCGGCCGCGGCGGTCGGTTGGCTGCGCGGGCGGCTGGCGCTGTGGCAAAGGGCGGCCCTGGCGGTGGCGGGGGCGCTGATCCTCGCGCCCTCGGCCAGCGTCTGGGTGACGGTGGCAGGGATAGGGCTGCTCGTGGCGCTCTGGGTCCTGCCGGCGCGGGCCGCGGGCGCGCTCCGCAAAGCTCCAGGGGATGCGGTCTAGGCCGGCTTGACCGACAGGCCGCACCCGCGCAGCCTACGGCCGGCAGGACAGGGCGAGGCGCAGCATGACGCGGCAAGAGCTCTTGCGACAGCGCGCCCGGGCGAACCCGGGCTTTGCCCGCGCGGCGGCGGCGGATGCCAGGGCCGTGGCGGCGTCGCTCCACGGGCGGCGGGACTGGCACGGCCGCTCGCCCGCCCTTCTCCTGATCCTGGCGATGATCTGGCAGGCGGACGGGTTCCTCGCGCTGGTGCTGACCCGCATGGCCACCTGGCTGCGGCGGCGGAGCGTACCGGTCCTGCCGACGATCCTGCGGCGCATCGCCATCACCATCGCCCAGGTGCATATCGGCGCCCCGGTGATCTTGGGACCCGGCATCATCCTGCCCCACGGCCAGGTGGTGATCGACGGGCTGGTGCAGATCGGCGGTGGCGCGGTGATCCGGCCGTTCGTCACCATCGGCCTGGCCGAAGGCAACATCGTCGGCCCGACCATCGGAGCCCGCGCCGTGATCGGCACCGGCGCCAAGATCATCGGTCCGATCACCATCGGCAAGGACGTGAAGATCGGCGCCAACGCCGTGGTGATCCACGACGTGCCCGACGGCGCCACGGTGGTCGGCGCCCCGGCACGGGTGGTGGAGAAAGCCAAGTCAGGCGAGGCGGCGGCCTAGGCGCGCCTATCCCGCCGTCTCGAGATACTTGGCGGCCTCACGCCTGGCGAAGGCCTTCATCTGAGAGCCATGGCGGGCGAGAAACGTCTCCACCCGCCCAGGGTCATGGCGCGACAGGGTGCGGAGCCACCAGGCGATGGCCTTTTGGATGAACCACTCGCGGTCCAGCACATAAAGCGCGGCCCAGCCGAGAATGCGGTCGCGCCGGGCCAGATCCTCTGGCCCCGGGTGGCGGTCCTTAGCCCAAGGGAGCGTCGCCACCAGGGCGGCGCGGCGGACCCACATGCTCTCATGCCGTGTCCAGGTCTCGACCACGTCCAGCCGCTCCGGCACGGCAGACAGGCGTCGGTCGATCGTCGAGCAGGCATGATCGGCCACCGCCCAGCCGTCGAAGGTCGGCACCCAGCGCTGGACTTCGGCCCAAACGGCATCGTCGGGGCGGATGCGGGCCTGCGTGAGCAGCTTGGCCGCCGCCACCCGCGCCTCATGCACGTCGCTGTCCCAGAGTGCCGCAGCCAGCGCCACCCGGCCCGGCACGTCGAGCGCGGCACGCCAAGCGGCAACGTGGGTTTGGATGGTGGGGACCGAGACGCCGAGATATCGCCGCGGCGCCTTGTGGTAGGCGGCCATTCCCGCCGCCCTCTCGGCCGATCCCGCTTGCTCCAGCGCCGAGAGCGCCTCAGCGCCCTCGATCCGCCTCACGTCCGCCGGGTGAGGATCGCGCGCCGCTCCCGGCTCTTGCCTACACGCTCCACGGCGTGAAGCTCACCCTCCACCAGCTCATAGACGCGCTGGCTGTTGCCGGAGACGATGACCAGCCGATCCGCCTCATCAAACGTCGCCGTGCGGCGGAAGGCGGTGGCGTCGGAGCCGTTGCCGGGCCCATGGGTGTCTATCACCACGGCGCTGCCGTCCTCGTTGATCTCGATCACGTAGAGGTCGTGGCAGTGCGAGCCATTCCAGGCCCCGTTCTCCCACACGCCGGCGAAGGCGCGTCGGGCTTCGGAGATCGAGTCCGCCGGTGCCGTCACCTTGGTGCTGGAGAAGACGTCGACCGTATAACAGTCCTCCTGCACGAGTTCGACGACTGGCTCGGGCTCCGGCTCCCGCGCACATGCCGCAAGAAAAGAAACCCCTACCAAGAGGGAAAAAGTCGTCCGCATAGTCACTGGCCCCCGTCAGTCCGCGGTTTATTGAGCAACGCACACTACTCCACTGTCACAGATTTTGCGAGATTTCTTGGCTGATCCACGTCAGTGCCTTTCATGACCGCCGTGTGGTAGGCGAGAAGTTGGGCTGGCACGGCATAGACGATCGGTGCGATCAGCGGATCGACCTGGGGCATCACCAGGGTGTGCCAGGCGCCGCCGCTCGCCTCCGCCGCCCCGGCCGCATCGGTGATCAGCACGATGCGACCGCCCCGGGCCATCACCTCCTGCATGTTGGAGACGGTCTTCTCGAAGAGCGCGTCGCGGGGCGCGAAGACCACCACCGGCACGCCCTCGTCGATCAGGGCGATGGGGCCGTGCTTCAGCTCTCCACTTGCATAACCTTCGGCGTGTATATAGCTGATTTCCTTGAGTTTCAGCGCCCCTTCCATCGCGATTGGGAAGAGCGGGCCACGCCCCAGGAACAGCACATCGCGGGCCCGGGCGAGTTCGCGCGCGATGCCCTGGATCTGGCGCTCCAGCATCAGCGCCTCGCGGAACGCGCCGGAAGTGTGGGAGAGGGTCGCGAGCTTGGCCGCCTCCCCCTCCGCATCAAGCGTGCCACGCTGGCGGGCGGCCAGCACCGCCAGCACCGCCAGCACCATCAGCATGTTGGTGAAGGCCTTGGTGGAGGCGACGCAGATCTCTGCCCCGGCGAGGATCGGCAGCGCCAGATCGGCCTCCCGGGCGATGGTGCTCTCCGGTTGATTGACCACCGCGACAATTCGCCCGACGCGGTCTTGGCAATGGCGAAGGGCGGCGAGGGTGTCGGCCGTCTCCCCGGACTGGCTGAGGAAGATCGCCATGGTCCGGTCCGTCAGTGGCGGCTCGCGATAGCGAAACTCCGAGGCGATATCGACCTCCGCCGGGATGCCGGCGAACGCCTCGAACCAGTACTTCGCGACCTGACAGGCGTAGGAGGCGGTGCCGCAGGCGACCAGCAAGATGCGGTCGACCTCGGTGAAATCGACCTTGCCCTCCTCGATCTCCACCCGGCTGCGATCCGCCGAAAGATAGTGGGCGTGCACATAGGCCGAGACCGTCGGCTGTTCGTGCATCTCCTTCGCCATGAAGTGCTTGTAGTCGGCCTTGTCCGCCATCACCGCGTCGATGGCGACCAGGCGAACCTCGCGGTTGGCGAGCGCGCCGTCGGCCGTGCGAACCTCGGCCCCGGCGCGGCGGACGATGGCCCAATCCCCCTCCTCAAGATAGGTGATGCGGTTGGTCAGCATCGCCAGCGCCTGGGCATCGGAGCCCACGAACATCTCGCCATTGCCATGGCCGAGGGCGAGCGGCGAGCCCCGGCGAGCGGCGATCAGCAGATCCTCCTTCCCCTCGAAGAGAAAGAGCAGCGCGAAGGCGCCGGAGAGCCGCGGCAGCGTCGCCTCAACCGCCGCCACCGGATCCTTGCCGCCAGCCATCAGATGGGCGCAGAGCTGGGCCACCACCTCGGTATCGGTGTCGGTCTCGAAGGTCACACCGGCGGTCTGCAGCTCCTCCCTGAGCGGGCGGTAGTTCTCGATGATGCCGTTGTGAACGACCGCCACCGGCCCGGCGCGGTGCGGATGGGCGTTGGCCAGCGTCGCCGCGCCGTGGGTGGCCCAGCGGGTGTGGCCGATGCCGCTTTTGCCGAGGATCGGATCGTGCACCAGCAGATCGGACAGTGCCGCCAGCTTGCCGATCGCCCGGCGGCGGTCGAGCCTGCCGTCGTTCACCGTGGCGATACCGGCGCTGTCGTAGCCGCGATATTCGAGCCGCTTCAATCCCTCCAGGATCAGCGGCGCCACTTCATTTTTGCCGAGAACGCCGACGATACCGCACATACGCCCTTACCCTGCTTTGCCTTGCTTCATGGCCCGCAGCCGCGCCATCAGGCGCCGCGCCAGGCCCGGTTTGTTGCTTTGCCGTCCGCGGGCGATGGCCAGATCGCCGTCCGGCACGTCCTGGGTGATGACGGAGCCCGAGCCGGTCATCGCCTCCTCCCCCACCCGCACAGGCGCCACCAGGGCGGAGTTCGAGCCGATGAAGGCCCGCGCGCCGATCTCCGTCCGGTGCTTGAAGACGCCGTCATAGTTGCAGGTGATGGTGCCGGCGCCGATATTGGCCTCCTCCCCCACCGTGGCATCGCCGACATAGCTCAGATGGCCGATCTTGGCGCCTTGGCCGATGTCGGAGCCTTTGATCTCCACGAAGTTGCCGATCTTCGCGTCGCGCCCGATATCGGCGCCGCCGCGGAACCGGGCAAAGGGGCCGACGGTGGCGCCTTCGGCGATGGCACAGTGTTCCAGATGGCAGAACGCTCGGATCTCCGCCCCCCGCGCCACCTGCACCCCGGGGCCGAAGACCACGTGGGGACCGATCACCGCGTCCTCGCCGATCGCCGTGTCGTGGGCGAAGAACACCGTCTCCGGCGCCGTGAGGGTGACGCCGGCGGCGAGCATGGCGTCCCGCACGCGGGCCTGAAAGGCGGCCTCGGCCACCGCCAGATCGGCCCGGGAGTTGACGCCGAGGGTCTCCGCCTCCGGACAGATCACGACCTGAGTGCGGAGACCGTGAGACGCCCCGATCTCAATGATATCAGTGAGATAGAACTCTTTCTTCGCGTTGTCGTCCCGGACGGCAGCGATCAGATCGAAGAGCGTCTCGGTCCCCGCGATCAGCACCCCGGAATTGCAGAGCCGGACAGCGCGCGTCTCCGCATCGGCCTCCCGCTCCTCAACGATCCGGCTGAGCGTGCCGTCCTCACCCAGGATCAGGCGGCCGTAGCCGGTGGGATCGGCCGCCTCGAAGCCGAGGACGACGATATCGGCCCCGGCGGCGCGGGCCGCCTGCATCTCCATCAACGTCTCGGCCTGGATGAGCGGGGCATCGCCGTAGAGGACGAGGGTGTCGCCGGCGGCCCCGGCTAGCGCGTCGGCGGCGGCCCGAACCGCATCTGCCGTGCCACGCGGCTCCTCCTGACGGGCGAGCTGTACCCCGGCGTCGATCCGGCGCGCGGCCGCCTCCACCTCCATCGCGCCGTGACCGGTGACGACCACGGTGGCCGACGGGCGGGCGGCCGCTGCGGTGGCGAGCACGTGCTGCAGCATCGGCGCACCGCCGATCCTGTGCAGCACCTTCGGCAGGGCGGAGCGCATGCGCGTTCCCGCCCCTGCCGCCAGCACGATGATGGAGAGCGCCGACTGCCCCATATCCCACGCCTGCCGATCGCTAATCACCCCAGCCGGGTGATAGCAGCCACCATGGCCCCGGCCTAGACCCCTGCCAAGCCGACGCTTCAGGATGTGTTTCAATTCGTAACCCTGGCGCCCTGGTCCCTCGCCGGCAAATCCACTAGCCACGGCGGCAGGAGGGTGGGATGCGTACAGCGATCTTCGATCTCGACGGCACCTTGGCCGACACCGGCGCCGATCTGATCGCCGCCGCCAATGCCGCCTTCGCGCGGCGGGGGGAGGCGGCGCCCCTCGACCCCCACGCTGACAAGGCCACCGCCTTCCGCGGTGGGCGGGCGATGCTGGAACTCGGCTATCGTCGCCTCGCCGTCCCGGACGGACCGGCGCGTTATGAGGAAGACTACCGCGCGCTCCTCGCCCACTATGCCGAACACATCGACCGTGAGACCGAGCTCTACCCCGGCGTCATCCCGACGCTCGAGGCGCTAGCGACCGCCGGCTGGCGCCTCGGCATCTGCACCAACAAGCCGATCGACCTGGCGGAGACCCTGGTCGCGCGCCTGGGCCTCGATAGGCATTTCGGTGCCCTGATCGGCGCCGGCAGTCTGGAGGTGCGCAAACCGGACGCCCGCCCGGTGCTCGAGACCATCACCCGGGCCGGCGGTCAGCATCCACACGCCGTGATGATCGGCGACACCGCGACGGACCGGGCAGCGGCGGAAGCGGCCACCATCCCCTGCATCCTCGTCACCTTCGGGCCGGAGGGTGAAGCCGTCGCCCAGCTCTCGCCCGAGGGCCTGCTCGCCGACTACGCCGCGCTGCCGGATCTGCTCGACACCGTCCTGCCGCCGCCATAACCGCCGCTTGACCCCCGCCCCGCCATCGCCCTATACCGCAGCTGGCCGGGCGGTTAGCTCAGTTGGTAGAGCACAGTGTTCACATCGCTGGGGTCACTGGTTCGAATCCAGTACCGCCCACCAAGAGCCCACGTAAATCCAGTGTCTGTGTAGCGTGCGGGACGTGTGAGCCGATCCGCTGGGGAACGCCGGGGGTTGGCTGCACTAATCCCGCAGCAGTGCGAGGAGGGCCTTCGCGCCGGCCGTGGAGGATTGCGGGTTCTGGCCGGTGACCAGATTGCCGTCGGTCAGGACGTGGCTGCTGAAGTCGGCGGCGTTTTGGACGTGGGCGCCGAGCGCACGCAGACGGTCCTCCAGGAGAAACGGTACGACCTCCGCCAGCTCCACCGCCTCTTCCTCGCCATTGGTGAAGGCGGTGACGCGCTTGCCCGCCACCAGAGGTCGCCCATCCTCGCCCTTGGCGTCGACCAGCGCGACGGGGCCATGGCAGACCGCACCGATGGGCTTGCCGGCGCGGTCGAAGGCTTCGATCAGACGGGCGAGCGTCTCATTCCCGGGATAGTCCCACATCGGCCCATGGCCGCCCGGAAAGAAGAGCGCGTCGTAGCGCTCCGCCCCCAACTCCGAAATAGCGCGCGTGTTGGCCAGAGCCGTCTTGCCTTCAGCATCCGCATCGAAGCGCCGGGTGTCGTCGGTTTGCCATTCGGGGAGTGCGCTCTTCGGGTCGATCGGCGGTTGGCCGCCCTTGACCGAGGCGAGCGTCACCTCCGCCCCCACATCGCGGCAGACGTAGTAGGGCGAGGCGAATTCCTCGAGCCAGAAGCCGGTCTTCAAGCCGGTCTCGCCAAGGTCGTCATGCGACGTCAGGACCATCAGAATGCGCGGCGTATCCATCGCTCGGCTCTCCCTTCCAACCGGGGTTCAATCGAGGGTCGTCTTGCCGAGTTGCCGATACCAGTCGGCATTGTCCCAGAAAGCCGTCACCCGGGTGATGTCACCGTCCGGGTCGGTCTCGACCACGAAGAGATGGCGGACGTCGTAGGCCTGTCCCCGGTTCGGCACGCCGAACGCCGCCTTCGCTTGGGTGCCGGAGATCGAGACGTCGACGAAGGCCGTCCGACCGTCGGCCGCTTCGGTGATGCTGTGGACGTCGTTGGACAGATCCGGAAAGGCGTCGATCAGCACGCCCCAACTGCCGGGGCCGACCTCCTCCACCGCGCCTTCGAGCGCGAAGGGCACGTACTCGATCAGTCCGCCGGGTTCGAATAGGGCGATCATCGCCGGCACGTCCTGGGCGCGGTAGCTGTCGAAGAACGCCTTTGCGGCGTCTGCGGCCGGACCCGCCTGCGCGGCGGCCGGGGCCATCGTCAGGACGGCAAGGATGACGGGCGCGAATTTCATGGCGGCCTCCAATCACGAGCGAATGACGTTCTGACTGGATCTTCTGTTGCAGCATTGAAATCCAGCAAACAAAAGTTGATCATGCTTTTGCATGACAGCAACAATCAGACAGCATCTCGACGGTCTGCTCGAATTCTGCACGGTCGTGGACCTCGGCAGTTTCACGCTGGCCGCCAAAGCGCTCGGCGTTTCCGTCTCCTTCGTCAGCCGACGCGTATCCGACTTGGAAAACCGGCTGGGCGCGGCGCTGCTCAACCGAACCACCCGTCGCGTCGCGCTGACGGAGGTGGGCGCCCGCTACCACGAGCGTGCGAAGGCGATCCTGGCCGAGGTGAGGGGGCTGGATGCGGAGCTGGCGGAGGACCAGGGCCAGCTGAAAGGTCCGATCCGGGTCACCGCTGGCGGGCGCATCGGCGAAGGTCGGGTGACCGCGGCACTTATCGCCTTTGCGCACCGCCTCCCCGATGTGGAAATCGAGCTGCAGATTATGGAGCGGCGCGTCGACTTGATCCGGGAGGGCTACGACCTGGCCATCCGGCACGGCATGCCGCCCGATCCCGACCTGGTCATCCGGCGGCTGGATACGCGACGGCTGATTGTCTGCGCCTCACCCGACTACGTGGCGACCCATGGCGCCCCGCGGACGCCGGAGGACCTGACCCACCTGCCCTGCATCGGCGCGCCCGATCAGCGTTGGCAATTCCATCGGGACGGCAAGCCGATCGAGGTGAGAGTGCAGAGCCGTTGGCTCAGCAACAACGGGCCGGCGCTCGGCCAAGCGTGCGAGAGGGGCCTCGGCCTGGCGCGGCTCGCCGATACCTACGTGGGTGAGGGGCTGGCCGCCGGCCGGCTTCTGCCTTTCCTCGAGGCATATGAACTGCCACCGCAGGAGATCGTTCTGGTCCATCCAAAGCGCGACGGTGCGCCTTACCGTGTCCGGCGGCTTATCGAGCATCTGGCGAATGCGCTGTAGGGTGCGCGCCGCCATGGCACATCGGGAAGCGGTTGGTTGAAGAGCCCCCGTCAGGGCTCGAGATCCCTTAGGCGGTGAGGTGTCTCACCCGAACCGGAACCGCGCTCAACGCGTCCGTCGGATGACGAGATTGCGGATTTCGCTCAGGTCGTTCATGGCGAAGCGGATGCCCTCCCGCCCCAGGCCGGAGTCCTTCACGCCGCCATAGGGCATGTTGTCGACGCGGTAGGAGGGTACGTCGTTGATGACGATCCCGCCGACATCGAGCCGGTCCCAGGCATCGAACATCTTGAAGAGGTCGCGGGTGAAGATGCCGGCTTGCAGGCCGAACTTGCTGTCGTTCACCTCCTCCAGGGCCGCGTCGAAGTCGCTGAATTTCGAGAGCAGCGCCATCGGCCCGAAGGCCTCTTCGCGGTAGGCGTCCCGGTCCCGGTCGACGTTTTCCAGCAGCGTCGCCTCGAGCATGTTGCCCTGGCATCCACCTCCGCAGAGCAGGGTCGCGCCGTGCGCGACCGCGTCGTCAATCCATCCCTTTAGGCGCTCTGCCTCTCCGGTCGAGATCATGGGGCCGATGAACGTCTTGGGGTCTTTCGGGTCTCCGGCCACCAGGCCCTTCGTCCGCTCCACGAGCATGTCGCGGAACCTGTCATAGATGGCCTCGTGGATGATGATCCGCTGCACGCCAATGCAGCTTTGGCCGGACTGATAGAACGCACCAAAGACGATCCGTGCCAGGGCATCATCAAGGTCGGCGTCGTGGTCGACGATGACGGCCGCGTTGCCGCCTAGCTCGAGAATGACAGGTTTCTTGCCGGCCTTGGCCTTCAGGTCCCAGCCGACCGCGGGCGATCCGGTGAAGCTGAGCAGCTTGAGCCGTTCGTCGGTCGTGAACAGATCCGCGCCATCGCGCGTTGCCGGCAGGATCGAGAAGGCGCCCTTGGGCAGATCGGTCTCCGACAGCACCTCCCCGATGATCAGCGCGCCGAGCGGCGTCTTGGAGGCGGGCTTCATCACGAAGGGGCATCCGACGGCCAGCGCGGGGGCAATCTTGTGGGCTGCCAGGTTGAGGGGGAAGTTGAAGGGGGAGATGAAGCTGCAGGGCCCGATCGGCACCCGTTTCCACATGCCTTGATAGCCCTTGGCGCGCGCCGAGATATCGAGCGGCTGGACCTCGCCGTAGTTCCGCACGGCTTCTTCCGCGGCGATGCGGAACGTGTCGATGAGGCGGGTGACTTCGCCCTCCGCATCGTTGATCGGCTTTCCCGCCTCGACGCACAGCGCGTAGGCCAGCTCGCCAAAGCGTTCTCTGAAGCGGACGACGCAGTGGTTGAGGACATTCTGGCGCTCAAAGCTCGCCATGCGCGCCATCGGCTCTGCGGCGTGGACGGCGCCTGCAATCGCCTCCTCTATCAGGTCCGGCGTGGCGAGTGCGGTCCGAAAGGCCACCTCGCCCGTGTATTTGTCGGTGACGTCCAGATCGGTGTTCGGCTGGACCGCCTCATTGTTGAGGTAGAGCGGATAGGTGTCCTGGAGTTTGATCATCTTTCCTCACGATGGCCGTGGCGCATGTCTCCACCAAGGCGCCTTCAGACCTTCCCGCTCAGTTCCTTGATTTTGACGTTCAGGATCTCGTCGTTCTCGCTATAGTCCACCGGGCAATCGATGAGGTGGACGCCCTCGGCGGAGAGGCAATGGTCGAGCGTTTCGCGCAGCCCGCCGGCGCTTTCGATCCGGTGGCCGGTCGCGCCGTAGCTTTCGGCATACTTCACGAAATCCGGGTTGCCATAGGTGAGGCCCCAATCCGCAAACCCCATATTGGCCTGCTTCCAGCGGATCATGCCGTAGCTGTCGTCCCGCAGGATGAGCACCGTCAGGTTGAGCCCCAGCCGCACGGCCGTCTCCATCTCCTGGGAGTTCATCATGAAGCCGCCGTCGCCACAGATCGCCATGACCTTGCGGTCGGGATAGAGCATCGCCGACATCATGGCCGAGGGCAGACCGGCCCCCATGGTGGCCAACGCATTGTCGAGAAGCACCGTGTTCGGCTTCGATGCCGCGTAGTTCCGCGCAAACCAGATTTTGTAGATGCCGTTGTCGAGCGCGATGATGCCGTCGCCCGGCATGACCTCCCGCGCGACCTTGACCAGATGCGGCGGGAAGATCGGAAAGCGCGCATCGTCCGACAGGCTGTCGCGATGTGCCTTGTCGGCGGCCTTGGCGCGATACATCGCGTCGAAATTCCACTCTGATGAGACGATCACGTCCTCTTTCAATTGCCAGACGGCGTTGCCGATATCGCCGATAACCTCGACCTGCGGGAAGTAGACGGGATCGACATTGGCCGCGTTCATGGAGATGTGCACGACCTCTGCACCGCCCTGCTCCATGAAGAACGGGGGCTTTTCGATCACATCGTGGCCGACATTGAGGATCAGGTCCGCCCCGTCGATGGCGCGGTGCACGAAGTCACCGGCCGACAGGGCGGCGCAGCCCATGAACTCGTCGCGATTTTCGTTCACCACCCCTTTGCCGAGCTGGGTCGTGACGAAGGGAATGCCGGTCTTCTCGATGAACTGGGTCAGCATCCGGCCGGTGATGGTGCGGTTGGCACCGCCGCCGAGCACCAGAATGGGAGACCTGGCATCCTCCAGCTTCTTGACGGCCGCGCGGATGGCTTTGGCTTCGGCCACGGGACGGCGTGAGATGCTGGCCTTGATGGGGGTGGAGCCCGTCTGCTCGGCCGCCACGTCCTCGGGAAATTCGATGTGGGTCGCGCCGGGCTTCTCCTCTTCGGCAAGGCGCACCGCCTCTCGCACCCGGCTCGGGATGTTATCAGCCCCTGCGAGCTGATGGGTGAACTTGGTGATCGGCCCCATCATGTCGACCACGTCGAGGATCTGAAAGCGACCCTGCTTTGAGTGCTTGATGGGCTTCTGGCCGGTCACCATCAGCATCGGCATCCCGCCGAGCTGCGCGTAGGCCGCCGTGGTCACCAGATTGGTCGCCCCGGGGCCCAGGGTGGCCATGCAGACCCCTGCCTTGCCGGTGTGCCGACCGTAGGTCGCGGCCATGAACCCCGCGCCCTGTTCGTGCCGCGTCAGGATGAGTTTGATCTTGTCCGAGCGTGACAGGCTGTCGAGCATGTCGAGGTTCTCTTCGCCCGGCACGGCGAAGATGTACTCCACGCCCTCCTCCTCCAAACACTGCACAAACAAATCAGATGCCTTCGTCATCGAACAAGACGTCCCCACTGCCTAGGAATTCAAGTGCTTAGCGCGGTGTTCTGCCGCCGACCATAGCGGCTCGCCGGGTAAATCAAACAGGGAAATCGCTCTGATGCGCATCGGCCGTAGACCTTCGGCCAGCCGATGAAACGGCGGGCGTCGGACAAAGCTGCCCTGGATCCTTGTGACCATGGTCCCATGCAGCTCGGCCAGCCGTGCCACCTGCTAGGGCTTGATCGTCACCAAGAGCACGATGAGCGTCAAAAGCACCAGGCCGAGCGACAGAAACCAGCGATCGCTCGGCTTTGCGTCCCCGACATTGCCTGAGATTGCGCGTCGCAGCTTGCCGACCAGCGCGCCGTGCAGACCGGCGAGACCAAGAACCAACAGGATCTTCATGCCGAGCCAGCCCGAACTAAACCAGCCGCCCAGCACACCCAGAAGAATGCCGAACGAGAGGGCCAGGATCATCGCCGGCGTGGTCACGGCCCGATCGTAGGCCTTGAGCGGCTCCATGTGGACCAGGGCCGGAAACCGCAGCGCAAGGGCGACCGCGACCATGCCGCCGATCCAGACGAACAGCGAGATCAGATGCGCGGCCTTTGTCAGGTCGTAGAGCATCATGTCTCCGCCACCCGACGGCGCAGCCAGCGTTCATTGACGAAGCCGCCGAAGGGAATGAAGGCGCCGATGAAGAGGCGCAGGACGCCGAAGCCGTTCACCAGCCCCTCGGCCCAGGAGCGGATCACGAACCACATGAAGACCATGAATGCGAGCCCGTGGACCGGCCCCACGACGGAGACGGCCCAGGGCATGTTCGCCCAGTATTTCAGCGGCATGGCCACGCAGAACAACGCCAGCAGCGTCAGCGCCTCGAACACGGCTGCCCGCATCAATCCGGTCATAACGCCGCCGGCGCCCCGCCCCCTCCAGTTGCGGGCATCGCAGGCAGATGCACAACGATCGCGAACGGCCCTACCGCCGACAGAAGGCCAAGGATCAGGGCTGTGCGCAGCTTGGGCATGACCAACGGCAACTCCCTTCCGGTCGTCACTGACCTTTCGCTGGCGGAATCGCTCACGACTCGGATCAATGTAAACACTCGTTTTCTTTACGGCGGAGACCAGCCGATGTAAACGTCTGTCCACATGAGCACAGCCGCCCAGCAGAAACCGCAGATCGCCGTCAAGGACCGTGCAGCGACTGAGGCACGCATCCTCGACGCAGCCCGCACGGTGTTCGCGGAGCGTGGATACGACGCCGCCGGGTTGCGCGAGATTGCCGAGACGGCGCAGGCCAATCTCTCCCTGATCAGCCGATATTTTGGCGGCAAGGAAGGGCTGCTTGCGGCCCTCACCGAACAGTTTGTGTCGGCGCGCCGCGAAGGGGGTCTACCCTACCCACCCCAGGAAACGCTTCGCGACGAAATCTATCGCTACTTCCACGCCAAGCTGCGCGACGATCTGCGGGATGAGGAGATCGTCCGGCTGCTCGTCAGTCGCGCCGCCATAGATGCGGAGTATCGCAAGAAGGGCGCAGAGAACCTGGACGGCAAAGCGGATGCGAATTTCCGCGAGCGCGTGGCCAGACTACAGCAACGGGGCATGGTCGCCTCGGACGTGAACATCGACCTGCTCTTCTCGGCGGTGATGCACGTCTCGTTTTCGGTGATCTTTTTCGGAGCGATGGTAGCCGGCAGACCGGAGGCGGAGATTGATGCGCTCTTCCGGAACTTCGCGGATGCCCTCGCAAAAAGCCCACCCGTTCAAGTCGAGATGCCCGCTCAGTCGTGATCGCCCATCGCTTTGGGCCCGCCGAAGGTGCCGGCCGGCCCACTCGCTTTCCTCGTTCCTCGCCGTTTGATCAGCCGATATTGCGCGCGGCCGAGCCATAGCTGACGTCGAGGACCTCTGCGGTCATGTGCTTGGTGGCATCGCTCGCCAAGAACATCACCGCCTTGGCGATGTCCTCGACCTCGTGGTGCCCGACCGCGATGGGATTGCCCGGCTCCAACAGGGCCGAGACCGCGTCGAAGGTCGGGTTCGGGTCGTTCGGGAGCATCTTGCCCAGGATGAAGTCGTTGTCGGCGAGCGGCGTGCGGACCAGGCCCGGGGCCACGACGTTGCACATGATGTTGTCGCGCCCGTATGACAGCGCCGCGCTCTTGGCAAAGCCGATCATGGCCCACTTGGTCGGCGTGTAGACCGGGAAGAGATCGTTGCCGACTCGGCCGAGTCCCGAGGAGACGTAGATAATCCGGCCCCCGCCGGCGGCGCGGAGGTGCGGCAAGGCAGCCTGGGTGGTCTTCACCGCGCCGGCCACGTTGATCTCGAACACGGTCGAGATGTCGTCGGCCGAGAACTCCTCGATCGCGCCCGCCTGGCTCACGCCCGCATTGGCGAGCACGATGTCGAGGCTGCCGAACCGGTCGACGGCCCGGGCCATGGCGTCCTGCTGGTCGGCGAGGCTGCGGACATCGCCCCGGTAGGTGAGGCAGGCGGCGCCGAGCGCCTCGATCCGGGCTTGGGCGGCGGCCAGGTCGGCCTCGCTGGATAGGGGATATTGGACGTTCGGCAGGTCCGGCGTCGCGATGTCGAAGAGGACAATGTTCGCGCCCGCCCGCGCCAGTTCCTCGGCCGAGGCGAGGCCGATGCCCCGGGCCCCGCCGGTGATGAAGGCGGTCTTGCCGGCGAGCTCCCCAGCGACCTCGCCCGACGATGCCGTCTGGGCCGAGGCGGCGCCGGCACCCAAAACGGCACCGGCCGCTGCGGCGAAGCTGCCGCCGAGGGCCCGGCGGCGGCCGAGATTGGCGGGCTGGTCGTCGGGCTGATGTTCGGCAGTCGGCATGTCGTTTGTCATCGTCTCGTCTCCTGGTCTGGCCGTCGGTCATGCGGAGCGGGTGGCGGCCCTTGGCGTATCCACTTCCCCTGCGTGACCCTGGTTCTCAGTTTGCGATGATCGGGAGATGGAGGTTGCGCACACCGCCGTGTAGGCGGTACTTCTACATTCACTAATTGCAGAGAGCGCAACTAATGCCGGACCCCAACGTCGAGCTGTTCATTCGCGTGGTGGAGACCGGCAGCCTGAAGGCCGCGGCGGCGGAGGCGAAGACCGACCCCTCCTCGGTGACCCGAAGGATCGCCAGCCTGGAGGCGCGGCTCGGCGCCAAGCTGCTTATCCGCTCGACCCGGCGGTCGCGGCCGACGGAGGCGGGGCTGGCCTACTACGAAGGCGTGCGTCGGTTGGTGGAAAAGCAGGAGGCGCTGGAGGCCGAGATCGCCGGGCTCTCCGACACGCCGAAGGGTCTGTTGCGCGTCACGGCGCCCGTCGATTTCGGCGCCCGGTTCGTCACGCCGGTGGTGGATCGGTTGCTCTCCGAGCATCCCGACCTGTCGGTCGAGCTGAAGCTGGGCAGCGAGTTCGCCGATCTGCGCGAAGCGAACGTCGACGTGGCGGTGCGGATCGGCACCCTGTCCGACAGCGCACTGATCGCCCGCCGCTTCGGCGAGGTGCCCCGGGCCATCGTCGTGGCGCCGTCCTATGTCGCGCGCCACGGGCTGCCGGACCGGCCCGAAGACCTGCCCCAGCACAACTTCATCTTCTACCGCCCTAGGCCGGAGATGAAGCTGCGCCTCGTGCGCGGTGAGGAGAACGTCTCGGTCGCCGTCGACCGCACACGGATCACGGTGAACAGCATGGCGGCGATCCGGGAGCTTCTGTTCTCCGGCCAAGGCATGGTCCTGTCACCGCTCTGGGCCTGCGAGGACGCCCTGGCGAGCGGGCGCGTGGTTCGCGTTCTCGAGGATTGGACGAGCCCCGCCTTCCCGCTGCACGGCGTCTTCCTGCCCAGCCCGTTCCGCCCCGCCAAGCTCCGCGTCTTCCTGGAGGCCATGGCCGAGCAGGTGAAGGCCGAGCCGTCCTTGACCGCCTAGCCGAGAGGATCCGCGCCGGCGTCTGCAGCAGCGACCCCGTTTGTCGACACTCGCTCCTATGGCGAGGCGGCGCGGGTCAAACATCGCTGAGGCGCGTCGGCGGTCGTCAGGCCGGGTCTCGAATGGCCGTCGCCAAACTGGCGCGATTGTCGACCTCTAGCTTGGCGTAGATCGCCTGGGTCTGGTTCCGCACCGTCGATGGCGCGATCCCGAGATGGCGGGCAACCTCCTTGTGGCTGAGGCCGTCAGCCAGCAAACCGGCGACCTGCCTTTCGCGAGGCGTCAGCAGATCCGAGCGGGTCATCGGTCGCAGGGAGAGCTTGCGAAGGCTCAGGCCGCCGGAGGAGCGCATGGGCTCGCAGATGGCGACGAGACCGCTGTCGATCAGAAGATGCTCGCCGGCGCTTCCGACATATTGGCTGAGCGCGCGGGGCACGCGATCGCCTTGAGTGCGCGACCATAGATGGCCGAACTTCTCCCGCATCGACGCCAGGCCGACGATCGCGACGCCGTCGTCGCTCAGAACGACCGTGGCCGTTTCTCCTGACTGCGCCAATGCGTCCTTCGCCGCCGCGATCCGGGCGGCGGTGGATATCTGATCGACGGCGCATCGCAGAAACTCCCGCTCCTCATCCTCCCAACGGGGCGCCGTGGCGCCGCCGCGATAGGCCGACACGAAGAGAGAGGCCGCACGTTCCTGGCGGAGGCGCATCGCAGTCGCCATGCGGCGAAGGCCGAACGTGTCCGCCAGCGTCTGCATTCCGTCGGTCTGCGATCCGCTGGCGCGATCGTAGGTGGCTACGCTGTCGGGACGTTCCCGGATGGTCGCGGCGAGGATGTCTTCGGTCGCGATGCCGCACCAGAACTCGAAATAGCCCTCCGGCAGATTGCGCGTCGCGCTCGCGTGGATCTCGACGCTCGTCCGGTCGATCTCCGCCCAGCCATACCACGCGCAGTCGAAGCCCAGGATGTTGGAAAGCCGCTCGACCGCCCATCCGGTCAGCGCATCGACGTCCCCATCGACGGCGACAGCGTTCAGGCCGTGCACGTAGTCCGAGAAGAGGCTGAGACCGTTTCGCATGTCCCTCTCCGACGGTGCGCCGCCGGTCCTCAACGCCAGTGCTTGTCCTTGCCAGTGTAAGCGGAACCCGGCAGCGCGCCATCCCTTGTGAAGGCGTCGAGAAGATTGCGCATGATCGTCGCGACGCTGTTCTCACCGCCTTTGCAGGGAAGAGCCTGCGACCAACCGATGGATCCGGCGGCGAAAACCGCACCGTGATTGGCGGTGGTGAAGTAGATCATGTCACCCCTGACCTGCGGATCCTGGGTGCCGCCGCGGCCCGGGAAGGCGTAGGTGATCTCCTCCGACACCAGCGGATAGTTGTCCGTGTGGTCGATGGAGGAGGCGAGGAGCAGCGTGTGCGGCGGCGTGCCGAGGGCGAGGTCATAGCGGTCCAACTCCACCCCCGCCGCGCCGCCGAGGGCCAGGCCGAAATCGCCGATCGGCTCTTCATCCCCGATCCCCTCGAAGATCCAGGCGACCCGCTTGTGGAAGCTGTCCGGCATCCGCTCGAACGGCTCCGCCCGGTCCATACCCTCCGCGGTGAAGCCGAGCCCGACGAGCTTCTGCGGCGCCCGCCCGCGCGAGCGCCAGAGGCCGGAGCGCTCGCCTGTGGAGGCGAGGTAGCCTTCGCCGGCCTCCGCCTGCCAGGCGCGCGACCCCACATCGAGCTTGCGCACCTCGATGCAGGCAGGATCGTCCGGGCAGGCGGCCGTCACCCAATAATACCCGTTGCCGCCGAGATACATCACACGACCGCCGCCCGTGAGGTACAGCTCCGTCGCGTCCAGCATCGCTTCGGAATAGTACTCGGGGTGGGTGACGTTCAGCACGGTCTTGTAGGGCGTCAGCGCCGCCAACCCCTCCCGGTCTAGATCATGGTCGGTGATGAGGTCGTAATCGTAGCCCGCATGCTCCAGCCACCAGAGGAGCGACAGGTCGGCGGGCAGCGCCCACGGGAAGTTCATGCCCGCCATGCGGTAGCCGGGTCTGATGTTGATGATCGGCCGCTTCCAGGTCGAATAGCAGACGCCCGCCCCGTCCGAGTGGTGGTCGTAGGTCGACAGGCCGAACTCTTGCAGCTTCTGGTATTCCAGATCGCCGCCGGAGATGACCGGGGTGTGGGCAACGATGGCCTGCGCAATCTGGGCATCGAAGCCGAGGTGCTCGTTGGCGTAGGCGAGATAGGTGAAGGTCGACATCTGCACCGCGATTTTCGCGCGCGGACGGTCGGGGCGGACGATGACCGGGATGCGGTCGACCGCCCTGCCCGCGCTGATCTTCAGCGCATAGACGCCCGATTTCAGGTCGGCCGGCGGGGTCCAGGTCACCGTCGGCGCCCAGCCGCAATCGGTCAGCGCGTCGTCGTGGAAGGCGACGCCGCCGTATTGGAATGGGTTGAGGCGAAAGCTGTCGTCCCGCCCCCGCCAGTTCCAGCCGGTCATGGCGCGGATGGGTCTGTTCACCCCCTCGGCGTGCAGACCGTGCGGGCCGGTGTCGACGATCTCGTTCCCGATACCCCGATCCGTGAAGCCCTCGGTCGTGTCCCAGTAGGCCAGCGGATCGGCGGGCGGCGTTCCCGTCGCGATGGCCGCCATCTCGGCGGCGGAGAGGACGCGGGCGACGAGGCCCGAGCGGTCGATCTTGCCGTTGTAGAGCGTCGAGGCGAAGCGCCCACGCTCAGGATTCTGCTCATGCGCCCCGGCGATCAGGAATGGCACGTCGCCGTGGTCGGGCCGCACGCGCAGCGTTTCCTTCACATGGGCGTCGTGATCGTAGGGCGTCACCGGGCCGATATGGGAGTTCCAGGAGTTCTGGACGCCGATCTGGCGCAGACGCGCCTCGCCCGTGGTCGGATCGAAGCTGACGGCCGCCAGCACCCAGACCTTGGGCACGAGCGGCGCGTCCGCCGTCACCTGGTCCACCGTCTCGCCATCGCCGACCCAGAATTCCAGCTTGCCCTCAGGATTGATCCCGAGCGCGTAGCCCTTCCCCTCGCTCACCGACCAACGCCCGAGGATCGTCTGCCGGGACCCGCCCGGCATGGAGGGCCAGATGAAGGCGTGCACGGTGAAGGGGCCGTCCGGCGCCAGCCGTCGTTCCGGATCCGCCACCCGCGCGAAGGCGCCGTTCTGGGTGTACTGGCGCTTGACGGTGAGCGTCGGCGCCACGTCCGTCGCCACGCTCTCCTCGATAAAGCCGGGCCCGTCCGGGTTGAAATCGCCATGGACGAGGCGGACGATCTCCGCCTGCACCTCTGTCGCCCCCTCGGCGGAGACCATGAAGTCGATGGGCGCGCCGGCCTGCGCGGAGAGCGGATCGGCGTAGCCGAAAAGGCGGACATCCGTCATCTCAGCTCTCCAGAAGGTCGTTCACCCGCAGCAGGAAGACGGCGTGATAGGCCTCCCGAATGTCGTCGTACGCGCGGTCGTCCACGACCCGCGGCGGCATCCCCCTGACGCCGGAGACGGCCATGATGCGGAACCGCTCGACCGCGGGCTCCATCCGGTGGATGACGTACTTGTCGGCCATCTCGCCGCGCCGGAAGTAGTTCAAGACGCGGGCGAGTGCGTCGGAATGGCGGCCGAGCGGGTCGCGCCGATGCTCCTCGATCAGCTCCGGCGTGATCAGGGCCTTCAGCCGCTCGCGCAGGCGCTTGTTGAACCGGCGATAGTAGAGCTCCTGCTTGTCGTGAACGTCGGTCGCTTCCTCGGGCATGGCTTCGCCTCCCCTCTCGGTGCGGAGCGCACGGCGCTCGCCGGCCTTGCGCTTGCGAAAATCACGGAACTGGTCCCGGGCGCCGGTCAGACCCTCCCGCGCGAAGATCGTGACGCCGATCATGATGGCGGCGACGAGGATGATGCGGATCGGACCGAGCTCCGGCAGGCCGCGGTCGATCAGAACGACGATCGCCGCGCCGACGACCGCCCCCTCTGCCCGTCCGAGCCCGCCGATGACCATCATGGCGAAGAGCAGCAGAAGCTGATCGAGCGAGAAGATCTGCGGTGAGATCGAGCGGTAGTACATCGCGTAGAACGCCCCGACGACGCCGAGCGCAGCGGAGGAGATGACGAAGACCCAAAGCCGCGCGCGGCGGAAGTCGATGCCGACGGCTTCGGCGAACGCCTCGTCCTCCCGGCTCGTCCGGGCGACGCGGAGGAGGAGGCCGAGACGCTCCGAATTCACCAGCCGCCAGACGAGCATCGCGCCGAGCAGCAGCGCGAAGGCCCCAGCGAAGCCCAGGAGCAGGCCGGGGCGCTGGAGAAACCAGTCCTCGGGTATGAAGCTGTCGACCTGGGTGATCGCGCCGCCGGTCTGGGCGAGCGCCTTCAGCTGTATGACGAAGACGCGGCAGATCTCCGCCACGCCCATCGTCAACAGCGCGTAGTAGAGCCCGTCCAGCCGCGTCGACGGCGCCGCGAGGATCGCGCCGAAGACGAAGCCGACCGCAGGACCGATCAGCAGCAAGAAGGGCCAGGGAACCCCCAGGTAGACGTTCGCGGCGGCCGCGACGTAGCCGGAGACGCCGACGACGGCGAGCGTGGCCAAGGAGAAGATGCCCGCCGTCCCCACGATCAGCGTCCAGAGCACGTTGATCGCGGCGTAGATGCAGAAAATCGAGACGACGGAGATCAGGGAGTTCGGCAGAAACGGCGTCGTCACCGCCAGCGCGGAAAGACCGATGGTCCACCAGAGCGGTTTCTTGTCGACCAGAATACGCTCGCGTCGTAGCGTCTTCGGGTTGTGCACGTCGCGCCAGTGCAGCCAGTGGCGACGGGCGCCCGGGATGCGGGCGCGGGTGCGTTCCGCGGCACCGTCGGGCGTGCCCCGCAGCTCCCACGGCCGTCGGCCGACCTTGTAGAAGGTGCGATCCGTCATTCGCGCGTGTCGTCCAGCAGGCCGCCGATGCCGCGCGGGCGGACGATGAGCACGGCGATGATGAAGGAAAAGGTCGCGAACATGACGTAGCGCTGCCCGAGGAAGGGGATCGCGCCGACGATCGCCTCGAGAAACCCGATGAGGAGCGCGCCGATCATCGCGCCCGGAACCGACCCAAGCCCACCCAAGAGCGCAATAGTGAGGCCCTTGACCAGCGGTATGACGCCCGAGGTCGGGCTGACGAAGACGGTCTGCGACAGCAGCGCCGCCGCCATTCCGGCGAGGGCCCCGGTCAGCATCAGCACGGGAAGTGCCGTGACCTGGCGGGAGATGCCGGAGTAGGCCGCACCCTCCGCATTCTGCATCATCGCCCGCACTTCAAGGCCGCGGCGCGAATAGCGCAGCCAGGCGAGCGTCAGCGCCATGATGATCGCCGCGCCCAGGATCGTCCCCGCCTGGTCGTAGCGGATCCTCGTGTCCCAGACGTCCCATCGCCCGAAGCCGAAGATCCTCGGCAAACCCTGATTGCGGGGGCCGAAGAGCCAGAGGAGGCCTTGTACCGCGGCGATGTTCAGCCCAAGCGTGATGATGAGGGCCCGGACCTGGAAGTTCGGTTTGTCGTGGATCGGCAGGAAGGCCAGCAGATAGATGACCGCGCCGCACATCGCCCCGGCGATCAGCGCCGCCCCGACCAGCGTCGACGCGGTCGCAAAGCTCGCCCACGCATCGGACTCGAATGTGGCCGCGATGAAGGGGCCGGCGGCCCCGGTTGCGAGCCATGCGGCGTAGCCCGATATGGCGAAGGTCGCGCCATGGGCCATGTTTATGATCCCGACCGAGGACCAGAGGATCGAGATGCCGATGGCCATCAGGGCGTAGATCGCCGCGAGGTTCAGCGCATAGACGATGAGCCCGAGATCCATCAGCCGAGCTCCACATGGCCGACATCGCCGCGCATCCGTCCGGCGTGCATGCCGACGATCCGGTCCGCCCGACCGGTGAGCAGGGTGACGTTCTGCTCCGCGATCAGCATCGCGCCCTCGACCGGCAGGGACCAAAGCGCCTGCATCACCCGCTGGGAGATCTTGGGCGCGAGGCCGAGCGATGGCTCGTCCACGAGGTAAAGCCGCGCCTCCGTCATCAGCATCCGGCCGATGGAGACCATGCGCCGCTCCCCGCCCGAGAGCTTGCCGACCAGCGCGTGCTCCAGCGGGCGGAGCGGCGGGAAGATGTCGAAGATGCGGTCGATCCGCGCTTTGCGCTCCCGCCAGGCAGCGCGGGTATGGGCACCGCATTCCAGGTGCTTCCTCACGGAAAGGCCCGGAAAGATCGCGTCGCCCTGGGGCGCCACACCGATTCCCCGGCGCACCAGGCCGGGCGTGCGCCGCCCCGCGCCGAGCGAGCGGGTGCCGCCGATCTCCACCCCGTCGAGCTTCACCGACCCCTGCTGCCAGCCCGTCATATGCGTGACCGCGCGGATCAGCGTCGTCTTGCCATGGCCGTTGAGGCCGACGAGCCCGATCCGCTCCCCCGCCTTCACGGTGAGGTCGATCTCATGCAGCACGCGCAGCGGGCCGTA
Organism: Pseudomonadota bacterium; assembly: GCA_039180875.1. Classification (GTDB taxonomy): domain Bacteria; phylum Pseudomonadota; class Alphaproteobacteria; order Rhodobacterales; family Rhodobacteraceae; genus JBCDCY01. The sequence continues at coordinate 262,041 of JBCDCY010000002.1, read as the reverse complement.
GCCCGCCGACAGCCGCCGGATCTCCAGCAGCTCAGGCATCCGCGCCCTCGAAATAGGCGGCGCGCACGCGGGGGTCGTCGAAGACGTCTCCCGGCCCGCCGGTCGCGATCACCTCGCCAAGGTCAAGCACCACACAGGCGTCCGCGACGGCGGAGAGAAGCTCCAGCCGGTGCTCGATCAGCACCACCGCGATGGCGTATTCGTCGACCAGGCGCCGGATGATGAGGTCGAGCTCGTCGATCTCCGCATTGATCAGGCCGGAGGCGGGCTCGTCCATCAGCAGGACTTTCGGCGCCCGCATCATTAGACAGGCGAGCAGGAGCTTCCGTCTGTCAAACGCGCCGAGCGCGGAGGCGGGCATCTCCCACGGCACGCGGAGATGGCAGAGCCGCGCCGCCCATTCCGCGTCATGGCGGCTGAGGAAGGGTCGCTGCGACTTGCGCGCCGCGCGAAACGTCTCCGCCACCGTGAGGGAGGCGGGCACGACCGGGCTCTGGTAGGTGCGGCCGAGGCCCAGGCGGGCGCGCTGGTGGAAGGGCGCCCGCGTGATGTCGCGCCCCTCCAGCCGCACGACGCCTTCATCCGGCGTGTAGCGGCCGCAAAGCACCTCGAAGAGCGACGTCTTCCCGGCGCCGTTCGGTCCGACGAGGCCGAGGATCTCGCCGGCGCGCGCCTCAAGCGCCACGTCCGAAAGGATGCGCCTGCCGCCAAGCGACAGGCTCACACCCTCACAGCCGAAGAGCACGGCGGCGCTCCCGTCAGCCGATCACCACCAGGGCGGGTCGCGGAACTCCACCTCCGCGAAGGGTTCGGGCGCGATGATCCGATGCTCGTTGTCCTGCACCTGGAAGAAGAGGTGCGCCTGACCGCCTTCCGGGTCATCGGTCATGTTCGGATAGCTGATCCCGGAATTCGTCTCCGGCCGGAAGGCGTAGAAGCCGTTGACGCCGCGATATTCGATCGCCCGGATCGCGTCGCCGACCGCGTCGAAATCCGACGGGTCGCCCGCCGCCTCCCAGGCCTGGGCGAGTAGCATCACCGCGTCATAGCCGCCGCCGGTATAGACCATGCCCATCGTGCCCGGATACGTCGCGCGGTACTTCTCCCGGAAAGCCGATCCGGTCTCATCGGCGTAGACGCCATAGACGGTGCCCCAGACCATGCCCTCGCCCGCCCCCTGCGCGAGGTCGAGGAATTCCGGCTGGGACGGGCCGTATTGCAGATAGACCAGCGATCCCGGCACCGGATCGAAGGCGTATTGCTGGGCGAATGCGGCGAGTTCCGCCGCGACCCAGTGGTCGATCATGATCGCGGCGGCGTCGGTTTCCTGCAGGGCGCGGATCACCGGCGCCCAATCCTGAACGGGGGACTGAATATCGGTGATGGCACCGATCTCCCATTCGCCGTCGGTCGCGGCCGTCGCTTCCTGGGTCGCCTGGCTGATGAGCTGGGTGTAGCTGATCTGCCCCTGGACGATGTGGATCAGGTTGTTCTTCGGCTCCCACCCGGCGGCCTTCTTGTCCTGCAGGAACTTCACGAAGCCGGAGCCGTACCAGACCTCCGGCACGTCGAGCTGGAAGATGTTGCGGTACTTCTGCGGATCGCTCCGGAACAGATCGTCGTTCACCGACGACGTGTTGCCGTGCAGATAGGGGATGCCCGACGGCGCGGCGGCGTCCATCGCCGGTTGCGGAATGATGGTGAAGGCAGAGGCGATGGCGTGCGCGCCGCCCTCGATCAGCGCCTGCATGCCGGCGACATTGCCTTCCGGTGTCATCATGTCGAGGTCGATGAGCTTCGCTTCCAGCGGGCGGCCGAGCACGCCGCCCGCGTCGTTCAGTTCCTCGATCGCCATCATCAGGCCGTTCGTCCAATCCTGATGGTCGGCGACGCCGACGGGACCCGACTGCACGGCAGGCACGCCGATGACGATCGGTTCGGCGGCGCTCGCCATATGGGGCGTCCCCGCAATGACAAACGTGGCGGCGGCGATGGCGACGGCGCGTCTTGTGACTCGCATCTGACTGGTCTCCGCGTTGGTGCGCGGATGAGTGGAGAGGCGCAGCAGCGCCCTGTCCATGATGCAATTGCACTATCCGGCCGTCCCAACGCGACCCGCTGGCCCAAGGTGCGGCGTAGCTTGTTTGCGCCTCACACGTCGGGCGCTTCGGTGCCGTTCCACTCCATGACCAGGGGCGGGGCGCGCTCTCCGCGCACCTCGATGGCGTCGAGTGCGGTGGTCAACTCGGCCAGCTCATCGTCGGTGAAGCTCACCCCGACCGCGCCGATGTTGTCGCGCAGATGCGGCAGTTGCGTCGTGCCGGGGATGGGAACGATGGAGGATCCCTGCGCCATCAGCCAGGAGAGGGCGATCTGCCCGGGCGTCGCGTCCTTGCGATCCGCCCAAGCGCGCGCCAACTCCACCAATGCCATGTTCACTTCGCGGTTCTCCGGGTCCATCCGCGTGGTCAAGGCGCGGAAATCGCTCGGCGCGAATGCGGTTTCCATGTCGACGGCGCCGGTCAGGAAGCCGTAGCCGAGGGGCGCGAACGGCACGAAGCCGATGCTGAGCTCCCGGCAGATCGGCAAGATCTCCGCCTCCGCCCCGCGGTAGAGCATCGAATACTCGTTCTGCACCGCCGCCACGGGCAGCAGCTCGTGAGCCCGGCGGAGGGTGTTGGGCCCCATCTCCGACAGGCCCCAGTGCAGCACCTTGCCTTCGTCCATCAGGTCCGCGACCGTGCCGGCCACATCCTCGATCGGCACGTTCGGATCGACGCGGTGCTGATAGAGCAGGTCCACCCGGTCGGTGCCGAGGCGCTGCAGCGAGCCCTCCACGGCGCGGCGGATGCGGGCAGGATCGCTGGTCACGCCGGGGCTCCAGACGCCCGTCTCGGGGTCGACATCGAAGCCGAACTTGGTGGTGATCTGGATCTCGTCGCGAAAGCCCGCGATCGCCTCGCCGAGGATGCGCTCGCAGGCGAAGGGGCCGTAGACTTCGGCGCAGTCGAAAAAGGTGATGCCCTCGTCAAAGGCGGTGCGGATCAGCGCGATCATGTCGGCACGCTCCGGCACGATCGTGTGGAAGGTGCGGTGCATGTTCTGCACGCCGAGGCCCAGCGCGGAGACCTCGAGCCCGCCGAGCATCCGGCGACCTGGGGCCGGCGCGGCGTCGCCGGTTTGGGCGGAGGCGCGGGTGGCGCCGAGCGCGACGGCCGAGGCGGTGAGGGCCGCGCTGGTCAGGATTGTGCGGCGGACGGGGTCGATCTCAGTCTGGTCGTCGGACAAGATAAGGCCTTTCATGCTTGGCGGATGGGTCGGTCGTTCGGGGCGTTTGCGCGCCGGATCGGTCCGCCCGGGCGAGATTGCCGTCGCAGAATTCGCGCACATCTGCGACCTGGCGGGACTGGGCGAGCAGGGTTCGGCTGATCAGATCGAAGGGGGGCATAGGAGCGTTCAGTTGCCTGGCGCAGCGTCACCGTTCGATCTATGCGATGTAAGCGCCGCAGCAATATGGCCCGCAAAAATGCGCGCTTTGCGGAGGGTCGGATGGTCAAGTCCTTGATTTGCAGACGAAGCTGGTCCCCGGCAGGCACCACCTATGGCCGCATGGCGCGCACTGGGCGTCGGTCCATGGATGGTCTGACATCGGCGCCGTTTGCGCTCGACTTCGCCTTCCGCCCCCATGCCCGCACCGTGGTCGACCGCGGCGGCCGCATCGAGGAGACGCCGATCCGGGCCCTGGCGGGAGGCGCCGTCGGCGCGGAGCCGGTGCGGTTTCTCGAGACCGACGGGGCGTCGGAGTTCGTGGAGGTGCGCCCCGCTCCCTGGCTGCGCGACGAGGTGGTCGAAGATCTGCGCGCGGGGGCGCTCGCCCGTCACGAGCGCGTCTGGAACCTGCCCGATCCCGCGCTCTTCGCGCTCGCCATGCGGGTGCGCGCCGATGCCCTTGGCGCCAGGCCGCTTGACGCGCTGGAACTGGAGCAGCTGACCCGCAACGCATTGGCGCGCAGCTTTGAGGCCCTGGGCGCGCGCCCAAGGCCGAAGGCGGTGCGCGGGCTCGACGCAAAGCGCCTCGACCGGGTGTTGGAGTTCGTGGACGCCCATCTGGACCGCGACCTGCGCCTCGCAGCGCTCGCCGATGTCGCCGCCGTTAGCCGCCATCACTTCGCGCGCATGTTCAAGCGCGCCGCCGGCCTGACGCCGCACGACTTCGTCGCGGCCCGGCGCATGGAGCGGGCCGCCGAGGCAATCCGCGCCGGCACCAGCGTCGCCGAGGCCGCACGGCGCGTGGGCTACGCCCCGGGACACCGCTTTCGCACGGCCTTCACCGCCCAGTTCGCCCGCCCCCCAAGCCGCTACGCTCAGATGGTCCAGCCCGCCGCCCGTTCAGCAGCCGAGCCAGGTGGAGACTGGCCTGTTGGATGAGCGGTGCAGTCGGTCGACGAAGGGGGCGGCGGCGCGCCCCTGAGCGTCGGCAATGCCGCGAGACCGGAGACCATCTCCGTCGCTGTCCTGTCGACTGCTCCTCGCCTAGTCTGCGATATGGCCCTGGCGATCCCCGCTCACCCATCCGCAATCACGGCCAGGTGGCTGGAGGACGTCCTGGCAGCGCATCGCCCCACCGCGCCGCGCGTCACGATTGCCGCGCTTGAGGTCGAGCCGGCGATAAAGTGGAACCAAGCCGAGACCGCGTTCCTCAAGATCAGGTACGCACGGAATGCCCCGGACTTGCCGACGCGGCTCTTCACGAAGCTGCGGCGCGAACCCGACCCACTCTCCGATATCTTTCCGGGTGAAGTGCGCTTCTACAACGATGCGCGGGACGCCGATCTGCCGATCGCCCCATGTCTTGCGGCCTTTGCCGATCCGGCGACGGGTGCGACGTGCGTCCTCCTCGAGGACCTTCGGCCAACCCATGTCACGGTGGACTGGCCGCTGCCGCCGACGGTCGCGCAGTGCCGCCTGGCCCTAACCTCTCTCGCGCGGGTCCACGCAGACGGGCGACAGCGCGCCGGATCGGCGCTCGGGGTGCGGGAGGCGCTGCTCGGCCGGCATGTGGCTGACATGCTTCCAGCGTTCATTGACATGCTCGGCGACAGGCTTCCGAAGGATCGTGCGGATCGCCTCGTGGCCGCATGCCAGGCGACGCCCGATCTGAAGGCGGCGGCCTACGCCTCGGGCGGTCCGGTCACCCGGGTGCATGGCGACGCGCATTTCTGGAACGTTCTCTACCCCAGGCCATCGACGAAGGCAGATGCGCTGCTCATTGAGTGGGAGGATTGGCGGATCGACCTCGCCGGCACCGACCTCGCGTTGCTCATGGCGGTGCACTGGTATCCCGACCGCCGCGCGCGGCATGAGGTCGACCTGCTTCGGCACTACCTCGCGCATCTCAACAGGACCGCGGTGGAGCCGATGACGTGGGATGATCTTTGGCACGAATACCGGCTCGGCCTCGTCTGCAATGCCGCCATCCCCGTCTTCCAGCAGGCGGCCGGCACCCCGCACGCCAGCTGGTGGTCGCATCTCGAACGTTGGTTTCTCGCGTTCGAGGATCTGGGATGTGCGGAGCTGCTTTAGGGACTCGCGCCGAACTCGGACGGCTTGAAAGCCGTCCTTCACCACGGCCGCTGCATCCGGCGGGATGGGCTTCGCCCGGCAGCATGGTGCCATAGGCAGGTGGACGGCTCCAGCCCGCTTCGCATTTGCTCGTCAACACCCCGCCGGGCCAGAGGCCCGGCGCGTTCGGTCATCCCCTTGGCCGAGACCTAGAGCGCGATGCGGTAGCGCGCGAAGCCTTCCGCGGTCTCGCCGGCGGGCTCGATCGAGACGCCTTCGACGGCGTCCATGTAGCTTTCCGCCGCCGGGCCGGTGTCGAACAGCACGGTGGTGCCGGGCATCGGCGCGAAGGTCCAGTTGGCATCGGCCGAGGGGCTGATCGTGCCTTTGTCGACGATGTAGCGGACGATCACGTCGCGGTTGGTGTCGGGCCCCTCGAAGATCACCCGGCTCGGCTCCGCGCCGGGGAAGTTGCCGCCGCCACCGGCCCGGTAGTTGTTGGTGGCTACGACGAACTCCTGCTCCGGGTCGATCGGCGCGCCCTGATAGGTGAGGTTGACGATGCGCCGCGCCTCGGGGTTCACCACCACGCCGTCGTTGTCGTAGCGCGCCGGTTGCGAGAGGTCGATCTGGTAGGCGACGCCGTCGATCACGTCGAAGTTGAAGGACGGGAAGTCCGGGTTGAGCAGCACCTCGTCGCTCGCGCCCGGGGTGATCTGATTGAACATGCCGGCCGAACGCTCCAGCCATTCCCGCACCTCGGCCCCGGTGATGCGCACGGCGCGCACGGTGTTGGGATAGAGGTAGAGGTCAGCCACGTTCTTGATCGCCACCGGACCGGCCGCCACGTCGGTGTAGTATTCGGGCCCGCCCCGACCGCCGGCCTTGAAGGGCGCGGCCGCCGAGAGGATCGGCAGCCCCTCATGCTCCGTCCCCGCCATCATCTGGCCGATATACCAGGTCTGGGCGTTCGAGACGATCTGCACCGACGGGTCGTCGGCCACCAAAGCGAAGTAGGAGTGGAGCGGCGCGTCCGTCTGGCCCACCTCGGCCCGCACATAGGCGAGGGTCGCCGCATGCTCCGCCTCGACGGAGGCGAGGACGCCAGCATCGCTCTCGACCAGCGGTGTGATCGAGCGATCCTCCTCGCGCCGATAAATCGGCCTTGCCTCCGACATGTGGGAGGCGATGCGCCAGCTGTTGCCGTCGCGCTCCAGCATCAGATCGACGAGGCCCATATGGCTGCCCCAGAAGCCGGCCATGACGCCGGGCTTGCCCATGATCGTGCCGGCCTCGGCATCGACGCCCGGGGTCTCGGCATAGTCGGGGCCGGGGAAGACGCGGTGATGGTGGCCGGTCAGCACCACGTCGATGCCGTCGACGGCCGCGAGGGGGACGGAGGCGTTCTCCATCATCTCCGTGTGCTCCACCTCGCCGATGCCGGAATGGGAGAGCGCGATGATGATCTCCGCCCCCTCCTCCCGCATCTGGGGCACATAGGCCTCCGCCGCCGCGACGATATCGCGGACCTGCACGTTGCCCTCGAGGTGACGGCGATCCCAGGTCATGATCTGGGGCGGCACGAAGCCGATGAGGCCGATGCGGATCGGATGGCTCTCGCCCGCGCCGTCGGTGAGCGTTCGGTCGAGCATCACGTAGGGCGGCACCAGCGTGGTGTCGGCCGTCGCGCTGCCCGCCATCTCCGTCGCCACATTGGCGCAAACCACCGGGAAGTCGGCGGTGGCAACCGAGTTCATCAGGAACGGCAGGCCGTAGTTGAACTCATGGTTGCCGAGCGTCGCCGCATCGAAGCCCAGCGTGTTCATCGCCGCGATCATCGGGTGCAGATCGCCCTCCGACATGCCCCGCTCATAGGCCACGTAGTCGCCCATCGGGTTGCCCTGCAGGAAGTCGCCATTGTCGAGGAGGAGGGAGTTGGTCGACTCACTCCGCACCCCGTCGATCAACGAGGCCGTGTGGGCGAGACCCACCGTGTCCACCGGGCGGTCGCCGTAATAGTCGTAGGGGAAGATGTGCACATGCACGTCCGTGGTTTCCATGATCCGCAGATGCGCCTGGCCCCCTGCGGCTCGCGCCGAGAAGGGATGCACGGCGATGAACCCGGCGCTCGCGGCCAGAAACCCGCGACGGTCCAGCAGAATGGGCATGGGAGGCCTCCTCCTCGGTTGGCGGTCAGGATGGCGCCGACACTACCGCAGGTTGGCATTCCGACCCAAGACGGTGGTTCGAAAAACACCCAGAAACCCTGTAGGATACGCACCTCCGTCAGAGCCCAGCGAGGCGCTCTACCCGGCTACCGAAAGACGACGGCAGCCGCTTAGTCCACATGGAGGGGATTCTTATCGCTTGGGCGACGCGCGCGCGTCGAAGCATCGGGCAGAAGACGCTCAGATCGGATCTGTAGTAGTCTATTCGAACCGTCCAGACGCGCATACCAAGTCGACGTCGGTGTCCAAGAAGCCAAATCTCGCCGCCATATTCCGGTGCGCAGCAGATCCGAGAAACTTCGACAGCTCCGCATCGACAGCGCTCAAGAACGCCGCGTCGTCGAGGCCAACGGCAAATGATCCGAATGCCGGCGGCTTCTCTTCGGCGGGCACGAGGACCAGCTCCACCGGCCAGTCTGGGTTCTGCTCGATGAAGCCGCCGTGCGCTCGGCCGACACTGGCATAGGCGTCGGCCTGGCCATCCCGGACGGCCCGGGCCGCCTGGGCATAGGCCTCAAATATCGAGATCTGATCGTCAGCCACACCAAGCTCGACTGCCGAGCAGTGTTGAAACTGGTCGCGAATGACGGCGAGCCTGAGGTCCCGGCGGGCCGCCACAGATCTATATCCGCTGAGGTTTTTCGGATTGCCGGACCTGACGAGCAAACCGTCGGGCAAGGCCCAGATCGGCCGGCTGAAATGCGCGTGCTTTCGGCGCTCCGCTGTGCCGAACAGACCTGTCGTCATGCGCCATCTGCCATCCTGGAGACCGGGAAGTAGGGATGCAAACTCCGTCTCGACCGGCTCGAAGCCATGTATCCCGAGGGCGCCGAGGACGTGACGCGCCAGTTCCACATCGCACCCGGTCACATGCCCAGCCTCATCAGCAAAGTTGAACGGCGGTTCGATTAGGTATCCGAACTTCATGCGCCGGCATCATCATCGGCAGAGCCATAGCTGGCGATCTTGATCGCGAGCACGCGCTCGCATTTGTCCAAGACGGCACGCTTGGCCTTTAAGGCTTCTGCGTGGTCCGCGAGGATTTCTCGCCGTTGCGCGACGCCGGCATCCCCTGCCTTTGCCAACGATGCGAAGCGGCGCATCTGCTTGAGCGGCATGCCCGTTTCGCGGAGCCAGAAGAGCAACGTCAGCCACTCCACATGGCGCGGCGTGAAACGGCGGTGGCCGTCCGAACCGCGCGCGATCTCCGGCAACATGCCAGAGCTGTCGTAGAACCGGATCGTGTGCTCGGAGAGCCCACATCTTTTTGCCGCCTCGGAGATCTTCATGTCCACGCCCGTTTCGCCTCTGACCCGTACCGGATTGGAGCAGCTCGAAGTCAATGCAGGTCCGTCATGCCGCCGAGCCGCCGCAAATCGTGATCGTCGGTGAGGTCTACAATGGTCGAGGACGGGGTATATCGCCCCCTGAACCCACGTGCGAAAGGTCCTGTCATGATTGCTCTGAGTGCCCGTTGGAGAGCATCCCTCGCAGCGTCGCTGATCGCCTGTCTGTCGCTCGGCGCCACGCCGTCGGCCGCGCAGGACCTTCCCGACTATGTCGTCGAGGAGTACGGCACCCCGCCGTCGATCCCCGAGGGGCCGCTCTCGGCAGAGCTCGAAGAGGCGATGCGCACGGCCTTCGTCGATGTCTTTGAGGCGCGCAGTTGGGGGGACGCGCAACAGGCCGCGCTCGAGCAAATCGCCGCGGCCGAGGACCCGCGGGTGGTCTGGGTCATCACCGACATGATGCGCTTTTCCTTCCGGTCGTCGTTCGATCGGGACTTGGCTTTGGCCGCCGCGAGCCTGTTGGGCATCGACCGGCCGACCCGATCTGACTGGGGCGAACTGACCGATTATCTGATCGCCTGGGACGTTCCGGCCTTTCCCGGCTATCTGGACTTCAAGCGCGAGGTCTTCACCAGTTTCGTGCCGGGATGGGAGGCGCTGTTCGTTGCGGGTAACATCGACTGGCGCCTGGTCTCCTGGGGCGGCGTGCTGATCGACGCGCGCCCCTACGACACGACCGACACGCCCTGCAACTGCATCCCCGCCGCCGACAATCCCGAGGTCGTGAGCGCGGCCGAGGCGACGTGGCCGGCAGATGACGACATCGTCTTCGGCATCGAGGTGAACGGCGAATACCGCGCCTATCCGCGCCAGATCATGGAAGTGCGCGAGATGGTGAACGACACGCTCGGCGGCCGCGATCTGGCGATCCCCTACTGCACGCTCTGCGGCGCGGCCCAGGCCTATTTCACCGATGAGATGCCCGAGGGGGTGGAGCGCCCGATCCTGCGCACCTCCGGCCTGCTGATCCGCTCCAACAAGGTGATGTACGACATCGTCACGAACTCCATCTTCGATACCTTCCTCGGGCACGCGGTGACGGGGCCCCTGGCCGAGATCGGGCTGCAGCTCGATCAGGCCACTGTCGTCACCACCGATTGGGGCACCTGGCGGGAGGCGCATCCGGAGACAACCGTTCTGGTCGAAGCCTTGGCCCTGGGCCGCAATCCCGATTTCCGCAATGGCCGCGATGCCAACGGCCCGATCTTCCCGGTGGGCGATGTCGATCCGCGCCTGCCGGTGCATGAGGACGTGATCGGCGTCGTCACCGCCTCCGGCACGCCCTGGGCCTTCCAGCGCACCGCCGCGATGGCCGCGCTCCTGTCAGGTGCCGAGATCGTGGTGGAGAACATCCGGCTCGAGCTCGACGCCGGCGGGATCCGGGCCGTCGACGTCGACGGCGGGGACCTGAGCAGCCATCAAGCGTTCTGGTTCGCCTGGTCGCAATTCCATCCTGAGACGGAGCTCTGGAGCGGCTAATCGCGGGACGGGCACCGGTCACGGATCCTAGATGTTCTGGCCGACGTCCGTTTTCCGGCCGACGAGTTCGTCGAATATCAGGCAGAACAGCTCCCGCTCGGATGTGATGTCGAGCTTGAAGTAGAGCCGGTGCTTGTGGTTGCGCACCGTGCCGGCGCTGATGCTGAGCGCATCGGCGATGCGGGCCGTGGGCTCTCCGTTCAGCAGCTGGGAGACGATATCGGTCTCGCGCTGGGTTAGGTCATGGCTGGCGGCAAAGCGAGCCCGCCAGTCCTCCGCCGGGATGTACATGTAGCCGGGCGATACCTGCTCGAACACCACGCAGGTGCCGCCCGGCGCGATCGCATTCGACGGCTCCAGCGTCTCCCAGTGCAGGATGAACTCCGGGGCGATGCGGCGCGATCCTTGCGGCGCCTGGCGGGCCGCGGACATCACGTCTGCCTCGCTCTCTGGCGCAACGTTGGCCATCCAGTCCGCCGTTCGGAACAGGATATGCCCGCCGGCGTCGAGGATCATCATCGCCGCACCGGACTGGTCGAGCGTGTGGCCCGTGCGCGCCCAAAGGCTTTGGTTCACGTGGAGCCGATGCACCCGGTCCAGCGTCGCGTGGATATCGTGCGCCCGCGCGATGTCGGTGGGGGAGAAATGCCGCCGCCCGCGGTCGAGGCAAAGCGCGATGCTGACGCCGCCGATGGCCGGCAGCAGCAACACCAGCTCGTCGCGGATCCGGGCAGTGTTGAACATCTCGTCGTAGAACAGGGTGTCCTGGGCGCTCCGGCGCAGCTCGTCGAAGGTGATGACAGCTTCTGAGCTGCCCCGGCGCACCATGCGGAGCAGCGGATCGATGCGATAATAGGTGCTGAGATAGCTCGCGACCGCCTCCTCCGTCATCGACCGGTTGACCAGGAATTTCGGCTTGGCGTAGCGGGCGTAGCGGATCACCAGCCATCGCCGGCAGCCGAAGAAACGGGCCACGCCTTCGGAGAGGCAGTCATAAAAGTCGTCCCGCCCGACCCGCTCGAGAACCGAGGCGAGCGTCGCGACGAACTCCCGATAGCCGTCTGAAGAGGCTCGGCTCGGCGCACCCACTGGTTGTGTTTCGCGATCCACGAAAACAGCTTAACCGGCTGAAATCGCGATGAAAAGACTGCGTCGCGCCCTGCCCCTGTGGACGGCGCCATGACACTTGTCACCATTGAGCTTTGCCGCCGCGGCCGCTCTCTTTCACCCCACGCCAAACCGAGGAGCATCCGTGGCCGGCCAGCGAGAAACCGTTCTTGCAGCGCATGAACCCGCCCCAAGGCGGCCGACGGTGGCAGCGATCGTCGATGCGCACGCGGCCGGACGGCGGAGCGTGGAGGCGACGATCGCCGCCATCTTCACCGCACTTCCCGCCGTACAGGCAAGGCTCAACCCCTTCACCGAATGGTTCGAGGACGCAGCGATGGAGGCCGCCCGCGCCGCCGACCAGCGCCTCGCGGGCGGCGAAGCCCCCGGCGCGCTACACGGTGTGCCGATCGCGATCAAGGACATGACGCCCAGCGCCGGCCACCGCACCACGCGCGGCTCCTGGACGACCGGCGAGGGCCGCACTCAACACGACGCCATCATCGTCGAGCGGCTGAAGCGCGCCGGCGCCATCGTGATCGGCAAGACCACGACGGCCGAGCTGGCCTACTCGAGCTTCACCAACACCCCGCGATACGGGATCACGCGCAACCCCTGGGATCCATCGCGCACCTCGGGCGGCTCGTCCGGCGGCTCGGCGGTGGCGGTGGCGACCGGCCTCGTGCCCCTGGCCGAGGGCACGGACATGGGCGGCTCGGTCCGTATCCCGGCCGCCGCTTGCGGCGTCGTGGGCTTCAAGCCAAGCCTCGGCCGCATCCCGATGGACATCATGCCGCCGGCGCTCGAGACCTATTCGCATTTCGGGCCGCTCGCCGCGACGGTGGACGACGCCGTGCGCTTCGTCGCAGCGACAGCGGGGGCCCATCCGACCGATATGCTCTCCCACCGCCCGGCCTTCGATGCCGCCGCCGCGGCGCCCGGGGACCTCGCCGGGCGGCGGATCGCGCTGTCGGTCGATCTCGGCTACTGCGCCGTCGACGCCGAGGTCGAACAGGGGCTGCGCCACACGGCCGAGCGTCTCGCGCGCCACGGCGCCCTCGTGGAGGAGGTCCAGCTTCCTTGGACGCGGGAGGTCTTCGATCAATGGGCCGTGCGCTGGAACTGCCTGCTGGCGCTGTTCGCCGGCACGGAGAGCGCCGAAGACACGGCGCGGATGGACCCGGCGCTGGTCGCCTGTATCGAGCGCGGGCGCCGGACCTCGGCCATGGAGCTGCTCGGCGTCGACGTCCTGCGCCAGCGCCTGAACGCCGATCTCGCAGCACTGTTTCGCGACCATGACGCCCTGATCTGCCCGACGAACGCCGTCCCGGCCCCGAGTGCCGAGGCCAGCGACGCGGATTTCGAGGCGACGCTGCCGGACGGCAGGCTCCAGGCCTTCGACATGGCCCATCCCTTCAACATGGTGCCCTCCTGCCCTGCGCTCTCCCTGCCTATCGGACGCACGGGCGCGGGCTTGCCCATCGGGATGCAGATCGTCGGGCCGCCCTTCGCCGACGAGGCGGCCCTCGCACTGGCCGGCGCCGTCGAGGCGCTGGTCGAACCCCTCCCCCTTCCGCCATCGCACTAGCAGGAGACGCCGCATGCCCGCGCCACAGATCCCCGATCAGGAATTCGCCGACCGCCGCCGCCGGGCGCAGGACAAGGCCCGGGAGATGGGCCTCGACGCCCTGGTCGTCTGGTCGCGCAGCGGCCATTCGGTCGAGGCTTACGGCGACCTCTACTACCTCACCAACTTCGTCTCGCTGTTTCCGTGCGTGCCGGACCGCCCGACCTGGTCGAGCCGCGGCCACGGCGCATTGATCCTGCCGGTCGACGGTGAGGGGATCCTGGTCACCGACTATCTCGACGACCCTGAGGATCGGGTGAAGGTGAAGGACGTGCGCCTCGCCCCCGATCTCGCTGCAGGCGTCGCCGACGCTCTGCACGACAGCGGTCTGCTCGACAAACGGCTCGGCATGGTCGGCATGATGTCGCTGCTGGTGAGCGCGCAGAAGCGGATGGAGGCGCGCGCCGGCCGCACGATCGACTTCGTCGACGCCGATGCGATCCTCGACCGGCTGCGGTTGATCAAGAGCCCGGCCGAGATCGCGCAGATGCGCTGGTCGGCCGATGTCGGCGTCAAGTGGATGGACGCCACGATGGAGGCCGTGGTCGCAGGCAATACCGAGGGCGACGCGGTCGGCGCCGGCCTCAAGGTCCTCGCGGCCCATGGCGGCACGCAACAGGACGTGGCGATCGCGAGCGGCCCGAAGTCGATCCATTATATGGGCAGCTCGGGCGTGCCCCATTGGAACGTCACGCGCCCCCTCGAACCCGGCGATCTGGTCCATCTCGATCAATGGGGGCCGGTCGACGGCTACTACACCGATTTCGCGCGCTCGACCGTCGTCGGCGGTAAGCCGAGCGACGGCCAGCGCGAACTGCTCGACGGCAATGTCGCGCTGATCCACCACATCATCGACGGCATCCGGCCCGGCGCGACGACCTTCGGCGATCTCTACCGCCGCGGCTCGCGCTGGCTCGACGACAATGGCTTCGCCAACCACAAGACGACTGGCGACGAGACCAACATGTTCAGCCAGCTCTTCCCCTGCTTCGGCCATGCCCTCGGCCTCGGCATCGATGGGCCCTGGATCACCGAGGACGAGAAGACCGTCATCGAGCCGAACATGACGATCGCGGTGGAAGCGCTGGTCAGCAAACCGGGGGTCGGCGCCTCGAACTTCGAAGAAGACATCCTGGTCACCGAAACCGGTGCCGAGATCCTCACCGCCGGCTGCGCCAGCAAGCGCTGGGGCTGAGGCCCGCCGGCCATCCATCCCTCTCAGCCACTTCGCCTATCGAACATCCAGAAAGGAGCACGGTCATGAGAAAGCAGCTGTCCGTCGCCCTGCGAAACATCGCAGCCGCGACGCTACTCACCACCGGTCTGGCCGGACAGAGCACCGCCCAGGACACGATTTTGCTGGGCGCGCCGATCCCGCTCACCGGCTACTTCGCCGCCGACGGCGAGACCATGGAGCAGGCGATCCGCCTCGCCGCCGGCGACATCAACGCGGCAGGGGGACTGCTGGGCCGAGAGGTCGAGGTCGTGACCTTCGATATCGGCGACCTGACGCCGGACAAGCTGTCGGCCGCCGCCTCGAACCTGATCGAGCGCCAGGGGGTGAGCGTGCTGATCAACGGCTATGGCGGCATGGGGCCCGACATTCCGGCCTTCTGCCCCTACGGCATTCCCTACATCCACAACGATGCCGTCAGCAGCGTTATCGACCTGGCTGAGCGGATGGACTGCGGCGCGATCTTCAATGCCTCCGACGTCGACTTCAACTACGGCAAGGAGGTGTTCCAGCAGATCATCGGCACCGGCCACGACTTCGCGCGCAAGCAGCTCGCCATTGTGCATGGGGACTTCGAATGGGACATCCGGCTGGCCGAAGGCATGACTGAGGCGGCCGAAGAAGCCGGCTGGGAGGTCGTCTTCATCCAGGAGGTGCCCTACGACACGGTCGAATGGACCGGCATCCTCTCGCAAATTCGTGAGGCCAACCCCGCGCTCATCCATCTTGAGGCGCTGGAGCCCGCGGTCGCCACCACCTTCATCGACCAGTTCGGCACCCAGCCGATCGAAGATGCGCTGGTGAGCGTCGGCTATATCGGCGCGACGCCGGGGCTGGACGAGGTGATTGCCCAGGGCAATGCCGAGGGCGTGCTGGCCTTTACGCTCAACGCCCATCTCGACGATGCCGCCGGGGCGGAATTCGTCTCGAAGTGGCAGGCGGCCTATGGCGCTGAGCCGCCGCTCAGCCTCGCCGCCGCCGTCTACGACATGGTGCAGATCTGGGCGACGGCGGTCGAGACGGTGGGCGACCCCTCCGATCACGCCGCGATCGCCGACACGATCCGCGGGCTCGACTACCAGGGATTGGCCGGCAACTACGCCTTCAACGAGCGCAACTTCATCGACACCGGCGCCGACACCCAGCCGGCCCAGCTCTTTCAGGTGCAGGACAGCGCCCGCGTCCGCCTGATGGTCGGGCAACAGAAGGTGGGCGAGATCCGTCCGCCCAATTGGTCGAACTAGTCAGATGCCCGGGCCGGCCCCCACCGAACATCGGGCCGGCCCATCCACCGCTTCCGGCCCCAATGAGGGGAGGCACCCCGTGGCCCAGATGACGCTCGACAACGTCTCCATGCGCTTCGGCGACTTTCACGCCCTCACCGACCTCGGCTTCGCCATCGAGCAGGGAGAGATCCTGGGCGTGGCGGGGCCGAACGGTGCCGGCAAGAGCACGCTGATGAACGTCTGCACCGGCGGGCTGTCGGCAAGCGCCGGCAGGGTGCTTTTCGAGGGCCGCGATGTCACCGGGCTGAAGCGCCATCGCCGCTGCGGCCTCGGCATCGCCCAGACCTTCCAGATCCCGACGCTCCTGTCTTCGCTCACCGTCGGCGAGAACCTGTTTGCCGGCCATCAGTTCGGGATCGAGGCATCGGGACGCGCACCGGCCATCGACCTCGAGACCGCGATCGACACCGTGGGCCTCGGCGGCGCGCTCAACCGACCCGCGGCGGAGGCGGATCTGCTGACGCGAAAGCGCATCATGCTCGGCGCCGCGCTGGCGACGGGTCCGAAGATCCTGTTCATGGACGAGCCGCTCGGCGGCCTGAACGCAGACGAAATCGCCACCCTGCTCGCCACCATTCGCCGGGTGCGCGACGGGCTCGGCGTCACCGTCGTGCTGGTCGAGCACAAGACCCGCGCCCTCGCAGAGATCGCCGACCGCGTCCTGATCATCAACTTCGGACGCTTCGTGATGCTCGACCGGCCGGAGATCGTGCTGAACGACGACCATGTCGTGGAAATCTACCTTGGAAAGAAACACGATGCTTGAGGTCGAGCGGATCAACGCCTTCTACGGCGACTTCCACGTGCTGCACGACGTCTCCATCTCGGTGGCCGAGGGTGAGATGGTGGCGGTGATCGGCGCCAACGGCCACGGCAAGAGCACCCTCCTCAAAGCGATCTGCGGTCTCTTGCCGGTGCGGTCGGGGGCGATCCGTTTCCAAGGCCGGGAGATCGCCGGGCGGAAGCCCTCCGAGCTGATCGACGACGGCCTGGTCTATGTGGCCGAAGACCGCCGGCTCTTCCCCGACATGACCGTGCTGGAGAACCTGCAGCTGGGCGCCTTCAGGCCGGCAGCCCGGACGCGGGAGACGGAGAACCTGGAGCGGGTCTTCGAGCTCTACCCCCGGCTAGCGGAGCGGCGCGGACAGCTTTGCCGCACCCTCAGCGGGGGCGAGGCGCAGATGGTGGCGCTCGGCCGCGGTCTGATGTCCAACCCGTCGCTCCTCGCCATCGACGAGCCCTCCCTCGGCCTTGCGCCCAATCTGACGGAAGAGATGCTGAAGACCGTCGTGGCGCTCAACAAGGACGGGCTGACGATCCTGATCGTCGAGCAGAGCCTCGCCCAACTCGAAGGGTTGATCGACCGCACCCTGGCGATCGAGGAGGGCGTGCTCTCCGACCACGCGCCGATGGAGGTCGCATCGGTATGATACAGACCGTCGAGATCCTGATCGGCGGTCTCACCCAGGGGGCGGTCTACTGCGTCATCGCCGTGGGCCTGTCGCTGGTCTACGGCGCATCGCGCATCCTGAACTTCGCCCATGGCTCGCTCTATTCGCTGGGCGGCTACATCGCCTGGGCGCTGGTCGTGGGCTATTTCGGCCTGCCGCTCTGGCTGGCCATCCTGCTCGCCATTCCGCTGCTCTTCCTGACTGGGGTCGGTATCGAGCGGCTGGTGATCCGGCCGCTCCGCGGCTACGGCAACTGGCGGATCAACACGATCATGGCGACCCTCGGCCTCGCCTTCATCATCGAGAACGCCCTGCAGCTCACCTTCGGTCCGGGAACGAAGTCGATCCCGGCCTTCGTCGAGGGCACGGTGACCTTCGGCGGCATCACCGTCTCCTCCTACAAGCTCTGGATGTTTGCGATCTCCCTCGCGCTGGTGGGGATGCTCGAATACTTCCTGGCCAGCACCCGCTACGGCCAGGCGGTGCGCGCCGTCTCCCAGGACATCCAGGGGGCAAAGCAGGTCGGCATCGACGTCAACCAGGTCTTCGCCGTGACCTTCGGGCTCTCGGTCGTGCTGACGGGGCTGGCCGGGATCCTGCTGGCGCCGATCTTCCTGGTCTCGCCGCTCGGCGGTTGGGGGCCGTTCCTGAAGGCCTTCGTGATCGTCGTCCTCGGCGGGCTCGGCAGCACCAAGGGCGCGTTCTTCGCCGCCTTCATCCTGGCGATCCTCGAGGCCTACGTCATCTTCTACATCGGCCCGAACTGGGTGATGCCGGTCTGGCTCGTCGTCCTGATCATCGTGCTGACCGTGCGGCCCAAGGGGCTGTTCGGGGTTTGGGAGAACTGAGATGAGCCAATCGGTCGAAACAGGGACCCCGCAAGCGCCATACGCCATCCGGTCGGTCTTCAATGGGGACAGTCTCGGGCGCGACAGCGCCATTTTTTGGACCGGTGTCGGGCTGCTGGCCCTCGCGGGATGGCTGATCGGCGACAGCTACGTGCTGCACATCTTCATCCTGGTCTTCATCTGGTGCGTGGTGATCTCGTCCTGGGACTTGATCCTGGGATATGCCGGGATCTTCAACTACGCCCAGTTGGTGTTCTTCGCCTTCGGGGCCTACGCGGCGGCGATGCTGTCGATTTACGCGGGCACCACGGCGCTGCTCTCGATCGCGATTGCCGGGCTCGGGGGCGCGGTGGTGGGCGCGCTGATCGCGCTGCCGGCGCTGCGGCTGAAGGGCGAATACATCGCGCTCTACACCTTCGCGGTTCACCTGGCCTTGCCGCCGATCATCCAGCAGGGTCGCGCCATTGGCATGGGCGGCAATACCGGGCTGCTGGGGATCCCGGCCGTTGATTTCTTCGGCTATCGGATCTCGACGATCGACAAATTGGCCTGGTTCTGGCTCGCGCTCGCGGTGGCCGCGGTCTCGGTCTACGCGATCTACTTCCTGATCCTGCGCCGGCGCATGGGCCTCGCCTTCATCGCGATGCGGGACGTCGATGCCTTCGCCCAGGCGATCGGCGTGAACGCCGCACGCTACAAGGTGCTCGCCTTCGTCGTCTCGGCGATGTTCACGGCCGTCGCCGGTGGGCTCTACGCCCACTACACCGCCGTGGTGACGCCGAAGATACTGGGCACCGAGTTCTTCCTGATGGCCATGGTCATGCTGGCGATCGGCGGCATGGGGCGCTTTCCCGGCGCGATCATCGGCGTGTTCGTCGTGGTCATCGGCAACGAGCTGCTGAGGACCTTCGACGACTATCGCCTGCTGCTGCTCGGCTTCGCCGTCGTGCTGGTCGTCATCTTCCTGCCCAACGGCCTTGTCGGCCTGTTTCGGCGGGTGGGCGGCAGCCGTTCGGGATGATCGCAGGCATCGCCGTCAAGGATCACCATCTCAGCGGCCATCGCGATCCTCCCTGAGCGGTGACGCCTGAAGGCCGGGGACGGCCGGCCGTCGACCCAAAACGCGGCGCGATCGCCGGCCCGGCGAAGAAATCGCGCCTCGACGAAAAAACTTTGAACCTCTCCGAACGCTCCCACGACCCACCGGTACTCGCCGATGGGCGGGAACGTTTGCCGCCCGGTGTCGCAGAAGCAGGCCACGGCAGGCGTCAACCGACTGGATGACAGGAGAACCGTGATGCCCATTCAAGACATTCTTCTCGATCTCATTACCCCTCAAAACCAGCACGGATCGGATGATGACGATCTGATCATCGGCTCCCTCTTTGACGACACGATCGACGCCAAGGCAGGTGACGACGTGGTCTTCGGTCTTCTGGGCGACGACGAGATCAACGGCGGCGACGGCGAGGATGAGGTGAACGGCGGCTTCGGCGACGACGCGCTGAACGGCGGCAACGATGTCGACCAGCTGTTCGGCGGCTTCGGCGACGACACCATCGCCGGCAACCGGGGCGACGACCTGATGTTCGGCGGCTTCGGCGACGACATGCTGGTCTGGAACAACGGCGACGGCTCCGACCTGATGGTGGGCGGCCAGGGCGATGACCGGGTGCAGGTCAACTTCAACACCGACCTGGTGAACGACGATCTGCAGAACAAGGACGTGGCCGAATTCTCCGTCACCGACGAGGGCGTGCAATTCGCCCGGGTCGAGGTCAACGATCAGGCGGTGAACGGGCTCTTCCAGCTCGACATTCGCCAGACCGAAACGCTGGAGACCAATTTCGGCGGCGGCGATGACACCGCCCGGCTGATCGACACGATCCTCGACGAGATCGCCCTGGATCTCGACGGCGGCGACGGCGTCGACCTGCTCGACCTCAGCCAGGTGGCCGGCCCGGTAGTGGTCCAGCTCGCCAAGGGCGCCGTCGGTTCGGCCATCGCCGAGAACTTCGAGAACGTCATCGGTACGGAGTTCGACGACCGGATCATCGGCGACGGCGCGGACAACGTGATCAGCGGCCTCGGCGGCGTCGACCGGATCTTCGGCCGGGACGGCGACGATATCCTGGTGGCCAACAAGGGCGACGACTTCGTCTTCGGCGGCGCGGGCGACGACAAGCTGGTCTGGAACAACGGCGACGGCTCCGACCTGATGTTCGGCGGCCGGGGCTACGATCTGGTGCAGGTGAACTTCGACACCGACCTGGTGAACGACGATCTGCAGAACAAGGACGTGGCCGAGTTCTCCGTCACCGACGAGGGCGTGCAATTCGCCCGCATCGAGCTGAACGATCAGGCGGTGAACGGGCTCTTCCAGCTCGATATCCGCAAGACCGAGGCGCTCGAGACCAACTTCGGCGGCGGCGACGATGCGGCGGTGATCGTGGACAACGTGCTGCATGAGATCGTGCTGGATCTCGACGGCGGCGCGGGCGTCGACCTTCTGGACTTCTCCCAGGCGGACGGCCCGGTCGATGTCGATCTGGCCGCCGGAACCATCGGCACGTCGACCGCGGTCAACTTCGAGAACGTCACCGGCACCGACGCCAACGACGTGATCCGCGGCGACGACCAGGACAACGTGATCCGCGGCGGCGCCGGGAACGACGTGATGTCCGGTGGGGCGGGGGCCGACACCTTCGTCTTCTTCGAGGACGATATCGGTGTCGACGTCATCCTCGACTTCGAGGTCAACGTGGACCGGCTGCAGTTCGTCACCACCGATCCCGGCGTGACGGCCGGCACCCTGGTGGACGCTCTCAGCCAAGCGGGCGACGACGTCGAACTGTCGGTGAACGGCAAGCTGATCACCATCGAAGACGCCCAAGTCGGCGACTTCGGCGCGGATGCGTTTTTGATTGCGTAGCGTACGTGTGGAGTGTGTGAGTTGCGTACGGCTCCGCCTGCAGTGTTGCAGGCGGAGTTTTTCTTTATGGGTTAACGGGCCTCGGGCGCGCTAGGGCCGCGCGCCCGGCCGGCTTAGGCGAAGAGAAGCGGATCGGCCTCCAACCTCAGGAACTCGACGGCGTCGAGCGTGACCCGCAGGTCGCCAGTCGTGCCGATCTCTACCCGGTCGAAGCTCGCATCCTCGTCGAGCGCGTGGCTGACCGCCCCGTCCGCGATGTCCAGGAGCACCGCGTCGACCTCGGCCCCATCGTCGAAGAAGCTCAAGGCGACCTGGCCCGAACCCCGCACGAGAGCGAACTCGAACTCGGCTGCCAGCGCGTCGCCGAGACCGCCGGTTTCTTCCAGGTCGAAGCCGAGGATCTCCCGGTCGTCCAGCGTCTTCTTCTCCGAGCCAAAGAAGCTGTCACCGCGGAGCGAGCGTACGCCCAAGCCCTCGCCCACCGTCGTGATGAAGGAGGGGCTGAAGCGCAGGCCGTCGTCGCTGTCGATGCTGATGCCGGCGCCCGCCACCTCGATCTCGTTGCTGAAGAGGCGGAGTCGCTGGGCCCCGGCCACCTCACCGTCCAGCGAGTAGATCAACTCGTCGCGGAACAGGCGCTCCTCGAAGTCGAGCCGGGCCACGACCGTCTCCGGCGGCTCGCTCAGATCCAGCCCGATGATCAGTGGATCGTGGTCCGAGGCGGCAAAGACATCGTCGCCGTTGAAATAGGCCGCATCGTTGAACGTGGACGAGTAGTTCAGAAGATCGGGCTCATCGGCCGCGATATGCCACTCCGCCACACCGGTGACGTTATCGAGGATGTCGGCGCTGGCCAGGCCGTAGTCCAGCGTGCCGCGCTGGCCGTCGAAGACGAAGCTGTAGGCCTCGTCGCCGAGGAAGCTCTCGGCCAGATCGGTGAAGCCCGCGTCCTCGATCGTCGTCACGGGGTTTTCCTGGGCGTAGGCGTTCAGGTCGCCGAGGATCAGCACGTTCGATGTGTCCGCCGCGCCGGTCGGGTTGGTCTCGAGCCAGGCCGCAAGCTCGGCCGAGGCATCGGCGCGCACCTGGTTCCAGAAGCCCTGCCCATCCCCCTGATCGTAGTTCGGATCGGCCAGGAGCGCGTCGATCAACTCCTGCGGCGCGCCGGCGTTCAGCGCGTCGAAGAACGTGTCCTCGAGGTTGCTGTCGCCCTTCGATTTTAAGTGGTTGCTGACGACCGTGATCTGGTTGCCCTCTTCGTCCTCGAAGGTGGCGGCGACGGCTGGACGGTTGCGCTGGAAGTTGCCCACCTCATCGTCGCTCGACACGAAGTCGTTGAGGGCGGAGGCCGTGGCGAAGGTGTCGGCCGCACTCGCCTCCTCGAACGCCAAGATCTGGCCGTCGCCCACCTCACTGACCGCATCGGTCTTGTAGATGATGCCGGTGGTGATGGCGTCGGTGCCGATGAAGCCGCCGTTCGTGCCGGCGGGCTCCACGAAGGCATATGTACCGTCGGTGCTGGCGACATTGAGCGCCTCGACCAGGGTGGCGATGGCCGAGCCGGTGCCGAAGCCGTTGTTCTCGATCTCCTGCAGACCGATGATGTCGGCATCCATCTCCAGGAGGGCGTTCACCAACTTCTCGGTCTGGCGGGCCAGGTCGCCCGCGCTCGCCGCCCCGCGCGGGTCGAGATCGCCGTTCGGGCCGGTCTGCGATCCGTCGTCGAGGGTGGTGAAGTAGTTGAGGACGTTGAAGCTCGCGACCGTCAGCGCGCCGCCCACGTCCGGAGCTTCGGTCGGGCGCGGGTTGGCGTCGATGGTCTCCAATGGTTTGTCGACCTGCAGACGGTAGGCGCCGAAGTCGAAATCCATGATCCCGACCACGTCCTCGAGCTGCGTGCCAAGGCGCAGTTGCGGCGCGGTGGGGTCGAAATTGCTCGGCGTCACCGGCCCGCCATCCGGCCCTTCGAGCAGGCGGTACTCGGTGGGGTTGGAGCCCGAGGCGCTGTCGTCGATGATCAGACGGCCGTCGGCGTTGGCCTGGCTCAACGCCTGGATCTCGGCCTGCTGGGTGTCGGGGTCGAGGATCTGGGTCGGCTGTACCAAGTTGCCGTCGGCCACCTGGATCTCACCGAAGCGGTCGAGGTTGAAGTTGGTCACTACGGTCAGCGGGTCGGCGTCCGGGTCCGACATCAGCTCGACCCGCATGCCCTCCAGCGCCTCGAAATCCGGGCCGATGCCGAGCGTGATGGCCACAGCGGTGGGCAGCGCATTGCCGGAGGAGAGGACGGTGGCGGCGGAGGCTTCGATCTCCGTCTTGCCGAACTGCTCGTCGACCACGCCGGTCACCTGGACCTTGTCGCCCACCAGCACAGTGGCACCCGAGCTGGAGACGAACACCCCTTCCGACGTCGCCGCATCGCCGTCGGCGTCCGCATCCTCCTCCTGCACGAAGTAGCCGAGGACGGCGCCGGTGGCGCTGAAGAACAGGCCGGTCACGATGCCTTCGACCGTGACCTCCGTCCCCTCGAGCGGGGAGGCAGCGCCGCTCCCTTGGACCGCGTGGATCTTGGTGATCTCTACGTCGTTGTCGGCCACCGTGACCGTCAGCGGCGTGACTGCGAGGCCGTCGTAGGCGCTGTCGAGGCTGCTGACGGCGAAGCTGATCTCGCCGGTATGGGGATCGGCCTCGTCGGCGTCGTCGTCGATCGCGCGGACGGTGACGAGGCGCTGGGTCGCGCTGTCGCTCAACTCCACCTCGAGGGTCGAGAAGAAACTGACGCCGTCCAGGCTGATCTCGCTCTGGGCATCGGCGGTGACCGCGATGGTCACGCTCTCCGCCGGGTCGGTGGCGAGCTGCAGCGTGAAGCTATCGGTGGTTGTCCCCTCTTCGGCCACGTTCAGCCCGTCGCCGGAGACCGCCAGAACCGCCGGGTTCGTCGCGCCCCCGGACTGGCCGACGATCTTGATGTCGTCGATGGCGAAGTCCTCGTCGCCGGAGTCGAGATCGAAGGTGATGCGCAGATCGAGGGTCGAGCCGGTTCCGGCGATGGCGGCGGCAAAGGTCTGGAAGGCGCTGGTCAGGGTCTGGCCGTCGCCCGTGCCGTCAAAATCGCTGTCGACCGAGGGCGCGGAGTTGAACGTCGCGCCATCGTTCTCGAACGCCAGGAGCGGCTGAAAACCGCCGCCGTCGATCTGGTATTCGATGCGCACGAAGTCGGACGCGTCCCAATCCTCGTTGCCGTCGGAGGCATCATCCTCGGCAATCGCGGCGGAGAACGAAAGGTCGGTGAGACCCGAGATGTCGAGGCCGGTGAAGCTCAGCGTCTGTTGCGACGCCGCGCCTTCTCCGTCGATGTCCTGGGCCGCGAAAAAGAAGCCGTCGCCGCCGCTTAGCTGATAGGTGCCGGTGATATCGGCGCCGGCGGTGCGGGTGAAGAAGTCGGCGCTTCCGTCGCTGAACTCCGGTATCGACGTGGTGTAGCGCGTTCCGTTGCCGTCGCTCTCAAAGCCCTCGTCCAAGACTGTCGCCATCCTTTTTGTCCCCCTGTCGGATGTTCCACTTTGGGTTGCACCGTACATGATAATCCCCGGGTGGCCAGTGGCTTTGCGCCACTAAACGCGCGCTGCTGCTGCGACCTGTTCGCCCGCCCCGCCGCCCGGTCCCGCGCGACAGCGGATCGCAGCCTCGGACGGCTTGCGATCTGCGCCGCCGGCGGTAAGCGTAGGGGACCGTCCGGGCCGGGAGAGTCGAGACAGGCATGACATGGCTCCGTCGATATCGCGGCTTCGCCCTGCTGCCGGCGCTGCTTTGGCTCGGGATGCAGGGCGTGATGTCGGCCGGTCTGATCGCCCTGCCCGCGGACGCCGGATCACCCAGGAGCCAGGGGCTGAGCACGCTCTTCATCTGCGCGCCCGACGGGCCGTTCGAGGTCGACGTCGGCGATCTCGCCGATGGCGGGGACGTTCCGACCCACGACCACGGGGCGGAATGCCGGTGGTGCCAGGCCTTTGCCGTGGCGGTCGTCCCAGGCCGGACCGACCGGTTCGGCATCGCCCGCCTGCCAGTCGCAGCCGCGCCGGCCCTGCCGGTCACGCGCCCCCGGGGCGCAGGCCACCACCCCGCCGACGCCTTTGAGAGCCGCGCGCCCCCGGTCTGAGCGACAGCCCAACCTCGCGCCTGCATCCCTTGCGGGCCCTTGCGCTCAGATCGAAGGACATTCCCGATGAACCGTCTCTCTCGCTGCCTTGCCGGCCTGGCAATGGCATGGTCGTTCGCGGCACCGGCCGCGGCCGACGACATCACCGTGACCGACACCCTCGGCCGCGAGGTCACGCTGGCCGCGACCCCCGAACGCATCCTCCTCGGCTTCTATTTCGAGGATTTCTTCGCCGTCGGCGGGCCCGACGCCTATGATCGCGTCGTCGCCATTTCCCGCGAGGCGTGGGAGGGCTGGCGCAACCTGCAATGGCAGGCCTATGTCGCCGCCGTCCCGCGGATCGCCGAGCTCGCGGACGTGGGCGAGGTCGATGCCGGCACCTTCTCGCTCGAAAGCGCGGTCGCGGCGCGGCCCGACGTCGCGATCATCGCCGACTGGCAGCACAGCGCCCTCGGCGACACCGTCGATCGGTTGGAGGCCGCCGGCATCCCGGTCGTCGTCCTCGACTACAATGCGCAGGAGGTGGAGAAGCACGTCACCTCGACCCTCGCCCTCGGCGCCCTCCTCGGTGAGGAGGCGCGGGCCCAGGCGCTTGCCGACCAGTACGCCGATGCCATCGCCGAGGTAGAGGCACGGGTCGCCGCCATCGAGGCGCGGCCGCCGGTCTATGTCGAGCTCGGCCGGAAAGGCGGCGGCGAGATCGACAACTCCTACGGCAACACCATGTGGGGCCGCTTGGTCGAGACCGCGGGCGGGCGCAACGTCGCCATGGACCAGGTCGCCCGCTGGGGGCCGCTCAGCCCCGAATACGTCCTCGCCCAGGATCCCGCGGTGGTGTTCCTGGCCGGCAGCGGCTGGCTTGGCCGGGATCAGGCGGTGCTGATGGGTCCGGGGGTAGAGCCCGCCACCACCCATGCCCGAATGCAGCCCTATCTGGAGCGGCCGGGCTGGGACGGCCTCGCTGCCGTGAAGGACGGCGAGCTGCACGCGGTCTATCACGGGGGTGCGCGCACACTCTACGATTTCGCTTTTCTGCAGTACATCGCCAAGACTTTGCATCCCGAGGCTTTCGCCGACATCGACCCTCAGGCCAACCTCGATGCGTTCTTTGCCGAGTACATGCCGATCCGGTTCAGCGGCACCTACATGACCCAGCTGCCGTGAGCGGGGCCGAGGGCGCGGAGGCGGGGGCGGCCACGGCCGTCCCCGCCTACCGGCGCCTCACCACGCAGCGCCTGGCGCGGCTCGCCGGCGCGGCGGTCGTGCTGGCGGCGTGCCTGGTGGTCGACGTGCTGACCGGGCCGGCGCTGCTTGATTTGGACGAGGTGCTGCACGCCCTCGTCGCGCCCTCCTCCGCCGATCCGGCTACGGCCGTCATCGTCTGGGATATCCGCCTGCCGATGACGCTGATGGCCGTCCTGGTGGGCGCGGCCCTGGCCCTGGCAGGGGTCGCCATGCAGACGATCCTCGGCAATCCGTTGGCGAGCCCTTACACCCTCGGCTTCTCGGCCGCCGCCGGTTTTGGCGCGGCTTTGGTGATCCTGACCGGGATCACGCTGCCGCTCCTCCCCTGGCTGACGGTGCCGGTGGCGGCGTTCCTCGCCTCGGCCGCGGCGGCGGCCCTGGTCTACGGCTTTGCCTCGGTGCGTGGCATGTCGGCCGAGGTCATGGTGCTGGCGGGGATCGCGACGCTCTTCCTCTTTCAGTCGCTGCAGTCGCTGGTGCAGTACGTGGCGGCGCCCGAAGTGCTGCAGGCCATCGTCTTCTGGCTCTTTGGCTCGCTGCTCAAAGCCTCCTGGGCCAACTTGCCGATCACCGCGGCGATCACGGCGCTTTGCGTCCTGGCGCTTCTCCCCGACCTTTGGCGGTTGACGGCATTGCGGCTTGGCGACGACCGGGCGGCGGCCCTCGGCATCGACGTTCGGCGCCTGCGCATCCGCGTCTTCGCGATCGTGGCGCTTCTGACCGCCGGCGCCGTCGCCTTCGTCGGCACGATCGGCTTTGTCGGCCTGGTGGCGCCCCATCTGGCCCGCGGCCTGGTGGGGGAGGATCAGCGCTTCCTCATGCCCATGGCGGCGCTTTCGGGGGCGATCGTGATGGCCGGGGCCTCGATTCTCTCCAAGCTGATCTCGCCCGGCAGCGTGGTGCCCATCGGCATCGTGACGGCGGTGATCGGCGTGCCCTTCCTGTTCGGCCTGATCTTGCGCGGGCGGAGGCGGCACTGGTGAGGCTGGAGGCTCGGGATCTGTCGGTCCGCCTTGGGCGGAGCCTGATCGTCGAGGGGGCAAGCCTCGCCCTCGCTCCGGGCTCCGTCACGGCGGTCATCGGGCCGAACGGAGCCGGGAAGTCGACGCTGCTCCGCGCCCTTGCCGGGCTGATCCCGAGCGATGGGACGCTCTCCCTCGACGGCCGGGCAGCCTCGGGCGCGACCTTGCGGGAGAGCGTCGCCTACATGCCCCAGGACACCAGCCCCACCTCCTCCCTCACGTTGGTCGAGGTGGTGCTGCTCGGGCGCGTCCGGACACTGGGCGTTCGTGTGCCTGACGAGCTGCTTGCGGAGGCAGAGAGTGCGCTGGCGCGCTTCGGCCTCACGCCCTTGGCAGACCGGACCCTCGGCGCGGTGAGCGGTGGGCAACGCCAACTCACCCTGCTCGCCCAGGCGCTCTTCCGCCATCCGTCCGTCCTGCTGCTCGACGAGCCGACCGCGGCCCTGGACCTGCGCCACCAACTGGTCGTCCTCGATACCATCTGCCGGGCAGCGCGGGAGAGCGGCATCGCCGTCGCCATCGCCATCCACGACCTGACGCTCGCCGCCCGCTTTGCCGACCAGATCATCTGCCTGAGCGCCGGGCGGATCGAGGTCACGGGCCCGCCGGCTGCTGTCATCTCCCACACGCTCCTCAAGGACGTCTACGGGGTGGAGGCCGAGATCGCCGCGAACGACGCGGGCCGCCTGACCATCGCCCCCGTCCGTGCCCTCTGACAGCGGGGGCGCCGCCCGGTCGGTGCCAGGCGGGCCGCACTGCCTGCGCCCGGCGCCCGGCATATGGACCGCCCGGCGATCCTGCGCTACGTCCGTTGTCATGCAGCGAACGCGGAGTGCGCAGGACATCGAGTTGACGGCTGGCAGCCAGGCGGCGGGCAGCCAGGCGGCCGGCAGTGCGACTGAGATGCTGGCGGTGTTGAACCGCGACCCGTATCTCTATCTGCCGACGTCGGAGCTACAGATCCTGTCGGTCTTCGACGATCTGAAATACGATCGGGCCGATGCCGATATGCTGTCGCCGTCGATGCGCCAGCATGCGATCCGAAAGCTCCGGCCCCTCGGCTTCCGGCAGATCTCCGGCACGGTGCTGCTGCAGGGCGACCTCGACGTCCGCTTCCTGATGCCGAAATTCCACGCCCTCGGCGCCTCGCCCTTCGACATCGCCCGCTATACCGAGCGGCGGCCGCAGGACTTCCTGATGCTGACGCCGACCCAGACGGCCTGCCAGTTCATCGACAACTATCCGCTCGCCGATGCGGTCAGCCGGATCAAGGCGCTGATCACAGAGCAGCCTATCAACCTCTATCGTTTGATGGATTATCTCGAGCGCAAGCCAGCGCATCGGGAGTTTCTCGGCGCCATCGGTCATCTCAAATACGTGCAGCGCGTGGCGGTGGAGTCGGAGCCACTCCGCCGTCGCCGGGCCCTCGGCTAGCGCGCACCCTCGCCCTTCACCTGCCTTCCAAGAACCTAGGATCGAGAGATGCAACGCACCCAGCTCGGCCGGACCGGCATCGAGGTCAGCGCCTTTTGCCTCGGCACCATGACGTTCGGCACGAACACCGATGAGGCGGACGGCGCGCGCCAGCTCGACGCCAGCCTCGACTATGGCATCGACTTCCTCGACAGCGCCGAGATGTATCCGGTGAACCCGGTGCTGAAGGAGACCGTCGGCCTCACGGAAGAGATCATCGGCCGCTGGATCGCCCGCACGGGGCGGCGCAAGGACTACGTGATCGCCACCAAATGCGCGGGCGTGAACGACTCCTTCGTGCGCGAGGGGCGGCCGGTCGATGGCAGGGCGATCCGGGAGGCGTGCGAGGCATCGCTCAGGCGTCTGCAGACCGACTATATCGACGTCTACCAGCTGCATTGGCCGAACCGCAGTTTCTACCATTTCCGCAGTATCTGGAGCTTCGATCCTTCGAGCCACGACCGGGCGGAGATCTTGCAGAACATGGACGACGTGATGGGCGCCCTGGCGGAGCTGGTGGCGGAGGGCAAGATCCGCGCCTTCGGCCTCTCCAACGAAAGCGCCTGGGGCACGCTGCAATGGCTGGCGTCGGGGGAGCGTACGGGCGGGCCGCGCATAGCCTCGATCCAGAACGAATACTCCTACCTCTGCCGCATGCCCTACGATGCCGATATGGCCGAGGTCGGCGTGAACGAGGCTGTGACGCTGCTCGCGTTCTCGCCGCTCGCCACCGGCTTCGTCACTGGCAAGTACCTGGACGGCGCATTGCCCGAGGGCTCCCGCCACCAGATCGCCGGCGGCTCGCCCCGGTCCTCGCCGCGGCTCGACGATGCCGTCCGCGCCTATCTGGGGGTGGCGGAGAAGCACGGGCTCGACCCCGTGCACATGGCGCTCGCCTTCTGTCGGCAGCGCCCGTTCCCCTGCATCCCGATCTTCGGCGCGAGCACGGTCGCCCAGCTCGACCGCATCGCCGAAGGCCGGGACCTGGTGCTCAGCGAGGAGGTGGTGTCCGATCTCACCGACGCCCACCGGGCCCATCCGATGCCGTTCTGAGGGGCGGAGCGCACACCAATTCGGGCTTGATCGCAGATCGCAATCGTTGAGGATCGCACCCTGTAGCGAGGGGACGCGGCCACGTCACCGCCTCCAGAAGCCAGCCTTCCGCAGTTTGCAGGTGACGTGGGGACGCGCGTATGGCGGCACATCAAAGCACCGGGATCGACCCATCGGCGCGCCCTAGTCGAGGCCGAGATGTCGACACTCCGCCGAACATTCCATCGGCGTGTGCGAACGCATCGAGCTCGCCACCGATCCAGTCAGCGCCGTCGAACTGGACGGGGCGCCAGAGCCGGCCGAAGACTTTAGCTCACCGCCCCAGCCGCTCTCGGGGGAGCCGTCGCCCAGCAGGCCCGGGGCGTGCGCATACCGGGGACGATCCTATGAACTCGAGCCTGGTGGCCATCGCGTCCTCTCCCGATATTCAGCAACCGTGCCCACCCGTCGAGGGGCCCGAGGTCAAGCCCGTCCTCTTTCGCAGTGGTTCAAGTATCCCAAAGACCCTGCGCGCGTCTCAGCACGTTCCCTGACGGGAGGCGCTCAGGGCTCCAAACGCCGGAAGCGGGACGCCTTCGCGGTCTCGTCGAGGGCCCGCACCTCCGCCAGCAGCGGTGCCATCCAATCCAGCGGCAGCATGTTCGGCCCGTCGGAGGGGGCGGTGTCGGGGTCGTCGTGGGCCTCGACGAAGAGGCCGGCGATACCCACCGCCGCCGCAGCCCGGGCAAGGACGGGGGCGAAACGGCGATCGCCGCCTGAGGACGCACCGAGCCCGCCGGGCTGCTGGACGGAATGGGTGGCGTCGAAGATCACCGGCCAGCCGGTGGAGGCCATTTGAGGCAGCGCGCGAAAGTCGGTTACTAAGGCGTTGTAGCCAAAACTCGATCCGCGCTCGGTGAGCAGGATCTTCTCGTTGCCGGAGGCCACCACCTTCTCCGCGACATTGGCCATGTCCCAGGGTGCGAGAAACTGGCCCTTCTTCACGTTGACCGCCTTGCCGGTCAGCGCGGCGGCCACCAGAAGATCCGTTTGGCGGCAGAGGAAGGCCGGGATCTGGACGACGTCCACCACCTCTCCCGCAGCGACGCACTGGGCCTCGGTATGAACGTCGGTGAGGACGGGAACGCCGACCTCCCGCCGGATCTCGGCCAGGATCGCCAGGCCCTCGTCCAACCCCACGCCTCGCTGGCCGGAGAGGGAGGAGCGGTTGGCCTTGTCGTAGGAGGATTTGAAGACGAAGGGCACGTCGGCCGCCGCCGCGATGTCGCGCAGCGTTTCGGCCAGGCGCAGCGCGTGCGCCCGCCCCTCGATCTGGCAGGGGCCGGAGATCAGCACGAACGGCGCCTCGTTCGAGACGGTGATCGCCCCGCCCGGCCCCTCGATCTGCACCGCGCGCGCCTCGGCCATTCAGTCCATCCCCATCCGCGCCATCGCCCCTTCGATCCGCTCGATGTCGACGGGATTGTTGAGTTCCCAGAACACCCGGTCGCGGACGGCGACGGGCACGCAGAGGATCGGCACGCCGTTCTCGAGAAACCGAAGCTGCTCGAGCCCCTCGATCGCCTCGAGCCGCCCCTCGGCCCAACCAGCATAGGCACGCAGTGCCGCCGGGCGGTATGCGTAGAGGCCCACATGGTGGTGCACCTCGGCCGCGGCCGGGCCGTCGAGCGCGTCGGCGTAGGGCAGCAGCTCCTTCGAGAAATAGAGCGCCCGCCCTGCCTCATCGAACACCGCCGTGGTCGCCCCGACACGGCCCTGGCGGCGGTCCTCGCGCAGATGGGCGAGGGTTTCGGCATCGCAGGGCAGCACCGGCGTCGCCACGTCGGCCTCGCCGCCTGCCATCGCCTGGATCAGGGCCTCGACGAAATCCGGCGGGGTGAGCGGTGCGTCGCCCTGCAGGTTCACCACCAGGTCGGGGGCGGGGTCGAGGGCCGGCAACACCGCCGCGCAGCGCTCCGTCCCGTTGCGGCAGTTGGTGGGGGTCATCGCCACCTCGGCGCAGAAGCTCTCGCACTGCGCGGCGATGCGCGCGTCGTCGGTGGCGACCAGGACCCGGGCGACGCCCGGAACGGCTCGGGCTGCCTCCCAGGCGCGCTGGATCAGGCTCGCCGTCCGGCCGCCGGCGCCCCGGAGTTCGGCCAGCATCTTGCCGGGAAAGCGGGAGGAGGCGTAGCGCGCCGGGATCACGATGACGGTTTGCACGGAGGGGCGCTCGATCAGCCCGTTGCGGCGACGGGGGCGACCGGGGCCACGTCCGCCGCCACTGCGGCGGCGACGGCGTAGGGCTGGACCGCCTTGGCCGAGGACAAGCGTTCGACCATGTGCGCCACGCCTGCTGCCCGGCCGGCGGGATCGACGAACTCTCCCTTCACTTGGATGACGGAGAGCGCCTGGCAGAACTGCACGACCCGCGCGGGATCCGGCGCCCTGGGCGCCGTCCAGAAGCCGTCGAGGGGGCCCTGATGGGTGAGGCCGGGCAGATCGTAGACGGCCGGCGCCAGGGTCTTGGTCGGGCGCCCGGCCCGGACGGAGAAAAGCCCGGCGGTGGAGTTGGCCACGATCACGCCTCGTGCATGCCGGGCGAGCACGCCGAGATCGGCGCCCTTGATGGTTTCGACCCGCGTGGCCACGCCGTGGGCGCCGGCCACCGCCGCGATCCGCTCCGGCCAGCGCTCGATCACGTTGTCGCGCGGGTGGAGCTTGAAGACCAATTGGTGATCCGCCGGTGCGGCCTTGGCGAAGGAGGTGACGATCTCCTCCACCATCTCGATCAGGTCGTCATAGGGGCTGCAATCGCGGATCTGATAGTCGAACTGCAGCTGCATGGCGACCAGGGTGAAGGGCGTCGCCTCCTCCACCAGGCGGCTTTGCAGCGCCTCCGCCGCGCGGGCCCGGGCGCCCTCTCGGGTGAACTCCAAAAGCCAGGTGCCGTACTCCGCCACCACGCCGTAGGTACGGTCGGCCATGAAATGGGGATAGAGCGGCCAGCCGAAGATCGAGGCGAGGGTGTAGGGCACCTCCCGCACCGCCTCGGCGAAGAAGCTGTGGCCGTAGAGATGGCGCTCGTCCAAGGGCGGCGCGTCGGCCGCCAGGGCC
The DNA here is from genome assembly GCA_039180875.1 of Pseudomonadota bacterium. GTDB lineage: Bacteria > Pseudomonadota > Alphaproteobacteria > Rhodobacterales > Rhodobacteraceae > JBCDCY01. The sequence goes on along the minus strand of JBCDCY010000002.1, from coordinate 228,890 downwards.
TCGATGGTCGGCCAATCTCGCGGGAATTGGGAGAAGGGGCCCATCCCCTCCGGCTCCAGGGTCAGCCAGTCGGGGCGCAGATAGCCGTTCTCGATCGCCCAGGAGCGGAGGCCCAGCTCCCGCGCAACCTCCTTCGCCACCACGTGGTAGGGGTCGCGGTCGGCGTAGTAGAGGATGTCCGTCACGCCCCGGTCGCGGACATGGACCGCGAGCCAGTCGTGCCAGTCGGCAAAGCGCCCGCGGTAGGAGACGCCGCCCCGGCGCTGCCACCAAAGGGCGTCGCTCAACGCCAGATGGACCTTCTCCACCCGGTGGCCGGCCGCCCTCAGCCCATCGCCCAATTGCCGCCAGAAGGCCGTGCTCGGCCCGCGCAGCAGTAAAAAGGTGCGAGAGGGTTCGGTCGCGGGCACGCGCCACGTTCTCCATCAGGTGGCTAGGCAGTCTGGCGTCTCTGCCCGATCTGGCGTTGCTAGACAAGGGCGCCGGCCCGACGTAAGGCCGGGATCGGCGGAGAATGGGGACGCGCCGATGGATGCGAAGGCGGAGCTCTGCGAGGCGACGACAGGCGAGGGCCGCGTCGTCCTGATGCTGCAGGGGCCGTCCTCGTTCTTCTTCATCAAGCTCGCCCGGGCCTTGCGGGCCGAGGGGGCGGAGGTGTTGCGCGTCGCCCTCTGCCCCGGCGATCAGCTCTATTGGCGGCGGCGGCATGGGCCGATCCTCGCCTATCGCGGTCGGGCGGGAGATTGGCCGGCCTATCTGCGCAGCGTCCTCGCCCGGTTCGGCGTGACCGACCTGCTCTGCCTCGGCGACGGGCGGGAGTCGCATCGCGCAGCGGTGGAGGTCGCCCGCGCCGCCGGCGTGCGGGTGCACATCATGGAGCAGGGCTATCTCCGCCCCGGCTGGCTGACGATCGAGCCGGACGGCACCGGGGGGCGAAGCCGCCTGCCCCGGGATGCGGCGACCATCCGGGCCCTGGCGGCGCAGGTCGCGCCGCGGCGGACGCGACCATTCCAGACCAGCTTCCTCGAATACTCGGTCCTCGACGTCGGCTGGAACCTGGCCAATCTGCTCGGCGCGCCGGTGCTCTTCCCGCACTATCGCACCCATGCGCTCGACCCGCCCCTGCGGGAATGGAGCGGCTGGATCGGCAAGGCGGTTCGCCTGCCGGGGCGGCGGGCGGCGCTGCGGCGGGCAGAGGCCCGGATCGCGGGCCATGAAGGGCCGCTCTACCTCTTCCCGCTGCAGCTCGAGACCGACTTTCAGATCCGCCAGCATGGGCCCGAAGAGGGGCTGCGAGAGACATTGCAGCGCGTCATCGCCTCCTTCGCCGCCCATGCGCCGGCCGACGCGATGCTGGCCGTGAAGCTCCATCCCCTGGACAACGGCTGGGCGCCTTGGGAGGCGTTGGTCGCCTCCGGCGCCCGACAAAGCGGCGTGGCGGAGCGGGTGGTCTATCTCGACGGCGGCGATCTCGATGCGATGCTTGGGCGCGCCAGGGGCGTGGTGACGGTGAACTCCACCGTCGGGCTGACCGCGGTGCAGCAGGGCGTGCCGGTCAAGGTGCTCGGCCGGGCGATCTATGATGTGGAGGGGATGACGGATCCCCGCCCGCTCGATGCCTTCTGGCCCGAACCTCAGCGGCCGGAGATGGATCTGGTCGCCGACTTCGTGCGGCTGCTGACCGGCACAATCCAGGTGCCCGGCCATTGCGATGGCGAGGGGACGGAACCGGGGGCAGAGGCGATGGCCGCCGCCCTTCTCGCCCCGCCGCCCCGGCTGACGCTCGCATGAATATCGTGCTGACCGGCGCCTCGGGTGGGCTCGGCCAGGCGTTGGCGGCGGCGCTTGCCGGACCCGGGGTGCGCTTCCTGCTCTTCGGCCGGTCCGAGGCGCGGCTGGCCGAGGCGACGGCCCAGGCGGAAGCGCGGGGCGCAGCGGTGGAGACCGCCTGCCTCGACATCACCGGGACGGAGGCGCTGACCGCTGCCATCCAGCGCTTCGACCAGGATCACCCGGTCGATCTGCTGATCGCCAATGCCGGCGCCAGCGCAGGTCGGCGCGACGGCGACGTGCTCGAGCTCCCGGGCAATGCACGGCGGATGGTCGAGATCAACCTCCTCGGCGCGATCGCCACGGTGGAGGCCGTGCTGCCCGCCATGGTGGCGCGCGACGCCGGCCAGGTGGTGCTGATCACCTCGATCTCGGCGCTCCGGCCCCATGGCGACCTGCCAGGCTATAGCGCGTCGAAAGCCGGGCTCCGGGCCTACGGCACTGCGCTGCGGACCGGTCTTCGCGGTCGGGGCGTGGCGGTGCTGACGGTCAATCCAGGCTTCATCGCCACGCCGATGGCGGCGCGGCATCAGGGGCCGAAGCCCTTCGAGGTCTCGGCCGAGGTCGCCGCGGCGAAGATCGTGGCCGCCATCCGCGCGCGCCGGGCGGTGCTGACCTTTCCCCTGCCGTTGGCCATCCTGATCTGGCTCGGCAACCGACTGCCGCCGCGCCTGTCGGACTGGTTCGAGCGCCGGTTCGCAGCCTCCATCCTGCCGGAGCAGGACTGAGGCCCTACTCCGCCGCGAGGGGCAGCGCCGTCGGCGCCTCCCGGACCTCTTCCTCCCTACGCCGGGGCGGGACCAGCAGGCTGTAGGCCGGCGGCACGAAGAAGAACGAGACGATGGTCGAGAGCAATACTCCGCCGGCGATCGCCATGGCGAAGGGCGGCCAGAAGCCGCCGCCGGCCAGGATCAACGGCAGGAAGCCACCGAACGTCGTGATGGTTGTCGAGACGATGTGCCGGCCGGAGCGCATGACGACATCGCGGATCGCCTGCTTGTCGCCGAGCGCCGCCCCCGGATCCTCCTGCAACGCCGTCATGATGATGATGGCCGCGTTGATCGAGACGCCGATGGAGCCGATCACCCCGATCACCGCCTGGATGCCGAAGGGATAGCCGAAGATCGCCAGCGCTAGCATGCTGAGGCCCATCGACAGGCCGGCGACAACGAAAGCGACGGCCGAAAGGCGCCAGGAATTGAAGGTGAGCACGATCGCCGCGATGGTTCCGGTGATCACGACGCCGACGACCGAGAGCAGGTTGTTGATGACCTCGCCCCGCGCGTCGCTGTCGCCGCCCCATTCGATCCGCACCCCGCGGGGCAGATCGAGCGGCTCCGCCGCCAGCCGCGCGCGGAAGGCGGCGAGGGTCTCCTCCGGCAGCACACCGTGGGTGAGGAAGGCCTGCACGGTGTTCACCCGCTCCCCATTGCGCCGCGAGATGGCGCTTTCCGACGGCTCGAGCGTCACCTCGCCGAGGGCGGCGAGGGAGACGCCGGGGAAGGCGCCCGCCGCCGCCCGGGCCGCGCCGTCGGGCGGCACGATGGTGAGGGCGGCGATGTCGTCGGCCGTGCTGCGGGCGGCGCCGGCGACCCGGACGCGGACCGGCAGCTCCTCCGACCCTTCGACGAGGGATCCGCCGACGGCGCCGGCGCTCAGGCTCTGCAACTGGCGCGCCACCTCGCCGAGGCTGAGGCCGGCAAGGCGCACCTTCTCCTCATCCAGGGTGAAGACCAGCTTCGGCGCGCCCCCGTCCAGATCGGTGCGGGTGTGGATGACGTTGGGCGCCTCGGCGATGGCAGCCCGGGCCATCTCCCCCGCCTCGCGGAGCGCGTTCAGGTCGCTTCCGACCAGGCGCATCTCCACCGGCGCATTGACCGGCGGGCCCTGCTTCAGGCCGAGGACGAGCACCTGGGCCTCCGGTACCTCGGCATCAAGGCGGGTTTGCAGGCGCGGGATCGCCTCCGCCGTCGCCTCGGAGGAGGCGGTGGTCACCAGGATCTCCGCATGGCCGGGCGCCCGGTCGCGGGAGCCGTTCATGTTGTAGTAGAAGGCCGGTGCGCTCCGCCCCACGGTCCATTGCAGACCCCGGATCGCGGGGTCCTCGGCCAGGATATCGGCTACCTTGCGGGCCACGGCGTCCGTGCGGGAGAGCGCCGTGCCGTCGGGCAGGTCGACCTGCACATGGAACTGGTCGCGCTCCACGCCCGGGAAGAACTGGGCGGTGAGCGTCGGGAAGGCCATGAAGCCAACGATCGCCGGGGTGGCGGCAGCGAGCATCGCGATGGTCCGCCAGCGCAAAGATGCGCCGAGGGAGGCGCGGAAGGCCCGCGCGATCCAGCCGCCCGAGGTGCCGTCGCGCCACCAGCGCCGCGCCGCCGCCTCCGTCGCCGGCAGCAGGCGCCCGGCGATGGCAGGCGTCACCGTGAGCGCCAGCAGCAGCGAGGCGAAGAGCATCACGATGACGGCGAGGGCAATGGCACCAACAAAATCGCCCGCCGGCCCCGGCAGCGCCGCCATGGGCACGAAGGCAAGCACCGTGGTGATGGTGGAGGCGGCGAGCGGCACGGCGAGCCGGCCCACGGTCTCCCGCACGGCGACAAGGCGCTCCACCCCGTCGAGCAGGCGGCGCCGGATCTCATCGGTCGTCACGATGGCGGCATCGACCAGCAGGCCGAGGGCCACGATCAGGCCGGTCACCGACATCTGGTGGATGGTGACACCCATCCGCTCCAGCACCGCAAGCGACAGGAGGCTGGTGAGCGGCAGCATGATCCCGACGATCGCAGCCGCGCGCCAGCCCATGGTGACGAAGAGCACGGCGACGACCAGGGCGACGCCCACGGCCATGTTGCCGGCGACCTCGCCGAGGCGCTTGCTGGTGTAATCGCTCTGCTCGAACACCAGGTCGAGCTCCAGCCCGGCGGGCAGCTCCGCCTCGAACCGATCCACCCGGTCGCGGAGGGCGGAGGCCCAGGCATCAACCTGGCGGTCGTTCTCCATCCGCGCGGCGATCAGCACGGCGCGGTCGCCGTCGGCATAGGCGCGCTCGCTCTCCGGCTCCACCGTGGTGCGGGAGACGGTGGCGACGTCGCCCACCCGGGCGATGCGCTCATCCGCGCCGTCGACCAGGGGAATGGCCCGGATGCGGGACAGGCTGTCGATCTCGCCGGCCACCTCGATCAGGTAGTCGGAGGAGGCGCCCCGCACCCGCCCGGCGGAGACCTTGGCGTCGGCCGCCGCGATGGCCGCCGCCACCTGGTCCGGCGTGAGGCCGAGGGAGGCGACGATGTCGGGGTCGAGGGTGACGCGGATCTCCTCCTCCGCATCGCCGAACAGCTCCACGATTTTGGTGTTCGGAACGGCCCGCAGGCGGTCCTGCAATTCCTTGGCAAAGCGTGTCAGCAGGCCGGGCGTGGCCGCGCCGCCCTCCCGCGCGTTGATGGCGATGATCGCGGTGTAGGCCCCGGTCCGGTCGTTGTCGAATTCCGGCGTGCCGGCGCCGGCGGGCAGGTTCATCTCGGCATCGCTCAAGGCATCGCGGACCTCGGACCAGACCTGCTCGATCCGTTCATCGGGCAGGAAGTCACTGAGCTGGATCTGGATGGAGGAGATGCCGACCGAGGAGGTCGAGTTGATCTCGTCGATCTCCGCGATCTCCCGCAGCTCGGCCTCGATCTTCTCGGTCACCAGGGCCTCGACCCGGGCCGGCGAGGCGCCGGGATAGGGCGTGAGGACCACGGCGAACAGGTTGGTGATCGTCGGATCTTCCTGCCGGCCGATGGTGGTGAGCGCCGATGCGCCGAGGGCCACGACCATCAGCAGGGCCAGCGCCAGATAGCGCGGCCGTTCGAAGAGGAGGGAGCGCATGGGGCCTACTCCGCGGAGGCGAGGGCGACGGCGGTTCCTTCGGCCAGCCGGTTGTGGCCGCCGATGATGGCGTGGTCGCCGTCGGCGAAGGTGCCGCGGACAAAGGCGCGGCCGCCGGCGGTATGCAAGATCTCGACCGCCTCCCGCCGGGCCTGCATGTCACTCGCCCCGTCCGCTGCCACGTAGATCGACCAGAGGCCGCGGATGCCCTCGCTCAAAGCCTCGAGCGGCAGCCAGGCGCCGGCGGTCTCCACCGGTCGGGCGACGGCCAGGCGCACGACCTCTCCCATGGCGAAGCCGGCGCGATCGCCGGGCGTGGTGGCCACATCGATCAGCACGCTGACGGTGCGCGTGGCCGGATCGACATCCGGTGCCACGGCGGCGACGACGCCTGTCGTGCGGGCCTCGGCCACCAGCAGCGTCACCTCGTCGCCCGGGGCGTAGCGCACGGCCAATTCCGGTGGCAGACCGATCCGGGCCTGGGGCCGCGCCGTCTCCTGCAGCCTGGCGAGCACAGCCCCGGCGGTGACGATGCTGCCTTCGTCGACGTCGCGCTCCGTCACCGTGCCGGCGAAGGGCGCGCGCAGCGTCGCCTTCTCCAGATCCAGCTCGATGCGGGCGAGCGCCGCCATCATCTCGGCCCGCCGCGCCTCGGCCGCGTCTTTGGCCAGACGAGCGTTGTCGAGGCCCTGTTCGGACTGATGGCCGCGGTCGCGCAGCGCGCGCTGGCGCTCCGTCGTCAGCCGGGCAAGCTCCAGATCCGCCTCGATCGCGGCCATGGCGGCTTCGGTGCGCTGACGCTCCAGCGCCCAGGCCCGGGTGTCGAGATGGGCGATCGGCGCGCCGGCGGCGATCACGTCGCCCTCCTCCACCAGGACCTCGGCCACGGTCCCGGCCAGCTCGAAGGCCAGGGAGGTCTCCCGCGCCGGCTCAATGCGGCCAGCGAAGCGCTCTTCGACCATGAAGCGATTCTGCATGGTGAGCGGCACCGTCTCCACCACCAGCGGCGGACGCACCGTCACCGCAATCCCGGCCTCGGCCGAGCGCTGCAAGTGGTTGAGGCCGAGCCCGCCGAGGCCCAGCACGACGAACAGAAAGCCGACGGCCAGAACGCCGGCCAGCAGGCGGCGCAGTCGGCCCGGTTCGGTGGAGGGCTGGGCGTCAGTGCGGTGGTCGGACATCGGTCGGTTCCCACGCTTGCGATGTAATAGCGATTTACATATGTGAGGCGCTCTTACAATCAAGCGCGACCCTGTTCTTTTTCGCGCAGCGAGCGATTTTGGATGATATGAGCAGCAAGATGACCGCCGAGATCCGCGAAACCGCCGAGCCCCGCAGCGCCTATCACCATGGCAGTCTGCGCACGGCGCTGATCGACGCGACGATGAAAATCCTTGCCACCAAGCGGGTGGAGGATTTCAGCGTGGCCGACGCGGCGCGGGCGCTCCAGGTCTCCTCCGGCGCACCCTACCGGCATTTCAAGGATCGCGACGATCTGTTGTCTCACGTCGCCGCCAGGGGCTTTGAGGAGTTGGCCGAGGCGACGGACCGGGCCGGCTCACGCCATCCCGACGGCTCCCTCGAAGGTCTGATCGCGGCGGGCTGTGCCTATGCCAGTTTCGTCGCCTCACGGCCCGAGCTTTTCCACCTGATGTGGGGGGCGGAGCGGGCCCGGACAGAGCATGACGTGCTGCTCCGCGATGCCGTCACCTGCTACGACCAGTTCATCGCCAAACTGCGCCAGGTGATGGACGCTCACGGCCTCGGCCATTTGCAGGCCGACGAGTTCGGCGGGCCGGTCTGGGCCATGGTGCACGGCTTCGGCAGCTTGCTGATGGGCCGGACCGAGCGGACGGAGGCCGACATGCAGGCGATCTACCGGCAGATCGACGAGGCGGCGCGGGCCTATTTCCTCGGTCGCGTCGCCATGGAACGGTCGGCGAAAGCCGACGCCTGACGGGCGCCGGCGCCTCAGACCGGTGTAAGCAGCGGCCGGCCGGCGAAGAACGCCGTGATGTTGTCGCGCATCAACTGCCCCATGGCCTTGCGCGTCTCTACCGTGCCGGAGGCCTGGTGCGGCTGCAGCAACACGTTCGGCAACGCCAGGAACCGGGCGTCGAGATCGGGTTCGGAGGCGAAGACGTCGAGCGCCGCCTGCCCGAGCCGGCCGGTGCTGAGCGCCGCGATCAACGCCTCCTCATCCACCGTCGAGCCGCGGGAGATGTTGACGAGCATGTCCGCGGGCCCGAGTGCCCCGATCACCTCGGCCGAGACGATGCCCACCGTCGCCGGCCCGCCGGCCACGGCGACCACCAGCACATCGGCCCAGTCGGCGAGCGCCACCGGATCGGCCTCGAACCGCCAGGCCGCAGGGGCATCCTTCGGCCCGCGGGAGAAATAGGCGATGTCCATTCCGAAGGCCGCCATCCGGGCGGCGATGGCCCGGCCGATGCGGCCGAGGCCCAGGATGCCCGCCTTGCGGCTTGAGGCACGGTGTTGCAGCGGATAGGCCCCCTCCCGCTGCCAGGAGTTAGAGCGCACCCAGGCCTCCGCCCCAACGATATCGCGGGCCCGGGCGAGCCACATGCCGACGGCGAGGTCGGCTACATCGTCTGTCAGCACATCGGGGGTGTTGGTCACGGCGATCCCCCGCTCCCGCGCCGCGGCGATGTCGATGGCGTCGTAGCCCACGCCGTAGTTGGCGATCAGCGCCAGGGAGGGCAGCAGCGCCATCCGCTCCGCCCCGAAAGGCGTGTGCCCCATCACCGCGACGGCCTTGAGGCGGGTCCGCACCTCCTCGGAAAGTTCGGCCAGGTCGGCGATGGAGGGGACGGCGTGCAGGGTGAAATCCTCGGCCAGGGGTGCCCGGTCCCAGTCCGGCACCTCCCCCGCCAGCAGCAGATCGGGCTTTTCGCTCACCAGCGCTCCTCCGTCTTTGCGCCGATGCGGCGCCGATGCCCCGCTATCTCACGCCCATCGACGCTTGGCGAGGGTCGCGGCCATGCCGCCCCCCCGAAGGGCCGCGAGATCCGCCGCCACCGTCTGTCGCCAGGTGGGTGCCGCAGCGAGGTCCGATGGGATGAGGTCCGCGAGGGTGGAAAACCGGGCGACCGCGTCATCCGCTGCCGCGCCGGCCACGGCGGCGTGCAGTTCCGCCGCCCGGGGGTCGTCGATCACGGGGCCGGTCTGCTCGATCCAGTGCATCCAGGACGCCGTGGCGAAAGAGTAGGTGGCCGGCGAGCCGCCTCGCTGCAGCGTCTCGAGGGCCGGGGCGAAGATGCGCTGCGGCAGCTTCTGACTGCCGTCGATGGCGATCTGCGCTGTGCGATGGCCGAGCGCCGGATTGGCGAAGCGCTGCAGCAGTTCCTCGGCATAGGCCGCTGTCTCAACCCCCGGCACCGGGGGCAGCGTCGCCGCGGCGGCAGCAAGATGGGCCCGGGCGAGCGCCGCGAGGGCCGGGTCGGCCACGGCGTCGCGCGTCAGCTCGTGGCCGGCCAGAGCCCCGGCATAGGCGAGGAGGGAGTGGGTGCCGTTTAGCATCCGCAGCTTCATCGCCTCGAACGGTGCCACGTCGGCGACGATGCGGGCGCCGCCCCTCTCCCATGCGGGCCGGTCGCCGGCGAAGCGATCCTCGATGACCCAGGCGGAGTAGCGTTCGGCCACCACGGGGGCCGCGTCGTGGAGGCCGTGGGCCTCCGTCACCTCGCGGAGCAGCGCGTCGGTGGTGGCCGGGGTGATGCGGTCGACCATGGAGGCCGGAAAAGCGACCTCGGCCGCGATCCAGGCGGCAAGCCGGTCGTCGACCTCCGCCGCGAAGGCCAGCACCAGATCGCGGAGCAGCGCGCCGTTCGCCGGCAGGTTGTCGCAGCTCATGATGCTGAGCGGCGGCAGGCCGTGCCGGTGCCGCGCCGCGAGGCCCCGCGCGATCAGGCCGACGGCGCTTTGCGGCGGGGCCTCACCTCGCAGATCCGCGGCGATGTCGGGATGGTCCAGATCGAGGCTGCGGTCCCGGGCACAGTAGCCCTTCTCCGTCACCGTCAGCGACACGATGGCCAAGGGGACACTTAGGAAAATGCCATCCAACCAGTTGGATGAAGACTTTTCTTGAGATGGGCCGCGCACGCTCAGCAGCGATGCGCAGAGGCCCAGATCGCAGCCCTCCATATCCCGCGCGACGAGCGTGTAGAGCCCGTCCTGGGGTGTCAGCGCCCGGGCCAGGCGATCGCTTTTCAGGCTGAGGCCGGCGATGCCCCAATCGCCCCAGGCCGCGTTGGCCGCATCGGTCGCGGGCACCTGGTGGGCGCGGTGGAAGGCCCCGGGGCCGATATGCAGGATGCGTGGGCGGAGCCGCCGGCGGTCGAAGCTGGGCAGGAGCGCGGCCGGCGCGGTGGTGGCGTCGAGCCGCCGGATCATGGCTGCCCGCCCGCCGGTCTTGGCCGGCCTCTCTCGCCCGTGCTAGGCCGGGATCGGGACGGAGCGTCGGGGTGGAGCATGGACGGCCAGGCGACACGACTGCGTGAGAGGATGCGGGCCGGCGAGCGCCTGGTCGGCACCTTCGTCAAGACGCCCCACCCGATGATCGTTGAGGTCTTGGCCCACGCCCCGCTCGATTTCATCTGCCTTGATGCCGAGCACGCACCCTTCGACCGCGCCGCGATCGACCTTTGCCTCGCTATGGCGCGCGCCTCCGGCCTGGCGGCCCTGGTGCGGGTGCCGGAGGCGCAGCCGGCGGCGGTGCTCAGCGTGCTGGATGCCGGTGCGGACGGCCTGGTCGTGCCCCATGTGACGTCGGCCGCGATGGCGGAGGCGGTGGTGCGGGCCAGCCGATACGGCCATGGCGGGCGGGGCTTTGCCGGCTCCACCCGCTCGGCCGGTTTCGCCACCCGACCGATGGCGACGGTGCTGGCCGAGACGCCGGCGCCCCTGATCCTCGCCCAGATCGAGGAGCCGGAGGGGGTGGCGGCCGCCGCCGCCATCGCCGCGGTCGACGGTTTCGACGCGCTGTTCGTCGGCCCGGCCGATCTTGCCGTCAGCCTGGGCGAGACGGCGATCGACGCCTCCCCCGTGCGCGCAGCAATCGCCAGCGTGGGTGAGGCCGCCCGGGGCGCCGGCAAGGCCCTCGTCACCTTCGCACCGGGGCCGGAGATGGCGCCGGAGCTGGCGGCGCTCGGCGTCACGGTCTTCCTCCTCGGCTCGGAGCATGCCTGGATGCTGGCCGGCGCCCGCGCCGCCGTTGCCGGCCTGCGCGGGCCGGGCTGAGGCCTAAAGCAGCAGATCGCCCGCATCGAAGCTCGTCACGCCCAAGAGCATGATCCGCAGATCGACCTGGCCGTGCCAGACCAGATAGGCGGCTTCGACCGTGCCGACGACGCCTGAGAGGTTCAGCACCGCATCGCCGGAGGCGGAACCGCGCAGGCCCCCGACACCTGCAGTCGCGACACCGACACCGTCGGTCGAGATGACTTCCCGGAACGGCATGGGACGCTCCCCCAACACCGAAAACACACGGCAACCTCTTCAATGTTCAACGAAAAATTGCGATCGGTCAATTCGCGCATGTCTGTGCGTTATCGCTGCGATAGCGGGCGATGCAGTGGATATTTGAGCCACTGCGAAGCCGGGAGAGGATGCGGTCCGCTTCAGACATCTCCGCCGATGGGCAGAGCCTTGCTTCAGGTCAGGCGCTCAGCCGCTCCGCACTGATGCGGTCAGCGTCCTTGCCGAAGACCTCTTCGTAGTGGTCGAAGTTGCTGTCGAACCAGCCGACGCCCTGGGTCGCGCCGCGCAGCTGCCCGGCGAGATCGGCGAGCGCGCTTTCGGGCAGCAGGGCGCGGAAGACATCCCAGCCCTTGGCCTCGGGATCGCGGTCGAAGCCCAGCACCTGGCCGCGGAGCGTCGAGACGATCGGGCCGAGGGCGCCGGTGAAGACCGAGGGCACGTGGAAGCACACCTCGTGGATCGGCTGCAGCAGCACCGGGGCGGCATCTGCCAGCGCCTGCTGAACCCCCGACCGGCCAGCGATGCGAAAGGCCATGTCGGAGCTGTCGACGGAATGGTGCTGGCCATCGGTCAGCATCACCTTGAGGTCGACCACCGGGAAGCCCAGGGGGCCCTTGGCCATCGCCTCCACCGCGCCGGTCTCGACCGCGGGGATGTAGTTGCGCGGCACGGCGCCGCCCTTCACCGTCTCCTCGAACAGAAAGCCGGCGCCGCGGGCGTTGGGCGCCACCGTCAGCTTGACGTCGGCGAACTGACCGGCGCCGCCCGATTGCTTGCGATGGCGATAGTGCACATGGGTCGTGCGCCCGATCGCCTCCCGGTATTGCGGCGCCACATCGGCGACGTCGGTGGCGAGGCCGAAGATCTCGTTCAGCGCCTCGCCGAGGACCCGCAGATGCAGCGGGCCCTGCACCTCGACCCGCTGCGCCCCGGTCTCGGCATCCTGGCCGACGCCGAGCGCGCGGTCGTCCTCAGCGATGCGGGAGAGGGTGGTGGAGAGCTTCACCTCGTCCCGCTCATGCGCCGGGGCGAGGATGCGCACCAGTTGCCCACGGCGCGGCCCGGCCCAGGCCGGCGCCGGAATGGCCGAGCTGTTGGAGAAGACGTGGCCAGAGGCCAGGTGGTCGGACTTCACCGCCGCCACCACATGGCCCGGCTCCACGCTTTCCTTCGGGTAGGGTTTCGAGGTGGCGGGATCGAGCAAGGTGCTGATCGTGCCGTTGCCGAGATGGGCGCCGGCGGCGATCCCGTCGTCGAGGGCGCGCAAGAACACCATCCGCCCCACATGGCGGCGGTGATGGCCGTGAAAGGCCACGGCCGAGAGCGGCGCCGGCGACCCGACCCCGGCGCCCAGGCGGTGGCGCAGCGTCTCCACCCCCGGCACCTCGTGGCGCAGCGCCTTCATCAGCCGGCGCATGCCGTTGCCGTGCTCCGCCGCGCCGATCAGCGCCGGGATCACCCGGTTCTCCTGCAGGACGCGGGAGCAGATCTCATAGATCTCGTCGCCTGCCGGCGCCTGATCCTCCACGATCTGCTCGAGCAGGGTGTCGTCGAAGTCGGAGAGATGTTCGAGCAGGTCGTCGCGCGCCTCATGCTCGCGATCGACCACGCCGTCGGGGATCTCGATGAGGGCGGAGCGCTCGCCCTCCCGGTAGCGCCAGGCGCGTTCGGAGACCAGATCGACGGCCCCGACGATCGCCTCGCCCTCCCGCATTGGTATTTGGCGGAGCACGATGACGTGGCTGGCATAGTCCTGCAGCTCCGCCACGATATCGCGCATCCGCCCGGCCGCCGCGTCGATCTTGTTGACGAAGAGCAGCGCGGGCGTCCCCGCCGCCTCCACCGCCTTCAGATAGGGGGCGGAGAGCACCGCAGCCTCCGGATCCGGCGGCACGCAGATGATCGCGGCATCGGCCGCCGTCAGGGCATCGACGCTTTGCTGCAAGAGCTCGATCGAGCCCGGGCAGTCGATCGCCGTCCACGCCTCGCCGCCATAGCTGAAGGGCACGATCCGCATCTCGGTCGCCTGTCGGGGTGGTGGCGGGGCGTTGCCGTCGAGCCCGCTGAGCTGATCCACGACCGTCGATTTGCCCGTCCCCGGGCTGCCCATCACGGCAACGCAGCGCGCCATCGTCTCCTCCCCGAGCTGTGCGTCTCTCGTGGCGCTCGTAGGGGCCCGGGGGCAGTAGCGACCCGCCGGTGCGGCGCCATTGGCCGGAGCATAGCACCGAAAATCGACGGGCGACGACAATCTTCGCCGGATTTGGATGGTGCGGGAGCGGCTCGCCGCCGGGCCCGTGTTCAGAAGTTAGAAAGATATCTCGGCCATCTCTCGTCTCGGAGGATCAACCGGACAGGGGAGTGACCGATGAACCAGGTGCTTGAGGCGGAGGCTCCACGGATCTCGCTCGCCCCGCGCTTGACCGGCGCTGCGGCGGCAGAGCTTGACGCCGCGCTCCGCAACCATCGCGGTGAGGACATCGTGGTGGAGGCCGGCCGGGTGGAGCTTCTCGGCGCACAGTGCGCCCAGGTGCTGGTCTCGGCGATGCAGACCTGGCGGATCGACGGCGCGCGACTGTCGGTGGAGGCTCCCTCCGCCGCCTTCGCTGCCGACTTCCGCCGGCTGGGCCTGGGGCGCGAGGCCGCAGCGCTCGAGGCGGCGGGGTGACGCTCTCCGTCCTCGCCGTCGACGACTCCCGGACCATGCGGGGGGCGCTGAAACGCGCGCTCGGCGATGCCGGGTTCGCGGTGCGCCTGGCGGAGGATGGGGTGGACGCCCTGGCAGCGCTCGAGGATGCGCGCCCCGACGTGATCCTCACCGACATCAACATGCCCCGGATGAACGGTTTCGGGCTGATCGCCCGGGTCCGGGATCTGGAGGGGGCAGAGCGTATTCCGATCCTGGTGCTGACCACCGAGAGCGGCGAGGCCTTGAAGGCCCGCGCCCGGGCGGCCGGCGCCACCGGCTGGATCGTCAAACCCTTCGACGGGACAAAGCTGGTCGCCGCCATTCGGCGGGTCGCCGCCTGAGGGTTGGGGCGCGATGGACGATCTCCGCGAGACGCTGTTCGAGGAATGCGCCGACCTGCTGGAGGCGATGGAGGCGGGCCTGCAACGCCTCGACGCCGGCGAAGGGTCGGAGGAGACGGTGCATGCCGTCTTCCGCGCCGTGCACTCCATCAAGGGCGGCGCGGCCGCCTTCGGCCTCGACGCGGTCACCGATCTCGCCCACGCGACGGAGACGGTCCTCGATGCCGTGCGCGCGGGCGCACTGGCGACCGACGGGGCGCTGACAGCGCTGCTGCTCGCCGCGACCGACCATTTGGCCGATCTGGTCGCCGCGGCCCGCGACGGCGGGGAGGCTGATGCCACCCGTTCCGCCGAGATCATGATGCGCCTGGCCGCCGCCCGGCCCGCGGTCTCGGGCGAAGATATGGCTGAGTTTGCTTTCGAGCCGGTGGCGCTGGATCTGGATCTCGACGAGGTGCCTGCGGTCGACGCCCGCACCGTCCGCATCCGCTTCCAACCGCACGCGGCGCTCTACGCCCGCGGCAACGAGCCGACGCTGATCCTGCGGGCCCTGGAGGATCTCGGGGAGATCGACGTGCGCTGCGACCCCGGGGCGCTGCCAACCTTCGACGATCTGCTCTGGTCCGACAGCTACCTGGTATGGGACATCGCGCTCACCACAACCGCCGATGACGACACCATCGCCGAGATCTTCGACTTCGTGCGGGGCGATTGCGCGCTGACGATCGACCCGCCCGATGACCGCGCAGACGACGAGGCTGTGAGCAGTGCAGACCCCGCACCGATCGCTGTCGGCCCCCCGCGGCCGACCGTGCGCGTCGACCTCGACCGGGTCGACCGCCTGATCGACCTGCTGGGCGAGATGGTGACCGGCCAGGCCATGCTGGCCCAGGCCGTCCGTGACGCCGGCCTCAGCCCGAATTCTCCCCTCGCCTCCGGCGTCGACGCCATCCTGCGGCTGACCGGCGAGATGCAGGAGAGCGTCATGGCGATCCGGGCCCAACCGGTCGGCACCGTCTTTCGCCGGATGTCGCGCATCGTGCGCGAAGCCGCCCAGGCCAGCGGCAAGCGCGTGTCGTTGCAGATCGAAGGTGCGGAGACCGAGGTCGACAAGACCATCATCGAACATCTCGCCGACCCCCTCACCCACCTGCTGCGCAACGCCGTCGATCACGGGCTCGAAGGTCCCGAGGCGCGCCGGGCCGCCGGCAAATCGGAGGAAGGTTGCATCCGCCTCAGCGCCCGGCACCGCTCCGGCCGCATTCTGATCGAGATCGCCGACGACGGCGCCGGCATCGACCGCACCCGGGTGCGGGACCGCGCGGTTGAGAGCGGCCTGATCCCCGCCGACGCACGTCTCGATCCGGGCGAGATCGACGCGCTGATCTTCGCGCCCGGTTTCTCCACCGCCGACAGCGTCTCCAACCTCTCCGGCCGGGGGGTCGGCATGGACGTGGTGCGCACGACGATCGAGGCCTTGGGCGGGCGCATCACCCTCCGTTCGGCGGAGGGGCGCGGCACCGAGATCACCGTCAGCCTGCCCCTCACCCTCGCGATCCTCGACGGCATGTTGGTGGAGGTCGCGGGCCAGCCCGTGGTCCTGCCCCTCAGCGTGCTCACCGAGACGCTCCTGCCACCGCCCGGCGCGCTACATCCCGCGCATGACGGCGGGCATCTGCTGCAGCTGCGGGAGGCCTTGCTGCCGGTGCGGGACGTCGCCGCGACCCTCGGTTTCCGCCCGGCACGAACCACGCTGCACGACGGCGTAATGCTGATCGCCGAACGCGCCGACGGGCAGCGGCTGGCGCTGCATGTCGATGTCGTCCATGAGCAGCGCCAGGTGGTGATCAAGGGCCTCGACGCTGTCGCCGGCCAGGTGCCGGGGGTGGCCGCGGCCACCATCCTCGGCGATGGCCGCGTCGCCCTGATCCTCGACATCGAGCAGCTCGACCGCGCACCGGATCGGGTCCGGCCGCCGCTGCGGTTGGTGGGATGACGGCCGTGCGCGAAGCAGTGACGGAGGCCGAGGCCACGGGTCGGCCCTATGCCGTCTTCTCCATCGGCGGCGAGGACTACGCCATCGACGTCATGGCGGTGCGCGAGATCCGGGGCTGGACCCAGACCACCGCCCTGCCCCACGCCCCGGCCTATATGCTCGGCGTGATGAACCTGCGCGGCACCGTCGTCACCGTCCTCGACCTGGCCGCCCGCCTCGATCGGCCGTCCTCAGCCCCTACGGCCCGCCACGTCGTGCTGTTCTGCGAGATCGGGCGCCGGACTTTCGGCCTGCTGGTCGATGCGGTCGCCGACATCGTCGCGGTGGCGGCCGAGGAGGTGCAGATGGCGGACAGCACCGCCACCTCGGCCCCGAGCCCGATTGCCGGTGTCGTCTTGCGGGGCGACCGCCTGATCCGGCTGGTCGATGCCGCCGCCCTGCTGCCAAAGGAGCCCTCCCCGTGACGCGGAACTGCTTCAAGCCCCTCGGACGATCGGCCCTCGGTGAGGCCGATGTCATCGGATCCCAGCGCTTCGCCCTCACCGATCGCGAATTCGAGCGCATCGCCGAGATCGCCCGTGATCTCGCCGGCCTCGACCTCGGCCCCGGCAAAAAGGCCCTGGTGAGTGGGCGCCTGGCACGCCGGGTCCGGCTCCTGGGCCTCGACGGCTTCGCCGACTACTGCGCCCACGTGCTCGAGCCCGACGCAGAGGAGGAGCGCGGCCATATGATCGCCGCGCTCACCACCAACGTCACGGCCTTCTTCCGCGAGGCCCACCATTTCAGCCATCTGCGCGACGTGGTGCTGCCCGATCTCAACCGGGCGGCGCTGGACGGCCTGCCGGTGCGCATCTGGTCGGCCGGCTGTTCGAGCGGGCAGGAACCCTACTCGATCGCCCTCACCCTGCTGGCTTCGATGGCCAATGTCGGCGCGCTCGACTTCCGCATCATCGCCACCGACATCGACAGCAATATGCTGCGGCTGGCCACCACCGGCATCTATCCCGACGACGCGGTGGCAGAGATCGAGCCGGATCTGCGGCGGCGCTTCTTCCATCCGGTCGGCGAGGGTGGGCAGTGGAAGATCGACGATATCGTGCGCGATCTGGTGGTCTTTCGCCGGCTGAACTTCGCCAAGACCTGGCCGGTGCGCGGGCCCTTCGACATCATCTTTTGCCGCAACGTCACGATCTACTTCGGTGAGGCGATGCGCCAGACGATGTGGGCGGGCTTCGCCCGCCTGCTGCGTCCGGGCGGGCGGCTCTATATCGGCCATGCGGAGCGTATCGGAGCCCCGGCGAGCGACTACTTCGTGCCCGACGGCACCACCGTCTACCGCCGCACCGACGCGGTCTGCCACGATCCCGCGCCGCCGGCGGAGCGGCGGTTGAACCTTTCCATAACGATACGGTGAGCCCGGTGGCACTGCGCGACAAACTCCGGGTTATGGTGGTCGACGATATGTCGGTCAGTCGAGGGCTCATCATGCAGGCCCTGGACCGCATGGGCATCGCCCATGTGGACTGGCAGAACGACGCGCAATCAGCCTTGAAGGCAATGCTGGCCCGGCCGGTGCATCTTGTCATCTCGGATTTCAACATGCCGGGCATGGATGGCCTGGCCTTTCTGCAGGCCGTGCGCAGCCAAAAGGCGACCCAGCGGGCCGGTTTCATCATGGTGACGGGCAGCGCCGATCCCACCCTGCTCGCCCGGGGCCAGCGGCTCGGCCTCAACAACTACCTGAAGAAGCCGTTCACGCCCGAGGAGCTGCGCACCTCGATCGAGCGTGTCGTCGGCCGGCTCTGATGCCGGCCGAGGGCCCAGGGGGCGTGCAGTCTCTGGTCAGGCTCGCTGGAACGATCCGACGGGCGGAGCAGGCGGTAGCTGTGCTGATCGCCCGCGCCGGCCCGCTCGAGGACGGCGTACTCGCCGATCTGCAAGGCCTCGACGAAGCGGCGCAGGCGATTGAGGCGCTCGCCCGGGCGGCGTCAGGCGACACCTCGACCGAGGCGGAAGACGATGCGCCGCCGGTCCGCCCCGGTGACGTCGAGTTCTTCGCTTGAGGCAAGGCGTCGCCGCTCCGCCAATGCCAGGACCTGCCCGGGTCGCGAGAAGCGTCACCGAGATGAAGCTCAGCCGCCCGGTGCGGCCGCCAGACGCAGCAAAGTAGGCGCGAGATCGGCCAGGGGCCGCTCGCGCTCGACAGCACCGCGGGCCATCGCAGCCCGGGCCATGCCGTAGACCACGGAGGAGGCTGCGTCCTGTGCCAAAGTGCGCCCGCCCGCGGCCCGGATCGCCTGCAGCCCCGCCGCACCGTCCGATCCCATGCCCGTCATCAGAAGACCGACGACGTCCGCGCCGCGGGGCGCGAGGGAGCGAAAGAGCATGTCGACGGAGGGCCGATGGCCTGAGACAGGCGCACCTGGCCGGAGCACGCAGCGCGGCTCCTCCCCCACCGCGATCGTGAGATGGCGGAGACCGCCGGGCGCCAGCAGCACCTCTCCTGGGGCGAGCACCATCCCCTCCGCCGCCTCCCGCACCCGCGGCGCGGCATGGCGGTCCAACCGCGCGGCGAGGCTGGCGGTGAAGGGGGCCGGCAGATGCAGCGCCACCACCGTCGGCGGGCAGTGTTTCGGGAAGGCGGCAAGCAGGGTGCCCAGGGCCTCCACCCCGCCGGTCGAGGCCCCGATCGCCACGATTCGACTGGAGGTGACCGCGGGCGCCGCCTCCATGCGGGCGGGGTCCACACGCTCTCTCGCCGGTCGCGGCCGCACTCGGGCGGCCGTCCGCACCCGTTCGGCAAGATCGCCGAAGCTCGGATCCTTCGCCGCGTTCCGGGGCTTACCTAGGCAGTCTATGGCGCCGAGGGCGAGGGCCTCCACCGCCTGGCGCGCGCCGGATCGGGTGAAGGCCGAGATCATGATCACCGGCATCGGCCGGTCGCCCATCAGGCGTTCGAGAAAGGCGAGGCCGCTCATCCCGGGAAGGGCGACGTCGAGGAGCAAGAGGTCGACGGCGCACCAGTCGAGCATCTCTCCGGCCTCGGCTGCGCTCGCGACCGCGCCCACCACGGCGATGTCGGCGGCCGGTCTCAGCGCGCGCTGCAGAACCGCCCGCATGGTCGGCGAGTCGTCGACGATCAAGACACGGATCATGCCGGGGGGCGATCAGGGTCCGGGGCCAACCTCAAAATTCGCGCCAGGCGATCGCGTCGTCCTGGCTGGCGAACGGGGCGCGGGTCGCGCCGTTCGGCCACGATGCCCCGTCCTCGCGAGGTGTCGGGCCGGAGGCGACGCTCACTTGGCCGTCACTCGGTTCGGGCGTGTGCCCGACCGCATCGGTACGAAAGCGCTCCATGCGATGGGACAGTCCCTCGGCCTGGGTCATCAGCCCGTGGCTCGCCGCCGTCGCCTCCTCCACCATGCCGGCGTTCTGCTGCGTCACCTGGTCGAGCTGGGCGGCGGCGGCGTTCACCTCGGCAAGACCGAGCGACTGCTGGCGCGCCGCCTCAGCGATCTCCACCATCCGGCCGCTGATCTCGGCCACGGAGGCGACGATCTCCTCGAGCGCCTGCCCGGCCTGACCGACGAGCTCGACCCCCTGGCCCACCTGATCGGTGCTGGTGGAGATCAGATCCTTAATCTCCTTCGCCGCACTGGCGGAGCGCTGGGCCAGGGCCCGCACCTCCGTCGCCACCACGGCAAAGCCCCGGCCGGCGTCCCCAGCCCGGGCCGCCTCCACGCCCGCGTTCAACGCCAGAAGGTTGGTCTGGAAGGCAATGTCGTCGATCAGCCGGATGATGGAGGAGATCTGGCTCGACGACCGGGCAATCCCGTCCATGGCGGCGACGGCCTCCCGCATCACGGCGCCGCTGGTCTCGGCGTTCTGGCGGGCCCGCTCGACGCTCGCCCGGGTCTCGTCGGCGCCGTCGGCCGTGGTGCGCACGCTCTCGGTCAGCTGGTTGAGCGCGGCCGCCGTTTCCTCCAGCGTCGCGGCCTGGGTCTCCGTGCGGTGGGAGAGGTCGTCGGCCGCGCTGCTGATCTGGTGTGCACCGCCGCGGACTTCCTCCGTGGCCTGCACCACCGACTGGATGGTGCCGCGCAGCGCTGCGATGGCACCGTTGAAGTCGATGCGGAGCTGGTCGTAGTCGGGTGCGAGCGGCGTGGCGATCTCCGCCGTCAGATCGCCGTCGGCAAACTTGCGGAGGTTGACGCTGAGCGCCTCCACCACCGTGGTCCGCTCTGCCTCCACCTGGGCCCGCTGCGCGGCGAGGGCTTGGCGCTCCGCCTCCCGCGCGGTGATGTCGGTGGCGACGGCGAAGATGCGGAAGGTCTCGCCCTGGGCGTCGATTACCGGGTAGAAGGTCGCCTCGAACCAGATCTCCCGGCCGTCGCCCAACTGGTAGTGGAACTTGGCATCCACGACGCTGCCGGCGCACAGCCTGGCCCAAAAGGCCTGGCGATCCCCCTCCCGACGAAGGGTCCGACCCTCCTTCAGAATGGCCATCGCGGCATCGGCGTAGGCCCCGTGGCCGAGGCGGTCGAGCAGCACCGCGTTGGCCGCGCTGAGCGAGCTGTCAGGGGGAAAAGCCGCGGTCGCCCGCTGGGCCTGGATCGCGGCGATCACGGCGGCGTTCTGGCGCGCCTCCGTCACCTCTTCCCACTCCAGGACATGACCGACGAAATCCCCCGCCTCGTCGAAGATACCGCTCACGCTCAAGGCGATCTTCAGCTCGCCGATGGAGATGTCGGTCTCGATTGGCAGCGTGTCGGGCTCGGCCCGCAATGCATCCGCCAAGGGACCGATCGCGTCGATCCGCGACAGCCTGAGACCGAGGAGGCGGCGGTGATCGAAGCGCGGCCAAAGCTGGCGGAAGGTCTCTGCATGGGCCGCGAACAGGGTCTCGGCCGCGGGATTGACGTAGGTGATGACGAAGCCGCGGTCGATCATGAACATCGCGTTCGAGGAGCGGTCGAAGGCCGTCCCCTTGAAGACCGCCAGGCGGTTGGCCGCCTCCGCCGCCGCCAGACCGTCGCGGAGATGGGCGAGCGCCCCGGCCATCTCGCCGATCTCGTCACGGCGTCCGGTTCCGGCGATCTCCACGTCGTAGCTGCGCTCGGCGATCGCCTCCATATTGGCATGGAGCGCGACCAGCGGGCGGGCCAGGCTGCCGGCGGAGATCACGGCGAAGGCCACGCTGGTGGCGATGGTGAAAAGCACAAGCGCCAGAGAGAGATAGAGCTCATGGCGCGCGCGCTGCTCGACGCCGCGCAGGGCGTCGGCCCAGGTGGCGCCGAAGCGATCCTCCAGTACCTTGAGTGCGTCGATGCGGACGGTCGTCGCCTGCCACCAGTCACCCGGTCCGATGCCGACGATGCTCTCGCCCCGGGCGCCGCCCATCGCGGCGGCGCGAAGATCCGCGACCCGGTTCTGCGCGGAGGAGCGCAGGAAGGCGCTCAATGCCGCCCGGTCCTCCTCCACCGCATCGCCGAGGGCGACGTCGAAATGGTGCCGCTGCAATGCCCGGAGCGAGATCAGCCGCTCCTGCACGTCGTTGGAGATCCGGCCGGCGCCGAAGCCGATGGCACCCGCAGCCCGCTCCAACCCCGCGAGCTCCTTGGCGCGGAGAAGCGCCAGATAGGCGTCGCCGTCCGTGACCACGGCCGCGTTCCGGCTGGCACGAACGCGCTCCCCGGCCCGCTCCAGCAGTGCGTCTATAATGGCGGTGTAGAACGTCCCGATCTCACCCGTCGTCGCCTCCAGCGCGTCGACCCGTTCGCGGATGGCGGCGAGATCGGCGCGCCCGCCACCAGGCACCTCGCCGGCGAGGGCGACGAAGCGCGCCCGGGCCGCGTCGGTGCCGTCGCGGTAGCGTGCCAGGGCGTCCCGGAAGGCCCGGCCGTTCGAGCTGACCCAACCGGACGAGGTGCCACGCTCCCGCTGCAGGGCGTGGATCAGGTCGCCCGCCGCCGCGACCTTCGGGATGTCGGCGGCGACGGCGCTTTCATGGCCGTACAGGTCGAGGGCGTGGAGCGTATCCCGTCCCTCCAGCAACACGAGCAGCGCCAGCGGAATGGCGACGATCATCATCAGGCGCTGGCGCACAGGCATCTCACCCCTCCCAAGCCAGAGGCGCCGGACCACGGGCGCCGCTCGGGCCGGACCGTCGGCCAGCGGTGAGAAGAAAGCCTTTACGCCACGGCGGAAGGAGCCCGGCGGCGCGAAAAGATGCGGGGCTTTTTCAGCTTATCGTCTGGATCGTCGCGACATCAGGCCGGCGCCCGGACCGGAGACGTCTGCCCTAGCTGCACATCCGCACGCTTAGCCCGGCCGGCAGCCGCGTCTCCTCATCCCCGCAGGCGAGGTCGAGTTGCCCCTGGGTGAGACCCCGGGCCGTGGCGAGATCGGCACCGGAGAGGTTCGTGCGCCGGAACAGCGCGCCGGCGACATTGGCCTGCGTCAAGTCGGCGCCGCTCAGGTCCGCGCTGCTCAGCCGGACGTCGGAGAGATCGGCGCCTCGCAAGTTGGCGCTGACCAGCCGCGCCCGATCCATGTCGCTTTGCACGAGCCTCGCGCCGGAAAGATCGACGCCGGTCAAATCCGCCCGTTCGAAATCCGTGTGGCGGGCGTCGACCCCGGGGAGCTTGGCGTAGAGCAGACTGGCCCGGCGGAACAAGGCGCCGCGCATGTCGACGTCGGTGAAATCGGCGCCGCGGCCCTCGAACTTCTCGAAGTCGGCCCCGCGGGCATCGGCGCCGACAAAGCGCGCGGCGCCGGCTCGGCTTTTCTCCAGATCGGCATTGCGCAGCTGGGCACCGGAGAAGTCGGCGGCGCCGAGCACCGCATCCTCGAACTCCACCCGCCGGAGATCGGCGTTGCGGAAGTTCGCCTCCGCCAGGATCGCGTTCTTCAGATCGGCCTGACGCAGCACCGCATCCTCGAAATTGGCGCCGGTGAGCGTGAGGGCGCGCAGGTCGGCAAGCACCAGGTCGCAACCTGGGCAGCCCTGGGTAGCGACGACCTGCTGCACCTGGTCCTCCGCCCCGGCCGTCGGGGCCGAAACCGCCAAGACCATTGCCGTGATCGCCGCGACTGCGCGCATGACCTCTCCCTCAAAAAGCCCTGTCCGTCATGTAGGGATCGGAGCGTCGCAATCATAGGCGCCGGGCCTTGACGAGACCAGGTGGCCCCTCTAATCGAGGCGCCAAGGGGCCGTAGCTCAGATGGGAGAGCGCGTCGTTCGCAATGACGAGGTCAGGGGTTCGATCCCCCTCGGCTCCACCAACCACCCCCTGAAATCCGCACCAGCTAGGGATCGGCGACTGCCGATAGTGCCTGCATGGTGCTTATCTCGAGATTGGCTCCGGCGGCAGGATTCGAACCTGCGACCAGCGGATTAACAGTCCGATGCTCTACCACTGAGCTACGCCGGATCACGCCAACGGCGCGCTGACTAACAAAGCTCGCGAGGTCCGTCCAGCGGAATTGCGGGTCGGCCGCCGCTCAGCGCTCAATACTCAGCCGGGCCGACCGCCATATTCCAGCGTGATCTCGGAGGCGATCCGGCTCACGTGCTGAGAGATGTTCTGCAACCGGTCGTCGACCAGGCGGCCCGATGGACCGGAGACGGAGACGGCCGCCACGGCATGGCCAGCCTCATCCACGATGGGCGCCGCGACGCAACGCAGGCCGAGCGCGTGCTCTTCATCATCGAAGCCCACCCCGCGCCCGGCGATCACTGCCAGGTCCCGGGTCAAGGCGTCGCGCGACGTGATGGTGTTGGGCGTCAGCGCCGGCAGGCCGAGCATCGCGACCACGTGGGCACGCCGCTCCGGCCGCATATGGGCGAGCAGCGTCTTGCCCGCGGCGGAGGCGTGCATGCGGATCCGGCCGCCGATCTGCGTGATCGCCCGCATGGTGTGATGGCTTTCGACCTGATCCATGCAGATGATCTGACCGTCGCTCTCGACGAAGATGTTAGAGGTCTCGCCCGTCATCTCGGTCAGACGCCGCAGATAGGGCTTGGCGAGCTGCAACAAGTCCCGCGTCCGGGCGAAGGAGGACCCGACCAGGAACGACGCGACGCCGATCCGCCACAGCCCGGCTGAGGTGTCGAAGCGCACGAACCGCTCCGCCTCCAACGTCGTCAGCAGTCGGTGGGTGGTCGACGGTGGCAGGCTGACACGCTCTGAAATTTCAGTGAGCGTCAGTCCGGCTTCCGCCACGGCCAACTTGCGTAGGATCGACAATGCCCTGGTGACAGAGCGTACTTGTCCGACGCGTTCAGCTTCGATCGTCTCTGATTTGCCCATGCTCGATCCTTAGCTACGAGGTGCAAGTAGCGCTTAGGGACCGAAATGAAAGTACAAATTGTCGCAGGCCGAAAAAAACGCCGAACTGGCCGAAAAGAATTGAAATATCAGTGAGATCGGTCTTTCGATACCTGAGTATCGCGGGCCGCCGTTCTCGGTTCGTGGGCCGCACGTCGGAAGGGATGGGCGATGCAGATGGTCAGCGTCAACGGCGTCCGCCTGCACGCCGCACTCACCGGGCCAGTCGACGGGCGCCCGATCGTCTTTGCCAACTCCCTCGGCACGGATTTTAGGGTCTGGGATCGGGTGCTGGCGCGATTGCCGGGGGATCTGCGGGTGCTCCGCTACGACAAGCGTGGCCACGGTCTGAGCGAAGTACCGCCCGGCCCCTACACGATCGACGCGCTTACAGCGGATGCGGCGGGGCTGATGGACTGGGCCGGGATGCGCGGGGCCTTGTTCGTGGGTCTTTCCATCGGCGGTCTGATCGGCCAGGCGCTGGCCAGCACCCGGCCGGAGCTCTGCCGGGCATTGGTGCTGATGGACACCGCCGCCAAGATCGGCGGCGCGGCGCTCTGGCAGGAGCGGATCGCGGCGATCCGGGCGGGCAGCCTGTCCGCCATTGCGCCGGCGACGATGGAGCGCTGGTTCTCCACCAGCTTCCGGGACGAACAGGCGGAGGAGGTGGCAGGCTGGCGCACCATGTTGGAGCGCATGCCGGAAGAGGGTTATATCGCCTGTGCCGAGGCCATCGCGGCGGCCGATCTGACGGAGGCCAGCCGGGCGCTCACCCTTCCAACACTGGCGATCTGCGGGGAGGAGGACGGCTCCACCCCGCCCGATCTGGTACGGGCCACGGCCGATCTGATCGCCGGCTGCCGGTTCGAGCTGATCGCCGGCGCCGGCCACCTGCCCTGCGTCGAGGCGCCGGAGCGCATCACCGGTCTGCTGACCGCCTTTCTGGAGGAGACCCGCGATGGCTGACCGCAAGGCCGAGGGACGCGCCACCCGGGCCCGCATCCTCGGCGAGGCCCACGTCGCCCGGGCTGAGGCCAACACCACCGGCTTCGACGCCCCGTTCCAGGCGTTCATCACGGAGGGGGTCTGGGGCAGCGTCTGGTCCCGCCCGGGGCTCACGCCGCGCGAACGCTCGCTCCTGACGATAGCGCTGCTCGCCGGCCTCGGCGCGACGGAGGAGCTGGCGATGCACGTCCGCGCCACCGCCAATACCGGCGCGACGGAGGACGACCTGGCCGAGGTGATGCTCCACGTCGCCGCCTATGCCGGCGTCCCCCGCGCCAACAGCGCGATCCAGACCATCAAAGCGACCTACGCCGAACTACGCAGCGCGGAGGCGGCGAAAGAGTAACCGCGCCAGCCCAGGCGCGGACCAGACCCGAGGGCCGGCCCGGGGCCAAACGTAGCGCAGCGGTCAAACGCCCTGCCCGAGCGGACGCCGGGTAGACATCTCGGCGGCGCCGCGGAGCCTCGTGATGCGGGACGTCAACACAACTGAGGGACGCCTGGCGTGAACCCGATCGTTGTCATCCTCGCCTTCGCGGCTTTCGTGAGCCTCGGCCTGCCGGACGGGGTCCTGGGGCCTTCATGGCCCTCCATGCATCTCGCGCTCGGTGTCGCGCTCGAAGCGCTCGGGACGATGGCGACGGCGATGATCGGGGGCTATCTGCTCTCTAGCAGTCTGAGCGGCGTGCTCCTGCGGACCGTCTCCCTCGGCGCGGTGCTGAGCCTCTCGACCGCCGGTGCGTCGGTCGCCGTCCTCGGCATCGGCCTGACGCAGAGCTGGCCGGTCTTGCTGCTCTGCGCCGTCCTCGGCGGCATGTCTGGCGGCGCGATCGACGCCGGGTTGAACGCCTATGGCGCGGTCTATTTCAGCCGCCGGATGATGAACTGGCTGCACGCCGCGTTCGGCGTGGGCTCGACCATCGGTCCGCTCGTGGTGGCGGGCGTGCTGGCCTCCGATCTCTCGTGGCGGTGGAGCTACGGCGCGGTCGGCGCCACCCAGGCCCTCCTCGCCGTCGCCTTCGTGGTGACCCGGCGCCGCTTCGACCGTGTCGAGGCAGAAGGCGCGGCGCAGGCCCGCGCAGCGCCGGCCACGGCGACCCTGCGGCTCCGCCAAACCTGGTTCGGGATCGCGGCGTTCTTCTTCTACGCCGGCCTGGAGTTCGCCACGGCGCAGTGGAGCTATTCGCTCTTCGTCCTAGAGCGCGGCGCGCAGCCCGCGACGGCCGGGCTGGTCGTAGCGCTCTACTGGGGCGCGCTCGCCGCCGGGCGTGTCGTCGCGGGCTTCGTGGCCGACCGGGTGGATCCGGTCCATCTTCTCAGACTGTGCTTGACGGGCGTATGCCTCAGTGCCCTTCTCCTCTGGCTCCGTCCGCTTCCAGGCAGCGACTTCGTGGGCTTGGTGCTGATCGGCGGGCTGCTCGCACCGGTCTTTGCCACCTTGATCAGCCTGACGCCTGCGCGGGTCGGGCGGGCGCATTCCGACACCGCCATCGGCTTTCAGATCTCGGCCGCGGCGGTCGGCGGGGCTGCGGTGACCGTCGCCGTCGGTGCCGGGGCGGCGCGCTTCGGCTTGGAGGCGGCAGGTCCGATCCTGTTCGGAACGGCCCTTCTGCTGCTCGCGGCGCACGAAGTCGTCGCGCGGGCGGCGCGCGTCGCCGGGTAAGTAGCGATGCGGCTGGGCAAGATCCGCAGGCGGACCTCGCGGTTCGATCGGCTGTCGAAAAGTGGCTGGCACTGGCGTGCAGCAGGGGAATGACGGCTTCGTCAGACCATCCGGCGGTTCAAAGGCGCAACCGCCGCTTCGGCGCAAAGGGGTTGCGGGGCGCCTTTCACTTCTCGCAAGCTGTGGGTGGCCGGGTGAGGGCGGTTGGCCGCCACGCCCGGCACGCGGGCGATCGGATGGGCGTGGCCTTCAGGCACGGGCGACGCAGCATCGGGCCGTCCGGCAATGTGGTAGAGGGTGGGGTGCCATGGCGTTGAGGAACCGGCCAAACGGCCGCGCGGGCGGCGGCTATGCCGTACGGGACCGTGCGCGCCATCCCCCGGCCTTCACCCCGGCCTACAAGACCTCGATCACCCGCTCCCCGGCGCGGGCGCTCGTCCCGCTCGAGACCACGTTGTCGGAGATCACCGGGCCGAGCTTCGACCGCGACATCGTCGGCCCGTACGACAACGATCTGGTGCTGAACTTCGCGCGGAGCGGCGAAAGCGCCATCGGCGAGCGCATCATCGTGCACGGCTATGTGCGCGACAGCACCGGCGCCGGCATCCCGGACGCCCTGGTCGAGGTCTGGCAGGCCAATGCCGGGGGCAGCTACCGCCACAAGAACGACAAGTACGTCGCCCCCCTCGATCCGAATTTCGGCGGCGTCGGGCGGACCATGACGGACGGGGACGGGCATTACGAGTTCCGCACGATCCGCCCGGGGCCCTATCCATGGCTGAACGGCCCGAACGAGTGGCGCCCGGCGCACATCCATTTCTCCGTCTTCGGCAAGGCCTTCGCCCAGCGCCTGATCACCCAGATGTACTTCGAGGGCGACCCACTGATCGGGCGCTGTCCGATCGTCAACACCATCCCGTCGGAGGAGGCGATCGACTCGCTCATCGCCCGCCTGGATCTGGATGCGACGATCCCGATGGACGCGCGCGCCTACCGCTTCGACATCGTGCTGCGCGGGCGGCGCGCCACCTATTTCGAGAACCGGATGGAGGGCACCTGAGGATGCGCGCCTTCCCACCGCTCCGCGAAACGCCGAGCCAGACGGCCGGGCCCTACGTCCATATCGGCTGCGTGCCGAACTTCGGCGGCATCCCGGGCGTCTTTCGTCAGGATCTTGGCGCCAGCCTGGTGAACGAGGCGACCCTCGGCCAGCGCATCACCGTCGAGGGCACGGTGCGCGACGGGCTCTCCACCCCGCTCAAGGACGCGCTTCTGGAGATCTGGCAGGCCGACAGCGCCGGCCTTTACCCCAGCCCGGAGGAGCAGCGCGGTGCCGCCGATCCGAACTTCGCCGGGTGGGGCCGGGTCGCGGCCGATCAGGAGAGCGGCGTCTGGCGCTTCGAGACGGTGAAGCCCGGCCGGGTCCCCTACCTCGACGGCCGGCCGATGGCGCCGCACATCACCTTCTGGATCGTGGCCCGCGGCATCAACCTTGGCCTGCATACCCGCATGTACTTCGCCGATGAGGAAGAGGCCAATGCCGAGGATCCGGTGCTGATGCGGATCGAGCACAAGGCCCGGGTGGCAACGCTGATCGCCGAGCCGTCGGGCACCGACAGCTACACCTTCGACATCCAGCTTCAGGGCGCCAACGAGACGATCTTCTTCGAGTGCTGAGAGCGCCGGCAGCGGTTCAGAATTCTGTGGATACCTTTGTGGATAAGGCGCCGGGCCGCTTGCACCTCCGCAATCGGTAGTGATCAAGTATCGTTCATGAAGCGCATCGTGCTGCTCCGGCATGCGAAGTCGTCGTGGTCTGACCCGGAGATGGCGGACATCGAACGGCCGCTCAACCAGCGGGGTCGACTGACCGCGCCGATGATGGGCGCGTGGCTCGCCGACCAGCAGATCGACCTCGACCATGTGGTGATCTCGCCCGCCCGCCGGTCCCGGGAAACCTGGGAGCGGATGAGCCGGGTGATGGAGCGTACGCCCAAGCCCTCTGTGCAGAAAGCGCTCTACATGGCCGATCCCGACACCATGCTGAAAATCCTGCGGGCGGCGCCGAAGAAGGCCGACACGGTGCTGATCGTCGGGCACCAGCCCGGCCTCTCAGCCTTCGCCCGCAAGCTCGCCAACGGCTCCGTCCCCGGCGGGCCGAAGCGGGCCTTCACCAAGTTCCCGACCGGCGCCGCCGCGGTGATCGACATCGACGCCGAGGATTGGGCGGAGGCCGACTATGGCGGGGGCGAGTTCCGCACCTTCGCCTGCCCGAAAGAGCTGGTCTGAGCGCCCCGGTCTGAGACCCCAGCCTTGAGATCCCCAGCCTGAGACCCCAGTCTGAGACCCCCGGCGCTTAGTGGCCGAGGATCTGGCTGAGGAAGAGCTTCGTCCGATCCGACTGGGGATTGTTGAAGAACGCCTCGGGCTCGTTCTGCTCGACGATTTGGCCCTGGTCCATGAAGATCACCCGGTTCGCGACCTGCCGGGCAAAACCCATCTCGTGGGTGACGCAGAGCATCGTCATCCCCTCTTCAGCGAGCTCGATCATGGTGTCGAGCACCTCCTTGATCATCTCTGGATCGAGGGCCGAGGTCGGCTCGTCGAACAGCATGATCCGCGGCCGCATGCAGAGCGAGCGCGCAATCGCCACCCGCTGCTGCTGCCCGCCGGAGAGCTGGCCGGGATACTTGTTGGCCTGCTCGGGGATCTTCACCTTGGTGAGGAAGTGCATGGCGGTCTCTTCCGCCTCTTTCTTCGGTGTCTTCCGCACCCAGATCGGGGCGAGCGTGCAGTTCTCCAGGATCGTCAGATGCGGGAAGAGGTTGAAGTGCTGGAACACCATCCCAACCTCGGACCGGATCTTGTCGATGTTCTTGAGATCGGAGGAGAGCACGGTGCCGTCCACCACGATCTCCCCCTGCTGATGCTCCTCCAGTGCGTTGATGCAGCGGATCAGCGTGGATTTGCCGGAGCCCGAGGGGCCGCAGATCACGATCCGCTCCCCCCGGTTCACCGTCAGATTGATGTCGCGCAGGACGTGGAACTCTCCGAACCACTTGTTCATGCCGCCGATCTGCACCGCCACCTCGTCCGAGACGGTCATCTGGCTGCGGTCGACCTCGTGATCGCTGGCAATGGCCATGGTCGCTTCCCCTGACTAGCGGTGGTCGGTCTTGAGCTTCTGCTCAAGGTACTGCGAATACTGCGAAATGGCGTAGCAGAAGACGAAGAAGAGCACGGCGGCAAAGCCGAAGAGCTCCCAGTAGATGCCATTCCATTCGGTCGACGACAGGATCGGCCCCCGGATCATGCCGATCATGTCGAACATCGAGATGACCGAGACCAGGGTCGTGTCCTTGAAGAGCCCGATCGCCACGTTGACGATGCCCGGGATCGAGATCTTGAGCGCCTGGGGCAGGATGATGAAGCGCATCATCTGGCTGTAGGTGAGCCCCAGGCTGTCGGCCGCCTCGTACTGTCCCCGCGGCAGGGCGGCTAGGCCGCCCCGCACCACCTCGGCGATATAGGCCGAGGCGAAGAGGGTGATCATGATGACGACCCGCAGGATCAGGTCGAAGGTCGTGCCCGGCGGCAAGAAGTAGGCGAGCACCACGTTGGCGACGAACAGCAGCGTGATGAGCGGCACGCCCCGGATGAACTCGATGAAGATCACCGAGAGCCAGCGCACCACGATCAGATCCGACTGCCGGCCAAGCGCCAAGGCGATACCGATCGGCAGGGAGAGCGTGATGCAGGTGGTGCCGAGGATGAAGTTGATGAGGAAACCGCCAATCTCCCGGCTCTCCACCACCGGCAGAGCAAGTGGCACGATACCGGCCAGCAGGTCGGTGAGCGGCGCGTGCAGCAGCACCAGGAACAGGATCAACGCCGCCGCGCCGCCGACGAAGCCGAGGGCGAAGCTGCGATCCACCAGACGCTCATAGACCAGATAGCCGACGCCAAAGGCCGCCAGCACTAGCATCGGCGACCAAAGCGGCCCGCCCCAGATCAGCCAGTAGGTGACGAAGGGGAAGAGCAGCGTGACGATACGCAGTGCCTTCGGCAGCCCGTCGAACAGCACCGGCGCGAGCGCGATGCAAAGCAGCACGAAGCTCAGCAATGGGCGCCAATACCCCTCCGAGGGATAGAAGCCGAAGACCAGCTGATGCCAGCGGGCGGAGATCACGGCGAAGCAGCCGCCGCGAAGGCCGTCGAGCACCTCGCGGCATTGGGTGAGCGACTCGGCCGCCCACACCCCGTTCCCCACCCACGGCACGATCCGCGCCAACAGGGCGTAGATCGCCAAGATCGCCAGGATCGTCAGGGCCGAGTTGATCCAGCCGGAGAACAGGTTGGCCCGCAACCAATGCACCATCCCGGTCTCGCTGGCGGGCGGCGGCGCCGGTGGCAGGGCCTCGTGGCGTACGAAGGAGGCGTCGGTCATCTCAGCGCTCCTTCAACTTGACGGCGTTGTTGTAGACGTTCATCGCCGCGGAGATCGACAGTGAGACGGCAAGGTAGAAGGCCATCAGCAACAGCACGGACTCGATGGCCCGTCCGGTCTGGTTCAGCGTGATACCCCCGAGCGTCGCCGTGATGTCCATGTAGCCCACCGCGATCGCCAGCGACGAGTTCTTGGTGATGTTGAGGTACTGCGAGGTGAGCGGCGGGATGATGACCCTCAGCGCCTGGGGCAGCACCACCAGGCTCATGACCCGGCCCGGACGCAGGCCGAGCGCCGCCGCCGCCTCCGTCTGACCCTTGGAGATGGCGAGGATGCCGGCGCGCACGTTCTCTGCGATGAAAGCGCCGGTGTAGATCGCCAGCGCGAACCAGAGCGCGATCAGCGAGCCCCGCAGGTTGATACCGCCCTGGAAGTTGAAGCCCCGCAGCTCCGGGATCTGCAGCGAGATCGGTTGGCCGAGGGCGAAGAACACCACCAGCGTCGGCACGAAGAAGATCACAATGGAGGGCCAGAGGACCGGCACCACCTCGCCCCGATCGTAGAGCGCGGTCCGGGCCCGGCGGCGCCAGTACCAGATGCCCACCAGGGAGGCGAGGAAGGTGAGCAAGACGATCATGCCCCCTGCCTCGAAGATCGGGCGCGGGATGTAGACCCCGCGCCGGGTCATCGCCACCGCGTCGAACAGCATCGAGGCCTTGGGATCGTCGCCCCGGAAGTCGGCCGGGTTGTTGAGGCTGAGCGTCATCACCGAGAAGATGATGAGGATCCAGATCAGCACCGGCACGTTGCGGAAGGCCTCGACATAGACCGACATCAGCCGCGCGATCAGCCAGTTGGAGGAGAGCCGCAGCACCCCCGCGATCACGCCGATCACGGTCGCGGTGATGCAGGCGAGAAAGGCGACCAACAGGGTGTTCAGCAGACCGACGATCGCCGCCCGGGCATGGCTGTCCCGGCTGTTGTACTCGATCAGTTGCTGGTTGATGTCGTAGCTGGCCGGGTTGCTGAGGAAGCCGTAGCTGAAATCCTGCCCGGCATCGCGCAGGTTGATGACCGCGTTGTTCAGCAGCCAGCCGACCGCCGTCAGCACCAGTATCAGCGCGAAGATCTGCAGCGTGACCGAGCGGTAGCGGGTGTCGTAGATCAGTTGGGAGAGGCGAAAGCCCTCGCCCTGCGGATCAGTGATGGCCGTCATCGCGCCCCCTCGGTCCAATCGGCGGGATCCGGCCTCACCCTATGGTGCAGCGTATCGCTGTCGCGCGTGGCCCGTCCCAGTGCTGCGCCTCCGAAAGTAGAAGGGGCGCCTCGGTGTCCGAGGCGCCCCTTTTTGGTCTTAGCGGAAGGGCGGGGTGTAGATCAGGCCGCCCTGGGTCCACTGGGCGTTGAGCCCGCGGGCCAGGCCGATCGGCGTGCGCTCACCGATATGGCCCTCGAAGATCTCGCCGTAATTGCCGTCGGCCTTGATCGCCATCACGGCCCAGTTCGGCTCGAGCCCCAGCATGGCGCCAAGCTCACCCTCGGTGCCGAGCAGGCGGTTGATCTCCGGGTTGTTGCCGGCAGAAGCCGCCATCTGATCGACATTGGTCGAGGTCACGCCGAGCTCTTCCGCCGCGATCAGCGCGTTCAGCGTCCAGCGCACCACATCGGCCCACTGGTCGTCGCCCTGGCGCACCAGCGGCCCGAGCGGCTCTTTCGAGATGATCTCGGGCAGAAGCACATGCTCATCCGGCGCCTCGAACGTCGCCCGCGTCGCCGCCAGACCTGAGGCGTCGGTGGTGTAGACGTCGCAGGAATTGGCGAGATAGAGCTGCTGCGCCTCGGCATTGGTCTCGATCGGCACCGGCTCGTAGCTCAGATTGTTGGCGCGGAAGAAGTCCGCCAGGTTGAGCTCGGTGGTGGTGCCGGTCTGGATGCAGACCGTCGCGCCATCGAGTTCCTTGGCCGAGGACACGCCCAGATCCTTGCGGACCATGAAACCTTGTCCGTCGTAGTAGTTCACCCCTACAAAGGTGAAGCCAAGATCGACGTCGCGAGAGAACGTCCAGGTCGTGTTCCGCGCCAGCATGTCCACTTCGCCCGACGCAAGCGCCGTGAAGCGCGTCTTGCCGGTGGTCGGCGTGAACCGCACCGCCGTCGGATCGCCCAACACGGCAGCCGCGACGGCCCGGCAGACGGAAACGTCAAAGCCCTGCCATTCGCCGTTCGCATCCGGCGAGGCGAAGCCGACCAAGCCGGTCGAGACGCCGCACTGCAGGAAACCCTTTTCGCGGATGTCGTCGAGTGTCGCGGCCGACGCGGCGCCTGTCAGCAGGCCGGCGGCGGCAAGCGCACCGAAAAATACGGAATGCTTCATAGATACCTCTTCCCCTGATTGCCGGCCCCTGCCGGGCCGGATCACGTCCCGGGCGGCCGCGCCATCTTGTTGCGGCGCATATCCCGAGCACGGGCGTAACAATGGACGCGGCAGAGACGGAAGGTCAAGGGCACAAGGGCTGGATTGGCTCTTTCGCCTGTTTGTTCGGAGGTTTTAAGGGGTGATGGCAGTATTGACGCGCCCATTCGCCGCGCTTTTCGAGCGAAAGGGGCGACTGATCTGCGTTTTGCTTGTCTCGGCCCTCGCGCCGGCCACGGGTGGAGCCGACGAGGCCAAGGTCAACGTCTACGCCGCCGCGTCGCTGACCGAGGCGATGCAGGCCTTGGAGGAGGTGTGGGAAGAGGCCGGGCGTAGCGACGCGGTGGCGGTGCTCGCCGCCAGCTCCGCCCTCGCGCGCCAGATCGTCGAGGGGGCGGACGCCGATCTCTTCATCTCGGCCAACGACGATTGGGTGGACTGGCTGTCGGAGCGTGTGGACTTCGCCGCGCCACCCCGGGTGGTGGCCGGCAACCGGCTGGTGGTGATCGCCCCCGCCGGCGCGGCGCCGGCCGGCGATCCCTTCGCACCCGATGCGGCCCAGCGCATCGCTATCGCCGAGCCCGGCACGGTGCCCGCCGGCATCTATGCCCGCCTCAGCCTAGAGGCGACGGGGGAATGGGCGGCGGTGAGCGAGCGCTTGGTGGTGGGCGCCAATGTGCGCGACGTGCTGCTTTGGGTGGTGCGGGGCGAGGCCGACCGCGGCCTGGTCTACGCCACCGACGCCGCCCGCACCGATACGGTCGAGATCATCGCCACCCGCGATCCCGCGACCCACCCCACCATCCGCTACGTCGCCCTGCCGCTCACGCCCGACGGCGCCCGCTTCACCGATTTCCTGATGAGCGATGCGGGCCAGGCAGAGCTCCGCGCCCTCGGCTTCGCCCCGCCCCCGGAATGAGCGCGCGTCAGCGGCGCGCCAGGAGGGACGCACGCCTCCGACGGGGATACTTGAGCCACTGCGAAAGCCCCGGCTCTTTCGCAGTGGTCCAAGTATCCAAATCCGACCGCTCGCGACCCGATGATCTTCGGCCACGGATGCGCCCAGCAGCCGCCCCTCAGCCGACCCGGCAGAGGGCGTGCAGCCGTGCCAACCGGTCCGCAGTTAGGGCCGGAAAACCCTCCCGGATCTCGGCCGCGATCTCCGCCGCGCTTGCCGGTTCGTTCGACCAGCCGCCGGATCGCTCAGAGACGTTGAAGCCGTGGGCCGTCTGCAGAAAACGCGGCGGGCCCTCGACCACCTCGAGCGGCGCCACCTTGTCGATCTGGCGGTGAGCGCCCGCGGTGTAGACGGTCCAGAGCTTCTCCGCCTTCTCGAACGGGCCCGTGGTGATCGTGGCCAGCCCGGCGGAGGCCTTCTGCCGCTTGTTGATCTTCAAGGCCATCTCGGCCCCGGTCAGCACCAGCTCATAGCCCGGGACGAAAGTGATGGCGTGGCCGGTATAGGCGGGCGTGGTGAATTGCCGGAGCGTCGCGATGAAATCGCGTGATAATGCGTCGTCATCGTCGAGGCGAAAGGTGGCGACCGCATCGGCCTCCGTATCCAGCACCTCGAACGCCGCCCGGCGGTGCACCCGGCTGATATTGCTCTCGGCCCGAAAGACCCGGAGGCGGACGTTGTCGGTCTTCGCCAACAGCCTCTCGAGCCGCCGGATCCAGACGCGCGGCAACAGGCGGGAGGTGACCAGGACGACGTTGAAGTCCCGATCTGTCTGGGCGGCGAGCGAGGGCAGGCAGACCTCAGAGAACATCTGGAACCGACGCTCGAGCCGCTTGGGATCGAGGATCCGGCGTGCGAAGTCCTCTGGCGCCACATCGGCCGCCGCTGGGAAGAAATTGCCCCGCTCCAGCAGCAGGGAATAGCGCACGATGCCGACGATCCGCTGGGGTTTGAGCGGGCGGCCCGCCGATTTCATGCCGTGGACCTCATTTCGGGGGCCTCATTTCGGCGATCTCATTTCGGGGGCCTCACGCGCCCGCGTCTTTCAGGGCGCGGCGCATGATCTTTCCGGTGGCGGTCATCGGCAACGCCTCCACCAGCGTGACTGAGCGGGGGGCGAGGTGCGGGCTGAGGCGGGCGCGCACGTGGCTGGTCAGCAACTCAGGCAAGGCCCCGTGATCCGCCCCGGGCCGCGGCACCACGAAGGCGGCGATCGCCTCGGTCCGCACGGGATCGGGCAGCCCGACGACGGCCGCCATCGCGACGTCGGGATGGCCGGTCAGGCAATCCTCGATCTCCACCGGCCCGATGCGGTAGCCCGACGAGGTGATGACGTCGTCGGAGCGGGCGGCGAAGTGGAAATAGCCGTCCGCATCCCGCCGGCCAAGATCGCCGGTGCGCATCCAAGGGCCGGCGAATTTCTCTGCCGTCTTCTCCGGCAGGTTCCAGTAGCGGAGGAACATCGCCGGGTCCGGGGCGCGGACGGCGATCTCTCCCTCCTCGCCGTCGGGCACCGGCGTGCCCTCGGCGTCGACTACTGCAACGTCGTGCCCCGGCACGGGTTTGCCGGTGGCACCCGGGCGGACGGGCAGGCGGCCGGACCAGTTGCCGAGGACGAGGTTGCACTCGGTCTGGCCGTAGAACTCGTTGATGGTGAGGCCCAGCACCTCCTCCCCCCACTCCAAGAGGCCGGCGCCCAGCGCCTCTCCCCCCGAGCCGACGGAGCGAAGGCTGGCGCCCCGCGGCCGCGCCCCGGACTGGCGCATCAGCTTGAGCGCGGTGGGCGGCAGGAAGGCGTTGCGGATCCCGAGCCGGGCGATCAGGTCGAAGGCGCGTTCGGGATCGAACTTGCCCATCCGATGAGCGACGAGCGGCACGCCGTAGGTGAGCGCCGGCAGCATGATGTTGGCAAGCCCTCCCATCCAGGCCCAGTCCGCCGGGGTCCACATCCGGTCGCCGGGTTGGGGAAAGCCGTCGTGATGGCTCTCGACCCCTGGAAGATGGCCGAGCAGCACCCGATGGGCGTGAAGCGCCCCCTTCGGCGGCCCTGTGGTGCCCGAGGTGTAGGAGAGGAATGCGGGATCGTCGGGATGGGTGGCGCGGGCGGCGAGCGCATCGCGACCCCGCTCGAGCTCCTGCCAGAAGCCGAGCGCCTCCGGCCCCGGCCCGTCGACAGAGAACACCGTCTCGAGCATCGGTAGATCGGGGCGGACTTCGGCGATCTTCGCCAGGTTCTCCGCATCCGTCACCACCACGCGCACGCCGGCATCCGCCAGGCGGTAGCGCAATGCCTCGGCACCGAAGAGGGTGAAGAGCGGCACGACGATGGCACCGAGGCGGTAGCAGGCGAAGTGGGTCAGCACCACCTCGGCCGACTGGGGCAGCAGCACCGCGCAGCGATCGCCGATGGAAAGACCATGGGCCGCGAGCGCCTGGGCCAGCCGGGCGGAGCTGCGGGCGAGATCGCCGTAGGCCCACTCCCTCGCCCGCCCATCCGCGGCCACGTCGGTAAGCGCCAGACGGGCCGGATCGGCCCGGGCCCAGCGATCGCAGGCCTCCTCGACGATGTTGTAATGCTCGGGCGTCGGCCAGCGGAAGGCGGCCCGCATCGCCTCCCAACTCGGCGCGTCGGGCAGTACGCGCTCCACCGGTCCATCGAGCGCGGCGAGCGCCATCTCAGGCCGCCTCCTCGCTCCGCGCCGGGACCTGGCCGCGCACGAAGACCGAGAGCACCACCAGCCGCGGCGCGTCGATGCCGAGGGCGGCCAGTGCATCGACGGAGATCTCGGCATCCCGGCTGACCGGCCCCGGGATCGGCACCAGGGTGACGGCAACGATGCGCCCGGTCTCTTCATCGACGATGTAGCCAGGCCCGATCTGCTCGACGTAATGGGTGCGGAGCCAGGTCCCCGGCTCGATGGCCGGGCCGATGCGGGCGAGGACCCCACCGGCGAAGCTTGCTTCTCGAAAACCCGGGGGCACGCCGTCATCGCCCCCGCTCTCCGGCACAGCGGTTGGCGCGGCATCATTGCCGGCGACCGGCGCGCAGGCGGCTATGAGTGCGGCCAGCAGGCCCGCCGCCCATGGGCGCGGATCGAAGCGCCGTCGGTGTTGCATCGGCTTCATCGCGCGGCACGATAGCACCCGCGCGCCACCTGTAAATGCGGAGCGCACCCGGCAGCGCCGCGCTTGATGCCGTCCGCGCCAAAGCCTAGATTTGTGCGATCCGGGGGAGGAGCCGAATGGGCGCAGCGACCGCCATACCGCCACTCGTCGATCCGTTCGAGCGGGCGATCAGCTATCTGCGCGTCTCCGTCACCGACCGTTGCGACATGCGCTGCGTCTACTGCATGGCGGAGCAGATGACCTTCCTGCCGAAGGCGGAGCTGCTGTCGCTGGAGGAGCTCGACCGGCTCTGCAGCGCCTTCGTCCACGTTGGGGTGCGAAAGCTTCGGATCACCGGTGGAGAGCCATTGGTGCGCCGCAATATCATGAGCTTTTTCAAGGATATGTCGCGTCATCTTGAGAGTGGCTTGCTGGATGAGCTGACGCTCACAAGCAACGGCTCCCAGCTGCGCCGCTTCGCTCACGATCTGGCGGCGATGGGGGTGAAGCGGGTGAACGTTTCCCTCGACACGTTGGATGAGGTGAAGTTCAAGCGGATCACCCGCTGGGGCCGGCTCGCCCAGGTGCTCGACGGCATCGACGCGGCGGACGAGGCCGGGCTGCGGGTGAAGCTCAACGTCGTGGCGCTGAAGGGCACCAACGATGATGAGATCCAGAAGATCGTCGCCTGGTGCGCCGAGCGGGGCTTCGACCTCACCTTCATCGAGGTCATGCCGATGGGCGAGATGGGGGATGTGGACCGGCTCGACCAGTACTGGTCGCTTCGGGACGTGCGGGCGACCCTGGCCGAGAGCATGACGCTCGACGATCTGGCGATCTCGACCGGCGGGCCAGCGCGCTATGTCCGGGTGCGGGAGACCGGCCAGAAGATCGGCTTCATCACACCCTTGAGCCACAATTTTTGCGAGAGCTGCAATCGAGTGCGTCTGACCTGCACCGGGCAGCTCTATATGTGCCTCGGGCAGGAAGACGACGCCGATCTGCGCGCGGTTCTGCGAGGAAGCGACGACGACGGCGTGCTTTACGATGCGATCCGGCGGGCGATTGCGCGCAAGCCCAAGGGGCACGACTTCGACTACAGCCGCCGCGCGGTCGGCGGCCAGGTCTCCCGCCATATGAGCCACACCGGGGGTTGAGCGCGGCGGCTAGAGCCGGCTGGCGATGAAGGCCGCGGCCCGGGCGCGGAACTGGCGGGTGATCTCCAGCTCGAAATTATCGAAGGCGTGGATCCCGCCGGGATAGACCGCAAGCTCCGCCACGGCCCCTGCCCCGGCCCAACGCGCCGCCATCTGCAACGTGTCGTCGAGCAGCGGATCCTCCGTCCCCACCTGGAAAAGCGCCGGCGGCATGTCGGTCAGATCTGCAAGCAACGGCGTGCCCGACGGATCGCGGCGCATCTCGCCGTCTGGGTCCACCGTCTCGGCGAAGAAGGCGATGGTGGGTGTCGACAGCACCAGCTTGCGCGTCCCCCAGTTGGCGGCGGAGGGTGTCATGCCGGCGTCGTAACAGCCGTAGTTCAGGATGGCGCCGGCGAACCGCGACCGCTCCGCGCCGAGGGAGACGAGCGTCGCCGCGCTCAGATGCGCCCCCGCGCTTTCGCCCCCGATGAAGAGGCGCGAGGTGCCAAACCTCGCCTCCGCCACCTCCAACAGCCACCGGGCCTGGGCGAGGCAATCGTCGCGGTTGGCCGGCCAGACATGCTCCGGCGCCAAGCGATACTCGACCGAGAGGACCGTGACCTCCGCGGTCTTGGCAAGATGCTGGCAGGCCCCGTCGAAATGCGACGGCCGGCCGAGCGACCAACCGCCGCCGTGGATGTGCAGGTAGACGCCCCGGCTTTTGCCCGGCGGCTCCGAGATCCTGAGGCGCCCGGCCGGCGTCTCCAGCCAGTTCGAGCCCTCAAGCGGGCCGCCGGGTGGAAAGATCCCGCGCCCCTCGTCCCGGGCGCGCCGCGTCACCTCCACAGGGATCTCGTGCTGTCCCGGCAACTCCGCCAACTGCGCGCCGATACGGTCGAGGAAGGCGCGGGTTTCGGCGCTCACCGCCTCGGGTCGGAACAGGGCCGGATCGACGCTCAGCATGGCGCCCGGAGCTCAGCCGGTGGCGAGGCGGAGCAATCGCCGCCGGCCGGGCGGCACGCGCTTCACCTCGAGCCCGGTGAAAACGTGCAAGGTGTTGAGATCGTTGTCGACCACCGCATGATCCGACACCCAGCCCCCCATCACCAGGTAAGAGCGCAGCAATGGCGGCATGCGCTTTTGTGCCAGCTTCAGGTTGGGCTTGCGCAATTTCAGGGTCTTGGCGAAGCGAAAGACTTTGGGGGCCTTCACCCGCGGCAGCCAGCGCTTGGGCGCCAGGTGACGCTCCTTCAGGAGGGCGAAGGCGTCCATGTAGTACTCCGCCTCCGTCCCATGGAAGCTCGAGCAACCGAACAGCAACTCGACCCCCTGATCCTCCACCCACTCGGTCATCGCCCCCCAGGCGAGGCGCAGGATGTCGGCGTCGCGGTAGGCGGGGTCAATGCAGAACCGCCCCATCTCCACGATCGGACCGGAGATGTGGGAGAGTGCGGAAAGCTCGTAGTACTGGGCGGAGTAGGAGCGCCCGATCTCTCCCCCGCTCGCCAGCGGCAGAAAGCGGAAGCAGCAGACCAGGCGCCCGGTCCGCGTATCCTCGACCAGCACATGGGTGCAGATCGCGTCGAAGGCATCGGTGTCGAGACCGTCGGCGCCCTCACTGTCGCTCCGAAAGGTGCGGTGGCGCAGGCGCTGGGCCGCCCGTATGTCGGCCGGTGCGGTGCTGAACCGCGTGCGGTAGCGCCCCCTGCTGAAGCCGGACATCACGTACCCCCGCGCGCGCAAATCACATGAGCAGGGTTATAAGCACGAACGCCCGCTCTTGCGAGTGGCACGCGCCCCACGGCTGGTAAAATCGCGATGCTGTGTCCGCGATCGGCAAAGACTGGCCGAGGCCTTGCCCTACTCGCTCGCCAGACCACCGACGTTGAGGATGTTGCCAAGAAGCTGGCGCACCACCGTGAGCTCTCGCCCGTAAGTCGGCGTGGTCTGGGTGACGAGGGAGATGGCCTGGCCGTCCTCGATGCCGTATTCCCGCACGCCGCTCACCGTGCCCACATCGTCGAAGCGCACCACCACGACCCGGCGGTCGACCACCTTGGGCTCGTAGTAGAGATAGTGCTCAACCACGGAGGAGACGTAGTACCAGGCATCATCCTCGACGATGCCGACGCCGGAGGGGCGGCCGATCTTGTCCTCGACCTCGATCTGGGTGTCGAGGCCGATCTGGATGCCCTGCAACTCCTCCTGCACCGGCGCATAGCCGTGGCCGCGATAGCTGGCCGAACAGGCGCCGAGCAGCATCACGGCGCATACGGCAAAGGTCGAAAGGCGGGGCCGCGAAAACGCGCGCATGTCCCAAAACTCCGTCTTGGAAGGCCACTTGTTCTGATACAGACCGCATGATCTAAGCGCAAGCGATCGGGCCGGTCTGACGCGGACGTGACCGGGCTGGCCGGGGACGCGGCGGGAGGCGCTGGATCCATGCAGGATGGCGACATGGGCGCACCGCAGGCAAGCGGCGAGATCGGCTTTTCCCGGCCCCTGCGCGTCGATGGCTTGCCCAAGGATGCGCCGCACCGGTTCAGCGAGACCGCCACGGCGGAGGAGCGGGCAGCGGTCGCCCGTCTCTTCGATGTGCTGGAGGTGGCCAAGCTCACCATCGACGGCAGTCTGGCGCCAGAGGCCGACGGGGCCTGGCTGCTCACCGCCACCATCCGGGCGACCGTGACCCAGCGCTGCGTCGTCAGCCTCGCCCCGGTGACCAGCCGGCTGAGCGAGACGGTGCGCCGCCTCTACGTTCCGGACTTCGCGGCGGAGGCTGAGGACACGCTGTTCGCCGATGAGGAGAGCGAGCCGCTCGAACGTCAGATCGACATCGGCGCCGTGGCGGTGGAGGGGGCGGCGCTGGCGCTGCCGAGCTATCCCAGGGCCCCGGGCGCAGCCCTCGATCCGCAATATGGCGGGGCGGGCGGCGACGAGCGGGAAAAGCCCTTTGCCGCGCTGGCCGATCTCAAGGCGAAACTCTCGGAAAATTAAGCCGTCCCGCCCCGCCAAGAAAGCGCTTGAACACCTCGCAATTCTGAATATGGTCCGCGCTCGCGACCGGGGCCGCGCGCGGCGTTTGTCCGTGCGACCCGTGATATTGGCTGAGGCGGCACGCCTGGCGACGATCCGACCGAGGAAACGACATGGCTGTCCCGAAGCATAAGGTGACGCGCGCCAAGCGGAACATGCGCCGGGCGCACGATGCGCTCAGGGCCGTGAATCCCAACGAA
The DNA here is from genome assembly GCA_039180875.1 of Pseudomonadota bacterium. Taxonomy (GTDB): domain Bacteria; phylum Pseudomonadota; class Alphaproteobacteria; order Rhodobacterales; family Rhodobacteraceae; genus JBCDCY01. The sequence goes on along the minus strand of JBCDCY010000002.1, from coordinate 186,369 downwards.
TGCTCGAATTGCGGTGAGATGCGCCGGCCGCATCACATCTGCCCGGCCTGCGGCCATTACGGCGACCGCGAGGTCGTGGCGATGGTCGACGAGATCGACCTCGACGAAGACGCCGCGTAACCGCCGGGCCACGAACATGCCCCGCACGCGCGTCGGCGCCGGCGCGAGGCAGCTTTGATGCAGAACCTCGTCATCTCCGTCGATGCCATGGGCGGCGACCTCGGCCCCGCGGCCGTGGTCGACGGCATGGCACGCTCGGCCAAGAAGAACGCCGCGATCCGCTTCATCGTGCACGGCGATGCCGCAACGCTCGATCCGATGGTGGCCCGGCGCGCCGACCTCGCCGAGCGCTGCGAGGTGCGCCACAGCGAGCGGGTGGTGGAGGTGGCGGCCCGCCCCTCCAGCATCATCCGGCGCGGCCAGGGCACCAGCATGTGGGCCGCCGTCGACGCGGTGCGGGAGGGTGAGGCGACCGTCGCCGTCTCGGGCGGCAATACCGGGGCGTTGATGGCGCTGGCCGGCTACCGCCTCGGCAAGGCAGAGATCGTCAATCGCCCGGCCATCGCCGTGCTTTGGCCCTCGCGCAACCGGCAGGGCTATACCGTCGTGCTCGACGTCGGCGCGGATGTGCGGGCCGAGTCCAAGGACCTGCTGCAATACGCCATCATGGGCGCGGAATATGCCCGGGTCGGCCTCGGCCTGCCCTCTCCGCGCATCGGCCTGCTGAACGTCGGCACCGAGGCCTACAAGGGCCATGCCGAGCTGCACGCCGCGGCCGATCTGATCTCTGCCTGGGCGAGCCAGCCCGACGCCGGCTTCACCTTCGTGGGCTTCGTCGAGGGCGACGCCATGCCGGGCGATCAGGTCGACGTGGTGGTCACCGATGGCTTCACCGGCAATATCGCGCTTAAGGCGGCGGAGGGCACGGCGCGGCTGGTGCGCGATTTCCTGAAGCACGCGTTCGAGTATTCGATCCTCTCCCGGATCGGCGCGCTCTTCGCCTATACCTCCCTCGGCCGTCTGGCCAAGCGCATCGACCCGCGCCAGGTGAACGGCGGCGTCTTCCTCGGGCTGAACGGCGCGGTGGTGAAGTCCCACGGCGCGGCCGACGGCCTCGGCATATCGGCCGCGATCAAGCTCGCCTTTCGCCTGGCCGAGGGGCGCTTCACCGAGAAGGTGGCGGGACGGCTTGCAACTCTGCCCATCGCCAGCGAGGATATGTTCGGTGGGAGAGGGCGGTCGCAGAGCGGGCTTCGATGAGTGTCATTCGGGCTGTAGCCAAGGGCTGCGGGCACTACTTGCCCGAACGGGTGGTCGAGAACGCGGAATTCGCGTCCTGGCTCGACACCAGTGACGACTGGATCCGCTCGCGCACCGGGATCGAGCGGCGCCATTTCGCGGCCGACGACGAAAAGACCTCCGACCTCGGCATCGCCGCCGGCCGGGCCGCGCTGGAGGATGCCGGGCTCGAGCCCGGTGATCTCGACGCCATCATTGTCGCGACGGCGACACCGGATCAGACCTTTCCCTCTACCGCGACCCGAGTGCAGCACGGGCTTGGCATGTCGCGTGGTTTCGCTTTCGACCTCCAGGCCGTGTGCGCCGGCTTCATCTACGGCCTGTCGAACGCCCAGGCGCTGATCACCTCGGGCCAGGCCCGCCGGGTGATGGTGGTCGGGGCGGAGACCTTTTCCCGCCTCATGGACTGGCAGGACCGCGGCACCTGTGTGCTGTTCGGCGACGGCGCCGGGGCGATCATCCTGGAGGCGGCCGAGGGCAACGGCGCGACCAGCGATCGGGGCATCCTCGCCACCGAGCTGAACTCTGACGGCTCGCTGAACGAGATCCTCTACGTCGACGGCGGCCCCTCGACCACCGGCACCACCGGCCACCTGCGCATGGCCGGGCGCGAGGTCTTCAAGCACGCCGTGGCCAAACTCGCCGCGGCGGGAGAGGCGGTGTTGGACAAGGCCGGCCTCGCCAAGAGCGATGTCGATCTCGTGGTGCCGCATCAGGCCAATCTGCGCATTATCAAGAAAACCGTGGAAACCTTTGGCATTCCAATGGAAAAGGTTGTCGTGACCGTCCAGAATCACGGCAACACCTCGGCTGCCTCCATCCCCATCGCACTCTCCACCGCCAAGGATGCCGGACGGGTGAAACCCAATGATATCCTGCTGATGGAGGCGATTGGTGGCGGCCTCGCCTGGGGGGCAGCCGTCCTGCGCTGGTAAGGATCCGCCGGCGCCCGGCCGACCATCGGCGGAATACAACTTCTGATCTACGTTGCGGAGTTTCGTCCAAGCCGTTGTTATTGACTCGCTTTCTGGACTCCGGCTAGCTTTTTGATGGTGGCGTTGAAAATGACTGCTCGCGCCGCGTAGCGGACAACATGGCGGCAGCGATGGCAAGCAAGACGCTAACGAGGATGGACCTGAGCGAGGCGGTGTATCGCGAGGTCGGCCTCTCCAGAAACGAATCGGCCGAGCTTGTCGAGAATGTGCTCAAGCACATGTCCGATGCCCTGGTCCGCGGTGAAAGCGTAAAGATCTCTTCCTTCGGCACCTTCGCCGTGCGCTCGAAAAGTGCGCGCATGGGTCGTAATCCGAAGACCGGGGAAGAGGTGCCGATCAATCCCCGGCGCGTGCTCGTCTTCCGTCCGTCACATCTGATGAAGGAACGCGTCAACGCCGGCAACGGACGTTGAGGGTTCAGTTATGGACAAGTCTCCCGAAGCGTTTCGCACCATCAGCGAGGTGTCGTCGGAGATCGACGTGCCCGCCCATGTCCTGCGATTTTGGGAGAGCCGCTTCAACCAGATCCGCCCGGTAAAGCGGGGCGGCGGGCGGCGCTACTACCGGCCGGAGGATGTGAAGCTGCTGCGCGGCATCCGCGACTTGCTCTACACCGACGGCCTGACGATCAAGGGCGTGCAGAAGGTGCTGCGCGAACAGGGGGTGAAGCGCGTCTCGGCCCGCGGTGCAGCGGCGGAGGATTCGCCCGCACCCGTGGCGGAGGCGGCCCGGACCAGCAACGGCCACGACACCAGCCCTGCGACCCCGCGGCCGGCCCAGGCGGCGGAGACGGTCTCGCGCCTCCGCGGCGATGCCACGTCGGGCCGCTCTTCCGTGCGCGGGCCGGAGCGGATCGAGGCGCTGCGCGACGTCATCCACCGGCTGGAGCGGCTCCGCGATCGCATCCGCGAGGACTGAGCCAGCCCTGCGCGACCGGGCGAACCGATCGCCCTTGCGGCGCGCCCGCGCTCCGGTATAGATCAGCCTCGTCGGGCCATAGCGCAGTCTGGTAGCGCGTCCGTCTGGGGGACGGGAGGTCGTGAGTTCGAATCTCGCTGGCCCGACCAACCCACCCTCTCTGATCCCGGCAGCTGGTGGCGGAGGATTGCGTGACCGGCGTTCTACCCTCCCAAACCATCCGCACCCTTCTGACCGACGGCACGATCGAGGCCCAGCCGGCCGTCGAGGCCGGGCAGATCCAGCCCGCCTCCCTCGACCTGCGGCTCGGGGCCGTCGCCTGGCGCATCCGCGCCTCGTTCCTGCCCGGTGCCGGCACGACGGTGCGGGCGCGATTGGCCGATTTCGAGATGCACGAGATCGACCTCAGCGCCGGCGCGGTGCTGGAGCGAGGCTGCGTCTATCTCGTGCCGTTGGCGGAGCGTCTGGCCTTGCCGGAGGACGTCTCCGCCGTCGCCAACGCCAAGAGCTCCACGGGCCGGCTCGACCTCTTCACCCGGCTGATCACCGATGATGGGGTGGAGTTCGACCGGATCGAGGCGGGCTATCGCGGGCCGCTCTATGCCGAGATCTCGCCGCGCTCGTTCTCGGTGCTGGCCCGGCAGGGCGCGCGGCTCAACCAGATCCGCTTTCGCCGGGGCCTCGCCACCCTAGACGACGCCGAGCTCCGCGATATGCACGCGGCCCAGGCGCTGGTCGACGGGCCCGCCCATATCGACCAGGGGCTCGGCTTCTCCGTCGATCTCTCCGCCAAGGCCGGCCCGATCGCCGGGTACCGGGCGAAGCCCCATACGGGCCTGATCGACCTCGACCGCATCGGCCACTACACCCCCGGCGACTTTTGGGAGCCGGTGGAGGCGCGGGACGGCCAGGTGATCCTCGACCCCGGCGCCTTCTACATCCTGATGAGCCGGGACGCGGTGCATATCCCGCCCGATTGCGCGGCCGAGATGGCCCCCTACCTCGCCATGGTGGGCGAGTTCCGCGTGCACTATGCCGGCTTCTTCGATCCGGGCTTCGGCCATGCCGCCGCTGGCGGGGCGGGTGCCCGGGGCGTGCTGGAGGTGCGCTGCCACGAGGCGCCCTTCGCCCTCAGCCACGGCCAGATCGTCGGCCGTCTGGTCTATGAGCGGATGGAGGAGGTGCCCGACATCCTCTACGGCCGCGACGCCGCCTCCAACTACCAAGGCCAGCGCCTGAAGCTCGCCAAGCAGTTCAGGATGCCCCCGGACGGTGCTCAGATCTGAGCGAAGGACCCCCGGACGCTCACGCAGTCATCCTGGGGATCGGTGACGGCGATCCAAGTCGCCTGACGATCCATACGGCTCGGGGCTAAGCCCAACCGGGACCGTCCCCTTCCCGGGCCAGAGGGTCGCGCTAGCGGCCCATCTTCCGCGCCATCTTCGCTGCCCGGCGGGCCTGGCGCATCGCCTTCTGCGCCTCGCGCGACTGGTTGTCCGACGCCGGCGGGCCACCCGCCGCATCCGGCGGCGGTGCCTCCCCCCGACTGCTGCCGGAGAGGCGGTCCATGCCCTTGCGCATGCCGTAGTTCACGCCCTGGCGCACCACCTGACGCATGACCATCTGCAGAATTCTGTCGATCATCGCTGCTCCCCGCCCCGCGGGCAGGCCTCATTCAAAGAGATCGGGATCCATATAGCCCGTCTCGGCCCCATCGTCATCCGCCTGAGGCCCGGCCGGCACCGGGCGGCTGTCGAGCAGGCCGGCGGCCCGAAGCTCCTTCAACTCCGGCAGGTCCCGGGTGCTTTCAAGCCCGAAATGGTCAAGAAAGGCCTGCGTCACCACATAGGTCGCGGGCCGCCCGGGCGTGTCGCGACGGCGACCGACCTTCACCCAGTCGAGCTCCAGCAGATGATCGAGCGTGCCGCGAGAGACGGAGACGCCGCGGATCTCCTCGATCTCGGCCCGGGTCACCGGCTGATGATACGCAATGATCGCCAAGGTCTCGATCGCCGCCCGGGACAGGCGCCGGGTCTCGACGACCTCGCGCTGCATCAGAAAGCCGAGATCGGGGGCGGTGCGAAAGGCCCAGCCGTCGCCCACCTTCACCAAGCGGACGCCGCGCCCCTGGTAGCGGCTTTCGAGATGCTTGAGCGCCTCAGCCACGTCGGAGCCATGGGGCATCCGCGCCGCCAGGTCCTGCAGCCGCTGCGGCGTGGCAGCGGCAAACAGGATCGCCTCCACCATCCGCTCCTGCTCCGGCATCGGGGGCGCGTCGAAAAGTGCGCCCACCCCGTCGATCGGATCGCCGTCAGGCGCCATGGTCCCCTCCCCCTCTCCCACGCACCTCGATCGGTGCGAAGGATGCGTCCTGGCGCAATTCCAGATCGCCGCGCCGGGCCAGTTCCAGCATCGCCACGAAGGTCGAGGCGGTGGCGGAGCGGCGCTTTTCCGGATCGAGCCGCCAGGCCTCCGGCAACCAGGCCTCGAGCGTCGTCCAATCGAGCGTGGTGCCGATCAGGCCGCGCAGGCGCTCAAGCGCTGCCTCGACGGTGTAGACCGGTCCCCGCTTCAGCTTAAGCGGCGCGAAATCCTCCCGCGTGCGGGCGCCGGCATAGCCGCGCATCAGATCGACCAGGCCAGCGGTCCAGACGGTGCGCTTGCGCTCCGTCACCGTCTCCGACATGCCGCGGGGGAAGAAATCGCGGTTGAGCTGATCCCGCGCCATGAGCTGGGCCGCCACCCGGCGCATCGCCTCGAGCCGCTGCAGTTGGAAGGCGAGATGGGCGGCGAGCTCTTCCCCCGTCGGCCCCTCTTCGCTCGGGTCGGGGGGGAGCAGCAGGCGGGATTTCAGGTAGGCGAGCCAGGCCGCCATCACCAGATAGTCGGCCGCAAGCTCGATCCGCAGGCGCTTCGCCTCGTCGACGAAGGACAGATACTGCTCGGCAAGGCCGAGGATCGAGACGCGGCGAAGGTCGACCTTCTGGGTCCGCGCCAAGGACAGCAACAGATCGAGCGGCCCCTCGAACCCGTCCACATCCACCACGAAGGCGTCGGCGGTGGTGGGATGGGCGGCGAAGCCGTCGCTGAAATCCTCAGGCATGGGCGGCCTCACCCGTCAGATCGGCATAGCGCGCGAGGGCGGCCGGCACATCGACTCCTTCCGGCAGAACGCGGGTGGCCTCGGCCCGCGTGGCCCGGGCGGCTGCCTGGCCGTCGAGCGGCCTCAGCGCGCCGGCGATCGCCTGCATCTCCGCCATCTCGCCGTTGCAGTGCAGGACGATGTCGCAGCCGGCCGAGAGCGCAGCCTCGGCCCGGCTGGCCATCGGGCCGCTCAGCGCGTGCATCGAAAGGTCATCGGTCATCAGCAAGCCATCGAAGCCGATTCTTTCACGAATAAGAGCAATCACCCGCGGCGAAAGCGTGGCGCAGCGATCGGGATCGAGGTCGCGGTAGACGATGTGGGCCGTCATCCCCATGGCCATGTCGTGCAGCGCCGCGAAGGGCAGGAAGTCGGCCGCCATCTCCTCCACCGTCGCGGTGACCATCGGCAGGCATTGGTGGCTGTCCTGCAGCGCGCGGCCATGGCCGGGCAGATGCTTGATGACCGGGGCGACGCCGCCGGCCAGCAGGCCCTCGGCCACCGCCCGGCCGCGGAGCGCGATCTCTGACGCCGTCTCACCCAGTGCCCGGTCGCCGATGATCGGGTGGGCATTGGGTTGCGGCACGTCGAGGACCGGGGCGCAGTTCACATCGATGCCGACGGCGCGCAGTTCTTCCGCAATCACGCGATAGCGCAGGCGCAACGCCTCGAGCAGTGAGAGGGTGTCGGCCACCTCCTCGCAGATCTCGCGGACCGGGCGCCAGGCCCGCCAATGGGGCGGGCGGAGCCGGGCGACCCGGCCACCCTCCTGATCGATCAGAATGGGGGCGTCGCGGCCCAAGGCGTCACGCAAGGCATCGGTGAGGGCGCGCACCTGGGCCGGCTCGACCAGATTGCGGTCGAACAGGATGAAGCCCCAGGGGTCCACATCCCGAAAAAAGGCCAACTCGTCGGGCGACAGCGTGGGGCCAGCGCAGCCGAAAATGGCCGTAGAGGCCACCCTAGTTCGCCTTCACCGGGTTGCACGGCTGCCCCCGTGCCGAAAGGGCGGCACAGGCCGCGCGGGCCTCGTCCAGATCGGCGAAGCCAACGGCACGGAGGCGGTAGAAGACGCGGCCGCCCTGGGTGGTCTGCTCCACCAGGCGGCGTTTGGAGCCGAGGATGGCATCATGGTTGCCGACGATCCGGTCCCATTCCGATCGCGCCGTCTCCGGCGTGTCGAAGGCGCCGAGCTGGATCAGGTCGGTGCCGGCAGTGATGGAGGTGCTTTCCACCTCCGCATTCGGTCCGCGGGCCGGGTCCTGGCCGGCGGCGGCGCGGTCTTCCTCGGTGGTCGGCGTCCGTGCGGTGTCGAGGCTGCTCGGCCGGCGGAGCGGCGGCTCCGTGAAGGCGAGCGCCATGCGGGAGACGTCGGCGTCCAGCGGCGGAACCGGGGTGCGGGGCTCCGCCGCCTCGGGAACAGCATCGGACGCCAGCGCCTCGGCGATGACGGCGGCGATCTCCGCCTCCCCGTCCGGTGCCGGATCTTCGGCCGCACTCTCCTCCGTGGGCGCCTCTTCAGGGGCGGGCGTCGCGACCTCCGCCTCGATGGGCGGTACCGGCGTTTCGGGCTCAGTGAGGGCCGCGACGGGCAGATCCTCCTCCGCCACCGTCTCGGCTGGCGGGGCGAGGGTCACGTCCTCTGCCGGTTCCGCCACCCGCCGGGTCGCCACGACTTCGTTGACGGCGAGGCCCTGGTGCGCGGCCTGCAAGCCGCCCGGATCCTCAGGCGCTATGCGGGCAGCACCCGCCATGGCCTTGATCACCGGCACCTCGCTCGCGTCGCGCTGGCCCAACCTGTAGGCCCAGACGATCAGCCCAAGCACCAGGGTCAGCGAGACGAGCGCCCCGATCCAGCGCGCAACCTGCGCCACAAGCGCGCCCAAACCGCCCGTTCCGGCCGTCGCGTCCACATCCGGCTCTGACACGTGCATCCTGTCCTTCGCCTCTTGCGCCCACCTTATATGGTGGTGCGCCACTGCTCAGCCCCGATATGTCCAGGGATGCGTTCAGCGCATCTCCCGTATCGGGGTGACACCTAGGATACCAAGTCCTGCGCCAATAACAACTGCGACGGCACGGGAGAGGGCGAGGCGGGCCCGGGTTCCCGTGGGATCATCCTCCTGCACGATGCGCAGCCGCGGCTCGTCGGTGCCGCGGTTCCAGAGCGCGTGGAAGGACGCGGCAAGCTCGTCGAGGTAGAAGGCGATGCGGTGGGGCTCGTGATGCACTGCCGCCGCCTCCAGCAGCCGCGGCCATTCGGCGATCTTGCGCAGCACGGTCAACTCCGCAGGATCGACCAGGGTGGAGAGATCGGCCGCGGCCAGCGCAGCGTCGTCGGCACCGAGGCCCGCCTCGCCCGCCTTGGCCATCACCGAGTGCACCCGGGCGTGGGCGTATTGCACGTAGAAGACCGGGTTGCTCTTCGACTGCTCCAGCACGTGGTCGAAGTCGAAATCGAGGGGCGCGTCGTTCTTCCGCGTCAGCATCACGAAGCGCGCGACGTCCGGCCCCACCTCGTCGATCACGTCGCGGAGGGAGACGAAGGTCCCTGCCCGCTTCGACATCTTGAACGGCTTGCCGTCCTTGGTGAGCCGCACGATCTGGCAGAGCTTCACGTCGAGCGGCACCTGGCCGTCGGAAAGCGCGGCAACGGCCGCCTTCATCCGCTTGGTATAGCCGCCATGGTCGGCGCCGAAGACGTCGATCAATTCCTCGAAGCCGCGGGCGATCTTGTCAGCGTGATAGGCGATATCGGGGGCGAAATAGGTCCAGCTGCCGTCCGACTTCTTGATCGGGCGGTCGACGTCGTCGCCGTGGGCCGTGGAGCGGAAGAGGGTCTGCTGGCGCGGCTCCCAATCCTCGGGCGTCTTGCCCTTGGGCGGGTCGAGCACGCCTTCGTAGATCAGATCCCGCCCGGTCAGGATGCCCAACGCCTCCTCGATCCGGCCGCTGGCATAGAGCGCGCGCTCGCTGAAGAAGACGTCCATCTCCACGCCGATGGCCGCGAGATCGCCGCGGATCATCTCCATCATCGCCTCGGTGGCGAACTCGCGGACCTCGTCGAGCCAGACGTCCTCCGGCTGATCGACGAAGCGGGTGTCGAAACGGTCCTTCAGCGCCACGCCCACCGGGATCAGGTAGTCGCCGGGATAAAGCCCCTCGGCGATCTCGGGGCTTTGGCCGTGGGCCTCGCGGTAGCGCTCATAGGCCGAGCGGGCGAGGACATCGACCTGGGCGCCGCCGTCGTTGACGTAGTATTCCCGGGTCACGGCCCAGCCCGCGAATTCCAGCAGAGCCGCGAGCGCATCGCCGAAGACCGCACCCCGGGCATGGCCGACATGCAGCGGGCCGGTGGGGTTGGCCGAGACGAACTCCACATTCACTTTCCGCCCGGCGCCGAGGGTGGAGCGCCCGAACTCCGTCCCCGCCGTCAGCGCCGCGGGCACGACACCGCGCCAAGCCTCGGGCGCGAGCGTCAGGTTAATGAAGCCCGGTCCTGCGACCGTCGCCGTCTCGATCCGGGGCTCGGCGGTCAGATGGGGCAGCAGCGCCTCGGCGATCTCCCGCGGGGGCTTGCCGGCAGATTTGGCGAGGACCATGGCGGCGTTCGTCGCCATCTCGCCATGGCTGGCGTCGCGGGTGGGCTCCACGGTCACGGCGCCGGTGTCGATCCCGGCCGGCAGCGCGCCGTCCGTCGCCATGGCGTCCAGCGCCGCGCGCACCACGCTCCGCATCTCGGCGTAGAGGTTCATCTCTGCGGCCCCTGCTTGCTTTCCGGGGCGGATAACACGGCTGGGCCTGCTGTCAATTCACGCCGGCAAGGCGCGCTCAGGACCGGGCCAAGGGATCGGTCAGATTGCGATATTCCTGAAGCGCGAAGCGGTCGGTCATGCCGGCGATGTAGTCGGCGACGGTGCGGGCCCTGAGGGTCTCGCTCACCGCGGTCTCGCAGGCCTCCCGCCAGGGGCGCGGCATCAGGATCGGGTCGCCCATGAAGTCGTCGAACAGGTGGCGCACGATCTCGCCGGCCTTCCGGCGCATCCGGCGAACGGCGCCGTGGTGATACATCCGCTCCACCAGGAACTGCCGGATCACCTTGAGATCGGCCCACATCGCAGGGGAGAAGCGGATGACCTGACGCCCAGCCTGGCGGAGCGCGGCGGCATCGGCGGGCGCGACCTCGGCGAGCAGGTGATGGGACTCGGCCAGCACGTCCTCGACCATCGCGCCGAAGACGCGGCGCAGCGCCTCGTGCCGCCGGCGGTCGAGCTCAAGCGCCGACCAACGCCGGTCGACCGCCGCATAGGCGCGCCCGACGATCGGCAGGGCCGCCAGGTCGTCATCGTCGAACAGCCCGGCGCGGAGGCCGTCGTGCAGGTCGTGGTTGAGATAGGCGATGTCGTCGGAGAGCGCGGCGACCTGGGCCTCCCCACCAGCATGGGTGTCGAGCTCCAGATCGTGGCGCGCGTCGTATTCGGCCACCGCGTAGGGCATCTCCCGACCCTCCACCGCCACTGGGCCGTTGTGCTTGGCGATGCCCTCCAGCGTCTCCCAGGTCAGGTTCAGGCCGTCGAACTCCGCGTAATGGCGCTCAAGATCGGTGACGATCTTCAGGGCCTGGGCGTTGTGATCGAAGCCGCCATAGGGGGTCATGGCGGCGGACAGCGCCTCCTCCCCGGTATGGCCGAAGGGGGTATGGCCGAGGTCGTGGGCGAGCGCCACCGCCTCCGTCAGATCCTCGTTCAGCCCCAGCGTGCGGGCGAGCGTCCGGGCGACCTGCGCAACCTCGAGGGAGTGGGTGAGGCGGGTGCGATAATAGTCCCCCTCATGCTCCACGAAGACCTGGGTCTTGTGCTTCAACCGGCGAAAGGCGGAGGCGTGGATGATTCGATCCCGGTCGCGCTGAAAAGGGGAGCGGTGCGGGCTGTCGGCCTCGGCAAACAGGCGCCCGCGGCTGGCCTCTGGATCGGCGGCGAAGGGTGCGGGCATCTCTGTGGTCCTGTCCTGCTTCGGCGCCGGACCGTAGTGGAGCGCCGGGGTCGTGGCAAAGCCCGATCCCGAACTTGACAGGCGGCCCGCCAGCACCGACAGCCACAGCCATGCAGGCGACCCGCGCGCTTCTGAAATCGACCTTCGGCTTCGACGACTTCCGCCCTGGGCAGGAGGAGGTGGTGCGCGCCATCCTCGACGGCCGCGACGTGCTCGCGATCATGCCGACGGGGGGCGGCAAATCGCTTTGCTACCAACTGCCGGCGTTGGAGCGGGGCGGGCTCACCATCGTCGTCTCGCCGCTGATCGCGCTGATGCGCGACCAGGTCGCGGCTTTGCGGGAGGCGGGGGTGGAGGCCGGTGCGCTCACCTCCGCTAACGACCCGTGGGAGACGGAGCGGGTCTTCGACGCGCTGGCCGACGGCCGGCTGCGGCTTCTTTACCTGGCGCCGGAGCGATTGGCGAACGAGGCCGCGGTTGCCCGGCTGGCTGAGGCCCGCGTCACCATGCTGGCCGTGGACGAGGCCCATTGCGTCAGCCAGTGGGGCCACGATTTCCGACCCGACTATCTCCGCCTCGGCGCCTTTCGCGCGGCCCTTGGCAACGTGCAGACCGCGGCCTTCACCGCCACCGCCGATGCCGAGACGCGGGAGGAGATCGCCAATCGCCTGTTCAGTCAGCCGCCCCAGACCTTTGTCCGCGGCTTCGATCGGCCCAACCTCTTCCTCTCCTTCGAGCCGAAGGTCAGCCCCCAGGCCCGCATCCTCGATTTTGTGGCCAAGCGCCGGGGCCAGGCCGGCATCGTCTATTGCAGCTCCCGCAAGAAGACGGAGGTGCTGGCGAACGCCCTTACGGCCAAGGGCATCCCGGCGCTCGCCTATCATGCCGGCCTCGACAGCGAGGTGCGGAGCGAACGCCAGGACCGCTTCACGCGGGAGGACGGCCTGGTCATGGCCGCCACCATCGCCTTCGGCATGGGGGTCGACAAACCGGATGTGCGCTTCGTGGTCCACGCCGATCTGCCGAAGTCGGTCGAGGCCTATTACCAGGAGGTCGGGCGCGCCGGCCGGGACGGTCTGCCGGCGGATACTCTGACGCTCTACGGCATCGAGGACATCAAGCTCCGCCGCCGCCAGATCGAGGAGGCCGACACCCCCGCCGCCCGGCGGGAGATGGAGCATGCCCGCCTCGACGCCCTCCTCCGCCTGGCCGAGGCGCCGGACTGCCGGCGTCGCACCCTGCTCGCCTATTTCGGGGAGGAGCGGGCGGAGCCCTGCGGCGCCTGCGACCTCTCCCAGCGCCCGCCCGAGACCTTCGATGCGACGGAGGCGGTGCAAAAGGCGCTCTCCGCCATGATCCGCACCGGAGAACGGTTCGGCGTCGAGCATCTGATCGCGGTGCTGCGCGGGGCTGGGACAGATCGCGTACGCCAGCTCGGCCATGACAAGCTGCCGACCTTCGGCGTCGGCGCCGAGACCGATCCGGTCGCCTGGCGCAGCATCTTCCGCCAGCTCTATGCCAGGGGCTATGCCGCGATCACCGAGATGGGCGGCTGGCAGATGACCGAGGCCGGCCGCACAGCGCTGCGGGGGGAGACAGCGCTCATCTTCCGCCGCGATCCCGCCACGCCAAAACGCGCCGCAGCGCCCAAGGCCCGCCCAGCGGCCGGCCTCGACCCGGCGGACGAGGAGTTGTTCGAGGCGCTCCGGGCCAAGCGCCGGGCCTTGGCGGAGGCGCGGAAGGTGCCGGCCTATGTGATCTTTCCCGACGCGACGCTCATCGACATCGCAGCGAAGAAACCGGCGAGCCTCGACGAATTGGCCGCCTGCCACGGGGTAGGCGCGAAGAAACTGCAAAGCTACGGCGCTGACATGCTCTCGGTCGTGGCCGGTGCGCCGGTGGCGGCGGAACATCCGGCAAGGCGGGCTCTGGCCGCCAACGGCGCCGGGCCGCTCTTCGACGCGCTCGTCACGGCCCACGGCGCCCTCACCCGGGGCGAAAATGGCACAGCACGCTACCTGAGCTGCACCACCGCGACACTTGCCCGGATCGCCGAGGCTCGGCCCGCGGATCAAGACGCCCTCGCCGCGATAAAGGGTGTCGGCCCTGAACGGGCGGAGCGCTTCGGCGAGAGCTTCCTCGCGCTCATCGCGGACGATCATGGCTGAAGCGCTTGAGCGAAGGGGGTTGGCACCTTAGATTATGCCTCCAGAAACAGGCCTGCGAGCGACATCATGGATCTTGCCCTGCCGCCCACGGTGACCGACCGGGCCTTTGCCCGGATCGCGGAGATCAACGCCGCCGAGGGAGCCATGCGCGCCCTCCGCGTCGCGGTGGAGGGCGGCGGCTGCTCCGGCTTTCAGTACGACATCACCCTCGAAGACGCCTCCGCCGAGGACGATCTGGTGCTGGAGAAAGAGGGCACTCGGGTGCTGATCGACGCGGTCTCGCTCCCGTTCCTTTCCGGCGCGACCATCGACTTCAGCGAAGAGCTGATCGGCGCCCGCTTCGTCATCGAGAACCCGAACGCCACGGCGAGCTGCGGCTGCGGCACCAGCTTCTCGATCTGAGCCGAGACCCCGCCGGCGGATGACGCCCGGCCCCGCCCGCGCTATCAGGGGACATCGCCCCGGCGCGGAGGATCCCCGGTGAAGATCGCCAGCTTCAACATCAACGGCATCAAGGCCCGCCTGCCGGCGCTGCTGGACTGGCTGAAGGAGGCCGCGCCCGACGTCGTCTTGCTGCAGGAGATCAAGTCGGTGGACGAGGCCTTCCCCGCCGAGCCGATCGAGGATCTGGGCTACAGCGTCGCCACCCACGGGCAGAAGGGCTTCAACGGCGTTGCCATCCTCGCCCGTGGCGCGCTGGAGGACGTGGTGCGCGGCCTGCCCGGCGATCCCGACGACGAACAGGCCCGCTGGATCGAGGCGACGGTAACGGGGGAGGCCGGCACGGCGAGGATCTGCGGCCTCTACCTGCCGAACGGCAATCCGGTGCCGGGGCCGAAATACAACTACAAACTCGCCTGGATGGAGCGGCTGGAGGCCCGGGCGCGGGAGCTGCTCGCCTCCGAAGAGGTGGCGCTGATGGCCGGCGACTACAACGTCATCCCTCTTGCCGAGGACACCCACGATGCCGCCGCGTGGGAGGGCGACGCCCTCTTCCGGCCCGAGACGCGGGCGGCCTGGCGGCGGCTCACCCATCTCGGCTTCACCGAGGCTTTTCGGACGCTCAACCCCACGGCCGGCGCCTACACCTTCTGGGACTACCAGGCCGGCGCCTGGCAGAAGAACGAGGGGATCCGCATCGACCACTTTCTGCTCACCCCCCAGGCCGCCGATCGCCTTCGCGACTGCGGCATCGACGCCGACATCAGGGGCCGCGAAAAACCCTCCGACCACGTGCCGATCTGGGTGGAGCTGGCGGTGTGAGGCCGTGGGGCGGCAGGGCCGTGATCGATGGACAACCTATCGACCAAGGCGAGCGTCGGAGCACCGATCACCCAGGCGCACCGACCGGGATCATCGACGCATATCGTTAGATCGGACGTCGTTCCGTGCGATGAGCGCACTCCTCGTCTCGGCAAATCCGCGCTGATTGCAGGGTCCTACGACCCGGACAGGTGCCTCGAGCTGGATCTTGCGGGAGAGCAGCGGGCTCAGTGCGAGTTCACGGCATATACGACACACGTCGTCCTTGGCCACATCGCGTCGATTTGGGGGGCGCTGCCGGATTAACGGAGGAACCGCCCAAGCGGAGGGCGAGTACGTTCCTAGACGAAGCGCCGGTTGCCGCTCGGGAGCGGAGTTGCCCGGTACTGGACCCCAGCCCCCGTGGGCCCTCGCACAAAAAAACCGGGGCGGCCTGTCGAAATCAGCCCCCGCTCATCCGTCTCCCCTTTGAAGCCGCCCCCGGTTTCGCCGACCGAAAGGAGACGATGAGATGTTGCGAACCATCTTTGCCGCCACCACGGCCCTGGCCTGCGCCGGCGCAGCCGCGGCCCAGGATTTCGCGCCGCGCGAGGATCTGCAGGCCGTGCACGGCACCTATCGCAGCGCCGCGCCCGAGGAATGGTACGGCGCCTACGGCACGCGCGAGTTCACCTTCGCCGACGGCCGCTGGCAGCTGATCTTCACCCACGCCCTCGACCCCGACATGACGATGCGCACCTTCCAGTTCCGCACCGGCGGTCCGTTCGAGATCCGCGACCCCTCCGACGCCGTCGACGGCGCCTATCACGGCGTCTTCCACGAGGATTGGAAGCACGTCACGCTGCTCACCGACGACCCGGAGATCGTCGCGGCGATGGGTCTGGCCGAGTGCGACCTCACCCACAATCTGGAGACCGATATCTCCGAGACCGGGTGCGGCCACTGGCTGCCGGTGGCCGAGTGCGGCGAGGATCACGACCTGTTCGCCATGGACGAGAGCGGCGTCTACTTCGGGGTTCGCCCCCGGGACAACAACATGTGCACTGCTGACCGCACGCCCACCGCGCTGCTGCCGGTCCTGGCCCGCTACTGATCCATCAACCAAGGAACGACCGAGATGCAATACATCATCATGAACTACACCCCGCCCGCCGATCACCCCGATGCCGATGCGGTGCGCGCCGCTGCCGACGGTGAGCTTTGGGGTGCCTATACCCGCGCCCTCCTCGATGCCGGCATCATGGTGGGCGGAGAGGCGCTGCATCCCTCCGACACCGCCACGACGATCCGCATCTCGGACGGGCAACGCGATGTGCAGGACGGGCCCTATGCCGCGACGAAGGAGCAACTCGGCGGGTTCTACGTGATCGAGGTGCCCGACCTCGACACAGCGCTCGAATGGGCGGCGCGCAACCCCGCGGCCTCGAGCGGCGCGGTCGAGGTGCGGCCGGTCATCACCCGCGCGGGATGAGCGATGCGGCGCGCGCGGTCGAACGGGTGGCCCGCCTGTCCTACGGCAGGCTGGTTGCCCGTCTGGCCGCCCGCACGGGCTCCCTCGCCGACGCCGAGGACGCGCTGTCCGACGCGCTCACCCGCGCGCTGGAGACCTGGCCGAGCACCGGCGTGCCCGACAATCCCGACGCCTGGCTCACGACGACCGCCCGCCACCGGGCCGTCGACCGGGCGCGCACCGGCGCCTTGCCCATTGCCTACGAACAGGACCTGAGCCGCATGGCCGAAGAACGGGCGGCCACGCCCGCGCCCGCAACCGATCCCCGCCTGCCGCTGATGTTCGTCTGCGCCCATCCGGCGATCGAGCCGGCGCTCCGGGCGCCCCTGATGCTGCAGGCCGTCCTCGGCCTCGACGCCCGGCGCATGGCCTCGGTCTTCCTGCTGGCGCCGGCCACCCTCGGCCAACGGCTGACGCGGGTGAAGGCCAAGATCGAGCGGGCGGCGATGCGGTTCGAGCTGCCGGAAGGGCCGGAGTTCGACGCGCGGATGGGCGATGTGCTGAACGCGATCTATGCCGCCTACGCGGTGGGCTACAACGGCATCCCGGCCGGCGACCGCAAGGCGGCCGATCTGGCCGAAGA
Source organism: Pseudomonadota bacterium (assembly GCA_039180875.1). Lineage (GTDB taxonomy): Bacteria > Pseudomonadota > Alphaproteobacteria > Rhodobacterales > Rhodobacteraceae > JBCDCY01. The sequence goes on along the minus strand of JBCDCY010000002.1, from coordinate 169,499 downwards.
GGCGATCTGGCTGGTCAGCCTGGTGGCCGAGGCCCTTCCGCAAGCGGCGGAGGCGCACGGGCTCTTCGCACTCATGCTGTTTGCCGAGGCGCGGCGCCCGGCCCGGACGGACGCGGCGACCGGCGCGCTCATCCCGCTCAGCGAGCAGGACGTGCGGCTTTGGGATGCCGGGCTGCTCGCCGACGCCGAGAAGGCGCTGGCCAACGCGGCCCGGCATCTCAGCCTCGGGCGGTATCAGCTCGAGGCCTCGATCCAGGCGGTCCATGCCGCGCGGCGCCGGACCGGGGAGACGGACTGGGCGGAGCTCAAGCTGCTCTACGCCGGGCTGGTCCGCATCGCCCCCACCATCGGCGCCCGCACCGGAGAGGCGGCGGTGCTGGCGGAGACCGACGGGCCGGCCGTCGCCCTCTCGGCCCTCGACGCGATCGCCGAGGCCGATCGGCGCTCCTACCAGCCCTGGTGGGCCACGCGGGCCCATGTCCTCGCCCGGCTCGGCCGGGTCGAGGAGGCGCGGGCCGCCTTCGACCGGGCCATCGGCCTGACCGACGACCCTGCCGCCCGCCTCTATCTCTCCGCCCGGAAGGCGCGGCTTCTGCACAGCTGAGGTGCCCAGATGAAAGACCAGATCGCAATCGTCACCGGCGCGTCGAGCGGCATCGGCGCCGCCATCGCCGCCAGCCTCGCAGAGGCCGGGGCGCAGGTCGTCGGAACCAGCCGGTCGCGGGACGGCTTTGCCCGTCTCGACGTCACCGATCCGGCCTCCTGCGAGGCCCTGGTGCGCGACGTGCTTGCCCGCCACGGTCGCATCGACCTGCTGGTCAACAATGCCGGCTTCGCCCAGATCGGCGCCTTCGACGATTTTAGCGAAGACGAGAACCGGGCAGCCTTCGAGACCAACCTGTTCGGTGCGATGCGCATGGCCCGCGCCGTTCTAGCGCCGATGCGGGCGGCCGGCCGGGGCCGTATCGTCAATATCTGCTCGGTGACCAGTTTCGTGCCGGCGCCTTTCATGGGCGTCTATGCGGCGACGAAACACGCGCTGCAGGGCTTCTCCCTCTCCCTCGATCACGAGTTGCGGGGCAGCGGCCTGCGCTCGCTCGCCGTGCGACCGGGCTTCATGCGGAGCGCGATCGGCGCCAACACCGCCTTTGCCGGAGAGACGGCCGGCACCGGGGCCGCACCGGTGCGGGACGCGGTCGAGCGGAGCCTCGCGAGGGCCGACGACCCAGCGGTCGTGGCAGCCCTGGTCCTAAGGCTTGCAACCACCGCCAACCCGCCGGCCATCTCGGAGGCGGGGCGAGAGGCGCAGACGCTGCGCCGTCTGAACGCCCTCCTGCCGAGCGCGATGTTCGACCGCAGCTTCCGAAGGCAGTTCGGATTGCCGCCGGCCTGATCAGGCGGCCCCTGCCCGCGCCTCTGCCAACAGCGCCGCGACCGCGGCCCGGGCGGCCGAGAGGACCTCGGCCTGCATCTGAGGCTCGGCGCACGATGCAGCGGTGTTCACCGCGCCGCTTGCCAGGGTAAGCGCGGCGCGGAGTGGGGCCGGCGCCGGACCCGCCTGCCCCCGCGCCATCTCCGCCACGATCTCGGCCCAGGCCGCGCCGTAGGCCTGCCTCACCTCCGGCGCCGCCCGGGCCGCGTCGCCGGTCAGGGAGGCGACGGTGCAGCCGCGATAGACCTCGGCCAGGTTCGTGGGGTCGAGATAGGCGTCCAGGATCTCCCTCAGCTCCCGCCAGAGGGTCGCCGCATCCCGTCCCGCGCGCGCCTCCAACATGGCGAGCAGCGGGTGCTGGTGTCGGATTACCTCGGCGAACAGCGCCTGCTTTGAGCGGAAATGGGCATAGAAGGCGCCCCGCGTGAGACCCGCTGCGGTCATCAGCTGATCCAGGTTCACCCCGTCATAGCCCCGCTCGCGAAACAGCGTGGCCGCACCCGCCAGGATGCGCTGGCGCACCTTCTCCTTGTTCTCGGGGGTCAGTCGCATCGCCCGCCTCATTTAAATATGTTGACTAACATGTATAAAGAATCCTAGCCTCAGGCAACCGAAAGCGAACGGCGCGATGACCGACCTGATGCTCCACGACCATTGGCAACGGCTCTGCGCCGCCCAGCTCGCCCGCCATCCCGAGGTGATGGAGGGTCGGATGATGTCGGCCCCGGCCCTGACGCTCCGCGGTAGGGTCTACGCCTTCTTCTCCAGCAAGGGCGGGCGAACGGGCCTTGGCTGTCGGCTCGGGCGGAAGACGCCGATCGCGGCGCTCGGGCTTCGCGACTGGCAGCACCTGGCGCCGTTCAAGACCCGGCCGCCGATGCAGGACTGGATCGTGGCGGGCGCCGGCGACGTGGCGCGCTGGCCGGAGCTTGCCGAGCGCGCCCTCTCCCACGCGCAAGAGCGAAAGGACTGACCCAATGCACCCGATCGAGATCACCCCGATCTATGCCGCCGTCATCGCCGCGCTGATGGCGATCCTGTCGACCCGCGTCGGCCTGCTGCGCGGCAAGCACGGCGTGGCCCTCGGCGATGGCGGGATCGGGGAGATGGCGCTCGGCATCCGCCGCTTCGGCAATCTGGCGGAATACGCCGCGATGGCCGTCGTGCTGATGCTGCTGTTGGAGCTCAAGGGCCTGCCGGCGGTCTGGCTGCACGCCTACGGCCTGGCCCTGGTGCTGCTGCGCCTGTTGCACCCGCTCATCCTGTTCGACGACATGGCGGCGCCGATCTGGAAGAAGGCGGGACGTTTCGTTTCGGCCGCCGGTACGGCCGCACTGCTGCTGGCGGGCGGCGTGGCGCTGGTCGCGATGTAGGCCCGGCAGGCGCCGTCAGTCGTCGCGGTAGACCCGCTCGTTCCGCTCGTGGCGCTCCTGGGCCTCGAGGCTCAGGGTCGCAATCGGTCGGGCATCGAGGCGCTTGAGCGAGATCGGCTCCCCCGTCACCTCGCAGTAGCCGTAGGTGCCCTCTTCGATCCGCCGGAGGGCGGCGTCGATCTTGGCCACCAGTTTGCGCTGGCGGTCGCGGGTGCGCAGCTCCAACGTGCGATCCGTCTCTTCCGAGGCACGGTCGGCCAGATCGGGGATATTCCCGCTGCCGGCCTGCATATGCTCGATGGTGCCGCGGCTCTCCGCCAGGATCGATGCCTTCCAGGCGTCGAGCTTTCGTCGGAAATATTCCTTCTGGCGTTCGTTCATGAAAGGTTCGGTGTCGGCCGGACGGTAATCTGCGTCCAAGAACGTCTCTGCTTTCATCGAATGCCCCACCCCTAGCCGAGCCGTTCCGATACTGGGTGCGGTCCCCTGCCTCACCCAGATGCTCCATCGGAGCCGGCCGCTGTCGTCGTTTCGCCGTGGCTCATAGCGAACTGCAACCTGATTGTCTACGCTTTGGCGCCAGCGAACTTGCGCCCGGGGGCTGTGCTGCTAGGGTCCGCGCCGGCGCGGGGGCCCATTGGCGCAAGGATCCTGAGGATGGAGTTCAAAGGCACGGCCGACTACGTCGCGACCGACGATCTGACCGTGGCGGTGAATGCCGCGATTCGGTTGGAACGGCCGCTGTTGGTGAAGGGCGAGCCCGGCACCGGCAAGACCGAGCTTGCCCGCCAGGTTGCCGCGGCCCTCGACCTACCGCTGCTCGACTGGTCGATCAAATCGACCACGAAAGCCCAGCAGGGCCTCTACGAATACGACGCCGTCAGCCGCCTCCGCGACAGCCAGCTCGGCGACGAGCGGGTGCACGAGATCGGCAACTACATCCGCAAGGGCAAGCTCTGGGAGGCATTCGAGGCCGACCAGCGCCTGGTCCTGCTGATCGACGAGATCGACAAGGCCGATATCGAGTTCCCGAACGACCTGCTGCAAGAACTCGACCGGATGGAATTCTACGTCTACGAAACCGGAGAGACGGTGCAGGCCAAGCACCGACCGATCGTGGTCATCACCTCCAACAACGAAAAGGAGCTGCCGGACGCGTTCCTGCGCCGCTGCTTCTTCCACTACATCCGCTTCCCGGACGAGGAGACGATGCGCAAGATCGTCGACGTCCATTTCCCCGGCATCAAGGCGAGCCTGGTGCGGGAGGCGCTGACCCAGTTCTACGAGATCCGCGAGGTGCCGGGATTGAAGAAACGGCCCTCGACCTCGGAAGTGCTGGACTGGCTGAAGCTGCTGATGGTCGAGGATCTGGACGCCACCGACATCCGCAAGGACGGGAAGGACATGCTGCCGAAGCTGCACGGCGCGCTGCTTAAGAACGAGCAGGACGTGCATCTCTTTGAGCGGCTGGCCTTCATGGCCCGGCGCCAGAACGGATGAGGCGCGCCGGACGTAGGAGACGAGGCCGAGCTTCAACACGGCGATGCCGGCCGGGCCGCATCGGGCGCCAAGATCTGAGTCCGGTATGACCGCGAAGCGGCCGGTCTCGTCGTCATTGGCGAAGGCCGCCCCGCCCATCGCGTCGCTGGCGTAGCGAGAATTGCTACGAGAGGGATCTAGGACATCGACGCCACCTCGCGGCCCCTGCAGTGCGCCGCGCAGATATCATTTCATTTCAAACGTTTCTTCCGCGCGATGCGATGACCTCTGAGCACTGCGGCACAAGGGTCGAAAACCAAGCCGGAAATGCGTGTTTCCGAGCGGCAGGCAAGGCGCCGATTTCATCGACCGGACACTGCCATGCTTGATCGTGTGTGCCGCCTGACCGATGCTGGTGCATCCGGCATTGTCCGTGTCGTAGTGGGGGACCCCGTATGTGGCGTTCGGCGGGATACGTTCTGGCGGGCACGATGCTCGCCACCATGGTCCAACAGGCAGCGGCGCAGGACAGCGTGCCGAAGGCGCGCTACGGCGCCGTGACGCTCGACGCCGGGTTCCAGCCCGATCCGGTGGTTGTGGGGGTGGAGGCCGGCGGCGCGGACGAGGTCGGCGATATCGGTCCCGACTGCATCGGCTGGGTCGCGGCGGACAAGCCCGACTACGACCTCTACTACACCGCCGGGGACTACGGCCTCGGCATCTTCGTGCGGGGCCTGCCCGACACCACGCTGATCGTGCTCGATCCCGCCGGCAACTGGGTCTGCAACGATGACCACTCGGCGCTTGGCGGGGTCAATCCGGGGGTCACCTTCGACCAACCCTCCTCCGGCCGCTACAGCGTCTGGGTCGGCACCTACGACGCGGACGTGCGGCCCGAGAGCGTCGAGCTGATCTTCACCGAAGATGCCGCGCCGTGGGAGCCCTATTACGGCGCCGCCGACCTCGCCGCCGGCTTTCAACCCGACCCCCACACCTTGGTCGTGCAGGCCGGCGGGCGGGACCCGGCAGAGGACATCGTCAGCGGCTGCGCGGGCTTCATCGCCGCGGCCCGGCCGGACTACGTGATCGGCTACACCCCGGGTCAGTACCAGCTCGCCATCTTCGCCGAAGGGAGCGTCGACGCCACGCTGGTCGTGCAGGATCCGGGCGGCGGCTGGCACTGCAACGACGACTTTAGCGAGGCCGGCGGCACCAATCCGGGCCTGGTCTTCAGCGATCCGCCCGAGGGGCTCTACCGCATCTGGACCGGCGTCTACGACCCCGAGACCGCCAACACCGAGATCACCCTGATCATCAGCGAGGGCAACGCGCCCTGGGGCGCCGACACCAGCAGCGGCCCGCCGCCCGGGGACGGCTCCACCCTGGTCGGCACCGGCACCGGGTTCTTCGTCAGCGATGCCGGCCACGTGCTGACCAACGACCACGTCATCGACCAGTGCAATCGCCTCACCCTGCAGGTGCGGGGCATGCCGGCGGTGGAGGCCGCCCTGATCGCCACCAACCCGGCGGTCGATCTGGCCATCCTGCAGGTGGCGCGCGTTCCCGCGGCCATCGCCAGCTTCCGCGCCGGCCTCGACCTGCGCCAGGGGGACGAGATCGTGGCCTACGGTTTCCCGCTGGAGGGCGATCTCTCCTCCCAGGGCAACGTGACCGTGGGGCTGGTGAGTGCGCTCAGCGGCATCGGCGACGACCTCAGCCGGGTGCAGATCTCGGCCCAGGTGCAGCCCGGCAACAGCGGCGGGCCGTTGATGGACCGGCGCGGCAATATCGTGGGCGTGGTGGTGGCCCGGGCGAACGACGAGTTCTTCATGCAGAACCGCGGCGTGGTGCCCCAGGACATCAACTTCGCCGTGCGGGCCGGCATCGCACGCTCGTTCCTCTCCACCAACAACGTGCCGTTCCGCCTCGGCACGGAGGCGAGCGATCTCTCCATCGCCGACATCACCGAGCGGGCGCAGGACTTCACCGGGCTGATCCGGTGTTATCAGTGAGACCAGGCCAGGCCGCTGGCGCTCTCCCACTGGCGGTACCGGCGCCCGGCGCGGCCTTCGTCGCGGAGAGGAACGCGCTGATCGACCGCGCCTCTTACGACACCGACCGCCTGACGGAGGCGGAGCGGGAGACACTGCTCAGTGCCGACGTGCCGGCCGGCGCGATCTTGCTGGTCCATCCGACCGGCGCCCGCGGATTGCTCGGCGTGCGGCCCTACGCTGACCGGAGAGCCTTTCGTCGTGCCGCGCCGAGCGTCCGCCGCTTCGCCGTCGCCGGCCTCGGCGGCAGCGCCATCGGGGCAGCTGCCCTCGCCCGGGCCCTCGCCGATTTCACCGGCGCGCCGGTGGGCGCGGTGGTCGCAGGCTATGACGACACCGATCTGGCGTTGGAGCCCCTGGGCGGTCCACTGTTCTTCGGCGCGCTCCTGCGGATGCGGGCCGCCGGGCAAAACGCCCGCTACGTGGCCCAGCAGGCCGGCGCGGCGCTTCTCGGCGCGCCGGAGCTCGCGCCGGCCGCCAGCCAGCGCGCCCTCGGCCCGGCAAGCGCTGCCCTCATCGAGCTCTTCCTCGAGCCCGGGGGCGGCGTCGAGACCGTGCTCGCCCACTCCCGCGGTGCCCTGGCGGTGGAGTTCGCGCTCCGCCGGCTGGCCCTGGCGGGCGACGACCGCGCCTTCGCCCGGGGCCTCGATGCCCAGATCATCACCCTCGGCACCGTGATCGCCCCGCCGCCGGAGGTCACGCGGATCAGCCAGTTCCTCGGCGCCCTGGATCTGTTCGGCGCGGCCAATTCCCGCCTCGATGCGCCCTACCATTCGGTGCCGGGCGCGCTGCACCATCTGAACCCGGCGCTGCCCGGCCACCTCGACACCATGGAGATGCTGGCCCGTGTCTACCCGCACTGACGGCGCGCTCAAGATCCGCCCCCTCGCGGCGGAGGATGAGGCCGCCTGGCGCGCGCTCTGGTCGGCCTACCTCGCGTTCTATGAGACCGGTGTGGCGGAGGAGGTCTACCGCAGCACCTTCCAGCGCCTGCTGTCGGACGATCCGCATGAGTTCCAAGCACTGATCGCAGTGATCGACGGTCAGCCGACGGGCCTGGTGCACTACCTCTTCCACCGCCATGCCTGGCGGGTGGAGAATGTCTGCTACCTGCAAGATCTCTACGTCGCGCCGACGGCCCGCGGCACCGGCCTCGGCCGGGCCCTGATCGAGGCGGTCTATGACGCCGCCGTTGTCGCCGGGGCGCCGGCGGTCTACTGGCTGACCCAGGACTTCAACACCGCCGGGCGGCGGCTCTATGACCGGATCGCAACCAAATCGCCGTTCATCCGCTACAACCGATGAGGTCGCTGGCGATGAGGTGGCTGGCGGCGGCGCTGCTGGCCCTGGCGGCCTGCAGCCCGACCGTCTCGGTGGGAGACAGCGGCCCGCCGGTGCTGCCGCGCGCGCCGGAGCGGGTCGCCTTCAATGCCGTCGCGGCCGACTTTCTGCCTCTGATCTTCGGCCAGGAGGATGGCACCGCACGCACCGTGTTGCTGCGCTTCGCCGGCCCAGTCCGGGTGCGGCTCGGCCCGGAGCTTGGCGCCTACGGGCGCAACCTCGACGATCTACTGATGCGCCTGCGGCAGGAGGCCGGGATCGACATCCGCCGTGCCACGACCGGCGAGGGGGCGGAGATAGCGGTGCGCACCGCACCCGGCGCCGCCTTTCGCCAGATGCTGCCGCGCGTCAGCTGCCTCGCTCTGCCGGCCGATCTGAACTGGCCGACGGTGCGAGCGCTCCACGGCCAGCGCGCGCTCCCCCGCTGGGCCGACCTGACCCAGCTCGAGAGCGCGAGCGTGCTGATCTCCGACGATCTACCGCCCCATGCGGTGCGCGCCTGCCTGCATGAGGAGATCGCCCAGGCGCTCGGCGTCGGCAACGACCTCTATCGCCTGTCGAGCTCCGTCTTCAACGACGACAACCGCTTCAGCGCACTGACCGGCCACGACATGGCGGTGCTGCATCGGCTCTACCGCCCCGACCTGACGCCCGGCCTCACCCGGCGGGAGGTGGCGCGCATCGCCGGCATCGAGCCACGCCGACCGTCTGAGGCCGACCGGGACTGGCACCGCAGCTTCACGCGTGCGGCCGACCCGCGGCTCGCCCGAGCGACACGGGTCGAGGCAGGGCGGCGGGCGCTCGAGCTCGCCCAGGCCATGCGGCCGAGCGACCATCGCGTGGCCGAAAACCTGCTCCGCCTGGCGGCTTTGCTGCGAGAGGAGAGGCCAGCGCTCGCCCGCCGGCTCTACCAGGCGGCCTATGACGATCTCGCGCGGCGCTACGGCCGCGATCACCTGCGCACGGCCCATGCGGCTACGGCGCTGGCATCCTATCTGCTCGCCGCCGGGGAGCCCGCCGCCGCCCGCGCCTATCTCGGGCGGGCGCTGACCGCCGCCGCAGCCCAGGGCGAGGCTGCACTTGCCGCCCGCGCGGCGTCGCTGCTGGTGGACGCTTTGGCCACGACCGGCCCAGCTCAGGCCGCCGCGACGGCCCGCCTCGACAGTGCCAGATGGGCACGCTATGCCTTCGGCCCGCCGCGCTAGGGGCGATCCGGCCAGCGCCGCACCGTCCGCCAGGGAACGCCCAGATGGTAATGCTCTCCGCCTTCCTGATCGGCGCGGCCATCGGCGGCCTCCGCGCCAAACGCCGGGGCGGCGGGCTCTACGACATGCTGCAATATGGCGCGGCCCATGGCATCTTGCTGGCCCTGGTCGCCTTGTTCGCGGCCCTGGCGCTGATCCAGCTCGATCTTATCTAGATGGGTTAAACCGCTGTGTTTGAAAGATTTTTCCTTGAGATGCGATCGGCCCGGATCCCGGTGTCGCTGCGCGAATACCTGACGTTTCTCGAGGCCCTGAACGAGGATTTCGTGACCTACGATGTCGAGGGCTTCTACTACCTCGCCCGGGCCGCGATGGTGAAGGACGAGCGCAACCTCGATCGCTTCGACCAGGTTTTCGCCCACGTTTTCAAAGGGCTCGAGACGATTTCGCTGGAAGACATGCTCGAGGCCCACTCGATCCCTCGCGAATGGCTCGAAAAGCTCGCCGAAAAGCACCTGACGCCTGAGGAGATGGCGGAGATCGAGGCGCTCGGCGGCTTCGAGAAATTGATGGAGACGCTGCGCGAGCGGCTGAAGGAGCAGCAGGGCCGTCACCAGGGCGGCAACCGCTGGATCGGCACCGCCGGCACCTCCCCCTTCGGCGCCCACGGCTACAACCCCGAGGGCGTGCGCATCGGCCAGGACGAAAGCCGCCATCAGCGCGCGGTCAAGGTCTGGGACAAGCGCCAGTTCCGCAACCTTGACGACTCGGTCGAGCTTGGCACCCGCAACATCAAGGTGGCGCTGAAGCGCCTCCGCCGCTGGGCCCGCGAAGGGGCGGACGACGAGCTCGACATGGGCGGCACGATCCGCGCCACGGCCGAGCACGGCTATCTCGACATCGTCACGCGGCCGGAGCGGCGCAATGCCGTGAAGGTCCTGCTCTTCCTCGACGTGGGCGGCTCGATGGATCCCTTCATCGAGGTGGTGGAAGAGCTGTTCTCCGCCTCAAGAACCGAGTTCAAACATCTGGAATATTTCTATTTTCACAATTGCCTCTATGAGGGTATCTGGAAGGACAACCGCCGCCGCTGGGACGAGCAGACGCCGACCTGGGACGTGCTCCACACTTACGGTTCCGATTACAAATGCCTCTTCGTCGGCGATGCCTCGATGAGCCCCTACGAGATCGCCTATCCCGGCGGCGCCAACGAGCACTGGAACGCAGAGGCCGGCGAAACCTGGCTCCGCCGCGTGCGCGACCAATGGCCATCCTCGATCTGGCTCAACCCGGTGCCCCAGGCCCATTGGGGCTACACCCACTCTATCCAGATGATCCGCGAGATTTTCGCCGACCACATGTATCCCCTCACCCTCGCCGGCATCGAGGAGGCGATGCGCGAGCTGGGGCGGTAGCGCAGCGATGCAAGCCATCGCCCGCGCCTTTGCCATGACGCCGGAGGTGTGGGAGCGGCATGCCAATCCGTGGTCGGCCTGGACGCGGTTGCCGATCGGGCCGCTTCTGATCCTAGCGATTTGGGCGCGGGACTGGATCGGGGCCTGGTGTTTGCTGCCGATCGGGGCGTTGCTCGTGTGGACCTGGCTCAACCCGCGGGCCTTTCCGCCGCCGGCCTCCACCCGATCCTGGGCCTCCCGCGCGGTGATGGGGGAGCGGGTGTGGCTCGCGCGGGGCGAGGTGGCGATCCCGCGCCACCACGCCGTGTGGGCCGGGCTGCTCTCGGTGCTGCCGGTGCTCGGGCTGCCGCCGCTCGTCTGGGGGCGTTGGCAGCTGGAGATCTGGCCGACGCTCCTGGGCGCTGTCCTGCTGATCGGACCGAAGCTCTGGTTTCTCGACCGGATGGTCTGGCTCTTCGACGATATGGCCGACCATCCGGCCTATGCCGGCTGGCGGCGGTGAGGTTGGGTAGAAAAACGGCTGCTGCCGACGGGTCGCAACCCCTGAGGCGCTGACACCGGGCGGTTGCGATCCTATATCGCCACTGACCATGATTAAGCTCCTCCCAATCCTGCTGGCCGTGGCGGTCGGTTTCGTGATCTACCGCTTCTCCGCCTGGCGCACCGGGCGGCAGTTGAGCGAGCGCTCGACCGAGCTCGCCGAGCCGCAGATCCTCGCGCTGGTCGAGCGGATGGCGCGGGTCCTCGACCTGCCGCGGCTCAAGGTGCATGTCTACGAGATCCCGGTGGTGAACGGCCTCGCCGCACCAGATGGGCGGATCTTTCTGACCCGCGGTTTCCTCGACAAGTATCGGCTGGGTGAGGTGACGGCGGAGGAACTGGCCTCCGTCATCGCCCATGAGCTTGGCCATGTGGCGCTCAACCACTCCCGCCGGCGGATGATCGACTTTTCGGCCCAGAACGCCATCCGGGTGGTGCTCGCCATGGTGCTCGGCCGCCTGATCCCGTTCGTCGGCGTCTGGCTGGCCAACCTGATCGCGGGGCTGTTGGCCGCGCGTCTGTCGCGCCAGGACGAATACGAGGCCGACGCCTACGCTGCGGCGCTGTTGACCAAGGCCGGGATCGGCACCCGCCCGCAGCGCCGGCTGCTCGAAAAGCTCGAAGAGATGATGGGCGGCGGCCCCGCCTTCGCCTGGCTGATGAGCCATCCGAAGGTCGCCGACCGGGTCGCGGCGATCGAGCGGTTGGAGGCCGGCTGGGCGGAGAGCCGCCCTCAGCTCACATAAGCGCGTCGATCCGGGGCCCGAGCGCCTTGCCGAGACGGGCGAGCCCGGCGCGCTTCAGCAGCGTCCGGGCGGCCGGCGCGGTGCCCGTGGCGGCGCGAAAGGCGCGGACGACATCCGCCACGACCGCCTCGGCGGCCTCCGGCGCCTCCGCCCACCAGTCGCGCAGGAACCCGTCGGGATCGCGTCGGAGCAGGCCGTGGCGCGCCAGGATGCGCGTCGGGAAATCGCGGATGTTGCGGGTGAGCAGGATCTCCGCTCCGCCGCCCACCGCCGCGGCGACCACGTGAACGTCGTTGGCGTCGGGCAGGACCAGGGTGGCGGCGACAGCCGGATCGGGCACCACCAGCGCCGCCGGCCAGTCCTCGGTCAGCGCCGCGATCTCCCGCCGCGCCATCTCCTCTGCCAGGCTGCCGTGGCGGCCGGCGGCGCGGGCCCATTCCTCCAGGATCCGGGACGACCAGAGCGGCTGCAGCGCGCCGGCCCGGGCCGCGCCGAGCAGGATCTGGCGCATCAGCGTGGCGACCAGCAGGTTGGCATCCAGCAGGACCCGCGGCGGCTCGGAGGCGACAGGATCGGCCATGGCGCGGCCATAGCGCGCGAGCCTGCTGCGCAAAAGCGCCGATCACGTCTTGGCGAGGCGTGATTCTTCGCCGATCCCGGCGCCAAGTCAGCCTCCGATACGCGGGAGATCGCCGAAATCGGGGGTTTTCGCAGTGCAACATGGCCTGCCGCCAAGGTTGCTAAGCTACCGGATTTGTAGCACTACCGAGGCATCAGGGCCGGGTTCGCGCCGCAGCGGATGCGCCACAGAACATAGAAACGATGGGGTATGGGTTGCGGGAATCTACGAGGGAAGCGACCCGGATTGGCATTGTGGGTTATGGCGCCCGCCTGCCCCAGGCCCACGGACCGGAAGAGGTCTGGTCCGTCCTAGACAGCGGACGCTGCGTCATCACCGAGATTGCGCCGGAGCGTTGGTCGCGGTCGCAGTTCCTCTCCTCCTCCCAGACCGCGCCGGGGCGGGCCTATACCCTGGCCGCCGGGCAGCTCGACGACATCTGGGCCTTCGATCCCGGCTTTTTCGGCATCTCGCCGCGGGAGGCGGAGCAGATGGACCCGCAGCAGCGGGTGCTGCTCGAGACGGTGTGGGAGGCGCTGGACCATGCCGGCCTGCCCTCGGGCCGCTTGGACAGCCGGACCGGGGTCTATATCGGCGCCGCCTCATCTGACTATTCGCAGCATTTCTTCGCCGACCCGGCGCGGATCGACGCGCAGTTCATGCTGGGCAACACGCTCTCGATCCTGGCCAACCGGATCTCCTACACGCTCAACCTGACCGGACCGAGCTACACGGTCGACACCGCCTGCTCCTCCTCCCTCTTCGCCTTTCACCATGGGGTGGCGGCGCTGGAGCGGGGGGAGATCGACACGGCGATCGTCGGCGGGGTGAGCCTGCTCCTCTCGCCGATGGCTTTCGTCGGCTTTTCCCGCGCCGCCATGCTGTCGCCGGACGGGCTCTGCAAGGCCTTCGATGCCTCCGCCAACGGCTATGTCCGCTCGGAAGGGGCGGTCGTCTTCGTGCTCCGCCGGGCGGAGGATGCCCAGGCGGCGGGCGACCGGGTGCGGGGCGTGGTGCTGGGCACCGGCACCAACTCCGACGGGCGCACGGTCGGCATGGCAATGCCGTCGACGGAGCGGCAGGCGGCATTGCTGCAAGCCGTCTCCGAACGCGCCGGCATCGCTGCGGACGATCTGGCCTTCGTCGAGGCCCACGGCACCGGCACCGCCGTCGGCGACCCGCAGGAGGCCGAGGCGATCGGCACGGTCTACGGCCAGCGCCGGCAGCGCCCGCTCCCCATCGGCTCAGCCAAGACCAATTTCGGCCATCTCGAGCCCACCTCGGGCCTGGTCGGTCTCTTGAAGGCGCAGCTCGCGTTGGAAAAGGGTGTTTTCCCGCGCTCGCTGCATGTCGAGGAATTGAACCCCAATATTCCGTTCGATCGCCTGAACCTCTCCGTCGCGACGGAGCCGTTGGGGCTGGAGAGCCGGGAGGCGCCCTGGGCCGCAGCCGTCAACTCCTTCGGCTTCGGCGGTGCGAACGCCCATGTGGTGCTGCGCCAGGCGACGGATGAGGAACAGGCCGCAGTCCCGGCGAAGGGGGCAGCCGCCCGCGCCCTCCTCCTCTCGGCGCGGAGCGAGGAGAGCCTGAAGACCCTCGCCGCCACTTGGCGCGACCGTCTGCACCAGGCCACGCCGGACGAACTGTCCGATCTGATGAGCGCCGCCGCCCATCGCCGGGGCCGGTTCGAGCACCGGCTCTGCCTGCACGGCGAGACGGCGGAAGCCCTGGGCACCGCCGCCGCCGCCTATCTTGAAGGTGCGGAGGACGGCGCCTGGGTGAGCGGCCGGCGGACCGGGCAAAAGACCGGCGTCGCCTTCGTCTTCTCCGGCAACGGCGCGCAATGGGCCGGCATGGGCCGCAACGCCTATGGCAGCGACCCGGCCTTCACCGCCGCCTTCGACCGGGCGAGCGCAGCCGTCGGGCCGGTCGACGGGCGCAGCCTGGCCGAGCTTCTGCTGGCCGACGACTTGGCCGGGGCTCTCGGCCGCTCCGCCGTCGCCCAGCCGATCCTGTTCGCCGTCCAGGTCGCCATCGTCGAGGCCCTGGCGGCGGAGGGTCTGCGCCCCGACGCCGTCGCCGGCCATTCGGTGGGCGAGGTCGCGGCTGCCTGGGCCGCTGGCATCTTCGACCTCGACCAGGCCGCCCACATCGTGCGCACCCGCTCCGTCGCGCTGGAGGCGCTGCACGGCCAAGGCTCGATGGCGGCCGTGCTCTCCGGCGTCGAAGATCTCGCCGCCGCCCTCGATGCCTTCGGCGAAAGCGCCATCACGCTGGCCGCCGACAACAGCCCGCGCAGCACCACGCTCTCCGGCCCGGCCGAGGAGTTGGAGCGCTTCTCCCGCTTTGCGCGCAAGCGCCGGATCGCGGTGAAGAAGCTCGACATTGCCTATCCCTATCACAGCCCCGCGGTCGACGCCGTGCGTACCCGGCTGCTGAAGGACCTCCAGGGCCTTCGCCCCAACGCGGGCAGCGCGACCTATGTCTCCTCCACCACCGGGGAGGTGACGCCGGGCAAGGGCCTCGACGTCGACTATTGGTGGCGCAACGCCCGCAATCCGGTGCGCTTCCGCCCGGCGGTCGAAGCCCTGGTGGCCGAAGGCTGTGGGCTGATCGTGGAGATCGGGCCGCGGGTCGTGCTGCGTAACTATGTCGTCGACAGCGCCGCGCCGCTTGGTGAGGGGGCGCAGTTCGTGCCCTCCTTCCAGGACGGCGCCCGGGCCGGTGAGACGGCGGGCCACGTGGTGGCGCGCGCGCTCTGCCACGGGGCGGAGATCGCCGATGCGCCGCTCCTCGGCGCCGAGCGGGCCTTTCGCGCCGATCCGCCGCTCTATGCCTGGACGCACAAGCCCTATCGCGCGGCACCGACCGCGACCGGGGCCGAGCTCTTCGACCGGCCGATGCGCCATCCGCTGCTCGGCGTGGCCGAGCGGATGGGCGATCCGCTCTGGCGCGGGCAGATCGACACCCATCTCTTCCCCTGGCTCGCCGACCACGTGGTGGACGGGGCCGCGGTGCTGCCCGCCACCGCCTTCGCCGAGATCGCGCTGGCCGCCGGGGCCGAGGGCCTGGGCCGCGAGCGGGTTGAGCTCGTCGATTTCGAGGTGCTGCGCCCGGTCGTGGTCGATACGGGCCACGGCGTCGAGACCCGGACCCGGTTCGAGCCGGCGGCCCGGCGGGTGGAGATCGAAACCCGCCGCCTCGGCACCGACGGTGACTGGACGCTGGCCGCCTTCGGCACGATCCGACCGGCGCCGGAGGCGAGTTTGCCCGATGCCTGGGCCGAGGATGGCGGCGCCGAACAGGCCGACATCGCGACGCTCTACGACGCGCTCGCCAACCTGCGCCTCGATTACGGCCCGACCTTTCGCCGGGTGACGGCGGCGCGGCTCGACGCCCGAACGGCCTGGGTCGATTTGGATCTGGAGCCGTGCGAGGATGGCTATCTGACCAATCCGCGCCTGCTCGACGCCGCGCTCCACCCCGTCTTTCTGCTGATCGACGCGGCGCGCGGCGGCGGCACGGTGGAGCGCGACCAGGCGTTGCTGCCGGTGCGCTTCGCCCGGCTGCGCCTCGACCGGCCCAGCGCGACCTGGGCCGGCGCCCGGGTGGAGCTCCGCCAGCTCTCCGAACTTGGCGCCAGCGTCGACATCACGCTCTACGACACGGCCGGCGATGCCGCGGCGATGCTGAGCGGCCTTCGCCTGAAGCGGGTGCGCTTCAGCCGGGAGGACACCCGCGATCTGCCGCTCTGGACCGAGATCCTGGAGCCGGTGCGCCCGCCCGAGATGGCCGCGGTGCTGCCCAAGCGCTGGGCCGATCCGATCCGCCGCGCGGCGACCCTGCGCGTCACGGCGCGCACCCGGCCCCAACCCGATACCGGCTGGCTGATCGCCGACGCGATGTGCCGCCGCATCGCCTGGACGGCTATCGCCGCGGCCGCGCCGGAGGGCCGCATCACGCTTCCCGCCGCGGAGGAGACGGGGCCGGAGGATCCGACGCCGCTCCGCCGCGCGCTTCTGCGGGCGCTGGAGGCCGACGGCGCCGTGACGGCGGAGGAGGCGGTGGGTGAGACTGCCTGGCGCCTGGCGGACACCTGTCCCTATCCCGAGTTCGAAGACCTGACCGCCACGCTGATCGAGGAGATGCCGGAGCGGGGGGCGGAGCTTCTCGACCTCATCGCCCTCGGCGAGCAGATCCCGGAACGCTTGTCGGACGGTCTGCTGGAGGAGGCGCCGGCGCCCAAGGTCCGCCCGGCGGTCGACCGCGCGCTCTGGCAGCGGGCCGAGGTGCTGCTGCGCGATCTCGCGACTGACTGGCCGGCGGGGGGACGGCTGCATCTCCTGGTTCTCGGCACCATCGCGCCGGCGACGCTCGATGCCCTCGCAGCCGCCCTGCCGGCCCACGCCACCCTGACGCTCAGCGACGGCGATCCGGCGCTGGTGGAACGCCAGAGGCTGCTGGCCGAGCGCCACGGCAATGTCCGCGCCGCGGCCCTGGCCGACGCCGTCGATCCCGGCACCGTCGACGTCATCCTGGCGGTCGAGGCGCTGCACCGCGCCGATGCCGCGACCCTCGCCCCGGCGCTGGCCGAAGGCGGATTGTTGCTGGCGCTGGAGGTCGAGCGGGACCTCTGGACCACCCTGACCGCCGGTCAGCACGCGCCCTGGTGGTCGGAGGCGGAGACCGGCGCCACCCACCTGGCGCGCGCCGACCTAAAGGACATCGACGATGCCCCCCTCGCCCTGGCCGAGGCGAGCGCCACGCTGCTGGTGGCCCGCGGCGGTCCCCAGCCCCCGGCCGCCCAGGCCGAGGATCTGCCCACGGTGGTGCTGATCGACGCCGAGACGGTGGAGGAGCGCCAGCTTGCTGATGCGCTGGAGGACGCGCTGACGCTCGCCGGCCATCCGGTGCAGCGCGGGCTGCCCGACATGCTGCCCGACGGCTGGATCGGCCTGCAGCTTGGCGGCGTGATGTCGGACGACGGCGCCGACCTCGACATCGCGGACCGGCGCATCGCGCAGGTGCGGGACCTGTCGGCGCGGCGCTTTCACGCCCAGCCGGCTCAAATCTGGCTGCTCACCCGGGGCGGCGCCCCGCGCGGCCCGGCGAGCCGGCCGCGGGATGCGGCGCTTTGGGGTCTCGGCCGGGTACTGGCGAACGAACGGCCCGACCTGGCGCTCCGCCGCCTCGATCTGCCGGCCGACGCGGCACCGGCCCGCCTGGCACAGCTCACCGCCGCCGCCCTCGCCCGGCCGACGGCGGAGACGGAGCTGATCGCGCACGCGGATGGCCGGCTTGCGGCCCCCCGGGTCACCGCGCTCGCCGGCGTCGCCACGGCGGCCGCCGATCAGCGCCACGGGGCGGAGCGGGGACGGCGCCTGGCCATGGCGGTGCCCGGCCAGATCGACAGCCTGCATTGGCGAAGCGTGCCACGCCGCCAGCCCGAGGCGCATCAGGTGGAGATTGAGGTGGCCGCCACCGGCCTCAACTTCCGCGATGTGATGTGGGCCATGGGCCTGCTGCCCGACGAGGCGTTGGAGGACGGCTTTGCCGGCGCGACCCTCGGCATGGAATGCGCCGGCCGGGTGGTTCGGGCGGGGTCGGAGGCGGGCTTTGCCCTGGGGGACGAGGTGATCGCCTTCGCCCCCTCCTGCTTTGCCAGCCACGTCACGGTGGACGCCCAGGCGGTGGCGCCGATCCCGGGGGGCGTGGCGCCGGAGCTTGCAGCCTCCATCCCCACGGCCTTCATGACGGCGCAATACGCGCTCGGCGACATCGCGCGGCTTGCCAGTGGCGAGACCGTGCTGATCCACGGCGGCGCCGGGGGCGTCGGCCTCGCCGCGCTGCAGATCGCCCGCCGGGCCGGCGCCCGGGTCTTCGCCACCGCCGGCACGCCGGCCAAGCGGCGATTGCTGCGCATCCTCGGCGCGGAGCAGGTGTTCGACAGCCGCACCATGGACTTCGCCGACGCCGCGCTCGCCGCTACGGACGGCGTCGGGGTCGACGTGGTGCTGAACTCGCTTGCGGGCGAGGCGATGGAGCGCTCAATCGAGTGCCTCCGCCCCTTCGGTCGCTTCGTCGAGCTCGGCAAACGGGACTACTACGCCAACAGCCGCATGGCCTTGCGCCCGTTCCGCCAGAACCTCTCCTATTTCGGGGTCGACGCCGACCAGTTGCTGTCGGCTCGCCCGGACGTCGCAGCGCGGCTGCTTGGGGAGTTGGCGGAGGGCTTTGCCGAAGGTCAGCTCTCCGCCCTGCCCGTCCAGATATTCCCGGCAGCGGAGGTGGCGGATGCCTTCGCGCTGATGCGCCGGTCCGGCCATATCGGCAAGATCCTGGTGACGGCGCCCGACGTGCCGGAAGAGGCCCCGGCCCCTGCCCCGGCCATCGGTGAGGGGGCCTGGCTGCTGGTCGGCGGCCTCGGCGGCTTCGGCCTGGCGACGGCAGAGTGGCTGGCGCGCCAGGGCGTGGCCGAGCTCTGGCTCACCAGCCGATCCGGCACAGTCACGGACGAGGACCGCCAGCGGATCGAGCGCCACGGCGCCCGGGTCCACGCCGCAGCGGTGGACGCCACCGACCGCGATGCCCTCGCCGCGCTCTTTGCAAAGATCGAAGCGGCCGGCGTCCGGCTCGACGGCGTGATCCACGCGGCGATGGTGCTGGAGGATGCGCTCTTCGCCTCGCTCACGCCCGTGCAGATCGAGCGCGTCCTGGCGCCGAAGATCGCCGGGGCCGAGCATCTGGATGCGCTCACCCGGGCGATGCCGGCAGAGACGGCGCCGCGCCACCTGATCCTCTACTCCTCCGTCACCACACTCTTCGGCAATCCGGGCCAGGCGCCCTATGTCGCGGCCAACGCCTATCTCGAGGCATTGGCCCAGAAGCGCCGGGCCGACGGCCTGCCGGCGCTCGCCGTCGCCTGGGGCCCGATCGCCGATGTCGGCGTGCTGGAGCGCGACGAGGCGACCCGGGATCTGCTGCACCAGCGCCTCGGTGGGCGGATGCTGACGGCGGAGACGGCCCTCGCCCATCTCGGCGAGGTCCTGCTGGCCGGGGCGCCCGACGCCGTGGTCGCCATCGCGCCCATGACCTGGAGCCGGATCGCCCGGGATCTGCCGTTGCTCGAAACACCGCTCTTCGACCGGATCGACACGGCGCGCGACAGCAGCGGCGGTGGTGCTGCGGCCTCCCTCGCCGCCCTGATCGCCGGGCTGTCGCCGGAGGACGCGCTGAAGACCACGGTCCGCAGCCTGGCCGAGGAGGCCGCGCGCATCCTGCGCCTGCCGGTCTCTGAGATCGATCCGCTCCGCCCGATGACCGATCTGGGCTTCGACAGCCTGATGGCCGTGAACCTCAAGATGCAGGTGGAGGAGACGCTGGATATCGAGCTGCCGCTGATGTCGCTCGCCGACGGCATGACGTTGACGGAGCTTTCGCGCAACGTGCTCGCGCAGCTTGCCGATGGCGGGCAGGCCGCGCCGAGCGGCAGCGCGCTCGACGCGGTGCACCAGCAGCACGCCCACAACCTGGAAGGCGTGACCGACGCGATGATCGACGAGGTGGTCGAAGCGGCAGAGGCGGTGGACCGCATCACCGACGGCCGGGCATGAGCGTGAGCGCCGGCAAGACCGGGCGGGCCAATGCCCTGATTGACCGCCTGCGCCAAGACCACGGCGCCCGGCAAAGCCAGACGCCGCCGCCGCCCACCCCGGTGCCGGAGCTTGACGCCAAGCAGGCCAAGGGCTTCGACTTCTCCCGCCTGCCGCATTATGCGCAACTGCGCATCCAGCGCGCGGTGGGGGAGAAGATCGGCGTCGGCTCCCCGTTCTTCCGCCGGATCGACGAGATCGACGGGGCCGAAGTGACGATCGGCAACCGGCGCTGCATCCAGTTCGGCTCCTACAACTATGTCGGCCTCAACCGCCATCCGGAGTTGGTCGAGGCGGTGCAGCAGGCCGCCGCCGACTGGGGCATCAGCGCCTCCGCCAGCCGCCTGGTGGGGGGCGAGCGGCCCTACCACGCGGCGCTGGAGCGGGCGATCGCCGAATTCCTCGGCACCGAGGATGCCATCGCGATGGTCTCGGGCCACGCCACCAACGTCACCTCGATCGGTGCGCTGCTCGGGCCCAAGGACCTGATCCTGGTCGATCAGCTCATCCACAATTCGGTGAGCGAGGGGGCGCGGCTCTCTGGCGCCACGCGCCTCACCTTCCCGCACAACGATTGGGCCTGGGTGGACGAAAAGCTCTCGCGCCTCCGCGGGCGCTACGACCGAGTGCTGATCGTGATCGAGGGGCTTTACTCCATGGACGGCGACGCGCCGGATCTGGAGAAGTTCGTGGCCGTGAAGGCCCGTCACGATGCCTGGCTGATGGTGGACGAGGCCCACGCGCTCGGCGTGATGGGCGAAACCGGGCGCGGCATCGCCGAGGCCCAGGGCATCGACCCCCAGGTGGTCGAGATCTGGATGGGCACGCTGTCGAAGACGCTCTGCTCCTGCGGTGGGTTCATCGCGGGCTCGGCCGCGCTGATCGAATATCTGCGGCACAAGGCGGCAGGCTTCGTCTTCTCCGTCGGCCTCTCCGCCCCCCATGCCGTAGCGGCGGAGACGGCGCTTAGGCTCCTGGATCGCGAGCCGGAGCGGGTCGCGCGCCTCCGCCAGAACGGCCAGCGGTTTTTGGAGGGCGCCCGGGCCGCCGGCCTCGACACCGGCTTGTCGGAGGGGTTGGCCGTCACGCCGGTGATCATCGGCGATTCGATCCGCACCGTGCTGGCCGCCGACCGGGTGTTCGAGGAGGGGGTGAACGCCCTCCCCATCATCTTTCCCGCAGTGCCGGAGAAGCAGGCGCGACTGCGCTTCTTCATCACCTCCGAGCATACCGAGGCGCAGATCGACCACGCGGTCGAGGTCACGGCCCGGGTGGTGCGCCAGTTGCTGGCGGAGAACCCGGCCGACTGGATGTCGCAGCCGGGCTGAGCCCCTGATCGGAGCGGGAATGGTAGGCCCGGAGGGACTCGAACCCCCAACCAAACCGTTATGAGCGGTCTGCTCTAACCGATTGAGCTACGGGCCCGCGGCCGGCACCGTAGGGGCTTCGCCTGCGCGTTTGCAAGCGCCGAGCCGCTGCGCTAGGGCTCGATCCAAGACGCAATCGGGGGCATCCGTGACAAGCGAGGACCGGCCGCTCACCTACGCCGAGGCGGGTGTCGATATCGACGCCGGCAACACGTTGGTCGGACGTATCGCACCGCTCGCCGCCGCCACGGCGCGGGCCGGGACGATGTCGGCCCTGGGCGGCTTCGGCGCGCTCTTCGATCCCCGGGCTGCCGGCTTTCGCGACCCGGTGCTGGTGGCGGCGACCGACGGCGTGGGCACCAAGCTGCGGGTGGCGATCGAAAGCGGCGATCTCTCCACCATCGGCATCGACCTGGTGGCGATGTGCGTCAACGACCTGGTCTGCCAGGGGGCGGAGCCACTGTTTTTCCTCGACTATTTCGCTGCCGGCACGCTCGACGTCGAGCAGGCGGCGACTGTGATCGGCGGCGTGGCGGAGGGCTGCCGCCAGGCCGGTTGCGCCCTGATCGGCGGCGAGACGGCGGAGATGCCGGGGCTTTATGCCGAGGGCGATTTTGACCTGGCGGGCTTCGCTGTCGGCGCGTTCGAGCGTGGCGCGGGTCTGCCCCAGGGCGTCGCCGCGGGCGACGTGCTGATCGGCCTGCCGTCGACCGGCGTCCACGCCAACGGCTTCTCCCTCGTCCGGGCGGCCGTGGCGCGGGCGGGGCTGACCTGGGCCGACGCGGCGCCGTTTGCGAACCAGAGCCTTGGCGAGGCGCTGCTCGTCCCCACCGCGCTCTATGTCGAAGCAGCGGCGCAGCTTCGCGGCACGGCCCAGGCCCTCGCCCATATCACAGGCGGTGGATTGACGGAGAATGTGCCCCGCGTCCTACCCGCCGGCCTCGGCGCAGAGATCGACCTCTCCGCCATCGCCCTGCCCCCGGTCTTCGCGTGGTTGCGCGAGGTCACGGGCATCGACACGGCCGAGATGCTGCGCACCTTCAACTGCGGCATCGGCATGGTCGCGGTCGTGCCAGAGGGGGAGGCGGAGGATGCGCTCGCCTCCCTCGGCGTTGGGGCCCGCATCATCGGGCGGGTCGCTGAGGGCGAAGGCTCCGAAAGCGTGCGCTACCAGGGCGATCTGGGGTGAGCCGACCGCGGGTGGCGATCCTGATCTCGGGCCGTGGCTCCAACATGCAGGCGCTGACGGCCGCCATGGCGACGGGCGAGGTGGCGGCGGAGCCGGCGCTGGTGCTGGCCGACAAGGCCTCGGCCGGCGGGCTCGCCACGGCCACGGCGACCGGCATCCCCACGGCGTCGGTCGAGGCCCGCGGTGACAAGGCGGCGTTTGAGGCGGCGCTTCAGGCGGAGCTCGAGGCGGCGAAGGTGGATCTCGTCTGCCTTGCCGGCTTCATGCGGATCCTGAGCGGCCGGTTCGTTGCCGCCTGGCCCGGGCAGATCCTCAACATCCATCCCTCCCTGCTGCCGCTCTTCCCCGGGCTCCGCACCCACGCGCGGGCGCTCGAGGCCGGGGTCGCCGTCCACGGCTGCACGGTGCATGAGGTGGTGGAGGCGCTCGACGCCGGCCCGATCCTCGGCCAGGCGGTGGTGCCGGTGCATGCCGGGGACACCGCCGAGACGTTGGCCGCCCGCGTGCTGGAGAGGGAGCACACGCTCTATCCGCACGTCCTCGCCCGGGTCGTCGCGGGGGATCGGAGCCCCGTCGCGCTCTTTCCCTAGGGCGGATCTCGATCTGACTGACTCAGTCAGGTCGAGATCCAAGACGGGCAAGCCGTTCAGGTCGTTGTGTTTTCCGTTCCGACCAGTGATCCAGTCTGAGCGGAAAACGCTCTAGGCGCTACTCCTCCGGCATCGGCGCGGGTTCGGCCGGCATCTCCGACATCGTGTCGCCGACCACCATCGAGAACACCTCGATGCCGTTGGAGGAGACGTCGCAGGAGACCTCGATCTCGCGCACCTCGCCCTCGATCTCGGCCGCTAGCTTGCCCTTCACGGTGAACATGAAGTTCTCCATGGGCGCGTTATCGTAGCGTTGCACGGGCACGGGATCGTTCCCATCCAGCTCACGCACGGCCTGCTGCGCCCGGGAATGGCAGGCGAGCACGGCCTGGTCCGGCAGGATCCGGATCGTCTCATCCGCCGCGACCGGCAGCGGCGCGGCGGTGAGGCCCGCGAGGAAAAGTGCAGCAATGACACGCATTTCCGCCTCCTTCATCTGAGGGGAAGATGGCGCCAAATGCCGCCCGCGCCAAGCGGAGATCACGGAAGCGTTGCTTTGCGCTAGCCGACGATCTCCAGCGCCGAGAAGAAGAAGGCGATCTCCTCCGCCGCTGTCTCTGCCGCGTCGGAGCCGTGGACGGAGTTCTCACCGATCGAGAGCGCGAACTCCTTTCGGATCGTGCCCTCGTCCGCCTCGGCCGGATTGGTGGCGCCCATCACCCGGCGGTTGGCCGCGATGGCGTCCTCGCCCTCGAGCACCTGCACGATGACGGGGGCGGAGCTCATGAAATCGACCAACTCGCCGTAGAACGGCCGCTCCTTGTGGACGGCGTAGAAGGCGCCGGCCTGGGATGCGGAGAGGTGGATGCGCTTCTGCGCCACGATGCGCAGGCCCGCCGCCTCGAACTTGGCATTGATCTGACCGGTCAGATTACGCCGCGTGGCGTCCGGCTTGACGATGGAGAGCGTGCGTTGAACCGCCATGGATCCTCGTTCCTGCGCTGAGATCCGCCCGTGACACCGGGTGGATCGATGTGATTTTGCGGTCGCTTAGCATGGGGCAACGGGGCGGGAAAGGGCCGCAGATCCCGCTTGGCGGGGGCCGCCGCCCGGGCTAGAGCACGGCGATGCTGCAGATCCGCGACCTCACCTTCTCCCGCGACGGACGGCGCCTGTTGGACGGCGCCTCCGTCGTCGTGCCGGGCGGCCATCGGGTGGGTCTGGTTGGGCGGAACGGCACGGGCAAGACCACGCTCTTCTCCCTCATCCGCGGCGAGCTGCCGACCGAGGGTGGCGACATCGCCCTACCCGCCCAGGCGCGCATCGGTGGCGTGGCGCAGGAGGTGCCGTCGTCGGCCACCACGCTCCTCGACACGGTGCTCGCAGCGGATGAGGAGCGGGCGGCGCTGCTGGCCGAGGCCGAGCACGCCGAGGACCCCCACCGGATTGCCGAGATCCAGACCCGCCTCGTCGACATTGACGCCCATTCGGCGGAGGCGCGGGCCGCCGCCATCCTCTCCGGTCTCGGCTTCGACGAGGCGGCCCAGGCGCGCACCTGCGCCGAGTTCTCCGGCGGCTGGCGGATGCGGGTGGCGCTCGCCGCCGTGCTGTTTGCGGCCCCCGATCTGCTGCTGCTCGACGAGCCGACGAACTACCTCGACCTCGAAGGGACGGTGTGGCTCGAGAGCTTCCTGGCGCGCTATCCCCACACCATGCTGGTGATCAGCCACGACCGGGCGCTGCTGAACCGGTCGGTCGGGGCGATCCTGCATCTGCGCGACGGCAAGCTCACCCTCTACCGCGGGGCCTACGACACCTTCGACCACCAGCGCCGGGCCCAGGCCGAGCAGCAGCAGGCACTGGCCAAGAAGCAGGCGGCGGAGCGGGCGCACATCCAGCGTTTCGTCGACCGCTTCCGCTACAAGGCGTCGAAGGCCCGCCAGGCCCAGAGCCGGTTGAAGATGCTGGCCCGGATGCAGCCGATCAACGTGGCCGGCGATCCGGAGGTCGCGCCCTTCCGCTTCCAGGCGCCGGACGAGCTGTCGCCGCCGCTCCTCAGCTTCGATGGTGTCGCGGTGGGCTATGACGCGCAGCCGGTACTGCGGGACCTGTCGCTTCGTATCGACCCGGACGACCGCATCGCGTTGCTCGGCGCGAACGGTGAGGGGAAGTCGACCTTGGCCAAGCTCCTCGCCGGCGTGTTGGCGCCGCTTGCCGGCGATGTCGTCAAATCCTCGAAGCTCCGCATCGGCTACTTCGCCCAGCACATGCTGGAGGGATTGCACGCCGACGAGACGCCGCTGCAGCACATCCAGCGGGTGCGGCCAGAGGAGAAGCCGGCGACGCTCCGCGCCCGGCTCGCCGGTGGCGGCATCGACGCGAGCCTGGCCGAGCGTGTCGTCGCGCGCCTCTCCGGCGGTCAGCGGGCGCGGCTGGCGCTTCTGCTGGCGACGCTCGACGCGCCCCATCTCTTGATCCTCGACGAGCCCACCAACCACCTGGACGTCGAGAGCCGGGAGGCCTTGATCCACGCCCTCACCGACTATTCCGGCGCGGTCATCCTGATCAGCCACGATTCGTATCTGGTGGAGTGCGTCGCCGACCGCCTCTGGCTGGTGAACGACGGCCGCGTCGCACCGTGGGAGCAGGACATGGCCGCCTATCGCGACATGCTGCTCGCCCGCCAGGGCCTCCGGGTAAGGCGCGCCGACCGGAAGGAGGCGAAAACGCAAGCCCGCCCCTCCTCCGGCGATCTGGCGCGGCTCAAGGCCGATGTGTCCCGCTGCGAGGTCCGGGTCGCGAAGCTTGAGGAGATGCGGGCCCAGATCGACGCCCGGCTGGCCGATCCCGCGCTTTACGACAGCTTTTCCAGCGATCGCGTGACGGCGTTGGAGCAGAAGCGGGCCGAGGTGGTGGACGGCCTCGACCGGGCAGAGGCGCTTTGGCTCGCGGCGCAGGAGCGGCTCGAGGCGGCAGAGCAGGCCCCGACCGCCTGAGGCCTAGGCCCAAGCTTTCGCTTGCGCGGGTCAGCGTCCCGCCCCATTCTGCCGGCCAGAGCAGCTCACGGGGCAGGTCGTGGACGAGACGTTTCTGACGCCGGAGATCGTGTATCTCAGCCTGATCGGGGCCGTTGTCCTGATCAGTCTGCTCAGCAGCTACCGCCGCCAGCTCGGCAAGGCGGCGCAGCATGCGATTGTCTGGGCTCTCGTGTTTGGAGGCGCGCTGCTGCTCGGCGGCTATGAGGATGAGCTGCGCGCCGCCCTGCAACCCAAGCAGGCTGTGTTGCTGGAAGGCGAGGTGATCGAGCTCCGCCGGGCGAGCGACGGCCATTTCTACGCCGAGCTCGATGTGAACGGCGCGCCCGTCACCTTCATCATCGACACCGGCGCGAGCGGCATCGTGCTGACGCGCGAGGATGCCTTGATCGCCGGGATCGACCCCGAAAGCCTGCGCTATCTCGGCACCGCCAACACCGCCAACGGCAGCGTCGCCATCGCCGCGACCACCGTCGACACGCTGCGGCTCGGCCCGCGGGAGGATCGCGATGTGCGGGTCTCGGTCAATTCCGGGGCGATGCCCGACTCGCTCCTCGGCATGGCCTATCTCAACCGCTTTCAACGCATCGAGTTCGAGGGCTCGCGCCTGCGTCTGACGCCCTAAGCCTGAGCCTCCGGCCGGACGCTGGCGGTCACGTAATTCACCGCCAGATCCCGGTCGGAAATCTGCCAGGTCCAGCCGATCGGATCGAAGACAAAGCCCTTGCGGTCGACAGGGGTCATGCCGCCCGCCTCCAGCATCTCGAACAATCGGTCCGGCGGGATGAACTTCGACCATTGATGCGTGCCCTTGGGCAGCCAGCCCAGCACGTACTCCGCCCCGACGATGGCGAGCGCGAAGCTTTGCGGCGTGCGGTTGAGGGTGGAGCAGATCATCAATCCGCCCGGCCGCAGCAGCGCGGCACAGGCGGCGAGGTAGGCGCCAGGATCGGGCACATGCTCCACCACCTCCATGCTGAGCACGATGTCGAAGGTCTCGCCCGCCGCCACCAGATCCTCCGCCAGGGTGTGGCGATAGTCGATCACCAGGCCCGATTGCTCGGCATGCAGCCGGGCAACGGGGATGTTGCCCGCCGCCGCATCCGCCCCCACCACCTCGGCGCCGAGGCGCGCCATGGGCTCCGACAGCAGACCGCCGCCGCAGCCGATATCCAGCAGGCGGAGGCCCTGGAGCGGCGCGGGCGCCTTCATATCCCGGCCGAACTCCGCGGCGATCTGGGCGGTGATGTAGTCCAGCCGTACCGGGTTCATCAGATGCAGCGGCCGGAACTTGCCGTGCGGATCCCACCACTCCGCCGCCATCGCCTCGAACTTCGCGATCTCGGCCGGATCGGCGCCCAGGGCCTCGGTCGTCGTCATTCCATCGTCCCGTCACCCACTGGTGCCGCGGCAAGTATTCCCTCGCCGCCTCTCTCTGCTAAATAGTGCCGGGATGCGAGAGAACGCGAGCCAAAATGGCGCGGAGCCGCGACGGGGTCTTTATCCCCCGCGCGAGCCGTACAATCAGCTTGCGCTGAACGTCTCCGGCGGCCATCGGCTCTATGTCGAACAGTCGGGGCGGTCGGACGGGCATCCCGTGCTGGTGCTGCACGGCGGTCCCGGCGGCGGCTGCAGCCCAGCCATGCGGCGGTTCTTCGATCCGCAATACTACCGCGCGGTGCTGTTCGATCAGCGAGGCTGCGGGCGGTCCACCCCCCATGCCTCGGTCGAGGCCAACACCACCTGGGACCTGATCGAGGATATCGAAGCGATCCGGGAGCGGCTGGAGATCGACCGCTGGGTGGTCTTCGGCGGCTCCTGGGGCGCGACGCTCAGCCTGCTCTACGCCCAGGCCCATCCAGAGCGGGTGGAGGCGCTGGTGCTGCGCGGCATCTTCCTGATGACCCAGGCGGAGCTCGACTGGTTCTACCAGGGCGGCGTCTCCGCCTTCTGGCCGGACGAATGGGAGCGCTTCACCAGCCTGATTCCACGGGACGAGCGCGACGACATCATCGCCGCCTATCACCGGCGCCTGTTCTCCGGCAATCACGACGAGGAAACCCGCTATGCCCGCGCCTGGGCCGGGTGGGAGAGCATGCTGGCCGCGCTCGAAAGCCGCTCCCGCAGCGGCGGCGCCGGCGAATACGCCCGGGCCTTCGCGCGGATCGAGAACCACTATTTCACCCATCGCGGGTTCCTGGAGGAGGACGGCCAGATCCTGCGCGACATCGACCGGCTGGCCGACATCCCGGGCCATGTCGTCCAAGGTCGCTACGACATGGTCTGCCCGCCCCGCGCCGCCTTCGCGCTGCACCGCGCCTGGAAGGGCTCGGAGCTGCGCATGGTGCCGGCCGCGGGTCATGCATTGTCGGAGCCCGGGATAGCGGCCGAACTCGTGCAGATCATGGATCGGCTGCGCGACTAGCAGCCCTTAGTCTGCGACGCGCCAGTAGAGCGGCCGGCCCGGATCGAAGACGGTCACGGGGCCCGCGCCCGTCTGCAGGCTCGGCGGGATCGCGACGGGATCGTCCTCTCTCACCAACGTCACCTCGCCCGCATTTCGGGGGACGCCGTAGAACGCTGCGCCATGGGCCGAGGCGAAGGCGTCGAGGCGGTCGAGCCGCCCCTCCTCCTCGAAGACCTGGGCCAGGACGCCGAGCGCCACGGGGGCGGAGAACACGCCGGCGCAGCCGCAGGTGGCCTCCTTCGCGTCGGTGGTGTGGGGGGCCGAGTCGGTGCCGAGAAAGAAGCGCGGGTCGCCCGAGACCGCTGCACGACGCAGCGCCAGACGGTGTCGCTCCCGCTTCAGGATCGGCAGGCAGTAGAAGTGCGGCCGGATCCCGCCGGCGAGCATGTCGGTCCGGTTCAGTACAAGGTGGTGGACGGTGAGCGTGCCCGCGATGCCCTGCGCCCCCTCCACATAGGCGACGCCGTCCTCGGTGGTGATGTGCTCCAGCACCACCCGCAGGCCCGGCACCCGGCGGCGGACGGGGTCGAGGACCCGCTCCAGGAACACCGCCTCCCGATCGAAGATATCGACCGCCGGGTCGGTCACCTCGCCGTGCACGCAAAGCGGCAGGCCCACCTCCGCCATCCGCTCCAGCACCGGCAGGACGCGCGCGACCTCGGTGACGCCCGAGGCGGAGTTGGTCGTGGCCCCCGACGGGTAGAGCTTCACCGCGGTGATCAGGCCCGAGGCGGCGGCCGCCGCCACATCCTCCGGATCCGTGGTCTCGGTGAGGTAGAGCGTCATCCGCGGCTCGAACGCCGCGCCTTCGGGCAGGGCCGCGAGGATCCGGTCGCGGTAGGCCGCAGCGTCCATCCCCGTTACCACCGGCGGCACCAGGTTCGGCATGATGAGGGCCCGGCCGAAGTCTTGCGCCGTGGCCGGCAGCACGTCCGCCAGCATCGCGCCGTCTCTCAGATGCAGGTGCCAGTCATCCGGCCGCCCGATCGTCACCTGCTGCATGCCCCGTCTCCCGCTTGGACCTTGTCGCGGATTGCGCCATCTTCGCGGGCGAAAGCCAAGGGGGATCGCCATGGCCACGGCAAAAGGCCCGCTTTCGGGCATCCGCATCGTCGATCTGACCTCCATGGTCTCGGGCCCGCTCGCCGCGATGACGCTGGCCGATCAGGGGGCGGAGGTGATCAAGGTGGAGCGTCCGCCGATCGGCGATCACACCCGCCAGGTGGCGACGCGCCGGGGCGGGGTCTCCGCGAGCTTTCTCAACGTCAACCGCGGCAAGCGCTCCGTCGCGCTGGACTTGAAGGACCCGGCGGCGCAGCAGGCGCTCTTCCGCATCGTCGCCACGGCCGACGTCTTCCTGCAGAACTTCCGACCGGGCGTGGCGGAGCGGATGGGCCTCGGCGAGGCCGCCGTGCGCGCCCATCGCCCTGACATCGTCTACTGCTCCATCGCCGGCTTCGGCTTCGCCGGACCCTATGCGCAGAAACCGGTCTATGACCCGCTGATCCAGGCATTGTCGGGGCTGGTGACGGTCCAGGCAGGCTCCGACCAGCGCCGCCCGCGCCTCGTCCGCACCATCCTGCCGGACAAGCTCACGGGCATTCAGACGGCCCAGGCGATCACCGCAGCGCTACTGCACAGGGCCCGGACGGGCGAGGGGCAGGCCATCGAGATCTCCATGCTCGACACCGTCGTCGCTTTCCTCTGGAACTCCGACATGGGCGGGCACACCTTCGTCGGCGACGAGTTGACGGAGGAGGTGAGCCAGTCCTTCGTCGAGCTGATCTACGAGACGGCGGACGGCCACATCGCCGTCTCCGTAATGTCGGACCGGGATTGGGCCGGCCTCTCCCGCGCCACGGGCCGCCCCGATTTCCTGGAGGACTCGCGGTTTGCGACCCCCGCAGGCCGGGAGGAGCACAAGAACGCCCGCCTCGAGCTCACGCAGGAGGCGCTGTCGACGGCGACGACCGCGGAGTGGCTCGCGCGGCTCGAGGCGGAGGACGTGCCCTGCGCCCCCGTCCTCACCCGGGGCGAGATGCGCCAGCATCCCCAGATCGCCGCGAACGAGACGCTGATCGAGTACGACCACCCGACGGCCGGCCGCCTCCGCCAGGCCCGCCCGCCGGCGCGCTTCTCCGGGACGCCGGGGCCGGGACCCTGGCCGGCGCCAGCGCTCGGCGCCGATACCGAGGCGCTGCTCGCCGAGACCGGCACGCCGCCGGCCGAGATCGCCCGCCTCACCGGACGCCGGGAGCCCGCCGAATGATCGACTTCTACTACGCTCCCACGCCCAACGGCTGGAAGGTCGCGATCGCGTTGGAGGAGATGGCGCTGCCCTACACCCTCCACCCCATCAACCTGGCGGCGGGCGAGCAGTTCGCACCGGAATTCCGCGCCATCAGCCCCAACGCCAAGATGCCGGCGATCGTGGACGACAACCTGCCCGTCTTCGAATCGGGCGCGATCCTCTGGCACCTGGCCGAGAAGACGGGCCAGTTCATGCCGAGCGACCCGGAAGGCCGGAAGGAGGTGCTGGAATGGCTCTTCTGGCAGACCGGCAATCAGGGGCCGATGGCCGGCCAGCTCAGCCATTTCCAGAACTACGCGCCGGAAGGGCAGGACTACGGCTTCAAGCGCTATCTCGGCGAGTATGATCGCAATCTCGGCGTGCTCGAGGCGCGGCTCACGGATCGCGACTGGATCGTCGGCGATGCCTATTCGATCGCCGATATGATCGCCTTTCCGTGGATCCTGATCGCCAAACCCCTCGGAGCCTCGCTCGAGGACTTCCCCCGCATCCAAGCCTGGCGCGCCCGCATCAAGGACCGCCCCGCCGTCCGCCGCGCCGTCGACCTGCTGAAGGACCGCCAGAACCGCGGCCAGCACACCGCTTCGACCAACAACGTCCTCTTCAACCAAAGCTCGGCGCATCTGAAGGGTTAGGGCGTCACGCGAGAGGGCCGAACGATCGACAATCAGTGCTGCGGAAGAACGGTTTCGCGAACCCGCCCTCTGGTCAGAAGCGCACCACCTCGTGGCCTTCGAACCACGTTCGGAACCGGTCTTCCAACTGGTTAAAGCGCGGTTTCAGGTAAAACTGGTTCTCGCCAATCACCTCCACCATGGCCTCAGCGCCTTTTGAGTCGTGCGGCTCGTGAAGATGACTGGCCATGAAATCGGCGGCATAGGCGATCTGGGCAAAGTCGCGTGCGCTCATCGGGTTGAAGACCCGAACGATCTCCTGCGCGGGAACGAACCCTCCGATGCCAAGTTCAACGACAGTCTTGGCGAGCAAGGATTGGAGTTCAGCGACGGCGTAGGTGGGAAGATTTGGATCGTCTCTCATTAAGCGCCATTCCAAACTCAAGGGGGGCGGGCGGGTCAAGGTCGCCGAGCGAAGCGAGGTGCGGGCAGAGCCCGTTCAGCCTTGACGCGCCCGCCACCCGACCCACGCTGGACGCGGCGCCTTGAGGAGCAGCCCGCTCCTCAAGCGCCTCTCAGCAAAGAGAAACCCAGCGGCCCCAGGGACCGACGACACCACGTCGACACCCGAGGCCCACCAAGCACCCTACCCCTCAGCCTCACGCCCGGCGGCCGCGCGCGCCGCTGCGGCCGCCGCGAACCCCTCCAGCCCGCTGCCGATATAGGCTTCGATCTCGTCCATGTTGCCCCGCACGATCTGGCGGGTGACCAGGTTGTGGGGTAGCACGTTGTAGGTCCATTCGAACCGCGTGCCCTCGTCCACGCTGACGAAGCGCTGTTCGCCGACGATCTGCTCGACGCCGCGGCCGGTGTCGTTGGTGAATACGAAGATCTGGTACTTGAAGAAGTCGAGCTCGTTCTCCAACACCCGCTCCACCACGTAGTGCCCGTCGGCCAGGCGCAGCCAGCGCACGGCCCCGGGCTCCGGCCAGGTGCCGTCGAGGACCTGCGAGGCGACCGGATTGGCGATGTTCTCGGTGGGCTGCAGATAGCCGATGAGCGGGTCCTCCTCCGAATAGACGCGCAGCTCGGCCACCTCCATCGGGATGGTTTCCTCGACATAGGCGGTCAGAAATCCGCTTGTCGCGACCTCCGGCGGCGTGGTGAGTTGCGGGGGCTCGGCCGGCGGTTCGGCCGAGTTGCAGGCGGTGAGGACCATGGTGAGCCCGAGGGCGGTGAGGACGGTGCGCATGTTTGATCTCCGGCGGTATAGTACGGATACCGCACTAACTGGTGCTTAGTCCGTACTATGTCAAGCGGCGGGGGAGAGATGTCTGACGACGCGCGGGTCGAGGCGTTGGCGGGGCATGTGAACCTGATCATTCGCGCTCTGCTGGTCGCGGGGCGAAGCGGTGCGCCGGCAGAGGGGCGCATCCCCTTCAACCCGCTCTATTTCAACATGCTGCGGTGCCTCGATCGGGAGGGTGCGGCCCGGCCGTCGCGTTTGGCCGACATGCTGTTGGTGCCGCGCACCACGATCTCGACGGCAGTGAAGGCGCTCGCCGGGCGCGGGCTGGTGGCGACGGCGGCGGACCGGCAGGACGGCCGCGCCCTCAGCATCAGCCTGACGGAGGAGGGGCGGGAGATCCTGGAGGCGATCCTGCGCCAGGACCGGCGCAACGCCGCCGCGATGCTATCGGCTCTGGCGGAGGAGGAGCGCGATGCCTTCGTCGCCGCCCTCGGCAAGGTGGCCAAAGGCGTTAGCGGCACCCCCGAGCGTTAAGGCATAACCAGGACCCAACGTCAGCCCGAAGGGTGGCGGGCGGGTCAAGGCCGCCGAGCGAAGCGAGGTGCGGGCAGAGCCCGTTCAGCCTTGACGCGCCCGTCACCCGACCCACGCTCGAAGCGGCGCCTTGAGAAGCAACCTGCTTCTCAAGCGCCTCTCAGCAAAACGCCCGAACCGCGACCACACCCCCACTCCCAGCCCCGTCAGGCCGACCGCCGTCACGGGCGCCCCGCTGGAGGTCCCTGTCGCATCGCAGATGCGACAGGGTCCGGAAGCCGTCACTCCGCCGCGTCGAGATAGTCTTCGACCGGGGGGCAGGTGCAGACGAGGTTGCGGTCGCCGTAGACGTTGTCGAGCCGGTTGACCGGGGCCCAGTACTTGTCGACCCGGAAAGCGCCGGGGGGAAAGCACGCCGCCTCCCGCGTGTAGGGCCGGTCCCAATCGCCCACCAGGTCCTCCATGGTGTGGGGCGCGCGGGCGAGGGGGTTGTCGTCGCGGGGCCAGGTGCCGGCTTCGACGGCGCGGGCTTCTTCGCGGATCGCCAGCATCGCCTCGCAGAAGCGGTCTAGCTCCGCCTTGGGTTCGCTCTCGGTCGGCTCGATCATCAGGGTACCGGCGACCGGCCAGCTCATGGTCGGCGCGTGAAAGCCGTTGTCGATCAGGCGCTTGGCGATGTCGTCCACGCTGACGCCGGCGCTCTCCTTCAAGGGCCGTGTGTCGAGGATGCACTCATGCGCCACGTGGCCCGCCGCGTCGGAGTAGAGCACGTCGTAGGCCCCGCGCAGCCGCGCCGCGATGTAGTTGGCCGAGAGGATCGCCACCTTCGTCGCCTGGGTGAGCCCGGCGCCCCCCATCATCAGGCAATAGGCCCAGGAGATCGGCAGGAGCGAGGGCGAGCCGTAGGGCGCGGCTGAGACCGGCCCCGCCCGCTCCGCCAGCGGATCGAGCGGTCCGGCCGGCAGATAGGGTGCGAGATGGGCCCGCACCCCGATCGGCCCCATGCCCGGCCCGCCCCCGCCATGGGGGATGCAGAAGGTCTTGTGCAGGTTGAGGTGGCTCACATCCGCCCCGAAGTCTCCGGGCCGAGCCAACCCCACCAATGCGTTGAGGTTGGCGCCGTCCAAATAGACTTGGCCGCCGTGTTCGTGGGTGATGGCGCAGACCTCCCGCACCGCCGCCTCGAAGACGCCGTGAGTCGAGGGATAGGTGATCATGCAGGCGGCCAGCCGGTCGGCATGGGCCTCCGCCTTCGCCCGGAAATCGGCGAGGTCGATATCGCCGTTCTCCGCCGCCTTCACCGGTACCACGGTCATGCCGGCCATCTGGGCCGAGGCCGGGTTGGTCCCGTGGGCCGAGGTCGGGATCAGGCAGACGTCGCGGTGCCCCTCCCGTCGCGCCCGGTGATAGGCGCGGATGGTCAGCAGCCCGGCATACTCCCCCTGGGCGCCGGAGTTCGGCTGCATGGAGATCGCGTCGTAGCCCGTGATCCGGCAGAGCTTGGCAGAGAGATCCTCGATCAGTTCGCGGTAGCCGGCCACCTGATCGGCCGGCGCATAGGGGTGGATCGCGCCGAACTCCGGCCAGCTCACCGGCATCATCTCGGCCGTGGCATTGAGCTTCATGGTGCAGGAGCCAAGCGGGATCATCGCCCGGTCGAGTGCCAGGTCCCGGTCGGCGAGGCGGCGCATGTAGCGCGTCATCTCCGCCTCGGCCCGGTTCATGTGGAAGATCGGATGGGTGAGGTAGGGGCTCTCGCGCAGCACCGCCTCCGGCAGGCGGTAGCCCGGTTTGAACGCATCGAACGAGATCTCGCCGCCGAAGGCCCGCCAGACCGCCTCCAGCGTCTCGTGGCGGGAGGCTTCGTCGAGAGTGATGCCGATCCGATCCGCGCCGATGGGGCGAAGGTTCACACCCTCCGCCACCGCCGCCCGCAGGATCACGCCCTGCAGCTGGCCGACCCTGAGCGTGATGGTGTCGAAGAACGCATCGGGCTCCACCGCGAAGCCGAGCTGCTCCAGCCCCCGCGCCAACCGCACGGTCAGGCGGTGGATGCGCTGGGCGATGGCCTTGATGCCGTCCGGCCCGTGGAAGACGGCATACATCGAAGCCATGACGGCAAGCAGCGCTTGGGCGGTGCAGACGTTCGAGGTCGCCTTCTCCCGTCGGATATGCTGCTCCCGGGTCTGCAGGCTCAGCCGATAGGCCCGGTTGCCGCGCGCGTCGATGGAGACGCCGACGATCCGTCCCGGCATGGCGCGCGCATGGGCCTGGCGCGTGGCGATATAGGCGGCGTGAGGCCCGCCGAAGCCCATGGGCACGCCGAAACGCTGGGTCGAGCCCACGGCGATGTCGGCCCCCATCTCGCCGGGCGGCTTCAGGAGCGCCAGCGCCATGGGATCGGCTGCCATCACAGCCACGGCCTCCGCCGCGTGGAGCGCCGCCATCTCGTCCGTCCGATCGCGCACATGACCGTAGGTGCCGGGATACTGGAAGAGGGCGCCGAAGACTTCGTCCGCCGCCAGATCCTCCGGCTCCCGCACCAGGATGCGCCAGCCGAGGGGTTCGGCCCGGGTCCGCAACACGGCGATGGTCTGGGGATGGCAATTGGCGTCGACGAAGAAGGCATCGGCCTTCGACTTGGCGATGCGGTGCGCCATAGCCATCGCCTCGGCCGCCGCCGTCGCCTCATCCAAGAGCGAGGCGTTCGCCACCTCGAGCCCCGTCAGGTCCGACACCATGGTTTGGAAGTTCAGGAGCGCCTCGAGCCGGCCCTGGCTGATCTCCGGTTGATAGGGCGTGTAAGCGGTGTACCAAGCGGGGTTCTCCAGAATATTGCGCTGGATCACCGGCGGTGTGATCGTGCCGTGGTAGCCCTGCCCGATCAACGAGGTGAGCACCCGGTTCTTCTCCGCCACCTCGCGGAGACGCCAGAGCATCTCCTGCTCAGAGAGCGGCTTCTCCCAGGCCAGGGGTTCGGCCTGGCGGATCGCCTCGGGCACCGTGGCGTCGATCAATGCGTCGAGGCTGTCGGCCCTGACCACCTCCAGCATCTCCGCCATCTCCTTCGGCGACGGCCCGATATGGCGGCGGTTGGCGAAGTCGTAGGGCAGGTAATCGGTGATCTCGAAGGCCATCCGCCGCTACTCCGTCAGCGCCTTGTAGGCGTCTTCATCCAGCATTGCCTCGTAGGCGCCGGGGTCGGAGAGCGTCATGCGGAAGAACCAGCCGTCCCCGGTGGGATCGGCGTTCACCTTGGCCGGATCGTCGGTAAGCGCTTCGTTCACCGCGGTGATCTCTCCATCGGCCGGTGCCTGGATGTCGGAGGCCGCCTTCACGCTTTCGATCACCACGATCTCGTCGCCCTTGGCGACCACCGTGCCGGCCTCCGGCAACTCCACGAAGACGATGTCGCCCAATTGCTCGGCCGCGTAATCCGTGATGCCGACGACGTAATCGTCGCCCTCAGGCTTCACCCACTCATGCTCTTCGGTGAACTTCATCCCAGGTCCTCAACGTTTGTAGTTCGGTTCGTGAAACGGCAGGCGGGTGATCCGCGCCCGGTGCCAGCGGCCGCGGAGCTCGCCGAACAGGCGATGGCCGTCCCGCGCCGCGCCGGCGGCGACGTAGCCCATAGCGACCGGCGCCTCGACGGAGGGGCTGAAACCGCCGGAGGTGATGCGCCCGATCAGCGGCCCGTCGGCCTCCTCGGCCAGGCTCACCCCCGCCCGCATCGGCGCCCGCCCTTCGGGCAGCAAGCCGACCCGGCGCATGGCGGGGCCATCGGCAAGCTCCTGCGCCACCACATCGGCCCCCGGATAGCCGCCGGCCCGCGCGCCCCCGGGGCGGCGCACCTTCTGGATGGCCCAGGTGAGGCCGGCGGCCACCGGAGAGGTCTCCGCGTCGATGTCCTGGCCGTAGAGGCAGAGCCCCGCCTCCAGCCGCAGGCTGTCGCGGGCGCCGAGCCCGATGGGCGCGACGTCGGGGTGGGCGAGCAGGGCCTCGGCCACCTCAAGCGCCGCCTCGGCGGGGACGGAGATCTCGAACCCGTCCTCGCCCGTATAACCTGATCGGCTGATCCAGGCCGGGGTGCCGACGAGTTCGACCTCGGCCACGTCCATGAACCGCATCGCCGCAACAGCCGGCGCGAGCCCGGCCAGCACGGCCTCGGCAAGCGGACCTTGCAGCGCGAGGAGCGCCAGATCGTCCTGCAACGTGACGTCGCAGCTCGTCCCAAGGCTTGCCTGAAGATGGGCGAAGTCCATCATCTTGCAGGCGGCATTCACCACCAGACCCAGATGATCGCCCCAGTTGGCGATCATAAGATCGTCGCGTATCCCAGCGACATCGTTCATCAATAGGCTGTAGCGCTGCCGCCCCTTGGCGAGCCCGACGATGTCGGACGGCACCAGGGCCTCGAGCGCCGCCGCCGCGTCGCTGATCTGGGCGGAGCGCGGTACGACGCGGATCTGGCCCATATGGCTCACATCGAAGAGACCCGCCTTGGCCCGCGTATGGCGATGCTCGGCCATGATGCCGTCGGGGTACTGCACAGGGAGCGAATAGCCGGCGAAGGTCACCATCTTGCCGCCCCGCGCCTCGTGCAGGGGATGCAACGGTGTCAGGTGCACATCCGTACCCGGCATCGGCGCCCTCCTCCTCCACCGCCCGGGCATCGGCCCGGCGCGGCATGGGTCGCGGCCCCGATCTGCTGGCCGCGCGGCGCCCCCTCTGTCCGTTTGCCTGAGGTCGTGAACCCTTCGGCGGGTGCGTCGCACCACTCTCCAGAGCAGACAATCCTGTCGGTCCCTGTGGCCTGAGAGTTTCCGGGGCGGTTGCTCCTTCGGCACCGGGTCTTTCACCGGTTCTCCCAACAAGACGGACGGAGCGTACGGCGCGGCCACGCCGCAGACAAGCCCGGAGCCGCCGGCGTCGCGGCCCTGCGTGAGGAATTGCCGCAGGCCCCGGGAAATGGCGGTGAAAGTCCTATCTCGGCACTCGATGACGACCGATAGCCAGCCACGCCGCCCGCTGCTCGCGCTCCTCTACGGCCTCGCCTGCCACGGGATCTTTGGCCTTGCCGGCCTCGCCATGGTGGCGGGGCTGTGGTCAGGCATGACCCTCGGCTTCGGCACGCTCTCTGGCGGCTGGGCGGTGCTGGTGAACGCGGTGCTGCTGGTGCAGTTTCCGCTCGTGCATTCGCTGCTGCTGACGCGCCCGGGTCGCCAGGTGCTGGCCCGCCTGGCGCCCGGCGAGGCGGGGCCGGTGCTGGCGACCACGACCTACGCGCTGATCGCCTCCATCCAGCTTCTGCTGCTCTTTCTGCTCTGGACCCCCTCCGGCATCGTCTGGTGGCAGGCCGAGGGCGCGGCGCTTTGGCTGATCGCCGTGCTCTATGCGATGTCCTGGGGCCTGCTCGCCAAGGCATCCTTCGATGCGGGACCGGAGCTGCAGTCCGGCTTCCTCGGTTGGTGGGCTTTGCTCCGCGGCCGGCGCCCGGTCTTTCCGGATATGCCGGAGGCCGGTCTCTTTCGGGTCGTGCGCCAGCCGATCTATGTGGCCTTCGCCCTGACGCTCTGGACCGTGCCGGTCTGGACACCCGACCAATTGGCCGTCGCCACGCTCTACACCGCCTACTGCGTCCTGGCGCCCAAGCTGAAGGAGCGGCGCTTTCGCGCGATCTACGGCGCCCGGTTCGCGGCCTACCAGGCCCAGGTGCCCTATTGGCTGCCGCGCCTGCTGCGCCGGAGCGGGGAGCGGGAGGCATGAGGGCGCGCAACGACCTCACCATCTACGACAAGGTCGCCGATCGCTGGTGGTCGGGCGACACGCGCTGGATCCGCACGCTGCAGAACATGGTGCCAGCCCGGATGCGGCATTTCGAGACGGTGGTGCCCAGCTTTCGCGGCAAAGACGTCCTCGACCTCGGCTGCGCGGGGGGCTTCCTGGCCGAGGCGATCGCCGCCCGGGGCGCCCGGGTGACCGGCATCGACCCGGCGGCGGAGGCCGTCGCGGCGGCCAAGGCCCATGCCGACGAGATGGGGATCGCGATCCGCTATGACGTGGGTGTGGGTGAGGCCCTGCCCTACCCCGACAGCGCCTTCGACATGGTGGCCTGCGTCGATGTGCTGGAGCATGTGGCCGACCTCGACAAGGTGCTCGACGAGATCGCCCGCGTCCTCCGCCCCGGTGGCGTGTTCCTGTTCGACACCATCAACAAAACCTGGCTGGCGCGTCTGGTGGTGGTGACGGTGGCGGAGGACATCCTCGGTCTGCTGCCCAAGGGCACCCACGACCCCGCACTCTTCATCCCGCCAGCGCGATTGGCGGAGGGGCTGCGCGCCCGGGGCTTTGAGGTCGGCAAGTTCCGCGGCCTCGGCCCGGTTGGGATCAACCGCCGCGGCGATTTTCGCTTCGGCCTGCTGCCGTTCACCCGAGTGATCTATATCGGCCACGCCGCCCTCCCCGCGAAATAGGCGCAAAAGGTTTCATTCCGCAGCCTTGAGCGTGACTGCGACTGTCGCCTAAGCTCGATCCCGGGTTGTGGGGAGCGAAACGATGGAGACGTTTTTTCAGTCCGATATCGAAAGCGCGCGGGGCATGCTGATGACGGCGCGGGCCAAGCTGGATGCGGAGATCCGCACCTATCCGCGCCCGGTGGCGGGCTGCGACGACCAGTTCAACCATATGCTGGCAGAACGGCAGCGCTGTGCCGATGCGCTCCGCGCGTTGGAGGCGCAGATCCACATCGCGACGCCGCGGGCGCCCTGACGGGATCCTAGACCCGCGGCGGCACGGGGAGGCCGCCGCCTCGCACCAGCGCGCCTCGCCACCGTGTCTTGCCGGGGGTGAAAAGCGTATGCGATGGTATGCGGGCAATGCCGATCCCCTCCCGCTTCCTCGCGCCCGCCCGGACGGTCGCGGTCGCCGCTGCCGGTGCGGCGCTGTTCGCCGCGATAGGCCTGCCGTTGCCGCTGCTGCTCGGGCCGATGTTCGGCTGCTTGGCCGCGGCGCTGGCCGGGATGACGCTCGGCGGCTTCGGGCCGGTGAGCGAGGGGATGCGCACCGTCCTCGGAGTCGCGGTCGGGGCCTCGATCACACCCGCGCTCATCGGCCGGTTGGGGGAGATGGCGCTGAGCGTCGCGCTCATCCCCCTCTTCATCCTGGTGATCGGCCTGGTCGGCTACCCGTATTTCCGGCGCCTCTGCCGCTTCGACCCGGCCACTGCCTACTACGCCGCGATGCCCGGCGGATTGCAGGACATGATCCTGTTTGGGGAGGAGGCGGGCGGCAGTGCGCGGGCCCTCTCCCTGGTCCACGCCACCAGGGTATTGGTGATCGTCGCGCTGATGCCGCCGATTCTGACGCTCGGCTGGGGCCTCGACCTGACCGCACCCCCCGGGGCGCTGGCGGCGACGGTGCCGGGGGAGGAGCTGGCGATCATGCTGGCCTGCGCCGTCATCGGCTGGGTCCTCGCCACCCGGATCGGCCTTTTCGGCGCGTCCATCCTCGGGCCCCTAGCCGTCGCCGCGGTGGCGAGCCTCTCCGACATCCTGCACCACCGCCCGCCGGCCGAGGCGATCTGGGCTGCCCAGTTCATCATCGGCGCAACGGTCGGGGTGAAGTACGTGGGCATCACCGGGGGTGAGCTGACGCGGGTGGTGGGCGCCGCCCTCGGCTTCTGCCTGATCCTGACCGTGCTTTCGATCCTGTTCGCCACCCTGGCCCACTGGCTGGGCGGCGCGCCCTGGGTCGAGGCCCTGCTGGCCTTCGCCCCCGGCGGTCAGGCAGAGATGGTGGTCCTCGCTCTCGTCGCCGGCGCCGACATCGCCTTCGTCGTCACCCACCACCTGGTCCGCCTGGTCGTGGTCATCACCGGTGCACCGATCGTCATCCGCTGGCTCCGCTAGGCTCTCCCGCGCTTTCTTGCTGGCCCAAATGTCCCCGACGGAGGCATGCGTCCCTTCGGGTCCGACCTAAGTCCCGGTCCAGATCTCGGCCGGGACGAACACCTCCCCCCGCGCCAGGAGCCGGGCGGTGCGGAGCAGCCCGGCGGAGCGGATCTCCGGCCCCGCCTCGCCCGGGGTGAACTTCACGGTGACGTCGAGCGTGCCGACCGCGTGCTCCAGCGTGATCGCCGCGGGGCTCGCGTTCGGTGCGGCCAGGATGCCCTCAGCTGCGGTCCCGGGCGTCAGCAGGCAGGCCGCGATGCACTGCCCACCGGTCACCGCCATGGTCGGGTGGCAGGCCCACGGCATGAAGTAGCGCGCGGCGGCCGTGCCCCCCAGCGCCGGCGCGGCCACCACCGCGAATTTCGGGATGACGGATTTGGTGACGTCGCCAAGGCCCATGCGCCGGCCGGCCTCGATCCGGATCGGCTCCATCCGCTCGAAGAAAGCGCGGTTGGCGTCGAGCTCCTCCCGGCCTTCATGCCCGGTCAGGCCGAAAGCCTCGGCCCGGGCGATGACGACGGGCATGGCGACGTCCATGCAGGTAAGGGCGATGCCGTCGATCTCCTCGACCAGCGCGCCGGTGGGGAGCAACGCCCCGGTGCTCGAGCCCACGACGCCTTGGAAGTCGAGCCCGACCGGTGCGGCCGTCCCCGGCACGCCGGCGATCTCGGCGCCGCCGCCATAGACCGGGCGGCCATCCCGCACTTGGACCGTCGCCTCGACGCTCGCGCCGGTGTTGACGGCGCGGATGCGCACCTTGGTCTCCGGCTCCACGGCCGCGACCAGGCCTATCTCGATCGCCGCGGGACCGACACCCGCCAGGATATTGCCGCAGGTCGGGCCGAAATCGACCAGCTTCTCCTCCACCGCGACCTGGGCGAACAGATAGTCGACCTCGGCCCAGTCGTCGTCGGAGGCCGAGAGCATCGCGACCTTGGTCGTCACCGCCGTACCACCGCCGATCCCGTCGATGGTGAGCGGGTGGCCGGAGCCGAGGGCGGCGACCAGCACCTCGCCCAATCGCTCCCGATCCTGCGGCAGGTCCTCCCGCCGGAAATAGGGTCCGCGGGACGTGCCACCGCGGAGGAACAGAAAGGGGATCGCCGTCTGGTCCATCAGCCATCTCCGAAGGGCCAGGGGAGCCGCACGTATTCCTGCAGGATCCCCGGCGGGAAGTCGCGGTTGAGCGCCCCGGCGAGGAACAGGATGCCGGCGAGCCCAGCGGCGGTGAGCAGGAGCGTGCGCGGCCAGCCCTCCCCCGCCCGGACGCGCAGAAAGCCCACGAAGAAGAGCGTGAGCGCAATGACGAAGCCGAAGAGCGCGGTGAGCCCCAAAAGCCCCACCAGCCAACCGACGGTGGGCCAGAGGCCGCGGGGCGCGCCCGCCTCCGCCCCCGCCACCTCGGCATCGGCGAACAGCGAATCCTCGGCCGGGCGTCTCTGCATCTGCAGGAGGAGAAGGAGCGCGAAGACCAGCGTCACCGCGGCGATGGTCACCGGAAAGACCTTGTCGATCAGCACCCGTAGCCCCGCCGCATCCCAAAGCATGATGGCGAGGAACAGTGCGATCGCCCCAGCAAAAAGCATCGGCGCCCGCTTCGCACCCCCGCTCTCACTCGCGCCATCGTGGATCGCCTGGGATTGCCGCGCACCGAGCCAGACCGAGACCACGGTGATCAGCAGCAGCACGACGCCGGTCGGCGAGATGATGTAGTCGAGCCCCGCCTCCACCCCCTGGCGGAACCGGATCATGGCGATCTGAGTCGCCTGGTAGGTATAGACCTCCGCCTGGCTCGCGAGCACGAAGCCGATCAGAAAGGCCGGTCGCGGCCAGCCGAAGCGCTTCATGTAAATGCCGAGAAGGCCGAAACCCACCAGCGCCGCCAGATCCCACAGCGTTTGCTTCGACTGAAAGGCGGCGAACGAGATCATCATGAAGAGAAAGGGCGCGAGCAGCGCGAAGCGGATCGTCGTCAATCGCGCGATCCCGCCCGAGAGCGCGATGCAGAGCCCCGCGCCGAAGACATTGGCGAGGGCCAGCGACCAGACCACCGTGTAGGTGATGTCGAGATCGTTGGCGATCATCTGGGGCCCGGCCTCGTACCCCAAAAGGATCATGCCGCCGATGAAGACGGCCATGGAGCCCGAGCCCGGGATGCCGAACAGGAGCGTGGGGACGAGGCCGCCCCCCTCCTTGGCATTGTTCGAGCTTTCCGGCCCGATGACCCCGCGGATCTCCCCCTGGCCGAACTTCTCGCGGTTCCGCGTGGTCTGCACGGTGTGGCCATAGGCGATCCAGTCGACGACGGAGCCGCCGAGGCCCGGGATCACGCCGACAACCACACCGATCCCGGCGCAGCGGATCGAGAGCCATTTGGCCTGCCACCAGTCCCGCACCCCGTCCCACCAGCCGGCGCCGAGCGTCGCCGTCTCCGAGATCGCCCGGTCGCGGCGGAGCAGCGCCACGATCTCCGGTATCGCGAAAAGGCCGAGGCCGACGATCACCAGCGTGAAGCCGTCCTGCAGGTACCAGGCGCCGAAATCGAGCCGGGGGGAGCCCTGGGCCGGCGCCTCCCCAATCGCGCCGATGGAGAGGCCGAGGCCCGCCGCCACCAACCCCTTGAGCAACGACCGCCCGGCGAGCACCCCCACCATGGAGAGGCCGAGGATGGTGAGCAGCAATAGCTCTGGCAGCCCGAAGGCCAGCACGATGGGCCGGGCGATCAGGATGAAGAAAGTGAGGACGATCGCCCCGAAAAGCCCACCGAACAGCGACGAGGCAAAGGCCGCCGCCAGCGCCCGCGCCGCCTCGCCGCGCTTGGCGAGGGGAAAACCGTCGAGCACCGTCGCCTGGCTGGCCGACGATCCCGGAATGCCGAGCAGGACGGAGGCGAAGGTGTCCGACGTCGGAATGACCGCAACCAGCCCCACCATCATGGCAAGGCCCGAGACCTCGTCCATGCCGTAGATAAACGGCAGCACGAGGGAGAGCCCGGCGATCCCGCCGAGCCCTGGAAACACCCCGACCGACAGACCGAGCAGCACGCCCAGCATCAGATAGCCGATGGCCGTCGGCGACAGGATCAGCGCAAAGGCCTCGCCCAACGCCGGAAGCGCGGTCGCCAACAGATCCATCGGGGTCCCCTAGACCTATCCCTGGCGCGTCGGCGCTGCGGCGGGACCGGCCCGCCGCAGCGCGCGATCGCGGCCTAGTTCAGTTCGACGCCGTAGCGTTCATTGAGCCAGGTCTTGATCCAGGTCACGGCCTCTTCATCCACCCCGATGCCGAGGGCGAGCCGTGCCTCCGCCGCCGCGCCCGTCGCCTGGGGATAGACGCCGAGCCGCGCCTCGGAGATCTCGGCGAAGTCCTCCCGCTCCGTCACCGCCTGAAAGGCCGCGGAGTAGGTGTCGATGATCTCCTGCGGGGTGCCGTTCGGCAGAAACACCATCTTCTGCGCCGGAAAGCCCGCGACGAAGAACGCCTTCCAGGCATTCCAGGCGGGGCCGGAGGGTTCTTCGCCCGTCACCTGCTCATAGACTTCCTTGAAG
The DNA here is from genome assembly GCA_039180875.1 of Pseudomonadota bacterium. Classification (GTDB taxonomy): domain Bacteria; phylum Pseudomonadota; class Alphaproteobacteria; order Rhodobacterales; family Rhodobacteraceae; genus JBCDCY01. The sequence continues at coordinate 124,790 of JBCDCY010000002.1, read as the reverse complement.
GTCGGCACGTCCGGGAAAGTCGGGTCGCGGACGATGTTGCCGTCCTCATCCAGCGCACCCCAGGTCATGATCGGCACCGCCTGGCCAGCCTCGACCAACGGCGTGACGCGGGAGAGGAAGGCCGACGAGGTCTGGTAGTCGATATTGGCCTCGCCCCGCTCGAACATCAGCCGGCCGTCGCCGCGGCCCTCGATGCCGAAGACCGGCGCGACGGACATGCCCAGCAGCTCCCACGCCAGCAGCGGTACGAGGTCGAGGCGGGTCGCCCCCTGGCTGCCGTAGATGAAGTCGACATTCTCGATCACGTCCATCGGATCGGCGGCCCAGCGCGCGGCCAGATCGGCCGGCAGGTAGGCGACGCCCCCGGTGGCCGAGGCGAGCACCACGTTCCAGTCGTTGTAGTCGTACTCCACCCGCGGATCGCCGAGCAGATAGGGGAACTGGGTCGAGCCCGAGGTGCCGAGGATGGTCAGGCCATCGGCCTCGGCCCGGGCCGCGAACTGGTTGGCCCCGCGGGTGGACCCGGCGCCGGGTTCGTTCTTTACCACCACATTGGGATTGCCCGGCAGCGCCTCGGCCAGCAGCGGCGCGTAGAACCGCGCCCAGCGGTCCGACCCTCCACCCTCGGAGAACGGGATGATCCATTCGATCGTCTCGCCCTCAAACGAGACCTGAGCCGTCGCAGGCGCGGCCAGCGCCAGGGCCGTCGCCGCGGCCAGCGCGCCGAGCGTCCGCCGCCCGATCAGCAGATCAGTGTGCATTTCCATCTCCCCAGTTGCTTTGTTGTTCGAGACCTGGCGGCCCCGGCTTGCCCTGACCATATCGGCCGATCGCGCCCGCGCAAGCCGAAGATGGCGGCGCGCGAAAGGACTGGCGCCCGCGTCCGGGAACCCTACGATCGCAGGCGTCGGGCCAAAGCTGGGGAGCGGTGCAGTGACGGAAGAGGCAAGCGAGGCCGGGCACCGATCCGTCCCGGCCGCTGAGGAGGACACGGCGGGCGCGACCCGCGGCGGTCCGCTCGCCGGGCTCCGGGTGATCGAGATGGCGGGGATCGGGCCCGCCCCGCTCGCCGGCCAGTTCCTGGCCGATCTCGGCGCTCAGGTGACGGTGATCGACCGCCGCTCCGGCCGCACGGATCCGGCCAATATCTCCATGCGCGGCAAGCGGTCGGTGGCCCTCAACCTCAAGCATGCGGCGGGGGTGACGGCAGCGCTCAGCCTGATCGCGGAGGCGGACGTGCTGATCGAGGGTTTCCGGCCGGGGGTGATGGAGCGCATGGGGCTCGGGCCCGAGCCTTGCGCGGCCGCCAATCCCCGCCTGATCTATGCCCGCATGACCGGCTGGGGCCAGGACGGACCCTTGGCGCGGGAGGCGGGGCACGACATCACCTATCTGGCGCTCACTGGTGTGCTCGGCGCCATCGGTCCGGCGGACGGGCCGCCGATCCCGCCCCTCAACATCGCCGCCGACTATGCCGGCGGCACGATGTTTCTGCTCCTCGGCATCCTCTCGGCCCTCTTCGAGCGGCAGGGATCGGGTCGTGGCCAGGTCGTGGACGCGGCAATGGTCGACGGCGTGCCGGCCCTGATGGCCCTGATGCACGGCCTCCGCGCCCAGGGCATCTGGCAGGACGGGCGGGAGGCCAACCTGCTCGACGGCGGGGCTCCGTTCTACCGCTGCTATCAGACCGCCGACGGCAAGGCGATCGCCGTCGGCGCATTGGAGCCGCAGTTCTACGCCGAGTTCCTGGCCCGCGCCGGTCTGCCCCGGGAGCATCTGGCAAGCCAGATGGACCGGGCGACCTGGCCCGCCCGGCGGGAGGAATACGCCGCCCACTTCGCCACCCGCAGCCGGGACGAATGGGCTGCCGTCTTCGCCGGCTCCGACGCCTGCGTCGCCCCGGTTCTGGATTGGGAGGAGACCCGGACCCATCCCCACATGGCTGCCCGCAGCGTCTACGCCACGCGCGACGGCGTCGCGCAAGCCCAGCCCGCACCCCGCTTCGGCCGCACCCCGCCCCCGGCGCCCGGCCCGGTCGCCGCCCCCCGCGGCGCGACGGAGGCAACGCTCCGCGCCGCCGGCTATTCGCCCGAGGCCATAGCAGAGCTCCGCGCCCAGGGTGTGCTGACCTAGTGCCGGCGCGGTGCCAATGAAGGATCTCGTATCGGACATCGCGTTCACGCTCAGCCCTTCGCTGAGCGTGAGAAAGCGATGTTCGATTCCGCTTCGTCGGTCTTGCGAGGGGCGTCCACGGGGCAGCCGACAACGATGAAGGCCATCGTCGCAGGGGCCGGCATCGGCGGTTTGACGGCCGCCCTCACCCTCCGCCGCATCGGTTGGCAGGTGGAGGTGCTGGAGCGGGCCGTGGCGCTTGCCGAGGTCGGTGCCGGTTTGCAGATCAGCCCGAACGGCCACCGGGTGCTTGCGGCCCTTGGCCTCGCCGATGCGCTCTCCGCCGTGGCCTCGGCGCCGCCGGTAATCGAGATGCGGATCGGCCGGACCGGGCGCCAGGTCTTTTCCATCCCCATGGGACCCGCGGCGGTGGCGCGCTGGGGGGCGCCCTACCTCCAGGTACACCGCGCCGATCTGATCGACCTCCTGGCGGGGGCCCTTGGGCCGGAGGCGCTGCACCTCGGCACCGAGGTGACGGAGGCGCGAACCGAGGGCGATCAGGTCCACATCGAAACATCGGCCGGCCCGCGAACCGCCGATCTGCTGATCGGCGCCGATGGGGTGCATTCCGGCATCCGGACAGCGCTGATCGGCACAGAGGCGCCAAGCTTCACCGGCAGCATCGCCTGGCGGGCCGTGGTGCCCCAGGCGGCCGTCCCCGATCACCCTTCCTCCGCCGGCACCTGCATCTGGATCGGCCAGGGGCGCCACGCCGTCACCTATCCGGTCCGGCAGGGCCGAGCCCTCAACGTCGTCGGCATCGTCGCCCGGGATGATTGGCGGAGCGAGAGCTGGACGGAGCCCGGAGATCCGGCCGATCTCCGCCGGGACTTTGCCGGCTGGCATCCCGCGATCCAGACCGTGCTGTCGGCCATCGACACGCCCTACTGCTGGGCCCTGCTCGATCGCCCGCCCCTGCCGCACTGGTCGATGGGCCGGGTCGTGCTGCTCGGCGATGCCTGCCACCCCATGGTGCCGTCATTCGCCCAAGGGGCGGTGATGGCAATGGAGGATGCCTGGACCCTCGCGACGGCCCTCCGCCACACCCCCGACGTGGCGATGGCGCTTGCGGCCTACGAGGCGCGGCGCAAGCCCCGCACCGCCCGGGTGCAGGCCATGGCGCGGGAGAACATGGCGCGCTTCCACGCCACCGGCCGCCTCCCCCGGCTCGGCACCTTCGCCCCGCGGCCGATCCGCGATCTGGCCGGCGGCTTGATCTTTCACCGGCGCACGGGTTGGCTCTATCGCCACGACGTGACGCGGGAGGAGTGAGCGGTGGGCGCAGGCAAGCTCAGGATCGGCGGCGCCTGCGGCTTTTGGGGCGAGACCGACATGGCACTGCCCCAGTTCCTGGCCGAGGGCGATGTCGACGTCGTCATCTTCGACTACCTGGCGGAGATCACCCTCTCCATCATGGCCCGCGCCCGGGCGAAGGACCCGGCGGCGGGCTTCGCCACCGACTTCCCCGCCGTACTGGCGCCTCACCTGACGGCGATCGCCGAGCAGGGCATGCGCATCGTCAGCAATGCCGGCGGCCTGAACCCGGGGGCCTGCGCCGAGGCCCTGCGAGGGCTGATCGCCGAGGCGGGCCTCGATCTTTCGGTCGCCGTCGTCACCGGCGACGATCTGACCGGGCGGGCGACGGAGTTTGCTGAAATGCGGGAGATGTTCTCCGGCGATCCCTTCCCGCCGGTCGAGAGCGTCGCCTCGATCAACGCCTATCTCGGCGCCTTTCCCATCGCCGCCGCCCTCGCTGAGGGCGCCGACATCGTCATCACCGGGCGCACGGTCGACAGCGCCCTCGCCCTCGGCCCCGCGATCCACGCCTTCGGCTGGGCGCGCACGGACTGGGATGCGCTAGCTGGTGGCAGCCTCGCCGGGCACATCCTGGAATGCGGGCCCCAGGCCACCGGGGGCAACTTCACCGATTGGGCGGAGATCGCCCCCACCCTCGTCGACATAGGCTATCCCATCGCCGAATTGGTGCCCGACGGCAGCTTTCAACTCAGCAAGCCCGCCGGGACGGGTGGGTTGGTGAGCCGGGAGACGGTGGCCGAGCAGATGCTGTATGAGGTCGGCGATCCCGCCTCCTACGTGCTGCCGGACGTGGTGTGCGACCTCTCCGATGTGACGATCGCGGAGGAGGCGCCGGGCGTCGTCCGGGTCGCCGGCGCGCGCGGCCGGCCGGGGCCCAGCACCTATAAGGTCAGCGCCACCTACGCCGACGGCTGGCGCATCTCCATGCCCTGGTTCTTGGCCGGCGCCGATGCGGAGGCCAAGGCCCGGCTCTTCGCCGAGGTCGCACTGCAGCGCGCCCGGGCCAAGCTCCGCGCCCGGAACCTGGCCGGCTACGGCGAGGTCTGGGTGGAGACCTTCGGCGACCCGGCCGGGCAGATCGCCCTAATCCTCGCCGCTCGGCATGCAGAGCCTCAGGCGCTGACGCTGCTCTTGAAGGAGGCGACCGGCTTTGCCCTCGCCGCGCCGCCGGGCCTCGCCTCCTACGGCGGGCTCCGGCCCCGGCCGTCCCCGGTGGTGCGGCTGTTCTCCTTCCTGCTGCCGAAAGACGCTGTGCCGGTCGATGGTAAGCCCGTGGCTTCGGCGGCGCCGGTACCAGAGCAGGCCCGACCAACCATCGACGCCCCGAAGGCAGCAGAGATCGCCGACCCTGTCAGCGTCCCGCTCCACCGCATCGCCGTGGCCCGCTCCGGCGACAAGGGCGACATCGCCAATATCGGCGTCGTGCCGCGCGATCCGGCTTCTGCCCCCTGTCTCTGGGCGGCTTTGACGGAGGAGGCCGTGGCCGCCCACTTCGCCGACCGCATCGACGGCCCGGTCGCGCGCCATTTCCTGCCCGGTACCGGCGCGATCAACCTGGTGCTGCACGGGGCCCTCGGCGGTGGCGGCATGGCGAGCCTGCGCCTCGACCCCCAGGGCAAGACCTACGCCCAGATCCTGCTCGCCATGCCCGTCACCGTCCCCCGGGCTTTGCTGGAGGAGCAGTAGATGGCCGCCTTCACCTCCCGCATCGCGCCGCAATCGGAGGCGTTTCAGCAGAACCGGCGGGACATGCTCGCCCTCGTTGACCAGCTCCGCGCGTTGGAGGCGCGGGCCGAAGCGGCCTCCGACAAGCGGCGCGAGACCTTTGAGAAACGGGGCCAGCTCACGCCCCGGACCCGCCTTGCCCACCTGCTCGACCCCAGCATGCCGTTCCTGCGTCTGCATTCCCTCGCCAACTACCTGGTGGAGGACGAGGATCCGGAGACGAGCGTGCCCGGCGCCTCCCTCATCGCCGGCATCGGCTTCGTGAGCGGGGTGCGCTGCCTCGTCTGGGTCGATGACAGCGGCATAAGGGCGGGGGCGATGACCCAGTCCTCCCTGCCCGCCTGCATCAGCCTGCTCGAGATGGCACAGCGCCAGAAGCTGCCGCTGATCCATCTGGTCGAAAGCGCCGGCGCCGATCTGATGAAGTTCACGGTGGAGGCCTGGGCCGGCGGCGGCGGCATCTTCCGCCGGCTGGCGCAGCTCTCGGCCGCGGGGATCCCGACGCTCACGGTACTGCACGGCCCCTCCACCGCCGGGGGCGCCTACATGCCGGGGCTGTCGGACTACGTGATCGGGGTGAAGCGGAACGGCCTCGCGGCACTGGCCGGCGCCGCCCTGGTCGAGGCCGCGACGGGGGAGCGGGCAGAGGATCGGGCGCTCGGCGGGGCCGAGATGCACGCGACCCAGTCGGGCCTGGTCGAGTATCTGGCGGAGGACGACGCCGACGGCATCGCCACGGCGCGCCGCGTGATAGCGCGCTGGGATTGGAACCGACGCTGCCCCACCGCGGCGCCGGGCGCGATCGCCAAGCCGCGCTACGACCCCGACGAGCTCGCCGGCGTTGTCCCCGTCGATTACCGCATCCCCTACGACGTGCGGGAGGTGCTGGCCCGGGTCGTCGACGGCTCCGACGTCGAGCTCGTCAAGCCCGACTACGGCGCCAGCACCGTCTGCGCTCAGGCCCGCATCATGGGTCATGCTTGCGGCATCCTCGGCAATAATGGCCCGATCGACCCGCAGGGTGCGACCAAGGCCGCCCAGTTCATTCAGCTTTGCGATCAGGCGGAACTGCCGCTCATCTTCCTCAACAACACCACCGGCTACATCGTCGGCACGGAGAGTGAGCAGGCCGGCATGATCAAGCACGGCTCGAAGATGATCCAGGCGGTGGCGAATGTGCGGGTGCCGAAGATCACGCTCTATATCGGCGCGAGCTACGGCGCCGGAAATTACGGCATGTGCGGCTATGCCTACGAGCCGGATTTCCTGTTCGCCTGGCCCAATTCCACCAGCGGCGTGATGGGTGGTGCCCAGGCCGCCAAGACCATGAGCGTCGTGGCCACCGCCGGGGCCGCCCGGCGCGGGATGGAGGTGGACGCGGCGGCGCTGAAGGCGCAGGAGGCCGGCATCATCGCCCACTTCGCCAAGCAGGAGAGCGCCTTCTACACCTCCGGCCGAGTGCTGGACCATGGCGTCATCGACCCGCGCGACACCCGCCGGGTCCTCGGCTTTGCCCTCGCCACCTGTCGGGAGGCGCGAGCGAGACGGCTACAGCCCAACGCCTTCGGCGTGGCGCGGATGTAGCGATGGAGCGGATCGGATCCCTGCTGATCGCCAACCGCGGCGAGATCGCCGTTCGGATCATCCGCACGGCGCGCGCCCGCGGCCTACGCACGATCGCCGTCTACTCCGAGGCTGACCAGGGCGCGCTGCATGTTCGCAAGGCCGATGAGGCGGTGCCGATCGGTCCAGCGCCGCCGGCCGAAAGCTATCTGAACATCGCTGCAATCATTGAGGCGGCTCGGGCGACCGGTGCCGACGCGGTCCACCCGGGCTACGGCTTCCTGGCGGAGAATGCGGATTTTGCCGACGCGGTGCGGGCGGCCGGCCTGATCTTCGTCGGGCCGCCGGCGAAGGCGATCCGCGCGATGGCCGACAAGGCGGCGGCCAAGCGCACGATGATCGCGGCGGATGTCCCGACCATTCCTGGCTACGAGGGCGCGGATCAGAGCGACGCGGCCATGCTGGCGGCGGCCGAAGAGATCGGCTTTCCGCTGATGGTGAAGGCCGCGCTCGGCGGCGGCGGGCGCGGCATGCGGCGGGTCGCGGGGCGGGATGCCCTCGCCGACGCACTCCGCACCGCCCGGGCAGAGGCCGAGACCGCCTTCGGCGATGGCAGCCTGATCCTGGAGCGGGCGATCGACGGTGCGCGCCACGTGGAGGTGCAGATCCTCGCCGACCAGCATGGCACCTGCCTGCACCTCGGCGAGCGCGACTGCTCCATCCAGCGCCGCCATCAAAAGCTGATCGAGGAGGCGCCCAGCCCCGCGGTCGACGCCGACCTAAGGGCCGAGATGGGCGCCGCGGCCGTCGCCGCCGCCAAGGCCGTCGCCTATATCGGTGCGGGCACGGTGGAGTTCCTGCTGGACGATGCGGGCCGGTACTACTTTCTCGAGATGAACACCCGTCTGCAGGTCGAGCATCCGGTGACGGAGCTGATCACCGGCCTCGACCTCGTCGCACTGCAGCTCGACGTGGCGGAGGGGCGGCCGCTGCCCTTTGCCCAAGACGACGTGGCGCTCACCGGCCATGCCATCGAGGTGCGCCTCAATGCCGAGGATCCAGCGGCCGATTTCGCCCCCGCCGCAGGCCGGATCCTGGACTGGCGCCCACCCGCCGGCGTGCGGGTGGATGCGGGCATCGAGACCGCGTCCGACGTCCCGCCTCACTACGACTCGATGCTGGCGAAGATCATCGCCCATGGCGCGGATCGGGAGGAGGCACAGCGGCGCCTGCTCGTCGCCCTGGGCAAGACAGTGGTGCTTGGCGTCGCCTCCAACCGCGCCTTTCTGATCGACGCCCTTGCCACGCCGACCTTCGCGGCGGGTGAGGCAACCACGGCCTTCGTCGCGGCCACCTGGGGCTACGACGGCTACGCGCCCACGCCTCTGCCGGACGCTGAGCGGTTGGCGGCGCTCACCCTCCGCCACTGGCAGCTCCACGACCAGGCATGGGACCAGGCCCTGGGCCTGGCGGACGAGCTGCGGGGCTGGTCGAGCACCGGCGCACTGCAAACCGTCCTCCGCGTGCGCATCGATGACGGGGCGCCGGAGACCCACCATCTCAGCGTCGCAGAGGACGCCATCACCATCGACGGCCAGCACCGGGTCGAGACCGTCGCGCGGCGCGACGGCACCGCAGTCCTGCGGGTGGACGGAGAGACGCTGCGGCTCGCCCACCACGCCGCGCCTGACGGCGGCCTCTACGTGGTGACACCCACACGCACTCTGCGGCTCGAAGATGGCGCGGACGGCGAAGCGATCGGGGCGACCGTCGGCACCGGGACCGCCACCGCCCCGATGCACGGTGTGCTGGTCGAGATCTGGGTCACTCCCGGCGACGCGGTGGCGGCCGGGGCCACCGTGGCAACGCTCGAGGCAATGAAGATGCAGCACGCCATCCGGGCGGAGGTCGGCGGCACCGTCGCCGCTGTCCTCGCCGGCGCCGGCCAGCAGGTCGCGGCCGGCGATCCCTTGGTCGAGATCACACCCGACGCGGCGGAGGAGGACATCCCATGATGGACCAGGCCCGGGCCTTCCTCGACGAATGCGAGCGCCTGCTTACCCTCGTCGCCCCGCTCTCCACCGAGGACCTGCGGCGCCCGACGGCGTTCAAGGGATGGACGATCGAGGATGTGATCGGCCATCTCCACATCTGGAACTGGGGCGCCGATACCGCGCTCCAGGACCCGGCGGCCTTCGAGGCTTGGCTCGCCGAGGTGATGAGCGCGCTCCAAAGCGGCACGCTGCGCGACTTCGAGCGCGGCTGGCTCGGCGACCTCACCGGCCCGGCCCTGATCACCGCCTGGCGCGATTTCTTCCGGCCGATGGCGGAGCGTTTCGGCCAGGCCGATCCCGCGCACCGCGTGAAGTGGGCCGGGCCGAGCATGAGCGTCCGCTCCTCCATCACGGCACGATTGATGGAGACCTGGGCCCACGGGCAGGAGATCTACGACGAGCTCGGCCTCACGCGGACCTCGACCGACGACATCCAGAACATCGTCGTCCTCGGCGTGAAGACCTATGGCTGGAGCTTCCAGGTGCACGGCCGCGCGGTGCCCGAGCCGATGCCTTACCTGGTGCTCGAAGCGCCCTCCGGCACCCTCTGGACCTACGGCGAAGAGAGCCAAAGAGAGCGGATCGAGGGGCCGGCGGAGGCCTTCTGCCAGGTGGTCACCCAGACCCGCAACATCGCGGACACCACGCTCCGCGTCACCGGCCCGAACGCCACCGCCTGGATGGAAGAAGCGCAGTGCTTCGCCGGCCCGCCGGAGACGCCGCCCGCGCCCGGTACACGGGTACGCCGTAGCATACCACCGCCCGGAAACGTGAAAAGCCAAGCCTGACAGCGGCCTTGACCGGCGCGGTTGTTCCAACCCAACATCGATCCTTGCCTATGCGACTCAGATCGCAAGCGCGTGTAACCCAGGGAGGAAATTGATGCGCACATCCTTGCTCGTGGCCGTCTCGGCTCTCGCACTCGGTGCCGCAGCACCGGGCGCGCAGGCCGACATGGCCGCCGCCGAACGCTGGATCGAGGAGGAGTTCCAGCCCTCCGTCCTCAGCGTCGACGAACAGAAGGCCGAGATGGAGTGGTTCATCCAAGCGGCTGAACCGTTCCGAGGTATGGAAATCAACGTGTTGTCGGAAGGTATTCCGACACACTCTTACGAATCCGAGGTGCTGACCCGCGCCTTTGAGGAGATCACCGGCATCACGGTGAACCACCAGATCCTCGGCGAGGGTGAGGTGGTGCAGGCGGTTCAGACCCAGATGCAGACGAACCGCAACCTCTATGACGCCTATGTCAACGACAGCGATCTGATCGGCACGCACTCCCGCCTGCAGCTCGCCGTGCCGCTGTCGGACATGATGGAGGGTGATTGGGCCGACGTGACCAGCCCGACCCTCGACCTCGACGACTTCATGGGGATCCAGTTCACCACCGGGCCCGACGGCAAGCTCTACCAATTGCCGGACCAGCAGTTCGCCAACCTCTATTGGTTCCGCAAGGACTGGTTCGACCGCGAGGATCTGCAGGCCGCCTTCCGCGAGAAGTACGGCTATGATCTCGGCGTGCCGGTCAACTGGTCGGCCTACGAGGACATCGCCGAGTTCTTCACCAACGACGTGCAGGAGATCGACGGCGTCCGCATCTACGGCCATATGGACTACGGCAAGCGCGCCCCGGATCTTGGCTGGCGGATGACCGATGCCTGGCTCTCGATGGCCGGCGCCGGCTCGGTCGGTGAGCCGAACGGCATCCCGATCGACGAGTGGGGCATCCGGATGGAGGCAGGCTCCTGCAACCCGGTGGGCGCCTCGGTCGAGCGCGGCGGTGCGGCGAACGGGCCCGCGGCGGTCTATGCGATCCGGAAGTGGGACGAATGGCTGCGCGAATACGCCCCGCCGGCGGCTGCATCCTACGACTTCTACCAGTCCCTGCCCGCGCTCAGCCAAGGCAACGTGGCCCAGCAAATCTTCTGGTATACCGCCTTCACCGCCGACATGGTCGCCCCGCGCGAGGACGGCAACAACACCGTGGACGAGGACGGCATGCCGCTCTGGCGGATGGCGCCGTCGCCCCATGGGCCCTATTGGACCGAGGGTCAGAAGGTCGGCTATCAGGACGTCGGGTCCTGGACGATCCTGAAATCGACGCCGGACGATCGGGCCCGGGCCGCCTGGCTCTACGCCCAGTTCGTGACCTCCAAGACCGTCGATGTGCGCAAGAGCCACGTGGGCCTCACCTTCATCCGCGACAGCTCCGTCCGGCATGAGAGCTTTACGGAGCGGGCGCCGCGGCTGGGTGGCCTGGTGGAGTTCTACCGCTCCCCCGACCGGGTGCGCTGGTCGCCCACCGGCATCAACGTGCCGGACTATCCGCGGCTCGCGCAAATCTGGTGGCAGCAGATCGGCGACGTGAACTCCGGCGCCTTCACTCCGCAGGAGGCGATGGACCGGCTCGCGGCCGAGATGGACCAGACCATGGCCCGGATGCAGCAGGCCGATGAGGGCGCCAACGTCTATGGCGGCTGCGGCCCGCGCCTGAATGAGCCGCGTGATGCCGAGTGGTGGTTCGCCAACGGCGGTGCCAAGCCGCCGCTCGAGAACGAAAAGCCGCAGGGTGAGACGGTCAACTACGACGACCTGGTCGCCCGCTGGGCCGAGGCCAACTAGGCGGCCCGCCTCTCGCCCTCCCCCGCCCGTCGGGGGAGGGTCCAGGCGGGATGTTCCTGCCTCTGCGACGGATCTGCCATGACCCTCGAGTTGCGCACGGTCGGCAAGCGCGTCGGCGCCGACATGCACCTCTACCCCACGTCGCTGACGTTGCGGCCCGGCGGCTTCAACATGCTGCTCGGCGCGACCAACGCCGGCAAGACGACGCTCCTGAAGCTGATGGCGGGATTGGAGAGCCCGACGGAGGGGGAGATCTGGCTGAACGGGCGCGACGTCACCAAAGTCTCTCCCCAAGCGCGGAACGTGAGCCTGGTCCATCAGTTCTTCGTCAACTACCCGCATATGACGGTGTTCGAGAACATCGCCTCGCCGCTCCGCGTCGCGGGCCTCGCCCGGGCGGAGATCGACGCCCGGGTGGGCGAGGCGGCGGAGATCCTGCAGCTGCAACCCTTCCTCGCCCGCCGCCCGGCGGAGCTTTCGGGCGGTCAGCAGCAGCGCACGGCGCTTGCCCGCGCCATCGTCAAGGAGAGCGACCTCGTCCTTCTCGACGAACCGCTCGCCAACCTCGACTACAAGCTGCGCGAGGAGCTGCGCGATCAGCTTCCCGCCCTGTTCGCCGGACGCGGCGCGACGGTGGTCTACGCCACCTCCGAACCGACTGAGGCATTGGTCCTCGGCGGCCATACCGCGACGATGCATGAGGGGCGCGTGACCCAGTTTGGCCCGACTGCAGAGATCTACCGCGCGCCCACCGACCTGATCTCGGCCCGGGTATTCTCCGACCCGCCGATCAACACCGCGCCGGTGGAGAAGCGGGGGGCCACCATCCGCCTGCGCGAGGGGGTCGAGTGGCCGGCGGAGGGGGCGGCGGCCGCGCTCTCCGACGGCGACTATGTGGTGGGCCTACGCCCGCATTTCGTGGCACCGATCCAGCCCGCCTCCGCCGCCGTCCGGGTGCCGGGTCGGGTTCAGATCACCGAGCTCTCTGGCTCCGAAAGCGTCGCCCATTTCGACATCGGCGGGTTGAGCTGGGTCTCCCTCGCCGACGGCGTCCATCCCTACCGAGTGGGCGAGCAGCACGATTTCTTCATCGACACCAGCCGCTGCCTCTACTTCGGAACCGACGGCGCAAGGGCGGCGTGAGGACGCGATGGCAAAGATCACCCTAGACGGCCTGCGCCACAGCTACCTCGCCAACCCGGCCGGGCCCGACGACTATGCGCTGAAGCGCATCGACCTGACATGGGAGGATGGCGGGGCCTACGCGCTCCTCGGTCCATCCGGCTGCGGCAAGACCAGCCTTCTCAACATTATCTCCGGCCTGGTGACGCCGAGCGAGGGGCGCATCCTGTTCGACGACGCAGACGTGACGGAGGCCGAGACCGACCAGCGCAACATCGCCCAGGTCTTTCAGTTCCCGGTGGTCTACGACACCATGACGGTGGAGGAGAACCTGGCCTTCCCCCTCCGCAATCGCGGGGTCGATGCGGCGACGGTCAGCCGGCGAGTGGGCGAGATCGCCGAGATGCTGGACCTGACGGCGGATCTCGGCCGCCGGGCGGCGGGACTGACGCCGGACGCCAAGCAGAAGATCTCCCTCGGCCGGGGGCTCGTGCGCGACGACGTCAACGTCATCATGTTCGATGAGCCGCTGACGGTCATCGACCCGCACCTGAAGTGGACGCTGCGGTCCAAGCTGAAGGAGCTGCACCAGCGGGTGCGGGCAACGATGATCTACGTCACCCACGACCAGACGGAGGCGCTTACCTTCGCCGATCAGGTCGTGGTGATGCAGGCGGGCGAGATCGTGCAGATGGGTACTCCGGTCGAGCTTTTCGAGCGGCCGGCCCACACCTTCGTCGGCCACTTCATCGGCTCGCCCGGCATGAACGTGCTGCCCTGCGCGGTGGAGGGGGGCCAGGCGCATTTCGCCGGCCACGCGGTCGCGCTTGCCGGCCGGATTGGGGAGACGGCGGGCGCGCGGACAGAGATCGGCGTGCGCCCGGAGTTCGTGCGGCTTGCCGGCGCGGCAGAGGCGGCGATCCCGGCCCGGGTGCGGCGCACGGCCGACCTCGGCCGCCACGTGCTGCTCGAGGCGGAGGTGGACGGCGTCGGCGTCTCCGCCCTCCTGGAAGAAGGCGCCGAGATCGGTGGCGAGGAGGTCGGGCTCAGCTTCGACCCGACACAAACCCGCGTCTACGCCGACGGCTGGCTGGTGACGGAGGACGGCGCGTGAGGGGCCTCAGGCTCCAAGCGCCGCACCGTCCCGGAAATCGGCCCAAGGCCGATTGTCTGGGACCTCTCCCCCTCGGCGCGGGGCCCCGGATCAAGTCCGGGGCGGTGCGGGCCTTGGGGCCGCCCAGAGAGCAACTCGAGACATGAGAGTGTTCGAGAAGAACAGCCTCCGCGAACCGCGCCGCCCCGGAAATCGGCCCGAGGCCGATTGTCCGGGACCTCTCCCCCTCGGCGCGAGACCCCGGATCAAGTCCGGGGCGGTGCGGGCCTTGGGGCCGCCCAGGGAGCGGTGCGGGACGGGATGGCGGCCAGTGACGCAGGGAAAAGGAGGGCGTGATGAAGACTGAGACGCAGCGCGGCTGGTGGTTCGTCCTGCCGGTCCTGATCCTGGTGGCCTTCAACGCCCTCGTGCCATTGATGACGGTGGTGAACTACTCGGTGCAGGAGACCTTCGGCAACAACGTCTTCTTCTGGCACGGCGTCGGCTGGTTCGAGGACGTGCTGCGCTCCGAGCGCTTCCACAACGCGCTTGGCCGCCAGCTTCTGTTCACCGGGATCATCCTGGTGATCGAGATCCCGCTCGGCGTCGCCATCGCGCTCTCGATGCCGCGGCGGGGGCCCTGGGTCTCCGTCTGCCTGGTGCTGATGGCGCTGCCGCTGCTCATCCCCTGGAACGTGGTCGGCGCGATGTGGAACATCTTCGCCCTGCCCGACATCGGCCTGATGGGCTATTCGCTGAACGCAATCGGGATCGACTACAACTACACCCAGCAGCCGTTCTCCGCCTGGGTGACCCTCATCCTGATGGATGTCTGGCACTGGACCTCGCTGGTTGTGCTGCTGGCCTATGCCGGGCTGATCTCCATCCCCGATGCCTACTACCAGGCGGCGAAGATCGACGGGGCGGGGCCCTGGGCGGTCTTTCGCCATATCCAGCTGCCGAAGATGCGCCGGGTGCTGACCATCGCGATCCTTCTGCGCTTCATGGACAGCTTCATGATCTACACCGAGGTCTCGGTGCTGACCGGGGGCGGGCCGGGGAACGCCACGACGTTCCTCTCCATCGACCTGGTGAAGACCGCGCTCGGCCAGTTCGACCTGGGCCCGGCCGCTGCCATGAGCCTCATCTACTTCGTCATCACGCTCGCCGTCTCCTGGGTGTTCTACACCGTGATGACCCGCGACGAGCCGAAGTGAGGGGCTGATCATGCGCGCCAGAGCCCTCGTCCCGATCCTCTACATCCTCTTCCTGATGCTGCCGATCTACTGGCTCATCTCGATGAGCTTCAAGACCACGAACGAGATCCTGGGCGGCTTCACCCCCTTTCCGCAGCAGTGGACGCTGGACAATTACCGGGTGATCTTCACCGATCCGACTTGGTACTGGGGCTATTTCAACTCGCTGATCTACGTCTCGCTCAACACCGCGATCTCGATCTCGGTGGCGCTGCCGGCGGCCTATACCTTCTCGCGCTACCGGTTTCTCGGCGACAAGCACCTGTTCTTCTGGCTGCTCACCAACCGGATGGCGCCGCCGGCGGTCTTCGCGCTGCCGTTCTTCCAGCTCTATTCGGCGGTGGAGCTCTTCGACACCCATATCGCGGTGGCGCTGGCGCACTGCCTCTTCAACATCCCGCTGGCGGTCTGGATCCTTGAGGGTTTCATGTCCGGCGTGCCGAAGGAGCTCGACGAGACGGCCTATGTCGACGGCTATTCGTTCCCGCGCTTCTTCACCCGGATCTTCATCCCCAACATCGCCTCCGGCATCGGGGTCGCGGCCTTCTTCTGCTTCATGTTCTCCTGGGTGGAGCTGCTGCTCGCCAAGACCCTGACGGCGGTAGAGGCGAAGCCGATTGCCGCCACCATGACGCGCACCGCCTCGACCGCGGGCTATGAGCTCGGGCTGCTCGCGGCGGCCGGCTGCCTGACGATCATCCCAGGCGCGATCGTGATCTACTTCGTGCGCAACTACATCGCCAAGGGCTTCGCCCTGGGGAGGGTCTGATGCTGAGCTGGATGGCCTGGACCTGGCAGACGGCGGCGTTCTTCGTCTTCGTCTTCGCGGTAATCGGCTGGATGGGCCTGCGGGAGTACCTGGCGCCGGGCGGTCATCCCCGGCGGGGTATCCTGGGGCTCGATACGACACGGGGCGACCGATTGTTCATCTCGCTCCTCGGCGCGGCCTTCATCTTCCTCGGCTGGCTCGGGCTTGTGGGCACACCGCTCTGGGGCGCTCTAGCGCTCGCACTCCTCTGGGGCGCCTTCGTCTTCTGGCGGGTCTAGGGGCCCGCGCCCCTCAGTGCGCGAAGACGGTGTTGGAGGTCCAGGCCCGGTTGCCGTCGGGATCCTCCCACCGCAGCATCAGACAGGAGGTCTGTAGCCGCTGAAAGAACGTCGCCTCGAGTGGGTACCAGCCGGGCTCGGGGATGGAGACGGTCTCCCAACCCTCGGTCTCGCAGGGATGGCGGTAGTCGGAGCGATAGACCTCCGCGCCCCCGATCTCGACCCGCAAGCCGTCGTTGGAGTGGAACTCCAGCCGGTACTCGCCCGCGCTGTCGAAGCGCATGTAGCCGCGGATGAAGGCAACCACCTTCTCCGAGCGATCGGAGGTGAGCGCATTCACCCCGCGGGCCGTGTCGACATAGTCGAGCCCGACCAGCGCCGGGCCCGGCACGGCGCGGCTGCGGTTGCGTTCGGCATCGGCGAGCGAGCGCACATCGCCGGGATAGGCGTAGCTGACGGCAAGGCCGGGGCTCAGGCTCGCCTCGTTCGGCTGGGGCTGGGCCGGGGAAAGCACGATGGCCTGGGCCCATGCGCCGCCGCTCATCGCCAGTAGACCTGCCATCACCATAAGCCCGAACCGCATCTGCCATCCTCCCGTTGAGCGCTGCTGCAGCCTAGGGGGCCGGGCGCGCCGCATGCAAGATGCTCTATCGCGCCGCGGTGACAAGGCGGCGGTGGAGATCTTTTCCATGGGCAACGATCTGCCGGGAGGCGACCCTCACCACTCGAACGGGCGGTCGATGCCGGCCATCTTCACGCCGGTGAAGGCCGATGCCTCGAAGGAGAGGGCGCGGAGGTCCTCGACCTCGAGATTGTGCACCGAGGATTTGCCGCAAGCCTTGGCGAGCGCGGTGATCTCCATGGTCATGGCGGTGAGGTAGCGGGCGATGCGCTCTGCCCCGGCCGGCACGTGCATACGCTCCTCGAGCCTGGCGTCCTGGGTGGCGATACCGACGGGGCAAAGGCCGATATGGCAGTGGTGGCAGGCGCCGGGACTGGTGCCGAGCGCGGCATAGTCGTCGGCGTAGCGGGGCGAGTTGCAGCCGAGCGCGATCATCGCGGCATTGCCGATCATCACCGCATCGGCGCCGAGGGCCAGGCATTTCGCCGCATCGACGCCGGAGCGGATGCCACCGGCCGCCACCAGGCTGACGACCCCGGTCATGCCGGCCTCGTCCAACGCCTCCCGCGCCGCGCGGATGGCAGACATGGTCGGGATGCCGGTGTGGTTGAGCAGGAGCTCCGGGCTCGCGCCCGTGCCGCCCTCCGCCCCGTCGACGACCACCACGTCGACGCCAGCCTTCGCCGCCACCGCCACGTCGAAGCGCGGGCGGGTCGCCCCCATCTTCAGGAAGATCGGCACCTGGTAGTCGGTGGCGATGCGCAGCTCCTCCACCTTCACCGCCAGATCGTCGGCGCCGAGGAAATCGGGGTGGCGGATGGTGGAGCGCTGGTCGACTCCCTCCGGTAGCGTCCGCATCTTTGACACACGCGGGCTTACCTTCATGCCGAGGAGCAGCCCGCCGGTGCCGGGCTTCGCCCCCTGCCCCACCACCAGCTCCAATGCATCGGCCCGGCGGAGATGGTCGAGGTCGATGCGGTAGCGCGCCGGCGACATCTGGTAGAGCAGCGTGGCGGACGCCTCCCGCTCCTCCTCCAGCATGCCCCCTTCGCCGGTGCAGGTCATCGTGCCGACCTTGGAGGCGCCGTAGCCGAGGGAGGCCTTGGCCGAGGCAGAGAGCGCCCCGAAGCTCATCGAGGCGATGTAGATCGGGATCTTCAGCTCGACCGGCCGCTCGACCAGACCGCGCCCGGCGCCCAGCACCGTCCGCGTCTCGCAGTTTTCCCGATAGCCCTCGAGCGGCAGGCGCGTCATCGTCGCGGGCACGAAGGTCAGGTCGTCAAAGGTCGGCATCCGCTTGTTGAAGGTGTTGTAGCCGCGGACCTGGTAGCGGCCGAGCTGGGCCAGCGCGTGCACCTCGGCAATCGCATCCGGCGTCCAGCGGGTCGAGCCGCCCTCGTCGTAGGAGGAGGGCACACCGGCCGGCCGACCCTCGGCCGCACCGTCGCCGAACTTCACGTCCCCCTCGTCCGGCATCTCGAACGGATAGCTAAACGGCACCTCCGTGCCGTCGGCGGTCAGATCATCAGCCATGCATTGGCGTCCCGGCTCTCAAAATACCACAGGCGTTGCCCCGAGATCATCTTGCGCCAGTCTCGGGATCGGTCGGCGAGGCCGAGGGGGGCGAGGATGGCCTCGACCTCGGCCACCTCCTCCGCCGTCGGTTCCACCACGCGGACATCGACGCCGAGGCTGTCGATCGGGCCGGCGACCCAGACCTCGCCCTCCCAAAGCGCATCGGCGCAGCTTTCGCCGGCGCCGCCGAGGGCAATGATCTTGCCCTGGTGCGCCATGAAGCCCGATTGGTAGCCGATCTTGCCCTCGACGATGATGTGGCCGCCCTTCATCGCCACGCCGCAGCGCGGGCCGGCATCGCCCTTCACGTGGATCGTGCCGCCGGTCATGGCGGCCCCGCAGGACATCCCGGCATAACCCCCGACGGTGACATGACCGCGGGCCATCCCCTCCGCCACGGCCCAGCCGGCATTGCGCTCCACCTCGATCACAGCGCCGTCGTTCAGCCCGCCGCAATAATAGCCGACCGAGCCCTCGAAGCGGACGCGGGCGCCCTCCGGCAAGCCAATGCCGAGATTGTGGCGGGAGAGGGTATCGCGGACCACCAACGGGGCGCCTGAGGCGACGGCCGCCTGGATCTCCCGATTGATGTCGCGGATATGGCGGTCGCCGACCTCGACGACCACCTCGTCGATCACGGCGCTCATGCTGCCATGCGCCGATTGCCGACGCCCCAGATATGGGTGATCGACGGCCCGTCATAGTTGATGACCTCGGCCTCGTCGCGGAAGACCCGGCGCACGGCCTGCTCCTCCGTCGCGGCGGCGAGCGCACCGCCCTCCTCGATCACCACCAGCGGCTTCATGGCGAAGCGGTCCTTGGCAAAGCCGATGCCGTCCTCGTTGGCGATCATGTAGGTGAAGACGCCGTCGATGGCGCCGATGGACTTGGTCAGCGCCTGCTGCAACGTCAGACCCTGGGCGATCTGGTCGGAGACCCAGACGGCGATCAATTCGCTGTCGTTCTGGGTGAGGAAGCGGTAGCCCTGGCGCATAAGCCGCTCCCGCCAGGTGTAGTAATCGGTGATCTGGCCGTTATGCACGATGGCGACATCGAGGAACGGCCGAGCCCAGAAGGGGTGGGAGGCGTTCGGCAGCACCGAGCTCTCGGTCGCCAGCCGGGCATGGCCGAGGCCGTGGCTGCCCACCATCTCTCGCACCCCGTGGCGGTCGGCGACGGCGTTCGCATCGCCGGTGTCCTTCACGATCTCGAGCCGCTTGCCGCAGGACTGCACCTCGAACCGCTCCGACATCTCGTCGGCATCGACGACCCAGCGCGCCAGATCCTTGGGTGGGGTGATGATCATGCGCACCGAATAATGCCGCGCGCCTTCGGTGACGAAGCGCGGCTCCTCCATGAGATCGGCGCCATGGGCGCGGAGGACGGCGCGAAACTCCTCCATATCCGCGTCGAGCCGGGTCTTGTCGAAGCCCATGCCACGCAGGATCAGCCCGTCGTCGTCGCGCGGCGGGCCATAGATGGCGAAGCCGGTCGAGTCGGCGCCGCGATGCGCCTGGGCATCCATCAGCGCGACAAGATCGGCCCCCAACTGGCCCGGAGCGTTGAGAATTCTGCCTGCGATCCCGCACATGGGTGGAACTCTCCTTGTCTTTTGTGAATACGGTATTCAGTATCCAATATTGGCGCAACCGCAAAGCCGTCGCATTGCGGCCCGCGCCCGCGCCTGGATAGCATCGCGCATCCAAGAGGCAGAGCAAAGGAACCCCGCGCGTGGCCCTAAAGAGCGTCAGGACAGAGCGCACACGCCTCGCCGATGCGGTCTACGACGAGATCCTCGACGCAATCATCAAGGGCGATATCGGCGCCGACGATCGCCTGGTGCAGGAGCGTTTGGCGGCCGAGCTGCAGATCAGCCGCACGCCGGTGCGCGAGGCCCTGCTGCGGCTGGAGCAGGACGGCATCCTGGTCACCTCGGCCCGCGGCGGCTTCAAGCTGCACCGGCTCTCGGCGCCGGAGATCAAGGAGCTCTACCAGGCCCGCGCCGCCATCGAGGGCCAGGCCATCCGCATCCTCGCCGTGGCTCGGGACGAGGCGGATCTCGAGACCCTGCGCCGCACCATCATCCGCGAAGAGGACATCCAGTCGAAGACCGTCGCTAACTACTTCGACGCCAACCGCGCCATCCACCGCCAACTCGTGGCCCTGGCCGGCAACCGCTACCTCCTTGAAATGTTTGACATGATCTGGAACCGGGCGGTTGCCTACCAGCTGTTCGCCGCGATCGAGAAGGTCGACCTCTCCAAATCCCTCGGCGACCACATGGCCCTGGCCGACGCCGTCGCGACAGGCGACGCCACCGTCGCCATGGACGCCATCGTCGCCCACATCGTCGACGGCTACCAACTCCAACTCGAAGCCCTCGACATGGTGGAGTGAGGGGAAGCGGACCCTAGGATCGGCAGGGCGGGCGGCGGCGTTCGTTGTCCGCTTTCGGGACGAAGCGGACGTCCATAACAGCTCCTGCCTACTTCAATCAGTGGCCGCGTAGCACACTGCTTGCAGTTTATTGCCATCAGGGTCCCGAACGTAAGCAGCGTAGTAGTTTTTGCCGTAATGTGGGCGTGGGCCGGGTTCGCCAGCCGAGCTTCCGCCCAAACGTAGTGCAGCTTCGTGGAAGCCTTTGACGGCCTCCTGTGTATCAGCAACGAATGCTATATGGGTTCCGTTTCCCCAAGTCGCCGGGCGACCATCTTCCGGTGAATAAAGGTAAACTGTCGGCATGCCGCCTCTTTCATAAGCCAGCGGTTTGCCTGGTGGCTTCGGTAAGCGCTTGAAGCCCAACACACCAAGAACCTCATCGTAGAAGCGAGCGGATCGTTCGGTATCGTTGGTACCTAGAGTAACATGGCTGATGACTGACATTGCGCTGTCTCCCTGATCTAGGGCTAGAATAAAACAAGAACATTTGCTGTGCAACGCTGGGCAGTATGCACTGCTGCAATGTGCAAAATGAGCTCTCAGCAGACGTTCCAGGCCGTCGCGCCGTCGCACTGCTCGCGCCGGTATGTCGGAGATGCCGACGCCTCCTACCAGCACAATCACGTCCGCCAAGACGTCGGAAAAGGCGCGGCGCGGGACGCGCCACAATTTCCTCACGGCCCCCTCAGCGGCCCGTGGCGTAGGCCTGCATCAGGCGTGGCGTCGCCGCGGCACGCAGCAGGCCGTCGGGGTCGCGGGCGGCGGCGGTCAGGCGGCCGACGGACCAGGGGGCGGCCACCTCCACCTCATGGCCCCGGGCCGTGAGTGCACCGATCGTCGCCTCACCGAGGCCCGGCTCCACCATCAGATGGCCCGGCCGCGCCACCCGCGGGTCGAACGACGACTGCATGTGCTGGGTGTGAAAGAGCGGCGCGTCGATCGCCCGCTGCAGGTCCCGCATCCCGTGCACGTGGCGGAGGAAGAACACCAGCTGCCACTGGTCCTGCTGATCGCCGCCCGGGGTGCCGAAGGCGAGGCGCGTGCCGTCCGGTCCCCGCGCCATGGAGGGTGAGAGCGTCGTCCGCGGCCGCCGGCCCGGCGCGAGGGAGGAGGCGAGCCCCTCCTCCAACCAGAACATCTGGGCCCTGGTGTTGAGCGCCATGCCGAGCCCCGGCACGACGGGAGAGGATTGCAGCCAGCCGCCCGACGGCGTGGCCGACACCATGTTCCCCCAGCGGTCGATGACGTCGAGATGCACCGTGTCCCCGGGCCGGCGGGCGAGGTGGGCCATGGTCGGCTCCCCCGCCCCCGGACCGGCCGCCGCGGCGACCCGCGCAGCCCGACCCACCGCCGCCTCGGCCCAAGCCTCGTAGCCTGGGAGGACGCTCGGCCGCTGCTCGCGGGAGGCGCGTTGCCCGATCAGCGCCGCACGCTCGGCCCCATGGTCCCGCGACAGCAGGGCCGCCAGCGGGATCTCCGCCCCCTCGGGATCGCCGTAGAACGCCTCCCGATCGGCGAGGGCGAGCTTCAACGCCTCGATGACCAGATGCACGAAGTCCGGGCCCTCCAGGTCGACGCCGTCGAGGCCCACCGCCTCCAGAATACCGAGCGCCTGGAGGAGGGCGGGCCCCTGCCCCCACGGCCCGGTCTTCCAGAGCGTCCAGTCCCGGTAGCCCCCCGCGACCGCCGGCTCGACGGTCGCCGACCAGGCAGCCATGTCATCGGCGCTCAGCACACCGCGACGGCGTGTCCCGGTGGCGTCGGCGAGCTCCGCACCCGCCAGCCAATCGCCGATCGTCTCAGCCACGAAGCCGCGGTAGAAGGCCGTGCGCGCCGCCTGGATCCCAGCCTCTCGCCCGCGCGCGCCCTCGGCCTCCGCCAATAGACGCCGCCAGGTCGCCGCGAGATCGGGGTTGCGAAAGAGGCTCCAGGGCGCCGGCGCCTCGTCCCGCGGCAACCAGGTGGCGGCGGAGCTCGGCCATTCCGCGCGAAAGAACGCAGCCTGGCCCTCGATGGTCGCGGCGACCCGGGGCAGCAGCGGATGGCCGGCCTCGGCATAATGCAGCGCCGGCGCCAGCACGTCGCGGAGCGGCCGCGTGCCCCAGTCCCGCAAGAGCTGCATCCAGCCGTCGAAGGCCCCCGGCACCACGGTGGCGAGCAGCCCGGCGCCGGGAATGTGATCCAGCCCCTCCCGGCGGCAATGAGCAATGGTGAGGCCCGCGGGCGCCACCCCCTGGGCGCAGATGACCTGCGGCACCTCCTCCCCCGCCCGCCAGGCGAGGATCGGCAGATCGCCGAGGGGGCCGTTCAGATGCGGCTCCACCACGCTCAGCACCAGGCCGGCGGCGACCGCGGCATCGAAGGCGTTGCCGCCCTCCTCCAGCAGCTTCATGCCGACGGCGGAGGCGAGCCAGTGGGTCGTGGTGACGACGCCGAACGTCCCCTTGATCTCTGGCCGGGTGGTGAAGGTCATCGTGTGCTCCTCTGCGCCACTCACCCCTTGAAGCACATCCCCGGCGCCCCGCCCATCGCCGGCGCGTTGCGACCCGGGCCGGCGGGCGTATAGTGCCGGGCGACCGCGCCATCGGGGAGCCTAAGGGAAGCCATGCCAGACGCCGCCAATCCCTGCATCATCTGCGTCGCCATCACCGGGTCGCTACCCCGGAAGGAAGACAACCCCGCGGTGCCCATCACCATCGCCGAACAGATCGAGTCGACCCAGGCCGCCTTCGAGGCCGGCGCCACCATCGCCCACTGCCACGTGCGGAACGAGGATCAGTCGCCGTCGTCGGACCCCGAGAAATTCGCGCGGCTGAAGGAGGGGATCGAGCGGCACTGCCCCGGCATGATCGTGCAGTTGTCGACCGGCGGCCGCTCCGGCGCCGGCAAGGAACGGGGCGGGATGCTGCCGCTAGCGCCCGACATGGCCTCCCTCACCGTCGGCTCCAACAACTTCCCGACCCGGGTCTATGAGAACCCACCCGATCTGGTCGACTGGCTTGCCGCCGAGATGCGCGAGAACGACGTGAAGCCAGAGGTGGAGGCCTTTGATCTCTCACATATTTTCCAGTCTGCCGCGATGGCGAAGGATGGCCGATTGAAGGCCCCGGTGCACATCCAGTTCGTGATGGGCGTGAAGAACGCGATGCCGGTCGATCGCCTGGCCTTCGAGTTCTTCGTGGAGACGACGACGCGCCTGATGCCGGAGGCGACGTGGTGCGGCGCCGGCATCGGGCGCTACCAGATCACGCTCAACGAGTGGTGCATCGAGATGGGGGGGCACGCGCGGACCGGGCTCGAGGACAACGTGCGCCTCGATCGCGAGACCCTCGCCCCCTCGAACGCCGCCCTGGTCGCGCGGACGGCGGAGATCTGCGCCAAGTACGACCGCCCCGTCGCCACGTGGCAGCAGGCGCGCGAGATCCTGGGCCTCGCCCAGCCGGGCTGACATGGCGGCTTCTCCCTATGACGGCGCGCTCCGGGCGGGCCTGTTCGGCGATGCGGAGGTCGCGGCCGCCCTGGGCGATGCCGCCACCCTCGCCGCCATGCTGCGGTTCGAGGGCGCCTTGGCCGCCGTGCAGGGCCGGCTCGGCCTCATCCCGATGGCAGCCGCCGAGGTCATCGCCGAGGCATCGGGCGGCGTCGTCCTCGACCCCGCCCAGATCGCGCCGGGGGTCGCCCAGAACGCGATCACCGCCCCCTCCCTAGTGGCGGCGTTTCGCGAACATCTTACGACCGATGTCGCCCCCTACGTCCATTGGGGCGCGACCTCACAAGACGTCGCCGACACGGCGCTCGTCCTACAGCTTCGACCGGTCCTGGCGCTGCTCGAAGGCCGGATTGGGGCCGTCCTCCGCGCGCTGGCGAACCAGGCGGAGGCCCACCGCGCCACGGTGATGGCCGCCCGGACCTGGAGCCGGATGGCCACGCCCACCACCCTTGGCGCGAAGATCGCGGTCTGGGGTGCGCCGCTGCTGCGCCAACGCCAGCGCCTGGCGGAGTTGCGCCCGCGGCTGCTGGTGCTCAGCCTCGCCGGCGCCTCCGGCACCAACGCCGCCATGGGCCCGAAGGCCCGGCAGGTGGCGGAGGGGCTGGCGGCGGAGCTCGACCTCGGCCTCGCCCCCCTCCCCTGGCACGCGAGCCGCGACACGATGGCGGAGCTCGGCGGCTGGCTCGCCCTCACCACCGGGTCCCTCGGCAAGATGGCAGGCGACATCACGGCCCTCGGCCAGACCGAGGTGGCGGAGGTCACGGTCGCCGCCGCCGGCAGTTCGTCCACAATGCCCCACAAGGCCAACCCGGTCTTGGCCGAGACCGTCGTCGCCCTCGCCCGGCAGAACGCCAGCCTTGTGGGCGCGCTCCACCAGGCCATGCTGCACGGGCAGGAGCGCGACGGGGCGGCCTGGATGCAGGAATGGCTCACCCTGCCGCCGATGCTGATCGCCGCCGGCGCCGCGCTCCGCCACGCGGTGGCGTTGGCGGAGACGCTTGCGGCCGCACCCGAGCGAATGCGCGCCAATATCGCAGCCACCCAGGATCTGATGCTGGCCGAGGCCGCCACCTTCGCCCTCGCCGCCCACATGCCGCGGCCGGAGGCGCAGGCTCTGGTCAAAACCGCCTGCCAGCGGGTGGGGACGGAGGGCCGGCCGCTCCGCACCCTCTTGGCAGAGGAGACGACGATGCCCATCGACTGGGACCAGGTCTTCGACCCTGCCGGCTATATCGGCGAGGCCCCGGCGATCGCCGATGCCTTCGTCCGCGAGGTGAGGGAGACCCTGCCATGAGCACCGCCCGCGCGATGATCGAGGCCCTGGGCCTCACCCGCCACCCCGAGGGCGGTTGGTACGCCGAGACCTGGCGGGCCGAGGCGGCGGAGGGCGACCGCGCCGCAGGAACGGCCATCTACTACCTGCTCGAAGCCGGCGATTGCTCGGAATGGCACCGCATCGACGCGGCCGAGATCTGGCACCACTACGCGGGCGCGCCCCTGGTGCTGACGCTCTCGCCCGACGGCCACGATGCGGAGGCACGGATGCTCGGCCCCGACATCGCCGCCGGCCAGCGGCCCCAATGCATCGTGCCGCCCGGCTGGTGGCAAACCGCCGTCTCCCTCGGCGAATGGACCCTGGTGGGCTGCACCGTGTCGCCGGGCTTCGAGTTCGCGACGTTCGAGCTCGCGCCCGCCGGCTGGCGCCCGGTCCCGCGCAACGCCGGAGGCTGAGGATGGCCGCACCCGAGATCTACTTGATCACCCCGCCCGAGGTTGAGATCCCGGCCTTTGCAGTGCGGCTGGCAGCGCTGCTGGACACCGGCCTGGTCGCCTGCGTCCGCCTCGCCCTGGCGTCCGCCGACCAGGGGCGCCTTACGGCGGTCGCCCAGGCGCTCCGCCCGGTCTGCCACGATCGCGACGTCGCGCTTATCCTCGACACGCATTGGCGCCTGGTGCGCGAGCTCGGCCTTGACGGCGTGCATTTGCCGGACGGCGCGCGCCATGTGCGGGAGGCCCGCCGCGCCCTCGGCCCCAAGCTCACCGTCGGCGCCTTCTGCGGCACCAGCCGCCATGCCGGCCTCGCCGCGGGGGAGGCCGGTGCGGACTATGTCAGCTTCGGCCCGGTGGGCGACCCGGGGGAGCTCGGCGACGGACGCTCGGTCGAGGCCGATGTCTTTGCCTGGTGGGGCGAGATCATCGAGCTGCCGGTGGTGGCCGAAGGCGGTGTGACGGTCGAGACGGCGCGCCCGCTCCTCCCGCACATCGACTTCCTCGCGGTAGGTCCGGAGATCTGGGGCCAGGCCGATCCGGTCCAGGCGCTCGTCGACCTCGCCAGCGCCCTCAAGACAGAAACGGCCGCACGCTAAGTCCGATCCGACCGACAGGCCGAAGGATCGCGCCCGCGCTGCGGGTGGGCGGGTGGGGCTGCGTGGGCGCGATCCGCTCCCACCGCCGGGGCGCTTAGACCGACGGCACGGGGTGGCCGAGGACCTCGGCCATGCCGCCGCGCACCGCCTCACCCGCTGCCGCCGCCAACGCCTTCCGATCGGCGAAGTCGGCCGCGGCAAGGGGCGGATGCAGCACGATCACCACCCGCGCCCCCCAGGACTGGCAGAGGATGTCCCAAACGCTCTTGAAGAAGGGCATGTCGGCCCACCAGCCGAAGAACCCCTCCGGCTGCCCAGCCGGCGGGCGGTAGACCACGGTCGCCGGCTGCACGTGCAAGCCCGCCGGCACGTCGTCCTCGAAGAACATGCCGAAGAGGGAGGATTTGAACTCCAGCACCCGCCGCCCGTCGGTGCTCGTGCCCTCCGGAAAGAATGTCAGCCGTTCCGGCGCGTCGAGCGCGGCCTTCAGCGCCGCCGCCTGGCGCTTGGCCTCGGAGCTCTTGCGCTCGATGAACAGCGTGCCGCCATAGGCCGCCATCGGCCCGACGATGGGCCAGTGGCGCACCTCCGCCTTGGCCACGAAGCAGAGCGGCCCCGTCCCCATCAAGGCGATGATGTCGAGCCAGGTGGCATGGTTCACCACCAACGCGCCCGGCCCCTGCATCGGCGTCCCGCGCTGCTCCAGCCGCACGCCGAAACACCAGAGGCACCAACGCCCCCAAAGCCGCTTCGTCACCCGCCAGGACTGGAAGGACGGAAAGATCCGCTGCAGCAATCGCATGCCGAGGACGTAGGTGGCATAAAGCGGCAGGGTGCCAAGGAACATGGCAAGGCCGCGGAACACGCCTACCACCCGCTGCCAGCTGCGCGGCGGCGCCACCACCGGGGGATCGGCACCGTTCCAGGTCGCCATGCTCAGCCGCCCCGGCGCCTGCTCACACCGCGACCTGATCGCCCGAGGCGTTGCGCGTGTAGTAGTCGCGGTAGCGCTGCTGCATCCGGGTGGTGTCCATGATCAGGCAGACATCGGTGGTGTTGAACGACCGGTCGACATAAGCGCCGTCGCCGACAAAGCCGCCGAGCCGGATATAGCCTTTGATGAGCGAGGGCGTTGCCCGCATCGCCGCCCGGCGGTCGATCTGGTCGAGCGGCATGCGGTCCATCGAGACATAGTGCTGCGGCAGGGCCCGCACCCGCAGATCCGGCGGGGCCATATGCTCGTGATGCAGGAGCGACAATGGCCCGGCCAGAGCCTCGAGGTCGGTGCCGTGAAAGCTCGCCACCCCGAACAGAATCTGGATATCGCGCTCCAGCACATAGCGGGCCAGACCCATCCAGAGGAGGTGCATGGCGATGCCGCCGCGAAAGGCCGGTGCGATGCAGGAGCGGCCGAGCTCCAGCGTCTCCCGCCCCTGGTCCTCGAGCGCGGAGAGGTCGTATTCCGTCGCGCCGTAGAAGCCCCGGCCGGTGCGGGCGACGGAGCCGCGCATCAGCCGATAGACCCCGATCACCCGCTCGTCGAGCGCATCGGACGGCGCCGCGCGGTCGATCAGCAGCAGATGGTCGAAATAGGGATCGAAGATGTCGCGCTCGAGCCCGAGTGCGCGGTCCTCGGCGCTCGGCGTCGCCCCCATCTCCTCGACGAAGACGCGGTAGCGCAGGCGCTGGGCGGCGCGGATCTCGGCGTCGGTTTCGGCAAGGCGGACCGTAAACCGGCCCTCGTCCATGATCATCGGCGTGCGGTCCGTCCCTGCTCCGCGAGCGGCGCGGACCGTAGGACCTCTGAGGGCCAAGCGCAACCAAGCCTGCGCGCAGCTTGACGTGCGCGTTAGGGAATGGGTAACCGATGCGCCCGATGATAGAGCGGTGGGCGGCGTCCAGCTCGCCCAACCCCGCCCGCGGCCCTAGTCTGTCGTGGGCGAAAGGACGATGCGGGAGCCGTCGATGACGACCTTGCCGGCATGTTGGAAGTTCACGGTGATGCGGTCGCCGATCACCGACTGGATCTGGCCGATACCCCAGTCGGGCTCACTCGGATGGCGCACCAACATCCCCGGTTCGAGAAAGGCGTTCACGCCACCATCCCTCCTCTGCGGGTCAGCCGCGCGATGAACGCGGTGGAGATGACCCCGGCCTCGGCCGATCTCGCAGCACTCGTCGCCTCGCGCCTCTGCCACGACCTGATAAGCCCGATCGGCGCCATCGGCAACGGCGTCGAACTGATCGCCGAGGATCCGGGCGAGATCGGCGAGGAATTGGCGCTGATCGAGATGAGCGCCCGCTCGGTCGATGCCAAGCTGCGCTTTTTCCGCCTCGCCTTCGGCCACGCCGCCGCCACCAGCACCGTGCGGGAGGAGGAGGTGCAGGCGATCGTCGCGGGCTATTTCGCCGAAGCGCGGATGCGCGTTCACTGGACCGCCCGGCCGGGGCTGCAGGCGCGGGGCACCATGCGGCTCCTCCTGCTCCTGCTGCTGGCGGCTGAGACGGCGCTACCCCTCGGCGGCGGGGCGGAGATCCGGCTCAATGGCGCCACGGTTGAGATCGCGCTCAGCGGCCGCCGCGTCGGCTTTCAACCGCAGCTCCTGGCGCTTCTGCTGCAAGGGGCAATCGTGCCGAACCTGGCCCCGGCCCACGTGCAGTTCGCCCTCGCCCGGGCCGACGCGCTCCGCCACGAGGTCCGGCTGAGCTATGCCGGCTCGGAAGCGGAGGGGGTGCTGCGCGCCGAAAACCTGCCCCAGATATCGGGCTTGGCCGACGGGGCCTGAGGACCCGGCCCCCGCGGCGCTGGGGCGGCCCACGCGGCCGACACGGCCATGGATACTCGAGCCAAAGAGAAAGGGCCGCGGCCTTCTTGCTGGGCCAAATATCCCCGCCGGAGGCAACCTGCTCTCGCCAACATAGCGCCTTCGGGCAGGAGGCGCCGCCGGATCTACCCGGTCGCCGAGGCCGGGGCGACCGCCGCCGCCTCCGACAGCTCCACGAGGCCATCGCGGAAGCGTCGCGCGTTGGCCTGGTAGCTCTCAGCCGAACCGATAAGGGCCTGACGCGTCCCCGCGTCGACTGCGCGCACGACCTTAGCCGGCGCCCCCATCACCAGGGAGCCAGCGGGGATCTCCTTGCCCTCCGTCACCAGGGCGCCGGCGCCGATCAGGCAGCCTTCGCCGATCACCGCCCCGTTCAGCACCGTCGCGCCCATGCCGATCAGGCTACCGGCGCCGACCGTGCAGCCATGTAGGATAGCGCGGTGCCCGACGGTGACATCCGCGCCGACCGTCACCGGAAAACCCATGTCGGTGTGCAGCATGCAGTGTTCCTGGATGTTGCTGCCGTCGCCCACCTCGATCCACTCGTTGTCGCCGCGCAGCACCGCACCGAACCAGATGCCCACCGCACGACCAAGCCGCACCTTGCCCATCACATGGGCATCCGGCGCGATCCAGATCGAGCCGTCAGCCGCGAGCTCGGGCGCCGTGCCGTCGAGGCTGTAGAGGGTCATGGCGTACGCTCCTTGAACTGTGCTTCGAGGCCGCGGACGAAGTCGGCGAGGCCGGGCCGGCGCAGGCGGCGCAGGCGCTCCGCCGCGACGATGGCCCGGATCGCGTCCTCGGTCCGATCGAGATCCTCGTTGATCAGAACATAGTCGTAGGCGTCCCAATGCACGATCTCGCCGAGGGATTTCTCCATCCGCCGGGCGATCTCGGCCTCCGCATCCTGGGCCCGGGCGCGCAGCCGCTCCTCCAGCGCCGCAATCGACGGCGGCAACAGGAAGATGGAGACGGCGTCGGCGCCGAGGCTCGAGTTGCGGATCTGTTGACCGCCCTGCCAGTCGACGTCGAAGATCACGTCGCGGCCGGCACCCACCGCCGCCTCCACCGGCGCGCGCGGACTGCCGTAGGAGCGGCCGAAGACCACCGCGTGCTCCAGCATCTCGCCATCCGTCACCATCCGGTCAAAGGAGGCCTGGTCGAGGAAGTGATAGTGCTGCCCGTCGACCTCGCCCGGTCGCGGCGGTCTTGTGGTGGCGGAGACGGAGAACTCCATCGCGACGTCGCGGGCCAGCAAGCGCCGGGCCAGCGTCGACTTGCCCGCACCCGACGGCGAGGAGAGGATGATCAGCAGGCCCCGCCGGGCATTCACGTCGGGACCAGCCGGCAAGGGCCTACTCCACGTTCTGCACCTGCTCGCGCATCTGATCGATCACCACCTTCAGGTCAAGGCCGATCCGGGTCAGCGCCTCGTCCCCGGCCTTGGCGCAAAGCGTGTTGGCCTCGCGGTTGAACTCCTGCATCAGGAAGTCGAGCTTGCGTCCGGCGGGCGAGCCTTCGGCCAGCAACGCCTCGGCCGCAGCGACGTGGGCGTCGAGGCGGTCGAGCTCCTCCGTCACGTCGCCTTTGACGGCCAACAGGGCGAGCTCTTGCGCCAGGCGTGCCTCATCGGCGGCTTCTGCGGTCTCGAGCAGGGTGGCGACCCGGGCGCGCAGCAGATCGCCGGCGCGCGCGGCCCGGGCCTCCGCCGTCTCGCGCGCTGCGGCCACCTGGTCCCGTACGGTGGTGAGGGCGTCGTGGAGGAGCTGGGCGAGCTTTGCCCCCTCCTCCTCCCGCGCGGCAACCAGCGCTGAGAAGAGCGGCGCGATCTCCGCCTCGGCGGCCGCCAGCCAGGGCGGCGCCTCCGCCGGGGCGACATCCTCGCCCTCCGCCGCCAGGACACCGCGGAGGCTGAGGATCTCTGCCGTGCTCGGCGGCGTGGTGGCGAGGCCGGCGGCGACCGCCTCCGCCTCCACCTCGCGGAGGGCGGTGAGCATGGCGCCGAGGCGCTCGGCATCGAGGCGCGTGCGCTCCGCCATTCCGGCCCGGCCAAGCCGCAGCCCGACGGTGATCGAGCCGCGGGCGAGCATCGCCCCCGCCGCGGCGCGCACCTTGGGCTCCAACGCCTCTGCCCCCTCGGCCAGACGCAGCCGCAGGTCGAGGCCGCGGGCGTTCACCGCCCGCACTTCCCAAAC
The DNA here is from genome assembly GCA_039180875.1 of Pseudomonadota bacterium. Lineage (GTDB taxonomy): Bacteria > Pseudomonadota > Alphaproteobacteria > Rhodobacterales > Rhodobacteraceae > JBCDCY01. Next base: position 93,307 of record JBCDCY010000002.1, on the reverse strand, counting down.
CCAGCTTCGCCCCTCGGCCGCGCCCTGGCGCGTGGCAAATCCGGTCATCGAGCGCAGCGCCATCGTTCCCCTCCCCCACGAGCGCTCCGGCCCGGCGTTAACGGTATTGCAGCGTTAACCCTGCTAGGACGCGACAAGAGCATCCTTTTCGACTAATTTGATCGAAAGTGCGAGGATCGGCTTCGATCCGGCGGGATTGGTCGATCGAGCGGCCGCGGGCCAGGGCCGCGGCAGGCGAGGGGCGCCGAGAGTTAGGTGATGTGGCGATGAACGACCCGGTATTGACCCATCTGAAGGCCTATTGGGACCATCTGCGCGGTCGTCGTCAGGTGCCCTATCGCGCCGAGCTCGATCCGCGGAAGTTCGAGGATGCGCTCGAGAACATGTTCATCCTCGAATCCCTCGGCCCGGTGAACGTGCGCATCCGCCTCGCGGGCACCCGGCTCTGCGAGCTGCGGGGCATGGAGTTGCGCGGCATGGTGCCCCACGGCTTCTTCGCCGAGACGGATCGGGAGCGCTTCGACTACGCCCTGAACGCCGTGCTCTCCGGCCCGTCGATCGCGCATTTCAGCCTCTCGGGCCAGGACGCCGACGGGCGGGAGATGGAGGCGGAGCTGCTGCTCCTCCCCCTCCGCTCCGATTTCGGCGACGTCACGCGCATCCTCGGCTGCTTCAGCCGCTGCGACGAGCTGCAGGCCGCGCCCACGCGCTTCGCCATCGCCAAGCAGCGCATCGAGCCGCTGAGCGCCAGCGGCGCCTTCGAGCCGGCGGAGAGCGAAGCGGCCGGTGCCCTGGCCGAGGACGCGGCCGCCTTCGCCGGGCCGGAGCGCGGGCCGCAGCTGCGAGCCATCGAGGGTGCCAAGACCGGCACGGAGGACCGTGCTGGCCGCTCCCGCGCCCATCTCAGCATCGTCAAAGACTCGTCCTGATCCCTAAAATTCATCAGTAACTTTCAAGACAGTCTCGACAAAAGACTTTTATCTTTCCAATCACCGCCGTTTTGGTACTTTGTCGCTATTTTTGCGCACCAAAGCTTGTCTTTCCAAGATACGTAGTATCTCACCAGTCTACGATACCTCCTATTGTTGGGAGCGGTCCGATGCGCTGGTCCGCACTTGCCTTCGCGATGTTGTGCCTCGGCGGATCGGCCGCGGCGGATGTCGATGGGATCTGGAAATCGGCACCTCGGGCGAACGGCGGATTTATCATCGTCGAAATCGCCCCCTGTGCCGACGCGCCGCAGCAGCGCTGCGGCCGGATCATCCAGTCCTCCGCCGGGCGTGCGGACCTGATCGGTGAGATCATCATCTTCGGCATGACCCGGGCGGGTGCTGACGACTGGACCCACGGCCATATCCGCCGGCCGGGCGGCGGCGGCACCTATCGCTCGAACCTGCATGTGGCCGGCGATGTGTTGACGGTCCAGGGCTGCGCCGTCGGCGGCCTGATTTGTCAAAGCCAGGACTGGACCCGAGCGCGCTGAACCCTTAGGTCAGTCCCGAGGCTGACGAGGGGACAGATTATGCGGTTCGTCGCGCTCTTTACTCTATTTGTGTTTGTGTCGGGTACGCCAGGTTTCGCCGAGGGTATAGATGGGGTCTGGCAATCGGAGCCGCGCCCGAATGGCGGCTATATCACGGTCGAGATCGGCCCCTGCGCCGAAGCGCCGGAGCAGCGCTGCGGTATCATCGTCGGGGCCAAGACCAACCGGCGGGAGAGCATCGTCGGCCGGCGCTTGTTGAGCGGCCTGCAACGAGAGTCGGATGCCGTCTGGGTAGACGGGCTGATCCGCCGTCCGACCGGCACCGGCACCTACCGCTCCAACCTGTCGGTCGAGGGCGACCAGCTGCGGGTTGAGGGCTGCGCCGTCGGTGGCCTGTTCTGCCAAAGCCAGCACTGGCACCGGGTGCAGTAGCACCGCTCAGGCGCGCTGCCAGTCCGCCTCCGCCAGCCCGAGCAAGGCGAGCACGGCCGTGAGGTCGGAGTGCTGCAGCCGGGCGTCCGCCTCCCCCGCCACCACCGGCTTGGCCCGCCAGGCGATGCCGAGATCGGCCGCCCGGATCATGCCGAGATCGTTCGCCCCGTCACCGATGGCGATGGCCGCCCCCTCTCCGCGAAGCTCCTGCAATGCGGCGAGCTTGGCGTCCTGGCCGAGGATCGGCTCCACGACGTCCCCGCTCAGCCGATCGTCCGCGACGGCGAGCACATTGGCCCGGGCCTCGTCGAAGCCGAGCCGGGCGGCCACCCGGTCGACGAAGAAAGTGAAACCGCCAGAGACCAGGGCGGTGCGCACGCCCCGTGCCTTGAGCGTGGCGAGCAGCGTCTCCGCCCCGGCGGTCAGGCCGATGCGCTCACGATAGCAGGCCTCCAGCGTTGCGACGGGCAGATCGGCCAGCCGGGCCACACGGGCCCGCAGTGCCGCCTCGAAATCCAGCTCGCCCCGCATCGCCCGCTCGGTGATCGCCGCGACCTCGTCCCGGGCCCCGGCGAAGTCGGCGAGTTCGTCGATGCATTCGACCGGGATAATCGTGCTGTCCATGTCGGCGATGAACAGCCCGGCGCGCCGGGCGGCGGCGGGGACCAGATTGACGTCGAGCCCAGCGAGCGACGGCACGGCGTCCGCAGCATCGACCGGTATCTCCACCGCCGTAGGGGCAAGGCGCCGGGGCGCGCCGAGCGCCAGGTCGGGCCGGCTGCTGCGCAGCGCCGTCACCGCCTCCTCCGGCACCCCGGCGGCGGCGGTGAGGACGAGGTAGGCCGCGCTCACGGGGTCGGCGGTCAGCCCGCGGCGCGGGCGGAGACGACCCGCGCCTCCAACTCCTCCGCCACCAGGAAGGCGAGCTCCAAGGCCTGGGCCGCGTTCAGACGTGGATCGCAGACCGTGTGGTAGCGCGAGGAGAGATCGCCGTCGGTGATGGCACGCACGCCGCCGGTGCATTCGGTGACGTCCTTGCCCGTCATCTCGAAATGCACCCCGCCGGCATAGGTGCCCTCCGCCGCATGGACGGCGAAGAACTCCCGCACCTCGGACAGGATGGCGTTGAAGAAGCGGGTCTTGTAGCCGGAGTTGGACTTCACGGTGTTGCCGTGCATCGGATCGCAGCACCAGACGACGCTGCGCCCCTCCCGCTCCACCGCACGGATGAGGGCCGGCAGATGCTCGCCCACCTTCTCCGCCCCGAAGCGCCCGATCAGCGTCAGGCGCCCGGCGCGGTTCTCCGGGTTGAGTCGGTCGATCAGGCGGATCAGATCGTCGGGCGCCAGGCTCGGCCCGCATTTCAGGCCGATGGGGTTCATCACGCCGCGGCAGAACTCCACATGGGCGCCGTCGATCTGGCGCGTGCGGTCGCCGATCCAGATCATATGGCCGGAGCCCGCCACCGGCAGGCCGCTGGTCGAGTCGATCCGGCAGAGCGCCTCCTCATACTCCAGAAGCAGCGCCTCGTGGCTGGTGTAGAAGTCGACCCGGTGGAGCGTGTCGACGCTGCCGCCATCGACGCCGGCCGCGCGCATGAAGTCGAGCGCCTCAGAGATCCGGTTGGCCAGCGCCTGATAACGTTGATACCCCCCCGCCCGTTCAGCGAAGCCGAGGGTCCAGGCATGCACCCGGTTGATGTCGGCAAAGCCCCCCTGGCTGAAGGCGCGGAGCAGGTTGAGCGTCGCCGCGGCCTGGGTATAGGCCTGCAGCATCCGGGCTGGATCGGGGGTGCGCGCCGCCTCGCTGAAGGCGAAGTCGTTGACGATGTCGCCGCGGTAGGAGGGCAGCGCGACACCGTCGCGGCTTTCGGTGGCGGCCGAGCGGGGCTTGGCGAACTGGCCCGCCATTCGGCCGATCTTCACCACCGGGCACTTGGCGCCGAAGGTGAGCACCACCGCCATCTGCAGCAGCACCTTGTAGGTGTCGCGGATCGTGTCTGCGTGGAACTCGGCAAAGCTCTCGGCGCAGTCGCCGCCCTGCAGGAGAAAGGCGCGCCCCTCCGCCACCTCGGCCAGATGGCTGGTAAGGAGCCGCGTCTCCCCCGCGAAGACCAGCGGCGGATAGCTGGCGAGCTGGCCCTCCACCCCCTCGAGCGCGGCTGCATCGGGATAGTCCGGCATCTGCACCCGTGGCTTCTGGCGCCACGCGTTCTTGGACCAGGCGGCTGGCATATTGTCGTCTCCTTTCGGGGTGCATCGGCAAGTTAACCGCCCCGTTCCGCAGCGCAATACCGTCTTGCCGGGCGGCCGACCAGTCCCCTGCCCGACACAATCGTGATCGGGACCGAGATTTACTGATGAAATTCATGCTTGACGCGCCGGTCGGAAAGAAAAAAGGGTCGGTTTTGATATGGCGGGAAGGGTCCGCCGGCAACGCGACGACCAGGACACGCAGCATGGGCCCGACCGGAGCGGCCGAGGGGAAACCGGAGCGGTTTTTGTTTGCGCTGTTGCGCAACTTCTCGCTCCTATCCTTCGCCTGCGCGATCGAACCGCTGCGCATCGCCAACTGGATCTCCGGCGAGACGCTCTACACCTGGCGCTTGGCGACGGAGGGCGGCGGCTCCATCGCCTGCTCCAACGGGGCGGAGATCCGCTGCGACAGCGATCTCGACGAGGTGGAGCGCGACGAGATCGTGCTGCTCTGCGGCGGCATCGAGGTCAAGGAGGCGACGACCCGCGGTGTCCTCGCCTGGCTGCGCCGCGAAAGCCGCAAGGGCATCCATATCGGCGGCCTCTGCACCGCAACCCACGTGATGGCGACCGCCGGTCTGCTGGAGGGGCGGCGCTGCACCATCCACTGGGACAACGGCGACGCCTTTCGGGAGGATTTTCCCGACATCGCGCTCGAGAAGACGATCTACGTGATGGACGGCAACCGCTCCTCCTCGGCCGGCGGCTCGGCCTCCGCCGATCTGATGCTGAAGATGATTGCCGACCGCCACGGGGCGGAGCTTGCGACCCAGGTGGCCGATCAGATGATCTACACGACCATTCGCACCGACCGGGACGAACAGCGCCTGTCGATCCCGACCCGGATCGGTGTGCGCCACCCCAAGCTCTCCACCGTCATCCAGATGATGGAGGAGAATGTGGAGGAACCGGTCAGCCCCTCCGTCCTCGCCCAGGATGTCGGCATGTCGACCCGGCAGCTCGAGCGGCTGTTTCGCCGCTACCTCAACCGCTCGCCCAAGCGCTACTACATGGAGCTGCGGCTGCAGAAGGCGCGCAACCTGCTGATGCAGACGGATATGAGCGTGATCAACGTGGCGCTGGCCTGCGGCTTTACCTCACCCTCGCATTTCTCGAAATGCTACCGGGCGCATTTCCAGACGACGCCCTACCGCGAGCGCGGCACCCAGGGGGTCGTCGCCTAGGGGCGCGCGGCGGGTGCTGGTCGACTTGCGCTTGGTCGATGTTCGCTTGGTCGGGGCGGCGAGATTCGAACTCACGACCTCCTGTACCCAAAACAGGCGCGCTACCAGGCTGCGCTACGCCCCGACGGCCGCCCTTCTAGGCGCAAAGACCGGACGCGGAAAGGGGTCAATCACAGGGCCAGGCAGCGATTGCCGGGTCGAAAGCCGGGTGGCGCATCTCCATCCCGGGCGCGAGGCCGAGGGTGTCGCTCATGCCGCCGTTGATCTCCAGCACTACGAGGATGTCGTCGCCGCCGGGGATCGAGGTCTCGTCGAGCGGCACAGCGTTTTCGTGGATGCGCTGCACGGTGCCGGTCTCGTCCAGGAAGATCATGTCGAGGGGGATCAACGTGTTGCGCATCCAGAAGGCCACCGGTTGCGGGCGGTCGTAGACGAAGAGCATGCCGTGAAAGCGGCCTATGCTCTCCCGCCCCATCAGGCCGCGGGCCCGCTCGGCCGGGTCGTCGGCCACCTCGACGGAAAAGCGCGCCTCGCCCCCGGGGCCGCGCAGGAGAACCTCGTCGCCACTGCACGCGGCAGCAGCCGGAAGGCCGACGGCAAGCCAGAAAAGCCCCAGCAGCAGCCGCAGCGCCATCAGTCCGAGGGATCCTCCGCATCGGGCATCGGGGTTGCAGGCGCGGCCGGCGGCTCGCCGCCCGGGGGCACGTCGTTCAGCACCGCGGCCATGTCCCAGGCCAACACCTCCGCCGCCATCAGGCCGCGGGGGCCGCGCACCGTGCGCACGCAGATCGCCTCCCCCGGCTGTAGATCGTTCAGGCCGCAGCGGCGCAGCACCTCCATGTGCACGAAGACGTCGCCGGGCTTCTGAAAGACGTTGACGAAGCCGAAACCCTTGCCCTTGTCGAACCATTTCACCCGCGCGGGCTCCAGCGGGGCGGAGGGGTCGATCTCGATCGTGAAGTCGGTGGGGCGGGGGCCGGTGCTCGGCGCCACAACCTCCGGTGGCTCTATCGAAAGGATTTCGGTGGCCTGCTTGCCGCGGTCCGTCTCTTCCACCGCGACGACAATCGCCGCCCCCTCAGGCAAGGTCGTCCGTCCGGTTTCGCGCAGCATATTGGCGTGGATCAGGATGTCGCCACCGCCATCGTCGGGAACGACAAAGCCGTACCCTTTGGCCACATCAAACCACTTAACACGCCCAGAAACCATGCCTTCCATCACCCAACCGGATGGACCGCGACGCCAGTTTACAACGCGGCGCGGCCTCGCGCCGATGATGCCGGGGCGGTTTCCCGTTCCTCGACAGACTGCTACTACATATCGCGCGACAGTGCGGTGGACGCAAGCTATTGTTGCATCGCGCCGAAACGCCGGCCGCTGGAGGGTTTGCTTGATGACAGACGGGGTTGCGCGGTGGTCGCGCCACGGTCGGCTCGTGCGGGCGGGTCTGCTCGCCTCGCTGCTGGTCGGCTGCGCGGCGGGCGGGGTCGGACCCTCCGCCCCCCTGGCGGTGCCGGTGTTGGCGGATCAGCCGCTTTATGTGCCGGCCCAGCTTCCGGTGCTCGCCACCAACGCCGACCGCAGCAGCTCCGGCGACGTGATCGAGGCGGCCCAGCGCATCGCCGGGCAAGAGGTGGCCGGCCGCCGCGGCACCACCCGCGTCAGCGCCGATCAGGTGCCGCTGCTCTACCTCGCCCCGATCGGGCGCAGCTACCGTGCGTTGTCGGACCCCAGGGTGCTGGTGCGCGGCGCCCCGGCTGCGAGCTGCCCGGCGCTGGTGGCGACGAGCGGCGCCACGGCGGCCGTCGCGGCGGAGCAGGCGCTTTCCACCTGCGCCACTGATCTGGCGGCGGCAGGGGCGGACGGTGACTGCGGCTGCCAAATCCTCGCCGTCAACGACACCCTGCTGGCGGAGCCCGATGCCTTTGCTTACGCCACCGGCGTGCCGGCGCGCCTGTTTCGCAACGGAGAGCTCTCGCCGCTCACCCTGATCGCGGAGGAGGACGCCGACGGCACGCTGACGATCCGCGCCGGCGACCAGGTGCTCTACCGCATCTCCGGCCGCCCGGTCGGCCCGGTCGAGATCGTGGAGACGGCAGCGGCCGAGACCCGCGCCTTCTCTGGCGCCCGGCGACCCACCGGCCTGCTGCGCGGCCGCTTCGTGCAGCGGATCGAGGCCGAGGACAGCACCGGCGACCAGATCGTCCTCGTCGTCGGCCTCGGCTAACGGAGCCCCGCGCTCAGACGTGCTGCGCACCGTTGATCTCGACCTCGACGCCGGAGATGTAGGAGCTGTCGGCGCTGCAGAGGTAGTAGATCGTGTTTGCCACTTCCTCCGGCTGGCCGAGACGGCGGAGGGGGATGGCCTCCACCAGTTTCTCCGTCCCGGGGCTGAGGATGTCGGTCTTGATCTCCCCCGGCGCGATGGCGTTCACCCGGACGCCGAGGGGGCCGAAGTCGTGGGCCATCTCCCTTGTGAGCGCCGCGAGCGCCGCCTTTGAGGTGGCATAGGCCGCCCCAGCGAAGGGATGGACCCGGGCGCCGGCGATCGAGGTGACGTTGACGATGGCGCCGCCGGCCGCCTGCAGCTCCGCCCCCAGCCCGCGGGCGAGGACCACAGGGGCGAAGAAGTTGACGTGAAAGACCTGCCCCCAATCGCGTAGGTCCGTGGTCAGCGTCGACAGGCGCTCCCCTTCCGGACCCTTGGGGGAGATGCCGGCATTGTTCACCAATGCCTCGAGCCGGGGTTCGGGCAGGCGGCGCTTGATCTCCTCCACCGCCTCGATGGTCGATTTCGGATCGGCCAGGTCGACCTGGATGTGATCTTCCTCACCGGCCTCCCAGGGGCAGTTCTCCGGAAAGGCATGGCGGGAGCAGGTGATGACCCGCCAGCCGGCGGAGGCGAAGCGCTTCACCGTCGCATGGCCGATGCCGCGGCTCGCCCCGGTCAGGAGCAGCGTCTTGCGTTCCGCCATGGGCCCATGCCTCCACCGATCCGGGGCGGACGGTAGCACCGCCGGCCGGGCGGGGGAACGGCCGTCCCACCGCGGTATTTGACACAACGCAGGGGTGCAAAGTACCATTTTGCAAGTGATTGAGTGAGGACGTTGGTATGTCTGCGAGCCGTCTTGCCGGCGCGCTTGTTGCGTGCACTGTTGTACTTGCTGGCTGCGTGGTGACGGAACGTCCCATGGACGGAGAGGCCGCGTCCTCCGCCCTTGTCAGCCGACTTCCCCAAGAATGCCCCAAAGCCGATGCCGGGGTCGTGGTGGAGACCACGGCGTTCGGCGGCTGGCTGGCCGGGCCGGAGCTGGGCCTCGGCTTTCGGCAAAGCCGCTATGCCTGCCTGCCACCGGGCTGTCACCTGGTCGTCTGGGCCGAGCCGGGCACGGACATCGCGGCCCTCCGCGAGGTGCTCAACGATCTCGACCAGGCCTGTTTGATTGAGTGAAAGGAGATGTGAGATGCGTGGATCCGTGAATGCGCTCCTAGGGGGGCTGGGCCTCTGCCTTTCGGCCTGCGGCAGCACCAACGAAGCAGCGCCGCTGGTCTTCGGCCAAGCCGTCAATGCCGGCATCGTGGTGGCGCAGTCGGCCACCTCCCAGAACCCTGAGCTGACCGTTGGACTGCGCATGGCCGACATCGCCGTGGTGCCGACGATCGTCCCAGGCAGCATCGGCGTCGCCGGCGACGACCCGGGCGGCGCGGCGCGCAAGATCTACGCGACAGGCTCCGACGATGGGGAGAGCGGGCCGCCCCAGGACGCGCTCTCCACCTTCGGCAGCTTCAGCGGCGACACCTCTACGGGTCAGGTGCAGCTTGGTGTGTTCTTCGCAACCGGCGTGGCGGCCCAGCGCCTCTCCGAAGGCTTCCGCTGCGGCGTCGGCCAGGGGCGGCCGAGCGATTGTGTGGCGAGCGAATAGCGCGCAACGGAGGTCACCCGGATGTCCCGGCTGAAAAGCAAGCCCCTGCCCAAGCCGCGAAAGCGGCCGCGCCTGCCGAAACTGGCGCGATTGCCCGCCCTGCCGAAGCCGAGGCGGGGGCCCAAGCAACCGAAAGCGCCGCAGCCCAAGCTGCCCAAAATGGCGAAGCCCCGGCCGCTGCCGAAACTCCGCCGGCTGCCCGCAGTGGGCCGGCGGATGTCGCGGCTGCGGCGCCTGCCGCGCCTGCCCGCGCTCAGGGGTTGAGGCGGGTCACGGTCCAGGATTTGGAGTTCGGGTCGGCGCGGCTCCAGCGGAACCGGTCATGCAGGCGGTGGGCGCCGTCGGCCCAGAACTCGATCTCCGTCGGCGTGATCCGGAAGCCGCCCCAGAACGGCGGGCGCTTGGGCGACGTCCCCTCCCGCGCCGTCACCTTAGCGACTTCCGCCATCAGCGCCGCGCGCGAGCGCAGGGGCCGTGACTGCTTGGAGGCCCAGGCGCCCAATCGGCTCTGCAGCGAGCGGGAATTGTAGTAGGCGTCGGCCTTCGCCCCCGTCTCCCGCGTCACGGTCCCGCGCACCCGCAGCTGACGGCGGAGCGACTTCCAGTGCAGCACGAAAGCGGCCTTGGCGTTCCCCTCCAACTCCTGCCCCTTGGTGCTGTCGTAGTTGGTGTAGAAGACGAAGCCGTTCGCCTCGATGTCCTTCAGCAGCACCATGCGCACGTTCGGCAGCCCCGCCGCATCGACGGTGGCGAGCGCGATGGCATTGGGATCGTTGGGCTCCTGCCCTTCGGCCTCCGCCAACCAGGCGCGGGCGATCGCGAACGGATCGTCCCCCGCAAAGATCCCACGGCGCGTTTCGGTCATACCTGCCAATGCTCTCGTCCCCTGGTCTCGCCACCCGCGCCATACCTAACACCACCGGCCGCAACGGCAACGTCGCGCTCGCCTTGAAGGCCCAGACGCGATGGCTTAAGGGGCTGCAACCGAAAATAGCGGGGCAGAGGGGGGACAGCGCATGGTCGACCTGACGGGACTGATGCGGGGCCGCCGGGGTCTGATCATGGGGGTCGCGAACGAGCGCTCGATCGCCTGGGGGATCGCCTCGGCGCTGCACCAGGCCGGTGCCGAGCTCGCCTTCACCTACCAGGGCGATGCGCTGGGCAAGCGGGTCGCACCGCTCGCCGCCTCCACCGGCTCCGACATCGTGCTGCCCTGCGACGTCACCGACACGGCCTCGATGGACGCGACCTTCGCGACCTTGAAGGAGCGCTGGGGCACGCTCGACTTCCTGGTCCACGCCATCGGCTTTTCCGACAAGAACGAATTGCGCGGGCGCTATGTCGACACCTCGGCGGAGAACTTCGCGCTGACCATGAACGTCTCGGTCTACTCCTTCACCGCCGTGGCCCAACGGGCGGAGAAAATGATGGAGGCCGGCGGCACCATGCTGACGCTCACCTATTTCGGGGCGGAGCGGGTGATGCCGCACTACAACGTCATGGGCGTGGCCAAGGCGGCGCTCGAGGCCTCGGTGCGCTACATGGCCATGGACCTCGGACCAAGGGGCATCCGGGTGAACGCGCTCTCGGCCGGGCCGATGAAGACGCTCGCTGCCTCCGGCATCGGCGACTTCCGCTATATCCTGAAGTGGAACGAGCTGAACTCGCCGCTCCGGCGCAATGTGACGGCAGAGGATGTAGGTCAGGCGGGCCTCTACCTCCTCTCTCCGCTCTCGGGCGGGGTGACGGGCGAGGTGCACCATGTCGACGCCGGCTACCACGTGGTCGGCATGAAGGCCGAGGATGCGCCCGACATCGACGTCGTGACGGGTCGGAAGTAGGGCGGGACCGATCAGACCCGCCATCGGAAAGGACCGGGCAACAGGTGACAGATCGAGGTGGCCGCATGACCGAACGCCTGCCGCATGAGAAGGGGTTCCACGTCAGCTGGGACCAGATCCACCGCGACAGCCGGGCGCTCGCCTGGCGGCTCGAGCATCACGCGCCGGCAGAGGACGGCCTCTGGCGGGCCGTCGTCGCCATCACCCGCGGCGGCATGGCCCCGGCGATGATCGTGGCGCGGGAGCTCGACATCCGCACCGTCGATACCGTGAGCATCAAGAGCTACGACCACCAGACCCAGAACGACGCCGCCATCCTGAAGCGCCCCGATGACGAGATCATGGGCGACGGAGAGGGCATTCTGGTGGTCGACGACCTGGTCGATACCGGCAAGACCATCGAGCTGGTCCGAGAGCTCTACCCCAAGGCGCACTTCGCCACGGTCTATGCCAAGCCCAAGGGTGCGCCCCAGGTCGACACCTTCATCACGGAGGTGAGCCAGGACACCTGGATATTCTTCCCCTGGGACATGGCGCTGCAATACGTGGCGCCCTACCGGGGTCATGACTGACGCGTCTTCGTATCTGTTGAGTTCGGGATGAGATGAAAGGACGGGAGGGGCCGCGTGCCCGACATGCTCAAGGATCTTCGGCGCTGCACTATGCTCGGCTTGTTGATGGCCCTGGCGGCCGGGGCGGCCCATGCCCAGGACGACACCGCCGTCACCATCGGCTACATGGCCTCGAACGAGGGGCCTGTGGCGCCCCTCTCCATCGGCTTTCACGATGGCCTGGCTGACTACCTGACGCTGGTGAACACCCGCGACGGCGGGGTGGAAGGCCGGCCGGTGGAGCTTGCGGTCTGCGAGACGGGCTTCACGCTTGAGGGGCATCTGCGCTGCTATCAAGAGCTTGCGGCCCAAGGCGCCGTCGTGGTGCTCGCCTCGATGACGGAGGGGGCCTATGCGGTGAACCGCGCAGCACCCCAGGTCGGCGTGCCGGTGCTGAACGGCGGCCTCGGCCAGACGGCGGGCGCCGACGGCGAGGTCTTTCCGCTCACCTTCACCTTCCCGGCGAACTACCTCCAGGCGGCCTCGGCCATCGTGCGGTTCCTCGAGGAGGAACGGGGCGGATCGCTCCGCGGTGCGCGCATCGGCTTCGTCTACCACGACTCGGGCTTCGGGCAGGAGCCGATCGGCCTTCTCCGCCAGCTCGCAGCCGATGAGGGCTTCGCGCTCGAGCTGCATCCGATCGCGCCGCCGGGGGAGGATCAGACGGCCCTGTGGGCCGGTATCGCCGCCGATCCGCCGGATCAGGTCGTGCTCTGGACCGTCGGCCTGATGACGCCCACGGCCATCGGCACCGCTGCAGCCGTAGGCTATCCGCGCGAGCAGATGCTCGGCATCTGGTGGACGACGTTCGAGGGGGCGATGCGCGCCCTCGGCCCCGCGGCGGACGGCATGAGGGCCATCAACTTCATGTCGGTGGGCTTCGACGTGCCGGTCTATAACCAGTTGAACGAGATCGTCTATTTCGGCGGGCTCGGCAATGGCACGATGAACAACGTGGGCCAGGTGGACTACAACCGCGGCCTGATGACCGGCACTTATCTCACCGAAGCCGTACGCCGCGCGCTCCGCGATGCGCCGGGGCAGGCGATGACGCCGGCCCGCATGGTGGCAGGGCTCGAGGCGCTGGATCTCACCCGCGCCGACCTCGAGGCGCTGGGGCTGGGCGAGTACATGGCGCCGATCCAGCTCTCTTGCGCCAATCACGGCGGCTACGGCCAGCTCAAGGTCATCCAGTGGTCGGCCGAGGCGCGGGCCTGGCGCAACCTCTCGGACTTCATCGCGGCCGATGCCGAGATCGTCGACAGCATGGTCTCGGCCGAGGCCCGGCGCTTTGCCCAGGAGGTGGGCATCACCCCGAGGGACTGCCCCTCCTGAACCGCCAAGAAAACGAAGACGCCGCGCGGATCCGATAGCGCCTTTCTTGCTGGCCCAAATATCCCCGCCGGAGGCATCCACCTCTTCGCACCCGACACCACGTCGGCGCGTTGACAGGCCGACGGCCCTGGCGTTCGGTAGCCCCGCCGCGGATTCGCGGCGCGCTCTGGGGAGGGGCCATCGGTGATCGCCGCACTGCAATGGCTGGGGGGACAGGCGCGCATCGTGCTGGCCCTCGGCTGTTGCCTGGCGATCTTCCTGCCCACGCTGTCGGCCTGGCTCCGGCCCTATCTGCCGGCCTTGGTCTCTATGGTCCTGGCGCTCGCAATGGCTCGGATCGACCTCGTGGGCGTGGCGCGGGGGGCCGTGCAGCCGCGCCGGCTTGGGCGCTCGCTGTTGCTGGTGATGGTGCTGATGCCGGGGCTGGCCGTGGGGCTCTGGCTCGTCGCCTGGGGCCTCGGCCTCGCCCCGGCCGATCGCACGGCCATCACCTATTTCGCCCTCGCCCCGCCCATCGCCTCGGCCGCCGGTCTGGCCTTCCTGATGGGCGCCAACGCGGCGCTGGCCCTGGAGATCACGCTGCTCGCCACCGTGCTCTCACCCATCATCGGCCCGCTCATGGCCGTCCTACTGTTGCCGGAGGCGCCGGGCCCGGGCGCCCTCGCCCTCGCCGCGCGCCTCAGCGCGATGATCGCCGGCGGCCTGGCCGCGGCGCTCCTCCTCCGCGCGCTCTTCGGGGCGGAGCGGATTGCCCGGAACGGCCAGATCGTCGACGGGCTGGCCGCGCTCGGCATGTTCCTCTTCGTCATCCCGCTGTTCGACGGGATCGGCGCCCTGGTGCTCGCCGCGCCGGTGGAGGCGCTCCGCATCTTCGCGCTGGCCGTGGCGCTGAACCTCGGCCTGCACCTCGTCGCCCGGCGGTTGGCCCGATCCGTGGTCTCCATCCCGGATGCAAGGGCGGTCGGCATCACCACCGGCAACCGCACTGTGGCGCTCTACCTCGCCGCCCTGCCGCCGGAGCCGACCTTCGCGCTCTTCGTCGCGCTCTATCAGTTTCCGATGTACTTCACGCCGCTCATCCTCGGCCCCCGCCGCCTCAGGTGAGGTCGAGCGCGTGGGCCTTCAGCGCCTCGATCGAGCAGATCGAGAGGGCGCGCTGGTGCGTCGCGGTCAACACCACGTTGGGCGCATGGCCGGCCTCATAGGCCTCCCGCCAGCGGGCCGCACAGAGGCACCAGCGATCGCCCGGGCTGAGCCCCGCAAAGCCGAACTCCGGCCGCGGCGTCGTCAGGTCATTGCCGCGGGCCTTCGAGAAGGCGAGAAATTCCTCCGTCAACACAGCGCATACCGTGTGAGAGCCCGCGTCCTGCGCACAGGTGTCGCAACTGCCGTTGCGGAAGAACCCGGTGATCGGGTCCAGGCCGCAGGGCTCCAGCACTTCGCCAAAGACGTTGACGGAGGGGTCGGCGGATATTTGCCGGCGCATCGCACATACACTCCGGGTGATGCTTTTTCGTTTCCTGTGGTATAGTTCAGACACATACCCGGACAAACCGGGGATCGAGGCACAAAACAGGCAACGAAAACCGAGGAGATAATCCATGTCCGTGTTGAACCGGCGCGCCGTTCTGGGCGGCACCATGGCGGCGTTTGCGCTGCCGAGCGCCCTCCACGCCGCCCCGCGGGAGGTGATCGACGAGCGGGTGGAGAAGGCGCTGCAGGAGCTCTTCAGCTCCATCCCAGGCACCAGCGACCTCTACACCCGGGCCCAAGGCACGCTGATCATGCCGCGCATCACCAAGGCCGGCTTCTTCGCCGGCGGCGCTTACGGTGAGGGCGCATTGCGGATCGGTGGGGCGACGGTCGACTACTACTCGATGGCCGCTGCCTCCTTCGGCTTCCAGTTCGGCGCCCAGCGCACGGCCCAGGCGCTGTTCTTCGTGACGGAGGATGCGCTCTATCGCTTCCGCCAGATCGACGGTTGGGAGCTTGGCGCCGATGCCGAGGTGACGTTGCCGACCGACGGGCTCAACGCCTCGCTCACCACGCTGACGGCCCAGCATCCGGTGATCTCGCTCACCTTCGATCAAAGCGGGATCCTGGCCGGGGCGAGCCTGGAGGGGGCGAAGTACTCCCTGCTGCGGCGCTAAGCACAGTGGCGGCCGGCGCCTCAGCGGGTGAGGCGCCGGATGAGGCTCGAAGTATCCCAGCGCCCGCCGTCCATCTGCTGCAGCTCGGCGTAGAACTGATCGACGAGGGCCGTGACCGGAACCTGCGCCCCGTTCTGGCGCGCCTCGTCGAGGCAGATGCCGAGGTCCTTGCGCATCCAATCGACGGCGAAGCCGAAGTCGAAGCTGTCTTCGATCATGGTCGTCGCCCGGTTCTCCATCTGCCAGGACCCCGCCGCGCCTTTCGAGATCGCGTCGACCACCGCCTTGGCGTCGAGGCCCGCGCGACCGGCAAAGGCCAGGCCCTCCGCCAGGCCCTGCACCAAGCCGGCGATGCAGATCTGATTGACCATTTTGGTGAGCTGGCCCGCCCCGACCTCGCCCATCCGGTTGCAGGCCCGAGCGAAGGCGCCGATCACCGGCTCGGCCCGGGCATAGGGCGCCGCATCGCCGCCGCACATCACGGTCAGCACGCCGTTCTCCGCCCCCGCCTGACCGCCGGAGACCGGGGCGTCGATGAAGTGAAAGCCACCCTCCCGCGCCGCGCCGTGCAGCTCCCGCGCCACGGTCGCGGACGCCGTCGTGTGGTCGATGAACACAGCATCCGCCGCCATGGCGCCAAACGCACCATCCGGCCCCGTGGTCACGGCACGCAGATCGTCATCGTTGCCGACGCAGGCAAAGACGAACTCCGCCCCCTCGGCCGCCTTGGCCGGGGTCTCGGCCAGGCTGCCGGAATGCTCGGCGACCCAAGTCTCGGCCTTCGCCCGGGTGCGGTTGTAGACGGTGACGTGATGGCCCTTGGCCTCGAGATGACCCGCCATCGGGTAGCCCATGACCCCGAGACCGATGAATGCCGTCTGCGCCATCGTCCGCCCTCCGCCTCACAAGTGAATTGTGCGCGCTGATGTCGCCTGTTAGGCCGAGGGGGTCAAGGCCGGGTCGGGTATGACAGACATTCGATGACAACACTCTTTCGGTGGTTGCTGCGCGGGTTTCTCGCCGCCTCGGTGCTGGCCGGACTGGCGCTGCTCTTGGCCTACTACCTGGCCACGGGCTCGATCCCCGACTACGACGACGAGCGGACGGTGGCGGGTCTCGACGGCCCGGTGGAGATCGTGCGGGACGCCTACGCCGTGCCCCACATCTTCGGCGAGAGCGATCACGACGTCTTTTTCGGCCTCGGCTATGCCCATGCCCAGGACCGGCTGTGGCAGATGACGATGCTGCGGCGGACGGCCCAGGGGCGGCTGTCGGAGCTTTTCGGCACGGCGACTTTGTCGATCGACGAACTTCTCCGCGCGCTCGACCTCTACACCCTCTCGACCCGCATGGTGGCGAACCAGACGCCGGAGACCGTCGCGGCGCTCCAGGCCTATGCCGACGGCGTGAACGCCTGGATCCGGATCGTGGAGCAGGACGCCCGCGGCCGGGGGGCGCCGGAGTTCTTTCTGTTCTCCAACGCCATCGCGCCCTGGACCCCGGCGGATTCGATCGCGGTCACCCGGGTGATGGCCCTGCAGCTCACCAGCCACGCCCGGTTCGAGACCCGCCGGGCCGAGCTCAGCCTGGTGCTGCCGCCCGAGCGGCTGGCCGACGTGCTGCCCGACAACCCGAACGATCCGGTGATCGACCTGCCGGACTACGCCAGTCTCTTTCCCGACGGCACCCGCTTTCCCGAGCCGGAGGCGGGGGAGCGGCAGGCCCTCTGGCTCTCCCCCGACCGGCCGGCGGGGCTTGGCGGTGCCTCCAACGCCTGGGCGGCCATGGGGGCACGGTCGGCGAGCGGAGCGCCGCTGCTCGCCACCGATCCCCATCTCGGCTTGACCGCCCCGGCGATCTGGATGCTGGCGCGGCTCGAATTTCCCGATGGCGGGGCGATCGGCGCGACCATTCCGGGCCTGCCGGGCATCATCATCGGGCGAAACGACGATTTCGGCTGGGGCATCACCACGGCCTATCTCGATGACCAGGACCTCTACATCGAACAGCTCGACCCCGAGGATTCCGGGCGCTACCGCACCCCCGACGGCTTCGCGCCGTTCGAGACCCGCGACATCCTGATCGAGGTGGCCGGCCAGGCGGCGGTGCAGCGGACCCTGCGCTGGAGCCGAAACGGCCCGGTCATCCCGCCCGAGCATTTCGGCGTGGGTGAGGTGACGCCGGAGGGTCATGTGGCGACACTCGCCTGGCCGGCGCTCGACGTCGAGGATCGCGCGGTGGAGGGCTTGATCCGTGTGATGCGCGCCCGCTCGGTCGCGGAGGGGCGGCAGATCCTCTCTCTCGTCCGGGCGCCGGCCCAGAACGCGATCATGGCCGACCGCTCCACCGTCGCCCTGCAGATGTTCGGCGCCATGCCACGGCGCCAGCCCGGCCATACCAGCCAGGGGCGGATCCCGGCGCCAGGCTGGCTCGCCGTCAACGACTGGCAGGGCTATTTCGACTACGGCGAGAACCCGAGCGTCATCGCGCCAGAGAGCGGCATCGTCGCCAACACCAACAACCGCCTCTCTGACGCGCCCTTCCCCAACCATGTGAGCTTCGTCTGGGGCGACAGCCAGCGCATGGCGCGGCTGCAACGGCTGCTCAATGAGCGGGAGTTCCATACGCTCGCCAGCTTTCGCGAGGCGCAGACCGACACGGTCTCTCCCACCGCCCGCAACCTCCTGCCGCTGATCGCCCGCGATCTCTGGTGGGAGGGGCAACCGCCGGCCGAGGACAGCCAGGGGCGCCTCCGCCAAGCGGCGCTGGCGCTGCTCGCGGGCTGGAACGGCGAGATGACGGAGCATGGGCCGGAGCCGCTGATCTACGCCGCCTGGACCCGGGCCCTGCAAACCCGCCTGATCGCCGATGAGCTCGGCAGCCGGGCCTCCATCCTCTCCCGCATGGAGCCGGTGTTCATCGAGCGGGCCTTCCGCAACATCGACGGGGCCGGCATCTGGTGCGACGTCGACAAGACCGAGGCGGAGGAGACCTGCCGCGAGATGGCCGAGCGGGCGCTCGACGACGCGCTCGACGAACTCACCGACAGCTTCGGAAGCCGGATGGAGACCTGGCGCTGGGGCGAGGCCCATGTGGCGCTGCACCAGCACGAGGTGCTGGGCCAGGTGCCGCTCCTCGCGCTTTTCACTGATATCGTGCAGGAAACCTCGGGCGGCGATCACACCCTGATGCGCGGCCAGACCGCCGGACGTGGCGACCGGCCCTATGCCAACATTCACGGGGCGGGGTTTCGCGGGCTCTACGATTTCGACGACCCCGACGCCTCGCAGTACATCATCTCAACGGGGCAGAGCGGGCACTTCCTCTCCCGCCACTACGATGACCTCTCGGTGCTCTGGCGGCGGGGCGAGTACATTCCGATGAGCCTCGACCCCGATCAGGCCCGCGGCGGTGCGGTCGGGATCACCCGGCTGCGCCCGGCGCCCGACGGCTGAAGCCCTAGGCGAAGAGCTCGTGGCAGAGCTCCAGCGCCTCCACCAATTTGTCGACCTCGTCGGTGGTGTTGTAGAGGCCGAAGCTCGCGCGGCAGGTCGCGGTGACGCCCATATGCTCCATCAACGGCTGGGCGCAGTGATGGCCGGCGCGCACCGCGATGCCGCGCTGGTCGACGACGGTGGAGATGTCGTGGGCGTGGGCCGCACCGTCCAGGGTGAAGGAAAAGATCGCCCCCCGCTCCCGCGCCTGACCCTGGATGTGCAGCCAGTTGAGCCCGGCGAAACGCTCTAGCGCATAGTCCCGCAGCCCCGCCTCATGGGCCGCGATCGCCGACATGCCGAGGGTGCGCATGTAGTCGAGCGCCGCGCCGAGGCCGATCATCTGGACGATGGCCGGCGTGCCTGCCTCGAACTTGTGCGGCGCGTCGTTGTAGGTGATCGCGTCCTTCGCCACCTCGCGGATCATGTCGCCGCCGCCGATGAAGGGGCGCATCTCCGCCAGCCGCTCCGACCGGGCATAAAGCGCGCCGGAGGCCGATGGGCCGTAAAGCTTGTGCCCGGTGATGGCGTAGAAATCGCAGCCGATGGCCTGCACATCCACCGGCATATGCACCGCCGCCTGGGAGCCGTCTATGACCGTGACAATCCCCTGCTCCCGCGCCGCGTGGGCGATACTCGCCACATCGACGACGGTGCCGAGCACGTTCGACATGTGAGTGACGGCGATCATCTTGGTGCGCGGGCCCACCGCCTCCAGCACCTTCTCGGGCGGGAGGGAGCCGTCGGGCTCCACATCCACCCATTTCAGCACCACGCCCTGCCGCTCCCGCAGGAAATGCCAGGGCACGATGTTGGCGTGGTGCTCCATGACGGAGAGCACGATCTCGTCGCCCGCTTCGAGCCGCGGCGCGGCCCAGCCGTAGGAGATCAGGTTCATCGCCTCAGTGGTGCCGGTGGTGTAGAGGATCTCCTCCTCCCGCGCGGCATTGAGGAAGCTCCGCAGGTTCTCCCGCACCGCCTCATAGGCCTCGGTGGCGAGGTTGGAGAGGAAATGCAGCCCGCGATGCACGTTGGCGTATTCCTCGCTGTAGGCCCGGCTGACGGCGTCGATCACCGCCTGGGGTTTCTGGGCCGAGGCGCCATTGTCGAGGTAGACCAACGGCTGGCCGTTCACCTCCCGCGCGAGGATCGGGAAATCCTTCCGAACGTCGTGCACGTCGTACATCAGGCGCTCCCCGTCTGGCCGAAGCCGAGCATCACCAGGACCAAAGAGAGCGCGACCAGCAAAGCCGAGGCGCTCAAGACGATGCCGAGCACCACCAGGCCCGTCGAGTGGAAGCCGTGCAGCACCCGCACCCCGTGGGCAAAGACCCAGACGATCCAGAGGACGACGCCGAGCACCAGCAGGACCGACAGCGGCGGGATAAGCGCAGAGACGAAGACGCCAGCAACCCGGCCAAGCACGTAGAGCGCATAGACCGCCGTCACGATCGTGGCCGAGCCCAGCAGGTCACCGGTGCCGCCGAGCGCCCGGCCGACCAGCCAGGTGGCGATGATGGAGCCGACCATCACGCCGATCTGAATGGCCGCCAGGGCGAAGGGCTGCGGCGTCGCGCTCATGATCTCCGGCGACACGCCGCCCGAAAACTCCAGCAGCACCGCGACCGTCACCGCCTCGATCAGCGCCGCGGCGATGCCGATCTGTAGGGCGATGCCCATCGGCAGGCCGAGGTCGAGCACCTGGCGCGCGGCCTCCGCCGGATCGCGGAAGCAGAGCATGACGAGAGATTTGGCGGACGCAGACATGGTCATCGCTGAAGATGAGGGTCTGAGGCCCGCCCGTCCAGGGCGGCCAGGCGCCGCGGCCGGTTCCGGCCGACGGTCAGGGCCAGCCCCGCCGACAAACCGGCGCCGTCGATCGCGACATAGCCGAGGGCGAAGAGGCCCGCGGTCAGCACCCCAAGGGTCAGCGCCACCGGGCGCCAGTCGTCGATCTCTTCGGCTTCCGCCATGGTCTGGGACCAGAGCAGCAGGAAGGCCGCGAGCAGCAGGTAGCCGATGACCTCCCCCACCACCGGGGCCAGCAGCGTCGAAAGGGCGCCGAGCACCAGGGTGAGCGGCGCGAGCGCAAAGAGGCTCCAAAAGAACGCCGCCCGCGCGCGGAAGTAGGAGCCCTTTGCCCCAAGGGCCCGCGCGACCAGATGCACCAGGGCGGCCACGCCGTAGAGCAGCAGAGGTGCGACGAAGAAAAAGCCGAAGAGCCGCGCACCCACCACGGGCGTCGCGCTGTCGAGGCCCTGCAGCGCCGCATCCTCCGCCGCGCCCGGCAGGGTCGCGATGAAGAACAGCAGGCAGGCGCCGAGGAGGTAGGCCAGCAGCCGCTCCTCCCCCAGGCCCCGGGCGAACTGATCGGCCAGGACCGCGCGCGGCGCGCGCCAGGTTCGCAGCAGATCCTCGACCAGGTGCTTCACCGTCGTCGTCTCTCCAACCAGCCGGCCACGCGGCTTCGCATATCGTCGGCCAGCGCCTCATCCTCGATCTCGGCAATCGCCTCGTCGAGGAAGGCAAGGATCAGCATCGCCTCCGCATCGGCCCGAGAGATACCGCGGGAGAGCAGATAGAACAGCCCGGTCTCGTCGAGCGCGCCGGAGGTCGAGCCGTGGGAGCAGGCGACGTCATCGGCATAGATCTCAAGCTCTGGCTTGGCCAGGAACTGGCTCCGCTCATCCAGCAGCAGGCCCTGGCTGATCTGGTAGCCGTCGGTCTTCTGGGCGCCGGGCCGGACCAGGATTTTGCCCTGGAAGACACCGACGGCGCCGTTGCGCAGCACCTTCTTGAAGACCTGGCGGCTTTCGCAGCGCTCACCGTCATGGGTCACGAACACGGTGTCGTCGTGGTGGAAATCGCCGTCCCCGACCGAGGCGCCGGCGACGTGGGCGATGGCATCGTCGCCGGTGAACTCCACCACCGTCTCGTTCCGCGTCAGCACGCCGTTCACCGTGAGGGTGAAGGACTTGAAGGCGCTCTCGGCGCCCAGGCGGGCGAAGGTGTGGGTCGCGGCCCGGCGCTCATGGTCCCGGCCCTGGGCGCGGACATGGTGGAGTGCTGCGCCGTCGGCGATGTCGACCTCCATGCACTTGTTGAAGCGCGCCGCCGCCGGCCCGCTCTCCAGGACGGTGAGTGAGGCGCCCTGCTCCACCCGCACGACGTGGTGGATGATCGCGTCGCTCGTCGGATCCTCGTGCACGTAGCGAAAGCTGATCGGGCGGGGGGGCGTCTTGCTCACCCGGATCACGCAGCCGGTGCTGGCGCAGGCGGTGTTGAGCGCGGCGAGCGGGCGCGGCACCGGGTCCTGCCCGGCTTCCTCCAGCACGCCGTAAAGCTCCCGCGCCCAATGGATGTCGGCGGCCATCGCTGTGTCGAGCAGGCTGATCTCGACGCCGTCGAGGGCCAGATCGTCCGACAGATCGGGCCGGAAGACGCCGTCGACGAAGATCAGCTTCAATCGGTCGGTCTCACCGAAGACGGTGCTCTCGCCACCCGAGTCGAAGACCGCAGCCTCCGGCGCCGGCACGGCTGTGAGGTCGCTGGGATTGGTGAAGCGCCAGTATTCGTCGCGCCGTCCCGGCAGACCCATGGCCGAAAGGCGCTGACGCGCAGCCTGGCGCGCAGCCTCAGCCCACAGGCCCGCCGGGTGGGCCGGCAGGTGCCGCGCGAGCAGATCCGGCGTCGTCTCGGTCGCGGGCTGCATCAGGCCACCTCGCCCAGGATGTCGGCATAGCCTTCGTTTTCCACCTTCAGAGCCAGCTCCGGCCCCCCGGTCTTCACGATCCGGCCGTCGGCCATGATGTGCACGACATCGGGTTTGATGTGGTCGAGCAGGCGCTGGTAGTGGGTGATCACCAGGAAGGCGCGGCTTGGATCGCGAAGCCGGTTCACCCCGTCGGCCACCAGGCGCATGGCATCGACGTCGAGACCCGAGTCGGTCTCATCCAGCACGCACATCCGCGGCTCGAGCATCGCCATCTGCAGGATCTCGTTGCGCTTCTTCTCGCCGCCCGAGAAGCCCACATTGACCGGGCGCTTCAGCATGTCGGCGTCGATGTTGAGCGCCTTGGCCTTCTCGCGCACCACGCGGAGGAAGTCGGTCGACGACATCTCCTCCTCCCCCCTTGCCTTGCGCTGGGCATTCACGGCGGTCCTGAGGAAGGTCATGTTGCCTACGCCGGGGATCTCCACCGGATACTGGAAGGCGAGGAAGAGGCCGGCGGCCGCGCGCTCCTCCGGCTCCATCTCCAGGATCTCCTCACCCTCCAGCCCGATCTCACCGTCGGTGACCTCATAGCCGTCGCGGCCGGACAGGACATAGGCGAGCGTCGACTTGCCGGAGCCGTTCGGCCCCATGATGGCATGCACCTCGCCGGCATTGACCGTCAGGTCGACGCCCTTGAGGATCACCTTCTCTTCTTCCTCAAGTTTCACGTGTAAGTTCTTGATTTCCAGCATTTCGAGTCTCGCAAAGATGAGCGTTCGTTTAGAGGATGAGGATGAGGATGAGGATGAGGCCAAGCACCAGGCCCACACCGCCGCCATAGACGGCGGCGAAGATCAGCGTTTCGCGCGCGGTGATCGGCTTGCCGAGGCGCTGCAGCACCAGGGGCAGCGTGCCGCCGACCACGGCGCCGAGGATCAAACCACCGATCACCTGCGGTCCCCAAAGTCGGATCCGTCGTCGTAGTCCATGTCGTGCTCGATGGCCGGCGCCTCGTCGTCCTCGTACCAGCCGAACATGCGCGCGAAGAAGCGGTGCACGTAGTGGAAGAGCACCACGAACACGGCCGTCTTGATGAGCGCGGAAAGCAGGGCGGCCGTGGTCGTCACCTGCGGCCCGTCGAGCAGCAGGGCCGAGAGGAAGCTCAACAGGAAGTAGATCAGCCCGGCAATGATCGTGGCGCCGATGAAGTTCATCCGCTTTCTCCTCAGGATCCCCGGCGGGGGGTGCGCGGTGTGATCGTGCCGATGGTCTGGGCGCTGGCCACCAGCTCTCCCAGCCGTCGGGGTGGGGAGGGCACAGCCGTCGCCATCGCCGAGCCGCGATTGACCGCAAGCGGCACGTCGGCCGATCCCTCGGTGGGTGCGATGCGGATCACGCCGAAATCCACGATCTCTCCCGCGCCGATCTCGAACAGCAGGCGAAGGCGGCTGTCCTCGGGAAACGCCGCCTCGCTGTAGCGCAGGATGCGGTCGGGGTCGTTCGGGTTGCAGGTCACCTCGTCCAGCCGGTACTGGCCGGCGGGGATGGGTTGGATGGCGACCTCGGCCGGCACCGCGCCCTGCCGGTTCGCGTCGTAGCGGAAGCGCACGGTGGGCGCACCGGCCCGGCCGCTGAAGGTGAGCTCGGCGTCGCGGCAGACCTGATCGCCCACCGCGGCCCAAAGGGTGATGGCCCCCTCCTCCGGCCCGAGCTCCAGGCCCGCCGGCGTCGGGGCACTGCATGCTGCAAGCAGTGCGAGCGGCCAAGCGGCCTGGAGCGGCGCCCTGCCCCGGCCCATCTTACTCGGCCTCGCCTTCCCAGTAGTCGCGGCTATCCTCCCGCCGGGCGACGACGCGCAGATGGGATTGGAAGAAGTCCGGCCCCGGCGCGACGGCAATGGCCGCGAACTTGCCGCTGTCGGGGAACTCGACCACGTCCGGGTCGATTTGCGTCGAGATGCCGAGATAGGTGAGCGTCCCGGTGCCCGTGTTGATGATCTGGTGCGCCGTGTCCGGCCCGCCCTTCGGCGCACCGCAGATATCGCCGGCCTTCACCTTGTGCTCGCTGTCGCCGAAGCGATAGGTGCCCTCGCCTTCGAGGATCACGAACATCTCTTCGGCGCCGAGGTGGTTGTGGAAGGGAAAGGCGCGCTTGCCCGGCTCCACCACGGTCACCATGCAGCCGAGATCCTTCAGGCCGATCTGCGGGCCGATCGGCGCGATGGTGGCCCCGAATTTCTCCGACGGCGTCTCAGGGGCCAGCGGAAAGCCCTGCGCCTCGTCGGCGTTTATCACTGGCTTGCTCATCGGTTGACCGTTGCCGCCCGCCCCGGGGCCCGATGCCGCCCAAGCATGACGTCGCGCCCCATCAGCCCACCGAGCCCTCAAGGCTGATGGCGACGAGCTGCTGTGCCTCCATGGCGAACTCCATGGGCAGGGCCTGCAGCACCTCCTTGCAGAAGCCGTTGACGACAAGGGCCACCGCCTCCTCCTCATCCATGCCGCGCTGGCGACAGTAGAAGAGCTGATCGTCGTCGACCTTCGAGGTCGTCGCCTCATGCTCCACCCGGGAGGAGGCATTCTTGCACTCGATGTAGGGCACCGTGTGGGCGCCGCACTGATCGCCGATCAGCAGGCTGTCGCACTGGGTGTAGTTGCGGCTGCCGCCGGCCCGCGGGTGCATCGAGACGAGGCCGCGATAGGTGTTCTGGGCGTGGCCGGCCGAGATGCCCTTCGAGACGATCCGGCTTTTCGTGTTCCGCCCCAGATGCACCATCTTGGTGCCGGTATCGGCCTGCTGGTAGTTGTTGGTGATGGCGATGGAATAGAACTCGCCCTGGGACTCCTCGCCCCGCAGGATGCAGGAGGGATACTTCCAGGTGAGCGCCGAACCCGTCTCGACCTGGGTCCACATCACCTTGGAGCGATCGCCCCGGCAATCGGCCCGCTTGGTGACGAAGTTGTAGATCCCGCCCTTACCCTCGGCATCGCCGGGATACCAGTTCTGCACGGTCGAATACTTGATCTCCGCATCCTCGAGCGCCACCAGCTCCACCACCGCGGCGTGCAGCTGATTGGTGTCGCGCATCGGCGCCGTGCAGCCTTCGAGGTAGCTCACATAGCTGCCCTTGTCGGCGATGATCAACGTGCGCTCGAACTGGCCAGTATTCTCCGCGTTGATCCGGAAGTAGGTGGAGAGCTCCATCGGGCAGCGCACGCCCTCGGGCACATAGACGAACGAGCCGTCGGAGAAGACGGCGGAATTGAGCGTGGCGTAGTAGTTGTCGGAGTTCGGCACGACCGAGCCGAGATATTTCTGCACCAGCTCCGGATGGTCCTGCACCGCCTCCGAGATCGAGCAGAAGATGACACCGGCCTTGGCCAGCTCCTCCTTGAAGGTCGTGCCGACGGAAACGCTGTCGAAGACCGCGTCCACCGCCACCTTGCGGCCCTCGGCGGGCGCGTCCTCGGCCCCCTCGACACCGGCCAGGATCATCTGCTCCTTCAGCGGAATGCCGAGCTTCTCGTAGGTGCGCAGGAGCTCCGGGTCGACCTCATCGAGGCTCTTCGGCTTTTCCTCGAAGCTCTTCGGCTGGGCGTAGTAGTACTGCTCCTGAAAGTCGATCGGCGGATAGTGCAGCATCGGCCATTTCGGCTCGGCCATCTGTTGCCAGCGCCGGAAGCTGTCGAGACGCCAGTCGAGCAGCCACTCGGGCTCGCCCTTCTTGGCGGAGATCAGGCGCACGATCTCCTCGTTCAGGCCCTTCGGCGCATATTCCGTCTCGATCTCGGTCTCGAAGCCGTACTTGTAGCGATCGGCCATCGAGCGCACGGCGTCGATCGTCTCCTGATCGACCCCGTCTTTGACCTTGTCGAGTGCGCTCATGCCTCTGCCCTTTCCCATGCGCCCTGCGGCGCGCGTTTGTCTCTGCCGCCCCGGGGGTGATCCGGGGCCTCAACCTGCGGCGGCGAGGTCCCGGACCTGGTCCGGGACGGTGCGCGCCGCGTCATCTCAGGCCGCCCGCGTCTTCCAGCGCCGATGCGCCGCGAGCCAGGTGTCGGCGAAGGCCCGCACCTCCGCCTCTGTCGTGGTCGGGCCGAGCGAGACGCGGAGAGCCGAGCTCGCCGTCACCTCGTCAAAGCCCATGGCGCGGAGCACCCGGCTGGGTCCCACTTTGCCGGAGGAGCAGGCCGACCCCGCCGAGACCGCGAAGCCCGCGAGATCCATCTGCATCACCTGGGTCTCACCCTTCCACCCCGGCACCGCAAAGCACGACGTGTTCGGCAACCGCGGCGCTCCCTGCCCTATGAAAATAGTGTCGGAGGCATGGGCGGCTAGGGTCTCTTCTAGAATATTTCTAAGTTTCTCGACGCCTTCCCAGACGCCGCCCTCCAGATCCCGCCGCGCCGCCTCCGCCGCCGCGCCGAAGCCGGCGATGCCCACGACGTTCTCGGTGCCGGAGCGTCGGCCCAGCTCCTGCCCGCCGCCGAGGAGCAGCGCCGGCCCCCCAAGACGCAGATGACGCTCGACAAAGGCGCCGACGCCTTTCGGACCGCCCAGCTTGTGGGCCGAGCAGCCGAGGCTCGCCAAACCAGGCCGGGTGTCGGCGATCCGCCCTATCGTCTGGGTCGCATCGACATATAAAAGCGGTGCCAGCCGGTAGCGGCCGAACTCCGCATGCTCGATCTCACGCCCTTCGAGCCCCTCAATGCCCCGGTGATCGTCGAGGACACCCGACTCGCCGCAGGCGGCCGAGAGGAGGCAGATGAAGCGCGCCTGCTCCAAATGCTCTTTGCCGTCGACGGTGAAGAGCGTGGTGCGACCGGGCACCAGCACCTTGGCGGCCACCTCGGCGAAGGCGGCGCATGGCGTCGTGGCGACGGCGCTTGGCGCCACCGCTCCGCCGTCCCAGAACTGATCGCCGATCATCTCCCGGGGGGCAGTGACGAGGCTCGGGTGACCGGTTTCCTGATAGAGGTAGGGGAGACGGCCGCGCTGGCTTTCGATGGCCAGGGTGTTGGCCTCCGTCGCGCCGCTGGTGAAGATGATCTCCTGGGGCTCGCATCCCACGAGTGCCGCCACCTGCCCGCGCGCCTTCTCGACGATCGCGCGCGCCGCGCGGCCCTCCGCATGCACCGATGATGGATTACCGACCGCGTCCATCGCCTCGAGCATCGCGGCGCGTGCCTCCGGCCGAAGGGGTGCCGTGGCGTTCCAGTCGAGATAGACGCGCCGGCCGTCCAGTCCCGTCATTCGGCGTCCACCATCTCGATGATCGCCGGGACCGCCGGGCAGGGCATCAGATGGTCGCCGGTGATGTCGGAGAGCCGGGTCTGGTGCAGGAAGACGTAGACATGGGCCGAAAGCTGCTCCCAGAGCTTCTCGGCCAGCTTCTGGGCTGCCGTCCCGCTCACCGCGCCAGAGGCGCCGGCACCGCGGCTGAGGGCATCCATGGTCTCATCGACCGCGGCGAAGATCTCCGACAGCCGGATCGCCTCCGCCGGCCGGCCCAGGCGATAGCCGCCGCCGGGGCCGCGCACGCTCTCGACGATGTCGGCGCGGCGGAGCTTGACGAACAGCTGCTCAAGATAGGCGAGGCTGATGTCCTGACGCTCCGATATCGCGGCGAGCGAGACCAGACCGCCCCGCGCCTCGGCCGCGAGATCGGCCAAGGCGATGACCGCGTAACGTCCCTTGGTGCTCAACTTCATGGCCCAGCCCTTCTCCACCGTGGCGGACGAACGGTTGACGCCTCGGCAGCCCCGATTTAAGTGCGGCTGAGGTGGGTGTCACGCCCATTTAGAATGTTTCTAGATTTGCCGGCCGATTCCGTCAAGCGCTCGGCCGGGCGGACGCCAAGACACGGCACCCAGAAGCGGAGATCGCAGAGCCCTATGCCCGAGGTGATCTTCCCCGGCCCTGAAGGGCGGCTCGAGGGCCGCTACCACCCGAACAAGGAAAAGGACGCGCCGATCGCCATCATCCTGCATCCCCATCCGCAGTTCGGGGGCACGATGAACAATAAGGTCGTCTACAACCTGCACTACGTCTTCCACCGCCTGGGCTTCACTGTGCTGCGCTTCAACTTCCGCGGCGTGGGGCGCAGCCAGGGGGAGTACGACCAGGGGATCGGCGAGCTCTCGGACGCGGCCTCGGCCCTCGACTACCTGCAGGCCCTCAATCCCAATGCCAAGCAGTGCTGGGTCGCGGGCTTCTCCTTCGGCGCCTGGATCGGCATGCAGCTGTTGATGCGCCGGCCGGAGATCGCGGGCTTCATCTCCGTCGCGCCGCCGGCGAACATGTACGACTTCACCTTCCTCGCGCCCTGCCCCTCCTCCGGCCTGATTATCAACGGGGAGGCCGACCGCGTGGTGCCGCCGGCCGACGTGACGACGCTGGCCGAGAAGCTGAAGCAGCAGAAGGGCATCACGATCACCCATCAGACGGTGCCCGGAGCGAGCCACTTCTTCGAGACCGGCATGGACGAGATGATCGACGTGGTCGAGGGCTACGTCCACGCCCGCGTGGCTGAAAGCGGCCTGGTGCTGCCGGCCCCCCAACCCCGCACGGCCTAGCACCCTCGCACCGTCCCGGGCTTGACCCGGGACCTCGCGCCGAGGGGAGGCCCCGGCTCTACGGCCGGGGCGGCGCTGGCTTGAGTACCCCTCATCGACCCTACGTCCGGAGTGAACGCACGTCCCAGTCACACCGTCCCGGGCTCGACCCGGGACCTCGCGCCGAGCGGGGACCCGATCCTGCGACCCGCGCTGCGTGGGACGCGTGACTAGCTCGGCCGGCTGAGGCGGCCGCCGACCGTCGGGGCGGGACAGCCGGTGGTGCCGGGGGCGGAGATCGGCAGGCCCCGCAGCACTCGCACCGCGAGATGGGCGAAGGCCTGGGCCTCCAGCATATCGCCGTCGAGGCCCACGTCCTCGACCGCCGCCACCGGCGCCTCCAGTCGCTCGTCGAGCCAGCGCATCATCGTGGCGTTGCGCCGCCCGCCGCCGCAAACCAGCCAGCGCGAGGGCGGCGCGGGCAGGTGCGGCAGGGCGGCAGCCACGGTCTCAACCGTCAGCGCCGTGAGCGTCGCCGCCCCGTCCTCCGTCGAGAGCGCCGCGATCCGGTCGAGCACCAGGGCAAAGGCGTTGCGGTCGAGCGACTTGGGCGGGCGCCGCGCCGCGTAGGCGCCGGCGGAGTTCAGATCGGCCAGCAGCCGGTGTGGCGTGCCGGCCGCCGCGACCCCACCGCTCTCGTCCATCGGGGCGCCGGTCTGGCGCATCATCCAGTCGTCCAAAAGCGCGTTGCCCGGCCCGGTGTCGAAGGCCAGCAGCGCGCCGTCAACCTCCGGCCCCTCCTTGCCGGGATCCACCCAGGTGATGTTGGCCACGCCCCCGATGTTGAGGAAGGCGAGCGGCTCCGTGGCGCCGATCCGACGAGCGAGCGCAAAGTGGTAGAAGGGCGCGAGCGGTGCACCCTCGCCCCCCGCCGCCATGTCGGCCGTGCGGAAATCCCAGACCACGGGGCGGTTCAGACCCCGGGCCATCGCCGCCCCGTCGCCGAGCTGCCAAGTCCAGCCCTCCTCCGGCATATGGGCGAGCGTCTGGCCGTGAAAGCCGATCACCTCCGGCAGCGCCTCCGCCGCCAGCATCAGGCGATAGGCGGCGGCGCCGTGGCTCGCCGTGACCGCCGCCTCGACCTCGGCCCGAGCGGCGGCGCTCTCCGTCCGGCGCAGGCGCTCCCAATCCTGCAGGGCGGTCTGCAGCACGGCGCGATCGGCCGCGCCGTGGGGGAGCGACAGGCTCGGCCCGAACGCCGCGATCGCCTCCCCATCGGTCCGCACCATCGCGGCGTCGATCCCGTCCATCGACGTGCCGCTCATCAGCCCCAAGGCCCAGATCGGTTCGCTCTCTCCCGGCATCGCCCTTCCCTTCGTCCCTGCCGCCGCTATACAGCGAGGACATGCCGAGACCAACGGAGGCCCCGATGGCCTACACGCCCAAGAGCGATTTTCTGCACGCGCTCCTCAGCCGCGGCTTCATCCAGGATTGCACGGATCTGGAGGGGCTGGACCAGCGCCTTCAGCGCGGCACTTCGGTTGGCTATATCGGTTTCGATCTGACAGCCTCGAGCCTGCATATCGGCAACCTCGTCCAGATCATGATGCTGCGCTGGTGGCAGCGCACCGGGCATCAGCCCATCACGCTGATGGGCGGCGGCACCACCAAGGTCGGCGATCCCTCCGGCAAGGACGAGGCGCGCCAGATGCTCTCGCCCGAGCGGATCATCGAGAACATGATGGGCATCCGCCAGGTCTTCGCCCGCTACGTCACCTACGGCGAGGGCGCGACGGACGCGATCATGCCCAACAACGCGGACTGGCTGGACGAGCTCAAATACGTCGACTTCCTGCGCGATATCGGCCGGCATTTCTCGGTCAACCGGATGCTAACATTCGAGTCGATCCGGGCGCGGCTGGATCGGGAGCAGCCGCTCAGCTTCATCGAGTTCAACTACATGCTCCTGCAGTCCTACGACTTCCTCGAGCTGCATCGCCGCTTCGGCTGCGTGCTGCAGATGGGCGGGTCGGACCAGTGGGGCAACATCGTCTCTGGCGCGGATCTGATCCGCCGGGTCGAGGGGGCGGAGGCCTGGGGCCTCACCTCTCCTCTCGTCACCCGGGCCGATGGCAAGAAGATGGGCAAGTCGGCCGACGGCGCGATCTGGCTGAACGAGGACATGATGTCCTCCTACGACTTCTGGCAGTGGTGGCGGAACGTGGCCGATGCGGATGTGGCCAAGTTCCTGAAGATGTTCACGGAATTGCCGGTGGAGGAGTGTGAGCGTCTGGGCGCCCTCGGCGGCTCCGAGATCAACGAGGCCAAGGTGCGGCTGGCGAATGAGGTGACGACGCTCTGCCGCGGCGCGGACGCGGCCAAGGCGGCGGAGGAGACCGCTCGCGCGGTTTTCGAGCAGGGCGGCGTGGGGGAGGATTTGCCCCGCGCGGTCCTCGCTCCCGACGATCTGGGGCCGGACGGCATCTCCGTCGTGCAGCTCTTCGTCCGGGCCGGTCTCGCCACCTCCGGCAAGGAGGCGAAGCGGCTGATCGAGGGTGGCGGCGCCCGGCTCGACGATGCGCCGGTGACCGACACGAGCATGGTGCTCGGCCGCGATGCCTTCGGCGCGCCGCTCAAGCTCTCGGCCGGGCGAAAGCGCCATGCCCTGGTGGCGCTTGACCCGTGAGATACACTGCCCGCATCACCCGGTCTGTTTCAGACGCTTGAAGCGCATGTGAGACCGGCGTGATCGACGCCACCATTGCGAACCGTGCCCCGGGTTCACACCGTCATGGGGCCGGCGGAACCTGCCTGGCAAACGACAGAAGTGAGAGAGAACCATGAACACGCCACTCCGCTGGATCGGGACGATGCTGCTGGCCGGGGCCGTCGCCACCTTCATCTTCGACTTGTTCGGCCAGGCGCTCAGCCCGCTGGCCGGTCAGGCGCGGCTGGCGCCCACCGGGCTCGCCACCGCGACGCTCACCAACGTCTCGCAATGGGTCGGGCTCGGCATCGGCAGCGTGGAGGAGGCTGAGACGGCCGTCACCGCGGCCGAGGCGGAGGTCGCCAATACCCGCGGCGGGGCGAAGCGGCGGGCGGAACAGGCATTGACCCTGGCCCAGGCCCGTCTGACCGCCGCCCAGGCGGAGGCCGCGGGCGATACCGCCGCCTTCGCCGCGGCTGAGGAGGAGGTACGCTCCGCCAAGCGCCGGGTCGACTCAGGCTATTTCGGGCGGAGTGGCTGGAGCCATTTCGTGCACTTCGTCATGGTCGGCCTGATCGCCTACCCGCTCGGCTGGATCCTGTTCGCCCGCCCGGCCTGGCTGGCCGTGGCGCCGGGCCTGCACTGGATCGTGCCGGGCCTGGTCTACGGCGTCGCGCTCTGGGTCTTCGCGCTTTACTTCATGGCGCACCTGATCGCCGGCAACCCGCCGTTCCTCGGCTTCGGCAACATCACCTGGGTGGCGCTGGTCGGCCATGTGCTGTTCGCCCTGACGGTCGCCGGCATCGTCGAGGCCCGACACCCAGCCGAACCGTCCCCGGTCTGACGACGCATATCTCTCGAGAGGGCGCTACGGCGCCCTTGCTGGACCTAGCCGCCGCGCACCGACTGTGCCGGCGGATAGCCGGCCAGGAAGCGGGCCCGTAGGATCAGCACGAAGGTCAGCACCGCGCCCGCCTGATGCAGCAGCGCGAGCGGCAGGGGCGAAACGCTGACCAAGGTGATGATGCCGAGCGTCATCTGGGCAAACAGCACGATCATCACCCAGTCCGCGCCCCGGCGCACCGCCCGCTGGGCCGAGCGGCGGCTGACGAGCCAGGTCGCGATACCGGCCAGCAGCAGCAGATAGCCGAGGGTCCGGTGGTTGAACTGCACCAGCCCCGGGTTCTCGAAGAAATTGCGCCAGAGCGGGGAAAGATCGAAGGCCCCGGCCGGGAACCAGGCCCCCGACATCAGCGGCCAGTCGACATAGGCCTGCCCGGCGTCGATCCCGGCGACCAGCGCGCCGAGCAGGATCTGCAGGAAAGCCAGCGCCGCGAGGGCCCCGGTGATGCGCATCAGGCCGCTCTCGCGCTGGCGCCGGGCCTGCAGCAAGCCGACTTCGTCCCGGCGGAGCAGCATCACGTACCAGGCAATCAGGCCGAGAATGATCACCGCGAGGCCAAGGTGGATCGCCAGGCGGTAGGAGGCGACATCCAGCATCTCCGGCGCCAGGCCGGAGGAGACCATCCACCAGCCGACCGCCCCCTGCAGCCCGCCCAGGGCGCCGAGGCCGAGAAGTCGCGGCGTCCAGCCCGCGGGGATCTGGCGACGGGCGAGGAACCAGAAAAAGCCGATGGCCCAGACCGCGCCGATCACCCGGCCGAGCTGGCGGTGCCCCCACTCCCACCAGTAGATCACCTGAAACTCCGCCAGGCTCATGCCGCGGTTCTGCAGTTGGTATTCGGGGATGGCGCGGTATTTCTCGAACGCCGCCGCCCAATCCTCCGCCGTCAGGGGCGGAATGGCGCCGGTCACCGGCCGCCATTCGGTGATGGAGAGCCCGCTGTCGGTCAATCGCGTCAGACCGCCGACCGCCACCATCAGCACGACCAGGGCGAAAAGCGCCATCAGCCAGCCGGCGATGGCCCGGCGGCGCGCGCTGCGGCTCGCTTGCGCGATCCCGGGTCGGGGCGCATCGCGGTCGCGGCGCTCCGGCCCGACCTCCTCGAAGATGCTGCGCTTGCTGCTCATCGATGGCTCTCCCTTCCCGGGAGAGCTATGGGCCCCGTTGATCGGCGGCAAGCGGCAAATCGGTCACGCCCCGGGGGCTAGTCAGTGCGGCGCAACCACCCGGCGCAGGGTGGCGAGTGCGTCGGCGCCGACCTCCGACAGGCCGCGCCCGCCCGGATCGGCGACGGCGTCGATCATCGCCTCGAGATCGGGCAGTGCCTCGGCCCCTGCGAGATCGCGGAGGCGCTTGGAGAGCCGGCGCACCGCCTCGGCCTTGGTCTGGCACTGCTGCGCCACCCAACGGCCGACCGCTGTGATCTCTTCGGCCTCCTCATGGTTCACGCCGAAGCGCGACCGCGCCTCGGCCAGGAAGGCGTCGACCCCGGCCTGGGTTACCATTTGCTCCATCTCGGCGATGGCGAAGACGATCCCGGCGGCGGCGATGCGGGCATCATCCACCGCATCGGCCGGGTGATCGTTGCGTCGAATGCGATAGCCGAGCCGTCGGGCGGCCAGGCGCACATCGTTGGCGGCATCGACCAGATCGCGGGCCGTCTCACCGGCAGCGCGCATGCGCGCATACCAAAACAGGCCCGCCCCGATGGCCCCGAGCACCGCCAATAAAACCGGCATTGGCACGTGATCCCCTCACAAACCGCTTTCGGGGCAGAGACCCCCCTCAACCCTTCACCTTTCCTTAAGCAGCAATTGTGTCGACTTTGGGGTCAGCCGGCGCCACGGCCGAGGGCGCGCACCACGCCGTGCAGGGTGCGGATGTCGGCCTCGGTCAGTTCTAGGCGATGGAAGAGGTTGCGGAGGTGGACCTCCATGCTCTCCCGCTTGGCCTCGGGGTAGAAGAACCGGGCCTCGTCGAGCTTTTCGACGAGATGGTCGAGGAGGCGCGCGACCTCCAGATGCTCCGCCGGCCGACCGCCACGGGGGATGGCGAGCGCCGGCTCGACCGCCTCGCCCTGCCGGCGCCATTCATAGGCGAGCAGCAGCACGCACTGCGCCAGGTTGAGGGAGGGAAAGTCGGGATTGACCGGCACCGTGACGATGGCCGAGGCGCGCACGATCTCTGCCGTCTCGAGCCCCGCCCGCTCCGGCCCGAAGAGGAGGCCGACACGCTCCCCCTCCGCCATCCGAGCCCGCGCTTCCCGCATCGCGGCCTCAGGCGCCAGCACTCGCTTGGTGAGGCCCCGGGGCCGGGCCGTGGTGGCATAGATGGTGGAGAGATCGCCGAGGGCCGCCTCCGCCGTCTCGAAAAGCGCGGCATCCTCCAGCAGTCGCCCGGCGCCGGAGGCCATGGCCACGGCCTTGGGGTTCGGCCAGCCGTCGCGGGGCGCGATCAGCCGCATCCGGCGGAGGCCGAAATTCCACATCGCCCGCGCCGCGGCGCCGATATTCTCGCCCATCTGGGGTCGGTCGAGGATCACGACCGGGCCCGGGGCCAGCTCCTCCGCCATGGCGCTCCTCCCGCTCGGCCCCGCGTGATAGGCTCTGGCCGAGCCACACGCAATCGGAGCGCAGCGATGGCCTATGACGAGACCCAGGCGGACCTGCTGCGCGCCGAGCTCGACGGCCATCCCGACATCGCCGAGAAGAAGATGTTCGGCGGCATCTGTTTCCTGCTCCGCGGCAACATGCTCTGCGGTGTGCACAAGGGCGGCGCGATGTTCCGCGTCGGCAAAGACCGCGAGGGCGCGGCCCGCGCCATCCCCGGCGTCTCCCCCCTCGCCTTCACCGGGCGGCGCATGGGCGGCATGGTCGAGACCGACACCGAGACGCTCGAGGAACCGGGGCGCATGCGCACGCTCCTCGATCTCGCCTTCGCCTTCGTCGGCCCGATGCCGGCCAAGTAGCGGGCAGTATACGTCCGCATACGCTTTTTTGCGCCGACGGGTTTCCAGCCCCCATCCCATCCCCTATGAAGCGCCAAACCCCGCGCGGATGGAGGCCCCATGTCCAAGATCAAGGTAGCAAACCCGGTCGTCGAGCTCGACGGCGACGAAATGACCCGGATCATCTGGGACTTCATCAAGCAGAAGCTGATCCTGCCCTATCTCGACATCGACCTGAAATACTACGACCTCGGCATCGAGGCGCGGGACGAGACCGACGACCAGATCACCGTGGACGCGGCCAACGCCATCAAGGAACACGGCTGCGGCGTGAAATGCGCCACCATCACGCCCGACGAACAGCGGGTCGAGGAGTTCAACCTCAAGCGCATGTACCGCTCCCCGAACGGTACGATCCGCAACATCCTCGGCGGCGTGATCTTTCGCGAGCCGATCATCTGCAAGAACGTGCCCCGGCTGGTACCGGGCTGGACCCAGCCCATCGTCGTCGGCCGCCATGCGTTCGGCGACCAGTACCGCGCCACCGACTTCAAGTTTCCGGGCAAGGGCACGCTGACCATCCGCTTCGTCGGCGAGGACGGCGAGACCATCGAGCATGAGGTGTTCCAGGCCCCTGGGTCCGGCGTCACCATGGCGATGTACAACCTCGACGCCTCGATCATCGACTTCGCCCGGGCCTCGATGAACTACGGCCTCTCGCGCGGCTGGCCGGTCTATCTCTCCACCAAGAACACCATCCTCAAGGCCTATGACGGCCGCTTCAAGGACCTCTTCCAGAAGGTCTACGACGAGGAGTTCGCGGAGAAGTTCAAGGCGGCCGGCATCACCTATGAGCACCGGCTGATCGATGACATGGTGGCAGCGGCGCTCAAATGGTCGGGCGGCTATGTCTGGGCCTGCAAGAACTACGACGGCGACGTGCAGTCCGACACGGTGGCCCAGGGCTTTGGCTCGCTGGGGCTGATGACCAGCCAGCTGATGACCCCTGACGGCAAGATCGTCGAGGCGGAGGCGGCCCACGGCACCGTCACCCGCCACTACCGCCAGCATCAGGCGGGCAAGGAGACCTCGACCAACTCCATCGCCTCGATCTTCGCATGGACCGGAGGACTGAAGCACCGCGCCAAGCTCGACGACAACGATGAACTGGCCCGCTTCGCCGAGACGCTGGAGCGGGTCTGCGTCGAGACGGTGGAGGCCGGTCACATGACCAAGGACCTCGCCCTCCTCGTCGGCCCCGACCAGAAGTGGCTGACGACGACCGGCTTCCTCGACAAGATCGACGAAAACCTCGGCAAGGCCCTTGCCGGCTGACATCGCGGACGCGTCGCCGTCGAAAACCTATGTGGAGATGCCGACCCGGCCCCTGATGGGCTGGGTCGTTGCCTCGCTCTGGCTCGGGATCGCCGCCGGGACGGTGATCCTGATCGCCGATCTGCTTTACCTGGAGGCGGTCCTCGCCTGGCGCGAGAGCGATCTGACGGGCACCGAGGTCGAGCCGCTTTTCGGCTGGGGCTGGATTAGGAGCTATTACGAGATCATTACGATTACCGGCGCGATCATCTTCTATCTCGTCGCAATTATCCTCCCGCTTCTCCTGCTCAACCGGATCAGCGCGGCCCTGCATGCGCGGGGCGTTCCAGTGAAGATGACACCGCGCTGGCTTGTCGTCTGGTTCTTCATCCCGATCGCCAACCTCTGGAAGCCGTACCAGGGGGTGCGCGAACTCTGGATCGCCAGCGACCCTGCGGCTACAGGGGGTCAGGGCGCGCCGACGCTCCTCAAGATCTGGTGGGCGCTCTGGCTTATCCCGCTGTTGTTCTCAGTCCTCGCCCTCATCTCTCTGTTCGATCAGTCGATCGCGCCTGACGATGCAGACGGGGGCTACGGGCTAATCAATACCTTGTTGGCGATCTCTACAGGAATCACTGACATCGGCTTTTTCATTGCTTTTATCTTCGTGCTCCGGCGGCTCGAGGAGCGTTTGCAGCACGGCTCGGCTCTGACCGAAGTCTTCCGATAGAGGCGCGCAGAGTGACCAAGAGGCGTTCCCCGCGGACGCACCGCCTCAGGTCGCTCAACCCTCGACGATGACGATGTCGCGGTCGGAGGCGGGGGCGGCGAACTTTAGGGCTTCCTGATACTCGGCGCTTTCGTAGCAGCCGACGGCCGCCTCGAAGCTGGGGAAGCGGGCGAGGACGTTGCGGGCGTGCTCGCGGCCCTCCATCTGCCGGTAGCGGCCGCCGCGGGCCAGGAATTCTCCGCCATGGGCCGGGATGATCTGCCCGGCGAGTTGGGCGTATTTCGCGTAGCTCTCCTCGTCCGTCACCGTGACGTTGGCGATCCAGTAGGCGGGCATGGCTGTCTCCTCAGATGCCGTCGACGATGACCATGTCGCGCCGGCTGGCGGCGAGCGCGATCGGCAGGATCTTTTGGTAGTCGGGCGACGCGTACCAGGCTTCCGCCGCGGCGCGGTCGGGGAACCGGACGATGACGAGGCGCTCGGGGCCGCTGCCCTCGATGTAATGGGCTGCGCCGCCCTTGGCCAGGAACTCTCCGCCGAACTTCTCTGCCGTGGCAACGGTTTGACTGGCGTACTTCATGTACTCATCCGGGTCCGTCACCTCGATCCGGGCGATTACATAGGCGGCCATGGGGCTCTCCTAACCGGCGATCAGGGCTTCGGCGGCGGCAATCGCATCCGCCGCTTTCGAGGGGTCGGGCCCGCCGGCCTGGGCCATGTCGGGCCGGCCGCCGCCGCCCTTGCCGCCGACCGCCGCGGCCGCGACCCGCACCAGATCGACGGCCGAGATCCGGTCCGTCAGATCCTCCGTCACCCCGGCCGCCACCGCCGCCTTACCGCCGGTATCGGCGACGAGGAGCACGATGCCGGAGCCGAGCCGAGCCTTGTGCGCGTCGATCAGTCCGCGCAGGTCCTTGCCCGACACGCCGGAGAGCGATTGGCCGAGGAAGCTGAGCCCGGCCACGGTCTTGGCCGCACTCTCGCCATCCGTCGCCGTGCCGCCCGAGAGCGCCATCTGCTGGCGGAGCGTCGCCAGCTCGCCCTGCAGGGTGCGGCGTTCCTCGAGCAGGGCCTGGATCCGGCCGGCAAGCTCCTCCGGCCGGGCGCGCAGCTCGGCGGCCGATGCCGTGAGCTGTGCCTCCATCGCCGCGACATGGGCGAGGGCGGCGGCGCCGGTCAGGGCCTCGATCCGGCGGACGCCGGCGGCCGAAGCGCCCTCTCCCACCAACTTGAAGAGGCCGATATCGCCGGTCCGCGCCACATGGGTCCCGCCGCAGAGCTCAATGGAATAGGTCGTGCCGTCCGAGCCGCGGCCGCTGCCCGTCTCCTCCCCCATGGCGACGACCCGCACCTCATCTCCGTACTTCTCGCCGAAAAGGGCCCGGGCGCCGTGAGCTTCCGCTTCATCCGGGGTCATCAGGCGAGTGGTGACCGGCGCATTCTCGCGGATATGGGCGTTCACCGCGCTTTCCACCGCCTCCCGCTCCGCCTCGCTCAGCGGCGCCATATGGGAGAAATCGAAGCGCAGCCGATCGGGCGCGACGAGGGAGCCGCGCTGGGCCACATGGTCGCCGAGCGTGGCCCGCAGCGCCTCATGCATCAGGTGGGTGGCCGAGTGGTTGGCCCGGATTGCGTGCCGGCGCGCCGGGT
This sequence comes from Pseudomonadota bacterium, assembly GCA_039180875.1. GTDB lineage: Bacteria > Pseudomonadota > Alphaproteobacteria > Rhodobacterales > Rhodobacteraceae > JBCDCY01. The sequence goes on along the minus strand of JBCDCY010000002.1, from coordinate 54,078 downwards.
CGTAGGCCAGTTCCGCCGCGGCGCCGACGCTGAGCGTGCCCTCCGTCACCTCGGCGCGGTGGACGAAGGCGCCGGCATGGCGCTGCACGTCCGTGATGCGGGCCACGCCGTCCTCGGTCTTCAGCGTGCCGGTGTCGCCGACCTGACCGCCGGCCTCGCCATAGAACGGGGTCTGGTTGAGGACGATGTCGACGGTCTCACCGGCCGCGGCGCTCTCCACCTCGGCGCCATCCCGGACCAGGGCCTGGACGATGCCCTCGGCCCGGTCGGCGTCGTAGCCCAGGAACTCCGTCGGGCCGACGCGGTCGACGATGTCGAACCAGATGGCCTGCTCCGCCGTGGCGCCAGTGCCCGACCAGGCGGCGCGGGCCTGGGCCTTCTGTGCCGCCATCGCCGCGTCGAACCCGTCGACGTCCACAGTGCGACCGCGTTCGCGGAGGGCGTCTTGGGTGAGGTCGATGGGAAAGCCGTAGGTGTCGTAAAGCCGGAAGGCGACATCGCCCGGCAGCGGCGCGTCAGACGGGAGATCGCCGAGCGCATCTTCGAGCAGCCGGAGACCGCGGGAGAGGGTGGAGCGGAAGCGCTCCTCCTCCAGCCGCAGGGTCTCTTCGATCAGGGCGCGGGCGCGGCCGAGCTCCGGATAGGCGGTGCCCATGCGGCCGACCAGGGCCGGGACCAGCCGATGCATCAATGGCTCCTCCGCGCCGAGGAGGTGGGCATGGCGCATGGCGCGGCGCATGATCCGGCGGAGGACATAGCCCCGCCCCTCGTTCGAGGGCAGCACGCCATCGGCGATCAGGAAGGAGACGGCCCGCAGATGATCGGCGATCACCCGGTGGTGCGTGGCGCCCGGGCCGTCGGGATCGGTGCTGGAGGCGTGGGCCGAAGCCTCGATCAATCCCCGCATCAGATCGGTGCGGTAGTTGTCATAGGTGCCCTGCAGCACCGCCGCCATGCGCTCGACGCCCATCCCGGTATCGATCGAGGGCCGGGGCAGATCGCGGCGGGTGCCGTCCTCGAACTGCTCATACTGCATGAAGACGAGGTTCCAGATCTCTGTGAACCGGTCGCCGTCCTCCTCCGGCGTGCCGGGGGGGCCGCCGGGGATGTCCGGGCCATGGTCGTAGAAGATCTCGGAGCACGGGCCGCAGGGCCCCACCGGGCCCATGGTCCAGAAGTTGTCCGACGACGCGATGCGCAGGATCCGCTCCTCGGGCAGGCCCGCGTATTTGCGCCAGATCTCCGCCGCGTCGTCGTCGTCGTGGTAGACCGTGACGAGAAGACGATCCTTCGGCAGCCCGAACTCCTTCGTCACCAGGTCCCAGGCAAGCGGGATGGCGACGTCCTTGAAGTAGTCGCCGAAGGAGAAATTCCCCAGCATCTCGAAGAACGTATGGTGGCGCGCGGTGTAGCCGACATTGTCGAGGTCGTTGTGCTTGCCGCCGGCCCGCACGCATTTCTGCGCCGTCACCGCGCGGGAATAGTCGCGCGTCTCAAGGCCGGTGAAGACGTTCTTGAACTGCACCATGCCGGCCGCGGTGAACATCAACGTCGGGTCGTTGCGCGGCACCAGCGGCGAGCTCGGCACGACGGCATGGCCGTGGCCCTCGAAATAATCGAGGAAGGTCGAACGGATCTCGTTGAGGCTCGGCATGAAAGTCCATCCACCGCGGGCGCTGCCAGCGGTGTAGCCCGGGGTCCGGGACCTGTCCAGCAAGGGGCGAAGCGTCCGCCCCGCTCCCCAACGCCGTCTTTACCGAAAGGGCGAGGTCCCGGGTCGGGGCCCGGGACGCGCCGGCGCTATTCGTCGATCAGCCCGTCCTCGGCCGGACCGCCGTCGATCATATCGAAGTCGAGGCCGTGAGCCGCGCGGATCTTGTCCTCGATCTCGAGCGCAATGTCGGTGTTTTCCTTGAGGAAGAGCTTGGCGTTCTCCCGCCCCTGGCCGATCCGTTGATCGCCGTAGGAGAACCAGGAGCCCGACTTCTCCACCACTCCGGCCTTCACGCCAAGGTCGATCAATTCGCCGGTCTTGGAGATGCCCTCGCCGTACATGATGTCGAACTCGACCTGGCGGAAGGGCGGCGCGACCTTGTTCTTCACCACCTTCACCCGGGTGGTGTTGCCCACCACCTCGTCGCGGTCCTTGACCGAGCCGATGCGGCGGATGTCGAGCCGGACGGAGGCGTAGAACTTGAGCGCGTTGCCGCCCGTCGTGGTCTCCGGGCTACCGAACATCACGCCGATCTTCATGCGGATCTGGTTGATGAAGATCACCATGCATTTCGAGCGGCTGATCGAGCCGGTGAGCTTGCGCATCGCCTGGCTCATCAGCCGGGCCTGCACGCCGACCGCGCTGTCGCCCATATCACCCTCAAGCTCCGAGCGTGGGATGAGCGCGGCGACCGAATCCACCACAACGACGGAGACGGCGCCGGAGCGCACGAGCGTGTCGGTGATCTCCAACGACTGCTCGCCCGTGTCGGGCTGGGAGATCAGCAATTCGTCGAGGTCAACGCCCAGCTTCCGGGCGTAGGACGGATCGAGCGCATGCTCGGCATCGACGAAGGCGCAGACGCCCCCGCGCTTCTGCATCTCCGCCACCACATGCAGGGCCAATGTCGTCTTGCCGGAGCTTTCCGGTCCGTAGATCTCAACGATCCGGCCCTTCGGCAGGCCGCCGATGCCCAGCGCCACGTCGAGGCCGATGGAGCCCGTCGGCACCGCCTCGATATCCATCACGGCCTCGTTCGTGCCGAGCTTCATGATCGAGCCTTTGCCGAAGGTCCGCTCGATCTGGCTGAGTGCGGAATCGAGCGCCTTCTGCTTATCCATCGCCCGGGTGCCCTTCAGATCCAGGATGCCGTCGTCCATCTCTTATCCCCTTGTCGCGTCTTTGCCCATAGCTCTGCCGGGCGCCGCGATCCGCTGCTTCGTTCACCTCATGTTCGCAACCTAGCACGCGATCAAAAGGAGAACAATTAACGAAAATCGTCCCAATCAGACCTTGCGTTCAATCGGTTGATGAAGCGTAAATGCTGCGCCGATCAGCGTACGGATTTCGATGCTCGTTTGCTTCAAGCCCCGCATTGCCTTTCTCGCCATGACCAAGGCGGGCTCGACGGCGGTGGAGGCGGCGCTCTCTCCCCATGCCGAGATCCACTATGGTGGCCACCCCCGGGTAAAGCACATGACGGCGCGGATGTTCGGCCGGTTCGTGCGGCCCTATCTCCACGCCATCGACGCGCCGGAGGTGGAGACGGTCTGCCTCTTCCGCGAACCACTCGACTGGCTCGGCAGCTGGTATCGCTACCGCATGCGGCCGGAGGTCGAGGGCAAGCAGACGGCGACCCATGGCTTAAGCTTTGCAGATTTCGTCAGCGCCTATCTCGACGACAAACCGCCGTCCTTCGCCCAGATCGGCCGGCCGGCGCGCTTCGTCAGGGACAAGGGCGGCGAGATCGCAGTCGACCACATCTATCGCTACGCCCATTTCGAGGCGTTCGTGGCCTTCCTCTCCGCCCGGATCGGCGCGCCGCTCGAGGTGGCGTGGCTCAATCGCTCTCCAGCGCGGGAGCTTTCAGCCCTGCCCCCGGCGCTGCAAGCGCGGCTCGAGGACAAGCTGGCCGAGGACTTCGCGATCTATCACGACCACGCGAAATAGCCGCGCCGCGAGCCCGGCCTATTCGTCCAGCATCTCCTTCACCCGGCGGCTGAGATCGCTGAGCGAGAACGGCTTGGCCAGGAACGAGGCATTGGGGATGTCGATCGGGTTGTTCTGGATCACATCCTCGGCATAGCCCGAGACGAAGAGCACCCGCAGGTCCGGCCGGTCGGCCCGGGCCTGGCGCACCAGGCTCGGCCCGTCGAGGCCGGGCATCACCACGTCGGTCAGCAGCATGTCGATCCGGGTCTCCGGCTCGGCCAGCAGTTCCAGCGCCTGCTCGGCGTCCTCGGCCTCCATCACCTCGTAGCCGCGCAGGCGCAGCGCCCGCGCCGCGAAGGACCGCACCGGTGCCTCGTCCTCGACCAGCAGGACCACGCCGCGGCCGGTGAGATCGGGCATCTCGGCGTCCGCCTTGTTGCTGGGGCCGGTGAGCTTCGCCGGGGCGGGCGCCACGGCACCGACCTGCTTCGGCAGATAGATCGAAAAGGTGGTGCCTTGGCCGAGCTCCGAATCAGCGAAGATGAAGCCGCCGGTCTGCTTGACGATGCCGTAGGCGGTGGAAAGCCCCAGGCCCGTGCCCTCCCCCACCCGCTTGGTGGTGAAGAACGGCTCGAAGATCTTGTTCAGGCGATCGGGCGCGATGCCGACGCCGGTGTCGCTGACGCGGATGAGCGCGTAGTCCCCCGGCGGCACCCGGGCGCGGTCGCGGCGGAGCTCGCTCTCCAATCGCACGGCGGAGGTGCGGATCTCCACCTCGCCGCCGTCGCGCATGGCGTCGCGGGCGTTCACCACCAGGTTCATGATCACCTGTTCAAGCTGAGGCGCGTCGACCAGCACCGCCGGCACGTCGCTGCCATGGCGGATGCGGAGCCGCACCCGCTCTCCCAACAGACGGTCGAGCAGATGGGCGAGCTCGGCCAGCACCGTGCGCAGATCGACGATGGTGGGCCGCAGGGTCTGCTTGCGCGAGAAGGCCAGCAGCTGGCGCACCAGGGCCGTCGCCCGGTTGGCGTTCTGGCGGATCTGCATCAGATCGCCATGGTCGCCGTCGCCCTCGTCATGGCGCATCAGCAGCAGGTCGCAATGCCCGGCGATGGCGGTGAGCAGGTTGTTGAAGTCGTGCGCCACGCCGCCGGCGAGCTGGCCGACGGCCTGCATCTTCTGGCTCTGCACGAACTGCTGCTCGAGCGCCTTCAGCTCGGTGGCGTCGAGCAGCACGGCCAGCAATGCCGGCGCCTCGTCGATCTCCACCCGCACGAGCGAGCACTGCAGGAACTGGTCGCGCCCGCCGACCGGTCGGAGCGCAAGCTCGGTTCTGGCACCCGGGGCACTCTCCATCGCGCGCTCAAGCCGGTCGGGTAGCGAGGTGCCGATCCCCTCCAGCACGCCGTCAAACGCCATGCCGGTGCGCACCAGGGGCCCAAGCAATTGCACCGACGCGCGGTTGAGCGCCCCGATGCGGCCGTCGACGTCGATCTGCACGATCGCCACCGGCAGATCGTCCATCAACGTCTGGGGCAGGGTCGCCCCGCGGGTGGGCGCGACGGTCGGGATCAGGAAGAGATCGCTCAGCCCATCCTCACGCTGGGCCCGCATGACCTGAACCTGGCGAACGGGATCGCCGGCCAGTCGACGGAGGGCCGTATCATCACCGTCGCCGGTGAACAGATCGGCCTCGTTCCGCGGCACCAGGCCCAGCCAGGACTGCAACGTCCGGTTGACGGCGGAGATCGCACCATCCGGCCCCAAGCGACAATGGCCAAAGGGGGCGTCGTCGAAGGCGGTGGCGAGCTCGCGGTTGATCTCGACGGCGGCCTCGACCTGCCAAAGCAGGGTGCCGTTGCCGGCGTTCTCGACGACCACCCGATGAGCGGCGCCACTACTGTCGGGGCCCGCATAGCTGACCACTGGATTGGCACGCGCGGCGCGGCAAAGCTGGTAGATCACCGGCGCCGGATCGCGGATCCAGGTGGCGAGCCGGTCGGCGAGGCTGGCCTCAGCGATCGCGCCGCTGGCCGCGCGCATCGCCCGGTTGACCGAGAGCAGGACGCCGTCCGCGTCCGTCAGCGCCGCCGGGCCGCGGCAGCCGGCAAAGCGTGCCTCTTCGCCCAGGAAGGGCGCCGCCCGGCGCCAGGCCGGCGGCGGCATGAAGGTGACGGCGCCAAGCGCTACGGCGGCCTCACCGCTGCCGATCAGCAGCACGGCCGCGAAAGCGAGGCAAACGGCACCCAGACCGATCGCGCCCACGGCGCTACAGCGGCCGGCAATCCACATCAGGAAAGCACTAATGCTGTTGTGTTTCATGGGCTCCCCTTCGATCCGCCTCAATGCGCGATCAGCCCGAAACTCACCGCCCGCCAAAATCTGCGGGAACTGGTCAGTTACCCATTTGCCTTCCATACCGAAAAGTAAACCCTAAGTTGCACTCACACGCCGAAACTCCGTCACGAAAAACCCGTCCCCACCGTCCAGCGGCGAGATCCGCCGCACTTTGGTCTGCCGAAAGGCGCTCTGCCTGGCGAGGAAAGCCTCCGCACGTTCTTCATTCTCTAAGTGAAAGAGCGAACATGTGGCGTAGATGAGGCGACCGTGGGGCGCGAGATGGCCAATGGCGGCGTCGAGGATCTGATCCTGCTGGTTCGCGTATTGCGCGAGGTCCCCTAAGGTCAGGCGCCACTTGCTGTCGGGCTGGCGCCGCCAGGCCCCGCTGCCCGAACAGGGCGCATCGATGAAGACCAGATCGGCGGTGACCGGCTGGGCGGCGAGCGCGTCCGGCGTCATCACCTCGATCCGCGCACCCGCCCGATCGGCGCGGGCCGGCAGATCCCGCATCCGGCCTGGATCGGCGTCGTGGGCGATCAGGCGCCCCTCCCCGTCCATCGCCGCGGCCAGCGCCAGGGCCTTGCCACCGCCCCCGGCGCAGAAATCCAGAACGATCTCGCCCGGTCGCGCCAGGGCCACATCGGCGACGGCTTGGGAGGCGACATCCATGATCTCCACCGCGCCGCTCTGATAGGCGCCCCCCGCCCGCAGCCGGCGCGCCCCGGCGGTCACCCGCAGTGCCGTCGGCGACAGGCTTTGAGGCGTCACCTCGACCCCATCGGCCTGCAACAGCTCCAGCGCTGTCACCATGTCGCTGCGGAGCGTGTTCACCCGCAGATCCAGCGTCGCACGGGTCCGGAGGAGCTGCATCACCTCGAGCCACCCGGCGCCGAGGCTTTCCGACAACGCCGACGCCACGGCCTCGGGCACGTCGGCCGCAACCTCTGGCGGCAAGGCCGGCGATTCGGCGAGCCGGGCCCGCTCCTCGGCCGAGAGCGGGGCAGGCGCATAGCGGTCCGCGCCGAGAAGTGCTGCGGGCTCCGCGCCATCCTCGGCGATTAGGGCGATCATCGCAGCGCGGCCCGTTCCCGCGCCCATCCGCTCGGCCAGGGAGCGGCGCCGGCGGAGCGCGTCGAACACATGGTCGCGCACCGCCGCCCGGTCCTTCGCCCCGGCATAGCGATTGGCCCGGGCCCAGCGCGTCAGCACCCGCTCCGCCGGGGCGCCGGCAAAGATCTCGTCGAGGCAGTCGATCGCCGCGGCGACCCGCGCGCCCGGGGTCATCGGCGACCGGTGCCGGTTGCGAAACGTTGCGTTTCCAGCCGCCTCACCCGTTCGTGACTCCGCAGCCCTCGAAATCGCTGCCGGCCTTCCGACATCAGCTCCACGCCGATGTTGCGGCGCACAAAAATTTCCCGGAGAGACCAATGTCCATCCCGACGCTCCACTCCCTCGACACCGCGCCCGAAGGCTCCAAACCGCTGCTCGAAGGCTCGATCAAAGCCTTCGGCATGATCCCGAACCTGCATGCGGTGATGGCGGAGAGCCCGGCCCATCTCGAGGCCTATCAGACGCTGCACCGCACGGTGATCGAGAAGACCGACTTCTCGGCGGCCGAGCGCACGGTGGTTTGGATGGCGATCAACGTGGAGCATGAATGCCACTATTGCGTCCCGGCCCACACGATGATCGCCCACGGCGAGAAAGTCGACGCGGGCGTGATCGAGGCGCTGCGCAACGCCAGCCCGCTGGCTGACGTGAAGCTCGAGGCGCTGCGCAGCTTCACGCTGGCCGTCCTCCGCGGCCGCGGCCAGGTAACGGAGGCCGAGCGCGCCGCCTTCCATGATGCCGGCTACGGCGAGCGGCACGTGCTCGACGTGCTGGTGATCCTCGCCCAGAAGGTGATGTCGAACTACACCAACCATCTGTTCGAGACCCCCGTCGACGACCGCTTCAAAGCCTACGACTGGAATCCGGCCTCGGTGAAGTCCGCCGCCTGAGCCCCAAGGATCGCGCCCCGGAGCCCACCGCTCCGGGGCCACCTCTCCCACACCCTCGGCCCAAGCGCGCCGGACCCGAGCCCCTTCGCAGTGGCTCAAATATCCCCGCCGGAGGCATCCATCTCTTCGGGTCCGACGCCCGCTACCCGCTCCGATAGTTCGGGCTTTCGCGGGTGATCTGCACGTCATGCACGTGGCTTTCCTGCAGCCCCGCCCCGGTGATGCGGACGAATCGGGCATGGCTGCGCATCGCCTCGACCGTCGGCTGCCCGGTGTAGCCCATCGCCGCGCGAAGCCCGCCGACCAGCTGATGCAGCACGGCCGAGGCCGGACCCTTGTAGGGCACCTGACCTTCGATCCCCTCGGGCACCAGCTTCTCCGTCGAGACCTCGCGCTGGAAGTAACGGTCGGCCGAGCCCCGGGCCATGGCGCCGACCGAGCCCATGCCGCGATAGGCTTTGAAGCTGCGCCCCTGGTAGAGGATGATCTCGCCCGGCGCCTCGTCCGTGCCGGCGAGCATCGAGCCCACCATAGCGCAGTCGGCCCCGGCCGCAATCGCCTTGGCGAAGTCGCCCGAGAACTTGATGCCGCCGTCGGCGATCACCGGCTCGCCGGTCTTCGCGGCCTCCTCGGCGCAGTCGAGGATGGCGGTGAGCTGCGGCACGCCCACCCCCGCCACCACCCGGGTGGTGCAGATCGAGCCCGGCCCGATGCCGACCTTGACCGCATCGGCGCCGGCGTCGATCAGCGCGCGGGTCGCCTCGGCCGTCGCCACATTGCCGGCCACGACCTGCACGGTGTTGGAGACGCGCTTGATCCGCTCGACCGCGCGCGCCACGGCGGCGGAATGGCCGTGGGCCGTGTCGATGATGACCGCATCGACGCCGGCGTCGATCAGTGCCTCCGACCGCGCGAAGCCGGCATCGCCCACACTGCTCGCCGCCGCGACCCGCAGACGGCCGAGATCGTCCTTGCAGGCCTGGGGGTTCAGCACGGCCTGCTCCAGGTCCTTGAGCGTCAGGAGCCCGGTTAGCCGGCCCTCGCTGTCGACCACCAGCAGCTTCTCGATCCGGCGGGCGTGCATCAGGCTCCGCGCCTCGGCCGGATCGGCGGGATCGCGCAGCATGGCGAGGTTCTCCGCCGTCATCAGCGCCGAGATCGGGGTTGCCTCGTCGGTGGCAAAGCGCAGGTCGCGGTTGGTCAGGATCCCGCGCACCTCGCCGTCCGGCCCGACCACTGGAAAGCCGGTGATCTTGTAGCGTTCCTGAAGCGCGCGGGCGTCGGCCACGGTCTGGTCCGCGCGCAGCGTGATGGGCTTATAGACCAGTCCGCTCTCGAACCGCTTCACCCGGCGCACGGCGTCGGCCTGGGCCTCGATGTCGAGGTTGCGGTGCAGCACACCGATGCCGCCGGCCTGGGCCATCGCGATGGCCATGCCGGCCTCCGTCACCGTGTCCATGGCGGAGGAGAGCAGCGGGATGTTGAGGCGGATGGACTTGGTCAGCCGGGACGTGGTGTCGACATCGGCCGGCATGACTTCCGAGGCGCCCGGGACCAGCAGCACGTCGTCAAAGGTCAGCGCCTCGCGAATCTTCATCGTCACACCTCCCGTCCGCTGGCGGTTTCCTAGACCGCGCGGCCGGGCGGGGCCAGGGCCCTCAGGCCGCAGCGGCGGCGGTCGTGCGGGCGAGCGAGCCGTCGCGCCAGGCGAGGAGGGCGCGCACGGCGAGCGTCGGGATGATGATCGTGGCGGCCAGCAGCACCGCCGCAGCAAGCGGCGCGAGCGCCCCGAACCGCTCCGATGCCAGGAGGAGCGCGCCGGCAAAGGCCGCGAGCGGGAAGGTGAAGGAGCCCCAGGCCGGCGTCCAGCCGGCCGCCGTCAGCCAGCGGGCTCGGGCCAGCAAGGCCGCCGCCACGGTCAGCACGAAGCAGAGGAAGAAGCTCGCCAGGTTGGCCCAGCCGAGGAGCAGCGTGGCCGTGAGGAACAGGGCCACCGGCGCGAGGAGAATGGCCAAGATCGGCCTGAGCGGCGCCGGCGTCGGGTGCCGGATGGCGCGAATGAGCGAGCCCATGAAGATCACCGCAAAGGGCGGCATTGTCAGCAGCATCAGCACCGTGGCAAGCCCGCTCCAGCCAAGCGGCACAGCCGAGATCGGCATGGCGATAAGGCCAACGAAGGGCAGGAAGAGAAACGGCGAGACCACCCGGCCGAGCGCCGCCGGCCGGGCAAGCTCCAGCGCCACCAGCCCGATCAGGCCAAGATGCAGGATGAGCGAGATCACCAGGATCCCGCGCCCGAGGCCCGGTGCGTAGGGCGCCAACGCGCCCGCCAGCAGGCCGAAGGCCATGACGCCGGCCGGCAGAGCGGCCCGGGCCGGCGGTTGCGCCAAGTCCTCCCACACCACCCGGGGCCGGGCGATCACCTTGGCGAGATAGGCCGAGAGCGCCGTCAGCACCACGAGGGCGGCGAGCAGCAGCATGCCCTCCCCCACCCACGCCGGGATCAATCCGGCGTCGCCGCCGCGCCGTAGCGCAAGGCCGAGGCCCATGGAGCCCAGGCAGATCGGAAACAGCGCCGGCGGCGTGCGGCGCCATCCCGCAGCCGGCACCACCTCCTCAACCGTCATGGTCACCGGCCGATGCGGCGCGAAAGCCGGTCGCGACCACGTATTTCTCGGCGCTATCGGCCCGGCTGGCCGGGGGTTTGACGTGGGCGACCTTGCGAAAGCGCCGCTTCAGGGTGGAGAGCAATCCGCCCTCCGCCCCGCCGGTCAGCACCTTGGCGACGAAGCTGCCGCCCTCGTCCAGCACGTCGAAGGCGAACTCGGCCGCCGCTTCGCAGAGCGCGATGATGCGCAGGTGATCGGTCTGGCGATGGCCGGAGGAGGCGGCGGCCATGTCGGAGAGCACGATGTCGGCCGGTCCGGCGAGCCACGCCTTCACCTGGACGTCGGCCTCCTCCGCCAGGAAGTCGAGCTGATGCAGCTCCGCCCCGGCGATCGGCTCCAACGGCTGCAGGTCAATGCCGATCACCCGGCCCCTCGGCCGCCCAGGTTGGGTGCCCTGGGCGTTCACCCGTTCGACCGCCACCTGGGTCCAGCCGCCCGGCGCCGCACCGAGATCGACGACCCGGGCCCCGGGTTGCAGCAGCCCGGCGCGGTCGTCGATCTCCACCAGCTTGAAGGCCGCCCGGCTGCGAAAGCCGAGCCGGCGCGCCTCCGCCAGGTAAGGATCGTTCAGCTGGCGCTCGAGCCAGCGGGTCGAGGACAGCTTTCGCCCCTTGGCCGTCTTCACCCGAACCTTGAGATCGCGCCGCCCGCGGCCGGAACTGCGCGGACTGCCGCGGCGCTGCGCCGGCTCTTTGCCCATCCGTCAGGCGCGCTCCGCCCCGAGCACGCCGTCGGCCCCCATCATGGAGTAGAGCAAGCCCTCCCTCAGGCCGCGATCGGCCACCCGCAGCTTCTGGCTCGGCCAGGCCCTGAGCAGTGTCTGCAGGATCGCCGCGCCGGAGAGCGAGAGATCGGCCCGCTCCGGCCCGAGGCCGGGATAGCGCACCCGCCCGTCGCGGCCGAGGCGGAGGAACGCCTCGATCACCAGGTTCACCTCCTCCTCCGTCATCCACATGCCGTCGACCCGGTCGCGCTCGTACTTGCGCAGGCCCAGATGGGCGGCGCCGATCGTGGTGACCGTGCCGGAGGTGCCGATCATCTGCAGACCGTCGAGCAGATTGGCGGTCTCGGCCTGGATGTAGGGGGTGAACTCCTCCAGATGCTCCTCGAAGTACCAGGACATCAGGGCAAAGCGGGCGCGGTCGTCCTCCACGTCGGAGAAGCGCTGATGCAGCGTGGCGACGCCAAGGGGGACGGAGATCCAGTCGACGATCTTCGCCCCCGCGGGCACGCCGTTGCCGTTCGGGCCATGGCCGTTCGAGGGGTGTCCGTTTGGGGGGTGTCCATTCGGCGCGTGACCGTTCGAGCCGTGGCCGTTCAGGGCCTTGGCGGCCCGCGGCACCAGGGTCATCACCGAGCGGGCCCGATCCTTTGGCGCGGCGGCGGAGACGTCGATCCAGACAAGCTCGGTCGAGCCGCCGCCGATGTCGATCACCAGGACCTGGCGGGTGCTGGGCTCGATCAGCGGGGCGCAGGAGATGACGGCGAGCCGAGCCTCCTCCTCCGGCCGGATGAGCTCGAGCTTCAGCCCGGTCTCCGCCTCCACCCGACGCAGCAGGGCCGGGCCGTTGGTCGCCCGCCGGCAGGCCTCCGTCGCCACATGGCGGGCCCGGCGCACGCCGTGGCGGCGCAGCTTGGAGGCGCAGACCTGGAGCGCGCGGATAGTGCGGGCCACCGCGGGTTCCGACAACTGGCCGTCGCGCTCGATATCAAGGCCGAGGCGCACGGGCTTGGAGAACGAGTCGATCACCCGGATCTTGCTGCCGTCCGGCACCGCGACCAGCATCCGGCAGGAGTTCGTGCCGAGATCGACGGCGGCGTAGAGGTCGGAGCGGGCATTGCGCGATCGGCTGCCGCGCGTGCGCGGAAGAGTCGCAGGTGTTCCGTTCAATTTGCCATGCTGCTGCACGCGAAGCGCCCTGCCGCCGGCCGTTCCAGCCCCTTGACGGGTCTACGGTACGCCCTGGCGCGACGCAAGTGCGGTGACAAAAAGAAGACAGTCGGGGGCAGGCCAGCGCCCCCGGTGCGGTGTCAGGCGCCGTCGGCCCCCGCGGCCATTTTCAGCGCCACCGGCTCCACCCCCAGGGCCCGGCAGATGTTGTAGCTGAGGTCAGGGTTGTTGAGGGTGTAGAAGTGGAAGTGCGTCACACCCTCCGCCCGCAGCGTATCGGCCAGTTCCGAGGTGATGGCGGTGGAGAGCAGCGTCACCTCCTCCGCCGTCTGGGCATTGCCGTAGGCCGACGCCATCCAGTCCGGCACCCGGGTCCGGCAGCGCGCGGCGAAGCCGCACATCTTGGCGAAGTTCTCGACCGGCAGCAGGCCGGGATAGATCGGCGCCTCGATCCCGGCGGCGACCGCAGCGTCGCGGAAGCGCAGGAAGGTCTCCGCCTCGAAGAAGAACTGGGTGATGGCGCTGCTGGCGCCAGCGTCGATCTTGCGCTTCAACGCGGTGAGGTCGGCCGCCAGGCTCTCGGCCTCCGGATGCACCTCCGGATAGGCGGCGACCGTCACGTCGAAGCCGCCCTCGGCCGCCAGCCCCGCCACCAGATCGGCGCCGGAGCGGAAGCCGTCGGGATGGGGCACGAACGTCTCCTGCCCCTTCGGCGGATCGCCCCGCAGCGCCACGATACGCCGGGCGCCGCGGCGGGCGTATTCCCGCGCCACGTCCAGCGTCTCCTGCCGGGAGGCTCCGACGCAGGTGAGATGCCCCGCCACCGACAGCCGGGCCCGATCCCGGATGGTGTGGATCGCGGCCATGGTCCGATCCCGGGTCGAGCCGCCCGCACCATAGGTGACGGAGACGAAGCGCGGCCCGAGCGGCGCCAGCCGTTCTACCGACCGCCACAGGCGCGAGGATGCCTCCGGCGAGGCCGGCGGAAAGAACTCGAACGAGACGGAGGGCGCAGACGAAACGGGCGCTTGCGGCGCTAAGGACATCGCATACCTCGAAACTTGCAGAAACTCGTTATAGCAGACGGATACGACGGTTTGAAGTTCCAGAACGACGCACGCCCGGTCGCATCTCGCCCACCGTGTCGCGGAGAGGCCGTCCGGCGTCGAAAATTGCGCACGGGCGGCGAGCTGTTAGACTACAGCTGAGATGTGGAGAACTCGGGGGTGATGCGAGGAATGCCGGACGTGACGCTTGTCTTTTGGCGTGACATCCCTGCGCAGGTGATCGTCGGACGCGGGCGCCAGGGCGCGAAGATGCCGCTGCCCGAGCGCTTCGAGCAGGCCATTGACAGATGCGCGATGAAGGTTGGCGCAGCCGGCACCGACGCATACCTCGCTGAGTGGCGCAAGGCCGACCCCTATGCGGTCGACGGCGCGCCGGACCAGGTGGCGAAGGCCGAGGCGGCGCGGCTTGACGCCGAATACGACAACGATCGCCTGAAACACCTGATCGCGAACCAGGGCTGGGCGGAGACGCGGGACTGAACCGCGGCTGGAGGCGGAGCGGAATGGCAAAGATCCTGGCTTTTGGCCGACCCCGGCCGGACCACTCGGCAAGCGCAGAGACCGGCGCCCCGCTAGCGCATCTGCTGGAGGGCTTCTCGCTCGAGGTGATGCCGCGCACGGCCGCCAAGATCCCCTCCTTCGCCGAGATCCTGCCGGCTGAAACCCGGATCTACATCGCCCATATCGACGGCACACCGTTCGAGGAGATGCTGGCCACCGCCCGGCGTCTTCGCGCGGAAGGCTTCACCGTCATGCCCCACATCCCGGCCCGGGTCGTTGAGACCAAGGCGCGGCTGATGGAGTGGGCCGCGGCCTATGCCGATCTCGGCATCGACGAGGCGCTGCTGCTCGCCGGCGGCGTCAGCCACGTCCGGGGCGAGCTCTCCAACTCCATGCAGATGCTGGAAAGCGGCATTCTCGACCGCGCCGGCTTTCGCCGCCTGCACGTGGCGGGCCACCCGGAGGGCAACCGCGACATCGACCCCACAGGCGGCGAGGCGGCCGTCATGGAGGCCGTGCGCTGGAAGCAGGCCTTTGCCGAGCGCACGGGGGCCGAGATGGCACTCGTCACCCAATTCGTCTTCGAGGCCCAGCCGGTGATCGACTGGGCCGCGCGGCTGCGCGAGGCCGGCGTGACCCTGCCGATCCATGTGGGCGTGGCGGGGCCGGCCAAGCTGCAGACCCTCATCAAGTTCGCACTGGCCTGTGGCGTGGGCCCGTCGCTCCGCGTGCTGCAGCGCCGGGCGGCCGACATCACCAAGCTGATGCTGCCCTTCACGCCGGAGGACGTGCTGCGCGATCTCGCCGCCGCCAAGGCCGCCGATCCGGCATTGCAGGTGGAGCGCGTGCATTTCTTCCCGCTCGGGGGTATCACCGGCACCGCGGGGTTCACCGATGCCCACGGCCGGCTGGCTGGCGGGGCGGCAGCAGCCACCGCCTGACGCACGCCAACCGGACCGGAGTTCCATGACCGAGACCATCGTTGCCTCGAAGTCGAAGACCGTCGTCATCGGCTTCGACCACCCCTTCTGCGTGATCGGCGAGCGGATCAATCCCTCCGGCCGCAAGAAACTGAACGTCGAGCTCGAGGTCGGGGACTTCTCCACTGTCGAGAAGGACACGCTGGAGCAGGTGGCCTGCGGCGCCGCGATCCTGGACGTGAACTCGGGTGCGGTCTTCTCGGGCAAGATGGCCGAGGATCCGCGCTACGCCGACAACAACTTCGTTGAGCCGCCGCTGATGCGCCAGCTCATCGAAGTGGTGCAGGGGCTGACGGACACGCCGCTCTGCATCGACAGCTCCGTGCCCGAGGCGCTGAAGGCGGGGCTCGAGGCGGCGGAGGGTCGGCCGCTGCTGAACTCCGTCACCGGCGAGGAGGAGCGGCTGGAGGCGGTGCTGCCACTGGTGAAGAAATACGACGTGCCGGTCGTCGCCATCTCGAACGACGAGAGCGGTATCAGCGACGACCCCGACGTGCGCTTCGAGGTGGCCAAGAAGATCGTCGAGCGGGCCGCGGATTTCGGCATCCCGGCCCATGACATCGTGGTCGATCCCCTGGTGATGCCGATCGGGGCGAAGGCCACGGCGGGCCAGCAGGTCTTTGCCCTCGTCCGGCGGCTCCGCGATGAATTGGGCGTCAACACCACCTGCGGCGCCTCCAACATCTCCTTCGGATTGCCCAACCGGCACGGCATCAACAACGCCTTCCTGCCGATGGCGATCACCGCCGGCATGACGTCGGCCATCATGAACCCGGTGCAGCCGGCGCCCAGGCCGGCCAAGGTGGAGGAGCGGCTGGAGGCGCTCCGGGCCGCCGGCGTGCCCCTCGGCCCGACCGAGACGCTGGACCTCGCGACCCTCGGCCCCCTCCTCGGCCTCGGCCCGATGAAAGCCGTGCCGTCGAAGGAGATCGAGGCGGTGCATGCGGCGAATTTTCTGGCCAACCACGACCCCCACGGCGCCACCTGGATCCGGGTGAACAAGGCAGCCGACGGCGGCGGGTCGGGCGGCCGCGGCGGTCGGCGGGAGGGGCGTCGGCGCCGCTCCGCCTAAGCGCGCCCAGGGCGGAGCCGCGACAACGCTCCCCTCTGCCTCCCCAGAGAAAGCGGTCAGACTATATCCTCGATGAAAGAGGAGGCCGCTTTGAGCGCTGCGCGTTGGCTTGGCACACCGTTGCACCTCGCCGCCGTGGCGAGCACGGCGAAGTCTTTTCGCGGCAACCCGGTGCTCGGCAGCCCAAGCCTCAATCGCCGTGGCCTGCACCTTGCCCGGGTGCGTTGGGCCGAGCGCATGGCCCGCGCACGGCGCCGGCGCCTGGTCCATCTGATCGGCGCCGACTATGCCGAGCGGTTCGACCGCGACGGGATCGTCATCGTCCCGGATCTTCTGCCCGGGGATGAACTCTCAGCCCTCCGCAGTGAGGTCGAGGAGACCGCGTTCGACGCGCGCGAGATGAAGCAGGGCCATGCCGTCACCCGCTTCATCACGCTGGCGCCGGGAATGTTGCCGCAGCTGCCGAACCTCCGCCGCTTCGTCCGCCATCCGCTCTTCCAGGGCCTACTGCGCTATGCGGCGAGCCACAATCGGGACCCATTGGTGACGCTCCACACCGTCCTCACCAACCCCGATCCGGACGCCCCCGATCCCCAATCGAGCTTTCACAGCGACACCTTCCACGCCGCGGCGAAGGGCTGGTTCTTCCTCCGCGACGTGCTGCTGGAGGAGGGGCCATTTACCTACGTGCGCGGCTCGCACTACGCCACGCCGGGCCGGCTGGAGTGGGAGCATGAGGCGAGCATCGCCGCGGCCGAGGCGCGGGATCCGCACCACGCCCTCGGCTCCTTCCGCGCCACGGCGGCGGAGATCGAGGCGATGGGCTACAGCCCCCCCGAGCCATTGCCCGTTGCGGCAGGCACTCTGGTGGTCGCCGACACCCACGGCTTTCATGCGCGCTGGCCGGCCTCGCGCCCGTCAACGCGGCTGTCGGTCTACGGCTCGTCCCGGCACAATCCGTTCTTGCCCGTCGCCGGGCCCGATCCGATGGACCTGCCGGGCCTGCGCGGGCGGCGGGCTCAGCTTCTCGACCTGAAACGCGACCTGGCCGCGCGGCTCACCGGGCGTCCAGACGGACAGCCGCCGGTCGGTAGGGTCCGCCCGACCGACCCGCCGGTGCGGTAGCGCCGGCGGGCCCGCAGCCGGCACGCGCGCGCCAAGAGGCTGCCGTCGCCCTTTGGATATTTGGACCACTGCGAAAGCCATGGGGCCTTCTTGCTGGGTCGAATATCCCCGCCGGAGGCATCCGACGCCTCCAGCCTATCGCAGATGTCAGCGCCGTGCGCTCAGCCGCCGCCCAGCGTCACCGCGCCGCCGAGGCGGGTCCAGCCGACCATGCTTTCGGGGTAGAGCTTCACGCCCTCCACCCCGGCAATCTCGGAGACGGCGAACCAGTTGGTCGCGGCCCAGTGGCCGGTGTTGCAGAAGCTGACGATGGGTGCGCCACCGGCCTCCGCCGCCAGGGCGCGGATCTCCTCGATCTTCTCGGGTGGCGCGTCGAGCCGGGGGGTGTCGGAGCCGAACCAGGTGGAGTGGACGATGTTGAGCGCGCCGGCGAGCGTCCCGGCCTCCGCCGCCTCGTCATGCTTGCGCTCGCCCTCGAAGAACGCGGCGGGGCGGGCGTCGATCAGCACCGCGGGGGACGAGCCCGCCACCACCGCCGCGACGCCGTCGGCGTCGATCCACCATTCGTCCGACAAAGTGATGTCGACGACGGCGTCCGCCGGCTCGGCCGCGCCGACCTCCGGCGTGCCGGTCTCGGCCCAGGCGCGGTAGCCGCCGTTCAGGATCGCAAGCTCCGTGAAGCCCGCGGTCTTCAGCGTCCAATAGACCCGGGCGGCGGAACCGAAATTGGTTTGGTTCTTGCCCTCATGCACGATCAGCACGCGCTGGTCGGGCGCAGCACCGATGCTGCCGAGCAGCGCTTCGAGCGCCGCCTCGTCCGGCACCCGGCCGGGATTGTCGCTCGGCCCCCGCCAGAGGCCGTAGGCGGCGTGCTGGGCACCGGGCAGATGCCCCTCCTCAAAGGCGGCGCGGCCGCGGATGTCGATGATCAGGTCGGGGCTCTCGGCCGTCAGCTGATCGGGCTCGATCAGGGGGCCGAAGGCATGGGCACCGCTCGCACCGAAGATCAGCAGGGCGAGGGCGAGAAACGGACGGGTGGGGCGCATGGGTCTCTCCTTTCGCTCACCCGAGGGATAGCGCATGCTCGGACCGCGGCAATTCACGATGCAGCGGCCACGGGCGCGATGGGCGGCGCCCTGCCGGTCGGATGCGTCGCTTCCCGCACTTGCGGTGCCCGGCCCATTGCCTATCGTCGCCGCGCGCAGTCTTGGAGAACCGATGGCCGACGGACGCTCGGATCCCCTGGTGGTCTTCCTGCCTTCGGGCAAACGGGGGCGGTTTCCCGCCGGCACCCCCGTGCTGACGGCCGCCCGACAGCTTGGCGTCGATCTGGACTCCGTCTGCGGCGGCCGGGGCATCTGCGCCCGCTGCCAGATCAGCCCAGGCACGGGGAGCTTTCCCAAGCACGGCATCGTGGTGACGGAGGCGGCGCTCAGCCCCCGGAATGCGGTCGAGGATCGCTATGCGGCCAAGCGCGGCCTCGGCGCCGACCGCCGGCTGGGGTGTCAAGCCACGGTCGAAGGCGACCTCGTGATCGACGTCCCCCCCGAAAGCCAGGTGCACAGGCAGGTGGTGAGGAAGCGGGTGGAAGCGCGCCAGATCACCGTCGATCCGACCACTCGGCTTTACTATGTCGAGGTGGACGAGCCCGACATGCACCATCCCTCCGGCGATCTGGAGCGGCTCCGCCGGGCCCTGGCCGAGCAATGGGAGATCGCCGAGGTCGAGGTCGGCCTCGAGGTGCTGCGCGGCCTGCAGACGGTCCTCCGCCAGGGCAGCTGGCGCGTCACCTGCGCGGTCTACCACGGGCCCGGGACGCCGCAGTTGCTGCAGGTCTGGCCCGGCTTCTTTGAGGAGGCGCTTTACGGCCTCGCGATCGACCTCGGCTCCACCACCATCGCCGGGCATCTCTGCGATCTGAAGACCGGGGAGGTGCACGCCTCCTCCGGCCTGATGAACCCCCAGATCCGCTTCGGCGAGGATCTGATGAGCCGGGTCTCCTACGCCATGCAGAACCCGGGCGGCGCGGCTGAGATGACGGAGGCGGTACGCGGCGCCATCGACGCCCTTGCCGGGGAGCTGGCGGCCGAGGCGGGGATCGGGCGCGAGCGGATCTTCGAGGCCGTGTTCGTCGCCAACCCGGTGATGCACCATCTGCTGCTCGGCCTCGATCCGACGGAGCTCGGCTGGGCGCCCTTCGCCCTGGCCACGGCCGACGCGCTCACCCTGCCGGCGGCGGAGATCGGTCTGGCGCTGCATCCGGCCGGCCAGGTCTATGTGCTGCCCTGCATCGCCGGCCATGTGGGCGCCGATGCGGCGGCCGTGGCACTGTCGGAGGCGCCCAACCGGTCGGAGGATCTGGTGCTGGTCGTCGATGTCGGCACCAACGCGGAGATCCTGCTCGGCAACCGGCAAGGTATGCTCGCCTGCTCCTCCCCTACCGGGCCGGCCTTCGAGGGCGCGCAGATCTCCGCTGGGCAGCGCGCCGCACCAGGGGCGATCGAGCGGGTGGAGATCGACCCGGTGACGAAAGAGCCGCGCTTTCGGGTGATCGGCAGCGATCTCTGGTCCGACGATCCGGGCTTTGCCGAGGCGGTGGCCGGCACCGGCGTCACCGGCATCTGCGGCTCCGGCATTATCGAGGCGATTGCCGAGATGCGGGCCGCCGGCATCGTCGATGCGGCGGGCCTGATCGGCGCGGCCGCCCAGGTCGGCTCCGACCGGATCGTGCCGGACGGGCGGACCTTCGCCTATCTGCTGCACGACGGCAGCGCTCGCGGCGGGCCGGTGATCACCGTCACCAATGCCGACGTGCGGGCGATCCAGATGGCCAAGGCCGCGCTCTACGCCGGCGCGCGGCTACTGATGGACCGGGCCGGGGTTGACCGGGTGGATCGGGTGGTGCTGGCCGGGGCCTTCGGTGCCCATATCTCGCCCAAGCACGCCATGATCCTCGGCATGATCCCGGATTGCGTGCTGGAGCGTGTGACTTCGGCCGGCAATGCGGCGGGAACGGGCGCGCGGATCGCCCTTCTCAACCGCGGCTCCCGCCAAGAGATCGAGGGCGTGGTGCGCCAGATCGAGAAGGTCGAGACGGCGGTAGAGCCGCGCTTTCAGGAGCATTTCGTGGCAGCCAGCGCCCTGCCCCACGCGGTCGATCCGTTCCCCGAGCTTCGCCGCATCGTCGACCTGCCTGACGTGACCTTCAACGCCGAGGCGCGGGGCGCACGCGGGCGGCGGCGTCGCCGGGATTAGAGCGGGATCAGCTTCCGGTTGTCGACGCATCTGCGATGCGCCGACGGCCCTGCAGTGAGGCGCGATGGCGCGTCCGGGGTTGGATTGGGGCGGTGGCGGGTGTTGGGATTTTTGCTGAGAGGCGCTTGAGAAGCAGAATGCTCCTCAAGTCGCCATGTCCAGCTTGGTGGGCTGATCGGGCGCGTCAAGGGCAGGCGGCGCTGGCGCGCCGTCGCTTTCGCGACCCTTGACCCGCCCGATCATCCCGGCGGAGTTATTCCGTCGGGACTTCGGCCACCAGGGTCCAGCTGCCGTTTTCGATCCTCGAGATGAAGATCTCTTCGGCGCCCACATGGTCGCCGGGGCCGTAGTCGACATGGTTGCCTGCCACGACGTCGGCGAAGTCGAGGCTTTCCATCGCGGCCTTGAAGCTCTCGACCGTCAGGTCGGGGCCGGCGGCCTCCAGCGCGCGCACGAAGGTGTCGGCGGCCGAGTAGCCCAGCAGCGCGCCGGTGCCGGGGAAATCCTCACCCGTCGCCTCGTTCCAGGCAGCGACGAATTCCTGCACCTCCGGCACGTCGAGGCGGCTTTCCAGGTCCTGCCAGCCAGCGCCGGCAAACAGGCCCTCGGTCACGCCGCCCGGCACCTTGGCGACCGCCGTGTGGAAGCCGGCCGAGGAGACCAGGAAGTTCACGTCGTCCCAGCCAAGCTGTTTGGCCGTGGCCACCGCGGTGATCGTGGCGCGCAGGCCAAGCGCGATGGTGACGAGATCGCAGCCATCGTCGCGGAGCTTGCCGAGAGCACCGGTATAGTCGGTCTCATCCGGCTTGTGCGTGGTCTCGGAGGCGAAGGCGATGCCCCGCTCCTCCGCCTCGTCCACCGTCGCTTCGTAGATCTCCTTGCCGAAGTCGGAGGGGATGTACATGGAGCAGAGTTGGGTCGAACCCTCCCCCTCCACCATGTAGCCCACGGCGGCGCGCACGGCGTCGTAGTAGCTCGCGGTGCCGGCGAATTTCAGGTCGATCGGATCCTGCAGCATCTGGCGCGCGGCCGAGAGCGGCGAGACGTTGGGGATACCCTCCGCATCCAGCACCCGGAAGGCCGCGAGGTTGTGCGGCGTGCCGAGCGACAGCAACATGGCGAAGATCTCGTCGCGGTTGACGAGCTTGTTCACCGCCTGCACGGCGCGGGGCACCTGGTAGCCGTGATCCTCGACGATGTAGCGGATCTGGCGGCCGTGTACGCCGCCCGCTTCATTCACCCGCTCGAAGACCAGATTGGCGGCCTGCACGGCGGGCACGGAAAAGCCCGCGAAGATGCCGGACATGTCGTGGGCGCCGCCTACCCGGATCTCGGTGTCGGTGACGCCGCGGGTCTGGGCCAGCGCCGGCGTCGCCGCCAAGGCGGCTGCCGCGGCCGCGGCCAATGTCAGTCTCTTCATTCCATCCTCCCTTTGGTTCGGTCGCGGGCTACGTCTGGGCTAGCCCATCTGATACATCGCCTCGATCAGCCCGGCGTGCTTTTGTTCCACAAAGCTGCGCTTCAGCTTCATCGTCGGCGTCAACTCCTCATCCTCCGCCGTCAGCAGGATGTCGATCAAGCGAAAATACTTGATCTGCTCGACGCTTGCGAAGTGGGTGTTAACCTCGCGCACGACCCCGTCGATCAGCGCCACCACCTCCTCCGCCGCGCAGAGCGAGGCGAAGTCGGAGAACGGCACCTGGCGGTCCTGGGCGTACTTCTCCACGTTCTCCTGATCGATCATAACGAGTGCGGTCAGGAACTTCCGCCGGTCGCCGATCACTACGGCGTCGGAGATGTAGGGCGAGAACTTCAGCCGGCTCTCGATCTCGGCCGGGGTGATGTTCTTGCCGCCCGCAGTGATGATGACGTCCTTCACCCGACCGGTGATGGTGAGCGCGCCGTCATTGCCGATCCGGCCGATATCGCCGGTACGGAGCCAGCCATCTTCATCAATGGTTTCAGAGGTTTTCTCCGGCTTCTTCCAGTAGCCTTTGAAAACGTTGGCGCCGCGCACCAGGATCTCTCCGTTCTCGCCGATGCGCACCTCGCTCCGCGGCAGGGCCGGGCCGACGGTGCCGACTGAGTTCACCTGCGGCGTGTTGGCCGTGGCGACGCCCGAGGTCTCCGTCATGCCGTAGCCTTCGATCAATGGCACGCCGATGGCCCAGAACCAGCGCAGCAGCTCCGGCGAGATCGGCGCCGCGCCCGTGGTCGCCCGCCGGGCCCGGTCGAGGCCGATCATCCGGCGCACATTGGCCAGCACCGCGATGTCCCAGAGCCGGTAGCGAGCGGCGAGCGCCGCGGGCACCGCCTCCCCCCGCTCGATATAGCCGTAGCGGGCGAGACCGCTGGCCACGGCCTGGTCGAAGGCCCATTGGCCGACCCGCGTCGCCTCTGACCGCATGATCGTGATGCGGCTGAAGATCTTTTCCCAAAGCCTTGGCACTGCTGTGAAAATATGCGGAGAGACCTCCTGCAGGTTCTGGAACACCGTCTCCGGACTTTCAGCGAAGTTCACCGTGGTGCCGACGGCGATCGGGAACTCGACGGAGACCAGACGTTCCAGGATATGGCAGAGCGGCAGGAAGCAGAGCTGCTCGTCCGTGGCGTAGGTCTCCAGAACCTCGAGGCCGGCGGTCATCTGGTAGAGGATGTTGCGGTGGCTGATCATCGCGCCCTTGGGCGGGCCGGTGGTGCCGGAGGTGTAGATCAGCATCCGCGTGTCTTCGGGCGTCGCCTTCTCCAGTTCCTCGGTGAACATGCCGGGGGCCCGCTGGTCGACCTCCGTCCCGAGGGCGAGCAGGTCGTCGAGGAACATCACCATCTCGTCCTCGAAGGCGCGCAGGCCATCGCGGTCGAAGACGATGACCTTCTTCAGCCCCGGCATCTCGGCCCGCTTCTCGAGGAACTTGTCGAGCTGCTCGTCGTTCTCCACGAACAGGAAGGTCGATCCGCTGTCGTTCACGAGATAGGCGAGCTGCGCCGCGCTGTCGGTGGTGTAGACGCCGTTCGGGATACCGCCGACCGCGGCGATGCCGAGATCGCAGTAGAGCCATTCCTTGCGGTCCTCGGAGAGGATGGAGACCGGCGTGCCCCGCTCCAGCCCCAGCTCCCGCAACGCGAGGCCGATGCGCTTGGCCTGCTCGTAGTAGTCGGTCCAGGAGAAGCTCTGCCAGATGCCGAGGTCCTTCTCTCGGTGGCAGACCCGGTCGCCGAGGGTCGTGCAGCGCTTGGCCCAAAGCTTGACGACCGTGTCGCAGCCTTCGATGGCGATCGGTGCATCGAGATCGACGGCTCCGTCCATGGCTCTCTCCCCTTCCGGGCGCGCTAGCGCCAGGTCTTGCGGCGTTTCCAGCGGCGTTGGTCGCGCTGCCCCTCGCCCGTCTGGCCGAGGTAGAATTCCTGGATGTCTTCCGAGGCCAGCAGCCGCTCCGACGGGCCGGCCATAACGATGCGGCCGGTCTCCAGCACGTAGCCGTGGTGGGCAGTATGCAGCGCGACGTTGGCGTTCTGCTCGACCAGTAGCATGGTCACGGACTGCTCTTCGTTCAGGCGCCGGATGATGCCGAAGATCTCCTGCACCAGAATGGGCGAGAGGCCGAGGGACGGCTCGTCGAGCAGCATGACCTTCGGCCGGGTCATCAGACCGCGTCCGATGGCTAGCATCTGCTGCTGCCCGCCGGAGAGCGTGCCGGCGATCTGGGTCCTACGTTCAGCGAGGATCGGGAAGTAGGTAAATACGATCTCTTTGTCCTCGGCGATCGCCCCGCTGTCGGAGCGGGTGTAGGCGCCAAGGGCGAGGTTCTCCTCCACCGTGAGGAACGGAAAGACCTCCCGCCCCTCGGGCACATGGGCGATGCCCTTGCGGACCAGCACGTCGGGCTCGGCCCCCTGCACCTCTTCACCGTCGAAGACGATGCTGCCCTTCTCGGGATCCATGATGCCACTGATGGTCTTCAGGAGCGTCGTCTTGCCCGCACCGTTGGCGCCGAGAATGGTGACGATCTGGCCGGCATGCACCTCGAGCGAGACACCGCGAAGCGCCATGATCGCCCCGTAGAAGCTCTCGACATTGCGGATGTCGAGGACGGCCGCGCTCACTCCGCCGCCTCCGCCACGAAGTCGGAGCCGAGATAGGCCTCGATCACCTTGGGATCGGCCTGCACCTCGGCCGCGGTGCCGAGCGCCAGCATCCGACCGTCGGCCACCGCCAGCACCCGGTCGGAGACCTGGGTGACGAGGCTCATGTCATGCTCGACCATCAGGATCGTGAGCCCCATGTCGCGCTGCATGTCCTCGATCCAGAAGGCCATGTCCTGGGTCTCCTCGACCGACAGACCGGAGGCCGGCTCGTCGAGCAGGATCAGCTTCGGCCGGCTGGCCAGTGCCCGGGCGATCTCCACCACCTTGCGCACGCCATAGGGCAGGCCGGCGATCAGCTTGTCGCGGTAGGGCTGCAGGTCGAGGAAGTCGATCACCTCCTCGACGGCCTTGCGATCCTCGCGCTCAGCCCGGCGCACGGCCGGCAGGAAAAAGATGTCCTGCAGCCAATTGGTCCGCCGCGCGATATGGCGCCCGACCAGCAGGTTCTGCAGCACGGTGGAATGGTCGAAAAGCTCGATGTTCTGGAAAGTCCGCCCGATGCCGAGCGGTGCGATCTCGTGCGCCTGCAGATCAGTGATGTCGCGCCCCTCGAAGGTGATGCGCCCACCGGTCGGCTGATAGAAGCGGGAGATCAGGTTGAAGATCGTCGACTTCCCCGCCCCGTTCGGCCCGACGATGGTGAAGACCTCCCCGGGCTCCACGCTGAAGGAGACGCCGTCGACCGCCTTCACGCCACCGAAGGAGATGGCGAGATCCGATATCTCGAGCAGGCTCATCGCATGCGCTCGGTCTTCAGGTAGCTCTTCTGCCGGCGGAACATGTCGCGGCGATAGAGCGGAAAGATCTCGAAATAGGTGCGGATCTTCAGCCAGCGACCGTAAAGCCCCATGGGCTCGTAGATCATGATCAGCACGATCAGCAGGGCAAAGACCGCGGTGTCGAGCCCCGGATATTGCGAGAGGTTGACGCCCGCATTCACCTGCAGCCAGTCCGACAGGATGGAGAGCGCCTGGGGCAGGACGCCCACCACGACGGCGCCGAAGAAGGCCCCCTGGATGAAGCCGAGGCCCCCGACGACGATCTGCAGCACCAGGGTGATGGAGATCAGGATCAGGAAGCTCTCGTAATTCACGAACTGCACGTAGTGGGCATAGAGCGCACCCGCGAGACCGGTGACCGCCGTCGACAGCCCGAAGGCAAGCGTCTTGGTCCGGGTGATGTTGACGCCGAGGGCCCTGGCCGAGACCTCGCTATCGCGCACCGCCACGAAGGCCCGCCCGGTGGGGGAGCGCAGCACGTTCACATAGCCGAGGGTTACGAGGATCGTAACGATCAGGCAGAGCCAGTAGAACGGCTCCGGCGTCGCATAGCGGTCGATCGACAGGCCGAAGATCTCGATGACCGGTGCCTGCACGCCGATGACGCCGCCGGTGATCGGCTCCAAGAGTACCGCGACATCCTCCACGATGATGGAGAGCGCGATGGTGGCGATGGCGAGGTAGATGCCGTGGGTCCTCAGGATCGGCCGCGCGATGATCGCCCCGATCACCCCGGTGGTGATGCCGGCGAGGGGCAGTGCCAGCAGGAACGGGATACCAAGCTCCATGTACTGGATGTTGGAGAACGCCCCGATGGCCAGGAACGCCGCATGCCCGAGGCTCGCCTGACCGGTATGGCCGGTGAGCAGCATCAGACCCATGCCGGCGACGCACCAGATCATCACCAGGGTGATCTCGCCGAGATAGTAGGTGCCGACGAAGAAGGGCAGCACGAAGGCCAGCGCCACCAGGGCCAGCATGCGCAGCGCATGGGCCCGATCCTCGAACATCTCGATGTCGGCGTCGTAGCTGTCCTTGAAGTGGACCTTCACCGGCTCAGACCTTCTTCTGCAGGACCTGGGCGAACAATCCGTTCGGCCGGGTGATCAGCACCACCAGCATGATCGCATAAGGCGCGATCTGGCTGTAGCCCGCGGCGCCGTAGCGCGCGGCGAAGGTCTCCGCCACGCCCACGATCAGGCCGCCCATCAATGCGCCAGGAAGCGAGCCGAAGCCGCCGATCACCGCCGCCGCGAAGGCCTTGATGCCGAGGAGGCCGATGGCCGGCTCGATCGCGCTTTTGGCCGCGAACATCGTGCCGGCGATGGCCGTAACCGCGCCGGCCAGACCCCAGACGATGGAGTTCACCCGCTTCACCGGGATGCCCATGTAATAGGCCGCCATCTGGTTCTGGCTGGAGGCCTGCATGGCCACCCCGAGGCGGGTCCGCGAGAAGAAGACGTAAAGCGCGCTCGTCAGCACGAGCGTCGCCACGATGGTCCAGAAGTCGGCCATCGAGATGGTGACGCCGGCAAAGCTTAAAGTGTCGCCCGCGAACGGCGTCTCGAGCGAGATCGGGTCGTAGCCCCAGATCAGCCCGGCAAAGAAGCGCAGCACGAAGCCGAGCGCGATGGTCAGGATCACCATGGCGAACTGGGGCTGGCCGAAGATGCCGCGCAGCACGAAGCGGTCGAGCAGGAAGCCGAACAGGCCCATGACGCCGGCCGCACAGACCATGCCGATGATGAACGGCAGATCCCCCCGGTCGGCGTTGACGAAGCTGATGGCGAGGAACGCCCCCAGCATCATCATGTCGCCCTGGGCGAAGTTCACGGCCTCCGATGCCTTGTAGATCAGCACGAAGCCGAGCGCGACCAGGCCGTAGATACATCCGTTTGCGATGCCGCCGATCAGCAGCTGGAGCACTTCCATGGTGCTCGGCCCTCCCAGTACGGGTCTGTCCCGCCCGTTTTATTGGCTGAAAGACATATCGCCCCCCGCTGTGGGTGCAAGCTTTTCTGCATTGGCGCGCATGAACGCTTGCCCCCGGGGCGGGCCGGCGGGCAGGCTCGCCGGGGCAGATGATGCGGGAGGGCAGCGATGACGGTGCTGATTGCCGGGGCGGGGATCGCGGGCCTCACCCTTGGGCTCACCTGCCAACAGATCGGCGTGCCCTTCCGGATCTTCGAGGCGGTGCGCCAGCTCCGGCCCCTCGGCGTCGGCATCAACCTGCAGCCCAACGCGGTGCGGGAGCTCTTCGACCTCGGCCTTGCCGGCGCCATGCCCTCGATCGGGGTGGAGACCGAGGAATACGGCATGTTCTCCAAGCACGGGTTGGAGATCTGGACGGAGAAGCGCGGGCGCCATGCGGGCTATGCCTGGCCGCAATACTCCGTCCATCGCGGGGCGCTGCAGATGCTGCTCTACGACACCCTCGTGGCCCGCGCCGGGGCCGGCTGCGTCGAGACCGCCTGGCGGGCGGAAGGGTTTGCGACCGGGGAGGATCGGGCGACCCTGCATCTCCGCCACCACGACGGCAGCACTCGCGTGGAGGAGGGGGCGTTGGTCATCGCCGCCGACGGCATCAACTCCGCCATCCGCGCCCAGATGTACCCCGACGAAGGGCCGCCGATCTGGGGCGGCGCCATCCTGTGGCGGGCCACCAGCCAGGCGCGGCCGTTTCGCACCGGCGCCTCGATGGCATTGGTCGGTCACGCGACCCAGCGGGTCGTCGCCTACCCGATCTCCCGCGCCGATCCCAAGACCGGGCTCGCCACCATCAACTGGCTGACCGAGCTCACCGTCGATCCGTCGGAGCCCTGGCGGAAGGAGGATTGGAACCGCACCGCCGACATCGCGGATTTCCTGCCGCAGTTCGAGGACTGGGTATTCGATTGGCTCGACGTGCCGGCCCTGGTCCGGGCCGCCGATCAGGTGCTGGAATATCCCATGGTGGACCGCGATCCCCTGCCCCGCTGGACCGAGGGCCGGGTGACGCTGATGGGCGACGCGGCCCACGCCACCTATCCCGTCGGTTCGAACGGTGCGAGCCAGGCGATCGTCGATGCGCGCAAGCTCGGCGCGGCCGTCCTCGCCCACGGTCTCGGCCCAGAGGCGCTCGCCGCCTACGAGGCCGAGCTCCGCCCATTGACGGAGGGCATCATTCTCGCCAATCGCGGCAGCGGGCCGGACTCGGTCCTGCAGATGGTCGAGGACCGCTGCGGCGGCCGTTTCGACGACATCGAGACGGTCATGCCCTACGCCGAACGCGCCGCCATCGCCGACGGCTACAAGGCGCTCGCCGGCTTCAGCATCGCCGAGCTCAACGCCCGCCCCCCGATCATCGCCGAGGACGCCCGCCGGAGCGGCTGAACCGCAGGCGTCAGAAGCGCAACGTCACCGCCACCTTGCCGTTGATCCCGGTATTCGGCAGGCCGTTCGGGTGGATCCGAAACTTCCGGTTGGTGAAGTTGTCGATCCCGGCGGAGAACGTGGCCCCCGCGAGCGGCCCGTCCTGGGGCGTGTAGTTGGCGAACAGATCGAAGACGGCAAAGCCCGGCGTCGTCAGGCTGTCGGGCGGCACGTCGCCCTCCTCGATCCCGTCGGCGAGCGTTGCGCGGGCACCGATCTCCATATCCCGGAACGGCCGAATGCCCCCGGTCAGCACCAGACGGTCCTGGGGGATGGAGCCGAGGCCGATGCCCGTCCCCCGCTCGTGCCCCCGCGGGATCGTCAGGTTGGCGGCGGCGAACCAGTTGCCGGCGTCGTACTCCACCTCCGCCTCGAAGCCGAAGAGGATCGCGTCGACATTCTGGTTGGTCGTCGTCCCGCTCACCTCGAACGCCCCGCTGATCGGGTTGAAGACGCCGGTGTCGAAATCGACGAAGGTCACGACCGTGTCGATGAAATCGTCGACCCGCGCCACGTAGACATTGCCGCCCACGAACAGCTGATCGCCGGAGCGGGCCACGTCGTCAAAGCGCACCCGCCCGCCGAACTCCACCTGGACCGAGGTCTCGGGCTCCAGATCCGGGGTCGGCACGAACTCGTTCACGCCGGTAAACGTCGTGCCCGGGCCGAGCGGGAAGCCCGGAGTGATGAAGTGCACGCCGTCCACATAGAGCTCCGTCAGCGTGGGCGCCCGGAAATTGCGGGAGGCCGTGGCGAAGAGCTGGATGTTGTCGTTCGGGCGCCATTGCAGCGCCAGGCGCGGCGACAATTGGCTCTCCGTCCGATCCTCGAACACCCCGCCGCCCTCGGGATCGAGGGAGAAGAGGTCGAAGCGCAGGCCCGGCGTCACGGTGATCGTCGAGGTCACGTCGAAGTCGGCCTGGGCGAAGATGCCGTAGAAGCGCCGTGTCGCGTCCGGCGCCTGCTCCCGCGGCATGCCGTCCCGCTCCGCCTCCTGCTCGTCCTGGAAGAACTCGAAACCGTAGGAGGCGCGGATCGGCAGGCCGAAGCCCTCGAAGCCGGAGACGTTGGTGACCTCGAAACCGATGGTCTCGAAATCCGTCTCGTCGAAGCGGCCGTCGAACAGCCGGTCCTCGCTCACCTCGGCATCGTTGTAGTAGGCGATGGCCGAGAGATCGATCAGGTCGTTGCCGCTGGGCGCCCAATCCCACTGCAATTGCGCGGTCTGGTAGAGCAGGTCGCGGTCCACCAAGGTCTCCGGCGTGCCCTGCACATTGGCGTTGGGCGGCGTCAGGCCGCCGTCCTCAAAGATCTGATAGCGCGCCTCGAACCGGTGATCGGGGTTGGGCTCCCACCCGAGTTTCACCAGGCCGTTGTTGGTGTCGATGGCCGAGCCGATGATCGGCTCCCCGTCCCCATCCTCGAGATCGCCGAAGAGCCGCCGGGCGACGAAGAACGTGAGGAGGTCGACCTGCCCAAACTGGGCGGCGGAGGTCTGGGCCCCGATCAGCTCCGGCCCCTGGCTGTTCACCCCGAGCTTGAAGTCGGCGGCGAAGGGCTGGTCGCCGATCAGCAGATCGGCCGCATCGAGCGTGTCGATGAAGATCACCCCGCCCAGCGCGCCCGAGCCGAACAGCGTCGAGGCCCCGCCGCGCAGGATCTCCACATCCTCCAGGATCGTCGGATCGGTGAAGAACCGGCCTCGGTGAGCGAGGTCGAAGTTCTGCCTTGCGCCGTCCACCCGGATGATCACCTGCTCGTCCTGAAAGCCGCGGATATTGGGCTCCTGCGCGATGCCGCGGGGGCCGCCCTCGATCGTGACGCCAGGCTGGTCGCCGATCAGCTCCTCGTAGGTGGAGGGCTGGCGGCGCAGCACCTCGTCGCGACCGACGACGCTGACGGCGTTGGGCGAGTCGAGCAGATCGCGCTCATCCCGGGCGGAGCCGAAGACGGTGATCTCCGGCATCTCGATGACATCTTGGCCAAGGGTCTCGCCCTCCCCCTGCGCCGCGACGCGGGTCGCGGTCAGGGCCGCCAAGGCTGTAAGACCAAAGACACGGCCGACATGGCCGGTGAACGACCGCATCATCGCTCCACCCCCTCGGAAAGTTTGCCAGGACGCGCGGCGCTGGCTCCCGGGCCGAGGCTAGGTGGCGATCTGCAACGCCCCCAAGTCTATGACCGTGTCCACCCGCTCCGTCAACGGCCAGCCGGGCGCGGCGGGAGGCCGCAGATTGTGCCGCCGGATCAAAGGTTTTCCCGTCGGATTGCGCCCCTCGCCCGCTGGGGGCTTCCCCCGGCGCCCCTTCGGCGCCATAGACGGACGGTGCCGAGGAGGGAGAGCGCCATGGGCCTGAACGCCTGCCACAACTTCCACGACTTCCGGGCGCTGGCCAAACGGCGGCTGCCCTCGCCGATCTTCAACTACATCGACGGCGCGGCCGACGACGAGGTGACCTACCGCCGGAACACCGCGAGCTTCGAGCGCTGCGATCTGGTGCCGAACGTGCTGAGGGGCGTGGAAGAGATCGACATGTCGGTCACGGTGATGGGCCAAAAGCTCGCCCTGCCGATCTACTGCTCGCCGACCGCGCTGCAGCGGCTTTTTCACCATGACGGCGAGCGGGCGGTGGCGGCCGCAGCTTCGAAGTTCGGCACGATGTTCGGCGTCTCGTCCCTCGGCACCGTGAGCCTCGAGGAGGTGCGCAAGAAGTACGACACGCCCCAGGTCTATCAGTTCTACTTCCACAAGGACCGCGACCTGAACCGGGCGATGATGGCGCGGGCGAAGGAGTCCGGCGTCGACGTCTTCATGCTGACCGTCGACACCATCACCGGCGGCAATCGGGAGCGCGACCTGCGCACCGGCTTCTCCATCCCGATGAAGCTCACGCCCCGGGCCGTCGCGGAGTTCGTGCTGAAGCCCGCCTGGGGCATAAACTACGTGACGCATGAGCGCTTCAGCCTGCCCCAGCTCGACGAGCACGTCGACATGAGCGGCGGTGCGATGTCGATCGGCAAGTACTTCACCGAGATGCTGGATCAGTCGATGAGCTGGGACGACGTGGCCGAGATGGTGCAGTTCTGGGACGGGCAGTTCTGCCTCAAAGGCGTGATGTCGGTCGAGGATGCGAAGAAGGCTGTGGAGATCGGCTGCACCGGCATCATCCTCTCGAACCACGGCGGGCGTCAGCTCGACGGCTCCCGCGCGCCGTTCGATCAGTTGGCCGAAATCGTCGATGCCGTGGGCGACCAGATCGATGTGATCATGGACAGCGGCGTCCAGCGCGGCACCCACGTGCTGAAGGCGCTGGCCATGGGCGCCAAGGCGGTGGGCGGCGGGCGCTTCTACCTCTACCCCCTCGCCGCCGCCGGCCGGCCCGGGGTGGAGCGGGCCCTCACCCTGATGCGGGCCGAGATCGAGCGCGGCATGAAGCTGATGGGCGTGACCAGCGTCGCCGAGCTCTCCCGCACCAACCTCGCGTTTCGCTGAAGCCGAAGTGCCCCCGCAGACGTTGCGTGCCCATCACCGCCGGCGCGCCCGTTGCGGTTCACGCTCTTTGGATACTTGAACCACTGCGAAGACCAGGGGCTTTCGCAGTGACCCAAATATCCCAGCCGGAGGCATGCCGCTGCCAGCTCAGGCGCGCCCATCGGCCCGGACCGCGCCGGCCTCCGCGTTGGCCCTGCGCCCGACCACCTCGGCGAAGACCTGATGGTAGCGCGGGTTTTCCGTCCCCATCCAGCGGTCCCACCAGGTGAAGTAGAGGCTGAAGTTCGTGCCCGCCTGGCCATGGTGCAGGTCGTGGTGGGTGACGGTCGTCATCCAGTCGAAAAGCGGCCGCCCCCGCCGGTCCGCCGGGAACAGCTCATAGCCGCAATGCCCGATCGCGTTCCGCAACATCATGTGGGAGGTGAAGATCAGCAGCGCCGCCGGATGCATCGGAAAGATCAAGAGGAAGAGCGGCAGAAAGGTCGCATGCACCGCCGCCTCCGCCGCGTCGAAGGAGTAGGAGGTGAAGGCCGTCGGGTTGTGGGAGCGGTGATGCAGCATGTGGATCCGCCGAAAGACCCGCACCCGGTGCATCAGCCAATGGGCCCAATAGAAGTAGGCGTCGTGCGCCACGATGATCAGCAGCGTCGAGGCGACGAACCAGATCCAGCCGTATTCGCCGATATGGCTGTAGACCTCGAGCCAGCCGGCAATGGCGGCCAGCGTGATCCCCGTGCCGAAGCTGGCGAAGATCAGCACGGTGCGCAGGCTCGCCAGGATCTCTCGCCCGACCTGCGCCAGATCGGGTGTCTTCCGCCGGATCTTGCGCGCCGCAATCCAGCCGGCGAGGCCGCTGTTCACCAGCACATACACCCCGCCCGCACCGATCAGGTAGCGGAAGAAGTCGTGGCTGAGGGTGCCGAGGGCGATGTCGACGATGGGGATGTCGGTCATGCCTTGAACCTCCGCCCGCCGGGGACTTGCCGTTGCGTCATTGCCGATCCTCCATCCTTGGCTTGGGCTGGAGGCTGGCAGATGGCTGATCGGCACTCCCTTCGATCCCGAAATCGAGGCGTTCTTGCAGAGATCAGCGAGGATCTTTCGGAATCGACGCAGTGTCGGCCGCCCGGCGGAACTCCCGCGGGCTCTGGCCGGTGAGGGCGCGAAACGCCTTGTTGAAGGGGCCGAGGGAGGAGAACCCGGACTCGTAGGCGATCTCCAGGATCGTGGTGCCGGTGCGCGCCGGATCGGTCAGCGCCGCCTTCGCCGCCTCGATCCGAAAGCCGTTCACGAAGGCCGGGAAGTTCCGATAGCCGAGGTGCTGGTTGATGGTGGCGCGCAGGCGATGCTCCGGGACCGCCAGATCTGCAGCCAACTGGCCGATGGTCAAACCCTCCCGCTGCCAGGCGCCCTCACCCATGGTCGTGAGCACCCGCTCGGCGAGATGGGCGTCCTCGGGCCGTGGACCCGCGGCCTGGGCGGGCGTGGGTACGGCCCCGTCTGCCCAGACAGTCTGATCCGGATCGAGGGCCCAGAGCCCGAAGAGCAGGGCGAGGAGCGCGATAGCGCCGGCCTGCAGGAGAAAGATCCAGATCGGGAGCATCGCCCCGCTGCTGGTGAGCTCCACCGCCGTGACCACGACGCCGAGCAGGGCCATGATGATGACGAAGGCCGGCCGGGCCCGACGCCGACGATCCACCAGATCCTCGCCCGCCGTCTGCACCGCCAGCACGATCAGGCCGAGGTAGAGCGCGAGCACCAAGAGCCCGCGCAGCGTGGCGAAGACCGGAACCGACGCGGCGAGTAGCGCCAGCGGTAGGGTCAGAAGCGCCAGCGCCAGCCACGGCCGCCGATCCGCCGGCGCGTCGAGAAAGATCTCGAGCACCAGCCAGGTGAGCGCCGGCGGCACGGAGATCGCACCGAGGACCAGCAGCCGGTCGAGCATCGGCGGCAACGCCGTCGCGGCCGGCGCCGAGACGATCAGGTAGCAGCTCACCGTCAGCGTCAGCGCCAGGCCCGCAAGCGCCCGCCGCCGGGTTCCGGGATCGAGCAACAGGATCGCCGTCGGCACGAGCAAAAGGCCGATGCCGACGCCCCTGAGGACGGTGTCGAGCAGGATGATCAAGGCCAAGCCCGCGCCCCTTTCATGTCCGCAACCTGCGGAAGGCGCGCGAACGGGTCTCCTCGATTCCGTCGCGCCGCCGTTCAGAAATCGAGGAGTTTGGTGCGGGCGGCCGGACTCGAACCGGCACGGCCTTTCGGCCCAGGCATTTTAAGTGCCATGTGTCTACCATTCCACCACGCCCGCCCGGCGTGCCCGCCGCGTGCGGCGCCGCAGCCCTTGCCTAGCGCCCAGGGCGCGGCGCGACAACAACGGGCATATCGGTCGGAGGCGGGCTCAGTCCGGGGCGCGTTCGGCGGCCGAGGGGACGCCCATCTCCTCCGCCAGCGCCCGCACCGCCCCTGCCCCCGCGGCAAGCCTTGGCCGGTCGGCGCCGCGGATCACGATCGAGGTGCCGAACCGGCCGTCCCGGACCGAGGGGTAGGAGCCGAAGGAGAGGTCGGGATAGGTCTCTGCGATCTCGGCCAACGGCGCCGCCACCGCACCCTCCGGCCGGTCGAAGCGAAAGCTCCAGGAGAGAAGCGGCGCACCCCCCGTGAGCGTCGGCAGGACGCTCGCCACCATCGCCTCGAAGATCGCCGGGACCCCGGCCATGACGTGGACATTCTCGAGGCGAAAGCCCGGCGCCAGGCTCACCGGATTGTCGATCAGCGCGGCCCCGTCGGGGATCCGGGCCATGCGCAGGCGCGCGGGGTTCAGCTCATCCTCGCTCCGATAGTTCTTCATCAGTATCGCCCGTGCATCCTCGCGCACGTCGATGCCCACGCCGAAGGCCGCGGCCACCGCATCCGCGGTGATGTCGTCGTGGGTCGGGCCGATCCCGCCGGAGGTGAAGACGTAGCTGTAGCGGGCGCGAAGCGCGTTCACCGCCGCCACGATCTCGTCCTGCACATCGGCCACCACGCGCACCTCACGCAGGTCGATCCCCGCCTCCGTCAGCCGCCCGGCAAGGTGGTTGGTGTTGGTGTCCTGGGTGCGCCCGGAGAGGATTTCGTCGCCGATGACGAGCATCGCGGCGGTTGGATTGGCCATTGCCCGCACCTTCGTCTATGTCCCCACCGCGCCGCGTTTATGGGAGGGGTCGCCCATGCGTTTCACATCCGCCCTCGTCCGCGGGCGATTGCTGCGGCGGTATAAGCGATTTCTGGCGGATGTCGAATTGGAGGACGGCCGGGTCGTCACCGCGCACTGCCCGAACCCGGGCTCGATGCTCGGCCTCTCGGCGCCCGAGAGCGCTATCTGGGTGCAGCCGGTGGACGGGCCGGGGCGCAAGCTGAAGTTCTCCTGGAAGCTGGTGGAGCTTGAGGACGGCCACCTCGCTGGCATCGACACCGGCGTGCCGAACCGCGTGGTAGGAGAGGCGCTGCGGGCCCAGGCCGTGCCGGCCGTCGCGGAGTATTCCAACGTCCGGGCCGAGGTGCCCTACGGCAAGCAGAGCCGCGTCGACTTCCTGCTGACCGAGCCCGGCCTGCCGGATGCCTATCTCGAGGTAAAGAACGTCCACACCCGCCGCCAGGGCGATCTAGCGGAGTTTCCCGACTGCGTCACCGCCCGGGGCGCCCGCCATCTGGAGGAGCTCGCCGACATGGTCGCGGCCGGCCATAGGGCGGTCATGCTCTACCTCGTGCAGCGCACCGATTGCGCCCGGCTCGCCTTCGCCGCCGACCTCGACCCGACCTACGCCCGCACCGCCGCGACGGCGCGAAAGGCCGGCGTGGAGATGATCTGCCACGCCACAAAGATCACGCGCGAGGGGGTTTGGCTCGCCCAACCGCTGCCCGTGGCGTGAGCTTCTTCGGTGATCCGGCCTTTTCTCCCGGGGTCGGATGGACTACTTGATCCGGCAATAAGGGTTGCGCCCCCGTGGACACCAGTCAGTCAAGCACACCGCGCATGACGCGAGACGGCATCCGCCTTCACGAGGCGGCGGACTTCGCCGGCATGCGTCGGGCGGGGCGGGTCGCGGCCCAGATCCTCGACCAGATCGCCCCGCGGGTCGTGGTGGGCGTGACCACCGCAGCCCTCGACCAGGCGATCCAGCAAGCGGTGGAGGAGGCCGGCGCCACCTCCGCCACCATCGGCTACAAGGGCTATCGCCACGCCTCCTGCATCTCGGTCAACCACGTGGTCTGCCACGGCATCCCGTCGGAAAAGCGCCTGCGCGACGGCGACATCCTCAACATAGACGTGACCGTGATCGTCGACGGCTGGTACGGCGACACCAGCCGGATGTTCGTGGCCGGTCGGCCGCCGCGGAAGGCGGAGCGGCTGATGCAGATCACCCACGACGCGCTCTTTGCCGGGATCGAGCAGGTCCGCCCCGGCAACACCTTCGGCGACATCGGCGCGGCCATCCAGCGCTACGCCGAAAGCCACCGTTGCTCCGTCGTGCGGGATTTCTGCGGCCATGGGCTCGGGCGGGTGTTTCACGCAGCCCCCAACGTGCTGCACTACGGCCGCTGGGGTGCCGGGCCGCGGCTCGAGCCCGGGATGTTCTTCACCATCGAGCCGATGATCAATCTCGGCCGGCCCGAGACCAAGGTGTTGGAGGACAACTGGACCGCGGTGACCAAGGACCGTTCGCTCTCCGCCCAGTTCGAGCATTCGGTGGGGGTGACCGAGACCGGGGTGGAGCTCTTCACCCTCTCGCCCGGCGATCTCTTCCACCCGACCTGGCAGCATTAACGGCGCCTTTACCGTGGTAGGCGAGGGTCTCGCCCGTGGCCAGCCGAGACACCTCCGACGACGCCTTTGCCGAGGCGCCTTTTCCGGGCTTCGACCTGCTGGGCGCCGACGCTGTGCCCGAGGTCGCGCCGCGGCCGGCGGCAAAACCGATCCCCGACCATACCAACCACCGCGCCCGGTTGCGGGAGCGCTTCATGCGGGCGGGCGTGAACGCGCTCGCCGACTATGAGCTGTTGGAGCTGGTACTCTTTCGCGCCATCCCCCGGCGCGACGTGAAGCCGTTGGCCAAGCGGCTGCTCGGCCAATTCGGCGACTTCAACCACACGATCTCCGCCCCGCCAGCCCGCCTTGCGGAAGTGGAGGGGGTGGGAAGCGCCGTCATCCAGGAGCTGAAGATCGTGGAGGCGGCCGCCCACCGCCTGGCCCAGGCCCGGGTGCTCGACCGCCACGTCATCTCCTCCTGGGACGCATTGCTCACCTACTGCAAGGTTGCCATGGCGCACCGGGAGACGGAGCAGGTGCGCATCCTCTACCTCGACCGCAAGAACGTGTTGATCGCGGATGAGGTGCAGGGGACCGGCACCGTCGACCATGTGCCGGTCTATCCCAGGGAAGTGGCGCGCCGGGCGCTGGAGCTCAACGCCTCGGCCCTCATCCTCGTGCACAACCATCCGTCGGGAAATCCCCAGCCCTCGAACGAGGACGTGGCGATGACCGAGCGGATCGTCGAGGCGGTAAAGCCCCTCGGCGTCACCGTTCACGACCATCTGGTGATCGGCAAGGACAGCACCGCGAGCTTCCGCTCCCTTGGCCTGATGTGAGGGCAAGGGGCCGGCCCGGTGCAGGGCTGTAGCCTACCTTCGTGCGCGCTGCCGCCTCACCTCGGCGCCCAAGCGCGGCGTCCGTCGGGGCTCCACCGGGTGCCGGGCTTGCGCCCACAGGACGTCCGCCATGCAGTTACAGTCGATGGCCGAGAGCGCTGAGAAATGCCGGGCCCGGAACGGCGCCGCTCTGCTCAAATCCCCCGACGGCGCGCTGACAATCGGGCGCGACGCCGGGCATCAGGCCACGGCGCGGCCCTTAACGATCCCTGAGAGCTGAGCCGGCCAAGCGATCCGGGCCCCCGGGCGCCATCGAACCGGCGCCCAGGGCCCGGGATCGCGTCAGACCCGGTCGCGCAGCCAGACCTCGACCCGGCGGTTGAGGCTCCGCCCCTCGAACGTGTCGTTGCAGCCGACCGGAGAGATCTCGCCTAACCCAAGGACGGAGATCGCCTGCCCGTCGAGCGCGCCCGGAGGCGCCGCAGCTTCGATCGCCTGCACGACCTGGGCGGCGCGGCGCACCGACAGGCTGCGGTTCAATCCGGCCTGACCGACCGCGTCGGTGAAGCCCACGAAGATCACCTCTTTCGTCGAGAAGGCCCCGCTGGCGATCAGTTCCGCCATCCGCGCCACGTCACGCACGGCCCGGGCGTCGAGGTTGCTCGACCCGGTCTCGAAGCGGAAGGTGGTGGAGGCCCGTTCGGCATTGACCAGCGCCCCGAACATCTCCCGCACGTCGGAGAAGCTCACCTCCTCCTGGGTGGAGAGCACGGTGTTGGCGATCCGGCGGCCAAGCTCCTCCAGCGGCTTGGTGGAGAGCGCCTGATCGACGAAGCCCGCCTCGACGATCAGGTCCTGGGCCTCGTCCGAGCTGATATAGCGCAGCAGTGCCTGGGCCTGGGGCGGCAACGGGCCGTTGCCGCGATAGAGGTACAGCCGGCGAGCCAGCGGATATTCCTCGGTCTTGATGTTGAAGACCGTGGGCGCCGATTGCAGGCCGCAGGCCTCGCGGATGGAGATGGCCTGGGCATTGCGCTCGAACGCGAAACCGGCAAAGCCGATGCCGAAGGGATCGGCCGCCACAGCGTCGGAGACTTCGACATTGGTCGCGAACTCCTGCGCGGCGGGGGTGATGCGCGCGCCGATCGGGCTCAGCACCACATTCTCGAAGACGCCGCGCGTGCCCGTGTCGTCGGTCAGCGCATAGACCGAGATCGGCGCGTCCGGCCCGCCGACATCCGCCCAGTTGCGCAGACGACCGGAGAAGATCCCGGCGAGCTGCGGCAGCGTGAGCGCCCGCACCGGGTTGGAGCGGGCGGTCAGCACCAGAATGCCGTCGAGGCCGATGATCAGCTCCTGCTCGGGGCTGATGAGATTGCCGAGCCCGGCATTGGCGGCAGCGCGCACCTCGTTCTCCGTCACCCGGCGCGACGACATGGCGAGCGCGGCCTGGCCGCTCAGCAACGCGTCAAAGCCGCTGTCGGAGCCGGCGGCCAGCACCGTGATCTCGGCCAGCGGGTTCTCCGACTGGTCCTGCACCGTCAGCATCATCTCGGTGGGCGAGGAAACCTCTTGCACCAGGAAGCTGTCGAGATCCAGGGCGTAGCCGTCGATGAAGGCCGGCATCAGGCCGACGCCGATCGTGTTCGAGCCGGCGATGGTGTAGATTGAGCGCAGCGCCTCGGGCGGCGGGCAGCCCGCGCCCACGCACTCGACCTGCAGCGCATCGACCGAAATCTCGCCGATCGTGGTGGCGATGCGGTAGCTCTCGCCGTCGAAATCCAGAAGTGCGCCGCTGAGTGAGATCGAGCCGTCGATCGAACGCAGCGTCACTTCCGAGCCCTGCGCCGTCGCCCCACCGGCCGATACGCCCAACAGCGCCAGTGAGGTCGCCAGCGCTGGCAGAATCCCCGATTGCCTCATCGTCTTAAGTCCCCTCGCAAGGTAAAACCGCCGGACAGATACCTCCCGCCGGTCCAAAATTGCGCCGGTTATCGCCCGGCAACCTCTATCGCGCGGATCACGCCACCGTCAAACAGCTCGGATACGCCAGTTGTGCAACGGGAGAGCGCAAGGCGAACCTCACGCTGCTCGGTGCGTCCCGCCGCCTCGCTCCGCACTACGCGGAACGGCAGATCACCGCCGCAGAACGCCTCCGCCTGCAATGCCTGCACCGCCAGCGACACGATGCCGGAGGGGGTGCGGCGCTGCAGCGGCAGGGTATAGACCTCCGCCCGCGCGCCGGCGATGTCGCCTTGCGGGCCGAGGGCCGTCAGATAGCCGCCGCCGGACCGGCGGGCCTCCCGCGGGCTGCGGGGGGCGGATTGCCAGACATGGCCGTCCGCGTTCTCGGCCGCGCCGAACTCCCGCGCATGCAGGTTGAGGTCGACCGGATCGTCCCAGACGAGCGCCACGCGGGAGACCCGGTTGAGGTCCCGGATGCGCACATCGGCGCGCACGCTCAGCCCATCGCCGAACCGCGCCTCCACCGTCGCTGCCTCGGCAAAGGCGGGGAGGGAGAGTGCGAGCCGCCCCTCCTCGTCGATCTCGGCGTGGAAGCGGAGGGGGCCGTGCACGATCTCCACCAAATGGCCGGGGGCGCAGGGCACCGCGAGCTCTAGGCCGATCATCGCAAAGGCTTGCGGGCGCAGATTGAGGCTCGGCTGGCAGGTTCCGGCGGCGCTCAGGCCCGGGCGCGATGTGGGCGCCGGCGGGTCCTGCTGCGGCGTGCGGGCGGCAACTTCGATGGTCGGCTCCTCAGGCGCCTCCACCGGCGCTGCGGCCGGGCCGGCGACCTGCGGCAGATCGCCGGTGTCGATGCGGGCAAGCAGGGCGCGGAGCGGCGGCGCCGCAGCCTCGGCCGCGAGCACCGTGTCGACGAGCCGCGGCAGCAGGGTCTGCGCCGCGCGACGCTCCGCGGGCGCTTCGGCGCCATCGGCGGAGCGGACCTGGGCCCGGACCGGCGGCGCCTGGCGCTGGGCGTCGTTCAGGCTGGGCGCAGCATCGCTGCCGAGCGCGGCGACCGTTTGGGGCCGCACGTCGCTGGTGGCCTGGCGCTCCGCCACCACGTCATCGGTGCCGGGGCTGATACTCAGATCCGACGGCGCTGCGCCGGCAAGGTCGGAGATCCGGGTCGGGCTGGCGGCCTGCACCTCCGGCCCGCGGGCATAGTTCGGCGCCACCAGGGCAGAGAGGCCGCCCGCCCCGGTCACCCGCCGGGTGCGGAGCGCGATGCGCAGTGGCTGGTCATCGTCGCGCCCGGCGCTGGCCGCGATCGGCGTCTCGGCCGTGGTGCCTTCGGCTGCGGGGGCCTCGGCCGCCAGAGCATCCGCGGCCTCCGCGCCGGCGGCCAGATCTCCCGTCTCCGGCCGGGCCGAGGGAGCGTTGCTTTGGGGCAGCGCGACCTCGGCGCCGCCCGACACCACGCCGGCCGCGGCGAGAACCGGGGCAGCGGCCCGGGGGCGGCTGAGCGTCACGTCGGCCGCCGCGATCCGCACGGCCTCATCCCCCGCCGTCGGCGGAG
The DNA here is from genome assembly GCA_039180875.1 of Pseudomonadota bacterium. Lineage (GTDB taxonomy): Bacteria > Pseudomonadota > Alphaproteobacteria > Rhodobacterales > Rhodobacteraceae > JBCDCY01. The sequence goes on along the minus strand of JBCDCY010000002.1, from coordinate 12,549 downwards.
GGGCAAGCTGAGAGAGCGCGGGGCTGCTGCTGTCGGCCTCCACCCGGACATCCTGGGCGGCCGGGCGTTGCAGGCCCGCCACCGCGTCGGCTGGCGCCGGCCCCTCGACCTGGGCGGCCGGTCCGGCGGGGCGTGCCGGCCCGAGGCGCGCCACGTCCGGCGCCGGCAGCGCCGCGACGGAGGAGGCATCGGCCCCGCCCGTCGGCGCCGTCGGGGCCGAGGTCACGGGCACCGCGCTCACCGCCCCGGGGCTCTGCATCTCGCGCGCGTCCGCAGTGCCGCCGCGCACGGCGACCTCGGGCGTCGAGGTGGTGGCGATCACTGTCGCATCCGCCGCGGCCGGTACATCCGGGGCCTCAGGCGGCACATCGGAGGGCGCATCGGCGGCGCCGGTCTCGGCGAAATCCGTGAGCTCGATCGCGTCCGGCTCCGGCGGCACGACATCGCCGCCGGCCAATAGATCGCCCGGTCCGCGCTCCGGCCGATCCGGCGAGATGACGGAGAGCAGGACCTTCGCGCTCGGGCAATGCTCGCCATCGACCACGCAGTAGACCAGGCGCATTGGGCCGTTGCAGTCCGTGCCGCTGGTGTATTCGATCTTGCCCGATACCGGCCGGGCGCGGCCGCAAGCGGGACCTTCGACAATCAGGATGCGGGGCGGCTCGTCCCCCTCGTGCAGGGTGCGGTCGTTCGACAGGACGTCGAGCAATTGCGGCCGGCCGGAGCGGACGGTGAACGCGTCGTCGACGATGTCGAGCGTGACCTGGTTTCCGAACACTGCGCCCAGCAGATCGCCGCGCTGAACAAATGTCCCAATGGCGATGACCACAATCATCGCCGTCAGGATACCGCGGGCCCTGTCGTCGCCTCTCACCCTGTCCGCCCCTCTGATTCGGACTTATTTGCTGAAACTAAGACATATTTCATCTGATTTCAGCAACTTATAACCGTTCCTTCGCACAACTTTCTCAGTGGAGCGCAACCAGCGGTACTCTACCGGCTTACGTTCCAAGTTGCCACGAACGCCCGGGCCGATTGGCCCGTTGCGCCCTTTCCGGACAATTAACAGATCTTTGTGGAGAGAATCAGTCTTTACCCTGCGACATCCGCCGCCGCCTCGGTCCGCGAGAGGCGGGAGGAGGGCGCAGGCGCGTCATGGCGGATCACCGTGACGTCAACGTTGGCCGGCGTGCAGGTCTCCCCATCGACCACGCAGTAGCGCATCGTCAGGCGCCCGGCGCAGTCGTCGGTGGCCTCGTAGATCAGGCCGACCTCACCGCCGCTGACGTCGCCGCAGCCCGGCCGGTCGAGCACTAGCAGCTCCACCGGCGCTTCGCCCGGCACGTAGTCATTGGCCAATACGTCAAGGATTTGCGGCCGTCCGGCGCGCACGGTGAAGACGTCGGCCTCCGGCACCGGCACGGTCCGCGCCTCGAAGAAAGATCCGACGCCGCCGCCCGGGATGAACGTCGCCAGGGCCACAAGCCCGATGATTGCGGTCAATATCGTCCGCATCGTCTCGTCAGTGCGCACAAGAAGTCCCCTCGACCCATACGTTTCGTTCGATCTGTCGCACGCGCTTGACGACCCCTCGTCCACGCACGTCACATTTATCGCACGAATCCGCCAAAATCTCAAAAGCCGATCGCCATCGTGCTTTCCGGGATGTCCCGGGCCCCGGCAACTCACAACCGTTGCGGGAGGGTTTGCAAAGGCCGGAGGCGTCCCTAGGCTCCGCCGCCGGGGCATCGGAGGACAGGGCACGTGAAATTCGGCATCGGACAGTCGGTCAGTCGGGTCGAGGACAACAGGTTTCTGACCGGCGCGGGCCGCTTCCTCGACGATCTCGCACCGTCGGAGATCGACTCGGGGGCCGGCCGGGCGCCGCTGATCGGGCATGTGCTGCGAAGCCCGGTGGCCCACGGCAGGATCACCCGGCTCGACGTCGCGCCCGCGCGGACGATGGCCGGCGTCGCAGCCGTCTACACCCACGCCGACATCGCCGCGCGCCTCGCGCCCATCGTCTGCGGCATGCCGGTGCAGGCGCCCGACGGCACGCCGGCCCACCGGACAGAGCAGCCGCGCCTCGCCGACGACACCGTGCGTTTCGTCGGCCAGCCCGTCGCCTGGATCGTGGCGGAGACGGCGGCGATCGCGGCCGATGCAGCCGAAGCCATCGAGCTCGACATCGACGAACTGCCCGCCATCACCGACGCGAGCGCCGCCGGTGCGGAGGATGCGCCGCAGCTCCACCCCCACATCCCCGCGAACCGGGTCTACCACTGGGCCATGGGCGACCGGGCGGCGGCCGACGCAGCCTTCGCCGAGGCCGACCATGTCACCCGGATCGCCGTGGCCAACCAGCGCGTCATCGTCAATGCGCTGGAGCCGCGGGGCATCGTGGTGCGCCACGACGCAGACGGCATGTGGGAGGTCTGGATCGGCAGCCAGGGCAGCTTCGCGGCCCGGCGCCAGCTCGCCCAAGCCCTGGCGGTGGAGCCGGAGAGGATCCGCGTCCGCACCGTCGATGTCGGCGGCGGCTTCGGCATGAAGTTGATGGACCATCCAGAGTACGCTCTCGCAGCCCTCGCCGCGCAGGATCTCGGCCGGCCGGTGAAATGGATCGCCAGCCGGTCGGAGGGCTTTCTCTCCGACTGCCAGGGCCGCGACCTGATGACGGAGGCGGAGGGCGCCTTTCGTGCCGACGGCCGGCTCCTGGGTCTGCGCTGGTGCTCGGTCTCCAACCTCGGCGCCTACAGTTCTTCGGCCGGCAACGCGGTGCACACGCTGTTCTCCGGCAACCTGATCGGCGGGGTCTACGACGTGCGGGCCGTCTATCACGAGGTCGAGGGGATGGTGACGAACACCACGCCCACCGACGCCTATCGCGGCGCCGGGCGGCCTGAGGTGCTGCATGTGATGGAGCGCCTGATGGGCGCCGCGTCGCGGGAGCTGGACCTCGACCCGTTGGAGATCCGGCGGCGGAACCTCATCCGGCCGGATCAGATCCCCTACAAGACGGCGGGCGGCATCACCTTCGACAGCCTCGCGGCCCAGGCGACGCTCGAAAAGGCGGCGGAGCTCGCCGAGGCGAGCGCCCTACCCCAGCGGCGCGCCCAGGCGGAGGCTGTGGGCGACCTCCTCGGCCTCGGCGTCGCCTACTACTTCGAGCGGACGGGCGGCGGACCGGTGGAGACGGCAAAGATCGTTCTGAACGGTGAGGGTCAGGCCGAGATCTTCGTCGGCACCCAGTCGACCGGACAGGGGCATGAGACCGCCTGGGCCCAGATCGTGCACGAAAAGCTCGGCCTGCCCTTCGAGCGGATCGCGCTCCAGGCCGGTGACACCTGGGCGCTGCCCGCGGGCGGCGGCACCGGCGGCTCCCGCTCATTGCTGCAGGCGGGGCGGGTGCTGCTGCAGGCCTCCGACGACATCGTGGCCCAGGGGCTCGAGGCGGCGGCGGATCTCTTGGAGGTCGCGCCGGCCGATGTGCAGTTCGAGCCGGCCGACGGCGGGCGCTACCGCATCGCCGGCACGGATCGGACGGTGGCGCTCACCCATGTGGTGGAGAAACAGGGCGGCCTGATCGGCGTCGGCGACGTGAACGACACCATCGTCACGACGCCCAACGGCTGCCACATCGCCGAGGTGCGGATCGACCCGGAGACCGGCCTGACGCAGCTCGTGCGCTACGTCGTCGTCGACGACTTCGGCGCCATGGTGAACCCACGGCTCGTGGCCGGTCAGGTGATGGGCGGTGTGGCCCAGGGGGTGGGCCAGATCCTGGGCGAGGCGGCGATCTGGGACGCGGCGACGGGTCAGCCGCTCACCGGTTCGTTCATGGACTATCAGATGCCCCGGGCTGCGGATCTGCCGTTCATCGAGGTGACGTTCAACCCGGTGCCGACGCCGTCGAACCCGCTGGGCGTGAAGGGCTGTGGAGAGGCGGGCTGCGTCGGCGCCCTGCCCGCCGTTTCACTGGCGGTGCTGGACGCCCTCGCCTCCCGCGGCATCACCGAGTTGCAGCCGCCCTACACGCCGGGGCGCGTCTGGCAGGCGCTGCACGCGGCCTGAACCCAGCTACATCCCCGCGCAGAGACGCAGGTGCAGCGTGCCCTCCGGCGCAGCGTGACGCTCAATCCTGGGTCGTATCGCCATGCAGGAGCTTGGTCGCCGGCTGCTGAAACGTGCGCCCACGCCCTCCGAGACGATGTCGATCGAGGCTTGTCCCTGATCGGCGATCCAGCTCAGCAATAGCGGCCGTTTGCTGTTGCCGATCCGGGTCCGGCAAAGCGCCACCCGGACGACCCGCGCGGCGTTTCGGGCGAGGCGCCGCGCCTCGGCCACATTGAGCCCACACGAGGTTGCTTGATCCAGCACCCAGGCCTCCACCGGCTCCGGATCGGCGTCTGCCCAGTTCAGCATGACGGAGTGCTGCTGACGCTCTCTGGCTAATTCGGTCCCTGACCCATCCATGACCCTCTCCACCTCTGGTCCTGGAAGAATAACCCAATAATTACGCCTGAATTGCGTCAAATCTCACAATAGCGTTAAATTTTCTGAAACATCGGTGAGCGTTGTTCAGCGGCCACAGACCTACTGTAGGTAGTGGATCAGGCCCGGCCGTGGCAGTGCTTGTACTTCTTGCCGGAGCCGCAGGGACAGGCGTCGTTGCGCCCGATCTTGCCCCAGGTCTCGGGCCGCTCGGGATCCAGGGTCGCGACACCGACGGCCGCCGTCGCCTGGCCTGCCGTCACCTGACCCGCCGGGGCGGCCACCGGGCCGCGGGGGGCGGGCTCGACCGGAGGGGCATCAACACCGACATCGGCCGGTGGATGCTGCGCCTGAGCCGCCTCCACCTGGGCCCGAAGTTGGGCCATCACCGCCTCCTGCTCCTCCGGCGTGAGCACCCGGACATGGGCGAGCTCGCGCGTCACGTCGCTGCGCAAGCGGTTGAGCAGGGTCTCGAACAGCTGGAACGCCTCGGACTTGAACTCGTTCAACGGATCGCGCTGGGCATAGCCGCGGAAGCCGATGACGGAACGCAGGTGATCGAGGGTGACCAGATGATCGCGCCAGTTCTGGTCGATGGTGCTGAGCAGCACCCGCTTCTCGTATTCGCGGAGAGCGTCGGCACCCGCCCGCTCCTCCTTCTCCTGCATCAGCTTGTCGGCTGCCTCGACGATGCGCTCGCGCACGATCTCGTCGTCGACACCCTCCTCCTCGGCCCATTGGTTGACCGGGATCTCGGCGCCGAAGATGCGCAGCAATTCGGCGTAGAGCGCGTCAGTGGTCCACTGATCGGCGTAGGCCTTGGGCGGCATGTGCTCGGCCACCAGGTCGTCGATCACCTGGTGGCGCATATCGGCCACCACGTCGGAGACGTCGGCCGCCTCCATGATCTCCAGGCGCTGGCTGAAGATCGCCTTGCGCTGGTCGTTCATCACGTCGTCGTATTTCAGCAAGTTCTTTCGCGCGTCGAAGTTCCGCGCCTCGACCTTGCCCTGGGCGCGCTCGAGCGCCTTGTTGACCCACGGATGGACGATGGCCTCGCCCTCCTTCATGCCGAGGGTCTTCAGCATCTTGTCGAGACGGTCGGAGCCGAAGATCCGCATCAGGTCGTCTTCGAGGCTGAGGAAGAAGGAGGAGCGTCCGGGGTCCCCCTGCCGGCCCGACCGACCGCGCAGCTGGTTGTCGATGCGCCGGCTTTCGTGCCGTTCGGTGGCCAGGACGTAGAGCCCGCCGGCCGCGATCGCCTGCTCCTTCGCCGCCGCAACCTCCGCCTCAATCTTCTGGCGGAGTTCGGCAAGCGCCGTCTCCTCCTCGATGCCCTTTTCCTGGGCGGCGAGCGCCACCGCCATCTCGGCATTGCCGCCGAGCTGGATGTCGGTGCCGCGCCCGGCCATGTTGGTGGCGATGGTGACGGCCGCGGGCTTGCCGGCCTGGGCGACGATCAGCGCCTCTTGCTCGTGGAAGCGGGCGTTAAGGACGTTGTGGGCGATGCCGCCGTCCTTCGCCCGGGCGCGGAGCGTCTCAGCGATCTCCGTCAGGTAGGTCCGGCGCCCGGTCTGCTTCTCCTTCAGCTCCGCGATCTCCTTTTCCCGCAAGTCGGCGATGCGGGTGAGGACCTTGCGGTCGTTCAGCATGGCCGAGAGCATCTCGGACTTCTCGATAGAGGTGGTGCCGACCAGCACCGGCTGGCCTTTGGCCTGGGCGTCGGCGATGCTCTCGATGATGGCGTCGAGCTTTTCCCGGGTGGTGCGGAAGACCTGGTCGTCGTCGTCTTCCCGGGCGATCGGCAGGTTGGTCGGCACCTCGACCACGTCGAGGCCGTAGATCGCGCCGAACTCCTCCGCCTCGGTCATCGCGGTGCCGGTCATGCCGGCGAGCTTGTCGTAGAGGCGGAAGTAGTTCTGAAAGGTGACGGAGGCGAGCGTCACGTTCTCCGGCTTGATGTCCACATCTTCCTTGGCCTCGATCGCCTGGTGCAGACCTTCGGAGAGACGTCGGCCCGGGGTCATCCGGCCGGTGAACTCGTCGATCAGGATGACCTCGCCCTGGCGCACGATGTAGTGGGTGTCACGCTGGAAAAGCTTGTGCGCCCGAAGCGCCTGGTTGACGTGGTGCACCACCGTCGTCGCCTCGGGATCGTAGAGCGAGATCTCGCCGTCGAGCAGGTTGGCGGCGCGCAGGCGCTGCTCCACGAACTCGTTGCCGTCGTCGGTGAGCGAGGCGGCGCGCATCTTCTCGTCGAGCTCGAAATGCTCGTCGGCGAGCTCGGGAATGATGGTGTCGACCTGGCGGTAGAGGTCGGAGCGATCCTCTGTCGGGCCGGAGATGATCAGCGGCGTGCGCGCCTCGTCGATCAGGATCGAGTCCACCTCGTCGACGATGGCGTAGCTATGGCCGCGCTGCACCATTTGATCGAGCGAGGCCTTCATGTTGTCGCGCAGATAATCGAAGCCGAGCTCGTTGTTGGTGGCGTAGGTGACGTCCGCGGCGTAGGCCGGGCGCTTCTCCTCCTCCGGCATGCCGGGGACGACGACGCCGACGCTGAGGCCGAGGAAGCGGTAGATCTGGCCCATCCATTCCGCATCCCGGCGGGCTAGGTAGTCGTTCACCGTAACCACGTGCACGCCCTTACCGGCCAGTGCGTTCAGATAGACCGGCAGGGTGGCGACGAGGGTCTTGCCCTCCCCCGTCTTCATCTCGGAGATCGCGCCCTGATGCAGGAACAGGCCGCCCTGCAGCTGCACATCGAACGGGCGCAGGCCGAGGGCGCGCTTCGCCGCCTCCCGCACCACGGCGAAGGCCTCGACCAGCAGATCGTCCAGGCTCTCGCCTTGTTCGAGGCGGGCGCGGAAGGCCGGCGTTTTGGCGGCGAGGTCGGCGTCCGACAGCTGCTCGAGCTCCGGCTCCAGCGCGTTGATCGCGGCGACCACGCCCCGTGTCCCCCGGACGCGACGGTCGTTTGCCGTGCCGAAAACCTTTCGCGCAACTGTGCCCAATCCAAGCATGCGGTGCCGATCCCCTATCCTGACGGCCGCGGCCCCCGCCGACATCCCGGGCGGCGGCACAAATGCGCTCCGTGTGGCGCGCTCCCCTTGGTGCGCTCTCTGGGCGCGGTCCTTGTCGGCATGCTCGCGACGTCGTAGATGGGGGCGAGGCGTTGGCCCGGCCGACGAAGCGATGATGTATGTGGCGCCCGGAAGCCTGTCAATGTGGGCTGGGGTGCCGCCTGGCAGGACGGAGCCAAGACCGATACGCCCCGCGCGGGTGCCTGCAATCGCCCCCGCGATCTACAAGGAGAAACCGATGCTGAACCCCATCCCGTCGGCGGCGCTCGCCCTGGCCCTCCTCTGGCCCATGGGCGCCCTGGCGCAGCAGGGCGATGCCAGCGAGCCGGCGGAAGAAACGCCGGTCGAGGCGCCCGCCGAGACGGTGGAGGCGGACGAGGCACCCGCAGAGCCGGACTTCGACCGCGACACCGTGGTGGCGGAGGTGAACGGCACCACCATCACCCTCGGCCATGTCATCGGGGTGCTGAACAAGCTGCCGGAGCAGTATCAGCAACTGCCGGACGAGATCCTCTACACCTCCCTCGTCGATCAGCTCATCAATCAGCAGCTTCTCGCCCAGTCGGCGACAGCGGATGGGGACGGCGACCATCCCTCCATCGCCATCGCCCTCGACAACGAGCGGCGCGGCATCCTCGCCACCCGCGAGCTGCAGCGCATCGTCGGCGACGCGGTGACGGAGGAGGCGGTGCGCGCCGCCTACGACGCCGAGATCGCCGACCACCAGCCGGAGACGGAGTGGAACGCCAACCACATCCTGGTGGAGAGCGAGGTCGCAGCCGCCGATCTCCGCCGCCAGGTGGTGGAGGCGGAGCCCGACGCCCGGGTGGCGCTCTTTGAGGAGCTGGCGCGGGAGCACTCCACTGGCCCCTCGGGCGAGAGCGGCGGGGAGCTCGGCTGGTTCGGCCCGGGCCAGATGGTCCCGGCGTTCGAGGAGGCGGCCTCCGGTCTCGAGACGGGCGAAGTCTCCGCACCAGTGCAGACCCAGTTCGGCTGGCACATCATCCTCTTGAAGGAGACGCGGGATCGCCCGGCCCCGAGCTTTGAGGAGCGGGCACCGGCTCTCGCCGAACAGCTCCGCGACGACGCCATCGCCGTGCGGATCGAGGCGTTGCGCGAGGCGGGCGAGGTGACCTCGTCGGCCGAGAGCGTGCCGCCGAGCGCCATCCGCCAGCGTCAGTTGCTCGACGAGTAGCGCGCCGCAAGCGCCGTCCAGATGGCGGGCAAGGGAGCCAAGGCGTCGGGGCTGGTCACGCCCCGCTCGCCGCTTGCCCCGGCGGGCTTTCCCGACCTGCCGCCGGTCGCCGGCATCCGCTTCGCCGCGGCCGAGGCCGGGGTGCGCTACCGCGGCAGACCCGACGTGATGCTGGCCGAGGCCCCGCCCGGCACCCAGGTCGCCGGCGTCTTCACCCGGTCGGCCACCCGCGCGGCACCCGTGCTCTGGTGCGAGGCGCGATTGGCCGAGCACCAGGCGACGGCGGGCACGGGCGGCCTCGCCGTCATCGTCAACGCCGGCAACGCCAATGCCTTCACCGGTACGAACGGCTCCGCCGGCGTGTACCGGACGGCAGAGGCGACGGGTGCCGCCCTCGGCCTGGCGCCCGAGCAGGTCTTCGTCGCCTCCACCGGGGTGATCGGCGAGCCGCTCGACCCCGAGCGCATCGTTGCCAAGCTCGCTGAGCTGCAGCAGGGCTTGGCGCCGGACCGGGCGCACGAGGCGGCGCGGGCCATCATGACCACCGACACCTATGCCAAGGGCGCCTTGGCCGAGGTGGCGCTCGGCAACGGCACCGCTCGGATCGTCGGCATCGCCAAGGGCTCCGGCATGATCGCGCCCGACATGGCGACGATGCTCGCCTTCGTCTTTACCGACGCCGCGGTGCCGAGCGTCGTTCTGCAGCCGATGCTGCGCCGCGCCGCGGACGCCACCTTCAACTGCATCACCGTGGACGGCGACACCTCGACCTCCGACACCGTGCTGCTGATGGCGACGGGCAAGGCCGGTGCTGCGCCCATCGCCTCGGCCCGCAGCGCCGCCGGCCGGGCCTTCGAGGCAGCGCTGACCACCGTGATGCGCGACCTCGCCCACCAGATCGTCAAAGACGGCGAGGGCGCGTCGAAGTTCATCGCTATCGAGGTGAGCGGCGCCGCCTCCCCCAGGGCCGCGCGCCAGGTCGGGCGGGCCGTGGCCAACTCCCCGCTGGTCAAGACCGCCCTCGGCGCCGGCGATCCGAACTGGGGCCGGATCGTCGCGGCGATCGGCAAGGCGGGGGAGAAGGCGGATCGCGACCGCATCGCCATCCGCTTCGGCCCCCACCCTGTCGCCTCCGCCGGCTGGGTCGATCCCGGCTACGACGAGGCCGCCGCGGCCGCCTACATGCGCGCCGACGCGATCAAGATCGGCATCGACCTCGGCATCGGGCGGGGCACCGCCACGGTCTGGACCTGCGATCTGACGGAGCGCTACGTGCAGATCAACGCTGACTACCGCTCTTGACCCTGGTCTTGGTCGCGGCCTGCGTGCTGGTCGACACCGACGGCCGCGTCCTGCTCACCCAACGGCCCAAGGGCAAGGCGATGGCCGGGCTCTGGGAGTTTCCCGGCGGCAAGCTGGAGGCCGGCGAGACGCCGGAGGCTTGCCTGATCCGCGAACTGGCCGAGGAACTGGACGTCGACACCTGGGAGAGCTGCCTCGCCCCCCTCAGCTTCGCAAGCCACGCCTATCCCGACTTCCACCTCTTGATGCCGGTCTTCGTCTGCCGCAAATGGCAGGGCATCGCGCGGGGCTGCGAGGGCCAGGCCCTACAATGGGTGCGCCCAAACCAGCTCCGCGATATCCCCATGCCCCCCGCCGACCTCCCCCTCATCCCCATCATCCGCGACTGGGTGTGAAGGGGGGCGGGGGCGCGCGAAAGCCGATCGCTGGATCGGCCGGAGGTCCGCCCCGAGCCCAAACCTCTCGAATGCTGTGCGACACATGAATGGCGGCTCAGGGCGCGTTCTTGGCAGATGACGCGCAGACCATCGCGTTAGCGATGAGCATGGTTGTAAGAAAAACAAGAGGATCAATCCATGCAAATACAGACATGTACTGTCTCCGCGCTGTTGCTTACTGCCGGACTTGGCGGATCAGCCGCCACGGCTGAGGAGGTCATGACGACTGAGTAACTTGATGCGCTGATTACCGGCAATACTCTTTATGTCGAGGTACCCGCTGGTTCGCCGGGCGCGCCGGAAGGCGGGACAGCGCCCATCTACTATGCCGAAGACGGGACCACCGCGGCGTTGCTGCCGTCGGGGTTGAAGCTTGTGGGGATGTGGGCGCTGGCAGACGACCAATACTGCATTGATTGGGACAACGGCCCGAAGAACAGCTGCACGCGACTGATCCGCGCCGCTCAGGGCTTTGTCGTCGTGGACGCCAGCCTTGGCGAGCCCCGCGGTCTCGTCACGCACCTCGCGACGGGAAATCCAGAAGATCTATAAGGAGAAACGCGATGAAGCTGATCACAGTCGAAGCTGAGTTTGCGGCATCAGACTTCGACACCGCAATGAGACTCATCACGGAACAGGCTGAGGCCGTCTTGGCGATGCCGGGCTGCACGCACTATTGCGTGTATCGCAAGCCGACAGATGACGGCTTCGCGATCATCCAGCACTGGAATGGGATGGAAGCTATTGACGCCTATCGGGCCAGCGATGTTTTCGCCAACTTGAATGCTGGACTTCGCCCGTTGATGGCGAAGCCGCCCGTGACCATCATCGCTGAGGTCGATACCGTCTGAAGAATGACGCGCAGCACGCCACGAGCCTATTGCTTCTTTCAGGAGCTCGCGCCGCGTCTTCCTTTGGATACTGCCTTTGACCGGGACTATCTTCTCTACGCGGCTAAGGGTGCTTTGCGAGTCTCTGTTGGAAGCGAACATTGGGTGCTGCCGCCGTCCTTTGCAGCTTGGGTGCCCGCAGGCACCCAAATCATCGTGACGATCAACACCCCGGTGACCACGTGTTCCGTGCTGACGGTGCCTGGTTTTTGCGACGGGCTGCCGGACAGTCCGACCGTCTTTCAGATGTCACCTATGGCCCGGCAAATGATCCACTATTGCAGAGACTGGTCCGATGACGCCAATCAGCCACCACAGGCAGAGCCATTCTTTATGGCGCTGCTAAATGTCTGCGCCGTTTTGGTGGATTATTCTGTGAACGTGAAGCGGCCAACGGCGACTGATCCTGCTGTACAGCGTGCAATAGACATCACCGAAGCCGGACTAGCGACGGCCGTCGTCGCAGGCGACGTTGCGCGGCAGGTCAACATGTCGGAGCGCAGCTTACAAAGACGGTTTCGAGACAACGTGGGGTTGAGCTGGTCCGAGGCGCTGACACAACTGCGTATGATTCGAGCCGTTGAGCTTCTGGCAATTGGTGATCTTTCGGTCGTTCAAATTGCGGGCGATGTAGGCTTCAATTCACTTAGCGCCTTCAACCGAGCATTCCGGAGGTTCGCCGAATGCACCCCAACGGAGTTTCGTAAAGCGCTCCGAAGCTGAAATTTGACGCGAACACTCAAACCACTGAGATGAACGGCAGCTCTGTCCGCACTCCAACCGAGTGGGAGGCCACATTCCACGCAGTCATAGCGAATGTCGGGATCCGAGGGCCGCATCGCAGCATCTACAGTCTCAGCCAATGTCGGCTCCGGGCCGCCCCATGCAGGACGGCCCATCGTCCTTAGATCTCAACCGCTTCCGATATCGCCAGCGCGTCTTCCAACTCTACCCCGAGATACCGGACCGTGCTGTCCATCTTGGTGTGGCCGAGAAGGAGCTGGACCGCGCGGAGGTTGCCGGTCTTCCGATAGATCTGAGCCACCTTGGTCCGTCTCATCGAATGCGTTCCGTAGGCACTCGGTTCGAGGTCGATCGACGTCACCCAGTCGCGAACCAGGCGCGCGTACTGACGGGTCGAGATATGG
>JBCDCY010000001.1:0-1138631 GCA_039180875.1 Pseudomonadota bacterium | reverse complement strand
CCATATCTCGACCCGTCAGTACGCGCGCCTGGTTCGCGACTGGGTGACGTCGATCGACCTCGAACCGAGTGCCTACGGAACGCATTCGATGAGACGGACCAAGGTGGCTCAGATCTATCGGAAGACCGGCAACCTCCGCGCCGTTCAACTCCTTCTTGGCCACACCAAGATGGACAGCACGGTCCGGTATCTCGGGGTAGAGTTGGAAGACGAGCTGGCGATATCGGAAGCGGTTGAGATCTAAGGACGATGGGCCGTCCTGCATGGGGCGGCCCTGAGCTGCCGTTGGTGGGCGGTTCCAATCTCGCGGTCGCATGCCCGGGAGCTGCCGTTCGTGCCGAGCGCAGCATCAACGCACTCGGTGGCGCAGCGATGCGAACTTTCCGGACTTTCTGCGAATGGCGGGCTTCGGTTCTTGACTTTTGTGATCAAGCCAGATCCTTCAAAAGGACCGGCCGAGACAGGTTGATATTTTTTTGGCAAGACGCGACACCCTTGCGAGCTGCTACTCGCGGATAAAGAATTTCCTATGGATGAGATTTACTTCGCGACAAACAGAAACTTGATTGAGGAAGATCCCATCAAGTTCGGCGATGTTTTTGAGAACGGTCGACCGCAGTTCTATCGGGTGGGCAAAGCCAAGGTTAAGCGCTCTACGACACCGGACGATCGCTGGGATGATGAGTACAAAACGGTCAGTGAGTCGGTCCTCGTATTCGAGGAAAGCAAAGGCGATGATCTGAATGCACCGGTTCTGGGTAGCAAGACCGCATTTGAAGAGATCCGAAACGCCGTTCGAAAGAACAAAGGCAAGCGCGACATCCTTCTGTTCATCCACGGCTTCGCATCGAGTTTTGAGAGTGCGCTTGAACGCGCGGCGCAGCTGCGCGACGAGTATCGTTCGCCACCGCGCAATCTTATGAATGAAGACGAAAAGGGATCGATTTCAAAGAGGGCACGCGAGCCAATCACGATTGCCTTCTGCTGGCCGACGGACGGTCGGGTCATTGGGGCGGGGGTACCGAACGACGATGACAGGACCCAATGGGCATATTTCTCAGATCGCGATGATGCGGAGACGTCTGGAAGTGCAATCGCCCGCAGTTTTATCCGATTGATCGACTTTCTAAGCGAACTGCCGAAGGGTGAGAGATGTAAGCAACGAATTCATCTTGTCGCTCACAGCATGGGAGGCTACGCGCTGCGTCACGCGGTGCAACATATGAAGAAGCTCAGAGATCAGGCACGCCTTCCACGCGTGATCGATAACACGTTTCTGATGGCGGCCGATGAAGATGCTGATGCTTTGGGCCAGGACCACAAGCTCGGTCCTATCTTCGAGCTATCTCGGCAGATTCATGTTTATCACGCAGCTGATGACCGCGCCCTGATTGTTTCGGACAAGACGAAATTCAATCCGGATCGGCTTGGGGAACGAGGCCCTAGAAATTTGTCTTCGGATGTCTCGCGGATCAACGTGATTGACTGTGGAAAAGTCTCTGATACGAAGTTCACGCATGGGAGACATCAATACTATCGCTTGGTTCCGGAGGTCTTGAAGGACGTTCGTGCGGTCTTGGCTGGCGAGCCCGCCGACGAAATCCAAGGCCGTGAGATCATCGAGCCCGGCCGCCGGTACCGGCTGAAAAAACAACCGGCGCTCAGGAAGAAAGCAGGATTTAAGCCGGAGTGAGATGTTCTTAAACTCTACCGACGGTGGGGAACCTGAGATAGTTCTTTCGTCAGGCTCTCATCATAGACTAGGGACCTTAGAGGTCGCAAACGCGGGACTTAGCTGCTGTTAGCCGGGCACGCCCCAAGGTCCGCTTTCGAGTGTGGTTCGTCAAAAATGGTCGTTCTCGCCGCGGACAAAAACGCATGAGTTTTGGCAATCTAGCCACCGCAAGGTAGCTTTACGGACATTTAATGAGAATTTGAGATAGTTCCCCGCCAAGTTAACGTGGGCGGAGAGATGCACCATACATTTTCTGAGTTCCTCCGCACCGGCGCGGAAGGTGAGTTTGTTCTTTCCCGTTCTTCCAAGGGCACTGTTGGAAGGCGAACTGGGTGGTCCGTCAAGAACACGTTCCCGAACTATTCGGACTTGCGGGCAGCTTTCAACGCGCGCCTGAATGAGGCTGTTCGTGACAACGCACAGGCGCTCATAGAGGCCTATTCTAAATTTTTGGAGGGGCCGATCTCACCAGATGACCTTCCCGATGTTTCGGACGCGGTGGAACAGACGCTTGATGAGTGGGACAGTCGGCTCACCGTCATTTGGGCTGAATGGAACAGTCATCCTCAGCGGCTTCGTCCAGTTCGACAATCTATGGAAGAGCGTCTTTTGCGTGGCTTTACAGGGCTGGTCGGCGAGTTGCGCCAACGCGCCCTCGGCGTTGAGTTCTATGTCTGGCGCTCCGAAGATGATGAAAAGGTGCGCCGCGCGCACGCAGTCTATGATGATCAAGTTTTCCGGTGGGATGATCCGCCCGAAGACGGGCATCCCGGCCAAGCCATCAACTGTCGATGCCGCGCCGAACCTTTCATTCCGCGCGTTACACAGAACGTTATCGGCGCTACGGCGGAAGTCTGGGACGGTTTCACCCTTCGCCATCCAAACGACGACCGAATTCAGGAATTTCGCAATGCCGCCGCAGAGATGCGTGCACTGCGACCGGCACTTGAAGCGCTAGCCGCAATTGCAAATAAAACGGACGCTCAGGAAGCCGAGCAACGGCTTTTGGCTCAAGCATTTCGCGAGGCCGTATTTCGATATGCCTTGGCGGCTCCTCTACCGAACGCCCTCGCATCAAGCGATCTGTTGTTCGGGCCTCTGGCTGAGCAAGAAAAGCTCTTGGCGGAAGCAGAGGCGTTTCGCCAAGGTATGCTCGATCTTGCGCGCGGCATGGGAGAAAGCCCGTTCTTCGACGGCACCACGCCGGGTGATGTTTTAGAGGAACTGCGCACGACCGCGCCGGAAAGTGCCGCGCGATACCTCGATGCAATTGCGTTGCTGGCGGGCGTGGAGCACCTGCCACAATCCGTGCTCTCCGGAGATGAACGGCGGGCGGCGCTCCGCAATCTTGGGCGTGGCCTGGTCGCAGCCGCGCGCGGTGTAGAGCAGGAACGTTGGGGTGGGCGTCCGTTTCTTCGTAATCTAGGCGAGCTTGCTCAATGGGATGCGCTGCATGATGAGCTTCAGCGCATCGCTGGTCTCGGCGTTTCGGATGCCGATGGCCGGGCGGTTCGTGCAGGTATGCGCGAGGAAACAGGGCGTCGGTTCTATCCGGAAGCACTTGCACTGGTCTCTGGCGGTCTCCTTGGCGCAGTTGGACGTGCTGCGCCTCGCCCAATTCGGATCACGCCCGACATGTTGGACGACAGTGGCCGTTTCCTAGGTCAACGCAATGCAGGTCAGCAGGCACCACGCTTTGGCCGTTGGCTGGAAAACTCAGATAGTGTTGTGGAGATCATGCCCGGGGGGCAGGTGCGATACACGACCAGGATCAATGACGCATCGTCGTCCCTCAACGGTCTGCAAGTGTCCGTGTCCTATACAGATGGCGTGCCCGATTTCTCACAGCTTGGTCTTGCGCGGGTCGATATCCCGAATCCGGTGGGGCGCGGTCCAGGGATCAATGATAACGCGGACCTTCGTGCAGCAAGCCGCGCATTGTGGCAAGAGATCGAAGCTGGACGTGTCCCGCGTTCCTTGTTCACACAGACGCAATTGGACCACTTAGCCCAGGGAAGAGCAAATCCGGAAGGTCTGACTTGGCATCATGACGGGTTGCAGTTGAATCCAAACGGTACAGGGCCGATGCTTCTCCTGGACGCGACCGCGCATGGAATATTCCAGCATGTGGGTTGGGCCAGTAGGATAAATAGGTGATTTGAATGGCAGACGAATACACTTGGGCAAGCGATTCTTCTGATCCCAAACCGGGGAACCCACCAGAAGCTATTGCTGGGATGGAACGTAGCTTGGGTGTATCATTTCCGACGTCCTTGCGCGACGGTTACCTGTTCTCGGACAGCGCCTCGATCTTTAAGCGAGGAATATTGTGCGATGAAGTGGTCACGGGTCCCAAGGATAAAGGTGGCGACTGTGTCGGATACTTTGGCTACCTCGAAGGATTGAATACCATACCGAACGAAACAGTCGGGCTCCAAGAGTGGGTCGATGATGTTTTTGAGCGTGAGCTTCCAGACGTGTTTCCATTTGCGACGCTTGGCGGCGGCGGATGGACGTGCTTGAACTACCAGAACGACCCAACGCGCGCGAACCCGGAAATCTGGCAGTTTGATATGAACGGCACGTCCTTCGATGATTGCTTCACGAAAGTCGCGGATACCTTCGACCATCTCATCGAAATGCTGGTTTCCGAAGATGATCTGGCGCGGCTGGGGTTTGCCTAAGGTCAAGAATCCCCTGACAATACTTACGCGCCAAAAACGATCGTTCTTGTCCCTCTCAGCGTGATGACGAGACATCAGTAGGCTACGCCAGGCAGATCCCCGGGGCAAAACCTACATGGTTTGGCACGTGTCTGGCGGTCGGAGGAGCGGCCATTCGTTACCCTGGGCGAACGCGCAAGTTTGGACTCCGAGCGGAGCTTCGGCGCACTGCCCCAACTCGCGGTATCCTGCACTCGCTGACGTCGGGTTGGCGCTGGGTAGGGCGCGGCGGATCGGAGGAACTGCCATGCCCATCGTGAACCTACCTGCCATTCGGCCGCGCCGCCCCGCCTGGAACAAGGGGCGTATCGTCGGCCAGAAGCGTCCCCTCCTGCCGAAGCACGTCTGGGCCATCCGGGTGCGGCTCGAGATCGCCGAGAATGTCCGTGACCTCGCCCTCTTCAACACAGCAATCGACAGCAAGCTCCGGGGCTGCGATCTCGTTCGCCTCAAGGTCGCTGACGTCTACGCCGCCGGCCAGGTCAAGGAACGCACCTCGATCCTGCAGAGCAAGACGCAGAAGGCAGTGCGCTTCGAACTGATCGAGGGCACTCGGAAATCGATCAAGCACTGGCTCGCGCATCCGATGATGGTCGGGCAGGAGTATCTTTGGCCCGGCCGCTTCCACGAGCCGCTACATATCTCGACCCGTCAGTATGCGCGCCTGGTTCGCGATTGGGTGACGTCGATCGGCCTCGAACCCAGTGCCTACGGGACGCATTCGATGCGTCGGACGAAGGTGGCTCAGATCTACAGGAAGACAGGCAACCTCCGCGCAGTCCAACTCCTTCTTGGCCATACCAAGATGGACAGCACGGTTCGCTACCTCGGCGTCGAGCTCGAGGACGCATTGGCGATCTCAGAAGCAGTCGAGATTTGACGCCGAAGGGCCGCCGCAAGCGGGCGGCCCTAAGCTGCCGTTGGTTGCCGCCTGAGATCGCTGCAGTGCGGCCCGTCAAAGCGGACATTGAAGTGGCCCCGCAGCGATGGGCCACTTCGCGCCGCACTCAGCCATTCTGCCTCCTTGCCTAAGGGCATCGTCGAGATCACATGATGATGGCCCGAACTTGAGTTTCCATGCGCATGGTCTCTCATTGGCTAAGGCGCTGAAGGCTCTAGGCCTTAGCCTAGAAGCAGTGCACGCGTTGTACGCCGCGATTGGTCCATGCTGCAGGGGAAGGTGGCTAACTATTCCGCTGACGATCAATTTAAAGGGGGGGGGCGCGACAAGACCTTCGCAACTAATGTGTCACGGTCCGCACGGCTAAAACCGCATCGAGTCTGGTTTTTTCGGCGAATTTTAGACGATGTTGTAGACACGGTTACCTTTTTTCATTGCAGAAATTAAAAATACGACACTGGTTAAGTTCAGTAAATAGGCTTGACTGATCGCGACACGCGATGCGAATTGCGCTAAGATCACCTACACAGATTCGATAAAACGCTGGATTCAGGAGGTTGCTTTGTCCCTTTGTCGGTTAACCCTGTTGGGGTTCGTGTCGTTCTTGGCGGGAGCGAGTGGAAGCTCAGGACAAGAAACACCTTCGATACACTGGGAAGTAGTTCAAAATCGGTTTCTGCCGTTTGAGGC
Source organism: Pseudomonadota bacterium (assembly GCA_039180875.1). GTDB lineage: Bacteria > Pseudomonadota > Alphaproteobacteria > Rhodobacterales > Rhodobacteraceae > JBCDCY01. The sequence continues at coordinate 1,132,582 of JBCDCY010000001.1, read as the reverse complement.
CTACCGGTCCTCAAGAACACCTAGTTCGCCGGAGGACGTGTTTAAAGCTTGGATGCTAGAGCCGGACGAGACTTTTTCTGAATGGCACCAACGCATGTGGGAAGAGCACACCGCAGTTCCTAATCAGGAGCAACCCGCATCGGATGATCAGGCGCAACCCGCCCCAGGTGATGTAAGGCTCGAGTCGCCATATGCTGAGCTAATTCGTTCTGAAGCGGTCGATGAACTGTGGCATGCCGCAACCGACCGCCACAGCGATAGAATTAGGGCATTGGCTCAAGGAAGGGGCACTGTGCGCATTGGCGCATCGCTTGACGTGGATGGGGACTGCGATTGGCTTTTAGATGGGGCCTTGGTGACGACCGGAGCGTGCTCTATCGGTGACGATGGCAGTTGGCCGGTGACCGTAGACGTTCAGATAGATGCCGCTGGTCAAATCGTCACCGCACGCCCAGTGAACGGTCTTGAGCCATCAAGTGCAGAGGTGCGCGTGGAGCACCTGCTGGTCGTGGCGATGGGTGAGAGCTACACATCGGGCCAAGGCAACCCGGACATACCGGCGCGCTTTAGACGCTGGGGAAGCGATGGTGCGCCGCAGACAAATGATCTTAGTTGGTTGTTGAACCCAACCGGTTTCCTAAGTGAAAACGAAGAAGGTTCGCATCATGAAGCACGCTGGCTGGACGAGAGCTGTTATCGTAGTTTCTTCAACTATCCGACGCTAGTAGCGCTGAGGCTTGCTTCCGAAGACCGACGTCGCGTCGTGTCGTTCTTGCATTATGGTTGCTCAGGTGCTGAGATCTTTGATGGGCTCTTAAACCCACAGTCCACACCTCGCGAGAGCACGGCTTGGACTGAGGGAAGGCGGAGCAACCAAGACCACTGGTTTCAGTCGCGTTCTCAATTGCACGCTGCGATGAGTGACTTGTGCTCTGCCCCGACTAACGAGATCAAAGACTTCCCACAGGCGATCAGGTCGGCTGTCGCTCGAGAGAGGAGGCCTCATTTCCTAAGGCAGAACGATTTTTTCGGTCGTGCTGAAGGTACTGTATCAGGGCAGTCCTCTCGAGAAGGATACAGCTCGCAACGACAAAACAGAGTTTGGCAGCGACACTTCCGCGATGGAAGCGTACCAGGCAGGTATCCGACAGACGGCTTGCCTGGGTGCGCTAGCGATAGCGCTAGAGTGGTCTTCCATAGCCCGGATCTTGTGCTGCTTGGAATAGGTGGCAACGACTCCGCATTTGAGGACCTGGTATCTTTCTATCTGATACCGGATAAGTACATCTTACCAAGTACGGGCGCTCACTTCTTGATGCCTGAGGTGTGTCCCAGAGCTGCCAACCAGGGTGTGAACCGTTCGCTAATTCGAGCGTGCAGACGTCGGGGCCCTACAACAATAGCATTGACGCAAGGCAATTGGGGCCTGAGCCAATGCTCGCGCTCATGGTGTCGTTCTCTGGCCGAGCGCTATCGTATTGCGAATCTTGCGATTTCTTTACTGCTGGACATAGACCGTCGGCAAATCGTCATGCCGGTTTATCCTGACCCGTTCCGGACAAGTGCCTTGCCGCCCGTTGGTCTCCGGGACGAGTTGACCAACTACGCAGGAAACCGCGAGGATAAAATAGATCCAATGTTGTCCGTTGGGCAAGAGGCAGAAGTCTTTGATGCACTTGGTCCTTGGAACTCGACACCCGCCTCACAAGGACGTCTTACTTCGAGATTTGCCTCTAGTTGGCACTTCAACTTCACTGTCAACGAGGCGGAATTAATGCTTCGAGAAACGGAATTCATCCGCACTCAACAGCGATCGGCCGCCCAAGCAGGCGCATTTACACTGGTGCTAGGCGCCCGAGATGCATTTTTAGACAATAACTGGGCACAAGGCATACACGGCAACCTGCCCAATTCGTCGGCAGAATCGTGGGATCCAGCGGACTGGCGGCCGTATCGGTTTGAGATAGGCCAGAGGGCGATCCGTACAGTAAACGATTCATTCGTCACTCAGATGAACGTCGACGGTGACACAAGAGAAAATGACGATGAGTTTCCGGATTATCGTGGCGCTGCCCATCCTAATCTTACGGGACATCGCTTGTTGGCGGAGCATGTTGCCCTATGCGTAGATGCGGTTTTGCGCGGGGACTCAGAGGAGAGTTGTATGTATCGGTGAAATGTCGAAGTTGTTCCCTCCGCCACCCTGGGGCGTTTAGCCGAGAGTGCTTGTTGCTGCCCATTGACTAGGTACTTGCCCTCCATGATTGGGCCCTTTGATCGTTTATCGGCTCTCTGCGGAGAACAGCTAATAACAGTGCAAAGTACCTTACTAAAGGAGCAAGTCATCGTCATAATGGGCGAGCTAGTACAGGGTTGGCACGCTTGAGGTTAACGGCCGCCATGAACGCTTGATGCCGTCGGCCCAAACCAGCCATTCACCTTGATCGGCACCGCTGCAGCGCAGCTTTCCCAAAGGGGACCCTCGTGAAGGGAGTGACGTCTCCATCGAGGATGACGAAATGGCTCTTGGAGCGCTTTTTCATTTCAGATCTGCACATCGCTACCAACGATATACTGAGCGCTCTGGCTCTTCGTCTATCATTCGTTCGTCCTTAATCGTCAGCAGGATCAAAGCTTCACCCTCACCTACTCTAATCGCTTGTTCATACAGTTCATAGCGGTGGGCTTCTTGCCGATCAAACCAAGCATCCGCACCAATCAAGCGTGGAAACCTGTCGCCTTCCGCCTGACCGAAAACAACGTCGAAAGCTGACGTGTCAGCATCAAGTTCGTTCTGTGGAAACCAGCGGTTATGAAACATTCGGGCTTGAGTGAACCACTTTCGACCGGAACGGCTGTGCTGGATCAGCATGCAAGGCCAAACATCAGCTTCCACCAGACGAATTGCCGTAGCCGAAAGGCTAGTTCGAAACTCTTGAGCGAAGCGTTCAACGACTGCGAAAGTCAGTCGTTTGTGATCTCGCGCGCGGGGCATCACCATATAGCTTGGCATCAAAAGTGACGCCGCATAGGAATTGGCTGTCCGCTCGGCATAGGTCCTATGCTTGGGCTGGTACTCCTCGACGCGGCATTGTAATTTTTTGCCTCGATGGTGATGCCAATGGCCCAACTCATGGGCAATGGAGAAGCGCTTCCGTTTCCAACCACGGTTGCGATCAACGGAGATAATAGCTCGCTCTTTGAAGCCAAGAATATCGGCTTCACAACCACTTAAGTCACAGAAACGGACCTCCGCACCCTGATCAAAAGCAATATCCTCTAGATCGATCTCATTAGGTTCTGAGATGCCGAGCGACTTTAAATGCCGCTCGGCGGGATCGATGATTTTCATTCACCTTTCCCATCATCTTTTTGTTGAATCACACCAAGACGAACAAGATCTCGATACTTTCGTGACACTTCTTCGTCTGTCAGTTCACTTTCCGTTTCATTGCGCGCAGCCATCGACAGATCGTTGTTTTGGAAAGCACCGCGAAGGGCCTGTCGTGCAACTGACACATCAACCAAAACGTCAGTGGTAGGAGTGTTCTGAGCAGCAAGACGGGCATTTCGCGCGACGAGCCTCCTTTCCTTTCTGCTTTGTAGAAGAGCGGCTTCTGCTTGAGAACGTAGTTGTCCTGCTAGCGCTTCGGGATCGTCTCCATCCTCAGAAACCTCTTTCAGAATGTCTTCGTCGGACGTCTCAAAGAGGTCATCGAAGAGTGAGTCGGCTAAGTTCACCAACATCCTCCGTTCTTCGCGTCTCTTGTCCGTCATAGCTTGAACCCATTCTCGATGGCTTTGTTGATCTTCCGTCGCACGTACCGGCGTTTGCTGTTGAAGCCTGTTTTATCTAGGCCTGTTGCGTCTTGAAGCTCTTTCCCCTCTGTGTCGGTCAGCATCCCCAGAACAATGAATTGAGCGGTTTCGTCGCCGTCAAATAGCTCAAGAAGTCGATTTTCTGTGTCTCGGGCATCTCTTTGTTGTTCATTTAAGATCATCCTTTCCTCGGCAGTTGGCTCCTGGTCCCGGGGGATAATGGCATCCAGGTTTTCAATGGTGTCGTCGTGCACTGACACTTCGTCTCGTTTGTTTTCGACCTTCTGCAACTCATCGTGAGCAATGCTCCTGATCGCTTCGGCCAGAAACCGAACAACGTTTACAGCGCGCGGGCATCTTCTTGTCCCCGCCAGCGCACGGCAGATTGCTTCCTGTAGCAGCTCGTCGGGTTCGACCGGGTAGTGCGCATAAAGCTCTGCGGCTCTTTTCAGGCGCAGCAGATCAGCGTCTGAAAGAGCTTCTACATCATCTTCCAGTTCCTCCCGCGTCAGTACGTCAGGGGGGTCGATGTTGTTCATGTACTCAAACCTCTTCTCGGACTTCTATGCGGAAAAAAATGAGCGCTCGGACAAATCCGTGTCCGAGACCCCGAATTTTGTCCGCATTGGTAAACGAGGCCGGAACATCGGCTGACAGAAACCAACGAGGAAACCATGATCTACTCTATCAACTACGACCTGAACCACCCCGGCCAGAACTACAGTGACCTTCATGATGCAATCAAGATTTGTGGTGCATGGTGGCATTACCTGGATAGCCATTGGCTGGTGGACACCAATCTGACCGCCAAAGGCATCTGGGACAAGCTGGCCCCGCATATCGATGACAACGACCGCGTTCTGATTGTTGGGATCACCCGAGACTACAGCGGATGGCTCACAAAAGACGCGTGGGAGTGGATCAACTCCCGCACGAACAAGATGGCTGCATAGAAAGGAGAAATTTGATGGCGGGCAAGAACCAATATGTCGTGAAGAACGGCGATGGCTGGGGAGTTCGTGGCGAAGGCAACGAACGTCTCACCAAGTACTTCGATACCCAACGCGAAGCAATTGATTATGGGCGAGACATCGCCCGCAACCAAGGCTCGGAGCTGCGCATCCAAGGTCAGGATGCCAAATTCCGTGAGGCTTGGAGCTATGGCAACGATCCCTATCCTCCGAAAGGCTAAGCCATGATCAAGATGAAAATGAAGTACGAGGGCCGTACGTTTACGAACGGACGGTCACTCGCAAATGCAATGAAGCGCGACATGAGCCAACTGGTCGAGCGAAGTGTACGACAAGCCGCGGCTGCCTCAGGCGTCAGTGTTCGTAAGACCCACAAGGGGTTCGAAGTCGAAGGCGACCCTGACCACACGGATCGCTTTCACAAGCGACTTGGGAAGTAGCCCAGGCGCTACCTCTTCTCTCAACCTAAGGCGCGAGCGCTTCGTGCCGCGTCTTTTCTTTATCTTGTCACTACGCAGACTGGTCGATCTAAGCCTAACACTCGGTGCCCGTGGCAGGCGTGAAGAAGTGTGTTTTGAACGTCGGCTTTGTAAGCATCGCCTTCAACGGAATGCAACCGCAGCAAACGACTGCTTCCCGCCCTTCGTCACCCAACCACCTCCACCATCCCACCCCCGCCGCTCCAAGGCACTTGCTGCCAAGCCTCCATTTCCTCCCATCCCCGCCGCTCCGGCAGCGCCTTGCAGAGGAAGCGCCCGGCGTTCGCCCCGGCCCGCTCCTGCACCAGCTTCTGGAACTGGGCCATCCGCCCGGGGACCTCGAACACCCAGAGCACGAGGGTTGTCGCGCGCAGGCCGTAGTGGTGGCGGTGGGCTTGGGTGGTGAACATCTGGCGGTAGAGGTCGAGGGACTGGGCGAGGCTCTTGCGGCTTTTGGCGGAGCGCAGCGGCTCGGTGCCACGATCGATCTCGAGGAGGAAGGCGCGGTAGCCGTCGGGATACTGGAGGGCGAAGAGCTGGTCGGGGATGAGATGCTTGGCGCCGATCGGGATGGCCAGGGTGGCACCGGTGCGGGCGAGGATCTCGTGGCCGGGGATGTAGCGGAGGCCCTGGCGGGTGGCGACGATGTCGAGGGAGCCAGTGACGAGGGCGGTGAGGTAGGTGTGCCAGCAATGGCCGGTGGGGCGGAACGTCGGTTCGGCGAGCCCGACACCGGCGAGGTGGTCGTGCGCGTCCCGGGTGAGGTCGTAGATGTACGGATTGAACTCGGCCCGGGCGGTGGCGCGTTGCTGGGGTGGGAGGCGGAGGAAGCCGCCGGCGCGGAGCTTCTGCAGATCGCGGAGCGCCGTATCCTGGCAGCGGTGGGTGTCCGTGGTGAGGGCGTAGAGGATGTCAGAGGGTTGCGGGCCGTGGCGCTCGAGGTGCTTTAGCCAGCGCAGCTCGCGCGCGGTCGGGCGCACGCCCTGGCGTGGGGTGATACGGTGGAAGGTGGCGCGGGTGGCCGGGGCTGGTTGCGTCTGCTCCATGCCCCGAGACTAGGGGTGCTCAGAGCTCCGGCGAAGGCCTGAGCGGGTCGTCGGCGTCGATTTCTGGAGGCGGCTCCGGTGGGGTTTCCGGCGCCGGTTCCGCATGGTTTGCCGTGGGCTGCCAGGGCTGCGCATAGGCTTGGCGGCACTGTTGCCGGATGGCCGCGATGTCGTCCTTTGTGGCCCGGGGCCGCTGCTCCAGGACGAAGAACGGGAAGCGCACCGGCACGGCCTGGTTGGTCAGACCGCGGATATAGGTGACGAAGGTGCCCTTGGGCTGCTGCTGGATGAGCCGGGCCTCGGCCGCCATCTGGCCGGCGAGCGACCGCGCGTCCCGGGCCGAGACGCCGCCGGCCAGCTTGATGGCGGTGTTGGCCTCAAACGCCTCCTGCAGGCCGCCGGAGAGCTGCCCGAGATACTGGTGCGCCATCACCATGCCCACCCGGTATTTCCGGGCTTGGCTCAAGATGATGCCGATATTGGCATCGAAGTAGTCCTGGGCCTCGTCGATATAGACCATGACGGGGAGACGGTCGGCGGCGGGCAGCGTCGCCCGCTCCTGGGCCGCCTGGGCAATCAGCGCGATGAAGAAGCGCCCGAAGACCTCGGTGCCCTGTTCCTTCAAGAGGCTCTTGGCGGTGTTGATCAGGATGAGCTTGCCGGCGTTCATCTCGGTGAACATGTCGAACCGGCTCTCGGGGTGGGAGAACATGCGCTCGAAGGTCTGGTTCTCCAAGACGCCGTAGAGGCGGCGCAGCACCTGGGTCTTGGTGTTGGCGAACTCCTTGCTGTCGAACTCGGTCTCGAAGAAGCGCCGCGGGGTGCCGTCGAGCTTGGCGATGTGCGCGGCGTAGCGTTCGGTGCCGCCCGGCTCCATCAACTCCCGCAGCGTGTGGATGGTGGCGCCGGGGATGTGGAACATCAGACGGGTCACGTAGCGGAAGACCACGCTCTGCTTGGCGGTCATGCCAGCCGAGAGGAGCGAGCCCAAGACGAAGTCGTAGAGTTCGATGATCGAGTTGGTGAGCCGCTCGCGCTCCAGGGGATCGTAGCTCTCGAGCCGGTCCTGGCCGACGGAGAAGAGGTTGAGACAGACCGGATAGCCGATGTCCTCGGGATCGATCAGCACGATGCGCTCGGGCGGCAGCACTTTGGCTCGGAGGATGGTGCCGATGAGATCGCCCTGGCTGTCGATGACCACGACGGTGCGGTCGCCCGCGGCCACTTCCTCCAGGTCCTTGGCGATGAAGTACTGCAGGGTCTGGGTCTTGCCGTGGCCGGAGCCGGCCACGAGGTGGGTGTGCTCGAAGCGGCGTTCCTCGGGGATCTCGAAGGGGGTCTGCAGCTGGAAGAGCTCGGCCAGCGGCGTGCCCCGCAGATAGGTGTCGACCACGTCGTCGCCCCGGTAGTCGGAGGGGTAGACCGGATTGGTGCGGTGGGTGGCCCGGAGGTTGGCGTCGAGCGCGTCCCGGAGGCGCTTGAAGAGGTGGTAGTCGTTCTCCTGGAAGATGGGGGCGATGATGGCCTCGACTGTCTGGCCCAAGGGCGCGGTGAACTGGGTGACCTCGACCAAGACGTCGCCCTCGACCGGGGGCACGGCCCGGGCGATCGGGGCCAGGGCGGCCGAGATGATCGCGAGCGCCTGGCCCGTCATCACCGGATCGCTCCTGGCCTGGCCGAGCTTGGCCAGCTGGTCGCGGTACCGCGCCCCCTCGACGGTGTTGCAGAGCGCCGGTAGGGGCGGGATCTCGGGCGCCAGGCCCTCATCCTCGAAGAGCGCCCGGCCGATCTCCAGGAGCTGGATCCGCAAGGCCAGCGGCAGGTCCTCGGGCCAGTGCTGGGCGAGGCGGGCGTTGATCTCGGCCTCGGAGAAGCGCACCGATCCGGCTTGGGCGTGGTGGTAGAGGGTGAGGGTTTCCTCGCGGGCCAGGCGCTCCTGCCGGCGGGGATTGTCCCGCCAGAGGCGGTAGCCGACATAGGCGACGATGCCGAGCAGGGCGATGCCGGAGAGGAAGATCGCGGCGGCCAGGAAGGCGGCGATGACGAGGCAACTGACGAAGAGGCCGTTGAACTCGTCGATCGTGCGCTGGGTCATCAGAACTCGACCACGGTCCGCCCGGCCACCTCGGCGTTGTCGTCAAGCCAGCGCTTCATCTCGGCCAGCGCCTCGAGCAGCCGGTCCTCGTAGAGCTTGGCATCGCTGGGTGTGGCAGAGAGGAAGCGGTCGACCCGCCCGTCCATCAGATGCTCGACCCGGAGCTCGAACCACTCATCGCGGGCGTCCACCTTGGCCGTGGCCGGTCGACGATCGAGGAGCTTGGTCTTCAGGAGTCCCCGTTGACGGATGATCTGTTTCTCTTCGTGGGAGAACGCCACCTCAAGATGCACCTCATAGAAGGTCGTCTTCAGCACGAAGCCCCGCCGCACCGTATGATGGGTGATTGAAACGCGCACCGCCTACGGTCCCGCTACAACGATCAAGGGTGGCGAGGGTGGGGATAGGGCTGCGAGAGCAGCCAATGTCGCGGCGGCAAAGCGGCCCCTCAGGTGCCGGTATGGGCCGCCCCGCGCCGCTATGTTTCCCCACACTGGACCCCCAGAGCGGTTGGGGGTCAGCTTGGGGGTCTGCACTGGGGCCGCCGGCCGGCCCCTCACGAGCGGGTGAGGCCGTCGAGGCGCGGCACCGTGGGCGTCACGCCCAGCTGGTCGATGTATCGCTCCACCGCCTCGCGGGTGTCGAAGTTGAGCCGCGCGAAGGAGTATTGCAGCCCGTTCGTCTGGATGACCTTGCCCTTGTATTCGATCGTCTCGGAGTGAGGCGTGGCAGGCAGCGTTGAGCGCTCGCCGCCTGAGCCAAGCGCGGCGTATCCGGTGGGGCTGGTGGCGGTGGCTGAGGCCGAAGACACACCGGCTGCGTCACCGCCCTTGGCAGCCAGCAGATTGGCATATCCCTTCTCCACGAGCACGCTCTGGCGCAGGGCAGCCTCCGCGATGCGCAGCTGGTCACGGGCGATCTTGAGCGACTGCTGCGCATACTCGGCGCTATCGACGCCGGCTCGCCCGGCCTGACAGAGGACCAAGCCCACCAAGCCGACAAGGCCTAGGGCGAGGCTTGGGCCGACTGAGTACAATAGCGCGATCACCGTGGGACCGCCACCAAAGTTCCGACCAATCTGGGCCGAGGTGAGAAGGGCTAGGACAAAGAGAAATCCTGAAACCACAATCAGAGACCAGCAGGCCAGCTCCAATATGCTGAAATACTTCCGCGCCACCTCATACGAACGCATCACAATCACTCCACTCACCCAACGTCCGAACGCTGCCGTTTCGATCCGCTACCTGTCAATCGTTTTGTGTGAAGCCAGGAGAGCGTGCGCGAGCTCGAGCGTCAGATTCGCCCGCAAGACCCTCACGACGGAGGTCCTCACGGAAGCTGGCCAAGCGCCAGACAAAGCGAACCGACTTTCCTCATACGTCGCCGCAGATTGCGGTTCCTTATCAACAACGTGGCGGAAACGCTCGGCGTCACGCGGTGGAACCTGGTCGAGCGGCCGAAGGGCGCCGCAGAGCCCCAACCTTTTAGTCGGCGGCGCTTCCTCAAGCGCAAGAGAGGGCGGTGCCGGATCGAGTGCGCTACGCGGTCGGTCCCCACGCAAACTGCAGTATCGCGGCATCACGGTTGTCTTGAACCGGTGGCTGGCGGCGTCAGAGAGGCCACCTGCGAACCACGAGCGGGTCCAACAGCTCCCAAAATTGCTCGGACTGCTGCTCGAACGTCTCTCAGACAGCAGCTCGCCCTACATCGCCAGGGCTGCCCATTGCTTCGCCACGCAGCTCTATCTAGTGCTCCGCTTCCCACTGATCGCAAGCTCAGAGAGCAACGGCCTCATGGAGGCCTCCGTGCAGACCTTCAGGCGCTACCGCTTGAACGTGAATATATGGTCGGACACCGCCACGACGTTCGACCGGATTGCTAGATGGTTCGCGGAGGTTAAAATAGAGTCATTCTCACTCCAAGATATAGACGCATTTGCCAAGAGAGTTCAGAATCATCCACCAAAAAGACGAATATCATTTGTAATAATTACTGATAAAACAAATCATTTTATATAACTATATCTTGGAAAATCAGGGTTTTTAGTTAAGTACTAAGTGTTATCTGGGAGCAAGTCTTCGCTTTCCGATGACGCGAAGCGCGACCCTGGGGCGATTTTCTGCTCCGCCTTGTTCATAGGCTGGTGGGTGAAGCCTGTCAGTCCACTCAATGCGCTTTCGTCGCGCGGGATTTCGACGGGGCTGACGGCATAGGCGGTCAGCAACTCGGACAGGGAGCGCAGCGCATGCATATGGATGCGTTCATAGCCGTGACTGGCGTCGACCCCGAAGGTTGCGAGGGCAGTACGCACATCGGCACCACCCTCCACTGCCGAGGCGGCATCCGACCGATACTGGCGAAAGACGTCCTTCTGATAGCGAATGTCATGGTCACGGCAAAGCTGCACCAGTTTGCGTGTCAGATGATAGTCGAAGGGCCCGGTCTGGTCCGCCATCGCAATGGTGACACCGAATTCGTCAGAGTTCTGTCCTGGCGCCGTAGTGCCGTTGTCGACGGCGAGGAGTGACGCGATATCCGGCAGCATGATCGAGGCTGCGCCGTGACCGACCTCCTCCGCGATCGTGAAGATCCAATAGACGTCGACAGGGGTTTGAACGCCGGCTTCCATCAGCGCCTTGAGGGCGGCCAGCATCACACCCACGCCCGCTTTGTTGTCGAGATGGCGAGAAACGATATAGCCGGTCGACAAAAACTCCGGCTGTGGGTCGACGGCGACGATATCGCCAATATCGATGCCTAGCCGCGAGAGATCCGCCGCTGAGCGCGTCGGTGCATCGATGCGCAACTCGACATGGTCCCAGCCGATAGGGGCGACATCGATCTCGTCGGAATATGTGTGGCCCGACGCCTTCAGTGGCAAGATCGTGCCGCTGACGCTTCCGTGCTCACCGAAGACTGTGACACGGGCCCCCTCGGCGAACCTGGCCGACCAGGTCCCGATTGAGGTGAGACCAAGACGGCCGTTCTCGTTTAACTTGTTCACCTGGGCGCCCAGCGTATCCAAGTGAGACACGATTGCCCGGGCGCCCTGGGGCTGGACACCGGGATGCCGCGCCCGAATTGCCCCGCGCCGGGTCAGGTCAAAGCTGACGCCCAAGCGCCCCAGTTCCTCGCAGACGTCGCGGCTGACCGCATCCGTGTAACCTGTCGGGCTCGGGATCCGCAGCAGGCGCTCAAGCGTCGCGGCAAGGTAGTCGAGGTCGATTTGGAGGAGCATCTTTACGCAGCACCCTTTGCGCGGGCCCCACGAACGGCTTTCGCGGCCGACATCGGAAAGAGGAGGTCGAGAAAGCGTTCGGCTGTCGGTCTCGGCTCGTGATTGGCCAGCCCGGGGCGCTCGTTTGCCTCGATGAAACGGTAGACGGGCTCGCGCGGGCTCTTCACCATCAAGTCTATGCCGGTGACCGGAATGACGATCGCCCGTGCCGCGTCGATCGCCGCTTGGATCAGTACAGGATGCGCCTCGTCGGTGACATCGTGAATCGTGCCGCCGGTGTGCAGGTTCGCGGTCTTCCTGACGGGAACGATCTGTCCCTTTTCGGGAGTGTCGGTGAGTGTGAGGTTACAGTCGGCAAGGCAACGCTCGGTCTCTGCGTCAAACGGGATCTTGCTCTCACCCCCGGTCGCGACCGATCGGCGCCGGCTTTGCACATCGATCAATTGCCTTGCGCTGCTGACCCCGTCGCCGACGATCTGGGCCGGCCGGCGCACCGCCGCTGCCACCACCCGATAGTCGATAACGACGAGGCGCAAGTCCTCACCTTCGACGAATTCCTCCACGATGACGGGCGTCGAGATCTGGCCTGCAGCATCGATGGCCGCATGAACGTCTTCGATGTCGTGCAGATCGATGAACACGCCGCGACCTTGCTCACCCCTCGCCGGCTTGACCACCACACGGCCGTGGCGCGCCAGAAAACTCTCCACCGCCGGGCGGTCGTCGGCCGCTATCTGCGCTGGAACGGACACGCCAGCGGCTTCGACCACGCGGCGGGTGGCGGCCTTGTCGTCGCAGATCGACATCGCCACGGCGGAGGTGAATTCCGACAGAGACTCGCGGCAGCGCACCGAACGCCCGCCATGGCTGAGCACGAAGAACCCCCCAGGCGCATCGATCGCCTCTGTGTGGATGCCGCGGCGCCGGGCTTCGTCGATGATAAGTCGCGCGTACGGATTGAAGTCCGGATCGGGCTCCGGCCCTATGAACAGTTGCTCATTGATCGGGTTCTTTCGCTTGATGGCGAAGTAGGGAACGCGGGTGAAGCCTAACTTTTCGTAGAGCGTGATGGCGCTTCCATTGTCGTGCAGCACCGAGAGGTCGAGATGGGCGGAACCGCGCGCCTTCATGAAGTTCGCAAGCCTGCGTACCAGCATCTCCCCAATTCGTGGTTGCGCGGCTTGCGGTGCCACGGCGAGGCACCAGAGCGAGGATCCCTTCTCTGGATCGCCGAACGCGCGCGCATGGTCGACGCCGGTCACCGACCCCAGGATTTCGCCCGTGACCTCATCTTCTGCGACATAGACCGTGATGATCCTGCTGTCGCGCTGCGACCAGAAGAAATCGGGGGGAACGGGCACCATCCCGCGCGCGACGTAGATGTCATTGACCGCCTCGGCATCCGCGCGGGAGCAGAGCCGCCGGATAAAGAAGCCGCGGGCCTGACGACGCGAAGGACGATAGATCGCCAGATCGAGCCGGTAGGTCTCTGACGGATCAAGGAAGAGCTCTTGAGGAGACTGCGCCAGCACGACATGCGGATCGCGCACGTAGACGGCGATATCGCGTCGATCCGGCCCCTCCTCGCCCATTGCGGCCGCCAGCTCTGCCGGAGATGAGAAGGTCTGCGCAAAGACCAGGCGCCCCCAACCCATATCCAGCGCAGCATCCGGCGCAGCGTCGGTTGTCGGCCGCGCTATCGGTTTCATCAAGGACCAGTCGCGCATCCTGCGTAGGCGTGCATCATTCGGTCTCACATGCGCCATGGTCAGACACCCTGGGTTTGCAGCCACATCTCCAACAACGCGCACTGCCACAGTTCAGATCCGCGAAGGGGCGTGATGTGGCCTTTCGGGTCATCGAAGAGTTGTTCAAGATAGTGCGGCTGAAAGAGACCGCGTTCCTGCGCCGCGCGCGATCCGAGCGCGTCCCGGGCCATCTCGAGAAACGGTCCGTCGAGATATTTCAGCGCAGGCACCGGGAAATAGCCCTTGGGTCGATCGATGACGTCTGACGGTACCACCTGGCGGGCAGCAGCTTTCAGCACACCCTTGCCGCCATCGGCAAGTTTCTGCTCCGGCGGAATACGGGCCGCAAGCTCGACCAATTCGTGATCGAGAAACGGCACCCGGGCTTCGAGCCCCCACGCCATCGTCATGTTGTCGACCCTCTTCACCGGGTCATCGGCCAACATGATCTCTGTGTCGAGCCGCAAGGCCTTGTCGACCGGGTCGGTGGCACCAGCCCGCCCAAAATGCTCGGTCACAAGGTTCCTGGAGGTGTCGCCGTTGATCCAACGAGCTGAGAGGTGGCGCCCCATCTTTTCATGGTCGCGGTCGAAGAATGCGTCGGCATAGTCAGCAACGGGATCGTTGGATCCAACGAGGGGAGGATACCAACTGTAGCCCGCGAACACTTCGTCCGCGCCCTGGCCCGACTGGACGACGCGGACATGTTTGGCGACTTCTCGCGATAACAAATAGAAGCCGACATTGTCGTAGGAGACCATGGGCTCCGACATCGCCGCAATGGTCGCCGGCAGCGCCTCGCGCAGGTCGGAGGAGGGTACGAAGATCTTGCTGTGATCGGTGGCAAACCGTTTCGCGATCAGATCGGAGTATTGGAATTCGTCGCCTTTCTCGCCGTTGGCCTCTTCAAAGCCGATGGAGAAGGTCTTGAGGTCCTTTTGTCCGGCTTCGGCGAGAAGACCCACGATCAGGCTGGAGTCGACGCCGCCCGAGAGCAACACGCCGACGGGCACATCCGCGACCATGCGCCGTTCCACCGCGGTCCGGAGGGCGGCGAGGACCTCGTCGCGCCAGTCCTCCAGGCTGAGCGCCGCATCGGCCGGATCGCGATCGAAACGCACCTGCCAGTAGCAATGATCCTCGTGGCTTCCGTCCGGCTCGATTTGGCGGATCGTCGCGACCGGCAGCTTGCGGATCCCTCGGAAAATCGTGCGCGGTGGCGGCACGACGGCATGAAAGCTCATGTAGTTGTGCAGCGCAGCGGGATCGATGCTGGTGTCGATCGAGCCCCCGGCGAGCAACGCTGGCAGCGTGGACGCGAAGCGGAGGCGATCGCTCTCTGCCGAGAGGTAGAGCGGCTTGATGCCGAAGCGGTCGCGCACGAGCCACAGACGACCGCTGGTGCGCTCGTGCACGGCATAGGCAAACATCCCGTGAAACCGCGTCGGTGCCTCACGTCCCCAGGCGTGGTGCGCCTTCAGCACCACCTCGGTATCGCTACGCGAAAAGAAACGGTAGCCGAGACCCTCGAGCTCAGTCCGCAGCGCCTCATAGTTGTAGATGCAGCCATTGAAGACGAGATCGAGGCCCAGCTCGCTGTCGATCATCGGCTGCTGGCCGGTGACCGTCAGATCGATGATCTGCAGTCGGCGGTGTCCCAGCGCAATCCGACCGCGGTGCAGCACCCCTTCGGCGTCCGGTCCGCGAGGTGCAAGGCTTGCCGACATCGCCTCGATCCGGGCCAAGGACACCTGGCTTCCATCGAAGGTCACCTCACCGCAAAATCCGCACATAGTCTCTTTCTCGTGACGTTACCCGGGCCCGGATGGAAGAGTGCGCCCCTGCGCCATGAGCCTCGCTAGAGCCGCGGTTTGTCGCGGAGTTCATCTCGTAGCCCCATGGCGGTGCCGACGCAAATCACCAACAGGACAACCGCGAAGGGCAACCCTGTCGCGATTGCTGCCGCTTGCAGGGCGACCAGACCACCGCCGAGGAGAAGCGCGATGGCCACCAGACCTTCGAAGCTTGCCCAGAAAACGCGCTGCGGTATCGGTGCATCGACCTTTCCGCCTGCGGTGATGGTGTCGATCACCAGACTGCCGGAGTCCGATGAGGTCACGAAAAAGACGATCACCAGAACGACTGCGATCAGCGAGGTGATCGAAGACAGCGGCAGCTGTTCGAGCATGACGTAAAGCTTCACGGGCAGGTCCGCGCCAACAACGCCGTCGAAGCCCGTCTCGACCAACTGGCTGACGGCCGTCCCGCCGAAAGCAGTCATCCACAAGACGCTGACGAGCGACGGCACGATCAGCACGGCGATCATGAACTCGCGCACCGTTCGGCCGCGGCTCACCCGCGCGATGAAAGTGCCAACAAACGGGCTCCAGGAAATCCACCAGGCCCAGTAGAACGCAGTCCAGCCCCCCCGGAAATTGTCATCTTCGCGGCCAAACGGGTTCGAAAGCGGCAACAGGTTTTCGCCGTAGGCGGCGAGGTTTCCAAAGAAGCCCGACAGAATGGCCAGCGTTGGCCCGGCCACGATCACGAAGAGCAGCAAGAGCGCCGCCAGCGCCATATTGACCTCCGAGAGGCGCCGGACGCCTTTGTCCAGCCCCGCAACCACCGAGATCAACGCGATGCCGGTGATCCCGGCGATCAGGCCGATTTTCGCCGTCAGCGTGAGTGGCACACCGAACAGATAGTTGAGACCGGCCAGAGCCTGCGATGCGCCGAGCCCCAACGACGTGGCAAGCCCGAAGAGCGTCGCGAAAACGGCGAGCGTATCGATAAGGTGACCGGGCCAGCCCCAAATGCGCTCGCCCAAAATCGGGTAGAACGCCGAACGGAGCGTAAGCGGCAGGCCCTTGTTGTAGGAAAACAGCGCAAGCGTGAGCGCGACGACGCCGTAGATCGCCCAAGGGTGCAGGCCCCAGTGGAAGATCGTCGCCGCCATGCCAAGATCACGCGCTGCCGCCACATCGCCCGAAGCGCCGGCCAGGGGCGCCCAGCTGTCAACGGTGCCAGCGTCTGCTGCCACGGCGGCCGAATAGTGGCCGATCGGCTCGGACACGCCGTAGAACATCAAACCAATTCCCATGCCGGCAGCAAACAACATGGCAAACCAAGTCGAATAAGAAAAATCGGGAACGGCGTCCTTACCGCCCAGTCGAATGCGCCCGACAGGGAGAAGTATCACTGCCAAGCAAAATAGAACGATGATGTTTCCGGTACTGAGCAAGAGCCAGTCGAGATGAGTCGTTATCCAATCACGTACTGCACCGAAGAGCGGTTCAGCCTGGCTTGGATAGAGCGTTGTCACGAAAACAAAGAGAATCGCGGTTAGGCTCGAGATCAGGAAAACCGGATTGTGAATATCGAAGCCAGCAAATCTGATGTTGTCCTGGCCAACTTCATAGTCTGTGTCGACAGGATTTGGGGCTGATCGGACCGGGTCAAAGGCGACGTCGGTCACTGATTGCGAAGTCAAGCGAATATCCTTTCCATTCTCGCTGTCATCGGGCGACGCGTCGAACGTTTCGCGAGCGGGACATGCTCTGCGTCCACGACACTCATGGGTCAGCGAAAACGCGTGAGAGCTAAGTTGCCCCTCACACGCCGAAGGCTGACGATCCATCGATAAGCTGCGAGGGAGAAATACACAAATTTTTTCAAATGCTTAGGTGATGCAAGGAGCGGATTGCGTGCATGTTACTGATGGCGCGGAGCAGGTGAAGCCGGTGCAGCTTCTTGTTTCTGCCGCAGGGACACAAGCACCGCAGTATCGCTCAGTTACGCAGGTTACTCCGGTTGCTGCGTCTAGCGCTCAAGATCGGCCGAACGAACGGCATCGAGCGTGTCAGCTTTCATATGTTCGAGCACGCCACGCACGGGGTCGGTGAGGATATGGGCAATGCACGCATCGAGGGATGACAGGATCCTGCTCTCGCTCGAGCGCAACGCTTCTCGTGGGTTTTCGGCGAGGCCCGCGTCCGGTGTCGCAGCGGTATCAATCGTCTCGTTCAACCACTGCGACCAGGGTTTTTGGGTCGTCGCCATCGCCTCGAAGATATCGCCCATTTCGTCGAGCTGGGCCTGATGGCGTCGGTGGAGCAGTAGCAACGGAGCGGCCTCTGTCGTCAGGTCGTCGTCGCGGGCCATCACGGCCTCAAGCCGCTTGATCCCGTGATCAAAGCTGAGATGCAGCTCCGCGAGCGCCTGGATCGCTCGTGTGTCGGTGTCGCGCCTTCCAACAAGACGTACCAGCGGACTCACTCCTTCTTCATGCGTCAAAAGCCTTCGTGCCGACACGTGTCCGCAGGACGGACTGGAACTCCATCAGCACGCTGCGTACATAATAGGAATGCGTGATCGAACCAAAGGTCAGCCCACGCCGTTCTCTCGAAAACTGCTTCCGAACTGGATGTTCTGGGGCACCCTGATGGCATTCGTGCTTCTGGGGATCGCAGTCGTCCTCGCGCTTTCTGACGGTCGCGATGACACTGGCGTCACAGAAAGCCCGTTTCGCAACGTGCCAGAGCCGGTGCTATCTCCAACTGACTGACGCTGCGAGAATGGGACGACCTCACATTCCCCACGAAAACAGTGCGCCCAGCATCGAGCGGCTGTTTCGGCGCGTTGCAGCTTCCAGATCTTAGCAAACGCGTCCAGGACACGCCGCACTCTCCGGTGCTCGTTCTTAGTCGTCTGTGACCCGAAACTCGCCGGAAGCCGCGTTTTGCGGGGGATCGGAAAAATCGTCAGAGACCAGCAGCCCGCGGCGGATCAGCTCTCGTATCGCGGCGGCACGCGAAGGCATTCGGTTCTTGAACCGCCAATCGTCAATCGCGCTGCGCTCGTCCGGCCCAAGCATCACTTGCAATTTTTCCGTGCGCTTCGGGCGCTTATCGCGACTGGTCATGGCCTGCATACCTTGGCGCAACATACTCCACAGACGCAAGACCATGCTTCTGCTCTTCCAACCTCAGCGCACGCACATGCCTGCGTGGAACTGCTTCCAGAGCTATCGCCAGCGCTAGAGGCATCTGAATATACCTACGTGAAGTATATGATTTCATTTGATTTTAATGCGACGGTCTCCATGCTGAAACAGCCGAAAGGAGACTAGATTGGTTTGTGGAGCACTAAGCGCTCGAACTCAGGACGACACTCAAAAAGGCGGCGTCATGTGGAATTCGGAGATCACGCAAGCTCCAGCTGTCAAGCGCGCTAGTGACTTGATCGTTCATGATAAGTCTCAAGGTTGTCACTGAAAATTCGGTCTTGTCAGAACGTGGCGATGGCGCTGCCGAAGGTCCTATGAAGGCCCGCATGGCCAGCTACGAGGCAGAAGCAGCTTACCACGCGCAGATCGACAATCAGCCGCGAGCCGCGCAACCCAAACCAAACAGCCTCCGGGGAACCCGTGGGGTTCACACGTCCGAAAAATGAAGTGTCGTGACAGAAACTGCCTTTCCATATGTACTGGCATTGTTTGCCGCGTCGGCCGTCGTCATTGCGGCGGCTGGCGTCGTCATCACAGGCGACGCCGATCGCCTCGCTGACAAGACCCGCTTTGGCGAGGCCATGGTCGGCGGCATGCTGCTCGGCATGGCGACATCGCTGTCAGGCTCTGTCGTTTCTATCACGGCGGCCCTAGACGGGCGGGCGTCGCTGGCATTTGCCAACGGTGTCGGAGGGATCGCCGCACAAACCGCGTTCCTGTCTTTCGCGGACATGGTGTTTCGCCGCGCGAATCTGGAGCATGCATCGGCCGAGCTCGCAAACGTATTGCAAGCGGCGCTTCTGACGCTGCTTCTGAGCACGGCCATCGTCGCGGCAACTGGGCCAGAAATCACTGTGGTTGGCATCCACCCAGCGTCGCTGTTGTTGCCGATCATTTACGTCATCGGATTGCGCGCCAGCGCCAAACTGCGCGAAGAGCCAACGTGGTATCCGGTTCATACTCCCGAGACGCGGGAAGACGTGCCCTCTGACGACTCATCGGACGATGTGGCCGTCCAGACGCTGGTCTTTCGTTTCGCAGCCTTGGCCATCATCCTTGGCGGCGCCGGATGGACGATTTCTAAGGCAGCCGGCGTCATTGCCGATCGCGGTGGTCTGAGTGAAACGGTTGTGGGCGCGCTGATGACTGCCGTCGCGACATCACTGCCAGAGCTTGTGACGACGCTCGCGGCCGTGCGACGCGGGGCGCTGCAACTCGCCGTCGGAGGGATTATCGGTGGCAACGCCTTTGACGTACTCTTCCTCTCGGCCGCCGACATCGCCTATCGACCGGGATCGCTCTACCATGCAGTAGGGAACGCGGATCTTCTTTGGGTTGGCGTTGGCCTCGCCATGACCAGCGTCCTTCTTCTTGGGCTGATCGTTCGGCAGCGCCAGGGCCCCGGCGGGATCGGCTTCGAAAGCGCATTGATCCTGGTCATCTATGTTGCCGCTGTTGCACTGCAGTTTGGCGCGGCTTGACGTCCCAACGTATGTAATGGCCGGCTGAATTCAGTGCGTTGAGTCGGGCGATTGTTGTTTTCTGCTCCAAATTATTTTGACGCTAAATCAGTTACTTAGGAAGTTTCCCACGAGCTGCCCCTGCAAATCTCTGGCTCGACGTGTTAGTGTGCAAGGGAACGAGCCGGAGGTCTGGCGCAGGAAAGCCAGACCTAGGATGCGCATAAACCCGCATCGCAGAGCGGCCAAAAAATCCAGCCAGAGACGACCGAAGACACGCGCGTCTCGCGCGTCGAATTGGTTCGAAAGGAGAGGACATGAAATCCTATGCAAGGGACCGATGTACCAATCCGCGGTCCTACTATCACACGGCGCAGGACGTCTTGAACGACGATGATCTTTCGGACTCCGAGAAAGAACTCGCCTTAAAGACAATGGCTGCGCAGGTGGAACTGCTCGATAACGTCGGCGATGACGACACGCCGACCGTTGGCGATCATCCCCCGACTATCCATGCAATCCACGCCGCCCTGTCGGAGCTCGGAGAGCCGCACGGATTTTCGGAAGGAGACAATACGCGCACGTCAAAGAGAGCAGGCGTAGAGCATGTCGTCGCTGCAATCTCGGGGAACTCCGAGGTCGATACGGAAGTCTGCAAAGTGGCCAAGAAGGTATTCGATATCACTAAGGCGCACGTCCACTTTGTCAGTGTCATCACGCATGTGACCGATCCGGCCGAATATGGAGCGCTGGGTCCGGTGAGTGCCACGACCGTCGCACCCCATGTTGGCATACGCCGCCTGGAAGACGAGAAAGACGAGCGCAAAAGAGAATTTGCAGAATTTGCACGTCACTGCGCTCTGCCGGACGGCTACTCATCAGAGGTGCGGACGGGCCTCATTGACGATGAGGTGATCAAGGCCGCGGACGAGGGCGATGCGTCTCTGATCATCGTCGGATCGGGCAAAAAAACCGGGCTCGATGGAGTTCTCTCATCCGACGTTGCCCGCGAAGTGTCGAGCAAGGCCAATCGTCCCGTCCTCGTCGTGCCGGAGAAGGTTGGCGAGAAAACGTGACACCAGTTGAGAAGAGCCTTGAGAACTCAACAGCGACCTCCGCTGATTGCTCGCCGTCTGCGCGTGATCAACGCAGCTTGACGTGCAGCGATGTCTCGAAGTTCCTCGGTGTTTTGAAACGGACAATCCTGCATTGGAAAGTCGACAAATCCCACCAAGCGCCGAACGGATGCCGATCATTTTGCTGAGCGACCACGCTCAATGCTCACATGCGGTGCCTATGTCTCGCGAGGCGACGTTGATGAACCGACCGACAATGGATCGTATTGCGGCGAACGAATTCACGATCGGGCTGCCGATCTCGAAGAGTGACGCCGCGGGATGGCATCAAACAAGACGCGCGACGACTGCGGATCGGAGTCCTTACCGTGATCCAGGTGACTGCTATTGCAGCGAGCGGGCATCGGTTCCAAGCAAGTATAGAAAGGGGAATATGAGCTATGACCCGTTATGCACTTAAACGCATCGCAAACCCCGCCCACTTTTTCGATGCACCCGACGACGTGCTGGAAGATGACAAGCTGACGGCGGAGGAAAAGGAGAAGGTCCTTCAATCCATGGCTGCGGACGCCGAACAGATGGTGGAAGCCACAGCGGAAGGTATGGAAGGGCCGGAGCGAACGTTTAACGCGGAGGATTTGCGGCGTGCGCTCGCGAGACTCAGTGAGGCCAAGGAGCAAACTGGATCTTCTTCCAACCCTCTGGAAAACGCGGCTCGGCGGTTTCGGCAGATTGTCGTTGTCACGACGGTCAACCAGGATCTGAACCGTGTGGTCCTGGAGCTCGCGTTGGATCTTTCAGACATGTCCGGGGGCACTGTGTCGATATTGAATGTAGTACCACCCAACACTGACGGAGTTGGGGCCGCGGTAGGCATGCCCATGGCAGGAACGGCGGGAGTCGTGAACGTTGACCGAACCGAGATTCTCCAACATCGGAAAAAGCTCCTAAAGGAGCTTCGCGACGTAATCGGTGCAGACGACACTCTTGAGATCGAGGTTCGTATCGGTCAAATCGAAGAAGAGATTGTAGGATACGCTGAACAGGTCAATGCGGACGCTATCGTCGTCGGCTCGCCGAACCGGTCATGGCTCGAAGGTCTATTCGATTCCGCAATCGACCGTAGCGTCACAAAGTTTGCACCGTGCCCGGTGCTCGTGGTGCCGGAACCCGACTGACACAGCGACCTAAGACCGACGATTTATCGAAACAATCCACGTAAAGCACAGAGCTGGTCTTTAGAGGACTCTATCGCCTATCGAAGTTAGTCGGAGCAGTAACTGCTGGGGCCGCCGCCATGATTGGCGCAAACGTCGCCAGCAATCCGCTCTTTTTTTGACTTGGCCATTCAATCCTGTTCGAAAATGCACTGCAGAGCTCAAAGGTCGACACGGTGCTCTTCGGAATGAACCCTCTGCCGCTGATGTTTGCGAACGGTCCGCTCTAAACCGTCGTCGCTGCAATGATCGGCGTCATCCAACGACTGGTTTTCTTTTGGATTGAACCCGCTTTTCCTCGCGGCCGTTTGGCGAAGAGGCTGAGTTTTATCGTGAATTGCCGTCAGGCTGCGGACGCGCCATCTGTCTCGATCTTCAAAGGTTCACCGCAGTGCTTGCAGTGGATAGCATCGGGCTCGTGTCGGTTCAGACCACACTCAGGGCACTTGTATTTGACCTTGGACGGCTGAAAGAGGGCACGTGTCAACTGGACGAACAAAGCGACACCGACGACCATAATGAGGACAGACAAGAGCTTCCCAGCAGGTGTCGTCATCGTTATGTCGCCAAAGCCGGTCGTGGTGAGCGTTGCGACAGTAAAGTATACAGCGTCGATATAGCCGACGAAGCCGTCTTCTTCACTAAAGGCGAGTACGAAGACCACTGAACTTGTAACAAAAATGAAAACGAAGAGATTCACGGATGCTAAAAGAGCATCTTCGTTCTGGCGAAAAAACGTGCTTTCTTTTCTAAGGTCCCGTAAGACGTGATACGCGTGAATCAACCGTAGACCACGAAGCACACGCAGAAAGGCCACGCTTTCGGCAAACAGCGGTGCAAACAGGAGAGACGCGACGACTACGATGTCTGCAAGGGTGTAAAGGCGCAAGAGTTCACGTTTGCGGTTTGTCGCGATCCAGAGCCGAGCTGCGAGATCCATGAGTATGAGCGTTGCCAAGCAAGCGTTCACCACACTCAAAAGTAATGTCGTGGGGATTACGGAGGTGGCGATGAAATAAATGATTGTTGCTGTATCAAATGCGATTAACCCGTAGCGAAACCATATAGCCTGTTTGCTTTGGCCAGTATATAGTAACCTGACTCTTCGTTTTAAATTACTCTCTTCTTCATCGCTCATCCAGCCTTCCTTTCAAAAAAGGTATGTCACGACGACCCATCGTACCGGTTCTCGTCACAGAAGACTGCGCTCCTGGGAACCAAAACTTGGAGCGTATGCGCTAAAGCCCACCTTCTTTCGGTAAAACATACTTCGCCGCGGACATGCACAGTGCGATGAAGTGACTTAAGCCGCCAAGCTCGTCGATTTTTCTCTTCGCTCTACGTCCGGTACATGCCTAGACTCATCGACCGCGCATACAAAGCCTTCTCGTCCGGCGTTGCCGTCGTGCTCCTCGTCGGGGTGCTTATGGTGGTTGTCTTGGCTGCGCTGAGCTTTCTGAACCTCACGCTCCAGGTCGTGGTGACGGACCCTAGCAGTGTTTCGTTCGCGCAATTGCAGCGCCTCTTTGATTTGCTCCTTGGGGCGATAATTGCGCTTGAATTAGCTCATTCGGTCCATCTGATGGTGACAGGTCAACGTGGTATCGCTCAGGTGCGCATCGTGCTGATCATCGGCATTCTTGCCGTGGTACGAAAGCTCATCGTCATCGAAGTCGACGATGTATCGGGCATGCTACTGCTTGGCATGGCGGCTGCAATCTTCGCGCTGGGCTCGATATTCGGGTTGCTTATGTGGCTCGATCGAAAGAACGAAAATCCTGCAAATGAATAATGGCTCACTAAGCTGAATGCAAAATATGAAGTAGAGGACACTCCTTTTTGAGACTCTCTTTATTTACACGAACTTGCCGAGAGTCGGCGATTTGGCCTGTTTCCAGAATGCGGTCGGCGCGGGCGCTTCGCTTGGCCTAACGTGGCGACAACACCAGTCGGGTGGGACGGAGCTAGTTTCCCCTAAAAGAGAAGGGAGCGACTGGCATAGCCTAAGGCCTCACGAGATCCGCCGTCGGCGGACCCAGCACCATCGGAAAGCAGGCCGAACGGCCTCGCTGTCGAATGTCGATGCGCCGCCACGGCGACCTCTCAGCAGACCAACGGTGGCTTTCAGTCACCCACGCTACTACAGAGCAGCGAGACCGACCCTGCAGACAGCCTGAGTCCGATGAGCCTTGGCCAATTGGCCTTTGATGCCTCGGCTGCAGACAGAACCTTCGCCGAACTTGTGAAAACTGGACGCTTTGGGCCCGGAGCTCTCCGCGATAGCAAAGCCGACGCCGCTTCGGTCGACCGGCAGTATCCAAACGGACTCAAGGAAGCCGCCCATTTTTTGGGCGGCTTTGGCTGTCATCAAAAAAGAACGGTGTGAGCGCAGCTATCGCGGCGCTCTCGTTGTAACATCTGGAGTCTGGGTAAGCACCTTCTCCGCGAGGGCGAGCGCCTCGAAGACGATCATGCCGCGGGGCTCACTGTCGTAGATCCGGCGTCTCTGGGCGGGCAGGTAGCCGGCGATCTCGGGGTAACGGGCGGCGAGGTGCTGCGCCTCCTCGAACTTGGAGGGGAAGTCTCGGGGACGGGGAACGGCGATGTCGTAGACCTCGTTGTGGCTGGCGGTCTCGGTGATGGCGCGGATGAGGACGCGGGACTTTGCGCCCTTGCGGCATTGGGCGTCGAGCTTTTCGGTGACCACGACGTCGGGCCGGAGCTCGTTGATGCGCTCCTGGGTGAAGCCGGCGATCTCGGCGGGGTCCGCGGTGGCTCTGACGCTGGTGCCCCAATCGCAGAGTTGGCCGTCGCCGAAGTAGACGTAGGCGGCGCGGCCGGAGGCGACGGCGAGCGCCAGCAGGTTACGCCCCACCATGTTCGGGCGGCTGCTTCAGCCGGGCTCTGAGGCGGGTAAGGGAGGCGCTGCGGTTGAAGGTGTGGGCCGTGGGCCTCGGCAGCGCCGGCAGGGTGGCGAGCCGCTTGATCAGCCGTCGCTGCCGCTCGGCCAGCAGGGCGGCGAAGAAGCTCTCGAACGAGCGGCCGTAGATCAGCGAGAGATCGACGATCTGCTCGAGGTTGGGACGCTGTCGGCCCTGCTCGAGATCGGAGACCAGCGACTGGTGGCTGTCGAGCAGGTGCGCCAGGTCGTCCTGGGTGTAGCCCGCCTGGCGCCGGGCAAGGCGCAGGTCCTGGGCGAATTGGGTACGCATAAGGGTGACGATTAGACTGGTACGTCATCAGTCTAGGTCGGCGAAGCCGCGCGCCCTAGAGGGCACGATATCGGCAGGGACGATCTGGTGAGGGGGTACGGGCGGCAGAGGGTGGGCCTGGCACGGGGGGCTCCGGGACCGGACCCCTCAAGGGTCCGGCACCCAGCGTGCCTCTCAGGGCAAGGCGTTCGTCTCGGCAGGGGGATATCCGGCGGCTCAGCAACATCTCAGACTGATGTGGGTGAGCCCCGGAAGACGGCTGTGCTGGCCGGAGCTGCCTAGGCTGTGACGGATTGGGGCGCCCAGCTCTTACCGATCTTCGCACTCACCCACAAAAACCGCTGCCTGGCTAGCAGGCAGCGGATCGGCGCTGGCGATATGGGGTCTCTGGCGGGGCTGGTACCCGCCTAGTACTCCGAGGCCAGCATGATGGTCAGCACCCGGTGGGTGAGGCCCTCATTGCCCGGGTTCTCGCTGCCGGCCGTGAGATCGGGGGTGTAGTAGTCGAACTTGAAGAACACCCGCTGGCCGGCGATCTCAACGGCGCCGAAGTCGTGCTCGCCCCAGGGGTCATTGTCGGCGGTGAAGGCGTCGAAGTTGCGCACCGCCGCCAAGGCCTCGGCGACGAAGGCTGCGCCCTGCTCCTGAAGGCCGCTGGTGATCATCACCGAGCCTTGGCCGCGGCCCTCGCGGCGGAAGCGATCGTTGAGCTCCCGGATGCGCTGCTTGGGCGGCGGATCGGCCGGCGACCAGACGAAGGTCGTGGGCGCCTCACACTCCCGGCAATATTCCGCATCGAGCACGGTCTCCGGGTTCCAGCAGGCGCAGGCGCCCTTCACCACCCGCTCGGATCCGCAGGTCTGGCAGCGGGGCACCGCGCCGATGGCCCCGGCGATCGGCTCCTCTCGTCTCTCCATCTGGCATCTCCCTCCGCTGGAGCACGCGCGACGGGGACATCCCGCGCGCTCCACGGACGGCGCTCCCAGATGCAGCAGACGGTCGGTGCCATCGGTGCCGGCCACGCCATCGCCGCGGGCGATGCGGTGGCTGCTAGCCGGGTCTGGCCTGAGGCGAGATACTATCCCCATGATACCACGCGCCCGCCGCATCCTTGGCCTGGCCTATCACCGCTATGAAGATCCCACGCCCTTCGGCATCGATCCGGCCGATCGGCTGCTGCACCTCTACCTCATCGGCCAGACCGGGACGGGGAAGTCGACGCTGCTGCTGAACCTCGCTTGGCAGGATGCGCGCAATGGCACCGGCTTCTGCCTGATCGATCCCCACGGTGACCTGGCCGAGGACCTGCACCGCCGCCTCCCGACCCCGCACCTCTACTGGGACGTGGCAGATCCCGGCTGCCCGCTCGGATACAACCCCCTGAAGCGCGTCGCGCCCGGCTACCGCCCACTCGTTGCCTCCGGCCTCATTGAGACTCTGAAGAAGCAGTGGCCGGATGCCTGGGGCGCGCGGATGGAGCATCTCCTCCGCTACGGTGTCCTGGCGCTCCTGGAGCAGCCGGCGGCCGATCTGCGGGATCTCCTAAAACTCTTCGTCTATCCGGGGTTCCGCCGGCAGGTGGTGGCGGAGCTCATCGATCCCCAGGTGCGCTTCTTCTGGAAGGAGGAGTATCCCAAGCTCAACTACCAATCGAGCGCCGACGGCGTCTCCCCGGTGGCCAACAAGATCGGCGCGATCCTGGCCAACCCGACGGTCCGCACCGCGCTCTGCGAGCCGACGGAGCCGCTCCGCTTCCGACCCCTCATGGACAGCGGGGGCCAGCTGATCGTGAACCTCGCCAAGGGCAGGCTCGGCGCCGACATCTCCAACATCCTCGGCGGGCTCATCACCTCGACACTGATGCAGGCGGCCTTCACCCGCCACGGTTTGCCGCCGGCCGCGCGGGCCCCGTTCTTCCTCTACGTCGACGAGTTCCACAACCTCACGACCAAGTCCTTCGCCGGCCTGCTGTCGGAGGCCCGCAAGTACGGCCTCGGCCTCATCCTCGCCCACCAGCATCTCTCCCAGACCAATCCGGAGATCCGCGACGCCATCCTCGGCAATGTCGGCAGCCTCGTCGTCTTCCGCCTCGGCGCCAAGGACGCGCCGCTCTTCGAGACGCTCTTGCCACCCTTCTCCGCCCGGGATCTGCAGACCCAGCCCAACCACCGCGCCGCCATCTGGCTCATGCACCGCGGCGAACGCCTCCGCCCATTCTCCGCCTCCATGTATCCACCATATCACCAGGGCCGATGAGCTGACTGCTAGGCGGAAGAGAGCAGGCGCGTATGCTGGGGGCATATGGACAAACGCGAACATCTGCGCCGGCACTTGGAGCTTTGCAAACGGGTCTACGAGCGCATGCGCCGGGAGGGATCCTGGCCCTGGGCGGAGGAGCCGGAGTCGCCAAATTCCGAGGATTTGGTAGAGTCTGAAGACCGCTGACACAGTCTATGAAGACCGGATTTGGCTACATCCGCGTCTCCACCCAGAAGCAGGGTGAAGGCGTCTCACTCGATGCACAACGCGATGCGATCGCGGAATTTGCCGCGTCCCGCCAGATCACGATCGTCGCCTGGTTCGCCGAGATGGAGACGGCTGCCAAAGGCGGGCGGCCGGTCTTCAACGACATGCTGCGCCAGTTGCGGCGCGGCAAGGCGGACGCGCTCATTATGCACAAGATCGACCGCTCGGCCCGGAACATGACGGACTGGTCCAGAGTCTCGGAGCTGCCGACCCGCGGGGTGGAGATCCACTTCGCCGGTGAGGGCCTCGACTACAGCTCCCGTGGCGGTCGGCTAGCGGCCAACCTGCAGGCGGTGATCGCCGAGGACTACATCTTCAATCTGCGCGAGGAGACCATCAAGGGCCTGCGCGGGCGCCTGAAGCAGGGGCTCTATCCTTTCCGGGCGCCGATTGGCTACCGGGACAACGGCCGGGGCCAGCCGAAGGCACCGTGCCCCGAGAAAGCCCCGCTCGTGCGCCAGGTCTTCGAGCTCTACGCCAGCGGGCGCTACTCGATCCCCACGCTCCAGGCCGAGATGGCCCGGCGTGGCCTGCGCAACCACGCTGGCAAGCCGGTCTCCAAGCACGGCATCGAGACCATCCTCAACAACCCCTTCTACTGCGGCCTGATCGAGATCAAACGCACCGGCGACACCTACGATGGCGTGCACGAGCCGATCACCTCGGCCCAGACCTTCCGTCAGGTCCAGGAGATCAAAAGAGGCAAGGCAGGGAAGAAGGTCACCCGGCACAACCACCTCTACCGGGGCCTCTTCCGCTGCGCCGGCTGCCAGACCAGCATGATCCCCGAGCGCCAGAAGGGCCACGTCTACTACCGCTGCCAGCGCCCGGACTGCCCGACCAACACGGTGCGCGAAGACCGCCTCGAGGCGGAGATCGTCGCCGCCTACAAACGCCTGCAGCTCGCCCCTGACGATGCGGCCGACCTGCTGCGTGACTGGCAGGCCTGGCTCGACAAAGACCAGCGCCGCGAGCACCTCCAGTCCATCGATCTCAGGATCGCCCAGACGACCGAGCGCCTTGCGCGGCTGACTGATCTGCTGCTCGACGGCGCCCTCGATCGCAGGGAGCACGACGATCGGAAGCGACAGCTCAAGATCGACCTCGCAGCCCTGCAAGAAGCGCGCGCGTCCGCCGCGCAATCGGACCTCTCAGACGCTCTGCTCGAGAAGTTTCTCGAACTGATCACCAGCCTTGCAGAGCTTCATATCCGGCTCGAACCCGACGAAAAGCGCTGCCTGGTCGAAAACAGCTTCTCGAACCGCACCGTCTCGGCCAACCGCCCAGTGCTGGAGCCATATTCCTGGCTCACCAGCCGCGATTTTGCCGAGCTTACCCCTTTGGTGACCCAGAACGGACCACTCCTCGAACTTTTATCACGGCTGACGATGCGGTGAGTGCTAGCCGGTTCGGGAAGTCTGTCCTGCCATGTCAGCTTGCTCGCAATGCGCAGCCCGATGCAGGGAATAGACCTGCAGGAAGCGGGCTTCTGTGCTTCCCCTTGGTTCCTGGAAGGTGTTACTGAATAATCCCACAGCGGTCATTGCACCCAACGAGCTTGACATAGCCATAATCAGAGCACAGCTTTTTCAAAGCACAAGCATAGACCAATGCGAAAGATGAACACATAGCGCTACGAGGGTCGAGACGGAGAAGATGGGGGCTTTCCATGGAACTACTTGAATTTCTAGCGGCTGAGGATGGACTGAAGCTCCTTGCTGTGTTCGGTGCAGGGGTCACGGCTGTAGGAGTGGCGATCTGGACGCTGGTGAAGTTCTTAATGCGAGACAAGGCCGTATCTGCAGTCGATCGGAGTGTTGCCGCAGGTCGAGACGCTTATGTTAATATGAATACCGATGTTACTCGTAAGAGCAGAAAACCATAGTCTGGCTGCAGGCCGCGATCTTATAGTTAACATCACAATGGAAAACGGTCGTGTTGGTGCTGAAGACTTCATTTACTCGTTGTCTCAAGCACTCAAAATACCGACTGATCAATTGAAAAGCTTTTTTAAAGATAGTCAGATTCATAGTATTTCTGCCGAAAATATTTCAAAATTAATTGAACGATTAGTTATAGAATTAGATATTCAAGACCACATGAGACAGGGACGCTACTCGAAGCTTGAGAATATTACTGCTCAGGTTTCTGAGTCTTTTCAGAAGCTTAGTGTAACCCTTAGCAATTTAGAATCATTAATTGCCCAAAGAAAATACCGAGAGGCACATAGTGAAATTCATGAAATTATTACTGATCGCCTGCTTCCAGAGAATTACACGGGGGAACTGATATTTGATTACTTCCAAACTGGATATCTTGCATTTGCGAATGAGGGCGATAGGAGTGCGGTTCAACGGCTTTGTCGTCAGGCTGAAAACGAATATGGAGAACACTTGAGCCCAGCTTTAATTGTGCTTTTGGCTGAAATGGAACAAGAGTACGCGACACGAGATGATGATACAGTATTGCTCAAAGAGAATCTTAGACTATTACAAAATCTAATAAATAGGCACCCGCATACTAGGTTGAGCTTGGAATATATTGATATTTTGATTGGTGTTTGCCAGCGCAGAATTGGCGAGCGTAACGAACCAGAATTTCTTGATCTTGCCGAAAAGAAATTTCGTCAGTGCCTTTTAAAAGAAACAAGAAGAAATATTGAGATATCAAACAACCTTGCGATTACATTGGTGAGAAAATTCGAAAATAGCGGGAAAATTGAAGAATTAAATGAGGCTGAAACAGTTCTTAAGGAGATAAAAATCCCCGAAGATAGCTCTCTGATTAGTGAATTTCAGTCATATCCCAAATCATTGAATAACCTGGGTAACGTATTTAAGCAACGTATAAAGATTGAGCCACGGGCTGATTTCGTGTCTGAGGCGATAAGATTGTACTCTGAAGCAGAGAAATATTGGACTGAAGAGAATGCTCCTTATGAATGGGCAATGCTGCAGAAAAATAAAGCAGATACAAGATTAGCCTTCGGGCAGGCCGTGTTTGTTGGAGAAGAATTTCTCAAAAAGGGGCTCGAGGGAATTAAAGATGCACTGAGATATCGAACTCTTGAAGATGCCCCGTACCAGTATAAGAAAACAGTCTCTGTGAAAGAAGGCATTAAAGCCCTGATAGCAAAAAACTGAGCACGTCTGATTGTTAACTTCAATTCAGGGGAACTGAGAAGATGATTTTTGCTCTTTGTGGGCTATCTGGAACTGGAAAGACTTCAATCTGTAATAGGATGGTCGCAATGCACGGCTGCGGCTACGTCTATATTGGGAAAAATATTCGTCGTTTTGCGGTGGAGCATGGCTTTGGCGAAGGGGCCATGGCCGAGAAGACTGCTAGACTGTCATTACGGGGCAGATATGGAATAGCGGGGCCGGCAATCTTGAGTAAAGATGAGATCTTGGCGCAATGTTCAGGTCATGAGCTAACGGTCCTCGATGCTGTCTGCTGTCCGGAAGAGGTGGCGTACCTTCGATCAGTGTTTGGGTGCCAAATTCGAGTAGTAGCTGTTCACACAGACAGATCGGTCAGATTAAGCAGACTTGTTCGTCGGTCTTCTCGACCCCTGCATTCTCAATCAGTCCATGAACGTGACCTGTTGGAAATCCGAGAACTGGGTATCGGTGAGACTTTGGCGGCTGCCGAAATCCACCTTGTGAACAACCACGATCTATCTGACTGCGTTGACCACTTGATGTGCTGCGCCTGAATCGAAGCCGCTTCCAATCCGGGAAAGTGGTTTCCAGATAGAACCTGAACAGTCTCTATCTGGACCTTGATCAGAGAGGCAAATCAAAAACAATACTCGGCTTGTTTTCTTCTAACCACGTCGAGTTATTGCTCAGATTGGCCGGGTTTGAATTCGCGCCCCCCTGATTTCCCAAGACAGCGCTCTCAGAATTGGTGACCTCCGGCTAGGCTGCACGTCCATCCTTCGAGCAGTATTCTGCGCGGGCCCAAGCGATCAGACCGCTGATACGCCCGAACGACTCCATCATCCACTACATGCCCGAGGCACGCCTCCTTCACCTCGAATGGCGTATCTGTCTGCTCCTCCACCCAGGTGCGAAACGTCGCCCGGAAGCCATGCGGCCTCGCTTCAAAGCCCTCGCGTTTCATGAAGGCTGACATCGCCGCGTCTGAAATCGGCTTTCCGCGATAGGATGGGAACAGATAGGGGCCGTCTGTCGAAGCTCTGGCGACCTCGACTATCTCTGAAGCTGCGTCGGTTAGCGGGACCTTGTGCTCAATCCCCGCTTTGGTACGCGCGGGCACGAGCGTCCAGACATCGCCCTCGATCTCATCAAAGGTTGCCAGGCGCACCTCGGACGTGCGCGCCACCGTCAGCATCAAGAACCGCAACGCCAGCGCCGCGACCCCTGGCTTGGTCTTCAGCCAGCTGTAGAAGGCGGGGGCTTCTTGGTAGGGGAGGGAGGGATGGTGCTTGACGGTGTGGCGCTGCTTGCCGAGCAGGGCCCGCGCTTTCATCGTCGCCTGCAGGTCGACCTCCAGGCCGAGGGCGGCCGCATGTTTCAAGGCTAAGCCGATCCGGTTGAGCGCCTTCACCGCCGCCTGCGGCTTTTTGTGCCAGATCGGCCCAAGTGTCTCTTTGAGGACGTGCTGGTCGATGTCCTCGATCGGGTAGCGCCCCAGCTTTGGAATGATGTGGACCCTAAGCGGCGACATCCAACGCCCGGCTTCGCCGTCCCGCTTCAAGTCCGCCTGACGAGCCGCAAAGCAGCCGTCGATCGCTTCCTTGACCGTAAGGCGGCGCATGGTGGCGCGCTGTTTGGCGCGCGCGGTGATCGGATCGACGCCGTCGCGGAGTTGATACCTCGCCTGAGCGGAGCGATCTCGGGCTTCCTTGATCGATACATCCGGCCAGCGTCCAAGGCCCATCTCGCGCCGTCGACCATGGACGTTGTATCGCAGCACCCACTTGCCCATCTGCGGGTCGCGCTTGACCAGCCACAGGCCTTGACCATCGCTGTGCTTCCCGGCCGGAAGGCTCTTCACCTTGAGTTGGGTCAGCGCGTTGATTTTCACCTGAGTCCCCCTTTCGAGGCGGAACTTGAGACCCCCGGCTGGTCCACCCCGAAAAGGGTGGACTGAGGGATCACTATGTTCTCTGCCGAAAATCGGCTCGTCAACAAATAATTGATTTTATGCAATTTTGAGAACCTATGAGCAGCTATGAGATCAAAGTTCGGTGCTTCTCCTGGGCACCAACTCTCCCTTCACTCTTGCACGTTCCGCGTAGGAAATCGCGTCCTTCCGCGGCTTTCGTGGAGGCGGTTCAGCCCTTGCGCGGCAACTTGGGCCGACGGGCGCAGAGGAACGCGATGGGCGCCCTACCTACAGCTCTCGGCCCGCGCTGAGCTCGCCCCAGCGGATGCGGGCCGTGGCGCCGGCCCAGGCGATGGGCTTGGGCGGGAGCGGCCTTGGCGGTGCCTGGGAGAGTTCTCTCCGCGCCGCGTCGCCTGACTGGTCGAGCGCCAGCTCGGCCGCGGCCATCCCGGCATGGGTGCCGCGGGCGAGGCCGAGGCCGTTCTGGCAGCAGGCGGCGAAGAGCCCCGCATCTATCTCACCAAAGGCCGGGGCGTCGTTGCGGGAGAGGCAGAGGCGCCCGGCCCAGACATGCTCCATCGCTACCTCGCGGAGCATCGGAAAGCGGGCCTCGAAGCTCCGGCGATGGGTCGCGGCCATGCGGTCGAGCCGGGCCTCGTCGACCTCCAGCGACGGATCGAACGTGAAGCGATTGCGCACTACGATCCGGTGCCCGCCGATGCCCGCCACGCGCCGCACGGTGGTGCCGAGCGGGTCGGCCGGCGTCAGCGCCCAGTCTGGGGCACCGCCGAGGCGGGCGCATTCCTCCGCCGTCAGCGCGCGCGTCATCGAGGCATAGGTGCAGACGTGGGCGAGCCGGCCTGCGAAGAAGCCGAAGCTCTCGGCATGGCCGTTCACGGCAAGGATGACGCGCGGCGCGGCGACGGATCCCCCGGGCGTCTGCGCGGTCAAGGTGGCGCCGTCGCGGACCAGCGCCGTGACGGGCGAGCCCTCGTGCAGCGCTACGCCCGCACCGCGAAGCCCGTCGGCTAGGCCGCGGACGTAGATTGCCGGCTGCAGGATCGCCGCGCCGGGGGTGAAAAGACCCTCCCGATAGTAATCCGTCCCCGTGAGCGCCTGCATCGCGGCCGCGTCCAGCGTCTCGTGCGCCTCTCCGAGCGCCGTCAGATGGCGTGCATAGTCGGCATTGTGCCGCGCGCCCTTCGCCGTCGCCGCACCGTTCACCTTGCCAACGCGACGGAGCGCCTCCTCCGGCAGACCGAATTCCTCGGCGGCGGAGGAGGCGAAGTCGATGGCGGCGCGGTTGGCCGCGATCTGCGCCCGATCTTTGTCCAGCGCACCGCCGTAGTTCGAGGACGACAGATCATGCGGCAGGTCGATCATGCAGCCGGAATTGCGCCCCGCCGGCCCCTCACCGACGCGCACCGCATCGAGGAGCGCGATCCGCAGGCCATCGTCGAGCTGGCGGAGCCGCCGCGCCGCCGCGAGCCCCGCGATACCCGCACCGATCACCAGCACATCGGCGGTCGTCGCACCCTCCAGCGTCGGCGACGGCGTGCGGGGCGGCAGGATCGCGTTCCAGCCAGAGGCGCCGGTGTCCCGCGGCAGCCGCCGAACCTTGGTCTCGACCGCCATCAATAGTCGGTGTTGAGCGCGTCGACCGCCGGGATCTCCCGCTCCCGCCGGGCGATGAAGTCGCGGAGCGCCTCGTCGACGCCTTCGTCCAGCGTCGGTTCCTCATAGGCGGCGAGCAGGTCGCGCGCGGTCTTCAGGGCCCGCGCGGTGATCTCGACCGAGCCCTCTGCCGCCCATTGCTCGATGGAGTTGTTGTCAAAAAGCTCCGGCATGAAGAAGGCGCGCTGGAAGTTCGCCTGGGTGTGGGGGTGGCCGAGATAGTGCCCGCCCGGTCCCACGTCGCGCACGGCGGCGAGGGCATCGTCGAAGTCGTCCCAGCGGATCCCCTCCGCCATCCGGTAGCCCATGGCGCACATCTCGGCATCGACGACGAACTTGGCCATGGAGCAGTGCATGCCGGCCTCGTTCCACCCCGCCGAGTGCCAGAGGTAGTTGGCGCCGGCCATCAGCACCGCATTCAGCGTCATCGCGCTCTCGTACCCCGCCTGGGCGTCGAAGGTCTTCGCGCCGCCGAGCGTGTTGGAGCTCCGCCACGGCACGCCGTAGTACCGCGCCATCTGGCCGATCATGAAGTTCATCAGGCTGATCTCGGGCGTCCCCGCCATCGGCGCACCGGACTTCATCGAGACGGTCGAGAGGTAGTGGCCGTAGATCGCCGGGCAGCCCTTCCGCACCACCTGGGTGTAGGCGAGCGCGCTGAGCGCCTCCGCATTCAATTGCGCCACGGCCGGCGCGGTGGAGGCCGGCGTGTTTGCCCCGCCCAGCACGAAGGGCGAGCAGAGCACCGGCTGGTTCCGCCGGCAAAAGGCGCGCATGGCGCCGAGCATCGTCTCGTCCCAGACGAGCGGCGAGTTGCCGTTGCAATTGCCGGTGACGACGGGATGCCCCTCCATGAACGCCTCGCCGAACAGGATGGCGCACATCTCCATCACATCCTCGGCGTTCTTCGGGCTCGTCGTCATGCCCATGAACGTCTTGTCGGAGTGCTTCATCGAGGAATAGGTGATCCGCAGATGGCGGTGCGCGACCACATGGTCCATCGGCTCGACGATGTGGTGAGCCGAGGAGTGGAGCGCCGGCAGCATGTGGCTGAGCCGGTGGAAGTTCGCCAGATCCTCGAGCGTCGGGCCCCGACGCACGTCGTCGAGATCGCGGAGGTAGGGCGCCCCCGTCATCGGCACGAAGATCGTGTGATCGCCGCCGAAGGGCAGGCTCTTCGCCGGGTTTCGGGCGTGGTAGGTGAAGTGCGAGGGGATCGAGGCGATCAGCTCGCGCACCAGGCCGCGGTCGAGATGGACCCGGTCGCCGTCCCGCACCTCCGCCCCCGCCCGTTGCCAGTCGGCGATAGCCATGGGGTCGCGGAAGATCACGCCCACATCCTCCAGGATCGCCATGGAGGCGTCGTCGATCTTCGCCACCTGCTCCGCATCCATCGGCTCAACCAGCGGCAGACGCCGGCGGAGCGCCGGCAGCATCGCGTCCGACACCGCACTCCGCTCCGCCCGGCGCGATCCCCGCCCGCCCCGGCGCGTCCGCTTCTCCTCCGCCGCGACGGTCATGATCTGCTTCGGAAGAGACGGACCAGGAGGGATGGCGCCTGTCGCGGTTCAAGGATCCGGAACGCCCCTCGGCGGTTAGGATCCACAGCCCTGTCGTAGCGAAATCCCGTCAGCCGTTCGGCGAGGGCGACCGGCACCTCGAAGGCGTAGTCATGGTCCGGCTCGGCCGAACCATCCGATCGCTTGGCCTCAAGCGCGGCATTCAAGTCGGCGAACTCGGCCGGTGGCGTGCCGGCAATGTCCAAGTGGAAGACGTCGCCCGTGTCACCTTGGTGATGCAACGACCAGACTTCGGCACCGTCGCGCCAACCCATTGCAGTCGACGACATTACCGTCTCGTTAACGATGCAAGAGATCAAAGATGCCCGTCTTGATAGCGTACTGCAGGCTCTCTCCCTCTTGAAAAAGAACAGCTCGTCCTCGGCCCACACAAGGGTCCAGTTCGGGTGACTTAGCGTCGTCGCCCATAGCGGAACATCTCCGTCGGGTGGGTCGCCGACTTCTTCCGCGATCTGTAGGTCGAGCGCTTTGACAGCATCGGTCAGGGGCGCTTCGGTCAGAAGATACGCGATGCGAAACGCCATCAGTCCAACCCATCTCCATCGACCGGATCGCTCAGGTCGATCCAGATCGTCTTCAATTCGGTGTATTGGTCATGGGCATGGATGCCGTTGTCGCGCCCGCCGAAGCCCGATTGTTTGTAGCCGCCGAAGGGGGTCGTGAGGTCGCCCTCGCCGTAGCAGTTGATGGTGACGGTGCCGGCCCGGATCGCCCTTGCGGCGCGGATGGCGCGGCGGCCGCTCGCCGAGAAGACGGAGGCGGTGAGGCCGTAGTCGGTGTCGTTCGCCATCGCGATCGCCTCCTCATCCGAGGCGGCGGTGAGGACGGCGAGGACGGGGCCGAACACCTCCTCGGTCGAGAGCTTCTGGCCCGCCTTCGCCTCATAGATCGTCGGTGGCACATAAGGCCCGTCGGCCTTGCCGCCGACCAGCGCGCCCTTCTTCAGATACCCCTTCACCTTCTTCAGGTGCTCCGCGTCGATCAATGCGCCGAGATTGGTCACAGGGTCGAGCGGGTCGCCCGTCCGCCAGAGCTTCAGCCGCGCCAGGACGTGCTCCATCAACGGTGCCTTCACCGCCTCATGCACGATCAGGCGAGAGGCGGCGGAGCAATTCTCCCCCATATTCCAGAAGGCGGCATTCACCACATGCTCGGCCACCAGATCCAGGTTCTCGGCATCGGACAGGACCACGGCCGGGTTCTTGCCGC
The DNA here is from genome assembly GCA_039180875.1 of Pseudomonadota bacterium. Taxonomy (GTDB): domain Bacteria; phylum Pseudomonadota; class Alphaproteobacteria; order Rhodobacterales; family Rhodobacteraceae; genus JBCDCY01. The sequence continues at coordinate 1,095,151 of JBCDCY010000001.1, read as the reverse complement.
CGCATTCCAGCACGACCTTTTTGAGGTTCGAGTCCGCCGCATAGTGCAGGAAGCGCCGCCCGGTCTCGGTCGAGCCGGTGAAGGAGATCATGTCGACATCCGGGTGCCGCCCGAGCGGCTCACCGACCGACGGCCCGTCGCCCGGCAACACCTGCAAGACGCCCCGCGGCACCCCGGCCTCGTGCGCCAGTTCGGCGACGCGGAGGGCAGTCATCGAAGTCTGCTCAGCCGGCTTCACGATGACGGCGCAGCCGGCGGCCAGCGCCGGGCCGATCTTCCAGGCCAGCATCAGGATCGGGAAATTCCAGGGCAGCACGGCGCCGACCACGCCCACCGGCTCCCGCACGATCACGGCCATCGCGTCGTCGCCCGCGGGCGCGGTCTGGTCGTAGAGCTTGTCCGCCGTCTCCGCATGCCATTTGAGGCAGGCGATGGCCTCCGGCACGTCGATCCCCTCGCAATCGCGGATCGGCTTGCCGGCCTCGACGCTCTCCATCACCGCCAGTTCGCGGCGGTTCCGGGTCATCAGCTTGGCGAGGCGGATGAGGACGTCCTTTCGCTCCCCCGGCGCGGCCGTCCGCCAGTCGCCGCGCTCGAACGCCTGGCGCGCCTTGGCGACGGCGAGGTCCACGTCCTTGGCGCCGGCGCCCGCGATCGTCGCGATGGTCTCGCCGGTCGCGGGGTTGAGCGTGGTGAGCTTCGGCCCCCGCCCCGGGCGGAACTTTCCGTCGATGAAGGCACCGCGCGGCCAGTCGATCGTGGCGGCGAGGGCGGCGTATTCGTCCCGGGTCAGAAGATCCATCAGGCGCGCCCCCTATTGTGCCCACGCTCGATCGCCTCGATCGCGGCGTTCATCGTCCGCACCACCTCGTCGAAGGCGCGCTTGTCGTCCTTGTTGAGCGGCTGCAGCGGCCGGCGCGGCGGGCCGCAGTCGATGCCGCGCGCGCCCATGCCGTGCTTGATGCATTGCACGAACTTGCCGCCCTGCTCGAGCACGCGCATCAGGGGCAGCATCGCCGACATGATCCGCCTGCCCTTGTCGAAATCCTTCTCCACCGCGCAAGCGCGATAAAGCGCCAGATGCGCCTCGGGCGCGAAGTTGGAGCCGGCGCAGGTCCAGGACGTCGCGCCCCAGGCGAAGAACTCCAATGCCTGGTCGTCCATGCCGCAGGAGAGCGCGATGTGGGGGTAGTCACGGGCGAGCATGTGGAGGCGGTTCGGATCGCCCGAGCTCTCCTTGATCGCCCGGAAATTGGGCGAGCGGCCGAGTCGGTCCAGCGTCTCCTCATCCATGTTCACCGACATCCGGCCGGGGTAGTTGTAGAGCAGCACCGGCAGGTCGACGGCGCGGTCGATGGCGAGGGCGTGGAGCGCGATCTCCCGCCCCGTGGGGCAGGCGTAGGGCGGCGTGGCGATCAGGATCGCATCGGCGCCGGCGGCCTTGGCGGCCTCGCCGTAAGCAATCGAGTCCTCCGTCCGCATCGCGCCGGTGCCGACGATCAGGGGCAGGCGGCCGCCGATGACCTCGCGCGCCAGCCCCATGAGCGCGATCCGCTCCTCGGCGGACTGGGCGTAGTATTCGCCCGTGGTGCCGGCGATCAGGGCGGCGTGGATGCCCTTGTCGATCAGGAACTCCAGGACCTCGGCGAACTTCGTGCGGTCGATCGCGTGGTCGGGGCCGTGGGGCGTGACGACCGGCGTGATGATCCCCTCAAAGCGCACGGATCTTTGCCCCGCTTAGGTCGACGACGTCGGCCGGCAATGGATCGGGCCGCACGAAGCGCTCCATCCGGTCGCGCGACAGGGCCCAGTGCTCGAGCGTCAGGTCGACCATCACCGCGCCCTCTCGCACCTCGAGCGCCGCGATCATCGCGTCGTGCTGCTCGCTCGCCTTGCGCACCGCCACCGTCTCCGCCGGGGCGGCAGGGCGATAGAAGACCTGGGCGAGGCGGGTGTGGTCGATGAGCAGCCGATTGAGGCTGGGCGTCAGGTAGGCGTTCGCCGCCATCTCCCCCAGCAGCTCATGGAAACGGTGATTGCCGAGCGCCATCTCGGCCGGGGCGGCGCCGGCGACAGCCTTGGCAAAGCCCGCCTGCACCGACTTCAACTCATCAAGCTGCGCCCCCGTTCGGTTCTCCGCCGCAAGGCGCGCGACGTTGGCATAGATGGAGGGCGCGGTCTGGAAGAACGTCCGCATGGTTGCGAGGTCCATCGACGCGACCTTGGTGCCCCGATTGTCGGTCTGGGTGACGAAGCCCTCCCCGGCCAGGCGCTGCAGCACCTCCCGAAGCGGCGTGCGGGAGACGCCGTAGCGCTCCGACAACGTTACCTCATCGAGGTCGGCGCCTGGACGGATCTCCATCGACAGGATCCGCCGGCGCAGGTCCGTCAGGCAGTGCTGCTTCTTGCTGATTTCCATGATGCAAAGATACATCGCATACAAATTGTATGCAATTGATATCCAGTACATCGGCGAATATCTGGCGCGTCGCTCCGCTGCCAAGAGTCCCACCGACCGAGCGCGCGACAGCCGCTGTCTGCGCGCCGTCGGCCCCATCTGAGGCTCGGCGTGCAAGCCAATCCGGCGACAGGCATTTCAGCCGCCCGCCGATGCCAGAAATTTTCAAGAATCCGCCGTTGATTTGCCAAGTTTGATTGGTTAGGAGCGCGGCAAGGGCCGGTGGGCGCTTCAGCGCAGGTCAGAGGGATGTGGGCGATGCTGACACGCGACGATCTTTTGAAGGAAGCGCGGATGCGCCGGGGCAATTTCCCGACGCTGATCGTCGTCTATCTCGTGCTGCTCGGCACCATGATCGGCTCCGCCGCCGCGATCCTCTAGCGCGCTCTCTCGGCCAGATTTGCTGGCGGCCTAAGTGTTGGCCGCCTCCCCGATATTGTCGACGCCGCGCTCTTCGAGGAGCGTGCTCAGCCAATTCGGGTCCATCTCCGGCACCGAGGAGAGCAACAGGTCGGTGTAGCGGTGATGCGGGGGCGTGAACATCTCGTCCTTCGGCCCCTGCTCCACCACCTTGCCGTTCTGCATCACCACCACCTCATCGGCGATGGACCGCACCGTCGCGAGGTCGTGGGTGATGAACATGTAGGCGAGGCCGAGCTCTCGCTGCAATCGGTCGAGCAGCTTCAGAATGCCCTCGGCCACGAGCTGGTCGAGCGCGCTCGTCACCTCGTCGCAGATGATGAACTCGGGCTCGGCGGCCAGCGCCCGGGCGATGCCGATGCGCTGTTTCTGCCCGCCCGAGAGCTCGGGCGGATAGCGGTTGTAGAACTTCGCCGGGTCGAGCTCGATCAGGTCGAGCAGTTCGTCCACCCGCTGCTTCAGGTCCGATCCGGTGAGGCCCGAATAGAACTCGGCCGGCCGCCCGATGATGTCGCTGATCCGCACCTTGGGGTTCAGCGCCGTGTCGGCCATCTGATAGATCATCTGGGCCTGGCGGAGCTGGTCGCGGGTGCGGTCCTTGTAGCCCGCCGGCAACGGCTCGCCCTTGAACAGCACCTCTCCCGCCGACGGCCGCAGAAGCCCGGTTATGACCCGGGCCGTGGTCGACTTGCCGGACCCGGACTCGCCCACCACCGCGACCGTCATGCCCGGATAGATGTCGAAGGAGACATCGTCGAGCACCTTCACGCCGCCGGTATAGGCCGCATCCACGTTCTTCACGGAGATCAGCGGCGGTGAGCCGTCATCCGGCCGGCGGATCTGCGGGCGCTGGAAGCTGCGCACGGCCCAGAGGCTCTTGGTGTAGTCCTCCTGCGGGTCGTCGAGCATGCGCTCGGTCGGCGCCTCCTCCACCTCCTCGCCCTTCAGCAGCACCTTGATGGTGTCGGCCATCTGGGCGACCACGGCCAGGTCGTGGGTGATGTAGATCGCCGCTGTCTGGAACTGGTCGACGATGTCGCGGATGGCCGCGAGCACCTCGATCTGCGTCGTGACGTCGAGCGCCGTGGTGGGTTCGTCGAAGATGATCAGATCGGGCCGGCAGGACATCGCCATGGCCGTCATCGCGCGCTGCAGCTGCCCGCCGGAGACCTGGTGCGGGTAGCGAAAGCCGATCTCGGTGGGGTTTGGCAGGCGCAGCCGCTCGTAAAGCGCCATGGCGTCCTCCTGGGACTCCATGCGCTTCTTGATGCGGTAATGCACCGGTGCCTCGGTATGCTGGTCGATCAGCTTGTGCGCCGGGTTGAAGGAGGCGGCGGCCGACTGCGCCACATAGGCGATGCGGGCACCGCGAAGCGCCCGACGCTCCGCCTCCGTCGCGGTCGTCAGCTCCATACCGTCGAACTCGATCGAGCCTTCCGAGATCCGGGTGCCATCCCGGGCATAGCCCATGGCGGCCGCGCCGATGGTCGACTTGCCCGCGCCCGACTCGCCGATCAGGCCCATCACCTCGCCCCGGTGGAGCGTCAGGTCCACGCCCTTGATGATCGGCACCCAGGTCTCGTCGGAAAATCCGTCGATCTTCAGATCGCGGATCTTCAGCAGGACGTCGCTCTCCTTGAACTTGCTCACCTCAGACCTCCTTCAGACCGGACGAGCGGAAGAGCATCCAGTCGACGACAAAGTTGACCGCCACCGTGAGCAGCGCAATGGCCCCGGCGGGGATCAGCGGGGTGACGTCGCCGAACGAGATCAGCGTCGCGTTCTCCCGCACCATAGAGCCCCAGTCGGCCGTCGGCGGCTGAATGCCGAGGCCGAGGAAGGAGAGGCCGGCGATCAGCAGGAAGACGAAGCAGAACTCCAGCCCGAACTCGGCGATCAGCGGCGCGGTGGAGTTCGGCAGGATCTCCTTCCGAATGAGGTGCCAGTCGCCCTCCCCCCGCAATTTCGCCGCCTCGATATAGTCCATCACCACGATGTTGCCGGCAACGGCCCGCGTCAGGCGGAAGACCCGCGGCGAGTAGATCACGGCCACCACCACCACGATCACCCAAAGGCTGGTGCCCAAGATCGACAGCATCAGCAGCGCGAAGATCAGCGACGGCACCGACATGATGACGTCGGCAATGCGGCCCATCAGGTTGTCGAACCAGCCGCCCTTCACCGCGGCAAGCAGCCCGGCGAGCGCGCCCACGATGAAGGCGAGCATCGTCGCCACCAGCGCCAGACCGACGGAGTTCCGCGCGCCGTAGATGATGCGGCTGAAGATATCGCGGCCCAATTGGTCGCCGCCCAACAGCAGGTTCTCATCCGGCGGCGCGAAGGCCTGGGTGATCACCTCAGACTCGCCATAGGGCGCGATCACCGGCGCAAAGATCCCGGCGATGGCATAGGTGAAGATCACGAACATGCCGAAAGAGGCGGTGAGCGGCGCCGTCCGCAGCTCCTTGGCCAGCGACGGGCGGGAGACCTGGACCAGGAACTCCTTGAACGCGTAGGAGACCCCGGCGGCCAGTGCCAGAAGCCCGGCACAGATGGTGACGAACCGCAGTGCCGGCACGCCGCCGATGATGCCCAGCACGAACGACAGAAGCGTCATGCTGAAGAGCAGCAGAAAGAGCCGGCGCTGACCGAAATAGGCGGCGAGGCAGGAGGCCGCGATCAGCGCGACGTAGTACCCGATGACAAAGATGCTCATGGTGCGGACTTCACTTCGGATGCCGGAGACGCGGATTGGTGAGGATCGTCCCCACATCCGCCGCCAGGTTCAAAAGGATGAAGGTGGCGGCAAAGATCAGGCAACAGGCCTGCACGATCGGGAAATCGCGTTTGGAGACCGCATCGACCAGCAACTGGCCCACACCCGGGTAGACGAAGACGACCTCGACCAGCACCACGCCGGTGATCAGGTAGGCGAGGTTGAGTGCGACGACGTTGATGATCGGCGCCCAGGCATTGGGGAGCGCGTGGCGCACGATCACCTTGAAGGGCGGCATGCCCTTCAGCCGCGCCATCTCGATATAGGGCGATGAGAGCAGGTTGATGATCGCCGCCCGGGTCATCCGCATCATGTGCGCTGTCACCACCAGCACCAGGGTAAGCGCCGGCAGGAACGTCCGGTGCAGAAGCTCGAGGAACGTCATGTCGCCGGAGAGGCTGGCGATCGCCGGGAACATGCTGGCCCGCACCGCGAGGTAGAGGATCAGCACGTAGCCGAGGAAAAATTCGGGCGAGGAGATCGAGGTGAGCGTCAGCACGTTGGCCACCCGATCGAAGATCGAGTTCCGCAGGAGCGCCACCAGGATGCCGAGGAAGATCGCGATCGGTACGGCGAGGACGGCGGCGTAGGCGGCGAGGAAGAGCGTGTTGACGAAGCGGTCGGAGATCGCCTCGCTCACCCGCTCGCCCGAGACCAGCGAGACGCCGAAATCGCCGGTGACCGCGCCGCCGAGCCAATCAAAATACCGCACGATGGCGGGGCGATCGAGGCCGAGGCGTTCGCGCAGCGCCTGCACCGTCTCTTCCGTAGCACTTTGGCCGAGGACGGCCTGGGCGATGTCGCCGGGCAGAAGCTCGACCGCGAAGAAGATCAGGACCGAGACGACGAGCAGCGCCACCAGCCCCAGGCCCAGGCGCTTCAGCACCAGACCAAGAAGATCCCCCATATGTCCCTCCACGCGCCGCTTGTCCGGCACTCGTTTTGATTATGGCCGTGGGCGAAGGGCCCGCACGGACGGCGCGGGCCCTCCAAAGCGTCGACTTAAGCGAACCACCAGCGGCTGGCGTAGCGGTAGCCGTCCGCCGACCAGGCCGGCGACAGATGCTCGCCCCGGCTCACATTGGTGCGCCGCGCGTAGACGAAGTTCGGGAAGTAGGGGATGACGGTGCCTCCATCGTCCCGCGCCAGCACCGCCATTTCGCGATACATCTCGGCGCGAAGATCGTTGTCTAGCTCCGACTTCGCCTGCTGCAGCAGCTCGTTGAACCGCGGGTTCTTCCAGCGGCTCTCGTTCCAGGCGGCATCGGCCTGATAGGCCAACGAATACATCACGTCAGGCGTCGGGCGCGCGCCCCAGGTGACCATGCACCAAGGCTTGACCAGCCAGACGTCGGACCAATAGCCGTCGTTCGGCTCGCGCACGACGTTGATGTTGATGCCCGCGGCCTTGGCCTGCTCGGCGTAGAGCACGGCCGCGTCCACGGCACCGGTGGTGACCGAGTCCGCCGTCGAGAAGTTGACGCTCAGACCCTCCATCCCGACACTGGCCAGCAGCGAACGCGCCTGATCCGGGTCGTATTGGCGCTGCTCGATGTCGTCCGGCCAGAAGGGCATGGCCGGCGAGTGGTGGAAGTCGTTACCCACCGTCGCCGCGCCGAAGGTGATCTTCTCCACCAACTCCTCGCGGTTGATGGCGAGCTTCAGCGCCATGCGCACCTCGGGCACATCGAAGGGGGCGGTGTCCATATGCATCGGCATGGTGAGCGCCTGGGCCGAGGCCACGTTCTCCACCACGATGTCGGAATTGCGCGCAAGCAGGCCGAGGGTCTTGTTCTCGAGAAGCGTCACGGTGTCGACGTCACCCGTGACCAACGCCGTCTGACGCGCGTTCGGGTCGTTGATGACGAGCATCTCGATCTCGTCGAAATAGGCGCCCTCACCGTGCCAGCCGTCGTGGCGCACCAACCGCGCGCCAGTGCCGAAGTCGAGCTCGACGATCCGATAGGGGCCGGAGCCGATGCCCGACTGCCAGTCCGCCGTGCCGTCCGGGTTCGCCGGCACGATGGCCAGGTGATAGTCGGTCATCAGCCAAGGCAGGTCGGCGTTGCCGGAGTCCAGCACGAACGTCACGCTGTCGCCGTTGTCGCGGATGTCGGTGACGCCGGCGAGCAATGCCTTGGCAGCGGAGGTCGAGGCCTCACCCCGGTGATAGTTCATCGAGGCGACAACATCGTTCGCCGTCACCGGATTGCCGTTGTGGAACGTCGCCGCCGAGTTGAGCCTGAACGTCCACTCCGCCGCGTCGGCCGAGGCCTCCCACTCCGTCGCCAGATCGGGACCGAGGGAGCCGTCGGGGTTGATCATCGTCAGGAACGATCGGTGGGTGTGCACCAGACCGATGTCGAAGTTCGACTGATAGACCCCGATGTCGTGGGTGTCGGCGGTGTTCCCGTCGTGCTGAGCGACCCGCAGCGTCCCACCGGATTTCGGCTGGGAAAGCGCGCTGCTGGTCCAGAGCCCGGTCGCCGTCACAGTCGTGAGGCCCGCGGCCATGGAATGATGCATGAAGTTCCGGCGCGAGATCTTGCCCTGTCGGGCGGCCTCGGCCAGACGGTCGATGAGCATCTGGTTTTTCTTGGTCATGAAGTCTCCCCTGTCGTGGTTTGTTGTGTTCGATTGTCTTGTACAGGCCATCCCGACCCGCGCGCTTTCTCCGTCCAGTCACCCGTCCAGCGTTTCGTCACTCGACACCGTCAGGTAGACAAAGAGCGACATTGCGTGATCCGAACACGATCTCCGGGAGATATCCACGCCTTTTCTGAGAAATGTAGATGCGCGAGGGCCCCACGAGACGGGCCCTAGCCCCTGAAAATGCCCGATTATTAGGCAGAACGGCCGCGAGAGTTAACGATCGCGCGAGCGAAGGCCGGCGATCCGGGGCGCAGGTGCCCTGTTTCGTACCGCGACACGCCGGTTCGGCATGGCCGAAGCCGGCGGTCCGGGCAGAGGATCAGGGTGCGCTCTAGCCTGCCCGTGCCTCGACCAGATCGTCGGCCGGGCGCCACATTGGCCCCACCACCAAAAGCAGGACGAGGATGTTCCAGATCACGTTGGGCCAATGGCCCGACGTCACGGAGCCGGTGCTGTCGACCACGAACCACACCAGCGCGCTGCTCAGCAGCACCCGCCGTACCGCCTCCGGCGCCAGGTCGTGGACCCAGGCCGAGAGGCACCAGATCATCACCCCCCAGCCCGCCAGGAAACCGCCCGACAGGGCCGAGAGGAACCGCATTTCCTCCGCCTGATAAGTCGGAAAGCCGTCGAGCGGCCAGGTGAGCAGGTCGAGGCCCCAGCGCGCCGGCTCGTTGAAGGCCGGTATGGTGGCCAGCGACAGGGCCGGGCCGAACGACCCGACGACGATTGCAGAGACCTTGAGCCAGGTCTTGTGAGCGGCACGGCTTGCCATGGGCACCTCCATCGGTTTGCGGAGAGCTTTCGCCGTCCAGGTCGTGCTGGCAATTACCTGAGAGGTAGGTGAACGTTCGCAGCGGCCGAGATAGGACGGGGCATGACCGCCTTCGCGCGAAGCCTGAAGACGTGGCGCGCCGCCCGGCGCTACAGCCAGCTCGATCTTGCGGGCGAGGCGGGGATTTCCAGCCGGCACCTGTCCTTTCTCGAGACCGGGCGCGCCCGGCCGAGCCGGGCGATGGTGCTGCAGCTGAGCGAAGCGCTGCACCTGCCGCTCGACGCCCGCAACCAGCTGCTCACCCATGCCGGCTTTGCCGCCCGCTATGCCGGCCGGCAATGGTCGGACGGCGCCATGGCCCCGATCCGCCAAGCGGTGGAGCGGATGCTGGACCGCCACATGCCCTATCCCGGTCTGGCGGTGGATCGGCTTTGGACGATCCGCCAGGCCAACCAGACGGCGCGGGCGCTGTTCGGCGCCTTCGGGGTCGGCGAAGGCGACAGTCTGCTCGATCTGATGACCTCCGACGCGCTGCCCGCCGCGGTGGAAAACTGGCCCGCCGTGGCCCGGCGTGTGGCCGCGCGGCTAAGGCTCGAAAGCCTGGCCCAGGGCGGCGTCGCCGCCTTCGACCGGGCGATCGCCCATCTGGCGGAGATCGAGGAGGGTGGCACGGACGCCGCCGATCCGGTGATCCCGACGATCGTGCATCACGGCGACCTGCGGCTGTCGATGTTCGCCACGATTGCCCAGATCGGCACGCCGGAGGATGTGACGCTCGACGATCTGAAGGTCGAGCTTTACTTCCCGATGGACGACGCGACCGCGGCGGCGTTCAGGGCGATGGCAGAGGCCTGATCGCCGGCCGGCGGGCCATACGTCGCGCCGCCATCGGCCAAGGGTTCCGTATTGCTATGGTCCCCGCCGCTGCCGCCCCTAGGTAGCAGCGCAAGGGGCAGCCCGATGCCATCCCCACCCATGATCTGAGAGGAGCCCCGCGATGATCCGCGCGACGATCCCCCGCCGGCTGAACGCCCCTGCCGCCGTGCTTGCGGCCGTCCTCGGGCTCGGCGCCGCCCCCGCCCTCGCCCATCCCGACCACCTCGACGTCGGCCCGGAATGGGAGGGCACATTGGCGGAGCTTTTCGCGCTCTTCGCGCCCGGGCCCGCCATGGCCCAGGGCTTCGAGGGGCCGACCGAGCCCGTCGGCCTGTCCTTCGAGACCTTGGCCAACCCCGACCTCACGGGCGAGCTTCCCGGCCTTGAGGGGCGCAAGCTACGCGCCCGGCTCTGGACGCTCGAGCCCGGCGGCGTCGTCCCGGTCCACTCCCACGCCAACCGGCCGGCCTACATCTATGTCCTCGAAGGCACGGTGACGGAGCATCGAAGCGACAGCGACACGCCCAAATCCTACGGCCCCGGCGACTTGTCGGTGGAGGAGGACGGCGTCGTGCATTGGTGGGAGAATGCGGGCGACATCCCGGTCCGCATGCTCGGCCTCGACCTGCACGCCAACTGACCCGCGATAGAGATCGGGAGAGAGATCATGCGCACCCCCCTCATCCTCCTCGCGGCGCTCCTGCTGCCCGGGTCCGCCCTGGCCGAGGATCGCGAGATCAACGGCCTGACCGGCCCGGCCGCGCCCCAGGGCTTCACACTGCGGGATCTGAACGTCATCGACCTCGGCAAGGAGTTTCCCGAGGGCGGCACGCTCGGCTTTCGCACCCGCTATGTGACGCTGGCGCCGGGGGGCATCGTGCCGATCCACAGCCATGAGGGGCGCCCGGCGCTCACCTACATTATCTCCGGCGAGGCAATCGAGCATCGCTCCGACACCGACGGGCCGATCGTGCGCCGGGCGGGCGAGGTGACGATGGATGTCGGCGGCATCGCCCAGTGGTGGGAGAATGCGGGCGATGTCCCCGTCGTGATGCTGGTCGGCGATGTCTTCGACCAGGGCCAGGCCGCCGATCACTGAGCGCCCGGGCGGGGAGGCAAGACTGTGCCAATGCTGAGATCCGCGTGCGTCCTGGCGCTGGGGGCGGGCCTGCTGGGCGCCCCGGCGTTTGCCGAGGACATCGCAATGCAGACGAACTTCCCGCCGATGCAGGTCGTGGATGCCCCGCGGAGCGGCGCCCATCCGCTCGGTGGGTTGGCGATGCTGTTCATCGAGCAGGTGAACCGTGGCCTCGCCCCCCACGACAAGCGCCTCACCTACCATGTGAGCGGTGAGGTGCCGGAAAGCGACCGGGATGCCGTCGCCGGGCCGGTGGCCGACATGGATGCCTTCGCCACGACCTACGCCGCCGTAGCCGCGGGTCGGGCGGGCGGCGGCGTCGATCTCGGCATCGGCATCGCCAACCAGAACGGGCTGGAGCTCGGCGAGCTCTACGTCGCGGCCCTGCCCTTCGGGCTCGAAGCCGACGAATTCGCCGCCTACCTCTACGACGGCGGCGGCCTCGCCCTGCAGCAGGAGATCTATGCGCGCCGCATCGGCGATATCGTCGTCCTGCCGATCGCCATGACCATGACCCAGGGGGGTGGCTGGTTTCCCGAGGCACTGCCGGACCCGACGGCTGACGGCAACACGCCGCTCGAAGCCATGCGCACGCTTTGCGAGAAGCCCTGGATCGTGCGCTGGCCCGAACCCGGCGCCGGCATCTGGGGGGAGGCCTGCGCCGAGGCCGGGGTCGCGGTCGCCCGCATCGGTCAAGCGACCCGTTGCGAACAGGCCGACCGGCCCTGCCCGACCGATGACAATCCGCTGGCCCAGGAGATCGACCGCCTGACCTTCGGCGGCTTCGTCCCCGGCCTGCCACCCCACGGCATGATCGCCACCGGCAATATCGACGCCTACGAGCTCAACCTGCCCTCGACCGAGATCCTGATGATCAAGGCAGCCCTTGGCCAGGGCCACTTGGCGAACGCCGAGGCCGACCTCACCCCGGTGGTCAGCGCGGCGCCCTACTACTACGGCCAGACCTGGCACCAGCAGGTCACCTATCTTGAGTTGCTGATCCACCGCCCCTTCTGGGAAGGCCTGTCGGAGGAGGAGCGCTGGATCATCGAGACGGCGGCGGAGGCTGCGACGCTGCGCAGTCTCACCCAGGCGCTGGCGCTGCAGGGCCCGGCCATCGCCCGGCTGGAGCAGGCCGGCGCCAAGGTGGGCCGCTGGCCCGACGGCCTGCTCCAGGTGCTGCGCGGCGCGGCAGAACGCTATCTCTCCGCCAAGGCCGCCCGGCTCGAGGGCGCCGGCGATGCGGACTATGCCCGGGTGCTCGCCCATATGCGCGCCTACCAGCAAGCCCAGGCCGCCTACGCCGATTTCGGCGACCTGAACCAGGGCCGCGCCGGCCTGCCGACCAGCCCCTGACGGCAGCGGCCAACGGATCCCTCCATTCGGAACCCCTCCATTTGGGCGCAGACGCCCAAAAGCCGCCCCTCAGGTGCCCAGAACTCGCCCCAAAGCCTGACTAGCCGTTACCGCGGGGAGTGACTTGTTTGACTGTCGGACGTCGTCGCGGCGAAGCCGCCGGCGTCCGGGCGGCGCATCCGTTCGGCTGCGCCGGCTGCGATTGTGGGGTGAAAAATATGTGTGGAATTTGCACGGCGCTGCGGCCCTGGGCTGATGAGTGCGACTATGCCGCGGCCGGAAACGGATCCGGCGGCGGCTCCGGCGTCAACACCTCGGTCACCGCGAGCGGCAACAGCCTGATCGACGGGGTGTTGCAAGGCCGGGCCTGGACCGCCTCTGAGATCACCTTCTCCTTCCCCACCGACAACTCCGAATACAGCAGTGACGAGGCCGCGGGCCTGATCGCCGCCAGCGCCGGCATGCGGGAGGCGGTGCGCGCCGCGCTGGAGCTCGACTGGGGTTCGAGCGCGAATGACGGCTTCTCCGTCGAGGGTTTCACCAACCTCTCTTTCCGCGAGACGGCGGAGGAGGGCGCCGATATCCGCGTCGCCTCGACCACCAGCGATCCCTACAACTTCGGCACGGCCTGGGCCTACTATCCCTCGACCGGATCGTCCGGCGGCGATGCCTGGTTCCACACCGGCAACTACGACTACACAGATCCGCAGCAAGGCAATTACGCCTGGCACACGGTCTGGCATGAGCTCGGCCACAACCTGGGTCTCAGCCACGGGCACGAGGACAACTATAACGGCGCCCTACCGACGGAGTACGACAGCGTCGAATACTCCGTCATGACCTACCGCAGCTATGTCGGTGACAATGCGAGCGGCTACAACTACGAGACCTGGGGCGCGCCGCAGACCTTCATGATGGCCGATATCGCCGCGCTGCAGCACCTTTACGGCGCCGATTTCGAGACCAATAGCGGCGACACGGTCTATTCCTGGAACGCCAGCAGCGGCATCACCTACGTCAATGGTGAGGCGGGCACCAATGCCGGCGGCAACGTGATCTTCGCCACCATCTGGGACGGCGGCGGCATCGATACCTACGACCTCAGCGCCTACACGCTGCCGGTGTCGATCGACCTCAGTCCCGGCGCGGCCTCCACCTTCTCCTTCAATCAGCTGGCCTATCTCGGCGGCTATCCCAACAGCCAGTACGCCAGCGGCAACATCTACAATGCCCTGCAATATCAGGGGGATGAGCGCTCCCTTATCGAGAACGCGATCGGCGGTTCGAGCGTCGACATCATCACCGGCAACGCCGCGCGCAACCGGCTGGAGGGCGGCGACGGCAATGACACGATGTCGGGTGGGGCGGCCAACGACCTGCTGTTCGGCGGTGCCAATGACGATGTGCTCGACGGCGGCGACGGGGTTGATCGGCTTTGGGGCATGGGCGGCTGGGACCAGGTCGAGGGCGGGCGCGGCGACGACCGGATCCTCGGCGGCAACGGCCGAGATACGCTGAACGGCGGCGAACACTCCGACTGGATCCGCGGTGGTCTGGACGCCGATGTGCTGAACGGTGGCAAGGACAACGACGAGCTGCACGGCGGGGCCGGTTTCGACACCATCAACGGCGGCACGGGCGCCGACACCCTGACCGGCGGGGGCGGGGCCGACACCTTCCTGTTGACCGACATCGCCGACGCCCAGGTTGGGGCGGGCGACATCATCACCGACTGGGACGAGGGCGTCGACAAGCTCGACTTCAGCGCCATCGACGCCGTCAGCGGCGGCAGTTCGGACGAGGCCTTCACCTTCGTCGGCGCCGCCTCCTTCAGCGGGGCGGGCGAGCTCAGCTTCGAGACCGACGGGGTCGACGGCGTGCTGATGGGCGATGTGGACGGCGATCTGGTGGCGGATTTCGAGATCACGCTGCTCGGCATCACCTCGATCGACCAATCCGACCTGCTGCTCTGAGCCCGGCGCCCGGCGGGGCTTGACCCCCCGGGCCGGCTCGGGCGAAAGCCGACGGGCCGGCGCGCGCCGGGATCCGCTCGGGTAACTGCCGATGTCGACCCTGCTGATGACCACGATCAAGGACGAGGGCCCGTTCATCCTGGAGTGGGTGCTCTACAACCGCCTGATCGGCTTCGACCGGATCGTCGTCTACTCCAATGACTGCAGCGACGGCTCCGACACACTCCTCGACGTGTTGGCCGAGGAGGGCTGGCTCACCCATCACCGCAGCACCCCGCCGCCGGAGGCGACGGCCCAGGGCGCCGCGGCCGAGGCGATGTTCGCGAGCGAGGCCTATGCCGGCTGCACCTGGTTTTGCTGGCTCGACCCCGACGAATACCTCAACATCCACGTGGGCGAGGGCCGTGTGCCGGATCTGATCGGGGCGATCGGCGACGCATTGGGGATGGTCCTGAACTGGCGCCTCTTCGGCCATTCCGGGGTGGCGGCCTGGGCCGACGGCCTGACGATCGAGACGTTCTGCCGCTGCGCCGGCCGGGGCCATGCGGAGAACAGCCCGACCAAGAGCTTCTTTCGCCGCCACCCGCTCATCACCCAGCTCTACCAACACCGCCCGTTCCTCGATCCCGCATTCGAAGGCTCGGGTGAGCGCTTCATCACCTGCGACGGCGACCCGGTGCCCCACGACTTCCTCGGCGCCATGCGCAAGACCGGCAATCCGCTGCAGACGCTGCCCAACCGCCAGCGCAAGTTCAGCCTCGCCCAGGTGAACCACTACGCGGTGCGCAGCTACGACGTCTTCAGCCTCAAGCGCTTTCGCGGCCAGGGCGCCAAGCCCATCGGCGCGGACGAGGCCCTGCGCGGCCGGCGCTACGGCGAGAAGTTCTGGGTAAAGCGCGACCGGAACGAGCGGGAGGATCGCTCCATCCTCCGCCACGCCCCGGCTCTGCGAGAGGCGATGGCAGGGGCGCTTGCGAAGCCCCGGATCCGGGCGGCGCACTATGCCTGCTGCGCCGCGATGGCCGCGCGCCTGGCCGAGATGGCCGCGGATGGCCAGCCGATGACGGCGGCCGAGGCGGGCCTCGCTTGACGCAATCGCAACCATTTGGCGCCAGGTGATGGCGCCGGGCCATGGCGCGCAACGGGTTGCGATGCTATCGACCCGCCGTCGCAGCTGATCCTGGAGGGGCCCCATGCGCATCCTCGTCCATGTCGGGCCGGAGGGCCGCGCCGCCAGCGATGCCGTGCGTCTGCTCGCCGGGCGGCGGGAGGCCCTGGCCGGGCGGGGGATCCTGCACCCGCGCAGCCTCTCCGGCCGGCAGCATGCGTTGCTGACCATCGCGGCGCTCGACCCCGATCATATCGACCCGATGCGGGCCCGCCGGGGCTATGCCTCCGCCGAGGCGCAGGAGCAGCTCGGCCGTCAGATCGCCCGGCGCCTGGGGCGGGAGATCCGCGCCGCCGCGCCGGAGCAGGTGACCCTCGCCGCCGGTCACGCGGCCTCGCGCCTTCGCAGCGCTGAGGAGATCGCCCGGTTCCGCGCCCTGCTCGAGCCCTTCTCCGACGACATCCGGGTGATCTTCCATGTGGAGGAGCAGTGCCGCGCCCTCGCCGCCCACTACGCCTGGCAGGTGACGGAAGGGCGGACGGCGCCGCTCTCCCGCGAGCTTGCCATGAGCGCGGAGGATTGGGCGGCGGAGGACGCGATGCCGGAGGCCGACGGGCCGCGGGCCATCGTCGCGCCGCCGGTCTGGCTCGACCACGCGGCGACGGTCGCCCGCTGGCAGGCCGTCTTCGGCGCCGACGGCGTGACGGTGCGCACCCTGCCGAACAAGCCCCTGACCAGCGAGGTCATGCAAACCGAGCTGCGCACCGCCTTCGAGCTGCCCGGCAGCATCGGCAAGGTCGATCTGGAACCGCCCGAGATCCCCTCGGCCGCCCATCTGGAGCGGATGCGCCAGATCAACCTCCGCCTAGCAGCCAAGGAGGCGCGGCTGCCGATGCCGGTCCGCCGGCGCCTTTGGTCCGAGGCTGCTGCCGACGGCCCGGCCATCGCCCCAGGGGAATTGACGGCCCTCGCATCGGTTTTCCGGCCCGGCAACGCCGCGCTGGCGGAGGCGTTTAAGGGCGTAACCAAGACCGCCCTCACCCCGCCGAAGCGCGCCGCCGCGTGGCAGCCGCCGGTGATCGCCGATGACTTCGATCCCGACCAGGTGGTGGAGGCCGCCCTCGCCCGCCTCACGCCGCCAACGCCGCGCCCGCGCCCGCGCCGGGCGCGGAAGCAAGCCCGGAAGCGGGAGGAGGCACCGCAGAACGGCCTCTCTGCCGCCGCCGATCTGGTGCTGTCGGAGGAGGCGAAGGCCGCTGTCCCCTCCTTCGCCCAGGGGCGGCTCGCGCCCCGGAACGACGTTGTCGCTTTCGACGAGGCGACCCCGCTGCCGGCGACCAAACCGCACACGGCCCAGGCGCCCCGAGACGGCTCCACCGGCAGCGTCATCGTCGGCTGCATGAAGAACGAGGGGCCGTTCCTGCTCGAGTGGATCGCCTATCACCGCTCCATCGGCGTCGACACCTTCCTGCTCTACACCAACGATTGCGAGGACGGGACGGACGCCCTGCTCGACCGTCTCGCCGCACTCGGCGTGCTGCACCATGAGGACAACAGCAGCTGGAAAGGGCAGTCGCCGCAGCAGGCCGCGCTCAACCGCGCCATCGAGCATCCGGCGCTGCAAAACGCCGAGTGGATCATCCACATCGACACCGACGAGTTCATCAACATCCGCCACGGCGACGGCACCCTGCCCGAGCTCTATGAGGCCGTGGGCCCCGCCACCAACATCGCCATGACCTGGCGGCTCTTCGGCCATGGCGGCGTGCAGCGCTACGACGACGCGCCGGTGATCGCCCAGTTCGAGCGCTGCGCCCCGTCCTACCTGCCGAAGCCCCACACCGCCTGGGGCTTCAAGACGATCGTGCGCAATATCGGCGCCTACGCCAAGCTCAGCTGCCACCGTCCGAACAAGCTTGAGGAAGAGCACGCCGATCAGGTGCGCTGGGTGAACGGCTCCGGCCACGACGTGACCAAGAGCTATCTGAAGAACGGCTGGCGCTCCGACACCAAGACCATCGGCTACGACCTGGTGCAGCTCAACCACTATGCGCTCCGCTCGGCCCAGTCGTTTCTGGTGAAGCGCCAGCGCGGGCGGGCGCTGCATGTCGACCGCTCCATCGGGCTCAACTATTGGATCCGGATGGACTTCAACTCCTGCACCGACGTCACTATCCAACGCCATGTGCCGCGGATGGAGGCGGAGCTGGCCCGGCTGATGGAGGATGCGGAGGTCGCGCGCCTGCATGCAGCGGCGGTCGCCTGGCACCGGGAGAAGGCGGAGACGCTGATGGCGGTGCCGGAGTTCCGAGCGCTCTACGATCAGGTCACGCAGCTCGACCTCACCGATGCCGAGCGCATCGCGGCCGTGGTGACGGCCGATATGGAGAGCTAGGGGATCGTGACCCTAGCCCTGCCGCCGCATCGCCGCCTGGGCCCAGCGCATCAGCTCGCCGGCCGCATCACGGTCGAGCGGTCGGGTGGGCGGCGCCATCCGCAACTGGCCGAACAGCGCGCGCATCGGCTCGTCCGCCATCAATTCGCGAAACCGCCGATGGCGCCAGGCGACGCCAGCCTGATGCAGCGAAGCGGTTTCCTCGTCCGCCATCAGCGCCGCGATCTCGGCCCGGGTCTCGTCACGGTAGCGGGCGATGGTCAGATCCTCGCTCGCGTCGAAATTCCGGTCCATCCAGTAGCCGATGCCGAGCTGGTCCTGAGCATGCACCGCCCGGCCGCGATCGGCCTTCAGCACGAAGCTCTCCATCGCGCCGAGGGCGTAGTGGTTGAGCTGCACCAAGCCGTTGTTCGCCTGCCAGTAGGGCGAGAAGAGCTTCTGCCGGTGATAGAGCTCTGGCAGGCGCCGGCCGCTGCCGTCGAACCAGGCGGCATCGTCCACCCGCGCCGGATCGGGATTGCGCGGGCGGTGCACGCCGAGCTTGCGGTAGGTGCCGTCGTTTCGGAAGAGCGTCTTGAACATCGCCGCGCGCCAGGGCCAGTAGCAGGGCACGGGCGCGGCGCGGGTGAATTGCTCCGTCACCGGCGCGTCGGCGTAGCGCACGATGCCGCCATTGCCGAAAAGACGCCAGGTGAGCGTGATCGCCGTCGCCTCCGGCAAGGCGGCGAACAGGTCGGCCAGGCGGCCGTCGCCTGCATGGATGTTGACGAACTCGTCGATGTCGAAGGGCAGGATCCAGTCGGCCGCCCGGGTGAGCGGATGCTTGTCGGCTTGCTTCAGGGCGCTCCACTGCACGCCGCCATCGTCGGTCGCGGCGTTGCGCACGTGGGTGAGCAGACCGCGGGCCATCAACCGGTCGAGCAGCGCGTCCGTGCCATCGGCGCAATCGTTGGAGAAGACCAGGACATCGCTGAAGCCGACGACCCGGTGATGGGCCAGCCATTCCAGCAGGAACGCCGCTTCGTTGCGGACCGTCAGCACGGCGAGGATGCGCATGGGCCCTCCGTCCCACCCGGGCCGCGGGGCGTCAAGGTGGGACCGGCTGGTGGCTGAGCCGCTGCGGCCCGATCCCGATGCCGCCTGGTGCGCGGCGGTCGAGGTGTTGGAGGATGCCTGGGTCGTGCCGCCGACCCAATCGGCGATGGTGCAGGCAGCCGGGGTGCTGCGCGCTGATGGCAGCTATGCCCCCATGGGCGCTACCTGGCGCGGCCGCACGGCGCTGACGACGGAGCCGCCGCTCCCCGAGGCTGGGGCGAAGCTTTCCGGCGCGCATCTCTACGGCGGGCTCCTCTGGGTCCATTTCGGGCATTTCCTCTGCGAGTCGACCAGCCGGCTTTGGGCCGCCCCCGAGGTGCCGGACGATGTGCAGTCCATCGTCTTCTTCGCCAAGCGGCCGCGCCTCGGCGACACGCAGATGCCGTTGCACACCGCCTTCCTCGAGATGATGGGGATCGACCTGCC
The DNA here is from genome assembly GCA_039180875.1 of Pseudomonadota bacterium. Lineage (GTDB taxonomy): Bacteria > Pseudomonadota > Alphaproteobacteria > Rhodobacterales > Rhodobacteraceae > JBCDCY01. The sequence goes on along the minus strand of JBCDCY010000001.1, from coordinate 1,075,703 downwards.
GCTCACCATCCTGACGGAGCCGACGCAGTTTGAGCGCTTGCATGTGCCGGGCCAGGGCTTCGGCCTCGGCACGATCGCCGAGGGGACGCCGGCCTTTCGCCAGTTCATCCACAGCTCCTTCGCGCAAGGGATTGCGGCGGAGGGGCCGGAGCGGCTCTACCTCTCCCGCTCCGCCCTCGGGGCCAAGCGCGGCGGGATCTTTGCCGAGGAATATCTCGAGCAGAACCTGGCGCGGGAGGGCTACGAGATCTTCCACCCGCAAAAGCACACGATGGCGGAGCAAATCGCCCGCTACAAAGCGGCCCGGCAGATCGTCTCGCTCGACGGCTCGGCGCTCCACCTTTTCGGCTTCGTTGCGCGGCCGGAGCAGCAGGTGGCGATGATCCTGCGCCGCAGCCACCCGGCCTACCGCAACATCGTGCGCCAATTGCAGGGTTTTGCAGGGATCGAGACGTTGGTGATCGACGCCATCCAGGCCGATTGGGTGCCTGAGGGGCGGACGAAGGCCGATCGCCTCTCCGTCGGGCAGCTCGATCTGGAACGCTTGGCCGACGCGCTCCGCACCGGCGGCTTCATCGACAGCGACACGCCGTGGGAGGCGCCCAACTGGCGCTACTACCGCCGGGCCGCGCGGGCAATGAGCAAGGGGCCGAAATCAGGCCTCCGCCAGATCTCCCGAACCCCTTAGGCCACGGCGCGGCTCAGCGCGCACTGGGCCCAAAGGCTGTGCAGCGCCCGCACCACATGCTCGATATCGGCATCGCTGTGCACCGGCGACGGGGTGAAGCGCAGCCGCTCCGTCCCCTTGGGCACCGTCGGGTAGTTGATCGGCTGCACGTAGATGCCGTGGTCGTCGAGCAGGATGTCGGAGATCATCTTGCACTTCACCGGGTCCTTCACCATCACTGGCACGATGTGGCTGGGGTTCGGAAGGTGCGGGATGCCGCAGGCGTCGAGCCCGGCGCGGAAGCGGGCCACGCGGTCCCGCTGGCGGGCGCGCTCGAACTCCGAGACCTTGAGGTGCTGGATCGCCGCCGCCGCCCCGGCCGCCACCGCCGGCGGCAGCGCCGTGGTGAAGATGAAGCCAGAGGCGAAAGAGCGCACGAAATCGCAGAGGGAGCGGGAGGCGGCGATATAGCCCCCCATCACGCCGAAGGCTTTGCCGAGCGTGCCCTCGATCACCGTCAGGCGATCCATCAGGCCCTCACGCTCCGCCACGCCGCCGCCGCGCGGGCCGTAAAGGCCGACGGCGTGCACCTCGTCGAGATAGGTCATGGCGCCGTAGCGGTCGGCGAGGTCGCAGATCTCCTTGATCGGGGCGATGTCGCCGTCCATGGAATAGACGCTTTCGAAGGCGATCAGCTTCGGCCGGCCGGGGGTCTCCGCCTCCACCTCCTGCAACTGCCGCTCAAGATCCACCAGGTCGTTGTGCTTCCAGATCCGCCGGTCGGCCCGGGAATGGCGGATCCCCTCGATCATCGAGGCGTGGTTCAGCGCGTCGGAGAACACCACGCAGCCCGGCAGCCGGGAGGCGAGCGTGCCGAGCGCCGCCCAGTTCGAGACATAGCCCGAGGTGAAGAGCAGCGCGGCCTCTTTGCCATGGAGATCGGCCAACTCCTCCTCCAACAGCACATGGTAGTGGTTGGTGCCGGAGATGTTGCGCGTGCCGCCGGCGCCGGCGCCGCAACGCTCGATCGCCTCGGTCATGGCCTGGGTCACCTTCGGGTGCTGGCCCATCCCGAGATAGTCGTTCGAGCACCAGACGGTGACGTCGCGCTTGTTGCCGCACGCCGCGTGGTTCTGCGCCCGGGGGAATTGGCCGCAATAGCGCTCCAGATCCGCGAAGAAGCGATAGTTGCCTTCGTCTCTCAGGTTGTCGAGCTGGCGCTCAAACTCGGCGTTGTAGTCCATCGTAGCTCCCCCGGACATCAGTCCTTGTGGCTCGCGGCTGCCGCAGCCGCGTTGATCGGCAATTTAGAACGCTTCTTAGGTAGCAGCCACCGCCAAAGCGCCGCATCCGGCAGGGGCACGATCAGGAACCAGTGTTCCAGAATCGCGAGCCCCGTCAGCGTCGTGAGAAGGGCGAGGCCGACCTCGGCCCCGGTCCCAGGCTCCACCGCGATAAGCCGCGCGGTCCAGTAGGCAAAAGCCAGCGTCAGCGCCGTCATCCCGAACGGGAAGAAGGCGTTCATCGGCGCCCGGGCGAAGTAGGTGGCGAGGTACTTCACGGGCGTCGGCAGAAAGTCCTCGTTGATGTTGGGCACGCCGAAGAAGACGTTGAGCTTGGCCGAGATCCGGGCGGCGAAGAGGATGGCGAAGGTCCAGGCCGCGATCACCGCCGTGCCGTCGGCCCGCAGCACCAGAATGGCGAGCGTGAGCACGAGCGCGATCTCGTGCCAGGCGATGGCCGACCAGGCGCGCAGGAAGCGGAGCCAGCCCCGCTCCCACGCCCGGGCCGGGGCCTGGTTCGGGCCGGTCAGCACGCCGGACAGAAACGCGAGTTCGAACCAGCCCCAGATCGTCAGCGCCGCGGTGAAGGCGACAAACGCACCCGCCGGGTCCGTCCGGCCCACCGACCATTCCACGCCCAACGCCCCCAGCAGAAGCAACGGTAGGGCGGAGAACACGGTCCGCCGATGCGCCTCGCCCCCGATCCGGTCGGCCTGGGACACCGCCACCAGAATGGCGGCGGTGAAGAACCACCAGAGGAAGACGGCGAAGGCGGCGGCGTACCAGACCATGGGCGATCTTCTCCCTTCGCGCCCTCAGTAGGCGGGTTCGAGCCGGCTGGAGGCGGGCAACGGGCTCGCCTTCACCGGGATGAGGTAGAGGCCGACGAAGGCCGACGCCGCCCGCGCCTTGGCCCAAATGCCGCGCAGCCGGCCGCCCATCCCGCCCTGCTTGGCCGCCGCATCCATGTCGGCAAAGATCCGGCGCATCCGAACGAGCCCGGCCTGCCAGCGCGGATTGTCGAGATCGAGCACGACGGGGAAGCACTGGCGCGAGATCTCGGTGGTCTTGCGGAAGACCTCCGCATCATACCAGTCGATGTCGACGTCGAGCGCCTTGTGAAAGGCCGGGCGCGCATGGTCGCGCACGTGCATGGTGGCAAAGACCGCCACCAGGAAGAAGCGGATCCAGAGCTTGTTGCGCCCCTCCAGAAGATGGGGATTGGCCCGCATCAGCAGAGCGAACGCCTCCCCATGGCGGAACTCGTCGTTGCACCACTCGCGGAACCACTTGAAGATCGGGTGGAAGCGCTTGTCCGGGTTCTGCTCGAGATGGCGGAAGATCGTAATGTAGCGGGCGTAGCCGATCTTCTCGCTGAGGTAGGTGGCGTAGTAGATGAACTTCGGCTTGAAGTAGGTGTACTTCTTGGTCTTGGTCAGGAAGCCGAGGTTGACGCCGACCCCCATCTCGCGCAGCGCATCGTTAATGAAGCCGGCATGGCGTGCCTCGTCCCGGCTCATGTAGCTGAACAGCTCGCAGATATCGGGGTTGGAGCCGCGGCGCTTCATTTCCTTGTAGAGCACGCAGCCCGAGAACTCCGCCGTGAGCGAGGAGACCAGGAAGTCCACGAGCTCCTTCTTCAGTTCGGGGTCCATCGCGTCGAAGTCGACCTCGTCCCAGTCGGCCGTCTTCTTGAAGTGGCCCTTGTTCGGATCCGACTTCATCTCGGCGATCAGGGCGTCCCACTCCGCCCGCACCGAAGAGACGTCGAGCTTGTCCATCTCGTCGAAGTCGGTGGTGTAGAAGCGCGGATTGAGCAGCGTGGTCTCGGTGGCCATCGCCTGCGTGTCGGTCGTCTGCTCGACCTGCGGCGGATCGGTTGCAAGGCGGACGGGAGCATTCATAGCCGGACCTCCTCGGAGAATGAAAACTCGCAGAGTTCCATGAACTCGAGATCCCCGGTCAGGCGGGTCCAGACCCGCTCGGCTAGGGTGGCGCGGGTGATGGTGGCCATGCGCGCCTCCGTCACCACCTCGCCATAGGCGGCCTGCACCGGGGCGCCGTGCACCAGCACCTCGTCGCCGGGCTCGACCACCTGGCCACCGCTGAAGCGGACATGGGCGTGCAGGCTGTCGAAGGTGTGGCTCACCTCGACGGTGCAGGGCGCCTCGACCCGCTCGCGCCTGAAAAGTCCGATCATCTGCACGTCTCCCCAATCCGTCCGTCGTCGTCCCGGGTGCCGGCCGGCGCCCCGTATCAGCTTACTCCGCCTCGAACAGACGGACAAAGACCTCGGCGTTGCGCTCGCCGTGACTGCGCAGGCGGAGCGACCAATCCGTGCTTGGATCGACCACCATCATCCGCCCGTCGATATCGCGCACGATCTGCACCGGCTCGGTGCGTGCGATGCCGCTCTGCATCCGGCGCCGGGCGATGGCGCGCTCCACGCCGATGACGAAGCCCGCCTCCTCCTTGTCGAGCTCGGCCAGCATGGCGCCGGCCGGATCCGTCACCGTCGCCGTGCCGTCCCGCCGGGTATGCAGCACCAGGCTCTTCACCCCCTCGATCGGGGCGGCCGCCGGCCGACCGACGGGCTCGACCCCGAGGATCCGGGCACCCGTCACCATCAGCAGGCAGATGATCACCAGGCCCGCCACGGCGCGGAGGAGGAGGGTCGGCACCAACTCGTCCGACGTCTCGCGACCGGGGCGGCGTGTCTGGGTCTGTCGGTTCGCCATCGTCGCCTCCTCCGTCTATTCGGCCGGCATCGGCAGGGCGCCGCCCGGCCGCACATCCGTCGCCTCGGGCCGCGGCTCAGGGCGCGCATCTGGGCGCGCATCGGGTGCCACGTCGCCCGCGCGCACCACCGTCTCCCGCGCCGCGATCTCGGTCAGCCGCGCCTCCGCCGCGTCACGCAGGATCTCGGCCACCGCGTTGACGTCGGGGATGGCCCGCAGCGCCGGCACCGTCCGGGCCATGCGCCAGGGCCGCACATGGGGCCAGCAGACCAGGTAGGAGAGCCGCGTCTCCCCCTTCAGCGCCATGTAGATGTCGCCGGTGCCGTCCGGTGCGCGCTTCAGATCCGCCGCCTCGATCCAGCGGAACGGCAGGTTCAGCGTCACCGTCAGTGCGGCGCCGATCCGCATCCCCACCCGGTGGGTGGTGATGGTGTAGACCGTCGTGCGCGCCATCACGAAGGCGATGGCGATCAGGATCGAGCAGCTGATGCCGCAGAGCACGGCGTAGATGCCGAAGGTGCGCGCCAGCTCCGCCAGGCCGTGGCCGTCGACCAGAAGGCCCATGACCACCCCGCGCCAGATCGCCACCGCGGCGAACAGCAGCGCCACCAGTCGCACGCTGAGCGCCCCGCGGGCGAGGGCCCAGCCGTCGGGCGCGCCCTGCCACAGGATGCGCTCCCCCGCGGGCGGTTTGGCCGGCAAGCCGCGGATCGGTTCGATGTCGATCTCGTCGCGGGCCATGGTCATGCTCCTCCTCTCGCCAAGCCGCTAGAGCAGCGGGTCGGCCGTTTCCTTCGTGGCGTAGAGTTTGCCGCCGCAGTAGTAGGCGCTGATCTTGTCTTCCTCGAGCAGCGTCACCCGGTCGGGCGCCGCCGTGCGCGGCACGTTGGCGAACTGGTGGCTGTGCAGGGAGTAGACCTTGACGCCGGCGGCCGAGATCTTGGCGAGCGTCATCGGCACGATGACGTTGCCGCCCGAGCTGAGCTCGATCTCGAGATAGCGGATCAGCATCTCCGGCCGGTCGATCCACATGTCGGAGATCGTGCCCACCGTCTCACCGTCCCCGGCGATCACCGGCAGGCCGCGGGGATCGCGCTGACCGGCGGCGACCAGGAACTCTTCGGCCGCGCGCATCGGCACGATCTTGGGGTTGCCGTGGCCGTCGAGCTCCGGCTCATCCCGGCGTTCGCACCAGGCGGCGGGGCCGACACCATCGACCAGCGGATCGCCCGTCGGCTCCAGCGGATCGCCCGGGAAGCCCGTGGTGCGCTCCGCCGCAATCTCCCGCGCGTCGCGGGCGAGCTCGCGCTCGGCATCGGGAACGGTCAGCTCGCCCCGGCCGTGGGGCAGCTTGAAGGTCTTGGGATAGGGCAGGCTGTAGGGGCCCTGGTTTCCGGCCGGCTTGCCGTCGGCGTCGACCAGGGGATAGCCCTCCCGCATGTTCTCACGCTGCAGCCAGACGACCAGACCGATGAAGAACAGCCAGAACAGGTAGAGGCTGATCAGCGCCAGGTCGAAGTTGCCAAAGATCGTTTCCGTCATCGTGAGACCTCCTTCGGTCAGGTCGGAAATTCGGCGAGGCCGAAGCGGCGGGCCGCGCCGTCCGTCGTTGCTCCGGTATCCGCCGGGCGACGGCGGACGAGCGGACCGAGGGCAACGAGAGTGAGGAACAACAGCAGGATCTCGAGGTGGTAGACGACCGAGTAGCTGACCGACGGCGCGTCATAGGCCGGGCCGAGCCGCCCGCTCTCCGCCAGCGCCGCGACGCCGTCGCGGATCAGGCCGCCAAGCGCCACGCCGAGCCCCGCCGCCGTGGCCTGGGCCGCGCCCCAGGCGCCGAGCGCCATGCCCGCGCCTGCCGCCCCACTCGACGGCAGCGCCATCGCCATGGTCAGCATGGCCACGGCGAAGAGACCGGAGCCGAGGCCGATGCCGAACGCGCCCAAGAAGAACAGCGCGGCGATCCCTGTGGGGTCGGAGAAGATCACGGCAGAGAAGGCCGGCACGCCCAGCGTCGCCCCCCAACCCGCGATCCAGCCGGCATCGCGGCCCCGCGACAGCCAGCGCGCGCTGATGCCGAAACCGATCAGCGCCCCGCCGGCCCACAGCGCAGTCAGCACGGTGGTCGCGGCGACGGAGAGGCCGAGGATCTCTCCGCCATAGGGCTCAAGCAGGATGTCCTGCATGGAAAACGCCATGGTGCCGAGCGCCACGGCCAGCAGCAGGCGCCGGGCCCGCGTGACGCCGGCAAAGGCGCTCCACGCCGCGCGAAAACTCGGGCGGGGCTCGCCGCGCTTGCGGGTGGCGCCGGGGTCGAGCCGCTCCTGCTTCCAGAGCGCGATCAGGTTGATGGCAAGCGTTGCGACCGCAGCGCCCTGGATCACCTGGATGAGCTTCAGTTTGTTGAAGTCGGCGAGCAGCCAGCCGAAGATCAGCGCGCTCACCGCCATGCCGACCAGCAGCATCACGTAGAGCAGCGCCACGACCCGCGGCCGCGTCTCCTCCGTCGCCTGATCGGTGGCGAGCGCCAGGCCGGCGGTCTGGGTCATGTGCAGCCCGAGACCGGTCATCAGGAAGGCGAGCGCTGCGCCGGCATGGCCGGCCCAGGCGGGTCCCATGGTCTGATCGCCGGAGAGCAGGATCAGCACGAACGGCATGATGGCGAGGCCACCGAACTGCCAGAGCGTGCCGAACCACAGATAGGGCACCCGACGCCAACCGATGGAGGAGGCGTGGGTGTCGGAGCGGAAGCCGAGCACGGCGCGGAAGGGCGCGATCAGCACCGGCAGCGCCGCCATGGTGGCGACCAGCGATGCCGCGACCCCCAACTCCACGATCATCACCCGGTTGAGCGTGCCCATCAGCAGGACGGTCGCCATCCCCACCGAGATCTGGAAGAGCGAGAGGCGGAGGAGGCGGCCGAGCGGCAAGCCCTCCGACACCGCATCGGAAAACGGCAGGAACGCCGTCAGCATCTGACGCCGCTCCGCGGCCTTATGGGGGGTCCGGGCCATCAGCGGGCAAGCTCCATGGCTTCCGAGATGTAGAAGCCCCGCGCCACCCGGCGGCGCACCGTCAGATGATGATTGGCGAGGCCCGGGCGGGCCTTGAGCGCCGCGCGCAGCGCCCGCTCCCGCACCGGCTGGATCGCCGGCGAGCGGTCGTCGCGTGGGAAGAGCTTGCCCACCCGGTGCATCGCCGCCAGCAGGCGCGTGCGGGGCGCGACGGTGAAGAGGATCGTGCCCGAAGTGCGGACCGCCAGCCGCTCCAATGCATGGGCGATGTCGGCGACCTCGTAATGGATCAGGCTGTCCATAGCGACGACATGGTCGAAGTCGCCGAGCCCGGGATCGAGCATGTCGCCCGCCTGGAAGCGGATCCGGGCTTGCAGCGCATGGGGCACCCGGCGCCGGGCCACGTCCAGCAGGTTGGGCGCGATATCGACACCCACCACCTCAGCCCCCCGCGCCGCGAGCTCGGCCGAGAGCTGGCCGACGCCGCAGCCGGCATCGAGGATGCGCCGGCCCGACAGGTCCCACGGCAGGGCGCGGAGCAGCCCCTGGCGCATCTCATCCCGCCCGGCCCGCACGGTGGCGCGGATCCGGCTGACCGGCGCGTCGGAGGTAAGCTGCGCCCAGGTCTCCGCCGCCGTCCGGTCGAAGTAGCTCTCAAGCCGCAGGCGCGTATGCTCGAAGGTGGCCGTCATCGTCTCAGCCCTCAGTCAAAGCCCAACAGCTCGAAGATCGCGCGGTCCTCGAGCGGGTCGGGGGCGAGCGGGTCGGTGCCCGCGTAGAGCGTCTCGGCCAGTCGCAGGTATTCCTGCTGGCCGACCTTGGCCTCGTCGTCGTTCTCCATCTCGAAGAGCGTGCATTTCTTGAGGCGGGAGCGGCGGAGCGCGTCGAGATCCGGGAAATGGGCGAGGCGCTTGAACCCAACTTCGCCGCAATAGCGGTCAACCTCGTTCGTCTCGCGCGCCCGGTTGGCGACGCAGCCCGCCAGACGCACGTTGTAGTTCCGCGCCTTCGCCTGCACCGCGGCGATGATCCGGTTCATGGCGTAGATCGAGTCGAAATCGTTGGCCGTGACCACCACCGCCCGATCGGCGTGCTGCAGGGGCGCCGCGAAACCGCCGCAGACCACGTCGCCCAAGACGTCGAAGATCACCACGTCGGTGTCCTCGAGCATGTGGTGCTGCTTCAGCAGCTTCACGGTCTGACCCACGACGTAGCCGCCGCAGCCGGTGCCGGCCGGCGGCCCGCCCGCCTCCACGCAGCGCACGCCACCGAAGCCTTCGTAGACGAAGTCTTCGGGCCGCAGCTCCTCGGGGTGGAAATCGACCTCCTTCAAGACGTCGATGACCGTGGGCACCAGGGTGTGGGTCAGCGTGAAGGTCGAATCGTGCTTCGGGTCGCAGCCGATCTGCAGCACCCGCTTGCCGAGCTTGGCGAAGGCGGCCGAGAGGTTCGACGAGGTCGTCGACTTGCCGATCCCGCCCTTGCCGTAGACGGCGAAGACCTTCGCACCGTCGATCTTCACGGCCGGGTCCATCTTGACCTGGACGGAGCCGTCGCCGTCCTCGCCCTTCAACATCGGAGGGGCCTTATCGAGCGGGCTCATGCCGGTCTCCTCATTCTGCCGCAACATCGGGGGCGAAGACGCCCTCGAGCCGGTCTTCCAATTCATCCGCCCCCTGGCGAAGCGCATCGAGCGTCGCCGCGTCGGGCTGCCAATAGGCGCGCTCCTGCGCCTCGATCAGTCGGTTCGCCATGCGGGACGAGGCTTGCGGGTTGAGCGCAGCAAGCCGCCGGCGCATCTCCTCATCCAGCACGAAGGTCTCGGTCAGGCGCTGATAGACCCAGGGCTCGACCTGGCCGGTGGTGGCCGACCAGCCCATGGTGTTGGTCACCTGCGCCTCGATCTGGCGCACGCCCTCATGGCCGTGCTGCAACAGGCCCTCGTACCATTTCGGATTGAGCGCCCGGGTCCGGGTCTCCAGCGCCACCTGCTCCGACAGCGTCCGCACCTTGCCGTCGCCGCGGGTCTGGTCGCCGATATAGACCGGGCTTTCGGCGCCCTTGGCCCGGCGCACCGAGCGGGCGACACCGCCGAGCGTGTCGAAGTAATGGTCGATGGTGGTGACGCCGAGCTCGACCGATTCGAGGTTCTGATACGCCAGATCCACGTCGGCGAGCATGGTTTGCAGCAGCTCGGTCTGGCGCGCCGGTGCGCCGTTCCGGCCGTAGGCGAAGCCCTTCCGCCGCTCGAACTGATCGGCGAGCTCGTCCTCCATGTCCCAGGCACCCGAATCGATCAGCATGTTGACGTTGGAGCCGTAGGTGCCGTCGGCGTTGGAGAAGACGCGGAGCGCCGCGGTCTCCAGATCCACGCCCATCCGCTCGGCATAGGCCTGGGCGTGGGCGCGGACGTAGTTCTGCTCCTCCGGCTCCTCGGCCGTGGCGGCGAGCCAGGCGGCCTCGGCCAGCATCCGGGTCTGCAAGGGCAGCAGATCGCGGAAGATGCCGGAAAGGGTCATCACCACGTCGATCCGCGGGCGACCGAGCTCTTCCAAGGGCACGAGATCGGCGCCGCAGAGCCGGCCATAGCCGTCGAAGCGCGGCCGCGCGCCCATCAGCGCCATCGCCTGGGCGATCGGGCCACCGTCGGATTTGATGTTGTCCGCACCCCAAAGGACCATGGCGATGGAGCGCGGCAGGGGCGCGCCGGCCTCCCGGTGCTTCTCCAAGAGCCGCGCGGCCTGGCGGGCGCCGTCGCGCATGGCGAACTCGGACGGCATGCGGAACGGGTCGAAGGCGTGCAGGTTCCGGCCCGTCGGCAGGATCTGCGGCGAACGGATCACGTCGCCGCCGGGTGCCGGGCGGATGAAGCGGCCGTCGAGCGCGCGGAGGATCGCCGGCGTCTCGTGATCCTCGGTGAGAAGGGCAGCGGCCTTCGTCACCTCGATCGGATCGGCGCCGCCATCGGCCATGGCAGTCAGCAGATCGTCCCGCGCCACCTCAGCCATCGGCTGACCGACGATGTGGAGGCCGTGGGGGATTAGCGCCTCCTCATACTCGATGAGCCGGCGCCAGAGGGCGGCACCCTCTGCCTCCGCATCCGTCCAGGCGGGCGTGTCCTCGGCCAGATCCAGCTCGGCGGCCTGGGCCTGGAGGAGCTGGGCGAGGTCGGCCCGGTCGGGGGCCGCCGGATCGCCCGTCCGCCAGCGGTCGAGCGTCGCCTTCAGGTCGAGCAACCCGCGATAGAGCCCGGCCTTGGTCACCGGCGGCGTCAGGTGCGTCACCAGCGTGGCGTTCGAGCGGCGCTTGGCCAGCGTACCTTCGGAGGGGTTGTTGGCGGCGTAGAGATAGACGTTCGGCAGATCGCCGATCAGCCGGTCAGGCCAGCACTCCGGCCCCATGCCGCACTGCCGGCCGGGCATGAACTCCAGCGCCCCGTGCATGCCGAAATGCAGCGCCACATCGGCCCGGAAGTCCCGCCGGATCCAGCGGTAGAAGGCGGCGAAGGCATGGGTCGGCGCGAAGCCCTGCTCGAACAGCAACCGCATCGGGTCGCCCTCGATGCCGAAGGCGGGCTGGACGCCGACGAAGACATTGCCGAACTCGGCTCCGAGGACGAAGACGTCGCGCCCGTCCGTCTGGTGCTTGCCGGGGGCGGGGCCCCACGCGGCCTCGATCTCGGCCAGGTGCGGCTCGGTCTCGACGATGGTTGCGGCGGGCACTCGGGCGACGACGTTCGCCTCCTGCCCGAACATCTGGGCATTGCCGCCGAGGATTGCGTCGCGCAACGCCTCGACGCTCGCCGGGGGTGTCAGGTCATAACCCTCGGCCGCCATGGCGTGGAGGGTGTTGTAGAGGCTCTCGAAGACCGAGAGATAGGCTGCCGTGCCCACCGCCCCGGCATTGGGCGGGAAGCCGTAGAGGATGACCGCGACCCGCCGATCCGCTGCGCGACCGCGGCGGAGGGTGACGCGGGCCAGCACCCGATCGGCGAGCGCCGCCACCCGCTCTTCATCCGGCTGCATCGCCCGACCGGCGGCATCGGCGCCCGCCTCCCGGCCGCCGAAGACGGCGGGGCCGGTGGCGCCGTCGATCTCCGGCAGGGCCACCAGCATGGTGGTCTCGACCGGGCCAAGGCCGCGATGGCTGGCACGCCAATCCTCAAGCGTCTGGAACTCCAGCGCATGGGCCGCGATGTAGGGCACGTCGAGGTTGGCCAGCGCCTCCTCCGCCGCGCCGGAGTCGTTGTAGGCGGGGCCGCCCACCAGGCTGAAGCCGGTGAGCGAGACCAGGGCATCGACCTGGCGTTGGGCGTGGGGGCGGAAGAGCCGCTCGATCGCCGGGCGGCCGTCGAGGCCCGCGGCGAAGGCCGGCAGCACGCGGAGGCCGCGGGCCTCCAGTGCCGCGATCACCGCATCGTAATGCGCCGTATCGCCCGCCAGCACATAGGCCCGCATTAGGAGCAGCCCGACAGTGCCCACCGCCCCTTCCGGCCCCGGGATCGCTGCCGGATCCTCGGTGATCCGGTGCTTCAGCGCGGGATGGTAGAGGCCGGTCTCGGGGTACTCGACGGGCTCGGCCGCTTCCGTATGGCCCTGCAGATGCGCCCGCGCGCCGCTCGCGTAGCGGTCGATCAGGAAGCGCACCATGGCCTCGACGTTGTCGTCGGAGCCGGCGAGCCAGTACTGCATCGTCAGGAAATAGGCCCGCAGATCCTGGGCCTTGCCGGGAATGAAACGCAGGATGCGCGGCAGGCGGCGGAGCATCGCCATCTGCTTCGCCCCCGACGAGCCCGAGGGCTTCTTCTGACCGCGCAGGCGCTTCATCAGCGCCATCAGCCCGGTCTGCTTCGCGCCCATGTCGAGCCGGCCGAGGCGGGTGAGCTTCACGATCTCCGCCCCCGCGATCATGCCGACCAGGGCGTCGCAGTGGTCGCGCCTTGCCTCGAGCGCGGGACGGATCGCCTGGATGTGCTCCTCGAGGAACAGCATGTTGGCGACGATGATGTCGGCGGCGGCGATATCGGCCTCCGCGGCGCGCAGCGTCTCCGGCCGCTCGGCCCAATCGGCGGCGGCGTGGACGGAGAGGCGTAGCCCCGGAATGCTCTCACGCAACCGCGCTTCGGCCCGCGCCGCCGGCCCCGCCAGGTGGGCGTCGAGCGTCACGATGGTGACGCGGAGGGGGGTCGCCTCAGCGGGCATAATGGGCCTTCGCGTCGTAAAGCGTCTCGAGGCTGATCTCTTCGAGACCGCGCTCGGCCGCATAGGTCTCGGTATTGCGCCGTGCCTTGCCGCGGACGAAGAACGGGATCTTCTTCAGCTCCCGCTCCGCCTCGTCCCGCCAACGGACCTGCTCGGCCGTGGCGGCGCCAAGCACGGGGGCGGCGGCCTCAGGGGGCATCGAGCCCCCCTCGCCCGCGGCCGCCAGGGCGGCCGGGCCCGCCGCACCGTGGCCGCCCAGATGGGACGGGCCAGCCGCGTCGTGGAACTCGAAATCCTCCCGGAACATCGCCAGCAGGTGCTCTTCGAGGCCCATCACCAGGGGATGGACCAGGGTGTCGAAGAGCACGTTCGCCCCCTCGAACCCCATCATCGGCGAGTAGCGCGCCGGATGGTCCTGCACGTGGAACGGCGCGGAGATCACGGCGCAGGGGATGCCGAGGCGCTTGCCGATATGGCGCTCCATCTGGCTGCCGAGGATGATCTCGGGCTCCGCCGCGGCGATCGCCGCCTCGACCTCCAGATAGTCGTCGGTGATCAGCGGCTCGACGCCGAAGTCCTTCGCCGCCTTACGCACATCGCGGGCGTATTCGCGGTTGTAGGCGCCGAGGCCCACCACCTCGAAGCCGATCTCCTCGCGCACCAGCTTGGCGAGCGCCAGGGCGTGGGTCGCGTCGCCGAAGACGAAGGCGCGCTTGCCGGTGAGGTAGTTCGAATCGACCGAGGCCGACCACCAGGGCAGGCGGAGCGCGCTTTCGTCCGCCTCCGCCGGCAGACCCGCTAGCTCCGCCACCTCGGCCACAAAAGCCCGGGTGGCGGCGACGCCGATCGGGATCGTCTTGGTGTAGGGCTGGCTGTAGGTGCGCTCGAGCCAGCGACAGGTAAGCTCCGCCGTCTCGGGGTAGAGCTGGATGTTGAAATCGGCCGCGGCGAGGCGGGTGAGGTCGACCGGCCGGGCGCCGAGGGGGGCCACGACGTTCACCCGGATCCCCATCCCCTCGACGATCCGCACGATCTCCGCCACGTCGTCGCGGTTGTGAAAGCCGAGCGCCGTGGGCCCGAGGATGTTGCAGGAGGGGCCGGGTGCCTTCTCCATCGGCCCGGCGAGGGCGCGGACCAGTTGGAACAGCGTCTCGGCCGCGCCCCAGCCTTCTTTGCGCTGATAGGCCGGCAGTTCGAGCGGCACCACCGGGATCGGAAGATCCAGGGCCTCGGCCAAGCCGCCCGGATCGTCCTGGATGAGCTCCGCCGTGCAGGAGGCGCCGACGATCATCGCCTCGGGCCGGAAGCGCTCATAGGCCTCGGCGCAGGCGGTCTTGAAGAGATCGGCGGTGTCGGAGCCGAGGTCGCGGGCCTGGAACGTCGTGTAGGTCACCGGCGGGCGCACCCGACCGCGCTCGATCATGGTGAAGAGCAGATCGGCGTAGGTGTCGCCCTGGGGCGCATGCAGCACGTAATGCAGCCCCTTCATCGAGGCCGCCACCCGCATCGCGCCCACATGGGGCGGCCCTTCATAGGTCCAGACCTGCAGCTTCATGGCGCGACCTCCCGGCCCATCCCGGCTGCGTCGGCAGCCGCGGCCGAAGGGGGCTCGATGCCCCCTGAAGCCGCCTCCCCCCCTGCAAGGATCGCCCGGCGGCGGAGCGGGCGGGCAAACAGGGCGGCCAGGTCGCTGGCCTGCTCGTAGCCATGCACCGGCGAGAACACGAGTTCGATCGCCCATTTGGTGGCCAGGCCCTCGGCCTCCAGCGGATTGGCGAGACCAAGCCCGCAGACCGTCAGGTCCGGCCGCGCCGCCCGGCAGCGGTCGAGCTGGCGTTCCACGTCCTGACCCTCGGCAATGCGGGGGCCGGCGGGAAGAAGGGCGAGGTCGGGTCCGAGGTGTGTGCGGTGGATATACGGCGCGCCGACCTCGACCGCTTCCATCCCGCATTCGCGCGTCAGGAAACGGGCGAGCGGGATCTCCAGTTGGCTGTCGGGGAAGAAGAAGATGCGCTTCTGGCGAAGCGTGCCGGCCACCGCCGCCACCGCCTTCCGGGCCCTTGCCCGGGGCGCGTCGGTCACGCTGGCGAAGGTCGCAGCGCTGACGCCGAACGCCTCCGCCGCGGCGGCGAGCCAGGCGGTCGTGCCCTCCTCCCCGAACGGGAAGGGGGCGGGCAGATGCACCGCGCCGCGCTTGGCGAGCGCCGCCATGGTCTCGTTCAGGAACGGCTGGGCGAGCAGCACCTTCGTCCCCGGCCCCACGGGCGGGATGCCGTCGGCGCGCCGGGCGGGCAGCACCCGCACCGGGATCTCCATGGCCGAGAGCAGCCCGACCAGCTGATCCTCGACGATGTCCGGCAGGGCCCCGACGACCAGCAGCTCCTCGGCCTCCGTCTCCGGCAGGATCGGCACCATGGAGGCGAGGCAGGCGTCCTCGCCTTCGGTGAACGTCGTCTCGATGCCCGAGCCGGAGAAGTTCAGCACCCGCACATGCGGCGCATGGATCTGGGTCAGCCGCTCTGCCGCGCGGGAGAGGTCGAGTTTGATCACCTCCGACGGGCAGGAGCCGACGAGGAAGAGCTGACGGATGTCCGGCCGGCGCTCCAGCAGCCGCGCCACCTCGCGATCCAACTCCTCGTTGGCGTCGGCGAGGCCGGCGAGATCCTTCTCTTCCATGATCGCCGTGCCGAAGCGGGGCTCGGCGAAGATCATCACGCCGGCGGCCGATTGCAGTAGATGGGCACAGGTGCGCGAGCCGACGACCAGGAAGAAGGCGTCCTGCATCTTGCGGTGCAGCCAGACGATGCCGGTCAGGCCGCAGAACACCTCGCGCTGGCCGCGCTCCTTCAGGACCGGCGTGTCGAGGCAGCCGCGGCTCTCGCCGATCCGGGCGGCTTGGTTCATGCCGGCACCCCCGCGACGGGCGCGGCCCGGCGGGCGGCGCGGAGCTTCAGCAGGAACTGGGCGGCATTGATGACGTAGGCGGCGTAGGCGGCGAGCGCGAGGCCCATCAGCCCGACCGGCGTCAGCCAGCCGCCAAGGAGCGCCGCGAGATAGGCGGTGTGGAGCGCGATCACCAGGAAGCTGAACACGTCCTCCCAAAAGAAGGCGGGCGCCAGCAGGTACTGGCCGAACACCACCTTCTCCCAGATCGCGCCGGTCACCATGATGACGTAGAGGATCGCGGTCTTGGCGATGATCGAGAGCGTCGCCGCCTCATACCCGGCTCCAGTGGCGAGGTAGCGCAGCACGAGCGCGAGGCTGACGAGGAAAACCAGAAATTGCAGAGGGGCCAGAACGGCCTGCACGCGCGTCCAGATCGTGCTGTCGCGCCGGCGCCGCTCTTCTTCGGTGTAGAGCGCTCTGCCGTGTCGGTGATTGCCCGGTCTCCGGGTCATTTCGCCTCCCGCCGCTCCCGATCCATGGGGATCAATCGCGCCCTGGCTCCCTGTGCGTTGACGCTATCGCGGCCCGCGCGAGAGTGTCAATTCCAACTTACACTTTTGCTGATGGCTGAAATTGACATTTCCATCCTGTGGGGCTCGCCTGGACGCGCGAAACTGTCTAGCGAGATTGACAACCCGCCGGTCGCGTGGTGTGCTCACATCGTCCCAAGCGCCGCAGATGCGGGCAGCTCAAGACAACTTGGCGCGTCTGGTGACGCTGGCCGCGCCCCCGCCCGAAAGGGGCACCAATGACGAATCAGTTCGATCAGCCCGGCCCACGCCCTCCGCTTTCGGACGAGCGTGATAAAGCCGGCGATGCACCGGGACTCATGCTGCCGCAGGGCGTTGTGAACAAGGACTTCGCCACTGACATCCTGGCTCAGGTCGCAGCCAATGCCGCCACCGGCGGGGTCATGCGATCCGATCTCGGTGGGCGGATCGACCAACTCTGTCGCTTGCTGCTCGACGGCAACATGACGGCGCTGAAGGCCCACGTGGCGACGCTGCGCCATCAGGGGATGGCCGATGACGAGATCTACCGCGTGCATGTGGGCGGCGCGGCGCGCAGGCTCGGCTGGCTCTGGGAAGTCGACGGATTGAGCTTCTTCGACGTCAGCCTGGCCAGCGCCGAATTGCAGCGCCTGGTGCACTGGATGGGCAGCAGCCTGGCCGACGGGATCGGCGGCCAGCATCATGCCCGCCGCGCTCTGCTTGCAGTGCCGCGGGGCGAGGACCATATGCTTGGTGTGCTCGTTGCCGCCGACATCTTCCGCCGCAGCGGCTGGGAGGTGGAGGTGGAGTTGCAGCCCGAGGATGCAGCGCTTTCGGCCCGGGCGCGCACCGGGCACTACGACCTGATCGGCGTCTCGGGCGGCCACCGGTTGCTGCTCGATCGCCTGGCTTCGATCGTCCTGGCGCTCAGGACCGAGGCAAGCGGGCACACGAGAATCGTCGTGGGCGGTCCGTTGGTGGAGATGGAACCGGATTTGGCACGGCGTGTGGGCGCCGACATGGCATTTGGGGATGCCTGGTCTGCGGTTGAGGTCCTGGCGCAGGAGCACGCCTGAACATGAGGCTGAAAAGCGGGGAAAACGCTGGTGCAGTGGAATAAATCCATCGCGATGAGCGGTGAGGGCGTCCGCGGGGGGACGGCGGGCGCTGCCACATACTTCTCTGAGACCGAACATTTCTCAGAACTCGACCCGCATGCCATCGGCATGATGATCGCTTCGGCCTCTGACGTGGCCTTCGTGGTCTCCCAGGACGGCATCATCCGCGACCTCTCCGTCGGCGGCGACGCGGTGGATCTGACCAGCCTGCCGCAATGGCGCGGCGCCCAGATGGCCACCCTGGTGACGGAGGAGAGCCAGCACAAGCTCCGCGAATTGATCGAGGGCGCAGTGCGGGGCGAGGCGCCGCAATGGCGCGAGATCAACCATATCGGCCCGGACGGGCAGCCGTTGCCGGTGCGCTACTCGGCGTTCGTCACCGGGCCGGATGATCGGGTGATGCTGCTCGGTCGCGACCTGCGCACCATCTCGCGCCTGCAAGGGCGCCTGGTGAAGGCACAGCTGGCGCTGGAGCAGGATTACGAGCGCTTCCGCCAGGTCGAGACCCGTTACCGCGTGCTCTTCGAGACCACGCAGGAGGCGTTGGTGCTGCTCGATGCCGACACCGGACGCATTGTCGATGCCAACCCGCCGGCCTCACGCCTGCTGGGTCGGGAGGCGCGGGAGCTGAACGGCTCGATGTTCACCAGCCCGTTCGATGGGGCGAGCCAGAAGGCGTTGGGGGAGACCCTGGCCGCGGTCCGCGCGACCAGCAATCCGCGCACGGTCGGGGTGACCACCCGCGGTGGCGAGCAGCGCTTCGAGATCCGCTGCATCCTGTTCCGCGCGGCGCGGGAGACCCTGGTGCTCTGCCGGCTCTCTTCGCCGGCCGGCGCGACGGACGAGACGGCCCGCCACGACCTGGCGATCGGCGCCCTGGTCGACAAGGCGAGCGACGCGATCGTCGTCACCGACCGCACCGGCATCATCCAGTCGGCCAACGACGCCTTCCTGGCGCTCGCTGAGATCCCGCTCGACGACCGGGCCCGGGGCCAGTCGCTCGCCCAATATCTCGGTCGGCCCGGGCTCGACCTGAACGTGATGCTGTCGAACGCGGCAGAAAGCGGCCGCCTCAGCATCTACGCGACCGAGATCCGCTCGAACTACGGCACCACCCATCCGGTGGAGATCTCCACCGTGCGCCTGGGCGAGACGGATGCGGAGGGCTTCGGCTTCATCCTCCGCGACGTCTCCCGGCTCGAGGTGGCGCGGGGCCGGGCGCGCTCGGTCACGCCTGAGTCGGTCGAGCACGTGATGGAACTGGTGGGCTCCGCCCCGCTCAAGGATCTGGTGCGGGCAACCACCGACGTGGTGGAGCGCATGTGCATCGAGACCGCCCTGCAGCTCACCAACAACAACCGCGCCTCGGCGGCCGAGATGCTCGGCCTCTCGCGCCAAAGCCTCTACGTCAAGCTCCGCAAATTCGGCCTGATCGGCGCCAACGAGGCCGACTGACCGGGCGCGCCCGCCCCGCCCTGCGAGGGGCGGCGAGCGGGCGCCGATTTGAGCGCGCGTAAGGCCAAAAAGCCATTTCAGGTTGCGGACTGTGGTGCTAGCCTGACGGCATGGCTGTCAATCAGACATTACAGCTCCCCGCGCTGCCCCGGCCGCGCATCGTGCTGGAGCTGCTGAAGCCGATCACCTGGTTCCCCCCGATGTGGGCCTATCTCTGCGGCGTCGTCTCCTCCGGCGTCGCGGTCGGCGCGCACTGGCCGCTCGCCCTCCTCGGCGTGCTGGTCGCGGGGCCGCTGGTCTGCGCCATGAGCCAGGCGGCCAACGACTGGTGCGACCGCCATGTCGACGCGATCAATGAGCCGGATCGGCCCATCCCCTCCGGCCGCCTGCCGGGACGCTGGGGATTATGGATCGCCCTCGGCTGGACGGTGCTGTCGCTTTGGGCCGCCTCGTTCCTCGGCCCCTGGGGATTCGGCGCGGCAGTCTTTGCCGTGGCTGCGGCCTGGGCCTATTCGGCGGAGCCTGTGCGATTGAAGCGCTCCTGGATCTGGGGCCCGGGCATCGTCGGCCTCTGCTATGAGGGATTGCCCTGGTTTACTGGGGCCGCGGTGATGGCCGCGGCCTCCGGCGGCACGATCAGCTGGCAGGTGGTCGCGGTCGCCGCGCTTTATGCCCTGGGCGCCCACGGCATCATGACGCTCAACGACTTCAAGGCGGTGGAGGGCGACGCGCGGGAGGGTGTGCGTTCCATGCCCGTCGTGCTCGGCCCCGACCGGGCGGCGCGGATCTCCTGCCTGGTGATCGCCGTGCCCCAGATGGGGGTGATCCTGCTGCTTCTCCTCTGGCAATTGCCGCTCTACGCCGCGGCGGTGATGGTGCTGCTGGCGTTGCAGGGCCTCGCCATGCGGCGGCTGCTGGCTGATCCGCGGGGCCGCGCACCCTGGTACAACGCGACCGGCGTGCTGCTCTACGTCCTCGGCATGATGACCACGGCCATCGCCCTCAGCTCACTTCGGGAGGCTCTGCCATGACCCCGCTTTCCTGGCCCGGGATCCTGCGCCTTGGGCTCGTGCAGATGGCGCTCGGCGCGATCGTGGTGCTGACGACGGCCACCATGAACCGGGTGATGGTGGTGGAGCTCGCCCTGCCGGCGATCCTACCAGGGCTGCTGGTCTCGCTCTATTACGGCACCCAGTTCCTCCGCCCACGCTTCGGCCACGGCGCCGACCGGGGCGGCCGACGCACGCCCTGGATCGTCGGCGGCGTCCTGGTGCTGGCGATGGGCGCGATCGGCGCGGCCCTCTCGGTCTGGCTGATGGGGAGCCACGTGGCCCTCGGCATCGCGGCGGCGGTCTTCTCCTTCCTGCTGATCGGCTTCGGCATCGGCTCGGCCGGCACCAACGTGCTGGCGCTGCTGGCGGCGCGGGTGGCGGAGGAGCGTCGGGCGCCCGCCGGCAGTGCGGTCTGGATCATGATGATCTTCGGCCTGGCACTCACCGGCATCGCGGCAGGCCAGGTCCTCGACCCCTATACGCCCGCCCGCCTGATCGCCGTGACCATGGGCGTCTCGGCCATCGCCGTGGTGTTGGCACTCATCGGCGTCTGGCGCCAGGAGGGCGCGCCGGCCGGACCCGCGGCGGAGCGGGGGGAGAGCGCGCCGTTCGGCACCGTCCTCCGCCGCCTTTGGGCGGATCGGGAGGTCCGGCTCTTCACCCTCTTCATCTTCGCCTCGATGCTCGCCTACAACCTGCAAGACCTGATCCTCGAACCCTTCGCCGGCCATGTCTTCGCCCTGACGGTGGGGGAAAGCACGGCACTCGGCGGCATGCTCCATGCCGGGGCCTTGGCGGGCATGCTGGTGGTGCTGGTGAGCGGCACGGCGCTCGCCCGCTGGGTTCTGGTGCCGATCCGGGTCTGGATCGTCGGCGGCTGCGTGGTCTCCGGCCTCGCCTTGCTGGCCCTCGCCTTCGGCGCCCAGATGGCGCCAGCCTGGCCGATCGCGCCGAACGTCTTCGTCCTCGGCCTCGCCAACGGTGTCTTCGCCGTCGCGGCGATCGGCGCGATGATGGGCTTTGCCCGCCAGGACGCGCGCGGCTCCGACACCGGCCTGCGCATGGGCCTGTTCGGGGCGGCGCAGGCCATCGCCTTCGGCCTCGGCGCCTTCCTCGGCACCGCGGCGGCCGACATCACGCGGGCGCTGATGGCAAGCGACGCGCTCGCCTACGGCACCGTCTTCGCGGCTGAGGGAGTGATCTTCTTCCTCTCCGCCATCGTCGCACTTCGCATCACGGCGCCGACCGAGGTGCCGCGCACCATCGCCGCAGTTCCGGGAGAATGACCATGTCCCAGCCCTATGATGTCGTGGTGGTCGGCGGCGGGCCTTGCGGGGCAACGGCGGCGGAGCATCTGGCCCGCGCCGGGCGCCGGGTCGCACTTCTCGACCGGGCCGGTCGGATCAAGCCCTGCGGCGGCGCCATCCCGCCCCGGCTGATCAAGGATTTCGACGTCCCCGACGATCTTTTGGTGGCCAAGATCACCACGGCGCGCATGGTCTCCCCCACCGCCCAGAAGGTCGATATCCGGATCGAGAACGGCTATGTCGGCATGGTCGACCGCGAGGACTTCGACGAGTTCGTGCGGGTCCGCGCGGCGCGGGAGGGGGCCGAGCGCCACACCGGCACTTACCTGCGGATCGAGCGCGACGCCGACGGCAAGCCCACCGTCGTCTACCGCAAGAAGGACGGCGCGCAGGAGGAGGTGCATCTGCCCACCCGCCTGGTGATCGGGGCGGACGGCGCCCGGTCCGGCGTCGGGCGGACCGAGGTGCCGGGGGGCGACGATGTCGCCTACGTCATCGCCTACCACGAGATCATCAAGGTGCCGGAGGGGGAGGATGCCCGCCGCGCCGATTATGAGGCCGGGCGCTGCGACGTGATCTACGACGGCAGCATCTCCCCCGACTTCTACGGCTGGGTGTTCCCGCACGGGTCCAAAGCCTCCATCGGCATGGGGACGGGCGCCAGAGGCTTCGACCTGAAGGAGGCGACGGCGCGGCTGCGCTCCGCCTCCGGCCTCGCGGAGTGTGAGACGGTGCGGACCGAGGGGGCGCCGATCCCGCTTGAGCCCCTGCCCCGCTGGGACAACGGCCGCGACGTGCTGCTCGCCGGCGACGCCGCCGGCATCGTCGCGCCGGCCTCGGGTGAGGGCATTTACTACGCCATGATCGGGGGAGAGTTCGCGGCCGCCGCCGCCGATCGCTGCCTCGCCACCGGCGATGCCCGGGTGCTGGCCGGTGCCCGCAAGCAGTTCATGAAGGCCCATGGCCGGGTCTTCAAGGTGCTGGGCACGATGCAAAACACATGGTACCGATCCGACGACCGGCGGGAGCGCTTCGTGACCCTCTGCCGCGACATCGACGTCCAGCGCCTGACCTTCGAGGCCTACATGAACAAAAAACTGGTCTTCGCGAAGCCGATGGCGCATCTGCGCATCTTTGCGAAGAACATCGCCCATCTGACGCGGCTGGTGCCGGCTGCATGACGCCAAACGCTTCGGATCGTCACCTGATCCCGGCCTGGGTGGACGGAGAGCTTGTGCCGGTGGAGAAGCTCGAGGCGCATCGCCGCGGCCTCCGCCATCCGGCCATCTCGGTCTTCATCCTGCGCGGCGACGAGACGCTGCTGCAGCGCCGGGCCCACGGCAAGTACCACACGCCGGGCCTGTGGGCGAATGCCTGCTGCACCCATCCCCATTGGGGTGAGGCGGCGCCCGATTGCGCGGCGCGGCGATTGAAGGAGGAGTTGGGCATCATCGGCCTCACCCTCCATCCACGGGGCGCCGTGGAGTACCGCGCCGATGTGGGCGACGGCCTGATCGAGCATGAGCAGGTCGACATCTTCGTGGCCGAGGCACCGCGGCGCCTGGCCCTCGCCCCGGCGATCGAGGAGGTGGCGGAGGTGCGCTGGACCCGGCTCGACGATCTCGCCGCCGAGATTGCGGCGGCGCCCGAGCGCTTCACGCCGTGGCTTCGCATCTACATGGCCGAGCACGGGCACCAGATCTTCGACCGCGCCGTTGGCTGAGACGGCGGACAAGCCGATCCTGCGGGCGCTGGCCGGCCAACGGGTCGATCCGCCGCCGGTCTGGCTGATGCGCCAGGCCGGGCGCTACCTGCCGGAATACCGCGCGACCCGGGCGAAGGCGGGCAGCTTCCTCGACCTCTGCTACACGCCGGAGCTGGCGGCGGAGGTGACATTGCAACCGATCAGGCGCTACGGGTTCGAGGCGTCTATCCTATTCGCCGACATCCTGCTCCTGCCCCAAGCCCTGGGCCTCGACCTATGGTTCGTGACCGGGGAAGGGCCGCGTCTGTCGCCCGTCACGGGCGCCGGCGATATCGCCCGCCTGCGGCCGGTGGGCGAGATCCACGAGACCTTGGCGCCGGTCAACGAGACGGTGCGGATCCTCCGCCGCGAACTGCCGGCCGAGACCACGCTGATCGGTTTTGCCGGGGCGCCCTGGACCGTCGCCACCTACATGATCGCCGGGCGCGGCACGCCGGATCAGGGCCCAGCCCGGCGCATGATGTACGGCGATCCGGAGAGCTTTGCCGCGCTCATGGATCGGATCACCGAAGCGACGGCCGACTATCTGCTGGCCCAGATCGCGGCGGGCGTCGAGGTCGTGAAGCTTTTCGACAGTTGGGCGGGCGCGCTTTCAGGCCCGCTTTTTCGGCAATGGTGCACGCAGCCCGCTGCGCGGATCGTTGAGCGCATTCGAGCCGCCCACCCCGAGATCCCGATCATCGGCTTTCCGCGGGGTGCGGGCGGCAACGCCGTGGCTTTCGCCGCCGAGGCCGGGGTCGATGCCGTGGCCCTCGACACCGGGGTCGATCCCGCCTGGGCCTCGGCCGCGTTGCCGGAGGGATTGTGCCTGCAGGGCAATCTCGATCCGATGCTGATGGTCGAGGGCGGCTCGGCACTCAGCGACGGGGCCCGGGCCGTGGTCGAGGGCTTTGCCGGGCGGGCGCACATCTTCAACCTCGGCCACGGCATCACGCCGGATGCGGATCCCGAGAACGTCCATCGCCTGTTGGAGGCGGTGCGCGGGTAGCAACCGCCGGAATATGCCTCCGGCGGGGATATTTGGGTCAACGCGAAAAGGGGGCCGCCGCCTTTGCCGGGGCGGCCCGACCGGTGCGTTAGCCGGTCGCGGCCGGGGCGGCGTACATGCCGAGACCCTGGAGCACGGTGCGCAGGATGTCGTCCCGGGTGAGCCCCGCCGTCTCGTACATCGCGGCGGGGCTGTCCTGGTCGATGAAGCGGTCCGGCAGCACCATCGGGCGCACCATCAGGCCGCGATCCAGCGCGCCCTCGGTCGCCAGCAATTGCAGCACATGGCTGCCGAAGCCGCCGACCGAGCCTTCCTCGATCGTCACCAGCATCGCATGCTCCCGCGCCAGGCGCAGGATCAGGTCGCGATCCAGCGGCTTGGCGAACCGGGCATCGGCCACGGTGGTGGAGACGCCGCGGCCATCGAGCTCCTCCGCCGCCTTCAGGCATTCCTGCATTCGGCCACCGAAGTTCAGCAGCGCGACCTTGGTGCCCTCCCGCACGATGCGGCCGCGGCCGATCTCCAGGATCTCGCCCCGCTCCGGCATCTCGACGCCGGCGCCCTCGCCCCGGGGATAGCGGAAGGCCGACGGCCCCTCGTCATAGGCGGCGGCGGTTGCGATCATGTGGCAAAGCTCAGCCTCATCGGCCGCGGCCATCACCACCATGCCGGGCAGGCAGCTTAAGTAGGCGACGTCGAAGCTGCCGGCATGGGTCGCGCCATCGGCGCCCACCAGGCCAGCACGGTCCATGGCGAAGCGCACTGGCAGCTTTTGGATGGCAACATCGTGCACCACCTGGTCATAGGCGCGCTGCAGGAAGGTGGAGTAGATCGCGCAGAACGGCTTCATGCCGGAGGCGGCGAGGCCGGCGGCGAAGGTCACCGCGTGCTGCTCGGCGATGCCCACGTCGAAGGTGCGCGACGGATGGGCCTGGCCAAACAGGTCGAGCCCGGTGCCATCCGGCATCGCCGCGGTGATGGCGACGATCCGGCGATCCTGCTCCGCCTCCTTGATCAGGCTCTGGGCAAAGACCTTGGTGTAGGAGGGGGCGTTCGACGGCGCCTTTTTCTGCTCGCCGGTCACCACGTCGAACTTGGCCCGGGCATGGCCGCGGTCCGCCGCACCCTCGGCGTATTCGTAGCCCTTGCCCTTGGTGGTGATGGCGTGGATCAGCACCGGGCCGTCGGCATTGTCGCGCACGTTGCGCAGCACCGGCAGCAGGTGGTCCATGTCGTGGCCGTCGATCGGGCCGATATAGGTGAAGCCGAGCTCCTCGAAGAGCGTGCCGCCGACGGTCATGCCCTTGGCGAACTCCTCCATCTTCTTCGCGCCCTCGCGGAACGGCTCCGGCAGCAGCTCCAGCGCCCGCTTCGCCGCCTCGCGGAAGTCGTGGTAGCCTTTGCCGGAGAGCAGCCGCGCGAGGTAGGAGGACATGGCACCGACCGGGGGCGCGATCGACATCTCGTTGTCATTCAGGATGACGATCAGCCGGTTCTTCAAAGCGCCCGCGTTGTTCATCGCCTCGTAGGCCATGCCGGCCGACATCGCCCCGTCGCCGATCACCGCGATGACGTCGCCCACCTCCGCCGAGCCCAGATCGCGGCCCACGGCAAAGCCGAGCCCGGCCGAGATCGAGGTCGAGGAATGGGCCGCGCCGAACGGGTCATACGGGCTCTCGGCCCGCTTGGTGAAGCCCGAGAGGCCGCCGCCCTTCCTGAGCGTGCGGATCCGATCGCGCCGCCCGGTCAGGATCTTGTGCGGGTAGCACTGATGCCCGACATCCCAGATCAGCTTGTCGTGGGGCGTGTCGAAGACGGCATGGATCGCCACGGTCAGCTCGACCACGCCGAGGCCGGAGCCCAGATGGCCGCCGGTTTCCGACACGGCCGAGATCGTCTCGGCCCGGACCTCATCCGCCAGACGTTTCAGATGGTCAGTGGAGAGTTTCTTCATGTCCGCCGGCACGTTGACTGTGTCGAGGATCGGCGTCAGCGGGCGGTCTTGGCTGGTCATCGGATGTCCCTTGGCTCTTGCCCGGCGGCCGGCGACGGGAGGGTGCCGCACGCCATCCTCTGCCCGGGCCGGCCGATTGGCCTTGGTGGCAGTGCTGTTTCGCGGGCCGAGACTAGAGCGCCCAGATTTCCCAAGTCAAATCAGACCGATCGCCGCGGTTGCCGGACCGTCTCGACGCGCAACCGCGGCGATCGTTTTTCCACCTGGCGGGAGGGGCGCCGTCTCAGCCCCGCCCAGGCCGGACCAGAGGCGCGCCCAAGGCGAGGGCGAGCATGGTGATCCGGCCGCCGAGGCCTGCTGCCTCCGGGTCGGGCAGCAACAGGCTGATCAGGTAAAGCGCCAGGATAAAGAGAATGCAGACCGCCAGCACCACGCCGGCATAGGCTGCCCCCTGGAGCATCGCGCCGACCACGAAGCCGCGGTCATAGACCTCTCCCTCTGTCGCCGGCGCGTTGGTGTCGTTACTGGACATGGCTCAGTCTCCTCCTTGTCGCTCGGCGCATCACTCAGCCAGCGGCGGCGCAAAGCCGCGAACCTCGGCCCAGCCATACCAGTCATCGACCACGGTGCCGGTCAACAGGATTCCGATGCCGCCGGTGATCGTGGTGAGGATGGCGAACCACCAGGCCCAGCGATGGATGCCTTCCATCGTGGCGTTGAAGCCCATGGTCCAGCGCCAGAACAGCGCCGCCCGCTCCGTCGCCGTGCCCCGGTCGAGGGCCTGCTCGATCTCCCGATCGCCGCCGAGGCGGCTGACCGACAGGATCGTCGCCCCGTGCATGGCAAAGAGCAGTGCCGAGCCGTAGAGGAAGACGATCGAGAGGGCGTGGAACGGGTTGTAGAACAGGTTCCCGTAGGTGAGTGAGAACAGGTTCGTCCAGTCGAGATGCGGGAAGATGCCGTAGGGCACCGCCTCCGACCAAGAACCCATCAGCACCGGCCGGATCAGGCCGAGCACCAGGAACAGCCAGATCGCCGCCAGGAAGGCCCAGCAGACATGCTTGCCCATCCCCAGCTCATCCGCCCGGAGGTAGGAGCGGATCCACCACGCCATCACTGAGACCAGCAGGAAGAAGGACGCGATCACCCACCAGCCGCCGTCATTGAGGGGCGGCATCGACAGTCCGTATTCCGGCGCCGGCGGCTCGAGCGCCAACCAGAACAGATCCCGGACGAAGACGCCGAGGTTGTAGTCCACCGAGATCAGCATGTTCATGCCGACGATGAAGAACCAGATGAAGAAGCAGGCGATCGACGTCAGCCCGAACCAGCCGAGATAGATCGGGCCGAGTTGGGCGTTGCCAAAGTAGCCCAGCAGCTTGGAGAACGCGGGCGTCCCCTTCCGATCCTCGACCGCGACGTCGCCGGCCATGCCGACCTCCGCCGGGCCCTGAACCTGCACCTGGGTGAAGATGTTCTGGTATTCAAAGTGCATCAGACCGCCCTCCTCAGAGCCCGTCCCAGATCGGCAGCTCGGCCCACCAATCCCACCACTCGATCCAAGGATCGAACCAGATCGTGCCCGAGATCACGATGCAGACCGCGCTCCAGAACCCGGCGTTCAGCGCCAGCAAGAGCCCGACGCGGTGAATGCCGAGGGTGCCGACGGAGTAGCCGATGAAGTCGCGGAAATAGGTGTCCTCATGATCCGGCGTCTTCACCTCCTCGCCCTTCTTGGGATTGAGGGCGGAGAGGATCAGGCCGCCATGCAGCGACAGCGCCAGGGCCGTGGCGAAGAAGAACGACACGGCGATCATGTGGGCCGGATTGTAATGGAAGTTGCCGTAGAGATAGCCGGTGTAGCTGACCCAATCGAGATGGGTCCAAATGCCGTAGGGGAAGCCGTGACCCCAGGCACCCATCAGCACGGGCCGGATCACCACCAGCGTGGTGTAGGCGAAGATCGCCACGGCGAAGGCGAAGGGCACGTGATAGCCGATGCCCAGCTTGCGGCAGATCTCGACCTCGCGCAGCGCCCAGGAGATGAAGGCGCCGTGGGCGCAGATCGTGACGATCTGCCAGATGCCGCCTTCCCTGAGGGGCGCGAAGGCGAGGCCCATCTCGATGGGCGGCGGTTCGATCGAGATCAGCCAGGGGTTCCAGGTCGGGCCGAGCGCTGCGCCCCACAGGATCAGCAGCGTGCCGAGGGCGGCGAAGAAGATCGTCGTCACCCCGAAAAAGCCGACATAGAACGGTCCGACCCAGAAATCGAAGAGATCGCCGCCGATCAGCGTCCCTCCTCGGACGCGATATTTCTTCTCGAAGCTGAGCATGGCCATCTTGCAGGTCTCCTGGTCCGGTGTTGCCGCTCGCCCGTGGGCACGCGGCGTCGTCAATCGTGCTGGGTTGCGGCGGGCGAGGACGCATCCCCGCCCGCAGCGTGGGCCATTTCCAGTCCGACCAGGTTCGGGATCACGCTATTCGGCGGCGTTGGCCGCTGCGAGCTCGAACCAGTTGTAGTGGTCGGTGCTGAGCAGGACGAGGTGAATCATCGCTGCCAGCAGGAAGAGGAAGACCCCCTGCGCGACAAAGACGCGCCGGGGATCGAAGACGAGCCAGATCTTATAGAATTTCTGAAGCATCTTCGCCCTCCTAGAACCACGGACGCCAGAACATCACGGCTGCGTGGGCTACCACGGCTACGATCGTGAAGAGACCGAATCCGCTGATGTAGACCTCATGCAGCTCGCGTGCCTGCTCGTCCGTCAGACCCGTGAACGACAGTTGGTTGTCGGCCATTAGCAGTCCTCCGTAGTGAACGGCCGTCGCCGCGAATCTCCTCGCGGCCAGGAGGCCGCCCGGTGTGGACCCGGGCCGCCGGTGCCCCGCCCGGGCGAGCCCGGACGGAACCTGGTGAGCCGCCTCGATCAGGCGGCAAACAGGATCGGCGTGAAGGCGCGCGCCATCGCGCGGGCCTCGCCGAAGATCGTGCGCCGCTCCGCCAGCAGCCCGTAGCGGTTGCGCCGCCGCGGCAGCAGCCAGCGGGTGAGCGCCACGGGAAGCGACAGGACGAAGATCAGCGCAAAGTAGATGCGGTATTCGAGCCGAGGGGCACGCCGGGGGCGGACCGCATGTGCCGAAGGCATCGGGGTCGCCACATCTGGTTCGAGCATGTCACGCATGGTGCTCTCCTCCGCTGTTGGTCGGTTTGGTCGTGCCGCCGGCGCCGAGCCGGGCGACGGTGTCGGCGGCGACGTGGTCTTCACCGGCATCGAGGGCCGCCTTCTCCGCCGCGTCGCGCAGCGTCTTGGCGGCCGAAATCCGAGTGAGAACGGGGTGGGAAGCGACAAGGTCGTCGAGCAGCGCCTGCGCCTCCTCGTCCCACGGCAGATCGCGCTTCAGCGTGGTGGGCGTCGCCGCACCCGCGTCCATCTCGGTGCCGAGCGGCAGGATGTGGAAAAGCGCATCGAACAATGCGTTGCAGACCTCCTGCAGCACGTAAGTCGCGCCCGCATAGCCCATGAAGGGCGTGCCGGTGGCCCGCCGGATCGCGGCACCGGGGAAGGAGGCAGGGATGAAGGCGGGCTTCGGGCCGAAGCCGGCCGACATCTCGGCCATGTACATCTTTTCGTTGATCGAGCCGAAGACGACGAGGGGGCGCTTCTGGTGCATCAGGGCCCGCACCTCCTCATTGTCGGTCTTCGCGCCCGCCTTCCGCGCCACGGCGAAGGCGCAGGGCAGGCCGAGCCCGTCCTCCAGGAAATGGCGGAGGCCGCGGGTATAGGTCTCGTTCCCCACCACGGCGAAGGAGGCGGTGGCGAAGAAGTCCTGGGTGACCGAGCGCCAGAGGTCCCAGAGCGGCTTGATGGTCGAATGCTTCTCCCGCTCGATGAAGGGCTCGGGGTCGAGGCCCAGCATCTCGCCCAGCTTGCGCAGGAAGAGCGTGGTCGACTCCAGCCCCATCGGCGCCTGCACGTAGGGTTTTTCCAGCACCTCGGCGAGGCCGCGGCCAAACTCGCGGTACATCACCACGTTGGCGTCGGCGTTCACCAGCTTCGCCAGCTCGGCGATATGGGCGCCGAGGGGGTAGACCATGTTGACCTCGGCCCCGATCCCCTCGACCAGCCGCCGGATCTCGGCGAGGTCGGAGGGCATGTTGAAGGTGCCGTACATCGGCCCGAGGATGTTGACGCGGGGCTTCGCGTCCTCCGCGCGCTTGGCCTCCTTGGGCATCCGACCCTTGGTCATGCCGAACTCGGTGAAGCCCCAGGTCATGGCCCGGTCGGCCGCCTGCCACTGATCCTCGTCGATGGTGCGGGGCAGGAAGCGCTGGATGTTGGTGCCCTGGGGCGTGACGCCGCCGCCGATCATCTCGGCGATGGAGCCGGTGACGACCACGGCCGGCATCACCGGGTCGAGGGTGCCCCAGGCCCGCTTCATCGCGTCCTCGGTGCCGGTGCGGCCGAGCTCCTCCTCACCGAGGCCGGTGACGACGATGGGCAGCTCATGCGGCGGCAGGGCATCGGTGTAGTGCAGGACCGAGGTGACCGGCAGGTTCTCACACCCCACCGGCCCGTCGATCACCACCTGCAGGCCCTTGAGCGCGGTAAAGGCATAGACCGCACCCCAATAGCCACCCGCCCGGTCATGATCGGTGATCAGCATGGGCGCCCCTCCCCGTCTCGGCCTTGAGCCGGGACCTTGCGGCCGACGAGGGAGAGGTCCCGGGTCAAGCCCGGGACAGCGCCGTGCCCTGCGCTAGCTACTTGCAATAGTACGGAGGATCGCGCCCGGCCGAGGGGCGCCTGCCCCGCGCCCGCCTGTGGGGGTGAGCCGCGTCCCGCAAACGCCCCAGTGGGGCGTTTGAGCGGCGAACGGGCGGAGCCCAACGGGTCGGGCGCGATCCGGGGCTGGCGCCCCGGAGAAGTACGGATGAGGCGGGTGCTGACCACTAGATCATCTCCGCCGCTTTGGCTGCGCGGGTGCGCTTTTCGAGCTTCTTGGCGTGGCGCGCGCGGAAGGCGGGCTGCAGGTTCGGGTCGCCCTCCCAGACGCCGGCGGTGTCGCCCTCGCCCACGCCCTCGAAGAAGGCCTTCATCGAGGCCATCCGGTCCTTGCCGGCGATCGCCGCATTGATCACCTCGGCCAGCGGCCCCGCGCCGGCGGGGCCCATCAAGGGCCGGGCCGAGATCAGGTTGGTGAAGTAAAGCGCCGGTACGCCCATCGCCTTGGCGTGCTGCACCACCGGCGTGGTGCCGATGGCGAGGTCGGGTCTCACACCCTCCATCGCCGCCAGATCGTCCTCGAGGCTGGCGCGGAACTTGACCGTGACGCCCTTGGCCTCCAGCCACTCCCGATCCGGGGCGGACCAAGGGGTCGCAGGGCAGGCACTGCCGACATAGGGCACGTCCGCCCCGCTCTCGATCAGCAGACGCGCGACCAGGAGCTCAGAGCCTTCATAGCCAGAGACGGTGACCGTGCCCTTGATTGGCGCCTTCGCCAGACCGTCTGCGATCGCCGGCAGGAAGGCGTTCTGGGCCGCCGCGACCTGCTCGGCCGAGGCCCCATGCGCCGCGCCGATCGCCGCGAGCCAGGCGGCCGTGCCGTCGCGCCCGACCGGCGCCGAGCCGACGATGGGCCGGCCCGCCGCCTCGAACTCCCGCACCGCGGCGGTGTAGAACGGATGGATCGCCGCGACGGCGGAGCAGTCGAGCGCCGCATAGAGCTCCCGCCATTCCCGACAGGGCACCACCGGGCCGGCCGCGAGGCCGAGGGGCGCGAGCATCGCGCCGATCATCATCGGATCGGCCGGGAACATCTCGCCGAGCAGGCTCACGGTCGGGCGGCTGTCGACGCCGCCCTCGGGCGCCGCGACGGGGCCAGCCTCGACCTCCTGGCGCGCATAGGCGAGCATGGCGCCGGCCAGCACGTCCTTCGCCTCGGCATGGGTCGGGATGCCGAAGCCCGGCACGTCGATGCCGACGATCCGCACCCCGTCGATCTGGTCCGGCAACAGCCTGAGCGGCACGCCGGAGGCGGTCGGCACGCAGAGGTTCGTCACCACGATCGCGTCGAACCGCTCCGGATCGGCGAGGTCGTGGACCGCGGCGCGGATATCCTCGAAGAGCTTGCCGGTCACCAGAGTCTCGGAGTTGAACGGCACATAGCCGACCGAGCGCCGGGCGCCGTAGAAATGGCTGACGAAGGTCAGGCCATAGACGCAGCAGGCCGAGCCCGAGAGGATCGTCGCCACCCGCCGCATGCGCAGGCCGACGCGCAGGCTGCCGAAGGCCGGACACATCGACTGCGGCTTGTCGTGCGGCCCCTGGGGATAGTCGGCGGCGTATTGCGCGAGGATGTCGGACTTGCCGGCCATCTCGGCCGCCTTCCGCATCTCCGCCGCGCCGGCATGGCAGCCCATACCATCGGCCGGTCCGCTTTCCATCGGCTCGCCCGCAATCACCGGGACATCGCCCGCAGCGTCGTATTTGACCTCTTCGGTCACCGAGGCATCGCTCCCGCAAGATAGGGACAACGCGCCGCCTCCGGCTCCGCACCGCCCCGGACCTGATCCGGGGCCTCCGCGTCGCCGGCGGGCGGCCAGTGGGTGACGAAGAGGTCCCGGACAGCCCGCCGCGGGCGGTCTTCCGGGACGGCTTTGGTGGCGGACAGCGCCCGCTCCAATTCGGCGAGATCAGCGAGGTCAAGCATCGTCGTAGACCACCTCGAGGGAGACCTTGGGCTTGGCGTTCTTGCCGCGCATATCGGCGTCGGTGGCGGGCTCCAGCACCACGTCGCCGCCGGTTTCCTTGCTGTCGAACAGACCGAGCAGGCCATCCTGATCCAGGGGCGCCGGCCGCTGCGGCGGTGCGGTCGCCACCTGCTCGGCCAGCCCGGCGAAGAGCGGACCCCAGTCGCCGCCCGGATCGGCCACGATCTCGTAATTCGCCGATTTCCGCCGGATCTCGTCATTGGCCGGGATCGAGGCGAGGATCGGGATGCCCACGGCCTCGGCAAAGGCATGGGCCTCCCCCGTGCCGTCGTCCTTGTTCACCACCAGCCCCGCGACGCCCACATTGCCGCCGAGCTTGCGGAAATACTCGACCGCCGAGCAGACGTTGTTGGCGACGTAGAGGGATTGCAGGTCGTTCGAGCCGACCACGATCACCTTCTGGCACATGTCCCGGGCGATCGGCAGGCCGAAGCCGCCGCAGACCACGTCGCCGAGGAAATCCAGCAGGACGTAGTCGAAATCCCAATCGTGGAAGCCGAGTTTTTCCAGCAGCTCAAAGCCGTGGATGATGCCGCGCCCGCCGCAGCCGCGGCCGACCTCCGGCCCGCCGAGCTCCATGGCGAAGACGCCGCCGCGCTTGAAGCACACGTCGCCGATCTCGATCTGCTCGCCGGCCAGCGTCTTCTTCGTCGAGGTCTCGATGATCGTCGGGCAGGCCTTGCCGCCGAACAGCAGGCTCGTCGTGTCCGACTTCGGATCGCAGCCGATCAGCAGTACGCGCTTGCCCTGCTGGGCCATCATGTAGCTGAGATTGGAGAGGGTGAAGGACTTGCCGATGCCGCCCTTGCCGTAGATCGCGATGATCTGGGTCTCTTTCGTCGCCTCCTGCACCGGGATCTCCGGCAGGGGCTCGGCCGCCTCGGCCCGCAGCGTCTCGGCCTGGTCGCGCAGGTTCGGGATCTTCGTGTCGAGCGGGCTCATGCCGCCTCCTTCCAGTCGAGAACCATCTTCAGGCAGGCGGGATCGTCGAAGGCCGTGGCGTAGGCCTCCGCCGCATGGGCAGCCGGCCGGCGGTGGGTGATCAGGCCGCCGAGGTCGAGGGTGCCGTCCGCCACCAAGGCCCGGGTGGCGGAGAGATCCTCGGGCGTCCACTCGGCCGAGATCCTGAGCCGCGCCTCCCGCATGAAGGCCGGGGGAAAGGCGAATTGCAGGGGGGCGGCATAGAAGCCGGCCAACACCAACTCGCCGCCAAGGGCCAAGCGGGCGATCAGATCGTCGAGGATCGTGGCGTCGCCCGCGACGTCGTAGATCGTGCGGTAGTCGCGCCTTGGATCCTCCGCCGGATCGACCACGGGATAGGGCGCCGCGCCGCGCCGGGCGGGCGAGATCTCCCACACGGTGGGCGCGGGGGCGCCAAGCGCGATGGTGAGCCGCGCCAAAAGCCGGCCGAGGGCGCCGTGACCGACGATCAGCTCCGGCGGGGCAGCGGTGCCGGCCCGCAATGCATGATGGGCCGTGGCGGCGAGGGCGAGCAGGACCGCGCCCTCCTCCAACCCCTCGGCCGAGACGATGCGGTCGCCCGAGGTGACGAGGTGGTTCGCCGATCCGCCGAACAGGCCGCGCACGTTGGTGTAGCAGTCGGCGCCCGGGACGAAGACCCGATCGCCGGGGCGCCAGGGGCTCTCGCCGCGGACTTCGATGACCTCGCCCACCGCCTCGTAGCCCGGCACCAGGGGATATTGCAGGCCCGGGAAATGTGGCATGCGCCCGGACCAGAGCAATCGCTCGGTCCCGGTGGAGATGCCCGATTGGGCAATCTCGACGACCACGTCGCCGTCCCCCGGCGGCTTCAAGGCCACCGCCTGGAAGGAAAGACGGCCATCGCCCTCTAACAGGATGGCGCGGGTCTCCATCAGCGCCGCTTCTCCCCGACTGGCCCGCGCTGTTCTGGTTCTTGGCGCGCGGGACTCCGTTCATTTGTCAGACTATGCGGACAGCATTTGTTGTCAAGTTTAGTTTACATCTTCCAGGGCAACGCAGGTGCACGCCGGTCAGGGGCGCCGGGCGGTGATGACCTGGGTGATGAAGGACTGGTGAGTCGGCCGCTGCCGCACGTCCCGGAACCCGGCGGCGTGGAGCGCATCGGTGTGCTCCGCCACCGTGCGCGGCCTGCCGGAGGTCATGGCCAGGGTGTAGAAGGCGAAATAGGCGTCCCCCGCCCGGGTCGGCCGGTCGCCGCCCGACATCGGTTCCGACAGCAAGAGCGTCCCGCCCGGCGGCAGGGCGGCGTAAGCCGCGGCGAGCACCCGGGCGACGGTCGCGTCGTCGTGGTCGTAGAGCACCCGCACCAGGCTCGCGATATCGGCGCCCCGGGGGAGTGGATCGTCGAGGAAGGAGCCACCGACGACCTCGACCCGATCGCTGAGTCGCAGCTCGGCAAAGCGCCGAGTGGCAAGCGGCGCGACGTCGGGCAGATCGAAGAGCGTGCCGGCGAGGCCCGGCGTCTCCATCATCGCCGCGGCCAGAAACGCGCCACTGCCGCCGCCGATGTCGAGCAGCCGGCCATGGGCGCGGAGTGGATAGGCCGCCAGGGTCTCCGCCGCCACCATCGCCTGGCTCGCGGCCATCAGGTTGGAGTAGCTCTCCGCCGTCTGGCCATCGCCCCCGGTGCCAACATAGGACCAGTAGCGGCTGAGCGCGGTCTCCGGCACCTCGTCCCGCAAGAGCGCTACGGGATCGGCGAGGTCGGCATAGAAGAGCGCGTGGTGGCGCACCATCTCCGCCACCCCCGGCGCACCGGCGAGCGCCGCCCCGGTCTGGGAGAGGCGATAGCGTCCGTCGCGCTCCCGCACCAGCACGTCGATCGCCGTCGCGGCGCGCAGCAACTGCTCCGCCCGGACCGGGTTGAGGCCCATCGCACGCGCGAGGCTCGCCGCATCCATCGGCCCGTGGGTGAGGCGCGCCGGCACGTCGAGCTCCACCAGGGACGCGAGGACCTGGGAGTAGACGAAGCCCGCCATCAGATCGTGCAGGGTGGTCGCCCGGCGGCGGACGAAGGGCCGGGTCAACGGAAAACGCGCAGCCCATCGCTGAAACGCCGGATTGGCGATCCGGCGGTCGCGCCAGCGCAACCAGCGGGCGCGGAGCCCCGGCGCCGGGCGCGGGTCCGCCGCCATCGTCGCCATGGCCTAGGCCGCCGTCTCGACCAGCTTGGCCGGGGTCAGGCGCTTGGCCTGGAGGCGCACCAGCTCGCGCAGCGTCGCCTCGCCGCGGCAGGGCGGGATCGAGGCGACAGCGGCGGCCAGGATGTCGGTGAGCCGCTGGGCCGCGCCCGCCACGCCGAGGCGCGCGACGGCGTTCGGCCGGCCGTGCACCGCATCCTGGCGGGCCGGTTTGCCGAGCTCCTCCTCGCTCAGCAGCATGTCGCGCAGATCGTCGGCCACCTGATAGGCCTCGCCGATATGACTGCCGAGGGCGATCCAGGCGCTCGGGTCGGCCCCGGCCGCCAGCGCGCCCATGCGGGTCGCGGCGACGAAGAGCGCGCCGGTCTTGGCCCGGTGGTAGGCGGAAAGCTCGATCTCCGCCTCGCTCTCCCAGCCCTGGCCGGCGCAGATGCCGTGGGGCATGCCGGTGGCGCGGGCGAGGGCGCCGGACAACGCCAGGCCCCGGGACGGGGCGCCGCTGCCCGCCTGCTCCAGCAGATCGAAGGCGAGCACGATCATCGCATCGCCAGCGAGCAGGGCCAGGGGTTCGTCGAAGGCCACATGCACCGCCGGCTTGCCGCGCCGGACCGGGGCATTGTCGAAGCAGGGCATGTCGTCGTGCACCAGGCTGGCGCAGTGCATGAGCTCGATGGCCGCGGCTGCCGCCTCGCTTAGCTCCGGCATGTCGTCGCCGCAGGCGGAGGCGACGGCGAGGCAGAGGCTCGGCCGCACCCGGGCGCCGCCGGGGAAGAGGGCATGGCGCATCGCGGCCGCCAGCCGCGGTGGCGCATCGGTCGCTGCCGCGCGCCGCATGGCCGCTTTCAGCGTCACCTCCACACGATGGGTACCGGTCATGGCGCGCCTCCCTTGTGGGCAGTCCCGCCGCCGCCGATCGGATCCGGGCTGCGCTTGTTGTCTATCTTGTGAGACACAATAGTTGTCAATTATAGTGGACAGTCAATGCACGCGAGTCAATCGACATTGGCGGCGGGAAAGGCGGACAGCATGGCCCTCGGCAAAGGATCGGATCCGTCCCGTGTGGTCGTCGTCGGCGCCGGCATCGCCGGCCTCGCCGCCGCGCTGGAACTGGCCGATGCCGGGCATGAGGTGACGGTGCTGGAGGCCGCGGCGGAGGTCGGCGGCAAGATGCGCACGGTGGCGAGCCCGGCCGGCCCGGTCGACGCCGGCCCCACGGTCTTCACCATGCGCTGGGTCTTCGATGCCCTGTTCGACGCGGTGGGCGAGCGGCTGGAGGACCATCTCAGCCTCAGGCGCGCCGAGGTGCTGGCCCGCCATGCCTGGCCGGACGGCGCGACCCTCGACCTCTACGCCGACCCGGCCCGGTCCGAGGCGGCAATCGCCGAGGTCTTCGGCGGCGGCGAGGCGGAGCGTTTCCGCGCCTTCTCCACCCGCTGCCGGCGCCTGTTCGAGGCGTTCGAGGGGCCGGTGATGCTGGCGGAGCGGCCGACGCCCTGGTCGGTGGCATCGAGCGTCGCCGGCGATGCGGCGCGGCTGATCCCGGCCATGGCACCTGCCGCGACGCTCTGGTCCGCCCTCGGCCGGCAGTTCAACGACCGCCGCCTGCAGCAGCTTTTCGGCCGCTACGCCACCTATGTGGGCGGCGCACCGACCCTCTCCCCCGCACTCCTGATGCTGATCTGGCATGCCGAGGCTATGGGAGTCTGGTCGGTCGAGGGGGGGATGGCGGCGCTCCCCCGGGCGCTCCGCGGAATGGCTGAGGCGCGGGGGGCGGAGATCCGCACCGACGCCCCGGTGGCCTCGATCGCCATGGCCGGCGGGCGGGTCTCGGGCGTGACCCTCCGCTCCGGCGAGCGGATCGCGGCAGAGCAGGTGGTCTTCAACGGCGATCCCGGGGCGCTCGGCGCCGGGCTGCTCGGCCCCGAGGTTGCCCACGCCGCACCGGCGATGCGGCCGGCCGCCCGCTCCCTCTCCGCCTATGTCTGGACCTTTGCCGGGCGGGCGGAGGGCTTTGATCTCTCCCACCATTCGGTCTTCTTCGGAGAGGACAGCCGGACGGAGTTCGACGATATCTTTGCCAAGCAGCGCCCGCCGCAGGACCCGACGGTCTATGTCTGCGCCCAGGACCGGGCGGGAGAAGCGATGCCCGATGGGGACGAGCGCATCCTGATGCTGATGAACGCCCCGGCAACCGGCGACAGCGCGCGCCCGACGCCGCAGGAGGTCGATGCATGCCAAGCACGGACATTTTCACGGCTCGCGGCGGCGGGCCTGCGGATTACGCCGCCGACGCAGAGCACGGCCTTGACCACGCCAACCCAGTTCGCGGCGATGTTTCCGGGGACGGGCGGGGCGCTTTACGGGCGCCACCCCCATGGGACGTTCGCCACCTTCCGCCGGCCGATGACCCGGACGGTGGTGCCGGGCCTCTACCTGGCCGGCGGCGGCGCGCATCCGGGACCGGGGGTGCCGATGTCGGCCCTGTCCGGCCGGCTCGCAGCCGCGGCGATCAGGACGGACCTCGGTTCGACATCACGGTCGACCCGGACGGCTATGCCTGGTGGTATGTCGACGCGCTTTCCGACGACCGCCGCCGCGGCCTCGTCATCATCGGCTTCATAGGCTCGGTCTTTTCGCCCTATTACGCCTGGTCCGGACGGCGCGCGCCGCTGGAACACTGCGCCATCAACGTCGCGCTCTACGGTGAGGGCGGCGGGCGCTGGGCGATGACGGAGCGCGGGTCTCGGGCGGTCGACCGGGGCGCGCACCACTTCGCCGTCGGGCCGAGTGCGATGCGCTGGGACCAGGGCAGCCTCTGCATCGAGGTGGCGGAGACCTCGGTGCCGCGCCTCACCCCCCTTCGCGGCCGGATCCGGCTGACGCCGGAGGCGATCACCGCCGACGAGGTGCTGCTCGACGCGCCGGGGGGCCATGTCTGGCGACCCTTCGCGCCCCATGCCCGGATCGAGGTGGAGTTCGAGCGGCCGGCCTGGCGTTGGCGCGGCGACGGCTATTTCGACGCAAACTTCGGCGCCCGGGCGATGGAGCGCGATTTCTCCTACTGGACCTGGACCCGGGCGCGGTTGGGTGAAGGGGCGGCAGCGCTCTACGACGTCACCCGGCGGGACGGCAGTGCCCTGTCAGTGGCGCTCCGCTTTCGCCCGGACGGCCGGGTGCTGCAGGAGGCTCCACCGCCGCCCGCCGCCATGCCCCGCTCGCTCTGGCGGGTGCGGCAGGCCACCCGGGCCGATGCCGAAGCCCAGCCCAGGCGCATCCAGCGGATGGAGGACGTGCCGTTCTACGTGCGCTCCGGCATCCGCACGCGGCTGTTCGGGGAGGAGGCCGACGGGGTCTACGAGGCGCTGGACCTCGACCGCTTCGCCAGCCCCTGGGTCAAGCTGTTGCTGCCCTTCCGGATGCCCCGCCGGGCCGGTTGATCGCTGGGCTGAGGGGCGCGATCCCGCCGCTCACGGCTGTCAAGACCCTTGACATCGAGCGATGTGCCTGACACAGACACAAAGCAAGAACGGACCTGCCGTTTGGTAGGCTGGATTGAGGTAGCATGGCCGACGGCGAAAACGATCCCGAGCGCAAGCCCGCGCCTGACGCGCCGCTTCGGCGTGAGCCCGACGGCCCGGATGCGGCCGTCCGGCATGGCGAGGTGACCGAGCCTGCGCGCCTGCCGGCCCGGCGGCCTGCCGGGTCCGGTTCGGCACGACCGCAAGCCGGCGCCGCGGCCCCGGCCCGGCGTGGCCCGGGCGAGGCCGCACCACCTCGCACCAAGGGTCCGGGCACCCGGCCTGGAACCGGTGCGCCCGGGCGGCGCCCACCCGACGGCGCAGCGGGACAAGGCGGAGCGGGAGCGGGCGGAGCAGCCGATGGCGGGCCCGGCGCCAGTGATGCGGGTCAGCGTGGACCTGGTCAGCGTGGACCTGGTCAGCGTGGCCCGGGCCAGGACGGATCAGGCCAAGGCGGATCAAGCCAGGGTGGGCGGGCCGGACCGCAGCAGCGGCCGCGACAGGGGCAAGGCGCCGGTCCGGCGCAGCGACGGGGCGAGGCCAACGGTCCGGGCGGCGGTGCCGGCGCGGCAGAAGCACGGGGTCCCGGCGGCGGCGCGGGTCCGCGCCCCGGTGCCGGCAAGACGGGCCCGCAGAACCGCGGCCAAGGTGGCAAGCCCGGTGCCAAAGCCGGTGCCAAAGCCGGGGGCGTTGGACCCAACCGCCCCGGCCAGCAGGGCGGCGGACCCGCGGCGGGCCGTGGCGGCCTGCCGGTGCCCAAGGGTGCCGTGAAGGGCGTGAACCTGCCGGCGATGAAGGCCCCCGACGCCGTCCCCTCGACGGAGCGGGTGGCGCCGAAGCCCGCCCCCTCCATCCTCTCGAACGACGCGATGCGGGCCCGCCTCCGCCCCCGGCACTACGTCACGATCATCAGCTTCGTGCTGCTCTTCCTGCTGCCGACGATCGTCTGGAACGCCTATCTCTATCTGAGGGCGGCCGACCAGTATCACTCCATCGTCGCCTTCACCGTGCGCTCGGAGGAGATGCAGACCAGCCTCGACCTCTTCGAGGTGTTCGCCGGCGGCGGGGTGACGGACGGCGCCTCCGACACCGATGTGCTTTTCGAGTTCATCCAAAGCCAGCAACTGGTGGAAAAGCTCGACCGCGACCTCGATCTGCGCACGATCTACAACAAGGCCGAGGGCGATCCGATCTTCGCCCTGGGCGAGGCCACCTCGATCGAGGATCTGGTGGACTACTGGCCGTGGATGGTCGACATCTCCTACGACAGCGGCATCGGCCTGATCGAGGTGACAGCCAAGGCCTTCACGCCCGAGGACGCCAACGCCATCGCGACGGCGATCCTTGAGGAGAGCACGCTCCTCATCAACCGCCTGTCGGAGGCGGCGCGGGAAGATGCCATCCGCTTCGCCGCCCTGGACCTGGAGGAGGCCGAGCAGCGCCTGCGCGATATCAGGCGGGAGGTCAGCGTCTTTCGCAACCAGAACCAAATCGTCGATCCGAGCGGCGATGTGGAGATGGAGCAGGGCGTGATCAGCGTGATGGAGCAGGAACTGGCCCAGGCGCTCATCACACTGGCCGAACTGCGCGACTTCGCGCCCCCCGGCGATCCGCGGATCGTCACGGCGGAGCGGCGGGTGCGCGCGATCGAGGCGCAGATCGCCGCCGAACGCTCCGACCTCGGCGCCGGCGGTGCGGCGCCAGCGGGCGACCAGCTCTCCATGGTGATCGGGCGGTTCGAGGAGCTGCTGGTGGATCGCGAATTCGCCGAGCAGTCCTATGTGGCGGCCCAGGCGGCGCACGATACGGCGCGGGCCGAGGCGCGGCGCCAGACCCGCTATCTGGCGCCCTATGTCGAGCCGACGGTCAGCCAGGCGCCGCAATATCCCCAGCGGCTGCTGCTCGGCAGTCTTGGCGCGATGTTCCTGCTGATCGGCTGGGGGATCGTGGTGCTGGTCGCCTACAACGTCCGCGACCGCGCTTGAGCGGGCTTAGGGTTGGGCGAGGGCGTCGAACCCCATGAAGCTGCGCCCACCCGGCAGCTCCCGGTCGGTGTCGATGCGCGGGAACAGGCTGTGGCGGCCATACCAGGGATTGAAGGACGGATCCTCGAAGCGCTCGGTGGCGTGGCGCTCCTTCAGCGCCCGCTTCTCCCGCGCAAAGCGGGCATGATCGCCGGCCACTTCGGGCGCGCTGCGCGAGGCGGATTCGTGATGGATCAGGGTGGCGAACGGGGTCCAGACCACACCGAAGCCCTGGGCCCGGGACCGCAGGCAGAAGTCGACGTCGTTATAGGCAACCGGAAAGGCCTGGTCGTCGAACGGCCCGACGCGCTGCCAGCAATCGCGCGAGATCAGCATGCAGGCGCCGGTCACCGCGCTCATCGAATTGCGCAGGCGCAGGCGCCCCATCACCCCCTCCGCCCCGCTTTCAGCCCGACAGAACCAGTGCCCGGCCAGATCGCGCAGACCGGCAATGACGCCGGCATGCTGCAGGCGCCGGTCGGGGTAGAGCAGGCGTGCGCCCACCACCCCGGTGCCGGGGAAGGCGAGGCAGGCGACCATCTCCCGCAGCCAGTCGCGCTGGGTGATCTCGATGTCGTTGTTGAGCAGCAGCAGATGCTCTCCCGTCGCCAGGGCGGCACCGCGGTTCACCATGGTGGAGTAGTTGAACGGCGCCTCGCGGATCTCGAAGCGGAAGCGCGGGTCGCGCTCGGCGATGCGTCCGTATTGGCGCAGCACCTTGGCGTCCTTCGAGCCGTTGTCGACGACGATCATCTCCAGATCGGGGTAGTCGGTGCGGTTGCGGAGCCCGTGCAGCAGCTTGCCGATCAGGCGCCGGCTGTCGCGGCTTGGGATGATGACGGAGACCTTGGGCAGGCTCTCCTGCTCCAGCCTGAGGCGCGTGCGGGCAAAGGCGCGGGGCGCGGCGGCGGCGCGGAGCGGCCCGAGGCTTGGGCGGTAGTGGGCGGCCACCAGGGCGCGGCTCTTGCGGATATCGCGCCGGCTGGGCGGCGTCGTCGGGCGCTGCCAGACCAGGGCGGGATAGGGCAGATGGCAGATCTCCTCCGCCGCGAGGCCGGTGGTGTAGCGCAGCACCAGATCGTAGTCGGCGACCGGATCGCTCACCTCCTCCTTCCAGCCGCCGAGCCGACAAAGACGCTCCCGCCGGAAGAGCGCCAGCGGGTTCACGTAGTCCATGCCCGAGAGCAGCACTGGGTCGAAGCCGGGCTTCAACAGCAGGTCGACATAGCTACCGCCGGAGGCTGCGACGACAGCATCGGTGTAGAGAAAGGCATGCTGGGGATGGGCGTGCAGGTCGCCCAGGATACAGGCGACGGCGTGGGGCGCAAGCGTATCGCGCGGGCCGAGACGGGCGATCCACTCGCCCGAGGCGGCTTCGAGCGCCGTGGCGATGGATGGCAGGGGGTCGTGGCGTGAGGGGGCGATGCGCACGATGTTGGCCCGGGCGCGGGCCGGGCCGATCTCGCGCTCCAGAAACCGGGCGGCGCCCTGGGGCAGATCCGGTGGTACGACCAGCAGCAGCTCGGCCAGGTGAGCGGGCTGGCGCCGGAACGACTCGAGCAGCGCGGCCAGGTGGCGCTGTCCCGTCTCCCCATCCAGAGCGACGAGGAAGGAGATCATCGGCCGGTCGGCGGCCGGTCGGTTGGGGAAGAGGGCGGTCAGCCGCGCGCTTTGCGCTGCGCCAAGCGCCCAGATCTGCTCCACATGGCGGCGCAGGCGAAAGGGCAGCGCCCGCTGCTCGATCTCATAGCCCGCGACCTCCAGCGCGGAGGAGCCGGCGGCGAGCAGCTCGCGGGGCATTTGCAGGCTTTGCAGCATTCCTTGTCCCGCCTTCAGGCTGCGGCGCTGACGTCCATGTTGCGCTTGTG
Organism: Pseudomonadota bacterium; assembly: GCA_039180875.1. Lineage (GTDB taxonomy): Bacteria > Pseudomonadota > Alphaproteobacteria > Rhodobacterales > Rhodobacteraceae > JBCDCY01. The sequence goes on along the minus strand of JBCDCY010000001.1, from coordinate 1,032,399 downwards.
CTGCGCGATCGCGTCGGCGATGTCGGAGAAGTAGTCGAAGCGCCCGTTCTCCAGCACGGCCCCGGTCTGACAATACTCCTGCAAGGTCTGATTGGAATGGGACACCATGATCACGGCGGCGGAGCGCAGGCGCTCGGCGAAGACTTGCTTGCACTTCTCGCGGAAGCGGGAATCGCCGACGGCCGTGATCTCGTCGACCAGGTAGCAGTCGAACGAGGCCCCCATCGAGACGGCGAAGGCGAGCCGCGCCCGCATGCCGGAGGAGTAGGTGTTGACCGGCAGATGCAGATGGTGGCCGAGCTCGGAGAAATCCTCGACGAAGTCGACCATCGCCGCGGTGTCGACGCCATGGATGCGCGCCACGAACCGGGCGTTCTGCAGGCCGGTCAGCATGCCGTGAAAGCCCCCGCCGAAGCCGAGGGGGAAGGAAATGCGGGCGTTCCGGCGCACCCGCCCGCTGGTCGGCGCCATCGAGCCCGAGAGCACCTTGAGGAGCGAGGATTTGCCGGCCCCGTTGCGCCCGAGCAGGCCGAGCGACTGGCCCGGCTGCAGCCCGAAAGTGCAGTCCTTCACCACCACCGTCCGTCCGAACTTGGTCGGGAAGGACAAGCTGACGTCTTGCAATTCGAGGATCGGTTCGGCCATCGGAAGCCTGTTCGCCGCCATGGGCGTGTTGTACTTGAGCGGGTTATACTGTTGTCGATCGCGCTGGAGACCGCAACAAATAGCTGCAGGCCCGGCGCGGGCGCGCAACTTTCAAGAAGTCAGCGTTCCGGTCCGCCGGGCCTGCCTGCCCCCTCGTCCCTGATCATTGACGGTAGGGAGATTGGTAGCGCAAGACAATCGTGGACAGGTCTGCAGCGTCCCGGCTGCGTCCCGGAAACCACACCTGATCGGCGAAGAATTGCCAGAAATCCAGAATGTGAGGGATGCCACTCGACATATCCCACGGGGCGGAGAGCGGCATGAGCCAGCATGTCGGCACCCCGAGCTTTCAGTTCGCGCGGGTGATCGCAGCACTCGTGGTGCGGGAGATGACGACGAAGTATGGGCGATTCGCCGGCGGCTATTTCTGGGCGGTGTTCAACCCGGTGGCCGCGATCGCCTTGATGACCACGCTGTTCTCGCTGGTGCTGCGCACTCCCCAGCTTGGCCACAACTTCGCATTGTTCTACGCTACCGGGTTCATGGCGATCTCGGTCTATTCCGAGATCACCTCCGACGTCAGCGGTGCGGTCCGCTTCAACCGGCCGCTCCTGCAATTTCCCGCGGTGACCCCGATCGACACGCTGATCGCCCGGCTGATCCTCAGCTTCCTCACCCAGGTCGTGGTCTGCGTCATCGTCTTCGTCGGCATCGTGCTGCTCTACGATGTGGACGTGAACCTGAAGCTCGACCTGGTGGCGCTCGCCTTTCTGATGGCGGCCTCGATCGGGCTCGGCTGGGGGGCGCTCAACATCGTGCTCTTCGCCTATTTCCCGGTGTGGGAGCGGATTTGGATCGTGGTGAACCGGCCGCTCTTTCTGATCTCGGGGGTGTTCTACACCTACGAGTCCCTGCCGCCGGAGTTTCAAGCGGCGCTCTGGTTCAATCCCATCGCCCATGCCGGTGGGATGTTCCGCAGCGGCTTCTACGGGGTCTACGACGCCCCCTGGGTCAGCCCGGTCTATGTCTTTGCCATGGGGCTGGGGCTGCTGATCGTCGGGCTGTGGCTGCTGCGCCAGAACGCCAGCGACGTGGTCAACGCCCAGTAGCGTTAATGCCTGGTGGCGATGGTGCGGGCACGCCACCAGGCGGCGGTCTGGCGGAGGCCGTCCTCCAGCATCGTCGTCGGCCGCCAGCCGAGCAGCTTCTCGGCGCGGCTGATGTCGAGCACGTTGGCCGCCACGTCGATCGCCCGCCCCTCCGTGAAGCGCAGGTCGAGGGGACGCTCAGCCGCCGCCTCCACCGCCTTGGCGATGTCGATGAGGCGGAGGCCGCTGCCTGAACCTACGTTGATCGCGCCCACCGGGCCGGAGGGGGCAGCGGCTACCGCATAGGCCCGGGCGACATCGCCGATATAGACGAAGTCGCGCACCACGCTGCCGTCGCCCCAGATCACCATCGGCGCCCCCTCGAAGGCGCGTTTCATGGCCATGGCGACAAGACCCTGACCCTGGGCGGCGATCTGACCGGGGCCGTAGGGGTTGGAGACGCGGAGCGACAGGGCGCTCAGGCCGCGCAGCTCGCCCAGCACCCGCAGATAATGCTCCATGGCGAGCTTGGTCACACCGTAAGCGCTCTGCGGCAGGGTCGCCGCGGTCTCGGCCAGGGGGCCCGGCCCCGGCGCGCCGTAGACCGTGCCGCCGGACGAGGCGTAGACGAAACGCCGGCAGCCCGCGGCCAGTGCCAGCTCCGCCAAACGGATGGTGGGGGCGAGGTGGCCGGCGACCTCGGCCGCGAAGTCGGCGTTGGCGGTCACCGGCAGGCTGGACGGCGCGAGGCAGATCGCGGCATCGGCGCCCGCCAGCGCCGGGGCCACGTCGGTCGGATTGCCGGCATCGCCCTGCAGGTGGGTGTAGCGCGCATGCGGCGGGCAGACGGCAAGGGCGCGGTCGAAGCCCGCGACCTCCGCCCCCGCCTCAAGGAGCGCCGCCACCACGTGCTGGCCGATGAAGCCAGAGGCGCCGATGACGGCGACCCGCGCATCGGTGAGGTCGACGCCGCTCAACCCCAGCGCCCGCGGGCCTGGGCCTCAGCTCGACGCGGCGCCATCGGCCTTGGTGAAGGTCTGAGTGAGGCGCCCGGTCAGCTTGCTCGCGCGGGAGAGCCCCGCCTCGGCCTTGGCGCCGAGCGCCTCCTCCAACTCCGCGCCGAGGGCGGTGTCGAGATGGGCGAGCATCGCCTCACCGCTCGGCGATAGGGCGATGGTGATCTGACGCCCCTCCCCCTCGGCCGGCGTCACCAGCACCAGATCCTTGGCCTTCAGAGTGTCGAGGATCTGGCCGACGCGCTGGCGGGTCATACCCAGCCGATTGACCAGGATGCGGGGGCTGCACGTTCCGGCCTCCGAGATCGTGCGCAGCGACAGCCAGGCAACCGGCGTGATGCCCTGGCCGGTGAAGATCTCCGCCTTGTTCAGCCGGGTCATCATGCGCAGGGCTGCGTTGACGAAGGTCGCAAACTCGTCCAGGCGGCTGTCCAAGGGGTCGGCTCCTGCCTCACCGCGTCGATGGGCGGACTGTCTTGCGACGTCCGGGTGCTGTCAACCGCGGGGGCCGGCTTCGGCGGAGGCCAGGACCTCGTCGTAGAGCTTGGCATAGGCACCCACCATCCGATCTAGGCTGTAGCGCGCCTCGTACCGGGCGCGGGCAGCGGCCGACGCCATCTGACGCGTCGCGGGGTCCATCAGATCAGCGGCCGCCGCAACGAAGCCGTCGACGTCGACCCGCCCGCGACGGAGGGGGATGACCCGGCCTGCCGCCTCGGACCCTGTGCCGATCAGATCCGGGATCTCGCCCACGTCGGTCGAGAGCACGGGCAGGCCGTGGGCCATCATCTCGATCAAGGCGAGGGGCTGGGACTCCCCGGCGAACCGGGTGGGGAGGAGGCCGATATCGGCCGTGGCGAAATAGGGCGCGGGATCGCCGACATGGCCGGTCAGCACCACGTGGCGCGGCGTGCGGGCCCGGATCCGCTCCTCCGCCGGGCCGCTGCCGAGCAGCAGGAGATCGGCCGCCAGGCCACGGGCGTTCAGCGCCGCGACGATGCGGACGGCGTGCTGCCAGCCCTTCTCCGCAATCGCCCGGGCGGCGAGGCAGAAGACCACCGCGTCTTCCCGGAGACCGAGGGCGGCGCGGTCGAGGGATCTGGCCGTCGGCGCCTCCACCCCGTTGTCGATGCGCAGGACCCGGGCGGGCTGGCCGTGCTCGGCGAAGAGCGCTTTGTTCTTCTCCGCCACCACGACCCAGGCGGCGGGTCGCTGGATGATCTCTTCGATCCGGCTCGGCAGGGTCGGGTCGAGGGAGGGATCGGCGAGCAGCGTCTCGTAGCAGCCGTGGGCGGTAATGACCCAGGGCATCGAGGCCGGCAGATCGGGCAGGGCCGACTGCACGAACTTGTCAGCCCACCAGATGGCGCTGTGGATGATGTCGACGCCGAAGCGGCGGACGATGCGCGACGGCTCCCCCTCCGCCGTGTCGATGCGCAGGATCGGGACCCGGCCGTCGACGCGCGCCCGCACGCCGGGATGGTCGGCGAAGCGGCCGACGTTGAGCAGCACCGCCCGGCCGCCCCGGGCGACCCAGGCATTGGCGAGGCGGATGGCGAAGATCTGGCCGCCGCCGGGGCCGAGGTCCGAGATTACGAACAGGATCGTCGGCAGAACCTTCCGGCCTGGGGCGGAGAGCGGCGCGACGGCCGCCTCGGCGACGGCAGGATCGGTGATGTCGAAGCGCTGCAGATCGCCCTCGACGAAGCGGCGGGCCTTGTCCCGGGCCTCCATCGGCCGCTGCCAGGTGCGGGCGATCCACTGATGCACCTTGGCGGTCTCGCGGAAGTAGTCCGCCGTGCCCTCCAGCCGCGCGGTCTGGGTCTCACCATGGCGGCGATGGTAGTTGAGAGGCCGCGCCTCGTAGCTGAGAAACCCGCCCCGAAGCGCCATCAGATAGAACAGCCAGTCGCCGGCCAGCCGCATGGCTGAGAGCTCCGCCCGCTCCTCCGGCGATGGCTGGAAGCGGCGGAGCATCACGGCGCTGGCGTTCGGGATGGTGTTGGCGAGGCCGAGGCCGGCGGTCGCCTCCTCCTGATCGGTGGCGATGAAGCTCTGCTGCCAGCGCCCCGGGGCGATCCGGTCGAGGTAGAGCGCGTCGTAAGCGCCAAGCGGATCGCCCGCCGCATCGACGGGGACGGAGGCGGTGTGGGCCAGCCGCACGTTGCGGTCGTCGAAATGGGGGAGGAGGGCCGCCAGGAAATCGGGATCGGCCCAGTCGTCGGCCTCGGCCAACCACACCAGCTCGGCGGAGGCGGCGTCCATGCCGGCGAGCCATTGGGCGAAGGGGCTGGCGCCGTTTTCCTGGCGCAGCAGCAGGGTGCTGCCGGGGCGCCGCTCCGCCTCCTGCTCGAGCATCTCCTCCGAGCCGTCGGTCGAGGCATCGTCGAGCAGGATCAGCTCGAAATCCTGAAAGCTCTGGGCCCGGATGCTGGTGAGCCGCGCCTCGAGGTAGGGGCCGCAATTGTAGTTGGGCAGCACGACCGAGACCGCAGGGGCAAGGCCCGCCGCCTGGCGCAGATGATGGAGGAGCGCCGGGCCGATCCGGTCGACCGTATGACCGTCGAGCACCTTCGCCCGGGCCCGCGCGCCATCGGCCCGGCGCCGGGGGGCGTCGCGCAGGTAGGCCAGCGTCGCCTTGGCCATCGCCGCGGCATCGAGGTGGGGCACCGCGACGCCGGCGCCCCCCGTGACGAAGCCCTCCATCCCACCGGCCTCAGCGAAGCAGACGATCGGCGCGCCGGCCAGGGCGGCATTGAGGCAAACGAGGGGGAAGGGATCCTCCTCCGACGGCAGCAGAAACACGTCCGCCAGGCGGAGGATGGCGTTCACGTCCTCGGCGAAGCCGAAAAGGCGGACGGTGTCGTCGAGCCCCAGCTCGGCGATGCGGGCGGCGCAGGCCTCCCGATCCTCGCCATCGCCGATCCAGAGGAACTGCGCGGTCTGCCCGACCTGTTCGGCGACGTGCGCCGCGACCTCGATGAACAGATCCGGGCGCTTCCGCCAGTGCATCACGCCGCAGCCGCAGATCAGCACCTGGTCCTCGGCGATGCCGAGTTCGCGGCGGGCGGCGGCCTTCTCCGCCTCCGTCGGCAGGCTGTCGGGCACCTCGACGAAGGGGGGCACGGTCGTCACCTGCTCCGCGGGCACGTCGAAGCGGGAGACGAGCGCCGCCTCGACCGCGGGGCTGCCGCTCACGATATGGGCGCAGCGCGCGACGATGGTGGCGAGGCGGCTCTCGTGCCGGGCCAGCATCTTGGGCATCTCGTGCAGCCAGGCGATGGCGGGCGTCGGTGCGGGCCAATGATCGAAGAACGCCCCGCTCGCCACGGAGTTGGCGAAGATCGCCACGACGTCCCCTCCGGCAAAGGCGCGGAGCTTCTCCTCCAGCGCCCCGCCATGGGCCCGATCGGCGAGGCAAAAGACCGGCGCCACAGCCTCGAACCGCGCCCGCACGTCGCCGTCCGCCACCGCCACGATGCGGACGTCGTAGCGGGTGTGGGAGAGCAGCCAGGCCGCCAGCGACCGCGCCACCCGCTGGGCGCCGCCCACATGCATGTCGTGGGTGACGAGCAGGATGGTCCCGCCCCGGCGCGACAGGCGCCCTTCCGCCGGGTGGAGCGAGGGCGTCTCCCCCGCCGCCAACCGGCCGAGATAGTGGATGAGGGGGGAGATCCCGTCGCGCCGCACCTTCGGGTGGGCGTCGAGGTATTGGTCGGCGTCGAAGGCGGAGCGGCTGCCGCGTCCCTCCCGCCAGCCGAAATAGGCGTAGTGCAGGATCGGGTTCATGCCGCCGGCCGCCAGTTCCGGATAGGCCTGAACGTAGCGGCGCGGCTCGAAATGGGGGTTGGGCCAGTTGCCGGCCTCCGCCCCCTTGCCGAGATAGTGCTCGAGCGCCGCCTCTGCCGCATCTCCCGTCGCGGCGATCGGGCCATAGCGGCGGCGGTAGAAGGCCGCGTCGAACAGATGATCGCGGCGGAGGAGATGGCGCTCGACCGCTACGAGGTCGTCGAGCGTCGTGCCCGGCTCCTGCCCCGCCAAGGGCGCGAGCTGCTGGCTGAGCGCCGCCGCGTTCCGCTCCCGATTGCCCCAGAGCTCGCGGAAGGTCGTCGCCTGCACCCCCACCCGGTCGGCGGTGCGGCTGACGCTGGCGAAGTCGCGGCGCAGCTGCGCCCGCCCCTGGGTCACCAGAATCAGCAGCGCCCGGCCGATATGCTCCCAGAACAGCACCGGGCGGCGCACGTAGTAGCGCGCGAGGCTGCCGAAGACGGCTCGGTTCATGGCGCGGGCTTGGTCATGTCCGTCGGGCGATCACCGGCCCTCCACCAATCGCATCAGATAGCGGCCGTAGGAGGTCTTCATATAGGGCTTGGCCAGATCGCGCACGGCGTCCGCGTCGATCCAGGTGTTGGCGAAGGCGATCTCCTCCGGGCAGCCGATCTTCATATTCTGCCGGTTCTCGAGCGTGCGCACGAAGTTGGCGGCATCGAGTAGGCTGCCGTGGGTGCCGGTGTCGAGCCAGGCATAGCCGCGACCCATGCGCTCCACCGCCAATGTCCCCTCCTCAAGGTACATGTTGAGGAGGGAGGTGATCTCGAGCTCCCCCCGGTCGGACGGTTTGACGTCACGCGCCAGGGCGGAGGCGCGGACGTCGAGGACATAGAGGCCGGTGACCGCGAAGTCCGACTGCGGCACCTCGGGCTTCTCGATGATCGAGGTGGCGCGGCCGTCGCGGTCGAAGGCGACGACGCCGTAGCGTTCGGGGTCGGCCACCTGATAGCCGAAAACGGTGCCGCCCTTGGCACGCTGCTGCGCGGCCTCCAACAGCTCCGGCAGACCATGGCCGAAGAACACGTTGTCGCCGAGCACCATGGTGGAGGCAGCGCCGTCCAGGAAGTCCTCGGCCAGCAGATAGGCTTGGGCGAGCCCCTCCGGCCGGGGCTGGGCGATATATTCGAGCCGCATGCCCCATTGGCTGCCGTCACCCAGCAGGCGGACGAACTGATCCTGATCCTCGGGCGTGGTGATGACGGCGACATCCCGCAAGCCCGCCAGCATCAACACCGACAGCGGGTAATAGATCATCGGCTTGTCGTAGAGCGGCAGAAGCTGCTTCGAGACCGAGTGGGTGATGGGGTAGAGCCGCGTGCCCGAGCCGCCGGCGAGGATGATGCCGCGCCTGGCGGGCGCGGGGGCTGCATCGGTCATGCGAGGCTCTCCAACGTTCGGGCGAGGGCGGCGCGCCAGTCGGGCTGGGCGATGCCGTAGGTCTCCGCGATCTTGCTGCAGTCGAGGACGGAGTTTTGCGGCCGCGGGGCGGGGCGCGGAAACTCGGCCGTGGTGATGCGGGTGACCGTCGGGGTTTGGCGCAGGCCGGCATCCGCGAAGATCGCTTCGGCGAAGTCGGCCCAGGTGACGGCAGGGGCGCCGGCGAAGTGGAAGATGCCGGGGACGAAGCGCCCGTTGCGGGACGCCTCTGCAATTGCGAGGAGGGCATCGGCGATGTCATCGGCCGACGTCGGACCGCCCCTTTGGTCGTCGACCACCTTGAGGCTCGGGGTCTCCCGCCCGACGCGGAGCATGGTCTTCACGAAGTTCGCACCGGTGGCCGAGAACACCCAGGCGGTGCGCAGGATGGCGGCGGGGCCGCCGGCCTCCATCACCGCGGTCTCGCCTGCGAGCTTCGTACGGCCATAGGCGCTGATCGGGCCGGTCGGGTCATCCTCCCGCCACGGGCGCCCCTCCGCCCCGTCGAAGACGTAGTCGGTGGAGATGTGGAGGAACGGCAGCCCCCGCGCCGCCGCGGCCGTCGCCATCGCTCCGGGCGCATGGGCGTTGACGGTCAGCGCCGTCTCCTCATCGCTCTCCGCCCCGTCCACATTGGTGTAGGCGGCGGCGTTGAGGATGACGTCGGCCTCCGCCGCCCTCACCCGGTCAGCGCAGGACGCCGGATCCGTCAGATCGGCCCGATCGCGGCCGAGGGTCTCGACCGTATGCCCGCGCGCAGCCCCGCGTTCGGCGAGGGCGGAGGCAACCTGCCCCGTGTGGCCGAAGACCAGGAGACGCATGGCTCAGGGGGCCGCAGCCGGGGTGCCGAGGCCCAGCCGGTCGAGCTGGTGGCCGCCGGCCTGGATGGCGCGCCACCAAGCCTCGTTCTCCAGGTACCAAAGGACGGTGCGGCGCAATCCTTCCTCCAGCGTCACCGTGGGACGCCAGCCGAGCTCGTCCCGGATCTTGCTGGCGTCGATGGCGTAGCGCAGGTCGTGGCCCGGCCGATCCTCGACGAAGGTGATCAGACGGTCGTGCGGCGCGCCGTCCGGCCGCAGCTCGTCGAGGATGGTGCAGATCGTGCGGACGAGGTCGATGTTTCGCGCCTCGGCATTGCCGCCGATGTTGTAGGTCTCGCCCTCCCGCCCCCGCGCCGCCACGGTGAGCAATGCATCGGCGTGATCCTCGACATAAAGCCAGTCGCGCACATTCTCCCCCGTGCCGTAGACCGGGATCGGCTGGCCGGCGAGAGCGTTGAGGATCACGACGGGGATCAGCTTCTCCGGAAAGTGGAAGGGCCCGTAGTTGTTCGAGCAGTTCGTGACGACGACCGGCAGGCCGTAGGTCGCGCCCCAGGCCCGGACCAGATGATCGGAGGCGGCTTTAGAGGCGGAGTAGGGCGAGCTCGGCGCATAGGCCGTGGTCTCGTGAAACAGGCCCTCCGCCCCGAGAGAGCCATAGACCTCGTCCGTCGAGATATGGTGGAAGCGGAGCGCGTTGCCTGTTTCATCGCGATAGGCCCGCGCGGCTTCGAGCAAGGTGTAGGTGCCGACGATATTGGTCTCCACGAACGCCGCCGGCCCGTCGATGGAGCGATCCACGTGGCTCTCGGCGGCCAGGTGCATCACCACCTCCGGCTGATGCGCGGCGAAGATCCGGTCGAGTGCCGCGCGGTCGCGGATGTCGGCCTCCTCGAACACATAGCCGGGGGCGTTGGAGATCTGGGCGACGTTGGCGAGGTTCGCAGCATAGGTCAGCACATCCAGGTTCACGACCTGATGCCCGTCCGCCACCGCCCGGCGCACAACGGCGGAACCGATGAAGCCCGCCCCCCCGGTGACCAGGATCCTCACGCCGTCTCCTCCCATCGAAAGGGCGATGTCCAGTCGTTGAAGAGCGGGGCGGCGGCGTCCTTGTCCGACACCACGGCGTTCTCCTCCTCGATGCCCCAGTCGATGGCAAGCGCTGGATCGTTCCAGCGCACCGAGCCGTCGGAGGGGCCGTCATACCAATTGTCGACCTTGTAGCTCACGCGGGTGTTGGGCGTGAGCGTGGCAAAGCCATGCAGGCAGCCGCGGGGGACGAGGAGCTGCTGGTCGTTCTCCTCGCTCAGCGTCACCGCGACTTGGGTGCCGTAGGCCGGAGAGCCGATGCGCACGTCGATGATGACGTCGCGGATCGTGCCGGTGACGGCGCGCACCAGCTTGGCCTGGGCGAAGGGCGGCGCCTGGTAGTGCAGGCCGCGGATCGTGCCCACATCGACCGAGAGGCTTTCGTTGTCCTGCACGAAGGTCAGCTCAAGCCCCGCCTCCGCCATCCGCCGAGCATTCCAGGTCTCCGAGAAATAGCCGCGGGCATCGCCGAAGCGGCGGGGCGTCAGGATCTTCGCCCCCGGTATCGCCGTGTCCTCAACCTGCATCGGCTGCGTCCCCTCGCTTCGGCCGCGCCTTCTTTAGCGAGCCTTGCGCGCGAAACCAAGAACGCCGCTTCCCGCTCGGGGCGGGCTAGGCGAGGAGTTGCGCCCAAAGCGCCCGCTGCGGCGCCGGGTCGTTCAAGGTGGCTGCATGGCTTTGGCCAGCAGCCGCGATCCTCTGCCGGGCGGCGGCGTCGTCGATGAGGCTGAGGGCGGCCTCAACCCAGGCCTCCGCCCGGTTGTCGGCGGTGAGCGCGCCGCCCGCCTCCTTCGCCGCGCGGCCGGTGGGCCAGGTGTCGGAGTAGATCGCGGCGGCGCCGATCATTGCGTGCTCGATCAGCTTGTTGACCGAGCGTCCGGCGTTGAACGGCGTCGGCAGCAGGGGATAGAGCGCGATATGCGCGCTGAACGTGCTGAGCCAGGTGCGGTAGGCCGGCCAGAGCATGCGGGGCACGATGTGGAGGCGTGGATGGCCGGTCGCCTCGGCATGGCCCTGCATCAGGCTGACATGGACGTTCGGGCGGGCGTCCAGGATCTCGGTCAGCGCCGGGATCAAAAAACCCATGTCGCCGCGATGGACCCGGCCGGCGAGGCAGGCGATGTCGATCCGCTCGTGCCGGTCGTGGTGGCCGAGGTCGCGCATCGGCGCGGACCAGTGCGGGTTGATCTGGTGGACGGGAAGGCCCGGGGCCGTCGCGGTCACGGCCTCTGCCACCGCCGGGCTCGAGACGACGGCGGCATCGGCCCGGGCGAGGTGCCAGCGGGCGGCGTCGACCTCCACCGCGCCGTACTTCCAGCGGTAGTAGGGGCTCAGGCCCTCATCGGCGCTTGCGGCGCGCCAATCGTCGTCGATGACGTAGATCAGGCGTTGGCGCCGACTGCCGGGCCAGGCGCGGGCATCGTGGCGGACGACGACCTCCGCCCGGTCCGAGGTGAGCACCGTGGGCCCGCGCCAGCGGAGGCGCCCCTCGGCAATCCAATCGGCACAGGCATTGGCGATGTAGAGATCGGCCGACGGGGAATGCGGGGTGGAGTAGATCCGCCGGCGAAGTGCGCTGAGGCCGAGCCGCCGTCCGTAATGCGCGACGAGGCTTGCGGGCATAGCTTTGTCGGCCGCCCTTAGGCCGGGCGCCGATTACTCCGGCGGCTCAGGCAAACGTCGTCTCCCTCAGGACGGAGGATCGCGCCCGCCCTGGGGGGTGAGCCGCGTCCCGCAAACGCCCCGGCGGGGCGTTTGAGCGGCGAACGGGCGGAGCCCAACGGGTCGGGCGCGATCCGGGGCTTGCGCACCGGGGCAGAAAATCGCGGCACGCGCTCCTCCAAAACAGGCTGACTAGGCATGGATCGCGCCGTCGCCGCAGGCGAGCGCCGCCTCTCGCACCGCCTCCGACACCGTCGGATGGGCGTGGCAGGTGTGGGAGAGGTCGGAGGCCGTGCCGCCAAACTCCATCGCCACACAGATCTCATGGATCAGATCGCCCGCCTGGGGGCCGATGATGTGGGCGCCGAGGATCCGGCCACTCTCCTTGTCCGCGACGATCTTCACCTGACCCTCGCCGGCGAACTGCGCCTTGGCCCGGGCGTTGCCCATGAACGGGAACTTACCGACGGTGTAGGCCTGCCCGCTCTCCTTCACCTGCTCCTCGGTCAGGCCCACCGCGCCGACCTCGGGATGGGTGTAGATGACCGAGGGGATCACCCGGTAGTTCACGTGGCCCTGCTTGCCAGCGATGACCTCGGCCACCGCCATCCCCTCATCCTCCGCCTTATGGGCGAGCATCGGCCCCTCCGTCACATCGCCGATGGCGTAGATGCCGGAGACGTTGGTGCGCCCGTTCACGTCCGTGACGATCATGCCGCGGTTCATGGTGACGCCGAGCGCGTCGAGGCCCAGACCCTCGGTGAACGGCCGGCGTCCGGTGGCGACGAGGACGATGTCGGCGTCCAACTCCTCCACCGTCTCGTCCTTGCGATGCTGGAAGGTGACGCGGGCCTTGGTCTTCTTGGCATCGACCGACTGCACGGCGGCGCCGAGGATGAACTTCAGGCCCTGTTTGGTCAGCGCCCGCTGGAAGAGCTTGGCGATCTCCCCGTCGACGCCGGGCACGATGCGGTCGAGATACTCGATCACCGTCACATCGCTGCCGAGGCGGGCATAGACCGAGCCCATCTCGAGCCCGATGACGCCGCCGCCGATCAGGATCATCTTCTTCGGCGGCTTCTTGAGCTCGAGCGCACCGGTGGAGCTCACCACCACCTTCTCGTCGATCTCGACGCCCGGGATGGTCGAGGGCTCAGAGCCCGAGGCGATCACGATGGCCTTGGCGTTGTGGGTGGCGCCGCCCACCCGCACGTGGCCCGGGCCCGGGATGGTCGCCCAACCCTTCAGCCAGTCGATCTTGTTCTTCTTGAACAGGAACTCGACGCCTTTGGTGTTGGTCTCCACCGTCGAGGCCTTGTAGGTCATCAGCTTCGGGAAATCGACGGACGGCGCCTTGCCCATCAGGCCCATGGTGGCGAAGTTCTCCTCCGCCTCATGCAGCATGTGGGTGGCGTGCAGCATGGCCTTGGACGGAATGCAGCCGATGTTGAGGCAGGTGCCGCCCAAAGTCTCCCGCCCCTCGACACAGGCGACCTTCAGCCCGAGCTGCGCCGCCCGGATGGCGCAGACATAGCCCCCCGGCCCTGCGCCGATGACGATCACGTCGTAGTCAGCCATGACTTCCCGCCCCGTTCCTGATCATTCGAAGGTCTCGGTGGAGATCGACCGCTTGCGTCGCCACCGCAGCTGCCCCGTCGCGATGAACACGGCGAGGGGGACGAAGAAACCCAACAAGGCAGTGAGAGCAAGCAGAAGTGCCTGCGGATTCTCGAAACTCCAGGAGGCTCCAAATCGTGCGTCCAACATCATCGGGATACCTAGGATCGCTACGACGGCAACCGGGAAAACGACCACGGCTCGGCGTAGCAGGAGGAAGTAGACACCAAATACGCCTGCTACAAATAAACTGAATACGACAAGTGCTTGTGGAAGATAGAGATCCCAGTACATTATCAGTATTTCGATCTGGCCATTTCTTTGAAAGAAGTCTTGTAGTCCTGCTAATACTTTGCTGGTGGCCACGCCGCCACCGAAGACACTCCTGGTAAATGTTACGATGTAATACCAGAACCAGATCGTCACGAGGATATGCCAGGCGCGCAGGAGGAAACGACGCGCTGAGGAACGCGGTCGCGGTCCTGTCTCGTCGGCGACGGTCATCTCAAAGAAGCACCGCAAGCAGCATCAGGAGCGTGGCGAAGAAGCCGACGGCCCAGACGGCGCTGCGGACATAGGGAATACCGTAGGCATAGAGCGGGATGTAGACGACCCGCGCCGCCAGGTAGGCCACCGCGCAGCCCTGGGTGAAGCCGGTGGAGCGGCCGGAGACGCTGACGACCAGCGCCGCGACGGCGAACATCACCAGGCCCTCGATATGGTTGTCGTAGGCCCGCTTCAACCGGGCCGGCACGCCCGAGAGCTGTCGCTGCTCATCCCGGGCGGTGACGAGATAGGCGGAGCCGAGCTGCAGGTTCGCCGGCACCGCCATCAGCACGAGCTGCACCACGGCCAGCACCCCGGCCCAGCCCAGAATGGCGAGCTCCAACGCCACCCTAGGCGGCCGCCGCGCCGCCCATGGCGACGATGTAGAGATAGGCCGTGGCCAGGATGCTCGCCGTCCAGGCGAGGGTGCGAAGCCAGGGGATCCCGGCGGCGTAGACCACGACGTAGACCAGGCGCGCGATCAGGAAGATCTGGCCGGCCAGCACCGTCGCCCCGGTCGAGAGCCCCAGCATCTGCACTGCGATCGCCGCCGGTGCGAAGAGCGCCAACCCGATCACACAGTTGAGCTGCGCCCGATCGAGGCGCGCGGCGACGCCGGTGAGCGGCGCCATCGTGTCCCGCGCGCTCGCCAACGCCACCAGGCCCACCTGCGGCAAGGCGGCCAGCACCTGGAGCAGGATCACCACGATCACGAACAGCCCGTAGAGGGCGAGAATGCCGATTTCCGTTCCCATGATGCGCTCCTAAAGGTCCATCAGCAGGCGACGCGGATCCTCCAACGCCTCCTTCACGCGGACGAGGAAGGTGACCGCGCCCTTACCGTCGACGATGCGGTGATCGTAGCTGAGGGCGAGGTACATCATCGGCCGCACCTTGATCTCGCCATCCACCACCATCGGCCGGTCCTGGATCTTGTGCATGCCGAGGATGCCGGACTGCGGCGGGTTGAGGATCGGCGAGGACATCAGCGAGCCGTAGACCCCGCCGTTCGACAGGGTGAACGTGCCCCCCTGCATCTCGGCCATGGAGAGCTTGCCGTCGCGGGCGCGCAGGCCCAACTCGTTGATTTTCTTCTCGATCTCGGCAAAGCCCATCTGGTGGGCGTCCCGCACCACCGGCACCACGAGGCCGCCGGGCGTGCCGACGGCGATGCCCATATGCACGAAGCTCTTGTAGACGATGTCGGTGCCGTCGATCTCGGCATTCACCTCCGGCACTTCAAAGAGCGCGTGGCAGCAGGCCTTGGTGAAGAACGACATGAAGCCGAGGCGCACGCCGTGCTTCTTCTCGAAATCGCCCTTGTATTCGTTGCGGAGCGCCATGACCGCGGACATGTCCACCTCGTTGTAGGTGGTGAGCATGGCGGCGGTGTTCTGGGCGTCCTTCAGGCGCCGCGCGATGGTCTGGCGAAGGCGGGTCATCTTCACCCGCTCCTCCCGCGCAGCATCCTCGGCCGGGACCGGGGCGCGGGGGATCGGCGCAGGGGCGGGCGAGGCGGCGAAGGCCGCCACGGCGGAGGAGGCTGCGGGCGCGGCGGCCGGCGGCTTGGCGGCGGCGGCGAGGGCGTCGGCCTTCGACATCGCACCGTCGGCCTTGGCGGCACCCTGAGTTGCCGGGGCCTTCTCCGTCTTGGCCTCTTGGGCCGGGGCCGCTTTGGCCTCGTCCGCTTTCGCCGGGGCGTCGCCCGATTGGGCCTGGGCATCGCCCGCCCTGACATAGGCGATGGTGCCGCCGGGCTCGACCGTCGCGCCCTCCTCGGCCAGGATTTCGGCCAGGGTGCCGGCGGCGGGCGACGGCACCTCGACGGAGACCTTGTCGGTCTCCAGCTCGCAGAGCATCTCGTCGGCCGCGACTGAGTCGCCGATGGCCTTGAACCAGGTGGCGACCGTCGCCTCCGTCACGCTCTCGCCAAGCGCGGGGACCGGCACCGCCACCTTCTCGGCCGCAGCGCCGCTCGCTGCGTCGGCTGCGCCGCTCTCCTGATCGGCGCCGTTCGCCGTGCTTTCCTTGGCCTCCGACGTCTTCTCAGCCGGCTTCTCGCCATCGGTCGCCGCGCCGGCGCTGATGGTGGCGAGCAGGGCATCGACGCCCACGGTCTCCCCTTCGGCCGCGACGATCTCGTCGAGCCTGCCGCCCTCCGGCGCCGGCACCTCGACCGTCACCTTGTCGGTCTCCAGCTCGCACAGCATCTCATCCGCGGCGACCTCGTCCCCCGGCTTCTTGAACCAGGTGGCGACCGTCGCCTCCGTCACGCTCTCGCCGAGCGTCGGAACCCGTACCTCGATACCCATCGCCAGCGTTCCTCTCAGAGCGTCAATGCGTCGTTGACCAGTGTTTCCTGCTCGTGCGCATGTTGGCGCGCAAGCCCGGTGGCCGTGGAGGCGGAGGCCGCGCGGCCAACATAGCGGGCGCGGTCGTGGCTCGCCCCGATACGGCCGAGCACCCATTCGATGTTGGGCTCGACGAAGGACCAGGCGCCCTGGTTCTTCGGCTCCTCCTGGCACCAGACGATCTCGGCATTGGGGAAACGGGCGAGCTCTTTCATCAGGCTGAGCGCCGGGAAGGGATAGAACTGCTCGAGCCGCATCAGATAGACCTCGCTCTGCTCGGCCTCCTCTCGCGCTTGTAGGAGGTCGTAGTAGACCTTGCCGGCGCAGATGACGACGCGCTTGATCTTGTCGTCGGCCGCCAGCGTGGTCGCCGAGCTTCCCATCTCCGCATCGTCCCAGAGCACCCGGTGGAAGGAGGATCCGGTGGCCAGCTCGTCGAGCTTGGAGACCGCCCGCTTGTGACGCAGCAGCGATTTCGGCGTCATCAGGATGAGCGGCTTGCGGAAGGAGCGGTGCACCTGCCGGCGCAGGATGTGGAAGTAGTTGGCCGGCGTGGTGCAGTTGGCGACGATCCAGTTGTCCTCCGC
This sequence comes from Pseudomonadota bacterium, assembly GCA_039180875.1. Taxonomy (GTDB): domain Bacteria; phylum Pseudomonadota; class Alphaproteobacteria; order Rhodobacterales; family Rhodobacteraceae; genus JBCDCY01. The sequence continues at coordinate 1,015,727 of JBCDCY010000001.1, read as the reverse complement.
CGAAAGCTGCAGATAGCGCTCCAGCCGGGCCGAGGAGTGCTCCGGCCCCTGGCCCTCGTAGCCATGGGGCAGCAGCATCACCAGGCCGGACATGCGCAGCCATTTGCGCTCACCCGAGGAGATGAACTGGTCGATCATGATCTGCGCGCCGTTGGCGAAGTCGCCGAACTGCGCCTCCCACAGCACCAGGGCATTGGGCTCTGCCAGGGAATAGCCGTACTCGAAGCCGAGCACGGCGTATTCGGAGAGCATGGAGTCCACCACCTCGTACGTCGCCTGGTCCGAGCCGATGTGGTTGAGCGGCAGGTAACGCTCCTCCGTCTCCTGGTCGATGATGCCGGAATGGCGCTGCGAGAAGGTGCCGCGGGTCGAGTCCTGCCCGGCCAGGCGCACCGGATAGCCCTCACTCAGCAGCGTGCCGAAGGCCATCGCCTCCGCCATCGCCCAGTCGAAGCCCTCGCCGCTTTCGACCATGGTGCGCCTCGCCTCCAGCAGGCGGGCCACGGTGCGGTGGGGCTTGTAGTCGTCGGGCAGCCGGGTCAGCGCCTGGCCGACGTCCTTCAGCCGCTCGATATCCACCGCCGTCTCGCCGCGCTGATATTCGCCCTCATTCCGGCCGAGACCGGACCAGCGGCCGTCGAGCCAGTCAGCCTTGTTCGGGCGATATTCCTTACCGGCCTCGAACTCGGCATTGAGATGGGCCTGGAAGGCGGCCTTCATATCCTCGATCTCGCCCTCGGGGATCAGGCCGTCGGCCACCAGCCGCTCGGTATAGAGCTGCAGCGTCGTCTTGTGGCCCTTGATCGCCGTGTACATCAACGGCTGGGTGAACATCGGCTCGTCACCCTCGTTATGGCCGAAGCGGCGATAGCAGAAGATGTCGAGCACCACGTCCTTGCCGAACTTCTGGCGGAACTCGATGGCCACCCGGGCGGCGTGCACCACAGCCTCCGGATCGTCGCCGTTCACGTGGAAGATCGGCGCCTCCACCATCAAAGCGATGTCCGTGGGATAGGGGGAGGAGCGGGAGTTGTGCGGCGCCGTGGTGAAACCGATCTGGTTGTTCACGATGATGTGGATCGTGCCGCCGGTCCGGTGCCCTTTGAGGCCGGACAGACCGAAGCACTCCGCCACCACGCCCTGGCCGGCGAAGGCCGCGTCGCCGTGCAGCAGCACCGGCAGCACCGTGCTGCGGTCGATGCTCTCGCCCTCATCCTGCTTGGCCCGGGCCTTGCCGAGGACGACGGGGTTCACCGCCTCCAGATGGCTCGGGTTCGCGGTCAGGCTGAGGTGGACGGTATTGCCGTCGAACTCCCGATCCGACGAAGCGCCGAGATGGTACTTCACGTCGCCCGAGCCCTCGACCTCATCCGGTTTGAAGCTGCCGCCCTGGAACTCGTTGAAGATGGCACGGTAGGGCTTGCCCATCACCGCGGCCAGCACCGTCAGGCGCCCGCGGTGGGGCATGCCGACCACGATCTCTTCGACGCCGAGCGCCCCGCCGCGCTTGATGATCTGCTCCATGGCGGGGACCAGCGCCTCCCCCCCGTCGATGCCGAAGCGCTTGGTACCGGTGTACTTGACGTGCAGGAACTTCTCGAAGCCTTCGGCCTCCACCAGCTTGTTCAGGATCGCCTTGCGGCCGCGCTTGGTGAAGGCGATTTCCTTGCCATAGCCCTCGATCCGCTCCTTCAGCCAACCGGATTCCTCCGGGTTCGAGATGTGCATGTACTGCAGCGCGAAGGTGCCGCAGTACGTGCGCTTCACCAGGGCCAGGATCTCCCGCATGCTGGCGGTCTCCAGCCCCAAGACGTTGTCGAGGAAGATCGGCCGGTCCATGTCGGCCTCGGTGAAGCCGTAGGTGGCGGGATCGAGCTCGGGATGCTCCTCCGGCTCGCGCAGGCGCAGGGGATCGAGGTCGGCGGCCAGGTGGCCGCGGATGCGGTAGGCGCGGATCAGCATGAGCGCCCGCATCGAATCGAGCACCGCCTGCTTCACCTGGTCGCCGGTGATCTCGATGCGCTGCTCTGCGGCGGCGGCGCGGACCACCGCCTCGGTCTTGGTAGCGACCTCCTCCCACTGGCCGTCGAGGGCCGAGATCAGCTCCCCGCTCGGCGCCGGCGGCCAGTCGCTGCGGGCCCAGGACGGGCCGCTCGCGCCCTTCTGCGCCTCTTGCGCCTTGTCGCCGAGCCCCTCGAAGAAGGCCTGCCAGCTTGCATCGACGGAGGACGGGTCGCTGGCGTAGCGGGCGTAGAGCTGCTCGACATAAGCCGCGTTCGAGCCCTGCAGGAACGAGGACGAGTGGAAGATGTCGTTCGGCGATTGCTCGGTCATGTGATGTGGGCCGGATCCGGCCCCTCCTTCTGTGCCCTCGTCAGAGGGCCGATGGCAGCCGCGCCATCACTCGAAAACCTCGCGATAGTACCGCGGGTCCTTCTCGTGGCCATATTGGTTCGCGCCCGTTTGGGAGGGCCTGGTCATCCAGTAGAGCGTCAGCAGGAAGCTCCCCAGATAGATGCCGCCCAGGATCGTCGTTGAACCCACCCAAAAGCGCTCCGGGACGAGCTCGAGAAGAACGAAACCAAACGAAACGGCAAACAAGGGCAAGGCAAGGTAGCCCGGGCGGCCGCTGTCGTGGAGGCGGCGGTAGCAGGCGCTCATCCACGGAAATAAAAGCGGAAGCCCGAGGATGACGGACATCCGCCAACCCTGCGCACTCCAACCCATGGCGAGGTCGATCAGGCCAAAGGCAATGCTGAGCAAGACCAAGGCAAGATAGAACCACCAAAACTCTGACCGCGACGCCCGGCCCGAATAGACAAAGGTCTTCCGCACGCAGGTCTTGGTCGCCTCGACGAACCCCATCAGCCGATCGCCTTCAGTACGGCCTCGCCGAGGCCGGCGGGGCTGTCGGAGACGACGAAGCCCGCCGACTTCATCGCCTCGATCTTGTCCTCCGCCCCGCCCTTGCCGCCGGAGATGATGGCGCCGGCATGGCCCATGCGCCGGCCCGGGGGCGCGGTGCGCCCGGCGATGAAGCCGGCGATGGGCTTGGCGCGGCCGGCCTTGCGCTCGTCGGCGATGAAGGCCGCGGCCTCCTCCTCGGCCGATCCGCCGATCTCGCCGATCATGATGATCGCCTCGGTCTCATCGTCGGCCAGCAACAGCTCCAGCGCATCGCGGTGCTCCAGTCCCTTGATCGGGTCGCCGCCGATGCCAATGCAGGTGGATTGACCGAGGCCTGCCGCCGTGGTCTGGGCCACCGCCTCATAGGTCAGCGTGCCGGAGCGGCTGACGACGCCGACCTTGCCCCGCTTGTGGATGTGGCCCGGCATGATGCCGATCTTGCAGGCATCTGGCGTGATCACGCCCGGACAGTTCGGCCCGATCAGGGTGGAGGCGGAGCCTTCGAGCGCCCGCTTCACCTTCACCATGTCGAGCACCGGGATCCCCTCGGTGATGCAGACGATCAGCGCCATCTCCGCATCAATCGCCTCGAGGATCGCATCCGCCGCAAAAGGCGGCGGCACGTAGATCGCCGAGGCCGTCGCCCCCGTCGCCTCCCGCGCCTCGGCCACCGTGTCGAAGACCGGGAGCCCGATATGCGACGTCCCCCCCTTCCCAGGCGTCACGCCCCCGCACATCTTGGTGCCGTAGGCCACCGCCTGCTCGGTATGAAACGTGCCCTGGGACCCGGTCAGCCCCTGGCAGATCACGCGCGTATTTTCGTCGACGAGAACGGCCATTTCTTCTCAAGTCCCTCTAGAGTGTCGGACAGGGCGTGCGGCTGAGCAGCATTGCCCGGAGGAGAGGGACCGATCCGCCTCGGTCACTCTCGATCTGGAGCGCATTGTCACCATCTTGCCAGCCGACCACGGCTGCGATCTCGCGCGCGGGGTGATCGCTGAAGCTCACGGCCGCCGCTGCGGTGACGCGAAGTACCTCGGCGGCCGTCGCGTCAGGGTCAGGCGCGACCAAAGTCGTCGTGCAGGCGCAGCCCTGCTCCGTGGGAAACACTTCGACCCGCGCCGACCAGTCGCTTAGTGCGAGCAATCCGTCTTGCTGTTGAAAGCCGGCCCGATCCGCAGCGGCGCGAAGACCGCTGAAATCCGGGGCCGTCGCAAGACAGGCCTCCGCGAAACCGGCAACGGCGCCGGGGATGACATCTTGTGCTATCGTCGCGGTGCCGAAGAAAACCGCCACGACAAGGCCGAGTGCGCTTCTCATTGCTTCACCGCCCGCGCGGTCTCGCCCTCACCGGCGCCCAAGAACGCCACCAGCCGCTGAAGCCTCTCGATCTCGGCGACGAGCTTCGGAACATCCTGACGCACCGCTGCGATGAAGTCGCAGTCCGCAATCGTCGCGCCGCGGAGCGCAACGTCCTCGTCGGCCGTCTGGATGAAGTCACTGCCACCTTCGTGGTTCCGGCCCTCAAGCCAAAACTTCCACGGGCCAGGCGTCGCGCTGCTTGCCCGGTCGCGTATGGCCGCAAGCTCACCGTCGGTGAGCGCTCCGCTTTGCAGGATCTCGATCAGACTGCCCTGGGCCAAGCCAAACCTCTGCGCTTCGCGCGTTCGCAGCTCGAAACGTCCACTGGACGTTTCGCCGGCTTTGCCGGACCGCTGCTCACCCCTTCACCGCCTTCACGATCTTCTCGGCGCCGTCCTTCAGGTCGTCGGCGGCGATGACGTTGAGGCCGGAGTTGGCGATGATCTCTTTGCCGAGCTCCACGTTCGTGCCTTCGAGCCGGACGACGAGGGGCACCTGCAGGCCGACTTCCTTCACCGCGGCGATCACGCCCTCGGCGATCACGTCGCAGCGCATGATGCCGCCGAAGATGTTGACCAGGATGCCTTTGACGTTGGGGTCGGAGGTGATGATCTTGAAGGCCTCCGTCACCTTCTCCTTGGTCGCCCCGCCGCCGACGTCGAGAAAGTTGGCGGGCTCCGAGCCGTAGAGCTTGATGATGTCCATCGTCGCCATGGCGAGGCCGGCGCCGTTCACCATGCAGCCGATCTCGCCGTCCAGCGCGATGTAGTTGAGATCGAACTTGGAGGCGGCGAGCTCCTTGGCGTCCTCCTCGCTCTCGTCGCGCAGCGCCATGATATCGGGCTGGCGGTAGAGCGCGTTCTCGTCGAAGTTCATCTTGCAATCGAGGCACTTCAGATCGCCGCTCGCCGTGACGATCAGCGGGTTGATCTCCAAGAGCGAGCAGTCCTTCTCCCGGAACAACCGGTAGAGCGTCGCGATCAGGCGCACGCACTGCTTCACCTGGCCGCCTTCGAGGCCGAGGGCGAAGGCCACCTTGCGCCCGTGCAGCGGCTGGATGCCGGTGGCCGGGTCGACGCCGAAGGTCAGGATTTTCTCCGGCGTCTTGGCCGCCACCTCCTCGATGTCCATGCCGCCCTCGGTCGAGGCGATGAAGGAGATGCGGGAGGTCTCGCGGTCGACGAGCAGGGCGAGGTAGAGCTCCCGCGCGATCTCGGAGCCGTCCTCGATGTAGATCCGGCCGACCTGCTTGCCGTCGGGGCCCGTCTGGTGGGTGACGAGGGTGCGGCCGAGCATCTGCTCGGCTGCCTCCGCCGCCTCCTCCACCGATTTGGTGATGCGGACGCCGCCCTTGTCGCCCGCCTCCGCCTCTTTGAAAGAGCCCTTGCCGCGGCCGCCCGCGTGGATCTGGGCCTTCACCACCCAGATCGGGCCGTCGAGACCGCTGGCGGCGGTCTTGGCCTCCTCCGACCGGGTGACGACGCGGCCGTCGGAAACCGGCGCGCCCGCCGCTTTCAGCAATTGCTTGGCCTGGTATTCGTGGATGTTCATGGCGGGCCCTGTCGGAACGGCGCGCAGACGCGCGCGGACTGCGCGGTGGCCTCCGTTACAGACCTTTTCGACGGGGGGCGCAATTGATTTTCGCCGCCAGGCGGGCGGAATCGGGCCGAGAACCGCGTTTCGTGATCACTAATTTAGCCTATGTGATCACAAATTGCCGCTTACCGATTTTGCATCAAAACCGACAGGTTAGACCGATGCGGCCAGGCCCACGACGCTGGCGCTCAGGCGAGGCTGGCGTCGATCTCCTGGCAGGCCGCCAACAGGCCTTTCACCGCCTCGACAGATTTGTCGAGCATCGCCTGCTCGTCCTTGTTGAGTTTGATCTCGACGATGCGCTCGATGCCATCCGCCCCGATGATCGTGGGCACGCCGACATAGATGTCCTTCAGCCCATAGAGGCCGGAGAGGTGGGCAGCGCAGGGCAGCAGACGCTTCTGATCCTTCAGATAGCTCTCCGCCATCTGGATCGCAGCGGCGGCGGGGGCGTAGAAGGCCGAGCCCTCTTTCAGAAGCCCCACGATCTCCGCCCCGCCGTCGCGGGTGCGCTGCACGATGGCGTCCAGCCGCTCCTGCGTGGTCCAGCCCATCTGCACCAGATCCGGCAGCGGGATGCCGGCGACGGTGGAATAGCGCGTCAGCGGCACCATGGTGTCCCCATGGCCGCCGAGGACGAAGGCGGTGACGTCTTTGACCGAGACACCGAACTCATCGGCCAGGAAGTAGCGGAAACGGGCCGAGTCGAGCACGCCGGCCATGCCGCACACCCGCTCCGCCGGCAGGCCGGAGAACTTCTGCAGGGCCCAGACCATCGCGTCGAGCGGGTTGGTGATGCAGATCACGAAGGCGTTCGGCGCGTGGGCGGCGATCCCCTCGCCCACCGCCTTCATCACCTTGAGGTTGATGCCGAGCAGATCGTCCCGGCTCATCCCCGGTTTGCGCGCCACGCCCGCGGTGACGATGCAGACATCGGCGCCGGCGATATCGCCGTAGTCCTGGCTGCCGGAAAGCTTGGCGTCGAAGCCGTCGATCGGGCTCGATTCTGCGAGGTCCAGTGCCTTGCCCTGAGGGATCCCCTCGGCAATGTCGGAAAGCACGACATCGCCCAGTTCCTTCAAGCCAGCGAGGTGCGCGAGCGTTCCCCCGATCTGCCCTGCGCCGATCAGCGCGATCTTCGCACGTGCCATGCCCGTCACCTCCTGGAGTGGTCAAACGGCGCCCGACTAGCCCCATCGGCGCAAGCGTGCAAGTGTCCTGGCGATGCGCGGCCCCCCGGATGCGATGGTGCGGGCACCTGGCGGGAGCGGGCGGTGACGCTGGATCTGACCTTCTTCGCCCTGGCCATTCCGGCGGTGCTGTTCGCCGGGATCTCGAAGGGCGGCTTCGGCTCGGGCGCGGCGTTCGCGGCGACGCCGCTGCTTGCCCTGGTGCTGGAGCCGGTCTTTGCCGTGGGGGTGATGCTGCCGCTCCTGATGGTGATGGACCTCACCACCCTCGGGCCGTTTTGGCGGCAATGGTCGCTGCGCGATGCACGGGCCTTGATGATCGGGGCGGTGCCGGGGGTGGGCCTCGGCGTGCTGCTCTTTCGCTATACAGATGCCGATGCGGTACGGCTGTTGATCGGGGCGATCGCCCTCGGCTTCGTGGCCTATCAGCTTGGCCGGAGCCGGGGCTGGATCAGCATCGCGGCGCGGCCCTTCCGTCTCGGCGCCGCGCTGCTCTGGGGGTCGGTCGCGGGCTTCACCAGCTTCGTCAGCCATGCCGGCGGGCCGCCGGCGGCGGTGCATCTCTTGAGCCAGAACCTCAGCAAGACCACCTACCAGGCGACGACGGTGCTGGTGTTCTGGTGGGTGAACATCCTGAAGTTCTTCCCCTATCTCGCGCTCGGCCTGTTCTCGCGCGAGACGGTGGTGGCGAACCTGGCACTTGCGCCGGTGGCAGTGGCCGGCGCCCTGCTCGGCGTGCGGGCCCACCGATTGATCTCGGAGCGCTGGTTTTTCCGGGTCACCTATGTGCTGCTGACAATCACCGGCACGAAGCTGATCTGGGATGCGCTGAGCTGAGGCGGGTGCGGCCGCAGCAAACGCATCTCGTATCGGACATCGCTCTGGCGATGTCCGATTCCGTTTGATCGCATGGCGCGGGAGAAGCGCTGCCGCCCGGAGAGGGCGGCGCTATGAAGCGGACGCGGGGCTGGCGCCCCGCGACATCTTTGCTGGGCCTACGCCCCGTCGCCCACCAGGTGGGCGAGCGGCGCGTCGGCCTCCCAGTGCTGGCCGGAGGCGATCATGCAGCTGCGGTTGTTCGGGCTGGTCACCAGGATTGTCCAGCTGCCCGTCTCGGGGCTGTGGAAGACCTCGATCACCCGGTTGTCCTGGAGGAGCCCCATGCTCTGGCGTTCCTCGCCGAAGCGATCCTTCAGATAGTCCAGCACCTGCGCCCGCTCGGCGCAGGGGCCGCCCTGGGCGCGGGAGGCATCGGCGGCGAACAGCATCCCGGCAAAGCCGAGCGAAAGGGCAAAAAGCGCGCGCGTCATCGTCACGACCTCTCTGGTCTGGGGGCGCGGATGGCGGTGTCTGCTCGGGGACGATCCATCGACGCAATCCGCGCCCGTGATCTCGTCCTGCCCCGCCTCGGGGGGCACCACCGCGCCCGTTCCTGTTTCGGATCGGACGCGTGCCGATCCCCGTGCGGGCTCGAATGACCCGACGATGCAAGTGAGCGATGGAGAAATGGTAAACGCCCGCACGGATCGTGCGCTGCGCCCGCCCGCCGCGCAACGACCGTGCGCGCCTTGCCATCCCGGCAACGCTTTGTAAGGTCGCGCCCCGTCCGCGACCGATCCCGGAGAGCCAAATGCGTGCCGACGACCGTCCCCGGCGTTCCGTCCTCTACATGCCGGGATCGAACGCCCGGGCGCTGGAGAAGGCGCGGAGCCTGCCGGCCGACGCCCTGATCCTCGACCTCGAGGACGCAGTGCTGCCGAGCGAAAAGACGGCCGCCCGCACCCAGGTGGCCGAGGCGGTCCGGGCCCGCGGCTTCGGCCGGCGGGAGGTGGCGATCCGCATCAACGGGCTCGACACCCCCTGGGGCCACGACGATCTGGCCGCCGCGGTCGCGGCTGCACCGGATGCCATCCTGGTTCCCAAGGTCGGCCGGCCGGAGGATCTGCGCCCCGTCGAAGCCGCCGTCGGCCCGGACGGCCCAGCGATCTGGGCGATGATGGAGACCCCGGCCGGGATTCTGCAGGCCGAGGCGATCGCCGCCGGCGTGCCGCGGCTGGTCGCCTTCATCCTCGGCACCAACGATCTGGTGAAGGAGCTTGGCGCGGCCCATGTCCCGGGACGGGCGCCGGTGGCGACCTCCCTCTCGCTCTGCCTGTTGGCGGCGCGGGCCCATGGGCTGGCCTGCATCGACGGCGTCTTCAACGATCTCGGCGACGCGGACGGCCTGGCCGCCGAGTGCGCGGCGGGGCGGGACATGGGCTTCGACGGCAAGACCCTGATCCACCCGGGTCAGATCGACGCGGCCAACCGCGCCTTCGCGCCGAGCGACGCCGCCCTCACGCTGGCCCGACGCCAGGTCGCGGCGTTCGCGGAGGCGGAGGCCGCGGGCCAGGGCGTCGCCGTGCTCGACGGCCGGATCGTCGAGCATCTGCACGTCGAAAGCGCCCGCCGGCTGCTCGCCCAGGCTGAAGCGATCGCCGCGCTTGAAGCCACCCCGTCCTAGGGCATACTGGCGCCAGCCAGCCAGCCCCGAACCGGGATGCCCGCCATGACGTTGCTCATCATCGGCCTGTTGCTATGGACCGTCGTCCACCTCTTTCGCCGCGCGGCGCCGGCGGCGCGGGCGGGCCTCACCCGGACGCTCGGGGAGGGTCCGGATCGCGGTGTGATCGCACTTCTGCTCCTCGCCTCGGTCGTGCTGATGGTGCTCGGCTATCAGCAGGCCGACTACATCGCTGTCTGGACGCCACCCTATTGGGCCGTGCATCTGACCAATCTGCTGATGCTGATCGCCCTGTTTCTATTCGGCATGGGCAAGTCCACGGGCCGGGTGCGGGCGCTACTGCGCCATCCCATGCTGCTCGCCGCCGTGGTCTGGGCGGCGGCGCATCTGTTGGTGAACGGCGATCTCGCCTCCCTGATCCTGTTCGGCGGGATCGGCGCCTGGGCCCTGATTGAGATCGTTGTGATCAACGCCCAGGACGGGCCCTGGCAGCGCCCGGCGCCGGGGACCGTGGCCGGCGATGTGCGCTGGGTGATCATCTCACTCGTCGCCTTCGGGGCTGTGGCGGCCTTCCATTTCTATATCGGCGGCGTTTATCCATTCCCGGGGTAGCCTTATGCATGTCTATCGTTTCGTGACCGCGCCGGATGACGGCAGCTTCTCCCACAAGGTGACGGAGGCGCTGAACCGCGGCTGGCAGCTCTACGGCCAGCCGAGCTATGCCTTCGATGCCAAGGCCGGGGTGATGCGCTGCGGCCAGGCGGTGATGAAGGACGTCGATCTGGACTACGATGCGGAGCTGGATCTCGACGCGCTCTAGCGACGAGTTGGGCGCCGGGGGAGGCGCTGAGGGGAGAAGCTGCCGTGACGAAGACCAATAGCGGTCGGTTCTTCGAGGACTATCGCCTGGGCGAGACCATCGTGCACGGCGTGCCGCGCACGCTGGGGCCCGGGCTACGCGATCTCTACACGGCGCTCTATCCCAGCCGCTTCGCGCTGTACTCCGCCGACAGCTTTGCCCGGGCCGTCGGTCTTGAGCGCAGCCCGGTGGAGGATCTGGCGGTCTTCCACACGGTCTTCGGCAAGTCGGTGCCGGATATCTCGCTCAACGCCATCGCCAATCTCGGATATGCGGAGGGGCGCTTTCACCGGCCGGTCTGGCCCGGCGCCACGCTCTCCGCCACGTCAGAGGTCATTGGCCTCCGCCAGCTCTCGAACGGCAAGGCAGGCATCGTCTGGGTGCGCACCACCGGCCGGAACGAGGACGGTGCCACGGTGCTCGAATACGTGCGCTGGGTCATGGTGCGCCGGCGCGCGCCGGGCAGTCCGGCGTCGGAGGACGTGGTGCCAGCCCTCTCCCCCCACGTTGCGGCAACGGACCTGATCCTGCCCGACGGCCTAAGCTTCGCCGACTACGATTTTGCCGCATCGGGGGAGGCCCACCGCTGGGCCGACTACGCCGTCGGGGAGCACATCGACCATGTCGACGGCGTGACGGTGGAGGAGGCCGAGCACATGCTCGCCACCCGGCTCTGGCAGAACACCGCGAAGGTGCATTTCGACGTGAGTGCGCGCCAGGACGGCCGACGCCTGATCTACGGCGGGCACGTCATCAGCCTGGCCCGGGCGCTCAGCTTCAACGGCCTGGCCAACGCTCAGATGATCGTCGCCATCAACGCCGGCAGCCACGCCGCCCCGTGCTTCGCCGGCGATACCGTGCGGGCCTGGAGCGAGATCCTGGAGGTGGCGGAGACGGCGGAGCGGAGCATCGGTGCGCTCCGCATCCGCCTGGTCGCGACCACAGGAACGGACGATCCGTTCCCGCTCAAGGACGCGGAGGGGCGCTACCGACCGGAGATCCTGCTCGACTTCGACTATTGGGCGCTCGTGCCGCGCTAGCCGCGCCGAGCCCGGCCGTTAGGGCAGCAGCACCTTGTCGATGACGTGGATAACACCGTTCGTCGCCTCGACGTCGGCGGTGATCACGTTGGCGTCCTTCACCACCACGCCGTTCGTGCCGTCGACCGTCAGGCTCTCCCCGTTGGCGGCGCTCACGGTCTCCACCCGGCCCACCAGCGCGTCGGAGCGGATGTCGCCCGGCACCACATGGAAGGTGAGGATCGACACCAGCTGATCCCGGTTTTCCGGCTGCAGCAGGCGGTCGAGTGATCCCGGTGGCAGATCGGCGAAGGCGGCATCGGTAGGTGCGAAGACGGTGAGCGGTCCGGGCCCGCGCAGCGTCTCCTCCAACCCGGCGGCCTGCACGGCGGCGATCAGGGTGTTGAAGGAGCCGGCGGCGGCCGCGGTATCGACGATATCGCCGGTCAGTCCGGGGCCCGCCGCACCCTCGGTGCTTGAGAGCGGCACGTCGCAGGCGCTCAACATCAGTCCGGCAGCGGCAAGGCAGAAGGTGCGGCGAAACATCGGTGGCTCCCCAGATCAGAGGCATCGGAAAACGATCAAAGCGCGAGGTAGCACGATCGGTTCGACATCGCCACTCCGCCAGCTGGGAAAGCACGCTCTGCCCGGCGGAGCACCGGCCGCGCCGCTGGCGCTCGGCCGCGAAAACGCTAAAAATCAGGGAGGCGTCGCTCTGGGCACGTCGGTGCAGATGCCTTAGGGTCCGCCCAGGACCAAGGCAGCGAGCCAGCGCGCGCCGCGACGAACGCGACAGGAGCCACCCATGGCCGACGTGAACCGGGGCAACCGGCCCCTCTCACCGCATCTGACGGTCTATCGGCCGTATCTCTCGATGATGATGTCGATCACCCACCGGATCACTGGGGTGGCGCTGACGCTCGGCCTCGGCCTGATCATCTGCTGGTTCCTGGCAGCCGCCATCGGGCCGGAGGTCTTTGCATTGGCCGACGCCGCGCTTACCTCGATCATAGGGTTGATCGTGTTGGTCGGCTCGCTTTGGGCGCTCTGGTACCATTTCGCCAACGGTCTCAGGCATCTTTGGTGGGATACCGGCCACGGCTTCGATCTGCGCCAGGTGCACATCACCGGCTTGATCGCCCTGGCGGTCTCCGTCCTGCTGACGGCATTGACCGTCGGCTTTGCACTGCTCTGAGGGGGGCAACGACGTGAGCTACCGCACATCCTATTCCCGGGCCGTCGGCCTCGGCGCTGCCCATGAGGGCGTGGAGCATTGGTGGGGCCAGCGGGTGAGTTCCATCGCCCTCATCCCGCTTACGCTGCTTTTCCTCTTCCCGTTCGCCTCCAACCTCGGCCAGGATCACCAGACGGTGCTCGCGGCCTATGCCCATCCGTTCCACGCCATCGTCGCCGTGCTGTTCTTCGTGGTCGCTTGCTCCCATCTGAAGCAGGGTCTGCAGGTGGTGATCGAGGACTACATCCACGGCCCGGCGATGCGCACGGCGGTGCTGCTGGGCAGCACCTTCCTCTGCTGGATCCTCGGCCTGACCGGCGTCTTCGCCGTCGCCCGCATCGCCCTATGACCGGAGCTCCGTATGAGCGCATATGATTTCATCGACCACACCCACGACGTCGTCGTCGTCGGCGCGGGCGGATCGGGCCTCCGGGCGACGTTGGGCATGGCGGAGCAGGGCCTCACCACGGCCTGCATCACAAAGGTGTTCCCGACGCGCTCCCACACCGTGGCGGCCCAGGGGGGGATCGCGGCCTCCCTCTCCAACATGGGGCCCGACCACTGGCAGTGGCACATGTACGACACCGTGAAGGGCTCCGACTGGCTCGGCGATACCGACGCGATGGAGTACCTCGCGCGGGAGGCGCCGAAGGCGGTCTATGAGCTGGAGCACTACGGCGTGCCCTTCAGCCGGACCGAGGAGGGCAAGATCTACCAGCGCCCATTCGGCGGCCATATGACGGAGTTCGGGGAGGGGCCGCCGGTGCAGCGCACCTGCGCCGCCGCCGACCGCACCGGCCACGCCATCCTCCATACGCTCTACGGCCAGTCGCTGAAGAACAACGCCGAGTTCTACATCGAGTATTTCGCCATCGACCTGGTGATGACGGAGGACGGCGCCTGCCAGGGCGTGATCGCCTGGAATCTCGAGGACGGCACGATGCACCGCTTCAACGCCAAGATGGTGGTGCTAGCGACCGGCGGCTACGGCCGGGCCTATTTCTCCGCCACCTCGGCCCACACCTGCACCGGCGACGGCGGCGGCATGGTGGCCCGCAAGGGTTTGCCGCTGCAGGACATGGAGTTCGTGCAGTTCCACCCGACCGGCATCTACGGCGCCGGCTGCCTGATCACCGAGGGCGCGCGGGGGGAGGGCGGCTACCTCACCAACTCAGAGGGCGAGCGCTTCATGGAGCGCTATGCGCCCTCGGCCAAGGATCTGGCGAGCCGCGATGTGGTCTCACGCTGCATGACGATGGAGATCCGGGAAGGCCGGGGCGTCGGCAAGGAAGGCGACCACATCCACCTCAACCTCAACCACCTGCCGCCGGAGACGTTGGCGGAGCGGCTGCCGGGCATCTCGGAATCCGCCCGGATCTTTGCCGGCGTCGACGTCACCCGCGACCCGATCCCAGTGATCCCCACCGTGCACTACAACATGGGCGGCATTCCGACGAACTACTGGGGCGAGGTGCTCGACCCCACGCCCGAAGAGCCCGACCGCGTCATCCCCGGCCTGATGGCTGTGGGGGAGGCCGGCTGTGCCTCCGTTCACGGGGCGAACCGGCTGGGCTCCAACTCCCTCATTGACCTCGTGGTCTTCGGCCGTGCCGCAGCGATCCAGGCCGGCAAGGTGGTCAATCCCGAGGCGCCGAATGCGGCGCTCAACGAAAAGTCGGTGGAGGAGGCGATGGACCGCTTCGACCGCATCCGCTACGCCGAGGGCAATACGCCCACGGCCGAGCTGCGCCTCGACCTGCAAAAGGCGATGCAGGAGGATGCGGCGGTCTTCCGCACCGAAGAGACCTTGCAGAACGGCTGCCGCCGGGTGGCGACGCTCTACCAGGGTATGGCCGACCTGCGGGTCACCGACCGCTCGCTGATCTGGAACAGCGACCTGATGGAGACGCTGGAGCTCGAGAACCTGATGGCCAACGCCATCACCACCGTCTATTCGGCCGAGGCAAGGCACGAGAGCCGCGGGGCCCACGCGCGGGAGGACTACAGCAAGCGCGACGACGAGACATGGCGCGTCCACTCCCTCGCTCACCTCTCGGACGCCGGCGGCGTGACGCTCAGCTACCGGCCCGTCCACCTCGACCCGCTCACCGTCGAGTCCGAAGGCGGCATCCCGCTCAAGAAGATCGCCCCCAAGGAACGGGTGTATTGAGGCGAGCAGCGGCGCTCGCGCTTCTGCTCGTCGTTGGCTGCGCGGAGGGCGATCAAGGACCGGCGGCGGATACGGGCTACGCGTCCGCGCTGACGACCCATCTCGAGACCGAGTTTGGAACCGAAGTGGCGACGGTCATCACTGAGATCGTCCCAGGAGAGCCGCAACTCGATCTGCTTCCGGTGCCGCCGACAGCAAATTGGCCCTACTGGACCGTGGTCACCCTTGGCATGGCCACCAAGTCAATGACCGTCCCGCCGGGGTTCGACCGTATCTTTGCGCGTGCGGAGCTTGCCGTCGTTCTTCCTGCAGACTGGTTTGGCCCCGACGGCGCATCGCCCGACGGACGGATCACGGAGGAGAATTGGGCGCCCCTTGCTGATCTCAAGGAGCTAGCGCGCTTTCCCCATTCACAGAATACGTGGCTTGGACCGGGGCACACCGTTCAATGGGGGCGTATTGGCGCGGCCTCTGAGATGAGCGCCTACCTTGTGCATTGGCCGGAGACGATGCAGATCGACGTCGTTCAGGTTCCTCTACCAGATGGCGCGCCGGTCAACATCTACGCCATCTTCCCGGTCCATCCCGGCGAGCTCGACTTCGCGATGGAGAACGACTCCGACGCCCTTCTCGAGCTGTTGCTCGACCGCCCTGACCCGTTGGTCTGGAACCTGCAGCGGAGACCCGTTATCGGGCCTGGGTGACGACACTGCGGGCGGGACGATGGGTCGGACGGAGAGGGAAATCGCGGAGGTCCTGGCGCTGCGGGCCAAGCGGGCGCGGGACCATGTCGACCGGCTGGTGGCGAAGGGATCGGTTCGGAGCTGCCCGATCTGCCACTATCATGGCCCGTTCAGCCCGGTCCGGCACAAGCCCGCGATCTGGTGCCCGTCCTGCGACTCGCGCCCGCGCCACCGCCTGCTCAAGCTCTGGCTGGAGCGGGAGGCGGAGATCCCGCAGACCGCCCGCGTCCTGCACTTCGCGGCCGAGCCCTGGGTGCGCGAGGCGCTCGACGTGGCGGAGTACCGGACGGCGGACCTGAACGACAAGTTCGAGTGGCAGCTCGACATCACCGCGATGGATCTGCCGGATGCCCGGTTCGACGTGATCATCGCCAACCACGTGCTGGAACATGTGGACGATCACGCTGCCTTGGTGGAGATCAGGCGGGTGCTCTCGCCGGGTGGCTGCGCCATCCTGTCTGTCCCCCTGGTCGCCGGCTGGGAGACGACCTTCGACGATCCAACCATCACCACGGCCGAGGAACGGAGATTTCACTACACCGATCCGACCCATCTGCGCTTCTATGGCCAGGACTTCGGCGACCGGATCGCGGCGGCCGGCCTCGACCCCAGCCGCTTCACCATCGTCGGCCGCGAAGTGCAGGATTTCGCCCTGCATCGGGGCGAGGCGATCTGGCTCGGCCGCAAGCCTGAATCCTGAAAAATGTAGCATTTAACTATGGTTCTCCGGCAACCCGCGCGCATTTGTCCTTTGTGCATCGCGGCCAGCCGACTAAATTGATGGTGTAGGTAAGTGAGGCGACTGAATGGTTGAGCTCGCGCTCCCGAAGAATTCCCGCATCGTCGTCGGTCAAACCTGGCCGATGCCGGAAAACGCGACCAACGTGCGGACGTTCAAGATCTATCGGTGGAACCCCGACGAGCAGGCGCAGCCGCGGGTCGACACGTACTTCCTCGACATGGACGATTGCGGGCCGATGGTCCTCGACGCCCTCATCAAGATCAAGAACGAGATCGACCCGACGCTCACCTTCCGCCGCTCGTGTCGGGAGGGGATCTGCGGCTCCTGCGCGATGAACATCGACGGGATCAACACGCTGGCCTGCATCTACGGCCTCGACGAGATCAAGGGCGACGTGAAGATCTACCCCTTGCCGCACATGCCGGTGATCAAGGATTTGATCCCCGATCTGACCCATTTCTATGCCCAGCACGCCTCGATCATGCCGTGGCTCGAGACCAAGACGAACCGGCCGGGCGACGAATGGCGCCAGTCGATTGAGGATCGCAAGAAGCTCGACGGGCTCTATGAATGCGTGATGTGCGCCTCCTGCTCCACCTCCTGCCCAAGCTACTGGTGGAACGGCGACCGCTATCTGGGTCCGGCGGCATTGCTCCACGCCTATCGCTGGCTGATCGACAGCCGGGACGAGGCGACGGGAGAGCGGCTCGATGAGCTCGAAGATCCCTTCAAGCTCTACCGCTGCCACACGATCATGAACTGCGCCCAGACCTGTCCTAAGGGACTGAACCCAGCCAAGGCTATCGCCGAGATCAAGAAGATGATGGTTGAGCGGCGGATCTGACCGCCGGCACGTTCCGGGCCGGGCGCCCGCCGATCAGGTAGAGGAACGGCCCGGTGTAGGTCGCCAGCGCGTAGAGGGCGATCGTCACGCCGTAGGTCCAAAGCGTCAGCAGCAGAAAGTCGACGCCCCAGGGCCAGGCGGTGGTGGTCAGCGCCGCGAGGCCTACGAACATCACCGGGAAGTGCAGCACGTAGACCGGAAAGACCGCACGACTGATCGCATCCCGGTAAGGGCCGTCGCGGTTCAGATAGCGGGCGGCGAGGCCGACGGCCGCGAGGCTCCAGGCCCAGGCGTTCAATCCCTCCACCGCGACGAAGGAGAGGCCAAGGGGGCCGTAGGCCGGCGCCAAGCCCTCCGCCGCCCAGCCACCTGAGGCGAGGGCGGCGCCGAGGGCCAGGTCGCGCTCCAGCGCGCTCGCCAGCATACCCACCTCGGCCAGGAACAAGCCCACGCCCGCCGCGATCAGCCAATAGACCCGGCGGGCAAGCCAGTTCAGCACGTGCCGGTGCTGGCTGCCGATCAGATAGCCGCCGAGGAAGAAGCCGAGATACCAGGGCCATTGGTAGGCATCCCCGGCGATCGCAGCCCCCCAAGGCTTTGCCAGCACCGCGATCGATGTGACCGCGAGCGCCAAAGTGAGCAGCAGCATCCGCGGCGGTAGCACGAGCTGACCCAGCCGATTGCGCGCAAGGAACAGCGGCCAGGCGAGCAGCGTGTAGAGCGCGAGGTTGTAGAGAAACCAAAGATGCATGACCTGGAAGGGCTGCGGCGCCAGCCACCAGTCGGAGGCCTCGGCCCAGAACGCCTCCCCCTCGCCGGTGCCGTAGGCTGTGGCGAGCGCGGCGATGACGTTCAAGCTGAAGGTGGCAAAAAGCGCCGGCACCAGAAGCCGCGCCAGCCGCCGGCCCACCATGCCGGGGCCGGCGCCGCGACCCGTGGCGAACCAGGTGCCGAGGCCGGCGATCAGGAAGAGCGTCGGCAAGCGCCAGCTATGGCTGAAATAGATGGCGAGGCTCAGCCCGTCCCCCGCCAGACGGTCGTTGACGAGGCCGTAAATCTCGGCCCCGAACGGCGCGAAGCCGACGGCGACGTGATGCAGCACGAGCAGGCCGAAGAGCAGCGCCCGCAGCCAGTCGATGTCATGGCGGCGGGTCATGGCCTATACCCCGCGCCTATCGGACCGGGGCGCCTGGCGCCGATCATGCCGCGGGCGGCGCGGTCTCTTGCATAGAGGGGCGGGCGGCAAAGCCCTGGTACCAGGTCTGCAGCGTCGGCCGCTCGGCCGCCCAATCCCAGTCCGGCAGGCGGAAGCCGAGATAGCCGAGGGCGCAGCCGACCGCGATCTGGCCCATATGGAGCGGCCCGCCGAGATGGCCCATCCAGCGCTCCTCCAAGGCGGCGAGGGCGCGGGCGATCTTCTCTCGCTGGCCACTCACCCACGCCTCGGACCGCTCGCCCGGGTCGCGCGTGCGGCCCTCGTAGACGATCAGCACCGCCGCCTCCATGATCCCATCCGCCGTCGCCTCGAGCGTCAGCACGTCCCAAAGCCCCGCCCCGGTCGGGTAGAGCCCGGCCCCCGCCAGGTCGTCGAGATAGCGGCAGATCACCCGGCTGTCATAAAGCGCCGGGCCGTCCGAACGCTCGAAGCACGGGATCTTGCCGAGGGGGTTGCGCGAGACCGGCATCGTCCCGGGATCGACCGGGGTGCCCATGGCGGGGCTGATCTCGACCCGATCGGCCATGCCGGTCTCATGCAGCAGGACCATGACCTTGCGCACGAAGGGCGAGGCCGGCGAGTGATGCAGCTTCATGGGCGGTGCCCCCCAGTGCGGCGAACGCGCAGCCGGCCGAAAGCGGCGGCGTCGATCTCCAACCCCGGGCCGTGCCGGCCGAGGCGGATGGTCCGGCGGAGGCGCGCCGCGCCGTCGCCGCGCGCCTCGCCAGGCTGGGCATGGGTCAGGATCTCCACCCCCTCCGCCACCTCGTCGAGCGCATCCTCCCGCGCCGCCTCCGGAAGGCCGCGGGCGGTCCGGCGGCGCAGGGCGAGGTAGGTGACGGCGGCCACGGCGCCGTAGCGAAGCGCGGTCAGCGCCACGGGCGTCAGAGCAAGGGGTGCAGGCATGGCATCTCCTCCATTGCCGCCAGCCTAGGGGATATCGCGGCCGGACAGAACCACGTTGCCGCCGGTCCGACGGCGAGGCTCGATCCCAAGAGACCTAGGCCTCCGGCGGGGATATTTGAACCACTGCGAAAGCTGCAGGGGCTTTCTTGCTGGCCGAAGTATCCCCGCCGGAGGCGTCCGCCGCTGCGGGGGGCCTCAATGCGCGGGGGTATCGAGCGGGTCGAGCATCGTGCGCCCGCCGTCCACCGCCAGGATCTGGCCGGTGACGAAACTCGCGGCCGCCGAGGCGAGAAAGACGGCGGCGTCGGCCGCCTCGTCCGCTTCGCCGATCCGGCCGAGGGGGGTGACGGCGGTCAGCTCGTCGCGCAACCCCTCCCGATCGCGCAGCGCCTCCCGGAGGTTGGAGGTCATCACCCCACCAAGCGCCACGGCATTCACCCGGATCGAGTGGCAGGCCAGCGCCACCGCGAGGGAGCGGGTCAATTGGTCGAGGGCCGCGCAACTCACCGAATAGGCCAGCAGATCCGGCAGGGTGCGGCGCGCGGCGATCGAGGTGACGTTGACGATGGAGCCTGCCGGGCCCGGCTCCGTCCGGTCCTTCGTCTGTTGGATCATCCGCTTGGCCACGGCCTGGCTCATCTGCAGGGTGTTCTTCACGTTCTGCTGGATCAGGCTGTCGAAGGCCTCGCTGTCGCTGCTCAGCGGATCGGCGGCGATCACCTGGCGGCTGGCATTGACGAGGATGTCGACCCGGTCGAAGGCGTCGATGGTCGCGGCCACCAGGTTCTGCACCGACAGGCGCTCGCAAAGATCGCAGTGAAAGGCGCGCACATCCTCGCTGTCTTCGGCGAGCGGCTTCACCTCCTCGTCCAGGCGATCCTCGTCCAAGTCCGCCATCATCACCTTGGCGCCCGCCTCGGCAAACTTCCGGCTGATGGCAAGGCCGACGCCCCTGGCCGCCCCGGTCACGATCACCGATTTTCCCGTCAGGGCGTAGGGCATGAGCCGCCTTAAAGTAGAGCGCCCCAGCGAATCGGCGCCCCTCCCCGGATCGTATGCGAACCGGGCGAAGGGGTGCGAGGGCGCTTTTGCCGGGACCTCGCGCGCGGGGGCTGCGTCACGGGCCGTGGGCCGCCTCATCGCCCCCGCCTCGCATCAGCGCGAGCGCCGTGATCACGCCCACACCCACGAAGGCCAACATCACCGAGAGGCCCGCCTGCCAGGCGCCCGCGCCCTCCACCACCACGCCGATGATAAACGGGCCGAGGATCTGGCCGAGGCCCGCCCCCTGAAAGAGCAGGCCGGAGATCACCGGTGCCTCGTCCGGCACGGTCGCAAGGGCGGGGATCGAGCCCCAGATCGCCCCGGGCGCAAAGCCGCAGGCAAGGCTGAAGGCAGCCGCCGCGCCGATCCGGGCGCCGATGCTCCAGCCCTCGCCCAGCACCATGATGGAGGTGAGGCCCATGGCGACGAGCGAGAAGAGGATGATCGGCCCCGCGGCGATCTGCCGGCCGATCATCCAGCCGCCCAGCACATTGCCCGGCATGATCAGCAGGCTGGAGACGATTGCCGCCGCCGTCGCCCAGGCAAGCGGCAGGGCGGCGAGGTCGATCAGCAGGGTGGGCAGGAAGGCGAGCATGATCATGTTCGCCCCTCCGAACGCGGCGAACGCGGCGATGGTCAGCATCAGCCGGCGCCGCGCCAGGGTGGCGAAGCGAAAGCGCGGCACGGAGAGGGCCGCATCGGGGGGCACCGCGACGCGAACCCAGAGGGCGGAGAGCACCAGGATGCCGGCCGACACCAGATAGAGGCCGCGCCAGCCGAGCCCCGCGCCCCCAAGCGCTGCCACCAGCAGGATCGCGGCCACGCCTAGGGGGATCCAGATCCCCCATATGCCCAGTGAGAGTGCGCGGTCGCGCGCCGCCGCCCGGCTCTGCACCAGCGCCGGGCCGGCCGCGACCACCAGGGCGAAGCCCGCCGCCTCCACCCCGCGGAGGAGGAGCAGGAGGCCGACGGATCCCGCGCCCGCGCCCAGGGCCGAGCCCAAGGCCGCCGCCAGCAGGCCGAGGGTCACGGCGCGGCGCGGCCCGATCCGCCGGGCGGCGACGCCGAAGAACAGGCCCGCGACGGCTGCGACCAGGCTGATCAGCGCTGCCAGAGTGCCGAGGAGGGAGAGGCCGGTACCCAGATCCTCCCGGATCAACGGGATCGCCGCCGACATCTTGCCGATCAGGGTGGCGACCGCGATGCCGGCGAAGGTCGTGGCCGCGATGGCGCCCCAGTCGCTCCGCCCCTCAAGCTCCGCCGTGGTGGTCACGCCCGGCGTCGGCGCTGCGCGGTCGGCCGGGCCGCCTCGACGATCTTGTAGCGGCGGTCCTGCTCACGCAGGTCGATCTCGGCGAAGCGGGCGCGCAGGGTCGCCTCATAGGGCAGATGCCGGTTGGCGACCATCAGGAGCCGCCCCCGGGGCCCGAGCAATCGCGCGGCGGCCGCGATAAAGGCCTGGCCGAGCCCCGGATCGGCCTCCCGCCCCTGATGAAAGGGCGGGTTCATGACGATCCAGTCATAGCCGTCGCCCGGCCGCTTGAGGGTCGTGACATCGGCCCAGTGAAACCGGGCCCGCGGATCGGCGAGGTTGGTCCGGGCGGCATCGAGGGCGGCGGCATCGTCCTCGATGACGTCCAGGCTCTCCATCCCCGGCGCACACTCCGCGATTTGCGCGGAAAGCCAGCCCCAGCCGGCGCCAAGCTCGGCCACGCGCCCCTTGATCCGCGCGTCGAGATGGATGGCTAGGGCGGCGGAGCCTGGATCCGGCCCGTCGGCGCTGAACATGCCGGGCGCGGCGACGAAGCCGTCGATCACCGGCGCGGGCGCCACGGCAGCGGCCCAGGCGTCGAGCTCTGCCGGGCGACGCGACGGCAGGTCGAACCAGGCGGCCTTGCCGTGGGCCTTGGCGAGGCGCCCAAGCTCTGGCACCTCAGCCGCCACCTTCGCGAGCAGCGGTTCGATGCCGGCCGACTTCGGTCCGGTGACGATCAGCCGGCCACCCGCCGCCCGCGCCGCCGCCTCCGCCACCAGGCCGAGGGACGCGGCGGCGCTGCGCTCGGGAAACACCACGGCGGCGGCGAACGGACCCTCGGGCCTCGTCACGACCTCCGCCCCCTCATCCTTGAGCGCCTGATGGACGGAGAAGCGGCGCTGGGCGAAGACCGTCGCCTCCGTCCCAAGCAGTGCCACGAGGCCCGGTGCCGCCGGGGCGTTCAGCGCCAGCAGCGGCCCGTCCAACCCTGCGAATCCCCCGGCGTCGCGCATCCGCTCCAACCGGGCGACATCACCGGGGTCCTTGACGATCCGAAGTTGCGGGGCAGGACCGGGGCGCACGGACGCGCGCGACGCGCCCCTCACTCCTTCTCCATGGTGCACTGCAACGGATGCTGGTTCCGCCGAGCATAATCCATGACCTGCGTCACCTTGGTCTCGGCAATCTCGAAGGAGAAAACGCCGACCACTGCCACGCCCTTGCGATGCACGGTCAGCATCAGATCGACGGCCTGCTGATGATTGATGCCGAAAAAGCGCTGCAGCACGTGCACGACGAACTCCATCGGCGTGTAGTCGTCATTCAACAGCAGCACTTTGTAGAGCGGCGGCTTCTGGGTCTTCGGCCGGGTCTTGACGACGACAGCGGTATCCCCCTGGCCGTCGTCATCGGGCCCGTCTGGGTCGCCGTTCATTTCAAGTCGTTCAATCATGGCATCCGCCGTCATGCCGTGAGAGATCATCGCCAATGGCTGACGCACCCTCGTCCAGGGGCTGGCACCCCTTCTGATATATCGAGAAGGGACAAACTGAAAAGGGGGCCGAAGCCCCCTTTTCGAATCGATAACCGCAGAGTGTTAGGCGGTGAAAGAGCGAACCAGGTCCGTCGCTTTCACGAAACGCGTCGAGATCGGCTCCATCGCGTCGCGCGATGCGGCGATCGCCATCTCGTTCATCTTGGTCGCCTGCTTGACGAAGCTCTCGAGCGACGCCTTGGCGAAATCGGTCTGCTTCTCGATCAGCTCGTTGACGTTCTTGGCCGAGGCGAGGTCTTTCGCCGCAGCGACGCCGTCATCGAACGCTTTCTTGGAGTACGTGCTGGCCTCGGTGTTCAGACCTTCAGCCGCCTTGGCCGCGATCTCACCGGACTTCATCAGCGCATCCACGTTCTCCTGACCGAAGGTCGAGGCGTCCTCGAACCCGCGGGTCATCCGCTCGAACTGGTCGGTGAAGGCTTTCTGGGTGTCGGCCGCCATGGTCTCGATCTTGGCGGTGGCGTCTTTGATCGTCTTGTCCGCGCTCATATCGGGTCTCCTACATTTGAGTCGCTTTAGGTTCTGGCCGGTTGCGACGGAGACCGTCCCAACTCCGAGCCTCTATATGGCGGCCATGTTGCAGTGCGTCAAGAGATGATTGTGCAGTGCAGCAAAAATTCCCCGATCAGCGCGAAATGGCGATCCGGGTCCTCAACGGGTTTCTTCGCATTTTACGATATGCTAACGTTTCTATTCGACAAATCGCGGACAGCCTCCCAGCAGAGGATGCGGCGCGGAAACGGTCGGTGGGGACAGTGATGGCCTATCGTGTGATGTGCGCGATATTTTTCGCGCTTGTGATGGCGGCCGGCGCGGTGCCGGTGGCGAATGCGGCGCCCTATGCCGCGATCGTGGTCGATGCAAGGGACGGATCGGTGCTGCACAGCCGATCAGCCGACAGGCGATTGCACCCGGCCTCGCTCACCAAAATGATGACACTCTACCTGACGTTCGAGGCGTTGGAGGCCGGCACCCTCACCCTCGATCAGCAGGTGCGGATCTCGGCCAATGCCGCGGCGGAGCCGCCCTCGCGCCTCGGCCTGCAGCAGGGCCAGCGGATCACCATCCGCCACCTCATCCGCTCCGCCGCGATCAAGTCGGCAAACGACTCCGCCACCGCCCTTGGCGAGGCGATTGCGGGCAGCGAGCGGGCCTTTGCCGAACTGATGACGGCGCGCGCCCACAGCCTCGGCATGCGCAACACCACCTTTCGCAACGCCCACGGCCTGACCCAAAGCGGTCATCTGTCGACGGCCCGGGACATGTCGGTGCTGGCGCGGCACCTGATCTTCGACTTCCCCCAGTACTACAACATCTTCGGCCGGCGCTCGACGCCGGTGGGCAGCCGTACGCTCTACAACACCAACCGCCGCCTGCTCGGCAGCTATTTGGGCGCCGACGGCATCAAGACGGGCTACACCCGGGCCGCGGGTTTCAACCTGGTCGCCTCGGCAGAGCGTGGCGGGGAGCGGGTGATCGCCGTGGTCTTCGGCGGCCGCTCGGCCCGCACGCGGGACGCGCGGGTGGCAGAGCTTCTCGACATGGGCTTCAACCGGGCGCCGAGCCACGTCGCTACGGTCCTGCCCCGCCGGCCCGGTTCCGGCGGTGTCAGCCGTTCCGTGCGGCCCCGCCCCCGCGGCGCGGCGCCGGAAAGCGCCATCGCCGTGGCGGTGCGCAGCGTCGGCGACGCCCTGATCCCCGCGGCCGCCGCTGCATCGACGAGCTCCGCCGCTATCGAGCTGGCGGTGAACATCGCGACCCCGACGACGGAGCATGCGCCCTTGATGGCCGCCCGTCCGCGGCCACGCTACGATGGCATGCAGGGCGCCTGGGCGGTGCAGCTCGGCGCCTTCCGGCGGGAGACGACGGCCAACTCCGCCCTCGATGGCGCGGTGATCGCGCGGACGGCGGCGCTCCGTGGCGCCCGCGGCCAGGTGCGTCCGGCCATGGTCAGCGGCGTCGAGCTCTACGAGGCGCGCTATTTCGGCCTGAGCGAGACGGCGGCCCGACAGGCCTGCGCCGCGCTGCAAGAAGATGGGGAGATCTGCCGGCTGGTCTCGCCTGAGAGCTAAGGCGCGGGGCGCCCGGGCCTCTCGCCCTCAGCGCCCTATGCCGGCGTAGACGAAGCCCGCTTCCTCCGCCTCGTCCCGGCGATAGATGTTGCGCAGATCGGCCATCGCCGGGCCCCGCATGGTCTGGCGAAGGCGCACCAGGTCGAGGGCGCGGAACTCGTTCCATTCGGTCAGGATGACGATCAGATCGGCGCCGTTCGCAGCCTCGTAGGCGTCCTCGCACCAATGCACGCCAGGGAGCAATGCCTCCCCCTCCTTACGGCCCTCCGGATCGCGGCAGCGCACCTCCGCCCCCGCGCCCACCAGGGCCGGTACGATGGTGAGCGCCGGCGCCTCCCGCATGTCGTCGGTGTTGGGCTTGAAGGTGACGCCCAGGATCGCCACCCGCTTGCCGTTCACGCTGCCGTCGGCCATGTCGACGATCTTCTCGAACATCGCGCGCTTGATGCCGTCGTTGACGGAGATCACCGTCTCCACGATCCGCTGCGGCGCCACGTAATCCTGACCGATCCGGGCGAGCGCGCTGGTATCCTTCGGAAAACACGAGCCGCCATAGCCCGGCCCGGGATGCAGGAACTTCGGCCCGATCCGGCCGTCGAGCCCCATGCCCTTGGCCACATGCTGGACGTTGGCGCCGGTCTTCTCACACAGCGCCGCGATCTCGTTGATGAAGGTGATCTTGGTCGCGAGGAAGGCGTTGGAGGCGTATTTGATCAGCTCGGCCGATTCGAGATCGGTGTAGACGATCGGCGCCTCGCGGAGCGACAGGGGGCGGTAGAGCGCCGACATCACGCCCTTCGCCCGATCGTTCTCCAAGCCCACGACAACCCGGTCGGGGCGCATGAAATCCTCGATCGCGGCGCCCTCGCGCAGAAACTCAGGGTTGGAGGCGATGTCGAAATCGGCCTCCGGCGCCACCCGGCGGATGACCCGGGCGACCTCGGCGTTGGTGCCGACGGGTACCGTCGACTTGGTCACCACCACCGTGTAGCCGGCGAGCGCCTCGGCAATCTCCTCCGCCGCGGCGTAGACGTAGCTGAGATCGGCATGGCCGTCGCCCCGCCGGCTGGGCGTGCCGACGGCGATGAAGACGGCGTCCGCCTCCTTCACCGCCGCGGCCAGATCGGTGGTGAAGCTCAGCCGGCCGCCGGCGGCGTTGCGCGCCACCAGATCGTCGAGGCCGGGCTCATAGATCGGGATCTCGCCCCGCTCCAGCATGGTGATCTTGTCGGCCACCTTGTCGACGCAGATCACGTCGTGGCCGAAGTCGGAAAAACACGCGCCCGAGACCAGGCCGACATAGCCCGTCCCGATCATCGCCACCTTCATGACTGCACCCCCCGGATGACGGCCGCGGCCCGTTCATAGGCAACGGCCGCTCAGAACGCCACCTCTACCTCGGGCAGCGCGAGGGCCGTCATGAGATCGCGCATCTCCTGGCGCGCCGCGATGTTGGAGAGGCTGAGGCGCAGGCCGTCCACCTCCCGCAGATCGAGCAGCGTCAGGCCCGAGAGAAACATCTCGCGAAAGATCACCCGCTCGGAAAAGCCCGGCACGATGCGAAAACCGATGCGCTCCGAGAGATTGGCGAGCGCGCTGCCCACCCGGCGCTTGTTGCGGGCGTGCAGCGTGGCGATGCGGTTGCGCAGCACCACCCAGTCGAGGGGCGCGAGGCCGGCCGCCGCCCGCAATTGCCGCGCCTTCCAGACGGCCTCCGAGTAGATCGAGGGGCCGAGGACCTTGCCGGTCGAGGGCTCCACCCGGGCCAAGAGGTCGAAGTCGATCAGGCTGTCGTTCATCGGCGTGATCAGCGTGTCGGCGATGGCGTGGGCCATCTGGGCGTAGCGGCTGTGGGCGCCGGGGCAATCGATCAGAATGAAGCGGCAGGTGCGCTCCAACACCGCGATGGCGTCGGCGAAGCGGCCCTCCTCCTCCGCCCGGGCGGCGCTTTGGCTGTCGAGGGTGCTTTCGGCCAGGCTCTCCCGCTCCGGCATCGGCAGGGCGGCGCCGGTCCGGGCGGCATGCTCCGCCCGGTTCTCCAGGTAGCGGTGAAAGCTGCGCTGGCGGAGGTCGAGGTCCACGGTGCCGACGGCGAAGCCGGCCCGGCAGAGGGCTATGGCCAGATGCACGGCCGTGGTGGATTTGCCGGAGCCGCCCTTCTCGTTGCCGAGGACGATGAAGTGCGCCATGGCCCAAGGCGGCCCTTATCGAGACGGGCGCGCGCGGCGCCCGGATCGGTTCAGAAGCCGAGGCCCTCGTACTTCTTCTGGAACTTGGAGACGCGGCCGCCGGTGTCCATCAGGCGGGCCGAGCCGCCGGTCCAGGCCGGGTGCGAGGACGGGTCGATGTCGAGTGTCAGCGTCGCCCCGGCATCGCCATAGGTCGAGCGCATCTTCACCACCGTGCCGTCCGTCAGCTTGACGTCGATCTCGTGGTATTCGGGATGGATATCCGCCTTCATGCGCCTCGTGCTCCCACTCCTGGCGGCCGTTCGTCGGGCCGCACCCTCAGCGCCGCGCGTATACGCCAAGCGGTGGCGCGCGGCAAGGGCTCTGGTTGCGCCCGCCCCGACGGGCCGGACTTACGAGCCCGCGCCCTGCGGCCGCTCCGGCACATAGACCTCGACCGCCGAAGCTACGCCCTGGCGCCGCACCCGAAGCTCGTGCAGATCGTCGATCGTCGGATGCCCCTCCAGGATCTCGTCCCAGCGCGCGGCACGCTCCGCCTCGTTCTCCGCCACCGTATCGTGATAGGCCCGCGCCAGGCCCGCCATCAGGATGCAGGGCAGATAGAGCAGGTAGAGCGCGAAGGCCGCGAGGAGGAGGAGCGCATCGGCCGCACTCTCCACCAACGGATCGAGGGCGGCGAGCGCCTGCTCCGGATCGCCCTCCGGCGCCAGCAGAAGCGGTGTGAGGTCGAGGTCTGTCGGCATCACGAAGATCCGCACACTGTGAAACAGCATCAGCGGCAGGCCGATGAACACCGCGCTCAGCAGGGCCAGTTTGCCGGCCTGGCGGCCGATGCCCCAGATCACCTCATGGTTCGGACGGTTACTGCCGGCATTGGCCGCGGTCGCTGCCATCGGCACGCCGAGCAAGGCGAAGGCGACGGTCCCGGCTGCCCAGACCAGGGCCGTCAGCAGAACGGAGTTGGCCGCCGCCCGCTCCAACAACGTCGAGAGCGCGATGCTGTCGAGGCCGATGGCCGCGCGCACGAGCGCCAGTGCCTCCGCATCGAGCAGCAGCCACACGGCGACGGCCGGCGTCAGGGCGATGGTGAAGACGTTGAGGGCAAGGCCGAAATTGGCGGAGATCAGGCGAAAGATCGCGCGCAGCAGGCCATTGGCGCTGGGGGCAGTCGTGACGCGGAGCTGCATCTGGCCCGCGCGGATGCCCGAGAGGACCAGAAAGGCCATGGTCGGGTAGAGCCCGCCGAACAGAACGGCAAGCAGCAGGATCGGGTTCTCCACATTGCTGAAGAACAGCCAGGCGAAGGCCGCGACCAACAGGATGATCGGCAGCAGGCGCAGCGCCACCGGCACGCTCAGCAACAGGCTTCGCCCGAGAAATCCCACCATGTCGTCTGCCCCCGCGATTTCGCGCGATCATGGCGCGTTACTGTGGCAGCAATGCGGTCGCGCGATCGAACCGCATCGCCAACCCACCATCCTAGGTATCGATGCTATAGACCGCGTTGTTCATGCTGGCGGCCGCGTTGCGGTTGCGTCGCAGCGACTTGAGATCAGTCGCCCTGTACTCCGGCCCGAGCAACGCCAGATCGTCCTCGGCCTGCTCGACCACCAGGTCGTGCCCGGTGCGGACATAGGCGACGGCCGCGCCGGCCCAGAGCAGGAACGGCACCCAGAGCACGTGCAGCAGGGCCAGCAGCGCCTCCTGATCCAGGGCCTTTAGCTGGGCGAACAGCGTCGGCAGCCCCTCGTCGAAGGCCCGCATATAGCTGCCTTCCCGGATCTGGCCCAGGGTCGCGAACAGCGCCGGTATCTCGTCCGCCAGGGCCGGCCAGAGCTGGGTGCCGGGCAGCAGGATCGTCAGAAAGCTCAGCAGCGCCAGCACCTTACCCTGGCGAAACGCGCCGTAGGAGACGTCGTGCCGGGGCGAGCGCTCCGCCACGTTGGCGGCCATCGCCGCGATCGGCACGGCAAGCGCCGCGTAGGCGCCGGTGCCGATGATCCAGGCCCCGCCGAGGGTGACCGGCACGTTCAGCATGAGCCGCGCCAGCACGGCGTCGAACGACCCCTCCTGAAACAGCACCATGTCGCGCAGCAGGGCAAGGGTGTCGGGCGGCCCGAGCATGATCCAGAAGCCCACCACCGGCAGCGCCGCGATGGCCAGCGCCAGGGCGGTGAGGCCGAGGAAGATCGCCATGCCGACCACGCTCGCCCGCACCAGGCGGCCGAGATGGGGCGCGGTGGTCGCGCCGATCTGCATCAGCCCGCCGCGCAGGCCCGAAAGCACGGTGATGCCCAGGATCGGGATCACGCCGGCGCCCGCGACGCCGTAGAAGACATAGTCGTTCTCGATCAGCGACAGGGCGTAGAAGAAGGCGGCGGCGACGAACAGGATCGGTGCGGTTCGCAGCGCCACGGCGCAGGACAGCAGGATTGCACGGAACTGGAACAGGACCATCGGTACGCTCCCAAAACAACTTAGCGGAGCGAGATTCGCCCCGGACCATCAATAGATCGGAAATAAATTTGGCGACCCAAGGGCCGCCAATTGTCGAAATACGGTGAATTTAGAGCTTATTCGGCGGACTTCGCCACGCCCTCGCCCGATTTGGTCCGGGGGCTGGTGCGCTCGGCGATGCGGGCCGACTTACCGCGGCGCGACCGCAAGTAGTAGAGCTTGGCCCGCCGGACCTTGCCCCGGCGCACCACGGTGATGGCGTCGATATTGGGGGAATAGAGCGGAAAGACCCGCTCCACCCCTTCGCCGAAGCTGATCTTGCGCACGGTGAACGAGGCGCCGATGCCGCGGCCGCCCTTGCGGCCGATCACCACGCCTTCGTAGTTCTGCACCCGCGTGCGGGAGCCCTCGGTCACCCGGAAGCCGACGCGCACGGTGTCTCCAGGTCCGAAATCGGGGATGGTCTTGCCGAGCTCGGCGATCTGCTCGGCCTCGAGCGTCTCAATCAGGTTCATCGACCCGGTCCTTTTCTGGCCCGCGTTGGGCGGTGTTTTGCGCGTCCGAGAGCTCTGCCTCTCCCGCCGGGTCCCCGTAGGCCCGCCAGAGGTCGGGACGTCGTTCCTTCGTCAGCCGCTTTGCCTGGGCGAGCCGCCATTCGGCGATCCGCGCGTGGTGGCCGGAGAGGAGAACCTCCGGCACCTGCCGCCCCTCCCAGACTTGGGGCCGTGTGTAGTGCGGGTGCTCCAGCAGGCCGCGCTCATGACTTTCGTCCGCGGTCGAACAGGCGTTCCCGAGCACGCGGGGTATAAGGCGGACGGTGGCGTCTATCAAGGCCTGGGCGGCGATCTCTCCGCCCGTCAGGACGAAATCGCCGAGCGAGATCTCGGTCAGGTCGCGACCCTCGATCACACGCTCGTCCACCCCCTCGAACCGGCCGGCGATCAGGATCGCACCGGGGCCGGCGGCGAGGCGCCGCGCCATCGCCTGATCGAAGGGCCGGCCGCGGGGAGAGAGCAGCAGGCGCGGCCAATCCTCCGCCCCCTCAGCCGTCGCGTCGATGGCCCGGGCGACGACATCGGGGCGCAGCACCATGCCCGGCCCGCCGCCGGCCGGCGTGTCGTCGACAGTGCGGTGCTTGTCCGTCGCAAACTGCCGGATATCGGTCACCTCGAGCCGCCAAAGCCCCTCCGCCAGCGCCCGACCGAGGAGGGACTGGCCGAGGGTGCCCGGAAACATCTCGGGGTAGAGCGTCAGGACCCGCGCCTGCCAGGCGCAGGGCCGGGCCGCGCCCTCGGCCAGCAGATCGCGCGGCTGGACCGAGGCCCGGATCGTTTTCCGCCCATAGGATTTGGGCGGCGTGCTCATTCCGGCATCGGGCCGTCGAGGGTGCCGGCGACGATCCGCGTCGCCTCCGCATCCTCAATGGCCGCGATCGCGCCGGCGCTGACTTCGTCGTCGGTCAGCCAGCGGGTGCCGGTCTCCACCTGCTGCCAGCCGAGGATCACCGTCTGGCGCCGGACATCGGGCCGCGGGTTCGGATCGCGCTCGGCCTGCCGGGCCGGATCGCGGGAGGCCGCGCCATGCACTCGGATCGACCGGCCGCCGGCGGGCAACAGCGCCTCGAGCGGCGCGGCGAGCCAGACCGCCTCATCATGCAGCCAGGAGAGCACAAGGTCTGGCGCCGGCGCGATGCCGGCGATGACGGCCCGGGTCGCGTCGGGATCCGCCCAGTCCACCGGCAGCGGCACGGCGCCAAGCTCCATCGCCAGCGGCGCGGGCCGGCGGGCGAGCAGGGTGAGCTGCCCCGCGAGGCCGGCCAGGTGCCGCGTCGCATCGGCGAGCATCCCGGTGCCGCCGAAGACCACGGCATGGGCGAAGGGATCAGCCATCGGCGGGCTCCGGAAGAAGGCCGGCGGGCGGATCGGCGATCAGGCGGCGGGCGGCCAGGTCGACGGTCGGCACCACCTCGCGGGTGAAGGGCAGCAGCACCGTCTCCCGCACGCCGGCAACGCGCACCTCCAGCAGATCGCCGGCGCCGTGGTCGTGCACCGCCTCGACCCGGCCGAGGGCCGCGCCGCCGGGATCCTGCACCGTGAGGCCGATCAGGTCGGCGTGGTAGAACTCATCGTCGGCCGGGTGCGGCAGGCGGTCCCGGTCGACGTAGAGCCGCGTGCCCTTCAGAGCCTCCGCCGCCTCCCGAGTGGCGATGCCGGAGAGCCGGCCGGCGAGGCCCGCCTTGATCGGATGCAGGGCCGAGATCTCGAAGCGTCGGGCGCCGTCCTCGCTCTCCACCGGGCCGTAGGCGCCGAGATCCTCGGGCAGGGTGCAGAAGCTTTTCAGCCGCACCTCGCCGCGGACGCCGAAGGCGCCGGCGATCGCCCCGATGCAGACCCGCTCCGCCATGGATGCCCGCGGCGGCCTATTCGGCCGCGGCCTCCTTCTTCGCGGCCTCCTCGTCGGCGGACGCGTCGCTTGGCGTCTCTTCGGCCGCTGCCTCCTCGGCCGGGGCTTCGGCGGTGGTCTCTTCGGCCGGCGTTTCCTCGGCCGGGGCCTCTTCGGCGGGAGCCTCCACCGGCGCGGCCTCGGCGGCTTTCTCGGCCTCCGCCGCGTCGGCGGCCTTCTGGGCCCGCTCCTCGGCGCGTTCCTTGGCCTTCTTGCCCGGCTCGCCCTTCTTCGGGTTGGCCCGCTCGGTCTTCTCCATCAGCCCGGCGGCCTCCAGCATGCGCTGGATGCGGTCGGTCGGCTGGGCACCTTTCGAGAGCCAGTGCTGGATGCGCTCGACATCCATCTTCACCCGCTCCTCGCTGTCCTTGGGCAGGAGCGGATTGTAGGTGCCGAGCCGCTCGAGGAAGCGGCCGTCGCGCGGCATCCGGCTGTCAGCCGCGACGATGCGATAGAACGGGCGCTTTTTCGAGCCGCCGCGGGAAAGTCGGATCTTGATGGCCATCGTGGTCTCCTTATCGGGCGCGTGCGGCGCCCTATCGTTGCAGTTGCTCGTGATGGCGGATGACCTCCGCGATCACGAACTTCAGGAACTTCTGGGTGAAGACGGGGTCGAGGTCGGCATCGGCCGACAGGCGTTTGAGGCGGGCGATCTGCGCCTCCTCCCGCGCCGGGTCGGAAGGGGGCAGGTCATGCTCGGCCTTGAGCTTGCCCACCGCCTTGGTGCGCTTGAACCGCTCCGCCAATGCATAGACCAGGATCGCGTCGAGATTGTCTATCGCCCCGCGATGCTCGGCCAAGAGCTCGGCCGCGCGGGCGCTTTCGGCGCTGTCGGCCCGGTCGTTCATGCCAGCTCCTCCGGCGCGGGGTGGCGGTAGACGAGGCCGTCGGCGTCGAGCTTCGGCGCATCGGGATCGGGCCGGGCACCCAGACGCTCGGCCACGCGGATCGAGCGCGCATTGCTGGGGTGGATGTAGCTGACCAACCGCCGCGTGCCGTGCGTGCCGTAGTCATGGTCGCGCGCGGCGGCGGCCGCCTCGGCGGCGATGCCCTTGCCCTCCGCCTCGGCCCAGAGGAGCCAGCCAAGCTCGCGCTCTGGAAAGCCCTCCGGATGCCAGACGCCGACCTGGCCCAGCGTCTCGTCCGAGCCTTTCAGGGTGACGGCCCAGGGTCCGTAGCCGTGGAGCGTCCAGTGCCCAGCCTCTGCGGCAAAGCACTTCCAGGCCGCAAACCGCGACGTCTCCTGCCCGACGAAGCGGGCGCGGTCGGACATGATGAAGGCGATGTAGCGCTCCTGATCCTCCGGCTTCGGCCGGCGCAGGATCAGGCGTTCGGTCTCGAGCACGATCATTGCAGCACTTCCGGCGCGGGGTGGCGGTAGACGAGGGTCGGGTCGTCGTCCGGTGGGGCCTCCGCGGTGGTGTCACGGACTGCACCCAGTCGTTCGGCGAGCGCGATGGATCGAGTGTTGCGCGCATCGATGTAGCTGACCGCCGTCGGCCAGCCGAGATCGCGGTAGGTGCGCGCGCGCAGGGCGACGACGGCCTCATGGGCCAAACCCTGGCCCTCCGCTTCCGGCCTCCAGATCGTCCAGCCGAGCTCCTTCTCCGGCCAGAGCGCCGGGTACCAAGGGCCGGCGGAGCCAAGCGCCCTGCCCGAGGCGCGATCCTCAAGCACGAAGGGTCCGCAGCCGTTGATCGTCCAGTGTCCGATGATCGTGGCAAAGGCGCGCCAGGCCCGACCCTCGTCGATCCGCGGGCCGCCACCGACATAGATCGCGCGCGCGCTCAGAAAGAACGCCAGCCAGGCCGGCAGGTCTGCCGCAAGCGGGCCCCGCAGGATTAGGCGCTCGGTTTCGAGCCGGGTCACGTCGCCGCCTCCGGCCCCGGGTGGCGCCAGATGGCGAGGGGGCCGTACTCTGGATGTTCAAACAGACCGTCCTCCACCGCGTCCAGGCGGCGGGCGAGCGCCTGGGAGCGGGGGTTGTCCGGCGCGATGCAGCTGACCGCGGTCGCCCAGCCGGCCACCTCGTAGGCGTAGCGGCGCGACATCAGGGCGGCTTCGTGGGCGATCCCGCGCCCCTCGGCCTCGGCGAAGACGGTCCAGGCGATCTCCGGCTCCGGCCAGTCGTTGGGGTAGAAGAGGCCGACGACACCGAGGGGCGCGTCGCTCTCCCGCTCGGCGACGATCCAGCGGCCGAAGCCGCGGAGCGCCCATTGCCCGGCCACCGCGATGAAGCGGTTCCAGGCCTGATCGCGATTGTAAGGTCCACCGACCAACCTGGATTGATCGGAGGCGCAGAACGCGGCGTAGGGCTCGAAATCGTCCGGCAAGGGCGCGCGCAGGCGCAGCCGATCGCTTTCCAGCGTCGGGATGCGGGTCACGCTCTCGCCCACGATCGTCACTTCTTCTTCCCAAAGCCCGAGAGGTTACTGGGGAGCGCCGGGCCGCCGAGCCCGGGCAAGCCGCCGGGCAGACCGCCGGAGGGTGGCAGGGCCGGGCCGCCCGCCGGCAGATCGCCGGCCGGGCCGCCGGGGCCCGGCATGCCGCCGCCGAAAAGACCGCCGAGGCTGCGCATCAGGCCCTTTTTACCCATCTTGCCCATGCGTTTCATGGTGTCGGCCATCTGCCGGTGCATCTTCAGCAACTGATTGACCGCAGTGACGTCCTGGCCGGCGCCCGCTGCCACCCGGCGCTTGCGGCTGGCCTTCATCAGCTCGGGCTTGCGCCTCTCCTCCTTCGTCATGGACTGGATGAGGGCGATCTGGCGCTTCAGGATGCTGTCGTCGATCTGGGCCTCATCCATCTGCTTCTTCAGCTTACCCACCCCCGGCATCATGCCGAGCAGGCCTTCCATACCGCCCATCTTCTGCATCTGCTCGAGCTGGCCCTTGAGGTCGTTCATGTCGAAGCGGCCCTTCTGGAACCGCTTCATCATGCGCTCGGCCTCGTCCGCCTCGATCTGCTCCTGGGCCTTCTCGACCAGGGAGACGATATCGCCCATGCCGAGGATGCGGCCGGCGATCCGCTCGGGGCGGAACTCCTCGAGCGCGTCGAGCTTTTCGCCGGTGCCGACGAACTTGATCGGCTTGCCAGTGACCGCGCGCATGGAGAGCGCCGCACCGCCACGCCCATCGCCGTCCATCCGGGTGAGCACAACGCCGGAGATGCCGATCCGCCCGTCGAAGTTTTCCGCCGTGTTGACCGCGTCCTGACCGGTCAGGCCGTCGACCACCAGCAGCGTCTCATGGGGCGAGGTCGCGTCGCGCACCGCCTCGACCTCCGCCATCAATTCATCGTCGATGGAGAGGCGGCCGGCGGTGTCCAGCATCACCACGTCATAGCCGCCGAGCGTCGCCTGTTGTTTGGCCCGCTTGGCGATGGCCACGGCATCCTGACCAGCGACGATCGGCAAGGTGTCGACGCCCACCTGGGTGCCGAGGACTGCAAGCTGCTCCATCGCGGCCGGCCGACGCGTGTCGAGGGAGGCCATCAGCACGCGCTTGCCCTCCCGCTCCGTCAGGCGCTTGGCGAGCTTGCCGGTGGTGGTGGTCTTGCCCGAGCCCTGAAGGCCGACCATCAGGATAGGCGCGGGCGGGCTGGCGATGCGAAGCGCGCCGGCCTCGGCATTGTCGCCGGCCAGTACATCGACCAGCGCATCGTGCACGATCTTCACGACCTGCTGGCCCGGGGTGACGGATTTCGTCACGGCCTGGCCCGTCGCCTTCTCCTGCACCGTCTTGATGAAGTCGCGCGCGACGGGGAGGGAGACGTCGGCTTCCAGCAATGCCACCCGCACTTCGCGCAGCGCCGTCGCGACGTCGGCGTCCGACAACGCCCCCTGCTTCGTCAGCCGGTCGAGAACGCCGGAGAGACGGTCGCTCAGGGTCTCGAACATCGCGGGCCTCCTACGGCTCCAAAACAAAACGACACCGGCGGGCGCATCCGCGCTGGCCGGTGGCGATCCCCGACGGGTGGGGACCGGACGTGCTGCCACATCCGAAAGTCGCGGGCGGCATACGCCGCGGGGCCCCGGGCGTCAAGAAAAAGCCGCCGGCAGGACCGGCGGCTTTTGGAGCCGTGTTTGAAAGGGCTTGGCCAGGGCGCCGGCGTGGCGCCCCGGCCTTTTTGTTAGTGCACGAGCACCGCGACCTGGCGCTGGGACGTGCCCGGCGGCGTGGTGTCGTTCGAGTCGGAGATGAACTCGGCAAAGACCGAGATCTCCGTCAGGTCCGGGCTGGCGCACGGCTGGGCATTGGCCTGATCCCAAAGGATGGAGCTGCCGTTGGCGCCCGCCTCGCTCGTGGTGAAGTCGGTCGTGCAATCCGCAGCATTCACCGCCTCGGTCAGGAACACGTCCGCCACAGCAACCACATCGGCCACGTAGGTGTCGGCATATTCCGGATCCGAGTCGCTCATGGCGGCTTCGTAGGTCTGCATTGCGTTGCAGTTGATCACCGTCACGCGCTGGCGCCGACGCTCTTCCGAGCTGGGCGACGACGTCGGATAGGCGTCGAGGAAGTTGACCGGCCCCGTCTCGATGTCGGTGTTCAGCAGCGTCGGGCGGCCCTCGTCGTTGATGACAAAGTCGAAAGTGCCCGGATAGGTGCTGTCGAGATAGGCTTTGAAGTCCTCCCAGCTCCCGCCCTCAGGTGCATTAGCCTCTTGCAGCGAAGCAATTTGCAACGGGTCATCGACGCCATTGGAAGCACTTTCGAGCCACAGATCCGGCGTCTGCTTCTCCACCTGCGAGTAAATCTCGTAGTAGTTCGAGGCACCGTTCGCCAGAGTGCTACCATCCATCCCGTTATCAGCGAGGTAAGGCTGATAGTAGCCAAGATACTCAATCACATCGGGTGGGGTGGTCTCAATTCCGTAGTGGAGCGAACAGGTGCTCGGCACGCCAGTACGGATGCAGGCACCGCGTGGCATCGGACCTGACTGGTTGGTGTCTCCTCTGATCACGTAGTTCTGACGCGAGTCCAGATCCAGCAACGCTGGCATATAGTCTGCATATGCGGCAGCACCACGTGCCTCGGTCCCCACTTTTTGCGGGTTCTCAGCTAGATCTCTGATGGCAGCCTGTTGCAGAGGGGCGGGTAGTGGCCGACTGGCAAAACCTCTTTGAAGGTCAGAGTATTGCAGAGCCCAGGCGATCACCCGGTCCCACCGATACTCGTCGAAGTTCAGGCGCCCATGGACCACGACCTCGTCCGGCGCGAAGTAGGTGGAGCGCGGCAGGGTCGAGCCATCGCCCTGCGGCACGTCCGGATCGGACGCCAATACGTCCTGCATCGGGCCGTCGTAGAAGTCGAAGATGGTGTTGAGCCCGGTGGCGAAGATCTCCGGATGTGCCGCCTTCACCAGTAGTTCGTTGCCGACACAGGCGAGGCCAGGGTCGACATGAGCGAGCAGGCAGATGTCGCGCAGCCGCTCGAGCTCGTCGTCCGTCTCACCGCCGATCACGCCGGGCAGCAGGGCAAGATCGCTGCAGACGTCGTCATCGTTCACGCCGACCTCCCGCGCCGGCTCCTTCATCAGGCCGAGGCGGATAACGTCGCCGGTGTTGGACAGCTGCGGGTCGCCGCTGACGTCCAAATCCACGGTCAGTTCCATGTGATAGCCGGCATTGTCCACCATCGCGCTGGAGAACGCGGCCGCATCATCCTCGAACGGGTTGCACATCACGATGGTGCTCAGCCCGCCGCACAGCACCTGCTGCGTGGTCGCCACGGCAAAGGCATCGAGCGGAATGTCCTCGACGTCCGGCGTATCGTTGCCGATCCGGAGATCGAGCAACGACACCCGGACCTTCTCCTGCGCCGCGCTCACGAGCACATGGGTCGCCAGCTCGGGATCGGTCGTCTTCATGCTCGCGATCTTGCTGGTGTCGAACGACCCGTCACTGCCCACCGGATCGGCGGTCAGGAAGATCAGATGCTCGATGTCGAAGGAGCCGTCGCCGTCGATGAAGGAGGACGACTGGGCAATGTTGTTGGCCGCCGTGCTCGCGCGCGAGATCGCGTCGGAGGCGCCGTCCAGCTCCTGCGCCGCGGCGAGCGCGGCTTTGTCGACGAAAGCCTGCATTTGCGAATGGGCGCTGAACGCCCGGCCGAAGTCGATGATGAGGCCGGCTGCCGTCAGCAGCACGGCCGAGAACAGGACGACCATGATCGTCACCGCGCCCCGCGTTTCGCCCAAGAAACGCCGTGCAGTCTTTGCCATGGGACGATCCGCTGACCGCCCCGTGCCTTGCGTTGCGCCGGGCGGCTCGCGCCGACCTTTCCGCAACTGCGTTGCAACACGCATTGCCATAACTGTATTCCCCTCAAACACGTTAGGCGTGGAATCGCTCCCACGCCAGCCCCTCTTAAACGTATATTAAAGTATAGAATTTAGTCAATCTTTTGGCGAGCTGCCCCGGGCCCGCCACGGCCTCGCCCAAAGAAATACCACCAAGGGTTGGTGGTCGCGCGCCCGGCTCGGCCTGCCTCCTTAGAAATAGCGGTGCTGCTTGTCCATGAAGAGTTGAGCCAACCGCGCATTTCGTCTGCGTGCGTGAGCCTCGTTACAGGATTGCAACGCAGATTTGAGGATCCGTCGCCGTTAACCATTGCGGCCAATTCGGGCGAAAGGGCCGGCCTTTCGCTGCCATCATGGTTAACCGCGCGCCGGACGCTCCGCCAGCGGACGCTCCTTGACCGGCAGATGGACCAGGGCCGAGAAGGCGCCCACCGCCACCCCGATCCACCAGACCAGATCGTAGGAGCCGTGGCGATCGTAGAGCGCGCCGCCCAGCCAGACCCCGAGGAACGAGCCGAGCTGGTGCGAGAAGAAGATGATGCCGTAGAGCGTCCCCATGTAGCGCAACCCGTAGATGTGCGCGACGAGGCCGGAGGTAAGCGGCACCGTGGCGAGCCAGAGCGTGCCCATCAGCGCCGCGAAGACCAGCACGGAGGCGGGGGTGATCGGCAGCAGCATGAAGATCGCCGCGACCACGGTGCGGCCGGTGTAGATCCAGGCGAGCAGGTACTTGCGGCTGTAGATGCCGCCGAGCCGCCCGGCCAGGATCGTGCCGAGGATGTTGGTGAGGCCGATCAGCGCGATAGCCCAGGCGCCGAGGGCGCGGGTGCTGTCGATACCCATCGACTCCAGCAGGCCGCCCGGGCTGATCGGGCCGCAGACCTCCTCCACGAAGGCGGGGAAATGCGCGGTGATGAAGCCGAGCTGATAGCCGCAGGAGAAGAAGCCGAGGAAGATCAGGGTATAGGACGGATCGCGCACCGCCTTGCGGAGGACAGCGGCCATGCTCTCCTCGAGCTCCGCACGGCTCACCTGGCTCGGCGCCCTGAGCATCGGCAGGAGGAGGAGGACGGTCAGGATCGCCACCGCGAAGATGGCGAAGACGCTCTGCCATGGCATGGCCTCGAGCATCGCGGCGGCAATCGGCGGCGCCACGATCTGGCCGGCCGAGCCCGCCGCGGTGGCGATGCCGAGGGCCATGGAGCGGTTCTCGGCCGAGCTCGCCCGCCCGACCACGGCCAGGATCACCCCGAAGCCGGTGCCGGCGATGCCGAAGCCCACCAGGATCTCCAACAGCGCATGGGCCTCCGGCGTCGTCGCCATGCTGGAGAGTAGGAGACCCAAGGCATAGGTGATGGCGCCGAGCACGATGGCCAGACGGTCGCCGAACCGCTCGGCGATGGCGCTGAAGATCGGCTGCCCGACCCCCCAGGCCAGGTTCTGCACGGCGATTGCGAGGGAGAACTCGGTGCGGAGCCAGCCGAACTCGTCCGCGATCGGAATTTGGAAGAGGCCGAAGGTCGCGCGGATGCCGAAGCTGATCAGCACGATCAGGCTGCCGGCGATCAGCACCGGGGTGATCAACGGCGCGCTCGGCGCCCGGCTGGCGGTCTCTGTCATCGCGGTCGCTCCTGTCGTTCTATGGCGGCGCCGCGCGCGGGCGGTCAAAGCAAAAGTTTTGACGGCTCGGTTCAGATCTCTTGATCAGAGGGGCGGGAGCGGGCTTGCTGTCGCCGTGCGATGCTTGCAGAGGGGGCGTGATGGGAGCAGCGGGCGAAGCGGCGGATGGCCCGGGGCCGGGCGATGGCTGACGGCCCGCTCGCCAGCTACCGGGCGCGGGTGGCCGACGGTGCGCTGACCGACGATCCGGCCCAGCGTCTGGCGGCAGAGAAGCTGCAGATCCTGCACACGCGCCTTGTCGACTACGATCCGGCGCGGCCGAAGCGCGTCCGCCTCGGCTTCTTCGGCTGGGGGCGGGAGCGGCTGCGCCAGGCGGAGATCCCGGGCCTCTACCTGTTCGGCGGCGTCGGGCGGGGCAAGTCGATGCTGATGGACATGTTCTTCGAAAGCGCCCCGGTGGCGCGGCGGCGCCGGGTGCATTTCCACGCCTTCATGCAGGAGGTGCATGCCGGCATCAAGGCGGCCCGCGCGGCGGAGGCGGACGACCCGATCAGCGACGTGGCAAAGGAGGTGGCGGCGGGGGCGACGCTCCTCTGCTTTGACGAGCTGCAGATCAGCGACATCGCCGACGCCATGATCGTCGGGCGGTTGTTCGAGGCCTTGTTCGCGTCCGGCGTGGTGATCGTGACCACCTCGAACCGGCCGCCCGACGATCTTTATCGCGACGGCCTGAACCGCAACCTCTTCGTGCCGTTCATCGAGCTGATCAAAGCCCGGCTGGAGCTACATCATCTGGAAAGCCCGACGGATCACCGGCTGAACCATCTGCGGGGTCGGCAGGTCTACCACACGCCCCTCGGGGAGGCGGCGGACAAGGCGCTGGATGAAGCCTGGGCGGATCTGGCCGGCGGCGAGGGGGCGCCGCTCCGCCTCACGGTCAGCGGGCGAGAGGTGACACTGCCGCGCTTTCGCAACGGCGTCGCCCGGGCCGGGTTCGAGGATCTCTGCGCCCGCCCGCTCGGCGCCGCCGACTATCTGGCGATTGCGGAGGCTGTGCGCACGCTGATCCTCGACGACATCCCGCAGCTCTCCCGCGCTCAAGTGAACGAGGCGAAGCGCTTCGTCACGCTGATCGACACGCTTTACGAGGCGCGGGTGCAGCTGGTCTGCTCGGCCGCGGTGCCGGTCGAGGAGCTTTATCAGGAGGGTGCGGGCCGCTTCGAGTTCGACCGCACGATCTCTCGCCTCATGGAGATGCAGGGCACCGCCTGGTTCGACCAGGCAAAGGCCGGCGCCGCCTGATACCTCGGCGCTGCAACGCCACGCCCCACCGCCCAAAGGAGCACCCTCAGTCGCCCATTTCGCAGTGGCCCAAATATCCCCGCCGGAGGCGAGTTACTCTTCCGGCAAAATGCCGGCCCCTAGCCGCTCACGGCTCAGGCCACCTCACCCCGGCGGGCGATGAGGCGACGCACCGGCCCGATCATCGCCAGGGTTTGCTGCATCAGCTCCGGTCCATCGGCGGCGAAGTCATCCTTGGCGGCGCGGTTGAGCGCACGGGCGAGCTCCACCAGGGGCTCTGCGCCGAGCGCGCCGGCCACGCCGATCAGGCTGTGGGTCTGGGCCCGGATGGTGTCGAGGTCAGGCCCGTCGGCCGCGTCGCTCAGCGCCGCTTCGATTGCCTCGAAGTCGGCACAGGCGCTGGCCAGCAAGCCGGCCATGGCATCCGCACCGATCATCGCTGCCAGGTCGTCGAGAACCTGGGTGTTGATCAGCGTCGCCTCGTCGAAACCGTTTGGCGCGGCGCCGACGGCTGACGACCCCCCGGCCCCAACCTGTGTGTCCGTCGCGATCACCGCGCCGATGGCAGCGCCGAAGGCCACGATGCCCGGGATCGGTTTGGCGACGACCCCGTCGGCGAGATTGGCGGCTCGGCCACGCTCGGCATCGGTGCTCATCAACATGCAGCGCAAATCGGCCCGGCTGCCCCGGAGCTGGGCGATCAGGTCGAGCCCCGCCATATCGGGCAACTCATCATCCACCAGGGCGAGGTCGAAGGCGTCCGTCTCTGCGGCGGCGAGGGCGCTGTGCCCGGTTTCCACCAGGCGCAGGCGGGCGCCCAGGAGCTCCAGCATCTGGCCGACGACGATCTGGCTGGTGCTGGTGTCGTCGACCAGAAGCACGCTTCTGCCGGCCAGGTTCGGCACCGTCGCCGTCCCGGCGTCATGGCCTGCGAGCGCGGCCGACGACGATGCTGCCTGCATGATGCTTCCTCACTGCAAAGCTGTCTCTGTCCCTGCAGGGGAAGGTGCCTCCAGATCTCTAACGATTGGTTAACCGTGCGGCTCCGACGCGCGGGGAAAGCCGAGGTCGGCGAGGGCAACGCCGATCTCGTCCAGGATCGCCGGATCGTCGATGGTGGCGGGCATCTTGTAGCTCTCGCCGTCGGCAATGCGTGCCATGGTGGCGCGCAGGATCTTGCCCGAGCGGGTCTTGGGCAGACGCTCCACGATGCAGGCATCGCGGAAGGCGGCGACGGGGCCGATCCGCTCCCGCACCAGCGCCACGGCCTCCGCCACGATCTCCGCCTCCGACCGGGCGCAGCCGGCGTTGAGGCAGAGAAAGCCGATGGGGAGCTGACCCTTGAGCGGATCGGCCGCGCCGATCACCGCGCATTCGGCAACATCGGGGTGGGCGGCCAGCACCTCCTCCATCGCGCCGGTCGACAGGCGATGGCCGGCGACGTTAATCACGTCGTCGGTGCGGGCCATGATGTAGAGATAGCCCTCCTCGTCCACCATCCCGGCATCCCCGGTCTCGTAGTAGCCCGGGAAGGTGTCGAGATAGCTCTTGCGAAACCGCGCCTCGGCATTCCAAAGCGTCGGCAACGTCCCGGGCGGCAGCGGCAATTTCACGGCGATGGCGCCCAATGTGCCGGCGGGCACCGGATGGCCATCGTCGGAGAGGATCTGCACGTCATAGCCCGGCATCGCGACGGTGGGGGAGCCGGGCTTCACCGGCATCGCCTCGATCCCCATCGGGTTGGCGGCGATGGCCCAGCCGGTCTCCGTCTGCCACCAATGGTCGATGACCGGGACGCCCAGCTTCTCCTCCGCCCAGGCGATGGTGTCGGGATCGGCGCGCTCTCCGGCCAGGAACAGGGTCTTGAGGGCGGAGAGGTCGTAGTCCGCCACCAGGCCGCCGGCGGGATCGTCGCGCTTGATGGCGCGAAAGGCGGTGGGGGCGGTGAAGAGCACCCGGACGGCATGATCCCGGATCACCCGCCAGAAGGTCCCGGCATCCGGCGTGCCCACCGGCTTGCCCTCAAACACCACGCTGGTGCAGCCCATCAGCAGCGGCGCGTAGACGATGTAGGAATGGCCGACCACCCAGCCGACGTCGGACGCCGCCCAGTAAACGTCCCCCGGGGCCACGTCATAGATGTGCTTCATGGTCCAAAGGAGCGCCACCGCATGGCCGCCGGCGGGCCGCACCACGCCCTTCGGCTGGCCGGTCGTGCCGGAGGTGTAGAGGATATAGAGCGGATCGGCCCCGCCCACCGGCACACAAGGCGCAGGCTCCGCCCCGTACTGGAAGGCGTGCCAGTCGTGGTCCCGGCCTGGCGTGAGCTCCGCCACCTCCTGCTCACGCTGGAAGATCACGCAGAACTCCGGCTTGTGCGCCGCCATCTCGATCGCGCCGTCGAGCAGCGGCTTGTAGTGCACGACGCGCCCGGGCTCGAGCCCGCAGGAGGCGGCCAGGATCGCCTTCGGCGTCGCATCGTCGATGCGCACCGCAAGCTCGGCCGCCGCGAAGCCCCCGAAGACGACGGAGTGGATGGCGCCGATCCGGGCACAGGCGAGCATCGCCTCCACCGCCTCGGGCACCATCGGCATGTAAATGATGACCCGGTCGCCCCGTTCGATCCCCTGGGCCTTAAGCGCGCCGGCCAGGCGCGCCACCCGGTCCTGCAACTCGGCATAGGTGAGGCGGTGGACGGTGCCGGTGATCGGGCTGTCGTGGATCAGCGCCAGGCGATCGCCGTTGCCGGCCTCTACATGGCGGTCGACGCAGTTGTAGCAGGTGTTCATCTCGCCGTCGGCGAACCAGCGGTAGAGCGGCGGCGTGGCGTCGTCGAGGGCGCGCGTCGGCTCCCGCGTCCAGTCGATGGCCCGGGCGGCGTCGAGCCAGAATGCCTCGGGATCGGCCTGCCAGGCCCGGTAGATGTCCCTGTAGCCCATCCGTCGCCTCCCGCGCCGGCCGGTCTGTCACGGCCTGTTCTGGGCAC
This sequence comes from Pseudomonadota bacterium, assembly GCA_039180875.1. Taxonomy (GTDB): domain Bacteria; phylum Pseudomonadota; class Alphaproteobacteria; order Rhodobacterales; family Rhodobacteraceae; genus JBCDCY01. Next base: position 971,211 of record JBCDCY010000001.1, on the reverse strand, counting down.
CTTGGTCCCGGTCGGGCGGTGGAGGCAAGCGCCGCGTCGGCGCCGGCCGTGCTCAGAGCCGGGCCAGCCGCTCCGTCAGCAGGGCGAAAAAGCCGTCGGCATCGACGTGGCGGATGACCGTGGCGTTGGGCGCCCGGTCCGTCACGCCCCACCAGTCGACGACCGTCATGCCCATGGTGAGCTCCGATCCCGTCTCGATCGCCACGTTCACGTGGCGGCCGGAGAACAGCTCGGGCGTGAGCAGGTAGGCGATCACGCACGGGTCGTGCAGCGGCGCGCCCTGCTGGCCGTACTTCGCCTCGTCATGGCGCTCGAAAAAGCCGATCAGATCGGCGACCGCGTCCCCCACGGCGGTGCCGAGGGCGCGCAGCGCAGCGACCCGCGCCCGCGTCGTCAGCGCCTGGTGGGTGCAGTCGAGGGGGATGAGCGTGATCGGGATGCCGGCGGCGAACACCGCGGCGGCGGCGTGGGGGTCGACGAGGATGTTGAACTCCGCTGCCGGGCTGGAATTGCCGCCCTCGAAGAAGCCGCCGCCCATGGCCACGATCTCGCGCACCCGGCCGGCGATCTCCGGCGCCTTGGTCAGCGCCAGGGCGACGTTGGTCAGGGGCCCGAGAGTGGCGAGCGTCACCGACCCCGGCGGCTGGGCGCGCAGGGTCTCGACCAGAAAGTCCGCCCCATGGCCCGGCTGTAGCGCCATGGTCGGCTCGGGCAGGTCCGGGCCGTCGAGGCCGGTGGTGCCGTGCACCGCCTCGGCCGTGATCAGCGGGCGGAGGAGCGGGCGCGCGGCGCCGGCATAGACCGGCACATCAGGCCGGCCCGCCAGCTCACAGATCTTGCGGACGTTCTTTTCCGTCAGCGCCAGGGGCACATTGCCGGCGACGGCGGTGATGCCCAGGACGTCGAACTCCGGGCTGGCCAGCGCCAACAGGATGGCGACCGCGTCGTCCTGGCCCGGATCGGTGTCGATGATCAGCTTGCGCGGCGTCACCCCTCAGCCCTGGCCGGGGACAGAGATCATCCGGCCGAGGAAGGCGCCGCCGAAGACGTGGATGTGGTAGTGCGGCACCTCCTGATGCCCATCCGGCCCGGCATTGGCCAGGATGCGGTAGCCGCCCCCGCCGCTGTCGGGCGTATGGCCCACCTGGCGGGCGACGGCCGCGACAGTGTGGGTGAAGTCCACGATCTCCTCCGCGCTCGCGGCATCGGCGAAGTGGTCGTGGTTCACGTAAGGCCCCTTGGGAATGACCAGGATATGGGTCGGTGCCTGGGGGTTGATGTCGTGGAAGGCCAGGCAGTGCTGGGTCTCCATCACCGTCTTATTCGGGATCTCGCCCCGGAGGATCTTCGCAAAGATGTTGTCGGTGTCGTACGTGTAGGGCATCGGCACCTCTCGCCAGGCAATCGCTGTCAGTCGAAGAGGCCGTCGCGGCGCGCGAACGGCGCCGCATCCTCTACCGGCATGTCGAGAAAGCCGGCCACGGCGTGGGCATTCTGCGCGTCGCTGCCGTCCTCGCGCAAGTGGTGGAGGCGCGCGAGGTTGAGGTCGAGCAAAGCTTCGCTTTCATCCCGGAACTCCCGCCGCAGCGTCGCCACCAGGGTCGCGCCGATGCCTTGGTGGCCGCCGACCGCGATCAGGCCCACCCGCTCGGCATGGCCGAGCAGGTAGCCGTCGCTCACCTGGCATTTGATCTCCAGGACCCGCATCGGGCATTCGTCCTGCTCGAAATCGCGGATCACGTCGATATTGGAGGGGTCGAGGCAGACGATCAATCGGTCGGAGCCGGTGCGGGTGAAGAGCAGCTTGAGGAACGCCCGACGATGGCGCCCGCGCTTTTCCCGGCTGCTCTCGAGATTGCCCATGTCCGGCAGGGCGCAGTCGGGATCGTCGAAGATGTAGCCGAGGGTGCCGCCGATCCCGGCCTCCGACAATCGGCCGATGAAGCGCTGGCCGACATGCCATTTCTTGCAGACCACCAGCAGCAATTCGTGCGCCCGGCCGATATTGCCCCCGTCCTCCCAAAACCGCTGGGTGAAGCGGCGCCCGATCCGGCCCCGTCGCGTGATGTAGCGGTAGAGCGCGTTGGCCGTGTCGCCGGTCTCGATCTCCTCATCTTTGGCCTGGTAGAGCTCGGCGAGTTTCTGGCGGAGGCCCCCGGCGGTGCCCGCGATCTTGCGCGCGAATAGATGATCCTGGGTGCGCAACAGCTCGAAATGGTCGGCGTAGAACACCACCGGCATGCCGTAGTCGGAGAAATCGAGATAGGTGAGCGTGCGGCTCTCCACCTCGGTCTTGGCGACGACGTGCATGACGACGGACTGAAAGAAGGTCTCGTCCGGGATCCAGGTGGTGCGGAAGAAGCGGATGACGTCCTGGCGCTCGGCCACGAAGGCCAGCACCTTCTCCACCGTTGCGCGGCGCAGCACCCACCATTGCGAGCCGATGAAGATCCGCACGTCGTCCGGGATGGGCCGCTCCATCCCCAGGCGGCGCTGCGCCTCCATCGAGGCATAGAACAGGCCCTTTTGCTGGCGCTCGTTGAAGTGGTGGCGGTAGATCAGCCGCTCTTCCTTGATGCCGGTCTTGATCCAGTCGCTCTCGAAAAAGTCGTTGTGCTCGATGAAGTCCCGGTCGCCTGCGGCAAGCAAACGGTCCATGTAGGCCCGCGGCTTGATCGGCATGCAGTCGCCGGAGAGCAGATAGAAATGCGTCGCCTCCGGAAACGCCTCGATGGCGGCGCGGAGGGTGTTGAGCGAGGCCTCGACCAGGGACCACTCGCCCCAGCCGCAGCGCACCCGTTTGGCGAAGGTGACGCGGGGGTTGGCGCCGAGTGCCTCGGTGATGCGTGCATAGGCCGTCGCATCGGCCCGCTTGTCGAAGTGGATGGCGATGCAGTCGCCTTCGGACGTCAAGAGCTCCGCCTGGGCGATGATCGCGTCGGCGTCCTTGTGACAGAGCAGGATGTAGGCGATCTGGGTCATCGCAGGCCGCGCCGTGTCGGTCGCTCAGGCCGCATGTCAGCCGCCGAGCTTGGCGTGGACCTCATCCAAATCGATCTCACGCGCCGGCGGGCCGTCATTCGGCTCCTTGGCGTATTTGAAGAGGTTGAAGTCGCGGCGGTAGATGTCGTTCACGATGTGGTTGGCGAGATCGTCGAAATAGTCGGCCACGGGATGGGCCCGCTTCGGCCCGTGCTCGGCGCTTTCGTTGAAGCGCGGCATTGTGGCGATGTCGAGCTCATGGCTCACCTCGATCTCCGCCAGGACGGAGTTCATGCCGTTCTGGAAATCCTCCGTCGGAATGATCCGGTCGTAGCGTCCGCCACCGCGAATGAGCGTCGAGACATGGCCGGAGCAGGCCGACCAGTGGATGTCGGGCTCGATCGGCTTGCGAAACCGGATGGTGTCCCGGACGAAGAGCAGGAAGCGCCGGAACGAGGCGATCTGGTCGAAGTCCCCCTCCACCTCGATCCCGTACTTCTTCATCAGCATCGGCACCAGGTTGCCGCGATAGCGCCGGCCGTTGCGCTGCACGCCGCAGATCTTGTCGAAGAAGCAGGAGAGGACGCGGGTGTAGGGGTTGCGGATGCAGGTGAAGGTGAAGGTCTCGCGGCCCTGCACGTTGCTGACGATCGCCTCGTGGCTCGCCTCGATGGCCCACTTGTGCAGCCCTTCGGTCGCGTCGTGGATATCGCCGTCGTAGAAGCTGCCGTGGTCGCTGTAGTACATGATCTGCCCGATGGTCGAGCAGGCGCATTTCGGCACCACCCGGTAGATCACCGACTGGCTTTCCGTCATCCAAACGCCGGGGAAGGATGCCACGCCGACCCTCCGAACCTGCCCGCGCCGTTCTAATCCGGGGCAAGCGTGGCGAAGTCAAGGCATCGGCGGGCGCTCAGAGCGTCCAGTCGTCGACTGCGGCGATGTCGTCGTCGCTCCAGCCCAGGTGGTGGGCAAGCTCGTGCACCAGCACATGGCTGACCAGGTGGGCGAGGCCGACGTCGCCGCGCGACACCCATTCGTCGAGGATCGGGCGGCGGAAGAGCCAGACGGTGGCCGGTAGATCGGGCGGCGCGTCGTGGGTGCGCTCAGTCAGCGCCACGCCCTCGTAGAGCCCCGTGAGCGAGAAGGGATCGTCGATCTCCATATCCGCCAGCATCTCTTCCGGGGCGAACTCGGCGACGCGGATCACCACATCGGCCGCAGCCTGGCGGACATAGCCGGGCAGTTGGGCGAAGGCGGCCTCCGCCAGCGCCTCCAGATCGTCGAGGCGCGGGGCGAGATCTGGGGGTGTCGTGTGGTCCATTGCCTGGAGTGTGGGCGGGCGCGCCGGTGCTGTCCAGCAGGTGCCGACGGGCCGGTGCAGACGGGCCGGCGCACTCACGCGGCAGTGATGGGCCGCAGCCGCATCCGTGCTACCTTCCCCCTGTCCGGCAACGTGATGGAGAGCCCGATGAAGCCGCTACTGCTAGCCACCTGCCTCACCCTTGCCGCCGGCGGCGCGTCGGCCTGGACCCTCGATTCCGATGTCTCCTCGGTCAGCTTCGTCTCGATGAAGAACGCCGAAGTGGCCGAGGCGCACAGCTTCGGCAGTGTCGCGGGCTCGGTCGATGACAGCGGCAAGGCCGTCGTCGAGATCACCTTGGCGAGCGTGAACACCGGCATCGACATCCGGGACGAGCGGATGCGCGACCATCTCTTCGACGTCGCCTCGACCCCGCTGGCCGTGGTCACCGCCGATGTGGGCCTCGACGCGCTCGAGGATTTGGCCGTGGGCGCTCGCAAAACCGTCGAGCTGCCGCTCACCGTGGCCGCCCACGGCTCCGAGATCAGCTATGATGCGGACGTGCATGTCACCCGGATCTCAGAGGACCGGGTCGCCGTCTCCAGCATCACGCCGGTGATCGTGGAGGCCTTCGACTTCGCCTACGAGGACGGGGTGGAGCAGTTGCGCGAGATCGCGGGGCTCGACTCGATCCAGTTCGCCGTCCCGGTGGGCTTCGATCTGGTCTTCCAGCGCTAACGGCGTACCCTCACCGGGCGGCGATAGGGCGCGCGCAGGCCTGCGCGCCTCTGCCCCTTGGCACCTCAAGCGGGACGGACTAGACCAGCCGAAAGCGCATCGCCGCGCTTGAGTGGGAGGTCACCGGGTGCCGCTCATCGCACTTGCCACCGTCGCGATCCTGGTCGTGTTGTTCGTCTATGTGCGCCCGGCCTTCTGGGTGGCGCTCATCCCAGTCGTGGCGGTCGTGGGCTTTGCCATCTGGGTGGCCTGGGACGAGAGCGTGCGGGAGGATCAGGTGACGCTGACCGCCACCCTCGATATCGCGGGCTGCCCGGCGGAGACACCGCTCCGCGTGTCGTTCCTCAATGAGGCGCGCACGGTGCTCGCCTCCACCGTCTTCACTGTCGAGGCCCGCCGGCCGGGTTTCAGCGGCGTGGTGCTGTCGCGCACCCGGGTGGAAAGCGCCCGGATCATCCCCTCCGGCGGCGGCTGGTCGGGCTGCTTCGCCCTGCCGCGACTGGCCGAGCAGGTGCCGGATCTCGAGGCTTTGACCTGGGAGGCGGAGGTGACGACCGCCCGCTGGAATTGACCGCCCGCGGTCCGGGGGCTGATCCCCGCCGGATCTGATGCGGGTGCGGGAAATCCAGCCGGGCCTGCGCGCGGCGCTGCCCTTCTGGGTCTCATTGGCGCTACTGCCGCTGGTCGCCGTCGCGGCGCTGAACGGCGGCTGGACCATCGCGCTCATCCCCATGGCGATCCTCGGCATCGTCTCGGCCTTCGATGCGCTGGCCGGCCTGAGCTTCGACGTGGTGCGGGCCGGCGCCGATCGTCGGGCGATGATCTGGCACCGGGCCATTCTCTACCTCTGGGCGCCGGCCCATCTGGCGCTGATCGTCGCGAGCGCCGGGGTGCCGGGCTGGCCCGGCCATTTCGAGCTGGGCGAAAGCCTGGCCTTCGCCGCCGCCGTCGGCGCGGTCTTCGGCACCGTCAGCATCGCCTACGCCCACGAGCTGATCCACTCCCGCCATGGCTGGGAGCGCACGCTCGGCACCTGGATGTTCATCTCAATGCTGAACGGCCAACACGCCACGGCCCATCTGGCGATCCACCACCGCCATGTGGCGACCCCCCTCGATCCCTCCACAGCGCCCCTCGGCCAGGGGTTCTGGCGCTTTCTGCCGCGGCTGCTTTGGACGGCCTTCTGGCGCGGTCTGGCGGTGGAGGCGGCGCGTCAGCGGCACCTGCGGCGGCCGGCCTGGCACTGGCGGAACCCCTACTGGCAATACGTGCTCGGCGCCCTCGGTTTTCTGCTGCTGGCTTACGGGCTCGGCGGCGCCCAGGGGCTGCTCGGCTATCTGGTCGCCGTGGGCTTCGGCACCGTCCTCCTCGCCGTCGCCGACTATATGCAGCACTACGGGCTCAGCCGTCGACAACTGCCCGATGGGAGGTTCGAGCCGGTGCAGGCGCATCATTCCTGGAACGCCGCCCAGCGGGTGAGCGGCTGGCTGCTGGTGAATGCCCCGCGCCATTCCGACCACCACCAGTCCGGCGCCAAGCCCTATCCGGAGCTGCGGCCGCTGAAGCGGCGGGTGGCACCGCAGATGCCGGTGAACTTCCTGCTGATGACCCTGCTGGCCACGATGCCGACGCTCTGGCGCCTGGTCATGGACCGCCGGGTGGAGGCCTGGCGGGCGAGGCATTACCCCGACGGCATCTGAGCGCCGCGGGGCAGCGGATGCCTCCGGCGGGGATTTTTTTGCCGCTGCGAAGGGGCGGTACATTCGCTCTTGCAACGCTTTCGGGATCGGGCGACGCTTGGGCTTGTGCCCCGTGAGAGGGCAGAGCCTATCTTGACCGGCCCCGCGAGGCCCGGTCGCACGACAGAGAGGATATCCAGATGGTGCGCAAGGTTGTGCTTGCGATTGCGGCGGCCGCGTTGACGGCGGCGCCGACCCTGGCGGCCGAGATCACTCCGGCGGTCGTCTACGACTTGGGCGGACGGGCCGACAAGAGCTTCAACGAAGCGGCCTTCACCGGCGCCGAGCGCTTCAAGGAAGAGACGGGGATCGAGTACCGCGACTTCGAGATCCAGAACGACGCCCAGCGTGAGCAGGCGCTGCGCCGCTTCGCCCAGCAGGGCCACGATCCGATCATCGCCATCGGCTTCTCCCACGCCGCAGCGGTCGAGAAGGTGAGCCAGGAGTTTCCCGAGACGAGCTTCGCCATCGTCGACATGGTGGTGGAGCAGCCGAACGTCCGCTCCATCCTGTTCAAGGAGCATGAGGGCAGCTACCTGGTCGGCATCCTCGCCGCCATGGCGTCCGAGAGCGGCAATGTGGGCTTCGTCGGCGGCATGGACATCCCGCTGATCCGCCGCTTCGCCTGCGGTTATGTGGGCGGCGTAAAGTCGGTGAACCCCGACGCCGAGGTCTTCCAGAACATGACGGGCACCGACGGCTCGGCCTGGAACAACCCGAGCCGGGGCGCCGAGCTGACCACCAGCCAGATCGACCGCGGCGCCGACGTGATCTATCACGCCGCCGGCGGCACCGGCCTTGGCGTGCTGCAGGCCGCGGCGGATGCCGGCAAGCTCGGCATCGGCGTCGACTCCAACCAGAACGGCGAGCATCCGGGTAGCGTGCTCACCTCGATGCTGAAGCGTGTCGACAACGCGGTCTTCGACACCTTCACCGATGCGATGAACGGCGCGTTCGAGCCCGGCTTCAACGTGCTCGGCCTGGCCGAGGGCGGCGTCGGCTACGCACTCGACGACAACAACGCCGATCTGATCACCGCCGAGATGCAGGCGGCAGTCGATGCGGCGGCCGAGGGCATCCGCTCCGGCGAGATCGAGGTGCACGACTACACCTCGGACGGCGCCTGCCCCTACTGATCCCGATGCGGGCGCGGGGACCCTCCTCGCGCCCGTTTTCCGTTCGGGGCCGCGCGGCCGGCCAGGGGGACCCGAGCCCATGACAGCGCCCGCAATCGAGCTTTCCGGCGTGAACAAAAGCTTCGGGCCGGTCCATGCCAACCGCAATATCGAGCTGACGGTCGGCAAGGGCACGATCCACGGCATCATCGGCGAGAACGGCGCCGGTAAGTCGACGCTGATGTCGATCCTCTACGGCTTCTATCAGGCCGACAGCGGCGAAATCCGGGTGGACGGCCGGCCCGTCACCATCCGCGACAGCCAGGCCGCCATCGCCCTCGGCATCGGCATGGTCCACCAGCACTTCATGCTGGTCGAGAATTTCTCCGTGCTGGAGAACGTGATGCTCGGCGCCGAGGGCGGCGCGCTGCTCGCCGAGGGCCGGGCCCAGGCACGTGAGGAGCTGGTGCGGCTGGAACGCGAATACGACCTGCGCGTCGATCCCGATGCCGTGGTCGGCGATCTGCCCGTCGGGCTGCAACAGCGGGTGGAGATCCTGAAGGCGCTCTTCCGCGGGGCCGAGATCCTGATCCTGGACGAGCCCACCGGCGTGCTGACGCCGGAGGAGGCCGACCACCTCTTCCGCATCCTCGCCCAGCTCAAGGCCCAGGGGAAAACCATCCTACTCATCACCCATAAGCTGCGCGAGATCATGGCCGCGACCGACGCCGTCTCCGTCATGCGCCAGGGGGAGATGGTGGCGACGCGCCAGACGGCCGAGACCAATGTCGAGGAATTGGCGGAGCTGATGGTCGGGCGCCGGGTGCTGCTGCGCGTCGACAAGACGCCGGCGAGCCCGGGCGAGGTGAAGCTCTCCGTCCGCGATCTGAGCGTGGTGGATGAGCTCGGCGTGGAGCGATTGAAGGGCGTCTCCCTCGACGTCCGAGCCGGGGAGATCGTGGGCATCGCGGGCGTGGCGGGCAACGGCCAGTCCGAATTGCTTGAGGCCATCGCCGGCATCGGGCCGATCGCGCGCGGCCAGGTCGAGCTTCGCGGCTGCGCCGACGCCGGCCATTGGTGGCGCCCGCGGGAAGGCCTTGCCCATGTGCCGGAGGACCGCCACCGCATGGGCCTCGTCACCCGGTTCGAGGCGCGGGAGAACGCGATCCTCGGCTATCAGCGCAACGAAGAATTCGGCAGCGGCCCGTTCCTCTCCAAGCGCGCGGTGCTGGAGGCTGCGCGGCATCAGATGCAGGATTATGACGTCCGCCCGCCGGACCCCTACCTCAAGGCCGCCAACTTCTCCGGCGGCAATCAGCAGAAGATCGTGCTGGCGCGAGAGATCGAGCAGGACCCCGACATTCTGATCGTCGGCCAGCCGACCCGCGGCGTCGACGTCGGCGCCATCGAGGCGATCCACCGCCGGCTGATCGCTCTCCGCGACCAAGGCAAAGCGATCCTGCTCGTTTCCGTCGAGCTCGACGAGATCCGCGGCCTCTCCGACCGCATCCTGGTGATGTTCGACGGCGAGATCATGGGCGAGTTGCCCGCCGCCGCGGACGAGCGCCAGATCGGCCTCCTGATGGCCGGCATGCGCACCGATGAGGCCGCGGCATGACCCGCGCGCTGCCGGCCTGGGTCGAGTTCGGGCTGCTGCCGTTCCTAAACCTCGTGGTGGCCTTCGGCGTGGCCGGCCTGGTCGTCATCGGCATCGGGGAGGATCCGCTTGAGGCGGTGGGTCATATCCTGTTCGGCGCCTTCGGCTACGGCAATGGGATCGGCTACACGCTGTTCTACACCACCAATTTCATCTTCACTGGCCTCGCCGTCGCCGTCGCCTTCCACGCCGCACAGTTCAACATCGGCGGCGAGGGGCAGGCCTATATCGGCGGGCTGGGCGTCGGATTGATGGTGCTGGCGCTCGACCGGGTGCTGCCGTGGTGGGCGATCCTGCCCTTTGCCATGCTCGCCGGCGCCACTTTCGGGGCGATCTGGGCGGCGATCCCGGGCTGGCTGCAGGGGGCGCGGGGGGCGCATATCGTCATCACGACGATCATGTTCAACTTCATCGCCTACAGCCTGATGAACTACCTGATCGTCAACTACCTGAAGGTGCCCGGCAACGCCTCCGTCCAGTCCCGCACGTTTGAGGAGGCGGCGCGGCTGCCCAAACTCGATGGGCTGATGGGGCTCTTCGGCATCAACATCGCCGGCGCGCCGCTCAATGCCACGTTCATCCTGGCGCTCATTGCCTGCGTGCTGGTCTGGGTGCTGATCTGGCGCACGCGGCTCGGTTATGAGATCCGGACCTTCGGCGCCAACCCCAACGCCGCGCGTTATGCCGGCATCAAGGGCGTGCGGATCATCGTCATCACCATGGCAATCTCCGGCGCCCTGGCCGGCATGATGGCGCTCAACCCGGTGATGGGGGAGCAGAACCGGATCTTCGTCGACATCGCCGGCGGCGCGGGCTTCGTCGGCATCGCGGTCGCCCTGATGGGGCGGGGGCATCCGGCGGGGATCGTCTTTGCCGCGCTGCTCTTCGGCGTCCTCTATCAGGGGGGCGCGGAACTGGCCTTTGAGATGCCGTCGATCACCCGCGACATGGTGGTGATGATCCAGGGGCTGGTGATCCTCTTTGCCGGCGCGCTCGAGTTCATGCTGCGGCCCTGGGTGGCGCGGGTCTTCGCCCGCCGGGCGGAGGCGGCGGCCTGAGATGTTCACCGACCTGATCCTGATCCTCGATTCGACCCTGCGCCTAGCCACGCCCCTGCTGCTCGCCTGCCTCGCCGGGCTCTTCAGCGAGCGGGCGGGGGTCTTCGACATCGGGCTGGAAGGTAAGATGCTGGCCGCCGCCTTTGCCGGGGCGGCGGGGGCCTATGCGAGCGACAGCCTCTGGATCGGGCTATTGGCGGCGATCCTCACCTCCATCGTCTTCGCGCTGATCCACGGCTTTGCCTGCATCACCCATCGGGGCAACCAGATCGTCTCGGGCGTCGCCATCAACTTCCTCGCCGCCGGGCTTTCGGCGCTGCTGGGCGCGGCCTGGTACAGTCTCGGCGGGCGGACGCCGCAGTTGAGCGCCGATCTGCGCTTCACCGCGATCGACTGGCCGCTCTCCGAGACGCTGGCCGATGTGCCCATCCTGGGCGGGCTCTATTCCGAGCTGCTCTCGGGCCACAACCTGCTGGTCTATATCGCCTTCATCGCCGCGCCCGTCTCCTGGTGGGTGCTCTTCCGCACCCGCTTCGGCCTGCGGCTGCGGGCGGTGGGGGAGAACCCGGCGGCGGTGGACACGGCCGGGATCTCGGTCACGCTCCTGCGTTACAAGGCGGTGATTTGCACCGGCTTCCTCTGCGGTTTCGCCGGCGCCTATCTCTCGATGGCGCAGAATGCGGGCTTCGTGAAGGACATGTCGGCGGGGCGCGGCTTCATCGCGCTCGCCGCCCTGATCTTCGCCAAGTGGCGCCCGATCCAGGCGATGTTCGCCTGCCTCCTTTTCGGCTTCCTCGATGCCGTGGCGATCCGCCTCCAGGGCGTCGATCTGCCGGTGCTGGGCGAGGTGCCGGTGCAGGCGGTGCAGGCGCTTCCTTATGTGCTGACCGTCGTCCTGCTCGCCGGCTTCATCGGCCGGGCCGTGGCGCCAAAGGCCGGCGGCACGCCTTACGTGAAGGAGCGGTGATGCAGGACCTGTTCGATGCCGCCAAAGATGTGCGGGAGAACGCCTACGTCCCCTATTCCAACTTCAAGGTGGGCGCAGCGGTCCGCACACCCGAGGGGATCTTTGCCGGCTGCAATGTGGAGAACGTGGCCTATCCCGAGGGAACCTGCGCTGAGGCGGGCGCCATCGCCGCCATGTGCGCGGCGGGATCACGCGAGATCACCGAGGTGCTGGTTCTGGCCGACGCTCCTGATCCCGTGAGCCCCTGCGGTGGCTGCCGCCAGAAGCTGGCGGAGTTCGCAGCGCCCGACGTCACCGTGATCCTCGCCGGCCCAGGCGGCGAGCGGGCGCGGACCACCGTCGGCGCCCTGCTGCCGGGTGCGTTCGGGCCGGATCAGATGCCATGAGCGCCGCCGCCGACCGGGTGCGGGCGGCGGCCGGGGCGGAGGAGGTGCGGATCGGCCTCATCCTCGGCTCCGGCCTCGGCCGGATGGCGGAGGATCTGGACGGGGCCGTGACGATCCCCTTCGCCGATCTGCCGGGCTTTCCGGTCTCCGGCGTCTCGGGCCATGCCGGGGCGCTCTCGGTCGGCGGTCTCGGCGGCAAGCGGGTCGCCATTCTCTCTGGCCGGGCGCATTACTACGAAGGCGGCGACCCCGCGGCGATGCGCATGCCGCTCGAATGCCTTCAGGCGCTCGGGGCGGAGACGGTGCTGCTCACGAACTCCGCCGGTTCGACGCGGGAGGAGATGCCGCCCGGATCCCTCATGGCACTCACCGACCACATCAACTGGTCGGGCCGGAACCCGCTGATCGGCGAGCCGGGCGACGATCGCTTCGTCGATATGGTGGCGGCTTACGACCCCGATCTTCGCGCCGGGCTGCATGCGGCCGCGGCGGCGCGGGAGATCCCGCTCAGCGAAGGGGTCTACGCCTGGTTTTCCGGCCCGTCCTTCGAGACGCCGGCCGAGATCCGGGCGATCCGCACGCTCGGCGCCGACGCCGTCGGCATGTCGACTGTGCCAGAATGCATAGTGTCGCGACGTCTGGGGTTGCGTGTCGCCGCGGTCAGCGTCATCACCAACTTCGCGGCCGGCATGACCGGCGCCGCTTTGAGCCATTCTGAAACCAAGACAGAAGCCGCGCGGGCCGAGGCCCGCTTTCGGACGCTGCTGGCCGCATTCGTGGAGGAGACACCGTGAGCGATCTAAAGGACGCGGCCGCCCGGGCGCTCGCCTGCCTCGACCTCACCAACCTCGACGACGACTGCAGCGCCGCCGACATCCGCGAGCTTTGCCAGCGCGCCAGCACGCCCCACGGGCCCGTCGCCGCTGTCTGCATCTGGCCCCGTTTCGTCGCCCAGGCGCGGGAGCTGCTGGGGGTGGCCGGCGTGCGCATCGCCACCGTGGTAAACTTCCCGGGCGGCGAGGAACCGGTCGCCGACATGGTCGCTGGTATCGAAGCCGCGATCGGCGACGGCGCGGACGAGATCGACATGGTCGTGCCCTACCGCGCGCTGATGGAGGGAGAGGCGGGCGACGTCCACTCCCGCGTCGCCCGGGCCAAGGCCGCGGCTGCCGGCAAGCAGGTGAAGGCCATCCTCGAGACCGGCGTGCTGCAATCGCCGGAGCTGATCCACCAGGCCTCCGAGCTTGCCATCGACGCCGGCGCCGACTTCATCAAGACCTCGACCGGCAAGGTCGCGGTCAACGCCACGCTGGACGCCGCCCGCACGATGCTGGAGGTGATCGCCCAGGGCGACCACCGGGTCGGGCTGAAGCCCGCCGGCGGCATCCGCAGCACCGCCCAGGCGGCGGAGTATCTGGCGCTTTGCGACGAGGTGATGGGGGAGGGCTGGGCCACGCCCGAGACCTTCCGCATCGGCGCCTCGGGCCTGCGCGACGCGCTGATCGCCACGCTCGAGGACCGCGACGTGGTGGAGCAGGACCAGGCCTACTGATGCTGCCGCAAGAGGTCATCCTGACGAAACGGGACGGGGGCGCACTGACGGAGGGCCAGATCGCCGCCTTCGTCGCGGGCCTGACCGGGGATGGCTTCAGCGAGGGCCAGGTGGCGGCGCTCGCCATGGCGATCCTGCTGCGCGGCATGACGGCGGCGGAGCGGGTGGCGCTCACCCAGGCGATGCGGGATTCGGGCATCGTGCTCGCCTGGGATCTGCCGGGGCCGGTGGTCGACAAGCATTCCACCGGCGGCGTGGGCGACAACGTCTCCCTGATGCTGGCGCCGGCGTTGGCGGCCTGCGGGGCCTATGTGCCGATGATCTCCGGCCGGGGGCTCGGGCATACCGGCGGCACCCTCGACAAGCTCGACGCCATTCCGGGCTACACGACCCAGCCCGATCTCGACACGCTGCGGCGGGTGACGGCGGAGGTGGGCTGCGCCATCATCGGCCAGACCGCCGATCTCGCCCCGGCCGACCGGCGGCTCTACGCCATTCGGGACGTGACGGGCACGGTCGAATCGATCGATCTGATCACCGCCTCGATCCTGTCGAAAAAGCTGGCGGCAGGGCTCGGGGCCCTCGTTCTCGACGTCAAGGTCGGCACCGGCGCCTTCATGGCCACGGCGGAAGAGGCGGAGCGGCTGGCCGAGGTCTTGGTCGAGGTGGCCAAAGGTGCCGGCTGCCCGACCGCGGCGTTGATCACCGACATGAACGCGCCGCTCGCCAGTGCCGCGGGAAACGCGCTCGAAGTGCTGAACGCCGTGCGCTTCCTGAAGATGGAGGAGGTGGACAGCCGCCTCTGGGACGTGACGGTGGCGCTCGGCGGCACGCTGCTTGCGCTCGCCGGGCTTGCCGAGGATGCCGACGCCGGCACAGCCCGCCTTGCCCGGGCGATCGAGGACGGTAGCGCGGCCGAGCGCTTCGGCCGCATGGTCGCGGCCATGGGCGGCCCGCACGACTTTATGGAGCGGCCGGAGGCGCATCTCACCCCCGCCGCACAGGTGCACGAGATAGCACCGGCAGAGGAGGGCTTCGTCCAGGCCATCGACACCCGGGCCATCGGCAACGCGGTGATCGAACTCGGCGGCGGGCGCACCTCCGCCAGCGACCCGATCGACCACGCGGTGGGCTTCGACATGCTGGCAGGCCTTGGCGATCATGTCTCGGCCGAGACCCCGCTTGCCCGGATCCACGCGGCGGACGATGCGACCCGCACAGCGGCGGAGGCGCGCCTGCGTGCCGCCTACACCGTCGGCGATCGCGCGCCGGCAGAGACGGCGCTGATCCACGGGCGCCGGGACTGATGGCCCGGGCCATGCTCTTCGTGCTCGATTCGGTCGGCTGCGGCGGTGCGCCGGATGCTGCCGACTTCAACGACGAGGGGGCCAACACCCTCGGCCATATCGCGCTCGCCTGTACCGGTGGCGAGGCGGAGGAGGGCCGCTCCGGCCCGCTCAGCGTTCCGCATATGGAGGCGATGGGACTGGGTGCCGCCATGCGCCTCTCCTCCCGCCTGCCGCTGCCGGGCTTCCGGGCGGAGCCGGAGGCGCTTTGGGGCACGGCGACCGAGGTCAGCCTCGGCAAGGACACCCCCTCCGGCCATTGGGAGCTTGCGGGCGTCCCGGTGCCCTGGCGCTGGCACACCTTCCCGCGCATGGTGCCGGCCTTCCCCGACCCCCTGATCGAGGCGTTCGTGGAGCGGGCGGGGCTGAAAGGCATCCTCGGCAATTGCCACGCCTCGGGCGTGCCGATCATCAAGCGCCTCGGGCTCGAGCATATGCGGACCGGCATGCCGATCTGCTACACCTCGGCGGACTCGGTCTTTCAGATCGCGGCGCATGAGGAGAGCTTCGGCCTCGACCGCCTGCTTGAGATCTGCCGCATCGCCGCCGATCTGGTCCATCCGATGCGGGTTGGGCGGGTGATCGCCCGGCCCTTCGTCGGGGAGGAACCCAACAGCTTCGAGCGCACCGCCAACCGGCGCGATTTTGCCATTCCGCCGCCGGAAGAGACGCTCTGCGACCGGGTGGTCGAGGCCGGCGGGCGCACCATCGGCATCGGCAAGATCAGCGACATCTTCGCCGGCCAGGGCATCAGCGAGAACCGCAAGGGGCCGGACGACATGGCGCTTTTCGACCAGGCGGTGGCAGCGGTGGAGGAGGCCGAAGACGGCGACCTGGTCTTCGCGAACTTCGTGGATTTCGACACGCTCTACGGCCATCGCCGCGACGTCTCGGGCTATGCCCGCGCCTTGGAGGCGTTCGATGCGCGCCTGCCGGAGGTGACCAAGCGCCTCCGCCCCGGCGATCTGCTGATCCTGACGGCGGACCACGGCAACGATCCGACCTGGCACGGCACCGACCACACGCGGGAGCGGGTGCCGGTGCTCGCCGTCGGCCCGGGCCTCGGCGCCGGGGAGATCGGCGAGATCACCTTCGCCGATGTGGGCGAGACCCTGGCCGCCCATCTCGGCCTCGCGCCCGGGCGCCACGGCGAGAGCTTTCTGTGAGCGACTGGGCGCGACTGCCGAAGGTCGAGCTCCACCTGCATCTGGAGGGCGCCGCGCCGCCGGACTTCATTCGAGAGCTGGCGGCAGAGAAGGGCGTGGCGCTCGACGGGGTCTTCGGTGCGGCAGGGAACTACCAGTGGACGACGTTCGCCGAGTTCCTGGCCTGCTACATGGCCGCCTGCTCCGTCCTCGATGGGCCGGAGGCGTTTGGACGGTTGACCGAGCGGGTGCTGGAGCAGTCGGCGGCCCAGGGCGTGGTCTACACCGAGATCTTCGTCTGCCCTGACCTCTGCGGCGACGGCGATCCCGTTGCCTGGGCCGAGTATTTTGCGGCGATCACGGGGTCGGCAGAGGCGGCGCGGGGCATCAACGCGCGTTTCATCGTCCAGGCGATCCGCGATTTCGGGCCGGAGCGGGCGGAGGCGACGGCGCGGTTGGCGCTGGAAAGCCCCCGCACCTCGGCCGTCGGCTTCGGCCTTGGCGGGGAGGAACGCCACCTGGCGCCCGCCGACTTCGCCCGGGCCTTCGCCATCGCGCGGGAGGGGGGATTGCCGCTCACCTGCCATGCCGGGGAGATCTGCGGGGCGGACGGCGTGGCCGCAACGCTCGACGCCATCGCGCCGGCGCGCATCGGCCATGGGGTGCGGGCGATAGAGGATCCGGGCGTCGTCGCCCGACTCCGCGAGACGGGCACGGTGCTGGAGGTCTGCCCGGGCTCCAATATCGCGCTCTCGGTCTTTCCGGATTGGCCGAGCCATCCGGTCGACCGGTTGCGCCAGGCGGGGGTGGCCGTCACCCTGTCGACCGACGATCCGCCCTATTTCGGGGTCGATCTGATCTCGGACTACGCGCACCTCGCCGAGACCTTCGGCTGGACCGAGGCGACCTTTGCCGAGCTGAACCGCACCGCCGCCCGCGCCGCGTTCTGCGACGAGGCGACCCGCGCCACCATCCTCAACCGCTTGCAGGAGCCCCGATGAGCCATCCGCGCCTCACCATCGTCGACCATCCCCTGGTGCAGCACAAACTGACGCTGATGCGGGACCGCGACACCTCCACCGCCGGGTTTCGCCAGCTGTTGCGGGAGATCAGCCATCTGCTGGCCTACGAGGTGACGCGGGATCTGCCGATGACGGTGAAGACGGTGGAGACGCCATTGGTGGATATGGAGGCGCCGGTCCTGCGCGGCAAAAAGCTGGTGCTGATCTCGATCCTGCGGGCGGGCAACGGGTTGCTGGACGGCGTCCTCGACCTCATCCCCTCGGCCCGGGTGGGCTTCGTCGGGCTCTACCGTGATGAGGAGACGCTGAAGCCGGTGCAGTACTACTACAAGGTGCCGAACCTGGAGGATCGGGTGGTGATCGCCCTCGACCCGATGCTGGCCACCGGCAACTCCTCGGCCGCGGCGGTGGAACTGCTGAAGGCGAGCGGGGCGAAGGACATCCGCTTCGTCTGCCTCCTGGCCGCGCCCGAGGGCGTGGCGCGCATGGCGGAGGCCCATCCCGATGTCCGCGTCATCACGGCGGCACTCGACGAGAAGCTGAATGACAAGGGCTATATCGTCCCCGGCCTCGGCGATGCCGGCGACCGGATGTTCGGCACGAAGTAAGTGGAATCGCGGATCGCCCGCGATCCCCGATACGAGATGCGTCGGTTTGAGCGCTTGGCGACCTAGCGTGCCTGACGGTCCAGCAATTTGATGATGCGCAGCGTCCTCGCCCGGGCGGCGAGGGCTGCGAAGGCGAGGCCCTTCCAGCCGCCGAGGATATGGCCGCGCAGGAGATAGAAGCGCAGGAAGGTGAGCGGCCCCTCGGTCAGCAGGCGGAGGCGGAGGAGCCAGGGGCTGCGGGGGCCGGAAGCCTCTGCCTGGAAGCTGGTGAAGCTGTCCTGCTTGGCGACGAGACCGGCGAAGCTCAGGAACGGATAGTGCCAGATCGGCGCCCGCAATTGCCGCTCCGCGGCACCGGGGACCGGGACCACGCGGTCGAAGAGCGGATCGTCGCGGTAGCGCCCGGCCGCGCGGTGGTAGAGCCGGACGACGTTGTAATCGTTGGCGAAGGGGCGCGGGCGGCGGTCGCCCGGGTAGACGTTCAGGATGCGGATCCGGAAGAGCGCCGGCGGGGGATCGCCGGCGAAAAGCGCGGCGATCTCTGCTGCGAGGGCCGGTGTCACCACCTCGTCGGCGTCGAGGTTGAGGAGCCAGTCGTGGCGGCATTGCTCCTCGCCGAAGCGCTTTTGTGGGCCGTAGCCGGGCCAGTCGCGGCTGAAGACCCGGGCGTCGGCCTGCTCCGCGATCTTGACCGTCGCGTCGGTCGAGCCGCTGTCGACCACGACGATCTCTCCGGCCCAATCCCGGACGGCGGCGAGGGTGGCCGGCAGGCGCTCCGCCTCGTCGCGGGCGATGATGAAGACGGAGAGGGGCAGGCGCGGCATCGGCTGTTGCCCTTCGGGCGCGGCTTTAGGCGATTTGTCGCGCGCTAGCCCTTTCGTTTGCCTCGGCCATTGTCAACACGCGGGCGGCGGCGGTAAGGGGCGCGCGTCAGCCCGCAGACACGCCGATCGTGTCACGGATGCGGTGTCCCCGAACGACCGATGCCCGCCTCGGGCCCCCTGGGAAGTGAAATCATGCCAGTCGCCAACCTGAAGCCCATCCCCGAACTCTACGTCTCCGCCGAGAGTGCCGCGAAGCTGAAGCAGGAGGCGGCGGATCTGCCGTCCTGGGACCTGACGGAGCGCCAGATCTGCGACCTGGAGTTGCTGATGAACGGCGGCTTCGCGCCACTGAAGGGCTTTCTCGAGCAGACGGACTACGACCGGGTGGTCGAGGAGATGCGGCTGACCGACGGCACGCTCTGGCCGATGCCGGTGACGCTCGACGTCTCCGCTGACTTCGCCGAGGGGGTCGAGCCCGGCCAGGACATCGCGCTTCGCGATGCGGAGGGGGTGATCCTCGCCATCCTCTCAGTGTCCGACAAGTGGTCGCCGGACAAGGCGC
Source organism: Pseudomonadota bacterium (assembly GCA_039180875.1). GTDB lineage: Bacteria > Pseudomonadota > Alphaproteobacteria > Rhodobacterales > Rhodobacteraceae > JBCDCY01. The sequence continues at coordinate 952,207 of JBCDCY010000001.1, read as the reverse complement.
GGGAGGCGGAGAAGGTGTTCGGCGCCGACGATCTGGCCCATCCGGCGGTGAACTATCTGCACAACGTGGCCGGGCCGGTCTATCTCGGCGGACCGGTGACCGGGATCCAGCAACCGGTGCACTATGACTACCGCGCGCGGCGGGATACGCCGAACGAGCTCCGCGCCTTTTTCCGCAAGCTCGGCTGGCGTCGGATCGTGGCCTTCCAGACGCGCAATCCGCTGCACCGCGCACATCAGGAACTGACCTTCCGCGCGGCGCGGGAGACCCAGGCGAACCTGCTGATCCATCCGGTGGTCGGCATGACCAAACCCGGCGATATCGACCACTTCACCCGGGTGCGCTGCTATGAGGCGGTGCTCGACAAATATCCGGCGGCGACCACCCATCTGTCGCTGTTGAACCTCGCCATGCGCATGGCGGGACCGCGGGAGGCCGTCTGGCACGGCATCATCCGGCGCAACCACGGCTGCACCCACATGATCGTCGGACGCGACCATGCGGGGCCGGGCAAGAACTCCCAGGGTGAGGACTTTTATGGGCCCTACGACGCCCAGGACCTGTTCGTGCAGCACGCAGACGAGATCGGCATCGAGATGGTGCCGTTCAAGCAGATGGTCTTCGTGCAGGAGCGGGCCGAATACGTGCCGGCGGATGAGGTGGAGGAGGGCGCGACGGTCCTCTCGATCTCGGGCACGGAGCTTCGGCGGCGGCTCTCTGAGGGGCTGGACATCCCCGACTGGTTCTCCTTCCCCGAAGTGGTGGAGGAGCTGCGCCGGACCCGACCGCCCCGGGCCAAGCAGGGCTTTACGGTGTTCTTCACCGGCCTCTCCGGCTCGGGCAAGTCCACCGTGGCGAACGCGCTGATGGTGAAGTTGATGGAGATGGGGGGGCGGCCGGTCACGCTCCTCGACGGCGATGTAGTGCGCAAGCACCTCAGCCAGGAACTGGGCTTCTCCAAGGACCATCGCGACATCAACATCCGCCGGATCGGCTATGTCGCCTCCGAGATCACCAAGAACGGCGGTATCGCGATCTGCGCGCCGATCGCGCCCTACACCGCCACCCGCCGGGCGGTGCGGGAGATGATCGAGGCCTTCGGTGCCTTCGTCGAGGTGCACGTGGCGACCTCGCTGGAGGAGTGCGAGCGGCGCGACCGCAAGGGGCTCTACAAGCTGGCGCGGGAGGGCAAGATCAAGGAGTTTACCGGGATCTCAGACCCTTACGAAGCCCCGACCAAGGCGGAACTGGTGCTGGACACGGAGAATGTCGAGGTCGACTACTGCGCCCAGCAGGTTCTGTTGAAGCTCGAAGGCTTGGGACTGATCGGCACGGAGCACTGAGGGGCCGTCGCCGGGCTTTTGGCCGTTGACGTGTCGGCCTCCGCCCGCCGGTGCATCTGCGATGCACCCGGTGGGCTCCGGCGGGGGGCGCCTCGCTGCGCTCGGCGCCTTGGTGCGTCCTGGGCTGGACTTTGGGGCGCGTTGAGAGGGTTCGCTGTTTGCTGAGAGGCGTTTGAGGCGCTGTTGTGCGCCTCTCACGCCATGTCGAGCGTACGGCGGGTTGGGGCGCCGTCAAGGCCAAGCGGGCGTTGCCCGTGCTGCGCAGCCTTGACCGCGCCCCAACCCTTGCGGTGGTTTTTCTTGGGTGTGGCCGGGCGCTGTGGCCCGCGTCTGTCTACGACGATCGGTTCGCCGATCCGTCAGTGGACGCTGACCGGGGCGTAGTCGTGCTGCCGGGCCACGGCGAAGGCCAGGCTGCGGTCGGCGGCCAGCGCCAGGCGCTCTCCGTTCGGGCCGTGGATCGCATAGAGCGTCTCCGGCGCCTCCGCCTGCAGATCCTCCGGCAGGTCGTTCCGCGAGATCTGGCGGACATAGACGATCTTCGCCTGATCGAGCGAGGTCGGGACATAGGGCGTGTTCATACTGCTCTCCTCATGAAGCGACATAGGGCTCAGGCGCGGGAAATCTCGATCTTTTGGACGATGCTTTCGGGCACGCTGCGCGTGAGATCGACGTTGAGCAACCCGTTCTCCAGCGAGGCGCCGGCGACCTCCACCCCCTCGGCCAACACGAAACTGCGCTGGAACTGGCGGGCCGCGATGCCACGGTGCAGGAAGACGCGACCGTCGTCGGCCTCGGACTGCCGGCCGCGGATCTGCAGCTGGTTGTCCTCCACCGTGATCGTCAGCTCCTGCTCCGAGAAGCCCGCGACCGCGAGGGTGATGCGGTAGGCCGCCTCGCCGCGCATCTCGATATTGAAGGGCGGATAGCCGTCGCTGCCGGCCTTGGTCGTGCGCTCGACCAGCCGGTCAAGCTCCTCGAAGCCGAGCAAAAAAGGGTGGGATGCAAAGGACATGCGCGTCATTCTAGCCCTCACGAGAAGCGACCGAAGTGCGCGGCCCCGTCATCGGCTGCCGCCTAGATGATATGGGAAGCGGCGCGGGCCGGGGCAAGGGCCGCGCGCGGGAGGGAGGCTTGGCCATGTCGGAGATGCGCATCACGCGCGCCAGCGCCGGGGTCTTTCCGGTCCTGGCCACGCCCTTCGCCCCGGACGGCGCGCCGGACCATGCGAGCCTGAGCCGCATGGTCGAGCGCTTCCTCGCCATGGGGGCGCACGGTTTCACCATCCTCGGCGTCATGGGGGAGGCCGACCGGATGGACGGCGGCGAGGCCAGCGCGGTGGCAGAGACCGTGATGGCGGCGGTTGCGGGCGCTTGCCCGGTGATCCACGGCGTCAGCGCGCCGGGGCTCGACGTGGTGCGCCAGCGGGCCGAGGTAGCGATGGCCATGGGAGCGGCAGGGGTGATGCTCGCGCCGCCCCGGGGCCTCGGGCCGGACGAGCGCATCGTCGGCTGGTTCGATGCGGTGCTGGCGGCCCTCGGCGATATCCCGGTCTGCTACCAGGATTATCCGCAGATCACCGGGGCGCCGATCTCCCTGGCCGCTCTGCAGGGGCTCTTCGCGCGCCACGCCAACCTGGTGATGCTGAAGCATGAGGCGAGCCCGGGCCTCGGCCGGATCTCTGCCCTCAATGCCATGCCGGAGCCGCCGTCGATCCTAGTGGGCAACAACGCGCTCTTCATCCCGCTTGAACTCGCCCGGGGGGCCGACGGGATCATGACCGGCTTTCCCTATCCGGATGTGCTGGTGGAGGTCTGGCGGCGCCACCAGGCCGGCGATCTCGACACAGCGGAGGATCTCTACGACGCCTTCCTGCCGCTCATCCGCTACGAAACTCAGCCGGGCCTCGCCATGGCCGGGCGGAAATACGTGCTGCACCGGCGGGGGTTCCTCGCCGATCCGGCGCTGCGCGGCCCGGCAGCGGCCCTCTCCGACCGGGATCGCCAGGAGATCGAGCGCCTGATGGCCCGGTGCGAGGCTCGCGCCGCCGATCTGGGCGTGCGCGTCGCGACCTGAGCCCGATCCCCGACCCGGAGCGGGTGGGCGGGTGGGGCTCCGGGTCGGGGATCGGGCGGGCCTTATGCCGCTTGGGCGAGGATCAGATAACCCGGCACCGGCTGGCCCTCCTCTGCCCGGACGGTTATGAGCGTGCATTCGAGGGTGTGAAAACCCTGCTCGCTCAGCGTCGTCTCCAGGTAGTCCCGCGCATGGGCGAAGCGGTGGCGCGGGCTGACCGTCCAACCCGCACCGTTGAACGCCTCCGTCGCGAGGGTTTCGCAGGACAGTCCGACGAGCCCCCCGGGCGTAATCCGCCCGGCGATCCCAACGATCAAGGGCGCGAGATCGCCGAGATAGGGGAGCGTGTCGGTGGCCACGATCAGGTCCCAGGGGGCCTCCTCCGCCTCCTCCTCGAGAAAGGCGACGGCATCGCCGACATAGAGCGTGTCGTAGGCACCGGTGGCGGCGGCCAGCGCCGTCATGTTCTCGGAGAGGTCGATGCCCGTCGCATCCTCCACCCGATCGGCCAGCGACGTGCCGGCGAGCCCCGTGCCGCAGCCGAGATCGAGCATCCGCCGGAACGGGCCGAGCTCGAGCGCGTCGATGCGTTCGCGGAGGAGGAGCGGCACGGCATAACCCAGCCGCTCCACCAGCATCTCGTCGAAGGCATCGGCGTGCTGATCGAAGAGCGTCGCGACATAGGCCGCCGACGCCCGTTCCGGCACCGGCCCCGCACCCACGGCGGCGAGCCGGACGGCGGCCCCCACCAGGTCGTCGGCGTCGAGGTGCAAGAGTTCGCGGTAGCCATCCGCCGCCGCCTCGATCCGGCCGGCCTTTTCGTCCGCCAGGGCCTGGGCATAGAGCGCCGCGATCCGGCGCTCGCTCACGCCACCAGGCCGATCTCGCGGCGCGTCTCCTCCTCCCGCAGCTTCACCTCCTGGCCCTTGAAGCGGTCGCCGTCGGGGCCGCAGAGCCAGACGATGGCCCGGGCCGGCCAGTCGGCCGGGATGTGGACGGAAGGGTCGAGCTGGCTGACCGGATTGATGCCGGAGGCGCGGATCTGCACCTGCATCTCGGTCGCCACGGTGCCGGGCGAAAGGCTGATGGCCCGCACCCCGGCGATCCCGGCCTCCTTGTCGGCGCAGAGGGTCAGCATGTGGACCGCCGCCTTCGAGGTGCAGTAATGGCTCCAGCCCTCAAGCGCGCTGTGCGCCGCGCCGGAGGAGACGGTGATGATCGTGCCGCCCCGGCGGGCGACCATGCCCGGCAGCACGGCGCGCATGCCGTAGTAGACGCCCTTGGTGTTGACATCGATCACCTGGCCCCAGGCCTCCGGCGCGCTTTCGGCCAGCAGGCTGATCGGCTCGATGATGCCGGCGTTGTTGATCAGGATGTCGATCGGGCCGAACACCGCCTCTCCATGGCTGACGGCGCCCTGCACGTCGCTGAACTTTGCCACGTCGCAGGCGACCGCCTCGGCCCGGCCGCCATTGCTGCGGATCTCCTCGGCCACCGCGGCGATCTCTCCGGTCGAGCGGGCGGCGAGGACCACGGCCGCCCCGGCAGCGGCCAAGGCGCGGGCCGTTTCCGCCCCGATCCCCCGGCTTGCCCCGGTCACCAGGGCGACGCGTCCATCCAATGTGGCCATGGAACCATCCTCTCCAAGCTTCGGGAGCGGAGGTAATACGGTCGCCCCGGACGGGCAAGCGCCGGCGGCGGGGTGCGGCTAGGCGGGCTCCAGGAACCCGGTGATCAGCGCCGCAATGCCCGCCGGATCCTCCCAATGCAGCGAATGGGCGAGGTCGGGGAGCACCCGGCTCGTCAGATCCCCGATCCCGGCGAAGGCCTGGTCGATGACCCCGGGCGGCACCAGGAGGTCGTGCGCACCCACAGCAGCGAAGGTCGGCGCCCGGATGGCGCCGAGGTCCGGCGGCACCGCGAAATCGGCGAGGACGGCGGACTGGGCCCGAAAGGCCGCTGCCGTCTGGGCATGGGGGTAGGCGAGGGCGAGGCTCACCGCCTCCTCCACCCGGGCGGGATCGGCGAAGAAGGCGGGCGCGAAGAGCCAGTGGAAGAGCAGTCGGTACCAGGGCGCCTCATCGCCCGTCGCCTCGCGCAGCTCGGCCAGGGTCCGGAAAAGCGCCATCCGGGCTGGCGTCACGGCGGGCGCAGCGCTGAGCGCCACCAGCCTCTCCACCCGCTCCGGCGCCTCGGCGGCCAGGTGCAATGCCGTTAGCCCGCCGAGGGAGTGGCCGACCATATGGGCCGGGGCATCGAAGAGGGCGGCAAGCGCCAGCGCATCGGCGATCATGGCCGGGCGAGAGACCGGCGCGGGGCACGGGCGCGTTCGCCCGGTGCAGCGGTTGTCGTAGGCGATGACGTCGAAGCGGGCGGTCAGCATCGGCCAGATCGGCGCCCAGCTCGCCACATCGCTCGCCATGCCGGCGATGAGCAGCAGCGGCGGCCCGTTCCCTGCCCGCTCGTAGTAGAGCGTCACGTCGTCCCGCACGAGCTCCGGCATCGGCCTCTCCCCTGGCTGGCGGCGACTATAGCGGGACCTGCCCGGCGCTGATACGCTCCCGCCGCGGGGAGCTTGGGGAAGCTGATGCGCAGCGATCGTCTCGGAAATCCGGTCTCGTGCAGCGTCTCGGCTTTGGCCGGCGTCGATACCTTCATCGACGGGTTCCTCCGCCACCGCACGACCGCGCCGGCGATCCTGGAGACCGCCGGGGCGGAGCCGGAGGAGGTGCTGCCCAACATCCTCTCGGGCTATCTCTGGATGTTTCTTGAGGCGCCGGAAGCGGCGGCCAAGGCCGCGCCCTACCTCGACGCGGCCGAGGCGCGGCTGGCCGGGGCGCACAGGCGAGAGGCGATGCACGCAAGCGCCCTCCGCGCCTGGGTCGACGACGACATCCCCCGCGTCACGACCCTCTGCCAGGCGATCCTGGAGGAGCATCCGCGCGACCTGGTGGCGCTCAAGATCGCGCAATACCACCATTTCAACCAAGGCGATGCGCCGGCCATGCTGCGCGCCGCCCTGTCGGTGGCCGCAGAGAACGAAGGCGACGCCCAGTACCAGGCTATGGCGGCCTTCGGGTTCGAGGAGTGCCACCTGCTCGACGACGCCCAGCGCGCGGCCGAGCGGGCCATGGCGATCGAGCGCGGCGAACCCTGGGCCCATCACGCCATCGCCCATGTCATGCTGACCCGCGGCCAGATCGCCGAGGGCACGGCGTTTCTGGAGGACGTGCGCGACACTTGGGCGGGGCTCAACTCCTTCATGTACAGCCACAATTGGTGGCATCTGGCGCTCTTCCGGATCTCCGAGGGACGGCTGGACGAGGCCCTGGCGATCTACGACGATCATTGCTGGGGGATCGAGCCGGGCTACAGCCAGGATCAGGTGGGGGCGATCTCCCTCCTTGCCCGGCTGGAGTTCGCGGGCGTCGCGGTAGGCGAGCGCTGGCAGGAGCTGCGGCCCTGGCTCGCGGCTCGGGCGACGGATACGACCCAGCCCTTCCTCGCGCTGCAATACCTTTACGGCCTCGGCCGGGGCGAGGCGCGGGAGGCGGAGACGTTGATGCAGGCGGTGCGGGAGGCAGCGGCCCGCGAAGGCGATGGCGGCGTCTGGGCCGAGGTTGCCGGCCCGGCGGCGGCCGGCATCCTGGCGGCGGCGCGGGGCGACTGGCCGCCGGCGATCCGCGCGCTGTCGGCTGCCCTGCCCCAGCTTTGGCGGATCGGCGGCAGCCATGCCCAGCGCGATCTGTTCGAGCAGATCCTGCTCCATGCGCTGATGGGCGACCGGCGCTGGACGGCGGCGCAGCAGATGCTGGAGGGACGGCGGAGCTACGACCCGGACGGCGTGCCCCTCAACCGCATGCTGGCCGAGGTCTATGGCGCGCTCGACCTGCCCCAACCCCAGGCCAAGGCGCTCGCCCGGCTGGCCCGGCATGCCCACTGAGCCAGCACGCCCATTGATGCGGTGCCCGCTTAGATCGGATTTGCGCGATTTTGGGCTTGCGCGGCGGGCCGGGCATCAACGCTCTTCTAACCCGTGCGACGTCAAATGGCCCCATCGGTGACCACGGAAGCGCTCGTCGGATGACGGCGCCCGTCCCCGATCCGCCGGAGAAGCCGGTTCCACCCATCTCCGTCGATCGTTGGGACAGCCCGATGGCCAAGACACTTCTTATTGTGGACGGCGATGCCGTCCGCGCCGCGCATCTCGCCCGCCGGATCGCCCATCGGGCCGCCGGCTTTCGCCTGTATCTGGCCGACAGCGCCGGGGCCGCGGCCGCTATTCTGGCCCGCCGGCCGGGCATCGACCTGGTGCTGGCGGCCGACGACCTGCCCGACGGTCGCGGCGCCGATTTCCTGGCCGATCTGCGCCAGGAACCATCGACGGCCGGCGACCTGCGAACCATCCTCTGCGTCGCGGAGCCGTCGGAGGAGCCGCGCCAGGCGCTGCGAGAGCTGGCCCGGGCCGACGCCGTCATCGCGCAGCCCGCCGATGTCGACCGGGTACTGGCCGCCGCCATCGCCTCCACCCTCCGCTCGGCCCTGGTGATCGACAACGAAGTGGTGGAGACCCGCCGCACCCGCGCCCGGCTGGAGCGTTACTTCCCCGGCCTCGAGGTGCGCAGCGCCGAGGCGCTCGACACCGCCCTCGTCGCCCTGCGGGAGGGGCAGCCGCGGCTCATCCTGCTCGACATCCACATGCCCTGCTGCGACGGCTTCGCCGTGCTCGCCCGGCTGGAGGCCGATGCCGGTTGGGCCCGGCCGCGGGTCATCATGCTGTCGTCGACCGACCATGAGGACGACCTCCGCCGGGTGCAGGAGACGGCGGCGATCGAGGCCCTGCTGCCCAAGCCGCTCTCGATCCCGGCGCTCACCGACCACCTGCTGGGGCATCGGGCCGAAGCCGTCCCGGTCTGAAAGCCGCTGCACAACCCCTCGTTTCGCGTTAAGGAAGATCCGGACACGCACAGCGAGGTGAGAGCGATGACCGACGCACCGACCTATGGGTTCGAGACCCTGCAGATCCACGCCGGGGCCAAGCCCGACCCGGCGACCGGCGCCCGGCAGACCCCGATCTATCAGACCACGGCCTATGTCTTCCGCGACGCCGAACATGCGGCGGCGCTCTTCAATCTGCAGGAGGTCGGCTACATCTACTCCCGCCTCACCAACCCCACGGTCGCGGTGTTGCAGGAGCGGGTGGCGACGCTGGAAGGTGGCGTCGGCGCGGTCGCCTGCTCCTCCGGCCACGGGGCGCAGATCATGGCGCTCTTCCCGTTGATGGCGCCGGGGCGGAACGTGGTTGCGTCGACCCGGCTTTACGGCGGGACGGTCACCCAACTCTCCAACACCATCAAGCGCTTCGGCTGGTCGGCGAAGTTCGTCGATACCGAAGATCTGGATGCCGTCAGCGCCGCCATCGACGACGACACCAGGGCGATCTTCTGCGAGTCGATCGCCAACCCGGGCGGCTACGTCACCGACATCCCGGCGCTTGCCAAAGTGGCGGATGCGGCGGGCATTCCGCTGATCGTCGACAACACCTCTGCCTCACCCTATCTCTGCCGGCCGATCGAGCAGGGGGCGACCTTGGTCGTGCACTCCCTCACCAAGTTTCTGACCGGCAACGGCACGGTCACCGGCGGCATCGTGGTCGACTCGGGCAAGTTCGACTGGTCGGCGTCGGACAAGTTCCCCTCGCTCTCCGCCCCCGAGCCCGCCTATCACGGCCTGAAGTTCCACGAGACCTTTGGTCCGCTCGCCTTCACCTTCCACGGCATCGCCATCGGCCTGCGCGATCTGGGCATGACGCTGAACCCCCAGGCGGCGCACTACACGCTGATCGGGACGGAGACCCTCAGCCTCCGCATGGAGCGCCATGTGGAGAACGCGGTGAAGATCGCGGAGTGGCTTGAGAAAGACTCACGGGTCGATTTCGTGACCTATGCCGGCCTCAAGTCCTCACCCTACCACGACCGGGTGAAGGCGCTTTATCCCAAGGGCGCCGGATCGCTCTTCACCTTCGCGGTGAAGGGGGGCTACGAGGCCTGCGTGCGGCTGGTCGACAGCCTGGAGATCTTCAGCCATGTCGCCAATCTCGGCGATGCACGGTCATTGGTGATCCACTCCGCCTCCACCACCCACCGCCAGCTCACGCCCGAGCAGCAGGAGGCTGCGGGGGCCGCGCCCAATGTCGTGCGCCTGTCGATCGGCATCGTGGATGCCGACGACCTGATCGCCGATCTCGACCAGGCGCTGGCCAAGGCCACGACCCAGGTGGCGGCGGAGTAAGCACCGTCTTTTCCGCGTCCCCCGCCTCGCCGGGGGGTGCGCAGCCCGCCGGCGGGTGGCGATTGCCCGCCGGTCGCCGGCCGCCCCGCCGCGGCCCCTTTCCTGAGGATCGGCTTTTGGATTAGGTCACCGCGTGGCTGGAAAGATCATCACCTTCGCGCAGCAAAAGGGCGGGGCCGGCAAATCGACGGTGGCGGCCCAGCTCGCCGTCGCCTTCGCCGCAAAGTATCGCGTGGCGGTGCTGGATCTCGACCCCCAGGGCTCCCTCAGCCGTTGGGCAAGCGTCCGGGACGATCCCGCGCTGCCCTGCCAGGCGTCGAAGGACTGGCGCGCCGGCAGTGATCTGCGCGACGCCGCGCGGTCCCACGACCTGGTGATCGCCGATTGCCCCGGGAATGCGGAGGTGCTGCTCCGCGCCGCCCTGCGGGAGAGCGATCTGGTGCTGCTGCCGGCCCAGCCGACCTCCGTCGACCTCTGGGCCAGCGCCCCGGTCCTCGCCATGGCGGCGGAGGAGAAGACGCCGGCCGCGGTCATCCTGAACCGCGTGCCGCCGCGGGGTACCGAGTTGCCGGAGGAGTTCCCGCCCGCCCCCGCGCAGCTCCTGGCGGCGCGCCTCGGCAACCGCATCGCCTTCTCCCGCGCCTTCGCCCAGGGCCGGACGGCGATGGAGGTCGAGCCCCGCTCCAAGGCGGCGGAGGAGGTGCGGGCGCTCGCGGCGGAGGTCGCTGGCCTCCTCGATCTCTAGGGCGAGGATCAAGCGCATGGCCGGCACCGGGTTTTACTGGGACGAGCACACGTTCTGGCACGGCGGTGGGCACTACGCGATGCTGGCGCCGGTCGGCGGACTGGTGCAGCCGATGGTGGCCGGCGGCCTGCCCGAGGGGCCGGAGGGCAAGCGCCGGCTCCGCAACCTCCTCGACGTCACCGGGCTCTTGGCGGAGCTGGAGGCAAGCTCCGCCCCGCCCGCCAGCCGTGCGGATCTGGAGCGGGTGCATCCCGCCCGCTTCCTCGACCGCTTCAAGGCCCTGAGCGACGAGGGCGGCGGGGAGCTTGGCGTCCGCGCGCCCTTCGGCCCGGGCGGGTACGAGATCGCGGCGCTCTCCGCCGGTCTGGCGCTTCAGGCGGTGCGCGACGTGCTGCACGGCGATCGGCGGAATGCCTACGCGCTCTGCCGGCCGCCGGGGCACCATTGCGGGGCGGAGACGCCCATGGGCTTTTGCCTCCTCAACAACATCGCCGTCGCCGTCCGCGCCGCCCAGGCGGAGGCGCAGGCCGGCCGTATCGCCATCGTCGACTGGGACGTGCACCACGGCAACGGGACGGAGGCGATCTTTTATGGCCACGCCGACGTGCTGACGATCTCGCTCCACCAGGACCGGAACTTCCCGCTGGACACGGGCGGGATCGAGGATCGGGGCGCGGGCCCGGCCGAGGGCAGCAACATCAACATCCCGCTGCCGCCCGGCGCCGGCCACGCGACCTTTGTCGAGGCGATGATGCGGATCGTCGTCCCTGCGCTCGGCCGGTTTCGGCCCGACATCATCGTCGTGGCCTGCGGCTTCGATGCTTCGGGCGTCGATCCCCTCAGCCGCACGCTCGCCGGCTCCCACACCTTTCGGGAGATGACGCGGATGATGATGACCGCCGCCGATCAGCTGTGCGACGGCCGGCTCGTGCTGGTGCACGAAGGGGGCTATTCCGAGTTGCACGTGCCGTTCTGCGCCCATGCCGTGGTGGCGGAGCTTGCCAGCTCCAAGATCGAGGCGGCGGATCCCCTTCAGGCGCGGATCGAGGGGCAGCAGCCCGATGCGGCCCTCGCCGCCGTCTTTTCCGAGCGCATCGGCACCATGGCCAGTGCATTCGGCCTGGAATGAGCCAGCGGATCGCGACGGCGCGCCTGATCCTCCGCCCGTTCGAGGAGCGCGACCGCGCACCCTTCGCCGCGATGAACGCCGACGCAGAGGTCATGCGCCACTTCCCGGCGCGGCTCAGCCGGGCCGAAAGCGACCAGATCATCGACAAGGTCGAGGCCCAGCGGGCGAAGGCCGGCTTCAGCTTCTGCGCCGTGGAGGAGCGGGAGACCGGGCGCTTCGTCGGCATGGCCGGGATCAGCCGGGTCGGCTTTCAGGCCCACTTCACCCCGGCCGTCGAGGTCGGCTGGCGTTTCGCCCGGGACGCCTGGGGCCGGGGCCTGGCAACGGAAGCGGCCCGGGCGGCGGTCGACGCGGGGTTTCGCACCTTCGGGCTGCAGGAGATCGTCGCCTTCACCGTGCCGGCCAACGTCCGCTCCCGCGCGGTGATGGAACGCCTTGGAATGCGCTACGACCCGGCGGGCGATTTCGACCATCCTATGCTGCCGCGCCGCCACCCGATCCGGCCCCACGTGCTCTATCGTCTCGCCCGCGCCGATTGGGCGGCAACGCTTGACAGGCCCGGGACGGCGGCGCCATGAACGGCCCGTCCCAAGCGGCGGAGGCTACGGCAAGATGCGCAAGATCCACGGCTCAGCGGCGGAGGCGCTCGACGGCCTCCTCTTTGACGGCATGTTTATCGCGGCCGGCGGCTTCGGCCTCTGCGGCATCCCGGAGCTGCTGATCGCCGGCATTCGGGAGGCCGGCACGAAGGATCTGACCGTCGCCTCCAACAACGCCGGCGTCGACGATTTCGGCCTCGGCGTGCTGCTGCAGAGCCGCCAAGTGAAGAAGATGATCTCGTCCTATGTGGGCGAGAACGCCGAGTTCATGCGCCAGTACCTCTCGGGCGAGTTGGAGCTCGAGTTCAATCCGCAGGGGACGCTGGCCGAGCGTATGCGGGCGGGCGGCGCCGGCATCCCGGGCTTCTACACCAAGACCGGCGTCGGCACGGTGATTGCCGAGGGCAAGGAGGAGAAGGTCTTCGACGGCGAGACCTATATCCTGGAGCGCGGCATCGTCGCCGACCTCTCCATCGTCAAAGCCTGGAAGGCGGACGAAGAGGGCAACCTCGTCTACCGCAAGACCGCGCGGAACTTTAATCCCAACGCCGCGACCTGCGGAAAGGTCTGCATCGCCGAGGTCGAGGAGATCGTCCCCGTCGGCAGCCTCGACCCCGACGGCATCCACACCCCCGGCATCTTCGTCCACCGCCTGATCCAGGGCGAACACGAAAAGCGCATCGAACAGCGCACCGTCCGGGCGGCGTGAGGGCGTCAGGTGCCCCGGCTTGAGGGCATTGCGCCGATCGTTCCGGTCCAGGACGAGGGAGTGACGCTCGCCTTTTACCGTGATGTCCTCGGCTTTGAGGTGCGGGTGCATGCGCCGGAGAACCGCTATGCCCTGGTGGCGCGGGACGAGGCGGCGGTGGCCCTCCTCGGGGGGGCCGATGCGGCAGCGCTGCGGGCCACGGCCAGCAATATCTCGGCCTATATCTGGGTCGCCGACCTCGACGCGCTTTGGGCCGAGCTCGAACCTGCCCTCGCCGCCCTGCCGAAGGGTCGCGTCCGGGCGCCTTTCGTCCAGGGCTACGGCATGCGGGAATTCCACGTGAAGGATCCCGACGGCTTCCTGATCTTCTTCGGCGAAGACGCGGGCGGCTGAGCGGAGGGGCCCATGCGGATCGAAACCCGCCTCGGCCGGTTCGAGGACGTGATTGCCACCGCACCCCAGCACACCGCGACGCTGGAGGCAGTCCGGGCCCTGGTGGCCGACCTGCACCCCGACGCGGTCGAGGCGGCGAGCGCCCGCGAGCGCTCGGTCTGGTGGGGGCACGGGGCGGCCAAGATGAAGACCGGCTATGCCTGGTGCATGCCCCACAAGGCCCACGTGAATTTCGGCTTCTTCCAGGGTGCGACGCTCGACGATTCCGACGGATTGCTCGAGGGCACCGGCAAGGCGCTCCGCCACGTCAAGCTTCGGGGACCTCAGGAGGTAGGGCGCCCGGCGCTCCGCACCCTCCTCGCCGCCGCGATCGAGGAACGCCGCGCCGCCCTCTCCGGCCAGGGATAGCGCCGCCAGCGGCTTTTCCGGGGGGCGAAGACAGGCTATAGGGCAGGCGTCACCGCTGAGATGGAGCGTCAGATGCCCTGGGATCGCAATCAGATGGCCGAGCGCGCGGCGCAGGAGCTTGAGGACGGGATGTACGTGAACCTCGGGATCGGCATCCCGACCCTGGTCTCGAACTACATCCCCGACGGCGTGTCCGTCACGCTGCAGTCGGAAAACGGCATGCTCGGCATGGGTCCTTTCCCGACGGAGGCGGAGATCGACGCCGATCTGATCAACGCCGGCAAGCAGACGATCACAGAGCTGGCCATGACCTCCTATTTTTCCTCCGCCGACAGCTTCGGCATGATCCGCGGTGGCAAGATCGACATGGCGATCCTCGGCGCCATGGAGGTCTCGCAAGAGGGCGATCTCGCCAACTGGATGATCCCGGGCAAGCTGGTGAAGGGCATGGGCGGCGCCATGGATTTGGTGGCCGGCGTGAAGCGCGTGGTGGTGATCACCGAGCACACCTCGAAGAACGGCGATGCGAAGCTTCTGAAGGACTGCACCCTGCCGCTCACCGGCAAGGCGGTGGTCGACCGGATCATCACCACCCTCGGCGTCTTCGACGTCACTGACGCGGGCCTCAAGGTCGTCGAGCTGGCGCCCGACGTGACCGAGGACGAGGTGCGGGAGAAGACCGAGGCCGCGCTCGTCGCCTGATGGGGGCCGCGGGGGCGATGCAGCGGGGGGAGCGCGCCGCGGGTCGGCCCTGGAGCCGGCTCGGCCTGCTGTTCCTTATCGCCTTCGTCGCCTACCTCGCCCTGGTCGCGATGAGCGGCTGGCAAGACGCGCGAGCGGCGCTCGGCGGCATCGGCCTGGTCGAGGTGCTGGTGCTGCTGGCCCTGTCGCTCGGCAATTACCTGTTGCGGGCGATCCGCTGGCGGTTGTTCACCCAGACCCTGCGCCTGCCGACGGAGATCGGCACGGACCTTCTGCATTACATCGCCGGCTTCGCCCTGACAGCGACGCCGGCCAAGGCGGGGGAGATCGTGCGCCTCCGCTGGCTCGCCCGGGTGACCGGCGGGCCGGTCGAGCGGGGTGCGCCCTTGCTGATCGGCGACCGGGCGGCGGATCTCGCCGGGATGGCGTTCCTGATCCTGCTGGCATTGGCGGCCGGGGCGGCGGGGGGTGCGGCGGCCCTGCTCTCGGCCATCGGGGCGGTGGTCTTCGCCGGGCTCGCGGTGCAGCCCCGGTTGCTCCGCTGGGGGCTCGGCTGGCTTTACCGGGTGACCGGGCGTTGGGCGCGCCTCTTTGCCCGGGCGCGGCGGGCGGTCGTTGGCCTTGGCCCGCTCATTCGCCCGCGGGTGGCCACCCCTACCCTGATCCTCAGCGTGCTCGGCTGGCTGTTGGAGGCCGCGGCGCTCTGGCTGCTGCTCGACTGGCTCGGCGCGCCGATCGCCTTTGAGGTCGCGGCCCTGGTCTTTGCCTTGTCGATGATCGCCGGAGGCGCGACCGGCCTGCCCGGCGGGGTGGGCGGGACCGAGGCCGCTATGGTCGGGCTGCTGACGCTCGAGGGCGTGGCGCTCGAGCCCGCGATTGCGGCCACCGCCATCGTGCGGCTCACCACGCTCTGGTTCGCCGTCGCGCTCGGCGCGCTCCTCTTCCCCTGGGCCGAGCGCCTGAGTGCGCGGAGGCGCGATGCTCTGGAAACAGGCTGAGGCGACCGGCTGGGGCCGGGTGCATCGCGCGACCGCGGCGCTCGCCCGGCCGGAGCGTCTGTCGACGCTGGCCGCGGCACTGGCCGAAGGGCCGGTTTCCATGGCCGGCGGGCTCCGCGCCTATGGCGACGCGGCGCTGAACGACGGCGGCCGCATTGTGCTCACCACCCGGCTCGACCGGCTGCTGGATTTCGACGGCGCGGGCGGCGAGGTGGAGGCCGAGGCCGGCGTCGCCATCGGCGATCTGCTCGACTTCCTGCTGCCCCATGGTTGGATGCCGGCGGTCAGCCCCGGCACGGGCTTTGCCACCCTGGGCGGCTGCATCGCGGCGGATGTGCACGGCAAGAACCACGGGCTCGCCGGCAGCTTCGGCCAGCACGTGCGCCACCTGCATCTGATGGATGCGGCCGGCAAGGTCCGCAAGCTGTCGCCGGCGCGGGAGAAGACGGCGCTCCGCGCCACCATCGGCGGCATGGGATTGACCGGCGCCATCGTCTCGGCCCGGATTGGGCTGCTGCCCGCCCCCTCGCAGATGATGGAGGTGGACGAGCGGCGGATGCCCGACCTCGATGCCTTGATGGACGGGCTGGCCTCGGCGCCGACGCCGTTCTCCGTCGCCTGGATCGACGCGACGGCGAAGGGGCTCGCCACCGGGCGGGGGGTGTTGGAGGAGGCGGATTTCGCCCAGATCTCCGACACGCCGTCGGCCCGGCGGGCGCTGCGGGTGCCGCTGGACGCCCCCGGTGCGTTGCTGGCGCCGCCCGTGGTGCGGGCCTTCAACAGCGCCTATTTCCACCGGATCCCCGAGGCCGGCCGCACTCGCAACCGGCCGATCCGCGACTTCTTCTACCCCCTCGACCGCTTGCACGACTGGAACCGGCTTTACGGCAAGCGCGGCTTCCATCAGGTGCAGTATGTCGTGCCGGAGGGGGATGCCCGCGAGGTGCTTCACACCTGCCTGACGGAGATCGCGGCGAGCGGCTTGGCCGCCCCCCTCGCCGTCTTGAAGCGATTGGGGGAAGGGCGAGGCGGCATGCTCTCCTTCCCCATGGCCGGCTACACCCTCGCCGTCGATCTGGCGGCGCGGCCGGCGGCGCATCCCCTGGCGGCGCGGTTGACGGCGCGGGTGGTGGAGGCCGGCGGGCGGGTCTACCTCGCCAAGGATGCGCTGACGGACGCGGCCTCGATCGCGGCGATGTATCCCGATCTCGACGCCTTCCGCGCGGCCGCCGAAAAACTCGACCCCGAGGGCCGCTTCATCACCGACATGGCCCGGCGCCTCAAGCTGCGGGAGGCGGCATGAGCGCGACCTGGCTGATCCTCGGCGCGAGCTCCGCCATGGCCCGGGCCTTCGCCCGGCGGGCGGCGGCGGAGGGTGTGGAGCTGATCCTGGCGGGCCGGGACGGCGACGACCTCTCCCGCGCGGCGCAGGACTGCAAGCTGCGGGGGGCCACGGCGGTTGCGACGGTGGCCTTCGACCTCGGCCGTCCGACCAGCTTTGCCAAGGTGCTCGACCTGGCGCGCGCTACCCGTGGGCAGCTGAACGTCGCCTGCTTCGTCGGCTCGATGCCGGAGCAGGTGGAGATCGACGCCGCGCCCGCGCTGATCGACCGGGTGTTGGCGGAGAACCTGGCCGGCCCGCTGCATCTGCTGCAGGCGCTGGCAGAGGAGATGGCAGGGCGGGAGGGCGGAACGCTGCTCTGCCTCGGCTCGGTGGCCGGCGATCGCGGGCGGCGGGGGAACTACGTCTATGGCGCGGCGAAGGCGGGGCTGCACGCCGCGCTCTCTGGGCTCCGCTCGCGTTACGCCGGGGACGGGGTGCACGTGATGACGGTGAAGCCGGGTTTCGTCGATACCGCGATGACCTGGGGGGTGGACGGCATGTTCCTCGTGGCCTCGCCGGCAGCGGTGGCCGAGGCGATCTGGAAAGGGGCGGAGCGCCAGCGCAACGTGCTCTACGTCCCCTGGTTCTGGGCGGTGATCATGGGCATCATCCGCCTGATCCCGGAGCGGATCTTCAAGCGCCTGCCGATCTGAGCCGTTGCGGGCGCGATCCTTCGGTGGGTGGCTGAACACGGGGTGGGCAGCCTATCGTGCCTGTCACGCAAAGATCATAAAACGGTCGTGCGATGGACGTTCGGCCGTAACCCTGGGACGCGACGCTAGGTCTCGCGGCCGATCGGCCGTTCCCCTCTGGCGATTCACTGGAGCGACCCAATGATCCTCTCAGCAAAACAACAGCTCCTCGTCGGCGCTGCGGCGCTGGCGCTGGGCGCTTCGGGGCCCGTCGCGGCGAAGGATGCGAGCTATATCGGCGCCGTCCACGTGGTGCCAGGCGAGACGACGGACGCGGCGCGGGGCACCGTCTTTCTCGACGCCAACCGCAACTCTGAGTTCGATGCCGGGGAGGAGGGGATCGCCGGCGTCCCGGTCTCGAACGGGTTGGAGGTCGTGGTGACCGGAGCCGACGGCAGCTACGTACTGCCGGCTTACGATGACATGAACCTCTTCATCACCAAACCCGCCGGCTATGCCGTGCCGGTGAGCGTGGAGATGGTCCCGCAGTTCAACTACGTGCACAAGGTCGCGGGCTCCCCCGACCTCCGCTTCGGCGGCGTCGCGCCCACCGGGCCCCTGCCGGCCGAGGTGAACTTCCCCCTGATCGAGGACAGGGTCGGCGACCGGTTCGACTGCCTGGTCTTCGGCGATGCCCAGCCCTACTCCAACCGGGAGATCGGCTATGTGCGGGAGACGGCGGGCCGCCTGCTCGCCTCCCGCGACAACTCCAATACCGAGTGCCTGATCTTCGAGGGCGACGTGATGGGCGATGACCTGTCGCTCTATCCCCGCTTCAAGCAGATCATCGCGGTCGGCGGCGTGCCGCAGTACTTCGTCGCCGGTAACCACGATCTGGACTTCGACGCGACGCGCGATACCGACAGCTTTGACACCTTTCGCCGGGAATGGGGGCCGGAATACTACAGCTTCGACATCGGTCAGGTGCACTTCGTGGTGCTCGACAACGTCCGCTATCCCTGCAACGGCATCGACGACCACCCGTTCTGCGACTTGTCGGAGGATCCGACCTATAATGGCGTGATTCACGAGCGTCAGCTCGATTGGCTGCGCAACGACCTGGCCCACGTGCCCGAGGACAAGCTGATCGTGCTGAACGCCCATATCCCGTTCGTGACCTACACGGATGCCGACGAGCAAAAGCACCAGACCGACAATCTCGATGCGCTTTATGCGATCATCGGCGACCGCCCGGCCCTCGGCCTTTCGGGCCACACCCACACGACGGAGCAGATCCTGCCCGGCGAGAATTTCGAAGGTTGGCAGCAGAACACCGGCACCGGCGCGGCCGCCTTCCACCAGATCGTGACAGGGGGCCTTTCGGGCTCCTGGTGGGTCGGCGATCTGAACGATCAGGGCGTGCCGCACGGCACCCAGCGCCTCGGCAGCCCGCGGGGCTACTACCGTATCGAGTTCGACGGCGCGGACTACGTCGACACCTACCTCACGTTCCACACGGACGAGGAGGCGCAGATGCACGCCTCCTTCAACACCCCGCGCTTCCGGGACTGGGCGGAGAAACTCTTGGCCTATGCCGATGCCTACCCGGTGCCGACGGATGCGCTGCCGCCGGTCTCGGTCAACGATCTCGGCGACATGAACATGATCACACTCGCCGACCTGGCGGAGGGGAGCTGGATTGCGGTGAATGTCTGGAACGGCAGTCGGGAGAGCACGGTTGCCGTCTCCCTGAACGGCGGCGCGGCCCTTCCCGGTCTCCGCACGCAAGATGGGGAGGGTGAGGCGGCGCACGAGGGTCCGGAATTCGCCGACCCCCTGGCTCTCGCGCGGCAAGCGACCCAAGGGCGGATGACGATCCGCTCCGCCACCGGCGGGGACGAGACGGCGGGCTTCACCAGTTGGCAGGGCTTTGAGTGGAAGTCGGAGGTCGCCGGTCCCTTCCAGAACTGGATGCTGGCCCGGAAGTCGAGCCACCTTTGGCGCGTCGATTTGCCGGAGAGCCTGCCCCTCGGCGTCCATACCATGGAGGTGACGACGACCGACCGCTACGGCCGCACCTTCCGCCTGGTCCAACCGTTCGAGGTCGTGGACGAATTGCCGACGCTCGATTGGCAGACCGAGTTTTGGGAGGAGTGATCCCCACACCCCGCCCACGCAGCCGGCAGAGCCTCTGCCGGCTGGCGCTGCTCTTTGCGCTGCTCTTCGCGTTCGCGCCGGCGGCGCGCGCGCATTTCGAGCCGGGGGCGAACCTCCGCACCATCATCCTGGCGGAGGAGGACGGTTCGCTCGTCGCCTATGTCCGCAGCCCCGCGCCGCTCTTCTTCGGCGATGTGGTGCGCACCGCCCGGGCGGAAGCGACGCCGCTTGCGACGCCCTTTCTCTACTTTGAGCTGACGGGGGCGGGCGCGCGCTATCGCCTCTCCCTCGACGCCATCGCCGAAGAACCGGAGCGGTTCGAGGCCCGGCTCGCCCGGACCTTCGCCTGGTCGGAGGGCGGGCCGCCCATCGCGGCGCGGGTCCTCGATTATCGCCTCCGCCAGCGCGACCCCGACAGCTCCTTCAGCACGGCGGCGGAAGCGCAGGCAGCGCTGCGGGCGCCCGGCGCCCGGCTCGACCCGGTGTTCGGCGCGGCGGTGGTCGAGCTTCGCCTGGCGCTCGACGTACGCGACCCGGCCGCCCCCCTGACCCTCGCCGCCGGGCTCCCCGCCCTGCCGTTGCCGGAAGGGGTGCGCATCGCCAACCGCGTGCTCGATGCGCGCAGCGCTCTGGCGATCTCCCAGATCGCGCCGGGGCAGTTGCAGACGGCCGTCGTCCTCGGCCACGGCTGGCTCGACACCGTCCTCGAATTCACCTGGCAGGGCGCCCTGCACATCATCCAGGGGCTCGACCATGTGCTGCTGGTCGTGGCCCTCGCCCTCGGCCTCGGCTGGTCGCTCCGGCTGATCTGGCATGTCACCGCCTTTACCGTCGGCCATTCGGTGACGCTGATCGCGACCTTCCTCGGCGCCGCGCCGGCCTGGCCCTGGTTCATCCCGGCCGTCGAGGCGGCGATCGCCGCGACGGTTCTGCTGGCGGCATTGGCGGCCCTGCTCGACCGCATGGGCTCCGTCTGGATCACCGGTGCCGTGGGCTTGCTGCACGGCCTCGGCTTCTCCTTCGTCCTGGGGGAGATCCTGGGCCGCGATGCGCCCGAGCTGATCCCGGCGCTTGCCGCCTTCAACCTCGGCATCGAGCTCGGGCAGCTGGCGATCATCGCCGTGACACTGGCCGCGGTGGCGGCCCTGACGCGCCTCGGCCAGGCCCGCCCGGTGCGGCGCGTCGCCCTGGTCGGCATCGCCGCCGTGGCGGCCCTCTGGATGGTCGAGCGCTCCGCCACCCTC
Source organism: Pseudomonadota bacterium (assembly GCA_039180875.1). Taxonomy (GTDB): domain Bacteria; phylum Pseudomonadota; class Alphaproteobacteria; order Rhodobacterales; family Rhodobacteraceae; genus JBCDCY01. The sequence continues at coordinate 931,397 of JBCDCY010000001.1, read as the reverse complement.
CTCTAGAGCGCTTTCCGTTCAGACGGGATCACCAGTCTGAACGGAAAGCGCAACGACCTGAACGACTTGCCTTTCTTGGATCTCGACCTGACTGATTCAGTCAGATCGACATCCGCCCTAGGCGCGGACTTGCGCCGGCCCGGGCGGCGTCCTTTGATGGAACGCCGCCGCCCGGGAGGACGACACATGCAGTTCACCGCCGAACATGGCGCGCTTCGCCGCACCGTCGCGCGCTTCGTCGCCGAAGAGATCGACCCCCATGCCGATACCTGGGAGGCGGCGGAGGAATTCCCCTCCCACGACCTCTTCGCCAAGCTCGGCGCGCTGGGGCTGCTCGGCATTAAGTACGACACGGACTATGGCGGCCTCGGCCTCGACTTCTCCTACTCCATGGTGATGGCGGAGGAGCTTGGCGCCGCTTCCTGCGGCGGCGTGCCGATGGCCATCGGGGTGCAGACGGACATGTGCACCCCGGCGCTGGCCCGCTTCGGCTCGGCCGAGCTGAAGGCGGAGTTCCTGGCGCCCGCCATCGCGGGGGAGGCGGTGGGCTGCCTCGGCGTCTCCGAACCCTCCGGCGGCTCCGACGTCGCGGCGATCAAGACCCGGGCACGGCGCGACGGCGACGACTGGGTGATCAACGGCACCAAGATGTGGATCACCAATGGCCTCAAGGCCGACTGGTGCTGCCTGCTCGCCAACACGGGCGAGGGCGAGGTCCACCGCAACAAATCCCTCCTCATGGTGCCGATGGACGCGCCGGGCATCACCCGCCAGAAGATCCACAAGGTGGGCATGCACGCCTCCGACACCGCGCAGCTGTTCTTCGACGACGTGCGGGTGCCGGCGCGCAACCTGATCGGGGAAGAGGGGCGCGGCTTCACCTACCAGATGATGCAGTTCCAGGAGGAACGGCTCTGGATCGCGGTAAATGCGCTCAAGGCCCTCGACCGCACCATCGACCTGACGATCGAGTACGCGCGGGAGCGGCGGAGCTTCGGCCAGCCGATCCTCGACAACCAGGTGGTGCACTTCCGCCTGGCCGAGCTCCGGACGGAGGTCGAATGCCTCCGCGCCCTCTCCTGGTCGGCCATCGAGCAATACGTGGCTGGCGCCGACGTCACCCGCCTCACCTCCATGGCCAAGCTCAAGGCGGGGCGCCTCTTCCGCGAGGTCACGGACACCTGCCTGCAATACTGGGGCGGGATGGGCTACACGGCCGAGAACCCCGTCAGCCGCGCCTGGCGCGACGGGAGGCTGGGCTCGATCGGCGGCGGCGCCGACGAGGTGATGCTGGGGATCCTCTGCAAGCTGGAGGGCACGCTGCCGGGGATGGGGAATAGGTGAGTGACCGCTCCTCGCGCGGTCACTCCCTGGTTAGTGTCGGCTTAGCCAGTTATCTGGTGCGACCTCTTATTTCTTGATCGAGCTCACGTAGACACTTGACCGACATATTGAAACTAACATTGAGATTGTAGGATCCATCTTCATCAATATATGTCTTTATCCTGAAGCCAGAATTTATAGCTGCTGCAATAAAGACACCGTTCGGAATGTATGTTGGCCCGAGTTTTTCATTGTCGGGATATGAGCACTCGTAGTTTTCGGCGATATGCTTCAACCAGTAACTTCCAGTTCCTTCACGGATTGTCTTAGTCTCATTTATCCGACTCAGCAAAGCTGTCGATGCCAAGAAACCCGGAACCGACCGAGAGCTCGCAAGTTCCCTTCGACCTTCCTGGAATTTCTCGTATTGCTCCTCCGCCGACTCGTAGCGACCGTCGGGCTTTCTTCGGGGATGTCCAACGCCGATACCGTACGCGGATAGCAGCGGATTCCTTTCGACGACATCCCCAAGTGCCGCCGAGGCGACGGCATCGAAGAAGTCCTTTCGGCGCGCAGCAATCCCTTTTTCGTCGAGGTACTCGACAAAGCGAGTGCCGTTGGGCCGAACTATGCCATCGAGTCCCGTCATCGCGGCGTGGCGAGCAGCGGCATATGTTCGAAAGCCGAGGCCGCGCCCAAGTGCCTCACATCGGTGAGACGACTTGATGCCACGCATGCTGTCGGTGAGATTTTGTTTGAGTGAGCTGAGCGTCGCGGTCGAAAGCCGCAGAAAAAGCTTGTCCATCCGGCATCCTGAGTCTCAGGCAATGCAGTTCGCCGATTACGCAGCAGCCTGAAATCAGGTTGACGTGATGAAGGGCAGCAAGTGGACGTTTGACCCGGCGACAGGTCTGTGGTGTCGATCCCGAGAAGTCAATTATCTGAAATTGCCGATTTTTGCAATCCGCAGATGAGCTAGCTCGGTCCATCAACCACCATGCCGCATCCATCAACATCCCAGCGACGGGCCCCCGCAGTTCGCTCTCCGCGTGAGCGCTGGGGCGGGCCCCAAGCTGTTGTCCCCCTTCCCCCTCCCCGTGTAAGACCGGCGCACCAGACCCACCCCGAAGGACCCCCGCCCATGGCCTCCTACCAGTACGTCTATCACATGGATGGCGTCTCCAAGACCTATCCGGGCGGCAAGACCTGCTTTGAGAACATCCGGCTGAACTTCCTGCCCGGGGTGAAGATCGGCGTCGTCGGCGTGAACGGAGCGGGCAAGTCCACGCTGCTGCGCATCATGGCCGGCCTCGACACCGACTTCGCGGGAGAGGCCTGGGCGGCCGAAGGCGCGCGGGTCGGCTATCTGCCGCAGGAGCCGAAGCTCGACGATGCCAAGTCGGTGCGGGAGAACGTGATGGAGGGCGTGGCGGCCAAGCAGGCCAAGCTCGCCCGCTACAACGACCTCGCCATGAACTACTCCGACGAGACGGCCGAGGAGATGGGCCGCCTGCAGGACGAGATCGACGCCGAGAACCTCTGGGACCTCGACGCTCAGATCGACGTGGCGATGGAGGCGCTGCGCTGCCCCGACGACGACGCCCCCGTGTCCACTCTCTCAGGCGGGGAGCGGCGGCGCGTCGCGCTCTGCAAGCTGCTGCTCGAAGCGCCGGAGATGCTGCTGCTCGACGAGCCCACCAATCACCTCGACGCCGAGACCATCGCCTGGCTGCAGCAGCACCTGATCGATTACAAGGGCACGATCCTGATCGTCACCCACGACCGCTACTTCCTCGACGACATCACCGGCTGGATCCTGGAACTCGACCGCGGCCGGGGCATCCCCTACGAGGGCAATTATTCGAGCTGGCTCGAGCAGAAGGCGCAGCGCCTGGCCCAGGAGGCGCGAGAGGACAAGGCGCGCCAGCGGGCCCTGTCGTCGGAGCTCGAATGGGTCCGCTCCAACCCCAAGGCGCGGCAGGCGAAATCCAAGGCCCGCCTCAAGGCCTATGACGAGCTCGCCAGCCATTCGGAGCGGGAGCGGGTCGGCCGCGCTCAGATCGTCATCCCGAACGGTGCGCGGCTCGGCCAGAAGGTGATCGAGGTCGAGCTGTTGCGGAAGGGCTACGGCAACCGCCTGCTGATCGACGACCTGACCTTCGACCTGCCGCCCGGGGGCATCGTCGGCGTGATCGGGCCGAACGGGGCGGGGAAGTCGACACTCTTTCGCATGATCACCGGGGACGAGACGCCGGATGCGGGCGAGATCCGCTTCGGCGACACGGTGGAGCTCGCCTATGTCGACCAGTCCCGCGATGCGCTCGACGACAAGAAGACGGTGTGGGAGGAGATCTCCGACGGGCTCGACGTCATCACGCTGGGCGAGGCGGAGATGAACTCCCGCGCCTATGTCGGCGCCTTCAACTTCAAGGGCGGCGACCAGCAGAAGAAGGTGGGGCTGCTCTCAGGCGGCGAGCGCAACCGGGTGCACATGGCGAAGCTGCTGCGCCGCGGCGGCAACGTGCTGCTGCTCGACGAGCCGACGAACGACTTGGACGTGGAGACGCTCCGGGCGCTGGAGGAAGCGCTCCTCGATTTCGCCGGCTGCGCCGTCATCATCAGCCACGACCGTTGGTTCCTCGACCGCATCTGCACCCATATCCTCGCCTTCGAAGGGGATAGCCACGTCGAGTGGTTCGAGGGTAATTTTGCGGACTACGAAGAGGACAAGATTCGGCGCCTTGGGCCCGACTCGGTGATGCCGAAGCGGATTAAGTATAAGAAGTTTGCGAGGTAAGCATGTGGGAGCAATTTGGTTTTACTCAGAACCCATACGATCATTTTCCCGTATCTGCCGATGACGCTGGAGAGCGCCTACTTGTAGGTCGTTCAAAAGAGTTAGAGGCTTTGATGCTGAGGATCAAAGGAAGGAACGCCATCCCAATACTCGAAGGGGATATTGGAATAGGAAAAACAAGTATAATTGCAGTTTCTTCATTCAAGCTGGAAAGAGAGTTCTTGATCAATGGAGGACAGTGCTATCTCACATTGAACAAACCATTTCAAATTGAACCTAGCCAAGCCATAAATCAATTCTCTGAAAACGTCTACCGTGAGATACTTATAAAGATACATGAAATGCGGAATGAACTGATCGACAGATCGGTGGATGTTGGAGATACAAAGAAGCTCTATGACTGGCTCTCATCCGAGCAATACTTAAATATCTCTGGAAGTGTTGGAGGGTTTGGAGGCGGCTTTTCAAATTCACCGAACATGACCGAAGGTTTTTCGTCCCTTGGATTCCAAAACAATGTGAATCAACTTTTAAAAAAAATGTTCCCACATAAGAAAAAGGGGGGAATAATATGCGTAATTGATAACCTGGAGCTCCTCGAGAAATCATCCAAGGCTAGGGCGACACTTGAAGCTATGCGAGATAAAGTCTTAACTGCGCATGGCTTGATTTGGATAGTATGCGGAGCACGCGGAATAGTACGCGGCGTCGCTTCATCTCCCCGTTTGCAAGGCTATCTATCAAACCCCATTGATATCAAGCCAATTCCGCTTGATCGCATACAAGACCTCATTCAGCGCAGAGTCTCTGAGTATAAAGATGAAAATCAGAAGACAAATTGCCCTGTTGAGCAAGAAGGCTTTAATCATATTTTCAAGATATGCAATGAGAATCTTCGGATCTCCTTTAAGTTTTGTTGTGACTTTGCAGAGTGGCTTATCGATAATCCGCAAGAGAAATTGGATTCGAGCGAAAAACTTGAGTTGTTGAAGGTTTGGCTCGCTGGGGAAGCCGATGAATTTCTACGCGATGCAAAACTGACACCAAAACCATGGGAGATTTTTGATCGGATCATCGAGAACGGTGGCTCGATAGCTCCCAGCGATCACCCAGACTTTGGATACGAAACCCCAATGGCCATGCGGCCACACATTAAAGCGCTCGAGGACGCTGGTCTTGTAGAAAGCACAATTGACGAGACCGATCAAAGGCGCCGGACTATTGCTGTTACGCCTAAAGGGTGGCTAATAAGCTATAGTAGGAGAGGTTATCCGGAATGAAGCTCATCGCAGTCGACACTTGTTTTCTGTAGTGAGTTTCTTTCTTACGCGCAAAAAACGTGCTGCGAGATCTCGTGGAGGGAGAAGCCAATGCCGATCGAAACCACCGCCATGGCCTTCTTCGAGGCTTGTGAGACCGGGAAGGGGTGGGCGGCCTGTGCAGCCCATTGCCATCCGGGGGCGACGTTCTCCTGCCAGTCGGGGGCGCTCAAGGACGTAACGAGCCTCGAGGGGTATGCGGAATGGATGGCGGGGCTCTTCACGCCGATGCCGAATGCCTCCTACGACCTGAAGGCGTTCTCGGTGGACGAGGCGCGGGGGATCGTTACGGCCGTCGCCGTCTTCAAGGGCACCCATACGGGGGAGGGGCCGGTGCCCGCGACGGGGAAGTCGACGGCCTCCGACTACGTCTATGCCATGGAGTTCGAGGACGAGAAGATCCGGCATATGACAAAGATCTGGAACGACGCCTTCGCGATGGTCGAGCTCGGCTGGGCCTGAGGGCCTATGGACGTCATCGAGGTCTGGACGAACTGCGCCGACCGGGCGGAGGCGCGGCGGATCGGCGATGCTCTCGTCGAGGAGCGCCTCGTCGCCTCCGCCAACGTCTATGCCGAGATCGAGAGCCGGTACCACTGGAAGGGTGAGGTCGTGGCGGCGACGGAGGTGCCGCTCCTGCTCAAGACGACCGCCGCGCTCGGCGATGCGGTGGAAGCGCGGATCCGGGCGCCGCATTCCTACGAGACGCCCGCGATCCTCCGCCGGCGCGTCGATGAGGTGAACGACGACTATAGCGCCTGGATCTTTGCTGAGACGACTGAGGCGCTGCGAGAGCATTGATCTGCGCAACGACGAGGGTTCTCCGGTGCGCCAGCACCGGATCGCGCCCGACCCGTTGGGCTCCGCCCGTTCGCCGCTCAAACGCCCTACGGGGCGTTTGCGGGACGCGGCTCACCCCCAAGGGCGGGCGCGATGCGCCCACCCCGGGCCGGGCGCGATCCTCCGTTCTTGCGGCATCGTCGCTGCGGCGGGCGGTAAACGCTATGCCCTAGCGGGCGCTGCCGGTGTCTTCGCCAGAAGCGGCATCAAGCGGGCCATCTCAGGCCCGCGGTCAGCGCCGGTCAGCGCCCGGCGGAGGGGGCGGAAAAGGGCGCCGCCCTTGCGGCCCGTCGCCGCCTTCACGGCATCGGTCCAGGTGGCCCAGGTGCTCTCGTCCCACGGCCGTGGGGGGAGGAGGGCGAGGGCCGTCGCCACGAACTCCGCATCCTCCGGCGCCACCAGGGGCTCCGCGCCCTCCTGACACAGACGCCACCAGTCGGCGGTCTCGGCGAAGGTGGCGATGTTCTCCCGCGCCATCTCCCAGAACGCCGGAGCGATCTCGGCGGGGATGCCCCCCGCCGCCAGCCGCTCCGCCACCTGCTCGAACGGCAGCGCGTGGAGATAGCGTGCCGTGAGCGTGCCGAGGTCGTCGGGGTCGAACTTCGTCGGCGCCGCGCCGAAGCGGGAGAGGTCGAAACCTGCAACGACCTCCGCCAGATCCCCCCGCAGCTCTACCGGATCGGCGGAGCCGAGGCGGGCGAGCAGCGACAGGAGCGCCATCGGCTCCACCCCTCGCTCCCGCAGATCCCGGATGGCCAGCGTGCCGAGGCGCTTCGACAACGCCTCCCCCTGAGGCCCGGTCAGCAGGGAATGGTGGGCAAAGCGTGGCACATCGGCGCCGAGCGCCCCGAAGATCTGGATCTGGGTCGCGGTGTTGGTCACGTGATCGGCCCCGCGCACCACGTCGGTGATCCCCATCTCATGATCGTCGACCACGGAGGCGATGGTGTAGAGCACCTGGCCGTCGGCCCGGATCAGCACCGGGTCCGACACGCTCGCCGCGTCGATCGACTGCGGGCCGAGGATGCCGTCCTCCCAGATGATGCGGGTCTGGTCGAGGAGGAAGCGCCAATGCGGCGCCCGCTCCGCCGCCAGCGACGCCTTCTCCGCCGCCGACAGGGCGCGGGCGGCGCGGTCGTAGACCGGCGGGCGGCCCATGTTGAGCAGCGTTTTGCGCTTTAGCTCGAGCTCCACCGGCGTCTCGTAGGCGTCGTAAAGCCGGTCGCCCGCGCGCATTGCATCGGCGGCCGCCGCATAGCGGTCAAGGCGGGCGGATTGGCGCTCCTCCCGATCCCAGGTGAGGCCGAGCCATTCCAGATCCTCCCGGATCGCATCGGCGAAATGGTCCGAGGAGCGCTCCGGATCGGTGTCGTCGAGGCGGAGGATGAAGGTCCCATCCCCCTGCCGCGCGATCAGATAGTTGAAAAGCGCGGTCCGCAGATTACCGACATGCAAATAGCCCGTCGGCGACGGCGCGAAGCGGGTGACGGGAGGGGCGGAGGTCATGTCTGGGCCAAGCCTGCCTACGGTTCCTTCGCCGCTCTCCTATCCTGTTCGGGGTCAGGCCGAAAGCCATAGCGGCGGGTGCCAGGCGCGCCGGCCGTCGCCTCGTGCTCGAACGACGGCCGTGCCGAAGGCTGCGCCTATTCCTGCGCCGCCGCCAGCGCCGCCTTCTGATAGGCGTCGCGGCGAAGGCCGAAGCGCCCCGTGGTGCGCCGTGACCAGGGGGCGACCTGGGCCCGGTAGGCGAAGAAGCTGTCGACCACCCGGCCGGAGAAATCCCCATCCTCGGCGATGCCGGTCATGGTGTCGGCGACGATCTCGGCCACCCGGGCATAGACCTCATCGGGGAAGCGCAGGACCTGCGTGCCATACTCGAGCTTCATCTGCTCAAGCGCCCGGCCGGAGCGGGCAGAATACTCCGCCAGCATGTACTTGTTCTCGGCATGGGCCGCAGCGGCGATGATGGCCCGGGCCTGATCGTCGAGCCGCTCCCAGACCCTGAGGTTGATCGAGACGTTGGTCGCCGTGCCGGGCTCGTGAAAGCCGGGATACATGTAAGTGTTGAGGATCTTCTGCACGCCAAACTCGAGGTCGTTGTAGGGCCCAACCCACTCGACAGCGTTGATCTCTCCCTCGAACAGGGCCTCGGCGATGGCGCCGGCGGGGAGCAGCACCGGCTCCGACCCCAGCGCCTGGAAGATGTCGGCGGCGAGGCCGGGGATGCGGATCTTGAGACCCCGCATATCCTCGAGCGAGGTGATCGGCCGGTCGTACCAGCCGCCCATCTGCACGCCGGTATTGCCCGAGAGAAAGCTCTTGAGGTTGAAGCGCGCCTTCACCTCGTCCCAAAGCGCCTGGCCGCCGCCCACATGCATCCAGCCGGTGATCTCGTCGGCGGTGAAGCCGAAGGGCACGGCGGTGAAGAAGTTCAGCGCCCGCTCCTGGGCCTGCCAGTAGTAGTCGGCGCCGTGGTAGAGGTCGAGATCGCCTTGGGAGACGGCGTCGAAGACGTCGAAGGGGCCGACCCGCTCTCCGGCGGCGAAGGTCTCGAGCTCGATCAGCCCGGCCCCCATGGCGTTCACCCGATTGGTGAAGCGCTCGACCGAGTCGGCAAGGCCCGGCAGACTGCGCGGCCAGGTGGTCGCCATGGTCAGACGCCGAACCGTCTGGGCCCGGACATAGGGTGCGGCCAGGGCGCCCGGCGCGAGCGCAGCAGCGCCGATCAGCAGGCGGCGACGGTTCGTTTGAGACAGGGGCTGGGACACAGGCGCGACGCTCCCTTCGCGGGGCATGTTGGACGGTTTCCTAGCTGTCGAGGTCAAGCGCACGGGCCCTGGCCTCCGAATAGGCGCCTTCCGAGATCAGGGTCCAGCCGCCCACGTCCTGACGGAACTGGCGGAAGGCGTCGACCGCGTAGGCGGTGAACCGGTCCTCCGCGGCGAGGTCGGCCAGTACGGCGTCGCTCGCCTCGGCCACGGCGCTCCAGAGCGGTTGCGCCACGTCGGCGAAGCGGGTGCCCTCACCGCTGGCCCGGGCGAAGCCACGCGACCAGCTGTCGAGCACCCGGGCGGCGAGCCAATCGTTCTCCGCCAGGGCGCAGGTCTCGACCATCGCGCGGGTCTCGGCCGGCAGGCCGTCCCACCAGCGGAGGTTGAAGGCCAGAGCCACCGCCCCGCTCGGCGCGAACAGGGCCGGCGTGAGGCCGGTGGCGCCGCTGTTGGTGAGGCCGAGGGTGCGGTCGTAGGCGATGCCGAGGCTTTCGCTTGCGTCGATGCGCTCGCCCCTCAGGGCCCCCGCGATCTCCTCCGGGGCCAGATCCACCGGCCGACCGCCGAGGGCCGTCAGCACCGGCACGCCGAGGCCTGAGACCCGCATGCGCAGGCCGCTCAGATCTTCCGCCGTCGCGGGCACCCGGCGGAACCAGCCGGCCAGGCCGGTCACCGTGTCGCCGAGCAGCACCGGCTTGATGCCGGCCTCCATCGCCACCTGGTCCCAGATGAGCTGGCCGTCGCCGCCGTGGATCCAGGCCTCGACCTCCCGCGGGGTGAGGCCGCAGGGCACCGGGCCGAAGACGGCCATGGCCGGGATCTGCGCGGCCCAGGCGCCGGGGGCGCCGAGGCAGGCGTCGATCTGGCCGCTGGCGGCCCGCTCGAACGCCCCGCTGGATGCACCACCGGCGGGGGCGCTGGGCGGCACGATCTCCACCGTCAACCGCCCGCCAGAGGTGGCGGCGATACGCTCGGCCAGGCGGGCCGCGAGGTTGCCGGTGACCGGCGTCTCCTCAGGCCATTCCGCCTCGAGCCGCAGCAGTTGAAGTCCCTGGGCAATCGCAGGTGTGGCAAGCGGTGCCGCCGCTGCGGCCCCTGCAATCCCCAGCATCGCACGTCGTCCTAGCGCCATGTGACCCCTCAGCCAACAACGACAAGTTGTAGGAGCCATCGCATTTTCACGCCGAATGGTCAAACGTTCTGCGCGCCGTGGGGACGGTTTCTTCAGCCCTTGATGTCGCGGCCTCGGGGCGCTGGGGGCTCGGCCGTGGCCGGATCCTCGGGCCAGGGGTGCTTGGGGTAGCGGCCGCGCATGTCGCGGCGCACGTCAGCGTAGCTGCTGGCCCAGAAGCCCGGCAGATCGGCGGTGGTCTGCACCGGGCGGTCGGCCGGCGACAGCAGGGTGATGCGGAGCGGGATCCGATCCCGGCCGATCGTCGGATGATGCGTCAGACCGAAAAGCGCCTGCAGCCGCACCCGGATCTCCGGCCCGGCCTCGCCGTAGTGGATGGGCACGGTGCGACCGCCCGGCCGGCTCCAACTGGCCGGCGCCGCTGCGTCCAGGCGCTGGCGCGCCGGCCAGTCGAGCCGCGCCTCCAAGGCCGGGAGGAGATCGGCGGCGGCGAAATCGGCGGCGCTGCGGGCCCGGCCGAGATGGGGGCAAAGCCAGTCTTCGAGGGTGGCGAGCAGCGCCTCCTCGCCGAAATCCGGCAGATCGGCGCCGGCCTGCCGGGCCCAGCGCAGGCGGGCGAGGAAGCGCTCCGCCGCCGGGCTCCAGGTGAGGCAGCCGAGGCCGAGATCGCGGATCCCCTCGGCCTGGGCGGCTGCCAGCGCCTCCGCCGAGGGATCGGGCCAGGTCTCGCTCGCCAGGGTGAGGGCGCCGAGACGGGTCTCGCGCAGCGTCTCCACCCGCCGGTGGCGGCGGGACCAGCGACAGATCTCCGCCGTGGCGATGGCGGCCTGGTGGAGCGTGCGCACCTCCTCCTCCGTCACCGCGAGGGCGCGGCGGATGCGCGCCTCCCGCCCCGCGCCGGCGTCGACATCGGCGGCGATCAGGAACGGTGTGCCGGTGAGCGCATCGCCGGGCGGCAGCTCCGCCCCGGTGCCGTTGGCGAGCTTGTAGCGCCCCGGCGCCCCCTCCCGGACCATCGCGATCCGGTCGGGATAGGCGAGGGAGAGCAGCGCGCCCGGGCTCCGGCCGCCCTCTCCCGTCGATTTCGGGGTCAGGCGACGGGCTTCCGCCCGCACCGAAGCAACGGCAGCCGGGTCATGGGGCCGGTCTTGTCGATCGCCTTTCAGAACGGCCCGGCGGAGGGCGAGATCGGCCGGCGGCGGGCCGCCCTCCCCGCGCAGCACGTCGCGTGCCTCGAGCAGCGCGGCAAGCTCCACCGCCGCCTGCGCCTCCCGCTTTCCCTTGGCCGCAGCGATCATCCGGGCGAGGCGGGGATGGGTCGGCACGCGGGAGAGCGTGCGGCCAAGGGGCGTGAGCCCGCCCGCCGGGTCGAGGGCGCCGAGCCGGGCCAGCAGCTCCCGCGCCTCGGCCAGGGCGCGCTTCGGCGGCGGTGTGAGAAGCGCCAGTGCGGCCACGTCGCGCACGCCCCAGGCTGCCAGCTCCAACGCCAGGGCGGTCAGATCCGCCGTCTCGATCTCCGCCGGCGCGAAGGGCGCGAGGCTCCCCTCCTCCCGCGCCGGCCAAAGGCGCAAGCAATGGCCCGGGCCGACGCGCCCGGCCCGGCCGCGGCGCTGGTCGGCCTCGGCCCGGCTCACCCGCTCCGTCACCAGCCCGGAGATGCCGGTCGCCGCATCCGCGCGCTGGCGCCGGGCAAGCCCCGCATCGACCACGGCGCGCACGTCGGGGATGGTGAGCGAGGTCTCGGCGATCGAGGTGGCGAGCACGATGCGCCCGGGCCGCGCCGGCGTGGCGAGCACCTTCGCCTGCTCCCGAAAGGGCAAGCTGCCATGCAGCACGGCGACATCGCCCCGTCCGGCGAGGGCCTCTCGCGTCCGCGCAATCTCCCCCACCCCGGGCAGGAAGGCGAGGACGGCGCCGGCGGAGCCGTCCGCCAGCTCCCGCACCGCCTCGGCCACCCGGGCCGGCAGGGAAGCGCGGCGGGCCCGGCTGTCGGCGAGCCCAGGATCGCGCCAGTCGGTTTCCACCGGAAAGCTCCGCCCGGTGCTGCGCACCACCGGCGCATCGCCCATCAGGCGCGCGACGGGGGCGGCGTCGAGGGTCGCCGACATGGCGATCAGCACGAGGTCCGGGCGGAGCACTTCGCGGACCTCCAATGCCAGGGCAAGGCCAAGATCGGCGTGCAGCGAGCGTTCGTGGAACTCGTCGAAGATCAGGCAGCCGACCCCGGGCAGGTCCGGCGCGTCCTGCAGCATCCGGGTGAGGATGCCCTCGGTCATCACCTCGATCCGGCTTGCCCGGCCAACCTTGGCCTCGCCCCGGATGCGGTAGCCGACGGTCTCTCCCACCGCCTCGCCGAGGGTCGCCGCCATGCGCTCCGCCGCGGCCCGGGCAGCAATGCGGCGGGGCTCCAGCATCAGGATGCGACCCTCGATGAGCGGCAGCAGCGCCAGGGGCACCCGGGTGGTCTTGCCCGCCCCGGGAGGCGCCTCGATCACCGCGGCGCCGTGGCGCTCCACCGCAGCTAGGAGATCGCCGAGGACAGCCTCGATCGGTAGATCAAGAGGCGCAGGGATCGCCGCCGCCCTAATCCCGCAGGATGGCCACCGCTCGGCCGACGCTGGTGTCGCCTTCGAGCTTGTAGGGCTGCATCATGCCGTCGCCGATGGGCCGCAACGTCATGACGAAGTCAAAAGCAGTAGCGTCCCGCAGCCGCCGCGGCGACCAGCCGCTCACCCGGGTGTAGGTGACATCGCAGATCACTTCGCCCTCGACGAAGGCCGGCCGGGGCTGCCGCACCGTGATCCGGGTCCGCCGCCGGCCGTCGAAGATCTCCACGCTGCGGTCGCAGACCTGTTCGGCCCGCTCCGGGATCGCCAGGAACAGCGCGGCGGTCACCGGGTCGATGGTGCCGACCTGGGCCTCCGGCGCGATCTGCCAGGGCCTGGGGCGAAACGGCGGCTCGGCCACCACCACTTCCGGGCGGTCGCCGTTGAAGTCGACGTTGACCTCCTGCCGGTCCGAGCCGAAGCGGGTGGAGAGGGAGTAGGCCCCGGGGCGGAAATCCCCCGCCTCCATGCGCCCGGCAACCTCTGCCTCGACCCGCGCCTGGTAGACGCGGCGGACCAGTCCGGCGCCCCGCAGCTCCGTCCGGGCACTATAGGTGCCGTCAGCCGCCAGGGTGCCGTTGAAATCGCCCTCGGCCCCCTTCAGCCCGCCGATATAAAGGTCGATCCGGCCCTCGATCGTCACGTCGCCGTTGGCCGCCGCCGGCCCGGCCGGCGACAGCGCCGCGATCAGCAGAAGGGGCATCCAGAGCCCCGCTCGTATCGCCGCCTTGGCTTTCATCCCATCCCTCCACGCACCGCACGGGTCGCGATACTGGACATACCGTGCTTGAGAGCGCCAAAGAAGGTAGGGCGTGCGCCGGGGCGATCACCCCAACGTGAGCATTGTGATCGGGGAGAGGCGCCATGGCGGAGGTCGAGACGCTGGCGACCGGCGTTCTGGCCGGGGAGCGGCGGGCGCTCAGCCGGGCGATCACATTGATCGAGTCGGCCCGGCCGGAGCATAGGGAGCGGGCGCGCGCGCTGCTTGACCAGCTCGCGGGGGCGGAGCGCAGCGCCCTGCGCATCGGCATCTCCGGCGCGCCAGGGGTGGGGAAATCGACGTTTCTCGAGGCCTTCGGTCTTGCCCGGGTGGCGGAGGGCCAGCGCCTCGCCGTGCTGGCCGTCGATCCGTCCTCGCCGGTCTCGGGCGGCTCTATCCTGGGCGACAAGACCCGGATGCCCGGCCTCGGCCGGTCGGAGGCGGCGTTCATCCGCCCCTCCCCCAGCAGCGCCACCCTCGGCGGCGTCGCCCGCCGCACGCGGGAGGCAATCGCGGTGTGCGAGGCGGCGGGCTTCGACCTGGTAATGGTGGAGACCGTGGGCGTCGGCCAGTCGGAGATCATGGTGGCCGACATGACCGATATCTTCGTCGTGCTGCTCTCGCCCGGCGGTGGGGACGAGCTTCAGGGGGTGAAACGCGGGATCATGGAGATGGCCGACCTTCTGCTCATCAACAAGGCCGACGGCGCGTTGGCCGAGATCGCGGAACGCACCCGGGCCGAATATGCCGGCGCGCTTCATCTCTTCCGCAGACGCGCAGGCGATCCGGAGGGCTATCCGATGGCCCGCACGGTGTCCGCCCAGACCGGCGCCGGCCTGGGCGAGGCGTGGGAGGCGATCCGCGCCCTCGACGCCGCCCGGCGGGAAAGCGGCGCCCGGGCGGCGCGGCGTCGAGCCCAGTCGCTGGCCTGGTTCGATGCCGAGGCCGACGGCGCGATGATCGCCCGCCTCAAGGCCGCGCCGGGGCTGGAAGCGGCCTGGCGGGACATCCGTACAGCGGTCGCGGCGGGCGAGATGACCGCCGGCGCCGGGGTCGATGCCCTGCTCGCCAGTGCGGCGCAGCATTTCGGCAGAAAACCGCCCGATGCGCCTTGACGCACCTGCAGCATGGGCGTAGGCAAGCGCCTTCGCGGTAAGGCTCCAGAGCTTCGGGGAAAGTCATGTCTCGTCGGTGCGAATTGTCCGGTAAGGCGGTGTTGACCGGCAACAATGTCAGCCACGCCAACAACAAGACGCGGCGGCGCTTTCTGCCGAACCTCAACCAGGTGACGCTGGAGAGCGAGACGCTCGGCCGCTCCTTCCGCTTCAAGGTGGCGGCCTCGGCGCTCCGCACCGTGGATCACCGCGGCGGGCTCGACCCCTATCTCCTGAAGACCGAGGATGGGCGCCTCTCGCCCCGCGCGCTCCGCGTGAAGCGCGATATCGAGCGGGCGCAGACGGTCTCCTAAAGCAGTTTCCGATCGGACGGCATCGGTCGGCGCGACGGTCCAAGCGTCCTGCCTGTCTTGAAGGTCGATTCGACCGGATAGAAATCCAGCCTCAGCAAAACCCCGCCGGATTGTGATCGCTGCGCGCATATGCGCGCTGCATCGGCGCGCCTAAATTTGCGATGAGTGAACGAATTAGTTCGCAGACCACGGAGACTTTCACCATGCGCCTCTTCCCGGCTTTCGCTGTCCTGCTCCTCTGCGGCGCCCCGGCCATCGCCGGCGGCATCATGATCGAGGAGCCGTATGCCCGCGCCAGCTTCCCGGGCGCGGCCAACGGTGCCGCCTTCATGCGGATCATGAACCACACGGGCGAGGACGATCGGCTGATCGGCGCGGAGTCCGACATCTCCGAGCGGGTCGAGCTGCACACCCACGTCATGGACGGCGACGTCGCCCGCATGGTCGAGGACGAGGACGGCTTCGAGGTCACCACCGGCGACGGCGCCCATCTGACCCGCGGCGGCGACCACATCATGTTCATCGGCCTGAAAGAGCCGCTGGAGCAGGACGCCACCGTCACCGTCAACCTGATCTTCGAGAAGGCCGGCCGGGTCGAGGTTACGGTGCCCGTCGACTTCGAGCGGGTCGAGGAGGCCGGGGGTCATGGCCACGGCCATGGTCACAGCCACGACCACGGCGACCATGGCGATCACGACGTAACGAACTGAGCCGGTGCTACGGGGCGGGGCTAAGCAGCTCCGCCACCCAGGCGGGCACGACCTCCGTCGCCGGCCCGTGCCGGGCTGCATCGAAGAGCCCGGTGCCGGCTGAGGGCTCCAGGTTCAGCTCCAATGTGCTGAGGCCGAGGGCCCGAGCCGTCGCGACGAAGCCGGCGGCGGGATAGACCTCCCCCGACGTGCCGATCGAGACGAAGAGGTCGGCACGACCCAGCGCCGTCTCGATCGCCTCCATGTGGTAGGGGATCTCGCCGAACCAGACGACGTCGGGCCGAACCGCCGGCGCCCGGCAGCTCGGGCAGGGATCGTCGGCAGCGATCTCGCCCTCCCCCGGCCAGCGATGCGCGCAGACATGGCAGAGATTGCCAAGCAATGTGCCGTGCATGTGCAGCACATCCGCCGAGCCCGCCCGCTCATGCAGATCGTCGACGTTCTGGGTGACGAGGGTGAGCTTCACGTCCGGCGCGGCCCCAAGACGCGCCAGCGCCCGATGCGCCGCGTTGGGCTCAGCACCGAGGCAGTTCTTCCGCCGGGCGTTGTAGAAGCTGCGCACCAGGTCGGGGTTGCGCGCGAACCCCTCGGGCGTTGCCACCTCGGCCAAGTCGTACTTCGTCCAAAGCCCGTTCTTGTCCCGAAAGGTGCCGAGCCCGGATTCGGCGCTGATGCCCGCACCTGTCAGGACGAAGATCTTCATGGGCCCTGCATAGGGGCTCGCGCCCCGTGCGACCAGTCGGTGGACGGCACGGGTGCGCATCGCTAGCGTGCGCCGTCTGCCGCCGCGGGAGGGAGCGCACCCTGACCCAGGACCAAATCCTGCTCTTCGCCCTGTTCGGCGCGGTCTTTGCCCTGCTGCTCTGGGGCCGCTTTCGCTATGACCTGGTGGC
The DNA here is from genome assembly GCA_039180875.1 of Pseudomonadota bacterium. GTDB lineage: Bacteria > Pseudomonadota > Alphaproteobacteria > Rhodobacterales > Rhodobacteraceae > JBCDCY01. Next base: position 914,778 of record JBCDCY010000001.1, on the reverse strand, counting down.
GTTCTCGGCCCTGCTTCTCGCCGTCATCGTGGGCCTCGTGCCGAGCGATGGCGCCTTCGCCGGTTTCGGCCATCCGGCGACGATCATCGTGGCACTCGTGCTTATTGTCTCCCGCGGGCTGCTCGCGTCGGGCGCCATCGACCTGATCACCCGGGCGGTGGTCGATCCGGCCCGCAGCCTCGGCACCCATATCAGCATGATCGGGGGGCTCGGTGGTCTGCTCTCGGCCTTCATGAACAACGTCGCCGCCTTGGCGCTGTTGATGCCCGTCGACATCCAGACGGCGACCCGAGCGGGGCGGAGCCCGCGGGCCTCGCTCATGCCGCTGTCCTTCGCCACGATCCTCGGCGGGCTCGTCACCCTGATCGGCACGCCCCCCAACATCATCGTCGCGAGCTATCGGGAGGAGGCGCTCGGCACCCCCTTCGCCATGTTCGACTTCGCGCCCGTCGGCCTGGTCTGCGCCATCGCCGGCATCGCCTTCGTCGCCCTGGTCGGCTGGCGGCTGATCCCCCAAGTAGAGGAGAAGGCCGCCCCGACCGAGGCCCTGGCCGATATCGGCGACTATGTCGCCGAGCTCACGGTGCCCGAGGGCTCGAAGCTGATCGGCCAGCGCGTCTTCGAGTTCGAGGCGGAGATGGAGGCCGCTGACGCCGTCGTCATCGCCGTCGTGCGCAACAAGCGCCGGCTTTATGGCGTTGCCCGGGGCGTGCGGCTGGAGGCCGGCGACACCCTGGTGCTGGAGGCAGGGCCGGAGGCGCTGGAGGCCGTCCGGAGCTCCCTCGGCCTCGTCTATGCGGGGGAAGAGCGGCGGGAGCTCAGCGCCGCGGGCGCCGGCACCGGGCTGATCGAGGTGGTGGTGCCGGAGGACGGGCGCGTCGTCGGCCGCTCCGCCCTCTCCCTGCAACTGCTACGGCGCCAGGCGACAACGCTCCTCGGCATCTCCCGCCGGGGCAAGCGGATCACCGAGCGGGTGCGCCGGCAGACCATCCAGCCCGGCGACGTGCTGCTGCTTCTCGGCCCGGCGGAGCGTCTGACGGACGTCGCCGTCTGGCTCGGCACCCTGCCGCTGGCCACCAGGGGCCTCAGCGTCACCCAGGACCAGCGCGCCTGGCAGGCGGTGGCGATCTTCGCCGTCGCGGTGCTGGCGGCGAGCGTCGGGCTCGTCTATCTGCCCGTGGCACTCGGCTGCGTCGCGGCGGCCTACGTGCTGACCGGGATCGTGCCGCTCCGCGAGATCTATGAGAGCGTCGAGTGGCCGGTGGTGGTCCTCCTCGGCTCGATGATCCCCCTCGGCACGGCGTTGGAGGCCGCGGGCGGCACCGCGCTGCTCGCCGGCGGCATCGTCGATGCGACAGCGGGTCTGCCGGCCTGGATCGTGCTGGCGGTGCTGATGGCGGTCACGATGACCCTCTCCGACCTGCTCAACAACACGGCTACGACGATCATCGCCGCGCCCATCGCGCTCGACATCGCCGGGCGGCTGGGGGTGAGCAGCGATCCCTTTCTGATGGCGGTGGCGGTGGCGGCCTCGTGCGCCTTCCTCACGCCCATCGGGCACAAGAACAACACCCTGATCCTCGGGCCCGGCGGCTATGCCTTTGGCGACTACTGGCCCATGGGCCTGCCCTTGCAGCTTCTGGTGCTGGCGCTAGCGGTGCCGTCAATCCTGGTCTTCTGGCCGTTCTAGGCGCGCGGGCGATTGGGCCCGGGGGTGGGCGCGAGCGTAGACCTCCATCAGCTGCGCCTCGTCCACACCGGTATAGACCTGGGTGGTGGAAAGAGAGGCGTGACCGAGCAATTCCTGGATCGCCCTGAGATCGCCGCCAGCCGACAGCAGGTGCGTGGCGAAGGAGTGGCGGAGGGCATGGGGCGTGGCCGAGGCCGGCAGGCCGAGCGCCGCCCGCACCCGTGCCATCAGCCCCCGCACCAGCCGGCCGTTGAGCGCCCCGCCCCGGACGCCGACGAACAACGGACCGTCGGGCGCCAGGCGGTGCGGGCAGAGGGCGAGATATCGCTCCACCGCCTCCCGCGCTGCCGGCAGGATCGGCAGCATCCGCTCCTTCCCGCCCTTGCCCCGGACGGTCAGCGCCTCACTCAGCGGGGCGGTGCGGCGGGGGAGCGCCAACGCCTCCGCCATGCGCAGACCGCAGCCGTAGAGCAGGGTGAGGAGGGCGGCGTCCCGGGCCGCCACCCAGCCCGGCGCATCGGGGCTTGCGGCCGCCTGACCCGCCGCCACGTGGTCGAGCACGGCGCGGGCGGCGCCGCGGTCCAGCGGCCGCGGCAGCCGTGCCGGCACCTTGGGCGCGCGCACCGCGGCAACGGCGTGGGCCTCCACGCCCCGCGCCTCCGCCAGCCAGCGGTGAAAGCCCCGCACAGCCGACACCGCCCGGGCGACGGAGCGGGCCGAAAGCCCCCGGCCCCGCAGCCGCGCCATCCAGGCCCGGAGATCGCCGTGGCTGACGGCGCCGAGCGCCGCCTCGCCGAACGGCCCGCCCCAATGCCCGGCGAGGAAGGAGAGATAGTCCCGCACGTCCGCGCGGTAGGCGGTGAGCGTCGCGCCGCTCGCCTGACCCAGGGCCGCGCGGCTGGTCAGCCAGTCGTCGAGCAGGGCAAGTGCCGCGGCCGGCGGCGCGATCTCGGCGGCTGGGGCCGCCCGGCTCACGGCAGCAGGCGGCTGACCGTCTGCTCCGTCACCGCGCCAAGGAAGGCCAGCAGATCGGTGCCCTGGCTGCGGTCGAACCTGGCCTCGTCCGCCGCCCCGAGCAGGAGGAGCGCCGGCCTGCCCGCCGCCCCAAGCTCCAGCCGGATCGCGGCCTCGGACCGCACCCAGGCCGCATCGGCGCCGTAGAAGTGGGCCGCCCCCTCCGCCGGCACAGGACGCAGTGTCACCCGGCGGGCGGCATCGCCCTCCGCCCCGAGATAGGCCGCGATCTGGCCCTGGGGCAGCGCCACGGCGCCGCGCAGGCCCTTGGGCCGCCCGCCCTCATCGACCTCGAGCGCCAGGCGGGCGATGTCGACCGACAGAAGCTCCGGCACCTCGTCGTGCACCGTCCGCATCACCTCGGCGAGCCGGGCGCAATCCAGCAGGCTGAGCGCCACCCGGTGGATCTGGCGGGTGGCGCTGACATTGTCGTAGGCGGCGGAGATCACCCCGCGATGCGCCTTCTCCAACGCGCCGAGGCGAAGCTGCAGACGCTCCAACAAAGCCCCGCGCAGATCGACGACGTTGGCGCCGAGGCCCCCTTCCGTCGCCGCGACCAGGGCGGTGATGACGTCGCGGTCGGCGACGACGCGATCGGGATCTTCCAGGATAAGCTCACGCAAACTGGGCGCGTCGGGCGATTGGCGCGTCATACTCTTCTTCAGGCTCCGCTCGAATCAGTTCCCGCAAGCCTATGCGAGAGCGCGATTATCTCAAAGATTCATTCCTGCAACATTGCAGGGTCCAGGCATCCCGGTCGACGTCTTTTCAGTTGACGGTCGCGCGCCGATCGCTCCGACCGCCGCCGTCGTCCAGCGGGCGGAAGCGCTGTTGAGGAGGGCTATACCCTTTCGCAGATCGCGGCCTATAGTGCGTTGTCCGAATGAGACGCGGCGGACACACTGTCCGGCGCGGCCGATAGCCAAAGAGCCAGGGAGGGACATTTCATGCCGGACATTTCGCTTGTGGTGAATGGACGAGGGGTCTCGGGCCAGGTTGAAGGTCGCACGCTGCTCGTCGAGTTTTTGCGGGAGCAGTTGCGGCTGACGGGCACCCATGTGGGCTGCGACACCTCGCAGTGCGGCGCCTGCGTGGTGCATGTCGACGGCCAGGCGGTGAAAGCCTGCACCATGTTCGCCATGGAGGCCGAGGGCAGCAACGTCACGACCATCGAGGGGATGGCCAATCCCGACGGCACGCTCGGCGTCATCCAGCAGGCCTTCCAGGACCATCATGGCCTGCAGTGCGGCTTCTGCACCCCGGGCATGGTGATGTCGGCCGCAGCACTGCTGTCGGAGAACGGCGCCCCGACCGAGGACGAGATCCGCACCTATCTCGAAGGCAATATCTGCCGCTGCACCGGCTACCATAACATCGTGAAAGCCATTCAAGCGGCCGCAGCCGAGATGAACGCGACGCCCGCAGTCGCAGCCCAGTAGCTGCCGTCAGCAGCGGTCGTGGGCCGACATAGCAGGGGATGAGCCAAGCACGTGACCCGTCGTCCGGTCGGATTGGGCGGAGTTGGTCACGGACCAAGGAGAGAACCAGCGGGGCCACGCGCCCCGACCGGCGGACCTAGGGAGACGACGAGAATGCCGAAGGACAACGGGATCGGGGCCAGTCTGAAGCGGCGCGAGGACGTGCGCTTTCTGACCGGCAAGGGGAAGTACACCGACGACATCAATGTCGCCGGCCAGACCTACGCCTACTTTCTGCGCTCGACGGTGGCCCATGGCCGCCTGAACGGCGTCGATACCAGCGCCGCCGCGACCGCGCCGGGCGTGTTGAAGGTCTTCACCGGCGCGGATTTCGAGGGCGTCGGCGGGCTGCCCTGCGGCTGGCAGGTGACCGACCGCCACGGCCAGCCGATGCAGGAGCCGGCGCATCCGATCCTCGCCCAAGGCAAGGTCCGCCATGTCGGCGACCCGATCGCAGTGGTGGTGGCCGAGAGCTATTCCGAGGCCCGCGATGCCGCCGAACTGATCGAGGTGGATCTGGAGGAGCTGCCCGCCGTCATCGACATGAAGGCGGCGGTCCAGGACGGCGCGCCCAAGGTGCACGACGACCTCACCTCCAACCTCTGCTACGACTGGGGCTTCGTCGAGGAGAACCGGGAGGCCGTCGATCAGGCCTTCGCCGGGGCGCATCACGTCACGACGCTCGAGCTCACCAACCAGCGCCTGGTGGCCAACCCGATGGAGCCGCGGGTGGCGATCGGCGACTTCGACAGCTCGACCGATGAGCACACGCTCTACACCACCTCCCAGAACCCCCACGTGATCCGGCTCTTGATGGGCGCCTTCGTCCTCGGCATTCCCGAGCACAAGCTGCGGGTGATCGCGCCCGATGTGGGCGGCGGCTTCGGCACCAAGATCTTCCACTACGCCGAGGAGGCGTTCTGCACCTTTGCCGCGAAGGCCATCGGCCGCCCGGTGAAGTGGACGGCCGAGCGGTCGGAGGCTTTCATCTCCGATGCCCAGGGCCGCGACCACGTGACGAAGATCGAGCTGGCGCTGGATCAGGCGGGCAAGTTCCTCGCCATCCGCACCGATACCTATGCGAATATGGGGGCCTACCTCTCCACCTTCGCGCCGTCGGTACCGACCTGGCTGCACGGCACATTGATGGCCGGTAACTATACCACGCCGCTGATCTACGTGAACGTGAAGGCGGTCTTCACCAACACCGTGCCGGTCGATGCCTATCGCGGCGCCGGGCGACCGGAGGCGACGTTCCAGCTTGAGCGGGTGGTCGACAAGGCGGCCAGGGAGATGGGGATCGACCCGATCGAGCTGCGTCGGCGCAACTTCGTGAAGCCCGACCAGTTCCCCTACGAGACGCCGGTCGCCGTGGTCTACGACACCGGCAACTACCACGCCACGATGGACAAGCTGGTGGAGATCGCCGACATGGCGGGCTTTGCCGGGCGGAAGGCGGAGAGTGCGGCGCGCGGCAAGCTTCGCGGTCTCGGCATCTGCTCCTATATCGAGGCCTGCGGCATCGCGCCGTCGCAGCTCGTCGGCCAGCTCGGCGCCCGGGCGGGCCTTTATGAGAGCGCCACGGTGCGGGTGAACGCCACCGGCTCCGTCACCGTGATGACCGGCAGCCACAGCCACGGGCAAGGGCATGAGACGACCTTCCCCCAGGTGGTGGCAGAGATGCTGGGCATCGACGAAAGCCAAGTCGACATCGTGCACGGCGACACGGCGCGCAGCCCGATGGGCATGGGCACCTACGGCTCGCGCTCCATCGCCGTCGGCGGCGCCGCCATGGTCCGGGCGACCGAGAAGATCGTCGCCAAGGCCAAGAAGATCGCCAGCCACCTGATGGAGGCGAGCGAGAGCGATGTGGAGTTCGCCAATGGCGCCTTCACCGTCGCCGGCACGGATAAATCCGTGGCCTGGGGCGATGTCTGCCTCGCGGCCTATGTGCCGCATAACTACCCGCTCGAGTCGATCGAGCCGGGGCTGGAGGAGACGGCGTTCTACGATCCCTCCAACTTCACCTATCCCGCCGGCGCCTATGCCTGCGAGGTGGAGGTCGATCCCGATACCGGCAAGGTAGAGGTCCAGTCCTTCGCCGCGGCCGACGATTTCGGCAACATCATCAATCCGATGGTGGTCGACGGCCAGGTGCATGGCGGCGTGGCCCAGGGGATCGGGCAGGCGCTGCTCGAGAACACGGTCTACGACGCCGACGGCCAGCTGCTTTCGGGCACCTACATGGACTACGCCATGCCGCGGGCCGACGACGTGCCGTTCTACCAGGTGGACCATTCCTGCCAGACGCCCTGCACCCACAATCCGCTGGGCGTGAAGGGCTGTGGTGAGGCCGGGGCGATCGGCACGCCGCCCGCCGTGGTGAACGCCGTGGTGGATGCGCTGGCCGACCGGGGTGTCACCCATATCGACATGCCGCTCACCCCGGCCCGGGTATGGGCCGCGATGAACGCCTGAGGGCACTGGAATCCGCCGCAGCGTTCCAGGCGGTCAGACCCGGGACGCGCGGCTGGGAGGAGAAGAAGATGTACGCATTCGACTTGGTCAGGCCGACCAGCGTCGCCGACGCCGTGACAGCGCTCGGCACCGAAGATGCCCAGGCCCTCGGCGGCGGTCAGACGCTGATCCCGACGTTGAAACAGCGCCTGGCCCAACCCTCGAAACTCGTCAGCCTCACCGGCATTGCCGAAATGGTGGGCGTGTCTCAGCAGCCCGGCCGGGTGGTGATCGGCGGGGCGACGACCCACGGCACTGTCGCGGCGGAGGCGAGCCAGTATCCGGCCCTCGCCGCCTGCGCCGCCCATATCGGCGATCCGGCGGTGCGCAACCGCGGTACGATCGGCGGCAGCCTGGCCAACAACGATCCGTCGGCCTGCTATCCGGCGGCGGCCCTCGCCTCCGGCGCCACGATCACCACCAATACGCGCGAGATCGCGGCCGACGACTACTTCCAGGGCATGTTCACCACGGCGTTGGAGGAGGGGGAGATCATCACCTCCGTCAGCTTCCCGGTGCCGGAGGCCGCGAACTACCAGAAGTTCGTGCAGCCGGCCTCGCGCTTCGCCCTGGTGGGCGTGTTCGTCGCGAAGTACCCGGACGGCGTCCGCGTCGCCGTCACCGGCGCGTCGGAGGAGGGCGTCTTCCGCTGGAGCGACGCGGAGGCGGCACTTTCGGCCAACTTCGCCGCCGATGCCATCGCCGACCTCTCCGTCTCGGCCGACGGCATGATCGGCGATCTGCACGGCACCCCGCAATACCGTGCGCATCTGGTCAAGGTCCTGACCAAGCGCGCCGTGGCCGCGGCTTAGGGAGCGCACCGGCCCATGGCGAAGGCCTTTCGCGTCGACGCCTTCGGCGGGCCGGAGAGCATGATCTGGGCCGACGTCGAGGTCGGCGCGCCGGGCGCGGGAGAGATCCGCGTCCGGCACGAGGCTGTCGGCCTGAACTTCATCGACGTCTACCAGCGGACCGGGCTCTATCCCCAACCGCTGCCCGCCAGCCTCGGGCTCGAGGCCGCGGGCGTGGTGGAGGAGGTGGGCGAGGATGTCGGCCACCTCGCTCCCGGGGACCGCATCGCCTATGCCGCCACCCCCGCCGGAGCCTACGCCACCGAGCGGGTGATGCCCGCAGCCCAGGTGGTGAAGCTGCCCGAAGCCATCAGCTTTGAGCAGGGCGCAGCGATGATGCTGCAGGGCCTGACGGTGCAGTACCTCTTCCGCTCGACCGCCCATGTGACAGCCGGCGACACCATCCTCTTTCACGCAGCCGCGGGCGGCGTGGGCCTGATCGCCTGCCAGTGGGCCCGTGCCATGGGCGTGCGCCTGATCGGCACCGCCGGCGGGCCGGAGAAATGCGCGCTGGCCAAGGAACACGGCGCGGCCGAGGTCATCGACTATTCCAGCGAGGATTTCGTCGCCCGGGTGAAGGAGCTCACCGACGGCAAGGGCGTGAAAACGGTGATGGACAGCGTCGGTGCCGCGACCTGGGAGGGTTCGCTCGACTGCCTGCAGCCCCTCGGCCTGATGGTGAGCTTCGGCAACGCCTCGGGCCCGGTGCCGCCCATCAGTCTCGGCGATCTGGCGGCCAAGGGATCGCTTTACGTCACCCGGCCCACGCTCTTTACCTACATCGCGCGCCCCGGCGCGGCGCAGGAGCGGGCCGCCGATCTCTTCGAGATGGTGACGAGCGGTCAGGTGAGCGTACCGATCAACCAGACCTATCCCCTGGCCGACGCCGCCAGCGCCCACCGAGATTTGGAGGCGCGCAAGACCACGGGAACCACCGTCCTGATCCCCTAGCGCCCGCGTGTCGTGGCAGGGTGCAATTGTTGACGGACTGTGACATATTCCGCGCCGTATTGGACAGGGTGGATTGGGAATGGGCAGTCGGCCGTTCCGCGTCGACGTTCCCGGGCCCGGGCCGCCAGGCAAGAAAAAGAATGGGGTAGGGCGGCCATGAAGCACCCTGTCGATGTGCATGTCGGTCTCAAGATCCGTCAGCGGCGATGGATGGCGGGTCTCACCCAGCAGCAGCTGGGAGAGACCGTGGGCATCAAGTTCCAGCAAGTGCAGAAGTACGAGACCGGGGTGAACCGGGTGAGCGCGTCCCGCCTTTGGGACATCGCCAACGCGCTCTCGGTGCCGGTGAGCTTCTTCTTCGAGGGCTATCGCGGGGAGGAGGGGGCGACGGGCCGCCCTGCCCGGCGCGCCAACGGCGCCAACGGATCCATGCCGCCGGCCGACGTGCTGGCCGATCGCGAGGCGATGGAATTGGTGCGCTCCTACTATGCCATCCCCGAGGATCAGCGCCGCCGTCTGTTCGACCTCGCCCGGGTGTTGAGCAAGGCGAGCTAGTCCGCCCGTCCTGGAGCGCCCGGTGACCGTCCCGGTGGACCCGGCGCTGGCGGCAGAGCTGCGGGCGACGCTCACCAGTGTCCTCGATGCGGCCAGGGCGCCGACCCTGCAGCATTTCCGCAGCGCTGCCCTGGTGGCCGAGAACAAGGCGGAGGGCGGCGCCTTCGATCCTGTGACTGCAGCCGATCGGGCAGCGGAGGCGGCGATGCGCGATATCCTCGCCCGCGACCGCCCGGCCGACGGCATCCTGGGGGAGGAGTTTCCCGCCGTGCCCGGCACGAGCGGCCTCACCTGGGTGCTCGACCCGATCGACGGCACCCGCGCCTATATCAGCGGCGCGCCCACCTGGGGTGTGCTGGTGGGTCTCGACGCCGGCGCCGGCCCGATCCTCGGCGCCATCGACCAGCCCTGGATCGGGGAGCGCTTCATCGGCGGCTTCGGCCGCGCCACCCAGCAGCGGGACGGCAGCGAGACGCCGCTCGCTACCCGCCCCTGCGCCACGCTGGCCGAGGCGGTGCTCCTCACGACGTTTCCCGAGATCGGCACCTCGGCGGAGCGAGAGGGCTTCGAGGCGGTGCGCGACCGGGTGCGTCTCACGCGCTACGGCCTCGACTGCTACGCCTATGCCCTGGTCGCCGCCGGCCAGGTCGACCTGGTGATCGAAGCGGGCCTCGCCCCCTACGACATCCAAGGCCCGATGGCGGTGATCGAGGCGGCCGGCGGCCTGGTCACCGACTGGCAAGGCGGCCCAGCCCACCGGGGCGGTCGCATCCTCGCCGCCGGCGACCGTCGGGTGCACGAGGCCGCCCGTACAATCCTCCAAGCGATCCCCTGACCCCCGGACCGAGCGCATCCAACGCCCCGTTCTTGCTGGCAAAAATATCCCTGCCGGAGTCGATCCGCTCTTTCGCGCCTCAGCCGACCTGGTCCGCAAGAAAGCCGTCGATCGCCCCCCAGACCCGCTCGGCGATCTCCGGCGCCTCCATCAGCAGTTCGTGCCGCGCCCCCTCGAAGGTCGCGAGCGTCGTGCTCGGGCTGCGCGCCGCCTGGGCCCGGATCGCGTCGCCCGATACGATGGCCTCGTCCCCGCCGAGGAGCGTAAGCATCGCCACCCCGGGCGGCGGCGCGCGCTGGATGGCCCGGTGGGCGGCGAGCGCTGCGCGGAGCCAGCCGTAGGACGGGCCGCCGAGGGTAAGCTCCGGATGCGCGCGCGCCTGCGCCTGCATCCGGGCGTAGGCCGCCTCGTCGCTCGTCAATGTGTTGCCCTCGAAGGCCTGGCCGACGACATAGGTCTCCTCCGAGCCGCCGGGCGCGAAGGCCCGGCCGCCGAAGATCGCGCGGCCCAGCACCGCCACCGCCGGCACGATCGGCCGCATCGGGGGTGAAAGATGAATGCCCCAGAACGGGGCGGAGAAGACGGCGGCCGCCACCTCGAAGCCCTGCTGCAGAGCGGCAAAGCCGATGCAACCGCCCATGGAATGAGCGAGCATCAGGCGCGGCCCCGGCAAATCGCTCACGGCCGGATGGGTGAGCACCGCCGCCAGATCGCGCTGATAGTCGGCGAAATCCTCGACATGGCCGAGCATCGGCGGGCCGGCGGGCCGGGTCGACAGACCCTGCCCCCGCCAGTCGAGGCTGAGGACGGAGAAGCCCCGCGCCGCCAGGGCGGTGACCACCGGCCCGTATTTCTCGATGTATTCGCTTCGCCCAGTGAGCAGCAGGACGGTGCCCCGGGTTCCGCCGCGCCACAGGCAGGCGCGGACTTCGACCCCCGGCTCCGCCGTCACCCGGAACGGTTCAGCCCCGGGCGGCGCCTCCGCGATCTCGGCAAAGAAAGTCATGGGATCCGGCGCGCGACGGGACCGCGCGGCCGGCGATCCAGTGGCGGTCAGCTCAGGATCGAACCGAGCTTCATCGCCATGCCCATGTCGCCATCGACCTTGAGCTTGCCGGTCATGAAGGCCGAGGTCGGATTGACGTCGCCCGACAGCATGCCCTGGAAGGTCTCGACATCGGCAGTCAGCGTCACGTCGGCCTCTTCGTCCCCGGCGCGCACCCCGTCGCCGTCCATCACGACGCTGCCCTCGTCGCCGATCACGAACTTCACCTTGCCGTCGAGACCGCCGCCGGACACCTTCTCCGTCAGGGCGGCAACGGCGCCTTCGATCACATCGCTCATCCCATGGACTCCCCAAAAGCTGGGAGGGCGCGCTGCCGAGCCCTCTCGATTTCTCCGATCGCGGTGATACCTTAGTCAGCGTGACCCGCCTTAGGAAGACATTCACGGCCCTTGCCGTAGCGTGCACCTGCATCTTTGTCGGTGGCACGCCCGAGCGCGTTTTCGCGCAGGACCAAATCGAGCTGCTGACGCCGGACGACCAGGTGGCGCCGACCGACGACGCCGCCCGGGTCGACGCGCTGCTGGCCGATCTCGCCCGCATCGACAATGCGGATTGGGAGCGGGCGGAGGAGGAGCTACAGAAGATCTGGTCGCGCAGCGGCTCGGCCGCGGTCGATCTGTTGACCCGCCGGGGCCGCGACGCGATCAACGAAGGCGACTTTCCGAAGGCCATCGCCCATCTCTCCGCCGCGATCGAGCTCGCCCCGGACTTCGCCGAGGCCTGGAACGCCCGGGCGACGGCGTTCTTCCTGATGGACCGCTTTGGCCTGAGCCTCGAGGATCTGTCCCAGGCGCTTTCGCTCAATCCGCGGCAATACCGGGCGCTCTACGGTCTCGGCGTGATGCTGGAGGCGTTGGGCCGGCACGAGGATGCGCTCGCCGCCTTCCGCGAGAGCCATGCCATCAACCCGCATCAAGAGCAGCTTGAGGACGCGATGGAGCGTCTCGGCCGCGCCGTCGACGGCATGGACCTCTAACCATCGTCCCGCGGCCCGGGCCCCGTCGCCCGGCCCTCCCCGACGATCCCGTGGCAAGAGTTGAGCGAGCCCATGCGCGATGCCGAGCCAAAGCGGGCCCGGGCCCCGATCCGGCCGTCGGACCGTCCGGTCACCGCGGTCCTGGGGCCGACCAACACCGGCAAGACCCATTTCGCCATCGAGCGCATGCTGGCGCACCGCAGCGGCATCATCGGCCTGCCGCTGCGGCTCTTGGCGCGGGAGGTCTTCGACCGCATCGTCGCCCTACGCGGCCCGTCCGTCGTCGCACTCATCACCGGGGAGGAGCGGATTGTGCCGCCCCGCGCCGCCTACTGGGTCTGCACGGTGGAGGCGATGCCCCTCGACATCGGGGCGGAGTTCCTGGCGGTGGACGAGATCCAGCTTTGCGCCGACGCCGATCGCGGCCATGTCTTCACCGACCGCCTGCTGCACGCCCGTGGCCAGTCGGAGACATTGTTTCTGGGGGCGGAGGCGGTAAGGGGCCGCATCGCCGCGCTCCTCCCCCAAGTCCGGTTTCGCACCCGGCCGCGGCTTTCGACACTGTCCTACACCGGCGCCAAGAAGATCAGCCGGATGCCGGAGCGCTCGGCCATCGTCGGCTTCTCCGTCGATCAGGTCTATGCCATCGCCGAGCTTCTCCGCCGGCAGAAGGGCGGCGCGGCGGTGGTGCTGGGGGCGCTCAGCCCGCGGACGCGGAACGCTCAGGTGGCGCTCTACCAGAACGGCGACGTCGATCATCTGGTGGCGACCGACGCCATCGGCATGGGGCTGAACCTCGACATCCGCCACGTCGCCTTTTCCGGCCTCTCGAAGTTCGACGGACGGCGCCACCGGGCGCTCGCGCCGAACGAACTTGCCCAGATCGCCGGCCGGGCCGGGCGCCACACCAACGACGGCACCTTCGGTGTCACCGGCGAGGCGCATCCGCTGGAGCCGGAGGCGGTCGCAGCGATCGAGGGCCATCGCTTCGCCCCGATCAAGAAATTGGAATGGCGAAGCAGCGACCTCTCCTTCGGCTCGGTCGAGGCGCTGATCGCGTCGCTGGAACAGATACCCGATGCACCCGACCTCGTCCGTGCGCGGGAGGCGGACGACCTCGCCGCGCTCCGCCTGCTCTGGTCTCGGCCGGATCTTGCCGATCGGGTCAGCACGCCGCGGGAGGTGCGGCTGCTCTGGGACGTCTGCCAGGTCCCCGATTTCCGCAAGGTCTCGCCCACGGAGCACGCCGCCCTTCTCGGCCGGCTGCACGACTTTCTGCACGCCGGCGGCACGCTTTCCGACGATTGGCTCGCGGCCCAGATCAAGCGCATCGACCGCACGGACGGCGATATCGACACCCTCAGCCAACGGGTCGCCCATATCCGCACCTGGACCTATGTCGCCCAACGCTCCGACTGGGTGGCGGATAGAGAGCATTGGCGTGAGGCCACCCGTGCGGTAGAAGACCGGCTGTCCGATGCCTTGCATGCAGCGCTGACGCGGGCGTTCGTGGACCGGCGTACGTCTGTCCTGATGCGTCGGTTGAAGCAGAAGGAGACGCTGGTGGCGGAGCTCAACGACAAGGGCGAGGTCCGGGTCGCCGACCAGTATGTCGGCCGGCTCGAGGGCTTTCGCTTCCGGCGCGATCCCGCGGCCGAGGGGGACGAGGCGCGGACCCTGCGCACCGCCGCCATGGCCGCCCTCGGGCCGGAGTTCCGGCTGCGGGCCGACCGGCTTTACAACGCCGCCGACAAGGAAATCGACGTCACCGAGCAGGGCGGCCTGGTCTGGGGCACCGATGCGGTGGGCAAGCTGGTGAAGGGCGCCGATGCCCTGGCCCCGCGGATCGAGGTCTTCGTCGACGATGAGGCGGGGGCGGAGGTCGCGGCCCGGGTCGAGCGGCGCTTGCAGCACTGGATGGATCGCAAGATCGCGGCCCAGTTCGAGCCGCTGGTGGCGCTGCGCGACGACGCGACGTTGAGCGGCCTCGCCCGCGGCGTCGCCTTCCGCCTGGTCGAGGCGATGGGCGTGCTGCCCCGGGTCGAGATCGCCGAGGACGTGAAGGCCCTGGATCAGGAGGCGCGCGGCACGCTCCGCAAGCACGGCGTGCGGTTCGGGCAATACACCCTGTTCATGGCGGCGCTCTTGAAGCCTGCACCCACCCGTCTGCGCATCCTGTTGGCGAGCCTCTGGAACGGGTTCGAGGAATTTCCGCCAGCGCCGCCGCCGGGCATGGTGACGGTGCCGGTGGCCGCCGGGCTGCAGGCCGGGCACTACGCGCTGGCCGGCTACCACGCCGCCGGCACCCGGGCGATCCGCATCGACATGCTGGAGCGATTGGCCGATCTGGTGCGCCAGCAGAACACCCGCGGCGGGTTCGAGGCGACGCCGGACATGCTGTCGATCACCGGTCTTACGCTGGAGCAGTTCGCCGACCTGATGGGCGGCCTCGGCTACAAGGCCGCGCGGTCGGAGCGGCCGAAGGTCCGCCCGCCCGTCCAGCCCGCGACGCCGGAGCCGAATGCTCAGGCCGAGGCGGCCGAACCGACGGCCGAGGCTTCGGTGGCCGAGCCGGGGCCCACCGAGGCGCCGGAGGCCGAAGCGGCCGCCGCTCCACCGGCCGAGGCGCCCCAGGCGGAGGCATCGGACGCCGCACCGGCGCCGGAGGCTGGCGAAGTGACGGAGACGACAGCCGCGCTTGAGCCGGCGGAGGAAGTGACACCCGCACCCGAACCGACGGAGGAGGAAGTCGAGGTCGTCTTCACCTTCACCTGGGCCGGGCGGAGCGACGGCGCCGGCCAGCGCCGGCGACGCGCCGGCGGCGAGGGCCGCCAGAAGCCGCCTCGGGCCAAGCGCAAGGCGCCGAAGGGCGGACCCAAGGCCGAGCGCGACCCGGTCAAGGCGAGCGCCCGACCCCCGCGCAAGCAGGAGACGGCGGTCGATCCCGACAATCCGTTCGCCGCCCTCCTCGCGCTCAAGGACAAAGTCTGATCGCGCCAACGCTGCCAGAGGCTGCCGGTCCGGCGACCCTGCGGCTCGACAAATGGCTCTGGTATGCCCGGCTCCTGAAAAGCCGCAGCCGGGCGGCGACGCTGATCGCCGAGGGTCGGGTCCGGCTCAATGGCGAACGCATCGCCAAGCCCGCCGCCGGGGTCCGGCCGGGCGACGTGCTGACCCTGCCGCTGCCCCGCGGCGTCGTCGTGGTTCGGATCGCGGCCCTCGGCACCCGTCGTGGCCCGGCGGCCGAGGCGCGCACGCTCTATGAGGAGATCAGCACCCCCGCCGCGCCCGATCGGGTCGCCCCACGGCCCGCCGGCAGCGGGCGGCCGACCAAACGTCAACGGCGTGCAATCGACGCACTTGGCCGGGACCCCTCTTGAAGGCTCCCGGAGCCATCCCTAAGACACCTTAATCACGGGGAGCGCTTGCCCGCGCCGCTTTCGCGGCCTGCGCCGGTGGAATGATAACGCATGACCTATGTCGTCACGGACAATTGCATCGCCTGCAAATACACCGACTGCGTCGAGGTGTGTCCGGTCGACTGTTTCTATGAAGGCGAGAACATGCTCGTCATCCATCCCGACGAGTGCATCGACTGCGGGGTGTGCGAACCGGAGTGTCCGGCCGATGCCATCCGTCCCGATACCGAGCCCGGCATGGACACCTGGGTCGAGTTCAACCGGAAGTTCTCCGAAGCCTGGCCCGGCCTCATCACCAAGAAAGACCCGCTGCCCGAGGCGGAGGAGCGCGACGGCGAGACGGACAAGCTCACCAAGTACTTTTCCGAAGCGCCGGGCGAGGGCGGCTAGACCTATCCACACGCGTACGTTGCTTGTTCTGCAACAGGCCGCACCGTGACGAGCAAAACCGCGACCCTATGCTAGAATCGCGCGGGCGTGACGTGACGTCAGTCACAAAAAGCCGCGTCGGGTTTGTCTTTTGCCACCAGAAGTGTTATATTTCTTACATGCATGACGGCACCGGAGTCTGATCCAGATACGGCTCGTGACAGGGACAGCCGTTGGCACTCCACACGACGACGAGAATGTGCGGGAAGGGTTCGCCCTTTGGGCCGGACCTAACTCTGCCGTCTGCAGGCAGGACGCGGAGGAAAGGAACAACGCGAATGGCAAGAACGACAAAAGTTTCGGAGTTCCGACCCAACGACTACGTCGTATACCCTGCGCATGGCGTGGGGCGGATCGTCTCGATCGAAGAACAGGAAGTGGCGGGCACCAAGCTCGAACTGTTCGTGATCTCGTTCGAGAAGGACAAGATGACGTTGCGGGTCCCGACGGCGAAAGCCTCCTCGGTCGGCATGCGCTCGCTCTCGACGCCGGACATCGTGACCAAGGCGATCGAGACGTTGCAGGGCCGTGCCCGGGTGAAGCGCGCCATGTGGTCGCGCCGGGCCCAGGAATATGAGCAAAAGATCAATTCGGGGAACTTGATCTCGATCGCCGAGGTGGTCCGGGATCTGCACCGCAGCGATGACCAGCGCGAACAGTCCTACTCCGAGCGCCAGCTCTACGAAGCGGCGCTGGAGCGGCTGACGCGGGAGGTTGCGGCGGTGAACGGTCTCGACGAGACCAGCGCCCAGGATTTCGTCGACGGCGTGCTGGTGAAGCGCGCGGCGTAAGCCTTCGACCTGAAAGACGGAAAAGCCGCTCGGTCCTCGGGCGGCTTTTTTCGTGCGCGATCAGGCCTTGGCGATCACCGCGGCCGCGCCGGAGAGGGCACCGTCGCCGTGCGGGATGCCCAGCGCCTTCATCCCCGCCTCGATGGTGGCCAGGGTGCCGAGCAGCATCGGCGGGTTCAGATGTCCCATATGGCCGATGCGGAAGAGCCCCGGCGTCCGGGAGCCTTTCGTCGGCCCCGACAGGCCCAGGCCGACGCCCAGGGTCAGCCCGGCCCGGTCCGCGCACCAGCGGCGAAGCGCCTCGGCATCGGCCTCTCCCGTCAGCACCGCGGTGACGGCGGTCGAGCGATGGAGACGGTCCGGCACGTTGCAGCGGAGCGGCCCGCCGGCCGCCCAATGGCCGACGGCGGTCCAGACCGCCTCCGCCAGATGGCGATGGCGCTGCCAGACAGCCTCCAACCCCTCCTCCTCCAGCAGCATGGTGAGCGCCTCGCGCAGGCCGAAGATGTGGTGGGTGGGCGCCGTGCCGCAGAATTTCTGGTAGTAGACCCCCCCCTCCGTCCGCGGCACCCAGTCCCAATAGGAGGAGACGGCGCCGAGCCGCGCCCGTGCCGCCCGGGCCCGCGCGCCGAAGAACACCAGGCCGAGGCCGGGGGGCGTCATCAAACCCTTCTGGCTGGCGCTCACCGTCACGTCGACGCCCCAGGCATCCATCTCGAACCGCTCGCAGGCGAGATCGGCGATGCAGTCGACCATGAACAGCGCCTCGTGCCCCGCCGCGTCGATGGCGGCGCGGATCGCCGCGATGTCGTTGCGGACCGAGGTGGCGGTGTCGGTGTGCACCGTCAGCACCGCGCGCACCTTGCCGCCCTTGTCGGCCTTCAACCGCGCCTCGACCTCCGCCGGATCGACCGGCCGCTCCGTCCCGAAATCCAGCAGATCGACGTCGATGCCCCGGGTCTTCGCCATCTCGGCCCAGCCCTTGCCGAAGCGCCCGGTGGCGAGCACAAGGGCCCGGTCGCCGGGGGCGAGCGTGTTGGCCAGCGCCGCCTCCCAAGCGGCGTGGCCGTTGCCGATGTAGATGCAGACCTCCCCCTCCGTCCGAGCCACACGGCGCAGATCGCGCAGCACCGTGTCGGTCATCTCGATCAGCTCGCCCTCGTAGATATTCGGCGCCGGGCGGTGCATCGCCGCCAGCACCCGATCGGGAATGACCGACGGGCCCGGAATGGCGAGAAGCGGGCGGCCGTTGGCGAGCGTCATCGTGGGGATCCTTCGTGATCGCGTCGTCTCGCCGGCACCATATCCGCTTGGCCGGGGAGGGACAGGGCGAAGTGGCACAGGTCCGGCGCCCATGCTAGGCCTGCCGGCATGGAGACGACGGAGGATGACGGCGCACCGACCGGCGAGGCGGGCATCATCGCGGCCTATCGCCGGCTTTGGCGGACCTGGCTTTATCCGCATCGGGCGCGGCTATCGCTGGCGCTGTTCGTCATGGCGCTTTCGGCCGCGTCCGCCGCAGGTTACGCCAAGTTCACCCAGGTGATCATGCAGGCCTTCGATGAGGGCGCGCAGGACATTCTGGTCTGGGCCCCGGTCGGCGTGATCGCGCTCACCGTATTGAAATCGGTGACCCAGTATCTGCGTCTGACGCTCACCAACAGCGTGCTCGCGGCGGTGGAGGCCGACATGCAGGTGGCGATGTACCGCACCCTGGTCTCGGCCGATCTCGCCCGCCATCAGGAGGAGGCGCCGGCCGCCCTCGCCGCCCGCTTCACCGCCGATGTCACGGTGATCCGGGTGGCGGTGCAGAACATTATGAACGGTATCTCCTTCATCCTGATCATCCTGGCCACCGTGGCCACGATGCTGACGATCGACTGGGTGATGACCCTCGGCCTCGTAGCGATCTTCGGCCTTGCCCTGATCCCGATTACGGTGATCGGCACCCGGATCCGGCGCATCGCCCGGCTCACCCAGCGCGAGATCGGGTCGATGACAGCGGAGGTGAGCGAGGGGTTGTCGGGCATTCGCCTCGCCAAGACCTACCGGTTGGAGGGGCATCTAGCGAAGAACGCCGCCGCCTCCTTCGAGCGGCTGCGGGAGCTGAAGATCAAGGCTCTCAACTGGCGGGCCCGGATCGAGCCGATCATCGAGGGGTTGAGTGGGACGGCGGTGGCCGCCCTTCTGATCTTTCTCGGCTGGCGCCTCACCTCCGGCGCCGCCTCGATCGCCGATTTCGCGGGGCTTCTGACCGGGCTCGCAGTGATGGCCACCCCGGCCCAGCGCCTCGGCAACGTCTATGCCGGGGTGATGCAGGGCCTCGCGGCGCTCGAGCGGGTCTATGCCCTGTTCGACACGCCGGATCAGGTGGTGGAACGGCCCGATGCCGTGGCGCTTGCCCCCATCGCGCGGGAGATCCGGTTTCGCGGCGTCGACTTCGCCTATCCCGACGGGGCGGTGGCGCTCCGCGACTTCGATCTGCGTATCCCCGCCGGCGCGCGGGTGGCGCTGGTCGGGCGCTCGGGCGCCGGAAAATCCACCGTCTTCAACCTGATCCCGCGGCTTTACGACGTGACGGCCGGCGCCTTGCTGATCGACGATGTGGACGTGCGGCAGGCGACGCTTGCCTCGCTCCGCGAACAGATCGCGCTGGTAAGCCAGGACTCGGTGCTGCTGAGCGCCACGGTGGCCGAGAACATCGCCTTCGGCCGCCCCGGGGCCGACCGGGCGGAGATCGGGGAGGCCGCCCGGGCCGCAGCCGCCCACGACTTCATCGCAGCCCTGCCGGAGGGCTACGACACCCCGGTCGCGCCCGCCGCCATGACGTTTTCGGGTGGGGAGCGCCAGCGCCTGTCGATCGCCCGGGCGATCCTGCGGGACGCGCCGATCCTGCTACTCGACGAGCCCACCTCGGCCCTAGACGCCGGGAACGAGGCGATGATCCGCACCGCCCTCGACCGCCTGTCGGCTGGGCGCACCACCCTGGTGATCGCCCACCGCCTGGCCACCATTCTGGACGCCGACATGATCGTCGCCATGGACCGGGGCCATATCGTCGAGGTCGGCACCCATGGCGAATTGCTGGCCCGCGGCGGCCTTTATGCCGAGCTCTATCACCTGCAGTTCCGGGGCGAGGCGCCCCGCGCCACGGGCTGAGGCTTCAGGCGGCAGGGCGCCGGTCGAGGCCCGCCTCGGCCCGGATCTCGGCCCGCTCCGCATCGGTTAGCGGCGGGTCGATCTCCGGCAGGGCAAACCACTTGCCGACCGCAGCGCGCAACCGGTCCCGATGGGGGCCTTTGATCGCCGCCCGGATCCGGGCGGCACTCTTCTCGGGATCCGCCCGGATGTCGCCCTCAGGCGCCGCTGCCAGGATTGCGGCGTAGAGCTTGCGTCGGTCCTCGAATGCTACATCCCCGACCGTGTTCAGCGACCGGAGCAGCATCAGTACCGACCAATCGGGCGACTTGTTGGCCACTACCGAGCGCTTCGGCCATTTACTCAGCTCCGGGCCGCCGAGCGCATCCAGAAAGCGCGCTCCGACAGAACCGCCGGCCAAGAGCGCCTCATAGGGAACGATACGCACCCGTTCGGGGGAAAAGACCTGCTCGAACAGCGCTCGCGTGATCTCATGGGCTTTCTTCGGCAGTGCCCGGCGCAGGAACGGCCGGACGAACGCTTTGGAATAGGGGGGCGCCTTGATCACCTGGGCGTAGAGCGACTCCATCCGCGCCAAGGGCTCGCGCTCCACCAGCACGATCTCCACCTCGTGGCCCCAAAGCAGGTCCGGGATCCGCTCAAGCGCTTCGCGATCGAGATTTGCCATCGACTCCGAAGAGATGAGCGCCGTGTCGCAGCGACGCGCGCGGGCGAGCTCTCGCGTCAGGGCCGGCCAGACCTTCTGCGCCGGGAACCGGCGGTGATGGCGCTGCCATTCGGCGGGTCGTGCGACCAGCGAATAGCCGATGCCGTGCTGCGCCGTGCCGCGCCAACGATGGAGGAGACCGGTTCTTGGGTAGAGCCATCCCGCCCGGGCGAGCGGCCGGCGCATCTTCGTCAGCTCGTGTTGAATGGTGCTCGTCGCCGTTTTGCCCGGCCCGATATGCAGGATGACCCTCACGCCGCCTCGCTCAGCCGTAGTGCTGGACCGGCGTGCCGGCGAGGGCCGCGATGTTCAGAAGCCCCCGGGCCGAGATCGAGTTCGAGACGATGTGGGCCTGGTTGCCCATGCCCATCAGGATCGGCCCGACCTCCAAGGCCCCGGACGCCTCCTTCAGCACGTTGCGCACGGCCGAGGCGGCATCGGAGTTGGCGAAGATCAGCACATTCGCCGCCCCGACGATGCGCGAGTCGGGAAAGATCCGCTCGCGCAGCACCGGGTTGAGGGCCGTATCGGCGTTCATCTCACCCTCATAGACAAAATCGGCCCCCTTGGCGTCCAGGATCTCCATCGCCTCCCGCATCCGCCGGCCGCTCGGCGTGTCGAGGCTGCCGAACTGCGACTGGCTGCAAAGCGCGACATAGGGCTCCAGCCCGAAACGGCGGGCATGGCGGGCGGCGCCGATGGCGATCTCGGCGACATGCTGCGCAGTCGGCTCGGAATGCACCTGGGTGTCGGCAACGAAGAGCGCGCCTTTCTCGAGGATCATCAGGCTGAGCGCACCGACGGGGTGCAACGGCTCGTCCCCGCCGTCGGGCACCTGGCCGGCCAGCAGGTCCTGGACGTAGCCCAGATGCCAGCGGTACTGGCCGAAGGTGCCGCAGATCAGGCTCTCCGCCTCGCCGCGGCGCACCATGATCCCGCCGATCGCCGTGGTGTTGGTGCGCATGATGGCGCGCGCCAGGTCGGGGGTGACGCCCTTGCGCGCCATGATGCTGTGATAGGTCTGCCAGTAATCGCGGTAGCGGGGATCGTTCTCGGGGTTCACCACCTCGCAATCCTCGCCGGGGGTGAGGCTGACGCCCAGGCGCTCGCACCGGCTGGCGATGACGTCGGGGCGGCCGATCAGGATCGGCGTGTCGACCGCCTCTTCCAGCATCGCCTTGGCGGCGCGGATCACCCGCTCGTCCTCGCCCTCGGCGAAGACGATGCGCCGGTCGGCGCCCCGGGCGGCGTCGAAGACCGGGCGCATCAGCAGGGCGGAGCGAAAGACCGAATGGTCGAGCGCGGCGCGGTAGGCCCGGATGTCCTCGATCGGCCGGGTGGCTGCGCCGCTTTCCATTCCCGCCTTGGCCACGGCCCCGGCGACGACCGCCAAGAGGCGGGGATCGAACGGCTTTGGGATCAGGTAGTCGCGGCCGAAGACCAGCCGTTCCCCCTGATAGGCCGCCGCCGCCTCGGCCGAGGAGGAGGCGCGGGCCAGCGCCGCGATCGCCTCGACGCAGGCGACCTTCATCTCCTCGTTGATCTCGGTCGCGCCGATGTCGAGGGCGCCGCGGAAGATGAAGGGAAAGCAGAGGACGTTGTTCACCTGGTTGGGATAGTCCGACCGGCCAGTGGCGATGATGGCGTCCTCGGCCACTTCCCGCGCCTCCTCCGGCCCGATCTCGGGGTGGGGATTGGCGAGGGCAAAGATGATCGGTTTCGCCGCCATCCGCCCGACCATCTCTGCCTTCAGGACGCCGGCGGCGGAGAGGCCGAGGAAGAGGTCGGCATCCGCGATCACGTCAGCGAGCGTCTGCGGCCCGCCCGGCTGGGCGAAGGCCGCCTTCTCCGGCGTCATGTCGGCCTCGCGCCCCTCGTGTACCAGGCCGTGGAGGTCGCAGAGCCAGACATGCTCACGCTTCACGCCGAGGGTCACCAGCATGTTGAGGCAGGCGATGCCGGCCGCGCCGCCGCCGGTGGAGACCACCTTGATGTCCTCGAACCGCTTGCCGGCGAGCTTCAGCGCGTTGGTCGCGGCCGCCCCAACCACGATCGCCGTGCCGTGCTGATCGTCGTGAAAGACCGGGATATTCATCCGCTCGCGACAGAGGCGCTCGACGATGAAGCAATCGGGGGCCTTGATGTCCTCGAGGTTGATGGCACCGAAGGTGGGCTCGAGGCTCGCCACAATTTCGGCCAGGCGCTCGGGGTCCTTCTCGTCGATCTCGATGTCGAAGCAGTCGACGTTGGCGAACTTCTTGAAGAGGACCGCCTTGCCCTCCATCACCGGCTTGGAGGCCAGCGCCCCGATATTGCCGAGGCCGAGGACGGCGGAGCCGTTGCTGACCACCGCCACCAGATTGCCCCGGGCGGTGTAGTCCCGGGCGGCATCGGGCCGCTCCTTGATCTCGAGGCAGGGTTCGGCGACGCCGGGGGAGTAGGCGAGCGCCAGATCGCGGCCGTTGGCCAGGGGCTTGGTGGCGCGGATCTCCAGCTTTCCCGGTCGGGGCCGGGCGTGATAGTCGAGTGCCGGAGCAACGGTTTCCTCGACCATCGCGGATCCTCCCTGAGCTTTTCCCTGTCATAGCCTTGCCGGGGCGGGGCCGGCAACGACCGGTGGCCGGGAGAGGTCCCGGACACTCGGCTCTGGCCGATTTCCGGGACGGTGCGGGCTAGAGCCGGGCGGCGGCCCGGTCGGCGATGGCGCGGGGGGTGCCGGCGAAAAGACCGGTGGCCGTCTCCTCGATCCGGTGGGCGAGTTTGCTGAGCGGCCGGCGGCGTCGCTCCGCCGCCCGATCGCCCTCGTAGTGGTGCCGGATCAGAGCGCGCACCTGATGGGCATTCTCGGGGTTCCGCGCGTTCTCCGCCGTCCAGCGCTGCCCGATGCGGAAGAAAGCGCCGGTGGTGTCGGTGGAACGGGGAGCGGTCTCCTCCGCCTCGGCCAGACCGGCGAGGCCTGCGGCGGCCCGCAGGGTCCACGGGTTGAAGTTGAAGATATGGCCGTAGTGGAACATCCCGCCGCGGGACTTGGCGCGGCAATAGACCTCGATATTCGGCACCTCGACCTGCAGCAGACCATCCGGCGCGAGCCAGGCGGCGATCATCTCGAGATAGCCGACCGGGTCGTTCAAGTGCTCCAGCACATGGTTGAGCCGGATCAGGTCGAAGGCGCCGGGGGCGAACAGATCCGGCGCCAGGTGGGCCGAGGCGACGTCGAGGCCGAGGGCGTCGCGGCAATATTCGGCATAGCCCCGATTGGGCTCGATCCCATGGGCCGACTTGCCGAGGGTGTGGACGAGGTAGAGGAACTCGCCCGATCCCGCCCCCACGTCCAGCACCCGCATCGCCGGGTCGATCACATCGCGGAAGGCCGCGATATGGGCGGCCGCCCGGCGGAAGTTGCGCACGATCTGGCGCCTGCGAGGGCGGGCCGCGCCCTTATAGGCCGTCCGGTACTCCTCCGCGTAGAAGCGGGCGAGCTCATCGTCCCCCGGGATCGGATCGTTGCGGACAAGGCCGGTGCCCATGTCGATCACGGTACGAAGCGGCCGACCGTGGCGATCGGTCTCCGACACGATCTCCAGATCCTCGGGCCGGCCGAGGGCCCAGTCGAAGCCTGCGCTCACTCTGCCGCCGTTTTCGTGCGAGCGGCGCGGATAAGGTCCAGGATCTCGCGCGCGGCAGCAGGGATATTGGTGCCGGGGCCGAAGATCGCCTTCACGCCCTTGGCGCGCAGGAAGTCGTAGTCCTGGGCCGGGATCACGCCGCCGCAGACCACCAGGATATCGTCTGCACCCTGGGCCCGGAGCGCCTCGATCAGGAGCGGCGCCAGGGTCTTGTGGCCCGCCGCTTGGGAGGAGATGCCGACCACATGCACGTCGTTGTCGAGGGCATCGCGCGCTGCCTCCTCCGGCGTTTGGAAGAGGGGGCCGACATCGACGTCGAAGCCGATATCGGCGAAGGCGGTGGCGATCACCTTAGCGCCGCGGTCGTGGCCGTCCTGGCCCATCTTGACGACGAGCATGCGGGGCCGGCGCCCTTCCGCCTCGGCAAAGGCCTCGACGTCTGACCGGATGCGCTCAAAGCCCTCATCGCCATCGTAGGCCGCACCGTAGACCCCGGCGAGTGTCTGCACAGCCGCCTCGTGCCGGCCGAAGGCGCGCTCCATCGCGTCAGAGATCTCGCCCACCGTGGCGCGGGTTCGGGCCGCTTCCACCGCGAGCGCCAGCAGGTTGCCCTCGCCGGAGGTGGCGGCCTCCTCAAGCGTCGCAAGGGCGCCATCGCAGGCCGCCTGGTCGCGGGTCGCACGGATCCGCTCCAACCGGGCGACTTGGGAGGCGCGCACGGCGTCGGTGTCCACGTCGAGAATGTCGACCACGGTGGGCTCGGGCGGCGGATACTTGTTCACGCCGACGATCACCTCTTCGCCCCGGTCGACGGCGGCCTGGCGGCGCGCCGCGGCCTCCTCGATCCAGAGCTTCGGCATGCCGGAGGCAACGGCCTCGGTCATGCCGCCCATGGCGTCCACCTCCTCGATGATCTTCCAGGCCTCGGCCGCGAGCTGATCGGTCAGCGCCTCGACGTAGTAGGAACCGGCCAGCGGGTCGATCACCTTCGTCACGCCGGTCTCGTGCTGCAGGATCAATTGGGTGTTGCGCGCGATCCGGGCAGAGGCCTCCGTCGGCAGGGCGATCGCCTCGTCGAAGCTGTTGGTGTGGAGCGACTGGGTGCCGCCGAGCGCGGCCGAGAGCGCCTCATAGGCCGTGCGCACGACGTTGTTGTAGGGGTCCTGCTCCTGCAGGCTCACGCCCGAGGTCTGGCAATGGGTGCGGAGCATCAGGCTCTGCGGCTTCTCCGCCCCGAAGCCCTCCATGATCCGGTGCCAGAGGAGGCGCGCGGCCCGCAGCTTCGCCGCCTCCATGAAGAAGTTCATGCCGATGGCGAAGAAGAAGGAGAGGCGCGGCGCGAAGGCATCCACATCCATGCCGGCCTCGATCGCTGCCTTCACGTATTCCTTGCCGTCGGCCAGCGTAAAGGCGAGCTCCTGCACCAGCGTCGAGCCCGCCTCCTGCATGTGGTAGCCGCTGATCGAGATGGAGTTGAAGCGCGGCATCTCCGCCGCCGTGTAGCCGATGATGTCGGAGACGATCCGCATCGAGGGCGCGGGCGGGTAGATGTAGGTGTTGCGGACCATGAACTCCTTAAGGATGTCGTTCTGGATGGTGCCGGAGAGATCCGCGATCGCCGCCCCCTGCTCCTCTCCCGCGACGATGAAGCTCGCCAGCACCGGGATGACGGCGCCGTTCATGGTCATGGAGACCGACATCTCCTTTAGCGGAATGCCGTCGAAGAGGATCTTCATATCCTCGACCGAGTCGATGGCCACACCCGCCTTCCCCACATCGCCGAGCACGCGGGGATGGTCGCTGTCATAGCCCCGGTGGGTGGCGAGGTCGAAGGCGACCGACAGGCCCTTTTGCCCCGCCTCCAGCGCCTTGCGGTAGAAGGCGTTCGACTCCTCGGCCGTCGAGAAGCCGGCATACTGCCGGATGGTCCAGGGCCGGCCGGCATACATCGTGGCGCGCGGGCCGCGGACATAGGGCGCGAGCCCCGGCACGCTGCCGAGATGGTCGAGACCGGCAAGATCCGCCTCCGTATAGAGCGGCTTCACCGGGATGCCCTCGGGCGTCACCCAGGTGAGCTCCTTGGGATCGCGGCCTTTGAGCTCCTTCGCGGCCAGCGCACGCCAGGCATCCATGCGGTCGGTCATGGCCTCGTCTCCTCGGGGTAGCTGCATCCATTCTCCCAGAGCGGCCCGGCGGCGGCAAGCAGGGACGATGCGCCGGTAGAAGACCTCTCGAAGCGTGGACCACCTGGCCCCATGAGATAACGGAGCTGATCGTCAAACGGGCGGAGCGCCCGTCATCTTGGTCCCCGCTTCCTTTGCATCCCGATAAAATCCTTCCCAGCCGTCGGGCTCTGGATATTGAGCAGTGTAGGCGCCGCGCCTTTCGTCGGACAAAGCGGAAAACCACTTCATGAATTCGATCATATAGTCCTCGCCACGCCCCATCCTCCAACCCATGCTTGCGCGCGCGTACGTCGGGAAAGTGACCCAGGGCGCCTCTGGCCACGAGTTTTCGTCAAAGACGACTCCGCTCTCTGCGTACCTGAGAAGCTCTTCGCGTAGATCCTCGGGGATCACACCATCTTTTATGACCCAGACCTTTCTTGGCACTTTTTTCCCTGGCACTAAGCGTTCCTTCAAAGAAAATTTATCGAGAGGTCCTCTGCGCGAAACTGTGCAGCAACCGATCCGGCTACATCACGGAGTAAAGCGCGCGCGGCGACGAAGGGGAAGTTTCGCGCGCCTCCTCCTTTGCCTGGAATCACAACTTGCGGTATTCGTGAGCCTACGCGCTTGCTGGGGGCTCTGGCGCGGACGGGGATCGTGGCGCAATTTGCCGCCGCGCCTGTCTAAGCGGCGGAGAGGGGACAGAGCGGATGATTGCCGACGGGTCAGGCGCGATGGCGCTGCTGACCGATATCGTGCGTATCGGGCATCTTTTCTTCATGGCGATGGGCATCGGCTGCGTGGTGGCGACCCATGCGGGGACGCTGCGGAGCCTCAATGCACCGCTCAGCGCCCCGCGGCTGGCGCAGATCGAGCATGTGCATGGCCTGCTGATGGCGGCGCTGGTGGGCGCCTGGGTGACGGGCGTCGTGCTGGTCTATCTTCGCACCGGCGGCGTGATTGCCGAATTCTCACCCAAGCTCTGGATCAAGCTGATGGTGGTCTCGGTCCTCATGCTGACGGCGCTCGCCGTGCGGCGCCACGTGATGCCGGTGCTCGAGGCGGCGGTGGGGCGGCGGCTGCTCGATCTGGGTTTTGGTGCGAAGCTGCGGCTTGCGGTGTTCTCCGGCCTCTCGGCGGCGGGCTGGTCTTCGGCCCTGATCCTAGGGGCGTCCCAGGCGGTGAAGGCGATGGACTGGGCGCCGCTCATCAGCTTCTTCGGGCTGCTCTACCTCGCTGGGCTCGGCGGAGCGGTGACTGCGGCGGCCTTCGCCCATCTGGCCGATTGGGTGGTGAAGTGCTGGAACGAGGATGGCGGTGAGGCGCCGGGCCTCAACACGGGCCTCGACAGCCCGGCCGAACGCCTGCCCTAGGCGGCGAGGAGCGCCTACTCGAACTCCATGATCACGTCGTCGACGGCGAGGGAGGCACCGGGCGCGGCATTGATCGCCTTCACCACCGCCGGGCGTTCGGCGCGAAGCACGTTCTCCATCTTCATCGCCTCGACGGTGCAGAGCGCCTGACCGTCCTGCACCTCCTGCCCGACCTCGACGGCGAGGGAGACCAGGAGGCCCGGCATCGGGCAGATCAGCATCTTCGAGGTGTCCGGTGGCTCCTTCTCCGGGATCCGCGCCGCCAGCTCCGCCGCGCGGGGCGTGCGCACCTTCACGTCGAGGTCGGCCCCGCGGTAGCGGATGCGGAAGCCTTCGGTGCGTCGCTCTGTCTTCAGGATCATTTTTGGCTGGCTCGGACGGCTTGGGTCTTCCCGGTCAACCTCACCTATCCAAGCAAATGGACCGCCTGGCTCATAGCTCAGGAAGATGTTGACCCAGTCGTCGTCATCTTGATCGGCCGTCATGCAGAAGCCGACATTTCGCCGGCTGGCGTCACCCTCAATCTCGACGAATGGCCAGACCTTGAGTTCGGACGCGAAGTCGTTGATCTGAACATGCCAGTGCGGGGACTTCGGGGGCCCCGAGGTCGTTAGCCCGGCTCCGATGGTGCGCTTCATGGCGCCCTGTATTTCCCGGTTGCGGTCGGCGTACTGCGCCTGCATTGCGGCCGTCGAGCGCGCGATGTCTCGCAGGACTTCTCGCGACAGTTCGACCCCACGGAATCCCTCCGGATATTCCTCCGCGATGAAGGCGGTGGAGATGTCGCCGGAGATGAAGCGGGGGTGGTCGTAGACGGCTTGCAGGAAGGGAATGTTGTGGCCGATGCCCTCGACCTCGAAGACGTCGAGGGCCTGGCGCATCTCCTCGATCGCCGCCTCGCGGTCGGGCGCCCAGGTGCAGAGCTTGGCGATCATCGGGTCGTAGAAGCGGCTGATCTCGCCGCCTTCCTCGACCCCGGTGTCGTTGCGGATGACCGGGGCCTCGGGCCGGTCGCCGGGGCTGTAGCCCTCTGTCTCCGCCGGCGGGCGGTAGCGGGTGAGGCGGCCGATGGAGGGGAGGAAGTTGCGGTAGGGATCCTCGGCATAGAGCCGGCTCTCGACCGCCCAGCCGTCCAGCCGCACGTCGGCCTGGCCGAAGGCCAGCTTCTCCCCCGCCGCCACGCGGATCATCTGCTCCACCAGGTCGAGGCCGGTGATCAGCTCCGTCACCGGATGCTCCACCTGGAGGCGTGTGTTCATCTCGAGGAAGTAGAAGTTCTTCGCCGCATCCACGATGAACTCCACCGTGCCGGCGCTGGCGTAGTCGACGGCCTGGGCGAGCGCCACCGCCTGCTCCCCCATGGCGCGGCGCGTTGCCTCGTCGAGGAAGGGCGAGGGCGCCTCCTCGATCACCTTCTGGTTCCGGCGCTGGATGGAGCACTCGCGCTCGCCGAGATAGACGGCGTTGCCGTGTTTGTCGGCCAGCACCTGGATCTCGATATGCCGGGGCTGTTCGACGAACTTCTCGATGAAGATGCGGTCGTCACCGAAGCTGGCGGCGGCCTCGTTCTTCGAGCTCTGGAAGCCCTCGCGCACGTCATCGCGGCTGTGCGCGATGCGCATGCCCTTGCCGCCGCCGCCGGCGCTCGCCTTGATCATCACCGGATAGCCGATCTCTTCGGCGATGAGGATCGCCTCCTCATCGTCGGCGATCAGACCCATATGGCCCGGGACGGTGGAGACGCCGGCCTCCGCCGCGATCTTCTTCGAGGTGATCTTGTCGCCCATCGCCTCGATCGCGCCCTTGGGCGGGCCGATGAAGGTGACGCTGGCTTTCTCTAACGCCTCGGCGAAGGCCGGGTTCTCCGAGAGAAAGCCATAGCCCGGGTGGACCGCGTCGGCCCCGGTCTCGGCAATCGCGGCCATGATCTTGTCGATCACGATGTAGCTTTCGGCCGCCGGTGGTGGGCCGATATGCACCGCCTCGTCCGCCATCCGCACATGCAGCGCGTCGCGGTCGGCGTCGGAGTAGACGGCCACCGTGGGAATGCCCAGGCGGCGGGCGGTCTTGATGACGCGGCAGGCGATCTCGCCCCGATTGGCGATCAGGATCTTCTTCAGCATGGCAGCCCCCGCTCCGCGACGTGGGCTACCTGTCGCACCGTGATCTGCGAATGTCGATACGCAGGCCGCCCGCGTCCACGCCGCGCACGGTGAAGCTGCGGGACGGATCGCGGAACAACAGCTCCAGATGGGTGGGCGTGCGGCCCGGCGGCGCCTCGAGATAGGGATAGACTTCGGCGAGCTGGGCGCAGAGCGCGCGCAGATCGGCCTCCTGCCTGGAACGCCCCGCCGCCGGCTCAGGCCGGTCGGCCTGCACGCTCAGGATCACCCGGCGCCCCAGATCCTCCTGCCAGATCGTGGCGGTGCGGAGCGTGAGCGTACTGCCGTTGGCAAGCGCGATGTCCGCCGGCAGCTCCGCCGCGCCGGCGACGGATGCGAACAGCAGGGCGAACCCTGCCAGGACTGTGGATTTCATCGGACCCCTCCATCCACGCGATATGCGTGGGAGGAGTGTCCGACAGGCGCGCGACCAAATTAAGGAAGTGTTAGCCGACCGCTCCGGTGGAGCGGGCTACGCTCAGTCCTCGCGCGGCCGACCCAAGGTCATCAGCGCGATGCCAAGCGCAGCGGAGCCGAAGGTGACACCGAAAATCGCGAAGATCGCGGCGATCGACATACCGGCGCTGTCCATCTGCGCCAGCAATGATCCGACCCCGGCCACGTCGCCCCAAATCAGGGCAATGGCGAAGGCCCAGCCGGCGATGATCCCGCCAAGGGCGTTGCGCAATACAAAAAGAACGAGTGGCTGTGGACGTCGCATTCCCTAGCTCTCTTGCCTCAACTCTCTTGTTCGATAATTTCGGCGTGACGAAGCGAAGGATCCGCGCCATCACGCCCGCTTCAACAACGATCCTCAGTCGTCGAGGTCGATCTGATCCTGGTCCGTCAGCACGCCGGTCGCCGCGCCGACCGCGCCACCCACGATGGCCCCGGTGGCGAGAGAGCCGCCGGCGATCGCAGCACCGGCCGTGCCGACAGCCGCGCCCAGCGCCCCGCCTTCGACGGCCCGACGCCCGGGGGAAGCGCTGCACGCCACGAGCGCGAAAAGTGCAACGCCGATCACCGAAAGGTTGAGTACTTTTTGCATGATACACCTCGGTTGTTGCGGAAAGTACATGGAGATGCCTCGCAGCGTTCGCAATACGGACATTGCCGCTGGGTCAGCGACTCGGCAAATCCTTGCTAAACTATGCCGTAGGATCGGCGGATCGCCCCCGATCCCACGCAAGCGTTACCGATCGTGTGTCTCGAATGCCGCAGGCGCGGTGATTTCCAAGAGTTCCATGTCGTCGGAATGGCGCACCTCGCGGTGCCGGATGCCGGGCGGCTGCAGGACGGAGGAGCCGGCGCGCAGCAGATGCTCCCCCTCCCCCTCGTACTCGAAGACCACCCAGCCCTTCAGGACGTAGACCATCTGGAAGCCGAGATCGTGGCTGTGCCAGGCGCCCGGGCTCTCCTCCCCCGGCACGGCCCGGATCACGTGAGCGCCGAAGTCCCCGCCGGTCGCCTCGGCGATGCCGAGGTCGCGATACTCGAAGAACGCCCGCAACCCCGCGCCCTGGAACGGCCCGTCATCGGCGTGGCGGATCGTGAAGGCTTGTTTCTTGTCCGTGCCGGTCATCGGTCCTCTCCCCCGCCGATGCGCGAGACCCCCAAGCCGGGCCGTCGCTCAAAGCGGAATGTTGTCGTGCTTCTTCCAGGGGTTCTCCAGCTGCTTGCCGCGCAGTGCGGCGAAGGCACGGGTGACCCGGCGGCGGGTGGAGTGGGGCATGATGACCTCGTCGATGAAGCCCCGCTCGGCCGCGACGAAGGGATTGGCGAAGCGGTCCTCGTAATCCTTGGCCCGCGCCGCGATCTTTTCCGCGTCGCCCAACTCGGAGCGGTAGAGGATCTCTGTCGCGCCCTTCGCACCCATCACCGCGATCTCGGCCGTCGGCCAAGCGTAGTTGATGTCACCGCGCAGATGCTTCGACGACATGACGTCATAGGCCCCGCCATAAGCCTTGCGGGTGATGACGGTCACCTTGGGCACCGTCGCCTCGCCATAGGCGAACAGTAGCTTCGCCCCGTGCTTGATGATGCCGCCATATTCCTGAGCCGTTCCGGGCAGGAAGCCCGGCACATCGACGAAGGTCAGCAGCGGGATCGAGAAGGCATCGCAGAAGCGCACGAACCGCGCGGCCTTGCGCGCCGAGTTGATGTCGAGGCAGCCCGCCAGCACCATCGGCTGGTTCGCCACCACGCCGACCGTCGCCCCCTCCAATCGGATGAAGCCGGTCAGGATGTTCTTGGCGAAATCGGCCTGCACCTCGAAGAAATCGCCCTCATCCGCCGTCTTCAGGATGAGCTCGTGCATGTCGTAGGGCTGGTTTGGGTTGTCCGGCACCAGGGTGTCGAGGCTCATCTCCACCCGGTCGGGCTGGTCGAAGACCGGGCGGACGGGCGGCTTCTCCCGGTTCGAGAGGGGCAGGAAGTCGACGAAGCGGCGGACCTCGGCGAGCGCCTCCACATCGTTCTCGAACGCGCCATCGGCGACGGAGGATTTGGTGGTGTGGGTGCCGGCGCCGCCCAACTCCTCCGCCGTCACCTGCTCGTTCGTCACGGTCTTCACCACGTCGGGCCCGGTGACGAACATGTAGGAGCTGTCCCGCACCATGAAGATGAAGTCGGTCATCGCCGGCGAATAGACCGCACCCCCGGCGCAGGGGCCCATGATGACGGAGATCTGGGGGATCACGCCCGAGGCCATGATGTTGCGCTGAAAGACCTCGGCGTAGCCGGCGAGGCTCGCCACGCCCTCCTGGATCCGGGCGCCACCTGAATCGTTCAGGCCAATGATCGGCGCGCCGTTGCGCATCGCCATGTCCATGACCTTGCAGATCTTCTGGGCATGGGTCTCCGACAGCGAGCCGCCGAAGACGGTGAAATCCTGGGAGAAGACGTAGACCTGGCGGCCGTTGATCGTGCCCCAGCCGGTGATCACCCCGTCGCCCGGGAAATGGTTCTTCTCCATGCCGAAATCGGTGCAGCGGTGGGCGACGAACATGTCGAACTCTTCAAACGAGCTCTCGTCGAGCAACAGCTCGATCCGCTCGCGCGCCGTCAGCTTGCCCTTGGCGTGCTGCGCCTCGATCCGCTTCGCGCCGCCGCCGAGGCGGGCCTGGGCGCGGCGCGCCTCCAACTCGTCGAGCACGTCTTTCATCGCGGTCCTCTCGTTCGGCTGGCTGCGCTTGTCCGGCGCCTCGATCAGCGGGGGTGCGGGGTCTCGCCCCGCAGGATGGCGGCGAACCAGTCGGCGTCGATGTTGCCGCCGCACAGGATGGCGGCCGCTTGGCGCCCGGCCAGCCGGTCACGCTCCTGCATCAGTCCGGCGAAGGCGGCGGCGCCCGCCCCCTCCGCCACGTTGTGGGTGTCCTCGTAGATCGCGCGGACGGCGGCCGCGACCTCATCGTCGGTGACGCGCAGGACCCGGGCCGCCCCGGCCCGCACGACCTCCAACGCCGCCTCATCCGGCACCCGGCAGGCCATGCCGTCGGCGAAGGTGCTGGCGCTCTCCGTCGTCACCACCCGGCCTTCCTCGAGCGAGCGGGCATAGGCGTCGGCCGCGCTGCTGACGACGCCGACGATCTCCGTCTTCAGGCCCAGAAGATCGCGCACGGTGATCAGCCCCGAGATGCCGGAGCCCATGCCGATCGGCACGTAGACGACGTCGAGATCAGGCACGCCGGTGAACAGCTCCAGCGCATAGGTCGCGACCCCGCGCACCAGCAATGGATGGAAGGAGGGGACGAGGTGCGCGCTGTCGGCCGCGGCCACCCGCTCCGCCTCCTGCCGGGCGCTGTCGAAGTCCTTGCCGTGCAGGATCAGATGGGCGCCCCAGGCCTCCATCGCCCGGTTCTTCTCGGCGCTGTTGCCGATGGGCGCGTAGACGGTCACGGCGATCCCGTGGGGCCGGGCGGCGAAGGGCAGGGACTGGCCGTGATTGCCCCGGGTGGCGGTGACCAGATGGGCGTCGGGCGCGGCCCGGGCCAGGTCGTCGACATAGACGATGCCGCCCCGCACCTTGAAGGCCCCGGTCGGCGTGTGGTTCTCGTGCTTCAGCCAGACCGTGCAACCCGCCCGCCGGGCCAGCAGCGGCCAGGCATATTGCGGCGTCGGCGGCATCTGCCGATGGACGAGGGAGGCTGCATCCTCAAGGTCTTGGCGGGAAAAGAGCGGGGCCATGCCCCTTCGTTACAGGCCCCCGGGCGCGGCGCCAAGCGGAAGCTGCGCCCCGCCCTTCCGCGATGCCGAGGGTCTTGCTACATCTCGGGACGGTACCGGCAAGGGAGCATGGCCATGGAGATGACGGGATCGCGCACCATCGCGGCCGATCGCGCGACGGTCTGGGCGGCGCTGAACGATCCGGAGGTGCTGAAGGCCTGCATTCCCGGCTGTCAGGAGATGACCGGCTCGCCGGACGAAGGCTTCGCCGCCACCGTGGTGCAGAAGGTCGGCCCGGTGAAGGCGACGTTCAAGGGCGCCGTCACCCTCTCCAACGTGGTCGAGGGCGAAAGCTACACGATCTCGGGCGAGGGCAAGGGCGGTGCGGCGGGCTTCGCCAAGGGCGGCGCCAACGTGGCATTGGCCGAGGCGGCGGAGGGGACGGAGCTCACCTACGAGGTCGAGGCCAAGGTGGGCGGTAAGCTCGCCCAGCTCG
Source organism: Pseudomonadota bacterium (assembly GCA_039180875.1). Taxonomy (GTDB): domain Bacteria; phylum Pseudomonadota; class Alphaproteobacteria; order Rhodobacterales; family Rhodobacteraceae; genus JBCDCY01. Next base: position 880,352 of record JBCDCY010000001.1, on the reverse strand, counting down.
GCTCCCGCCTGATCGACGGCTTCGCCAAGAAGATGACCGACCAGTTCTTCGAGCGCTTCAAGACCGTGGTCGAGGGCCCGGCGGAGGACGACGAGGTGCCCGAGGAGGTCGCCGAAGTGGCCGAGAAGAAGGGCTGGTTCAAGCGTCTGACCGGAAGCTGAGGCGATGAGCCCCGACCACGCCCGGCTGATGGCCCGCTACAATCGCTGGCAGAACGAGAGCCTGGCCGCGGCCGGCGACACATTGGACGAGGCGGCGCGGCAGATGGCGCGCGGCGCCTTCTTCGGCTCGATCGCCGGAACGCTCAACCATCTGCTTTGGGGCGATCGGCTGTGGATGAGCCGCTTTGCCGGCACGCCGAAGCCCAATACCGGCTCGATCCCGGAGTCGGTCGGGGAGGCACCCGACTGGGCCGCCTGGAAAGCCGATCGGATCGCGACCGATCTGGCGATTGAGGCGTGGGCCGAGGCGCTGACGATGGAGGCGCTCACGCGCGACCTCACCTGGTTCTCCGGCGCCGCGGGGCGGGAGATGTCCTTTCCCCTCGCCACCCTCGTCACCCATTTCTTCAACCACCAGACCCACCACCGCGGCCAGGCCCACGCCATGCTGACGGCAGCGGGCGCCAAGCCGGGGCCGACGGACCTCTTCCTGATGCCGGCCGCTTAGCCGGCGGCCGCCGAAGGTAGGAAAAGAATGCCTCCGGCGGGGATATTTTGGCCACGGCGCAGAAACCTTCTCTCCTTCGCATTGGCTCAAGTATCCCGGGGGTTCGGAGGGGACCGTGGCGCCAGTGGCGCCGCGTAAGCCCAGGAGAACGGCCGAAGGCCGAAGGGGGCAGCGCCCCCGATCTTGCTGAGCTCTGTCCAAGCAGCCCGGTCTCGGCCTAGAGTGAGGTTGCAAATCAGGACGGAGGACCCGTCATGGCCCCTGAGACCCGCTGGCCCAACGAACCGGCCGACTATCGCACGGCGCGGGCAACGCTCCTGGAGAAGGAAGCCGCGCTCCGCCGCTCCATCGAGGAGGTGGCCGAGCTCCGCCGCCAGCTGCCCGACGGCGGCGCGGCGAAGGAGGACTACCGCTTCGCCGACGCCGCAACCGATGCGGAGGTCCGGCTGAGCGCCCTTTTCGGTGCGCACGACACCCTGGTGCTCTACAACCTGATGTATGGCGGCGCCCAGACCGCGCCCTGTGCCATGTGTGTCTCGATGCTGGATAGCCTCGACCGGAACGCCGCCCAGATCGCCGGGCGCGCCGCGCTGGCCGTGGTGGCGAAGGCCGACACCGCCGCGCTCCGCGCCCTAGCGGCAGAGCGCGGCTGGCAGTCGCTCCGCCTGCTCTCCTCCGCCGGCAACAGCTATAACCGCGACTATGGGGCGGAGACCGCGGACGGTGGGCAATTGCCGATGATGCACGTCTGGCGCCGGACGGCCGATGGCGTGCGCCACTTCTGGGCCTCGGAGCTGTTGGACGCCGATGTCCCGGATTGGCGCAGCCAGCCCCGCCATGTCGATGCGATCTGGCCGCTTTGGAACCTGTTCGATCTGACGCCCGAGGGGCGCGGGACGGACTGGTATCCGAGCCTGGCGCCGGGTACCGCCAGCTAAAGCGCTTTCCGTTTAGACTGGTGATCCAGTCTGAAGGGAAAGCGCAACGACCTGAACGATTTGCTCCTCTTGGATCTCGACCTGACTGACTCAGTCAGATCGAGATCCGTCCTAGGCCGTCAGCTCCGCCATCACCTCGTCGCTCATCTCGAAGTTGGAGGTGACGGTCTGCACGTCGTCGTCGTCCTCAAGCGCCTCGATCAGCTTGAGGAGCGTGCGGCCGGTCTCGGCATCGACCTCGGTGCCGGTCTGGGGCTTCCAGACCAGGCGGGTGGAGATCGCCTCGCCGAGCGCCGTCTCCAGCACGGTCGAGACATCGTTCAGATCCCCGGCCGGGCACCAGATCACGTGCTCGTCCGGGCCGCTTTCCACGTCCTCGGCCCCCGCCTCGATCGCAGCTTCGAGCACGGTCTCGGCATCGCCCGCCTCGGCGGCATAAACCACCTGGCCCACCCGGTCGAACATGAAGCTGACCGCCCCGGTCTCCGCCAGATTGCCGCCGTTCTTGGCGAAGGTGGAGCGCACGTTGGAGGCGGTGCGGTTGCGGTTGTCGGTCATCGCCTCGACGATCACGGCGACACCGGCAGGCCCGTAACCCTCGTAGCGGATCTCCTCATAGGTCTCGGCATCGCCGCCGAGGCTTTTCTTGATCGCGCGGTCGATCACGTCCTTCGGCACGGAGTTCGACTTCGCCTCCTTCACCGCGAGGCGCAGGCGCGGGTTCTTCTCCGGATCTGGGTCGCCCATCTTGGCGGCGACGGTGATCTCCTTGGAGAGCTTCGAGAACAGCTTGGAGCGCGCGGCGTCCTGGCGCCCTTTGCGATGCTGGATATTCGCCCATTTGGAATGGCCGGCCATGGCAGTCTCCACCGGGGGTGTCGTGGCGCGGTATAGACCGCGGGGCCGCGGGCCTTCAAGCAGCGCGGGCGATCTCAGAGCGGCCAGAAGAGCGGGATCAGGACGGCCGACAACAGGCCGAGGGAGAGGTTGAGCGGCGCGCCGATGCGCACAAAGTCGGTGAACTTGTAGCCGCCCGGGCCGTAGACCAGGGTGTTGGTCTGATAGCCGATGGGCGTCGCGAAGCTCGCCGAGGCTGCCACCATCACGGCGACGACCAGGGGCCGGGGGTCGACGCCAATGGTCTCCGCCAGGGCAATCGCCACCGGCGTGACCACCACCGCGACGGCGTTGTTCGACACCATCTCCGTCAAGATCGAGGTGAGCAGATAGATCGACCAGACCAGGAAGAACGGCGAAAGATCCATCAGGTAGGGTGCCATCGCCCCGACGATCAGCGCCACCGCCCCCGAACCCTGCAGCGCCGCGCCCACCGCCAGCATCGAGAAAATCAGCACCAGCAGCCGGCCGTCGACCAGGCCTAGGGCCTCGTCACTGTCGATGGAACGGCTGACCAGCACGATCGCCACGCCGAGCAATGCCAAGGTGACGAGCGGCACCTGGCCGAAGGCGGCGAAGGCGATGACGCCGGCCAGGGTGACGATGGCGATCGGCGCATGGCGGCGGCGATAGGGCCGCTCCTCCGGCTGGGCCAGGTTCACCAGATCGACGTCGCGGGCCAGGCGCTGGATGTCGGACGGCGCGCCCTCAAGCAGCAGGGTGTCGCCGACCCGCACCACCACCTCGTCGAGCTGCCGGCCGATATTCTGGTTCCGCCGGTGCACGGCCAGGGGATAGACGCCGTAGCGCCGCCGCAGCCGCAGGGCACCGAGGGAGCGGCCGACCAGACGGCAGCCCGGCGTGATCAACGCCTCCACCGTCACCGATTTGCGGGAGGAGAGCTGTTCAGCCACCGTGACAGAGCGGCTCTCCTTCAGGCCCAGAAGCTCCGAGACGGCGGTGCGCAGCACCACCCGGTCGCCCACATCCAGTGTCACCTCCGGGAAGTCGCGCCGCAGGGATTCGTCGCCCCGCAGCACGTCGATCACCCGCATGCCGTCGCGGCGGAAAAGGTCGATCTCCATCACACCCTGGCCAACCAGGGGCGAGCCCTCCGGGATCGCGATCTCGGTGAAGAACTTCATCGCCTTCCGCTCACCCAAGAGGTCCACCATCCCGTCCCGATTGCGGAGCAGCCGAGGGGCGGCGATGCGCAGATAGATCAGCCCGAAGAGCGCCAGGATCAGGCCAAGGGGCGTGATCTCGAACAGCGTGAAGGGCGCGAGGCCCTGGGCCCGGGCGACGCCGTCGACCAAAAGGTTGGTCGAGGTGCCGATCAACGTGCAGATGCCGCCGAGGATCGCCGTGTAGCTGAGCGGGATCAGCAGGCGAGAGGCCGAGAGGCCAAGGGCATGGGCCAGTTGCGTGGCCAGCGGGATCAGCACGACGACCACCGGCGTGTTGCTGACGAAGGCCGAGGCGACGAGGGTGAGCAGGGCGAAGATGGCGAGCGTCCGGGCCGGCCGCGCCTCCGCCATGCCGCCGAGACTTCGGGTGAGCGCGCTCAGCGCCCCGGTGCGGACCAACGCGCCCGAGAGGATGAACATCCCCCCGATGGTCCAGGGTGCGGGGTTGGCGAAGACCGCCAGCATCTCCGCCGTCGGCAAGACGCCGAGGGCGACGAGAAGCGCCGCGCCGCTCAGCGCCACGACCTCCGTCGGCAGGATCTCCGCCAAGAACAGGACGAACATGCCGCCGACGATAGAGAGCGCCAGCAGGGCGGCTGTGTGGTCCTCGGGGACCATATCCATGGCGAGCGGGCTTCCCTTTTGCGTCAGGCGCGCGGTTGCACACCATGGCGCGCAGGGGCGCGCGGCTCAAGCGTCCTCGCACGCGGCTGGACCAATGCCATGGCGAGCAGGATTAGAATAAGCGCCGCCCAGACCCAAAGCGAATAGCGCTCCCCAAGCAGCAGCATGGACCAGAGCACCCCGGCCCCGGTCACTAGGTAGGAGACCTGGGCGGCAAAGACCGGCCCGGCCTGGGCGACCAGCCAGACATAGCCCGCATAGGCCAGGGCATGGAGCAGCCCGACGACGACCACCGCGCGGTCGGCATCGGTCCAGGCCCCGGTGGGCACCGGCACCCACTGCCCGGTCGCCAGAACCAGCGGTGTGGCGAGGGCGAGGCCGAGGATCGAGCCACCGAACAGCACCTTCACGGGATCGAGGCCTCGCTCGCCCCGGATCGCCAGATAGTTGCCCTCGACCCCGTAGCAGAGCGGTCCGATCAGGGCGAAGAAGACGAAGAACGTCGCGCCGGCATCGGGCAGGCTCGCCTCCGGCGCCGCGATCGCCGTCACCGCCGCTGCACCGAGGAGGAGGCCGAGGATGCGCCCAACCTCCCACCGCTCGATCCGGAGGAGGAGCGCGATCGGAAAGGCAAAGATCGGCACCATCGCGATGACGATGGCCATGACCCCGGCCGGAAGCTCCCGCGCAGCGGTGTAGGAGAAGAAGTTGGGCACCACCGTGCCGATCGCCCCGATCACCAGAAAGAACGCCAGATCCGCGCGGCGAAGCCGCAGGGAGCCGCCCCGGGCAACGATCACCAGGCCGAGGACCAGAACCGAGATCGCGAGCTGCCAGAAGACCAGCCCAAGGGGCCCATGCCCGGTCGATGTCGCCACTTTGATCGCCGGGATCGACGCCCCCCAGGCCAGACCGATGCCGAGCAACCCCGCGTAGAGACCGGCGCGCGAGATCATGCGGGCCCTGCGGCGCTTAGCCGGCCGCCGCGGCGAATGGGCTCGACCAGGGTGGCGAGGCCGGTCTTCGGGTCGGTCTCGACCAGCACGCCGCAAAGCGTGGCAGCGCCGGAGCCGGGGGCGAACCGTTCCTTCGCCATGCCGGTGATGAAACGGCGAAGCGGCTCGGTCTTCTCCATGCCGATGATGCCGCCATAGTCGCCGCACATGCCAGCGTCGGAGAGATAGGCGGTGCCGCCCGCCAGGATCTGCGCATCCGCCGTCGGCACATGGGTGTGGGTGCCGACGACCAGGCTCGCCCGGCCGTCGCACCAATAGCCCATGGCGTTCTTCTCCGACGTCGCCTCGGCATGGAAGTCGACGACGATGGCGTCCGCCGCGCGGCCGAGCGGCAGGCGCTTCAGTTCGGCCTCCACCGCCGACCAGGGATCGTCGAACGGCCGCTTCATGAAGACCTGGCCGAGGGCCTGCAGCACCAGGACCCGGCCCTTGCCCGGCACCTCGAAAAGATGGGCGCCCCGGCCCGGCGCGGTCTTGGCGAAATTCAATGGGCGGAGGATGCGCTTTTCCTGCTCGATCGCCCCCAACATGTCGCGCTGGTCGAAGGCATGATCGCCGAGGGTGATGCAGTCGGCCCCCGCCTCGAACAGTTTCGCCGCGTGGGGCGCGGAAATCCCCATGCCGGAAGTCGCGTTCTCGCCGTTCACGATGACGAACTCGGCGCGGAGCTCATCGCGGAGCCCCGCCAACCCCTCCTGCACCGCGTCGCGGCCCGGCCGTCCCACCACGTCGCCGAGAAAAAGGATCCGCATCAGCCGCTCGCGCCCACAAGGTCGGAGAGGGCGATGACCCCCGCCTCCGTCACGATGGCGTCGAGGCGGGCATCCGTCGCCTCCCGCGGCACGGCGTCGACCTCCTGGGCCGCGAAGGCGACACCGATGGCCACGACGGGGCCCGCGGCGCGGAGCCGCTCTAACGTCCGGTCGTAGAAGCCGCCGCCATAGCCCAGGCGGTAGCCCGCCCGGTCGAAGGCCAGAAGCGGCACGATCAGCAGATCGGGGGTCACGGCCTCCCCCTCCTCCGGCACCGCAACGCCGAAAGCGCCGGTGACGAGCCTACAGCCCGGCTGCCAGGCCCGGAACGTGAGCGGCTGCGCGGCGCCCACCACCACGGGCACGGCGACGGTCCGGCCGTTCTCTGCCAGCGACGTCATCGCGGGGCGGGGGTCGAGCTCACTCCGGATCGGCAGATAGCTAGCGATGGCCCCGTCCCCGCTCCGCTCGATGAGCGCCACGAGGTGCCGGCAGGCGGCGGTGGAGGCCCCCTCCCGCCCGGTGAGCGCATCGCGCCGCTGCTGCGCGCGGCGGCGCAGCGCCGTCTTTGGCGTTTCTTCCGTCATCCAAGCCCGTTGGGTGATGGCACAGTGGGCGGCGGACCCGTCGCGACCGTGGGAGCATCTCATCCTCGAGAGCCTGGATAACCAGGTGGGCGCCAGGTGCGGAAAGCCAGGACCGACCGCAGAGCCAGCTCCCTCGAGCATGATTAGGCCACCAGGATGTAGGCCCCGCACGCGAAGGACAGCATCCGCCGTGCCTAGAGATAGGGCAGATCGCCCGCCACTGGAAGGGTGGAGGGCCAGCGGCGCAGCCGCACACTTGATTTTGCGTTCGGGCTTTGTTCCAGTGCGTCATGGCTTCCGTCCTGCTCACCGGCGTCGATCTGGCCCGCGGCGTCTGCCGGCATCTCACAGACCGCGGTGTCGCATGTCTGACGGAGTTCGTGCCGCAGCGCGGTCTGCGCACCGACGTCACCGGCCTCGACAAGAAGGGCGAGGTCTGGGTGGTGGAGTGCAAGTCGGGCCTGCCCGATTACCGCTCCGACCAGAAATGGCGCCATTACCTCGACTGGTGCGATCGCTATTTCTGGGCTGTGACGGGCGATTTTCCCGAGGATGTGTTGCCGGAGGAGACGGGCCTCATTCGGGCCGACGCCTATGACGCGGAGATCGTGCGGGAGGCGCCGCTCACCCCGTTGGCGCCGGCCCGGCGGCGGGCGCTCACGCTGCGCTTCGCCCGAGTCGCGGCCCTCCGCACCCATGGATCGCTCGAGGCGCCGGCCGATATCGCCGGTTGGTAGGACCTAACGACGTTTGGCCCCGCCCTTGCGCGCCCGGGCCGCGGCGGCGGCGATCTCTCCGGCAATCTCCTCAGCCTCTTCGGGGTCGAAGTCGAGCGTCACCTCCCGGCCCGCCGCCTCCACATGGATGCGCACCGTGCCGACATCGGTCGGGCCGATCTGCAGGCTCGCCTCCTCATCCTTCGGGGTGTTGATGCCCACTTTTCTGCCTCCCGTTGCCGTCCGTGGTCCTGCGCCCCGGCTTGAAACCGCGTGGCGGCGATTGTACACCGACGGGCGTGCCGACGTAGCTCAGTTGGTTAGAGCACCAGATTGTGGATCTGGGGGTCCCCCGTTCGAGCCGGGGCGTCGGTACCAATCCCTTCCGCACCGCTAGACCCGCACGACATTCCTGCTGCGTGCGGGGACGCCGAACTCCTCGAAACAGATGTCGGCCAGCTTGGCGATCCCCTCTTGGATGTTCTCGATCGACGGATGGCCGAAGCAAAGGCGCATCCGGCGTTTGTTGGCCGCACCATCGACCGTCCATTGCGAGCCTGGGTTGATCTCGACGCCCTGCCGAAGCGCGGCCGTGTACAACCGGTCGGTATCGACCCCTTCCGGCAGGGTCACCCAGAGATAGATGCCGCCGACCGGCTTGTCGTAGCTGGCGGAGGCGCCGAACTGCGCGTCGAGCGCCTGGCAGAGCGCGTCGGCCTTCGCCTCCAGCATCGGCAGCAGGCTGGCGACATGGGCGTCGAAATGCTCGGGCAGGAACTCCGCGAGCACCATTTGTTCGAGCGCGCCGCTCCCCGCATCGGTCTTGAGCGGCAGAATGTGGGCGAGCAGCCTCCAGGGCGCGAGCAGATAGCCGACGCGGAGCGCGGGCGCGATGGTCTTGGAAAACGTGCCGCAGTAGATCACCCGCCCATCGTCATCGAGGGCGTGCAGCGCCGGCGGACGCTCTCCTGCAAACACCAGGTCGGCGTAACAATCGTCCTCGAAGATCGGCACGTCATAGGCCTTGGCGAGCGCCAGCATCTCCCGCCGCCGCTCGACCGGCATGATGGAGCCGGTGGGGTTCTGGACCGTGGGGATGGTGTAGATGAACTTCGGCCGGCGCCCGGCCGCCGCGAGGTCCGACAATGCCCGCTCCAGGACGTCCATGCGCATGCCGTCCTGGTCGAGGTCGATACCGATATAGTCGACGCCGAGGGCATCGAGCCGGCTGAGCGCACCGGCGTAGTTGGCAGCCTCCAGGATGACGACGTCGCCCGCGTTCAGCAGCGCCTTGTTGACCAGATCCATCGCCTGGAGGGAGCCGCCGGTGAGCAACACCTCCTCCGGCTTTGCCGCGATCTGCGCCCGTCGCGCGAGAGTGTCGCAGATGAACGCGCGCAACGGCAGATGGCCCTGCGGCCCGCTGTCCATGCCGTACTTCGCCATGGCGTGCCCCTGGCCCAGCGCCACCTTGCGGGCGGCCCCGGCGAGGGCTGCGACCGGGACCGTCGGCTCGTCGATATTGCCGCCGACAAAATGGTGCCGAGGATAGCCGGTAAAGAGCCCCGCTTCGGTCGTCGCAGCCGCCGACAGGAGGGAGCCGAATTCAAATGCCATGTCACTGCGCCTTTTCCACGTCACCGTCGTCCGACCAAAACATGCCGGCGGCTGCACCGAAAGCCTCTCCGGGAGCGCCCCAAACCTTCGCGATGGAGCGCTGACGGTGGGGACCGGGTCGGGGCTCGAGGAGCAACCCGGTCACCGATGTCCACCGCCCTGTCAAAGTGCGCACTCTACGGCGTCGCCCCGAACGGTTGCATTGCGCACCTTTGGTTGATCTGGCCCGGGCCCAGCGCTAGCGTAAGTGGCGAGAGCAAGCCGAGATCCGCCCGGTTCCAAGCCCTCGCGTGCCCGCGACACCGGCGAACAGCCAGCTTTTTTCCTTCTGTTCGCGGGACACCCACATGCGCACCATACGTACCGTCCTTCCGGCGTTTTGCCTCGTCGCCGCGCCCCCGGCGCTGGCCCAGTCCGACACGCCGGCCGAGGCCGGGCCGATCGTGCTCGACCCGATCACCGTCACCGCCCGGCGGACGGAGGAGGAGCTGCGCGACGTGCCGGCCAGCGTCGTGGTGCTGACGGATGAGGAGATCGCGCGGTCCAACATCAAGGACACCAGCGACGCCATCCTGAACCTGCCCAATGTGAGCTTCACCGACGACGCGAGCCCCATCGACCTGGAGGTCTCGATCCGCGGCGTCTCGAACCTGATCGGCGGCGCAGCGAACGGGCCGACCAACGGCATCTTCGTCGACGGCGTGCTGATCAACCCCCTCGGCGGCACCAGCGCCATCAACTCGAGCCTCCTGGACGTGGAGCGGGTGGAGACCATCCTCGGCCCCCAGGGCACGACCTTCGGCCGCGGCACGATCGGCGGCGCCATCAACTTCGTGACCAAGAAGCCCGTCGATGCGTTCGAGGCGTCGCTCGAGGGGGAGGTCGGGTCCTTCCCCGATGGCGAGGGGCAGATCCTGATCAACGTGCCGCTGCTGCCCGACGAGCTGCTGCTCGCCCGCCTGGCGGGTTTCGGCCGCGCCTCCGATGGCTTCATAGATCTGGTGAACGTCGACCAGCCGAACTCCGTCGGTTCGGCCAGCGGCGGCTTTCGCCTCAGCCTGCGCTCAAAACCGATCGAGGCGCTGACGCTGGATGCCAGCCTGTCCTACGACATCACCGACTTCGATGCGCCCAACACCGCGTCGCTGGCGAGCTTCGAGGCCGGCGACCCGGTGCTGGAGAGCGACTTCATCGGGGAGAACGAGCTGGAGCGGCTGTTCGTCACCGGCGAGATCGCCTACGAAAGCGATGTCGGCCTCTTCAAGTCCACCAGCTCCTACATCGACACGGACAACGAGGGCTTCGGCGACGGCGATCTGAGCGGGCTCGACATCATCATCGGCGAGACCTCGGACACCGAGGCGTCGATCTCTCAGGAATTCCGCTATGAGAGTGCTGCCTTCGACGTGCCGGCCGGCCTTGGCGCGGTCTCGGTCAACGGCGGAGTGAGCTTCAGCTTCAACGAGATCTCCGGCACCTCGCTCCTCAGCTTCGGCGACGACACGCTGCCGCCGACGCCGGGCGATGCGATCGGCACCCTCTCCTTCCCGTTCGAGAACAACGTCTTCAACGTCAGCGTCTACGGCGATGTGCGCTGGGAACCGATCCCGGACCTGGAGCTGACTGCCGGTGCCCGCTTCAACCGCGACGCCGTGGAGGCGACGGGGGCCACGGAAAGCAGCGGTCTGGTCTCGATCCTGGTGCCGTCCTCGCCGCCGTTCTTCGCGGAAGAGGTGTTCACCGACGTCTCCCCCACCGCCTCGATCCGCTATGCCTGGACCGAGGATTTCGCCACCTATTTCCGCTTCGGCACCGGCTACCGGCCGGGCGGCTTCACCCTGGCGGGCGGCGGCCTGACGACGTTCGAGGAGGAGAGCGTGCGCTCCTTCGAGGCGGGCTTCAACACTGCCTTCTTCGACAACCGCCTGTTCGTGAACGGCAGCGGTTTCTTCCTCGACTACGACGACATCCAGGTGGCCGCGCTCGATCCGCTCAGCCCGGTGCCGGGGGCGACCTTCACCACCAATGCCGCCTCGGCCCGCAGCGTGGGCTCGGAGCTCACGGTGATCGCCCAGCCCATCGACGGCCTGGTGATCGACGCCCGCTGGGGTCTGACCTTCGCCAGCTTCACCGACTTCACGACCTCGCCCTTCGGCGATCTGACGGGCGACACGCTGCCGAACGCCCCGCGCAACACCTTCAGCCTGCGCATCGACTACGAACATCCCGAACCGTTGCTGGCCGACCTGAACGGCTTCGTGCGGGCGGAGTATACCTTGCGGAGCGACTTCACGACGGTGATCGACCCTGACATCCCCACCTTCGACGGCTTCGACATTGTGAACTTCCGCCTGGGCCTGCGCGGCGAGAACATGGAGGTGACGGCCTTCGTCGAGAACGCCTTCAACGAGATCTATGCCACCGGCACCACCACCGTGAGCCTCGGCGGCTTCCTCGGCGGCCCGCCGCTGGTCGATGTCGGGCGCACGCGGCGCTTCGGCATCAAGGGCCGGGTGTTCTTCTGAGGCTTACCCTGGCGCTTAACCCTGCCGCCTTGCAGTGTGGCGCGATGGCACAAGGCGCCAAGAAAATGCCGAAATCTGTGCGTATCCCTCGCCTTAGGCGGCGCTGCTTGGCTATGGTCCGAGGCGCCGGAAGGCATTCAGATGTGGAGGTTGCCGTCATGGCGCAAGCACTGTGCGGGCCGCGGGCCATCTTGATCGCTGCGGTCGCGGCCCTGTCGGCCTGCACCACGGTCGATACCGAGCTCACCGGCCGGCTCAGCCCGGGAACCAGCGACGGCTGGGCCCTCAGCGCTGTCGAGGTCGAGGTGCCGGAGGCGCTGACCGTCTCCAGCGATCCCAACTCCCTGATCCCGCGGGAGGACATCGTCTGGTATGAGGAGCCGGAGGGCGACCGCCGGGCCCAGGTCGGCAAGATCGTGGCCGACGCGATCACCGACGCGGCCGCGGGCCTGGACGGTGCCCAGCCCGTCATCCTCGACGTGACGCTCGAGCGCTTCCACGCCCTGACGCCCATGGCGCGGATGCGGCCCTATGGCGGCACCCACACGGTGACCTTCTCGATCCAGGTGGTCGATGCGGCGACCGGCACGGTGTTGAGCGCGCCCGGCCGGATCCAGGCCGATGTCCGCGCGGTCACTGGCAAGGCGTCGATGGAGGCGCTGGCGGCGGGCGAGAGCCAGAAATCCCTGATCTCCGGCCGCGTCTCCGACGTCGTCGAAACCTGGCTCGGCAACGAACAGCCCGGCGTGGTCGAGGGCACGGACGGCTACAACCCCGGCGACTGAGCTTCGGCGTCCGGGAGGTCGCGCGCGGCCAGCCCTGGCGGGGTCGGCGCGCGATCAGATGGCGGCTGAGAGGGCGCTCGACAGTTTGTCGACCAGTTCGTCGAGCTGATCATCCTCGATGATGAACGGCGGGGCGAGCAGGATGTGGTCGCCCTGCCGGCCGTCGATCGTGCCCGACATCGGGTAGCAGATCAGCCCCTCGGCAAAGGCCGCCTTCTTGATCTTCGCCGCCACACCCCGCGCCGGATCGAAGGGGGCCTTGCTCTCCCGATCGTCCACCAGTTCGACCCCGCGGAACAGACCTCGGCCGCGCAGATCGCCGACATGGGGATGCTGGCCGAGGCGGTCCTTCAGGCGCTCCGCCAGCTTCTTGCCCTGCACCTCGACGCGCTCGATCAGGCCACGCTCCAGGATGGCGCTGACCACCGCCAGGCCACAGGCCGCGGCCGTCGGGTGGCCGACATAGGTGTGGCCGTGTTGGAAGAAGCCCGAGCCGTCCTCGATCGCGCCATAGATCTCTCCCGTGCAGAGCATCGCGCCGATCGGCTGATAGCCAGCGCCCAGGCCCTTGGCGATGCAGACGATGTCAGGCGCCACTCCGTCCTGCTCACAGGCAAAGAGCGATCCGGTACGGCCCATGCCGCACATCACCTCGTCGAGGATCAGCAGGACGCCGTAGCGGTCGCAGATCTCCCGGATCCGCCGGAAATAGCCCGGCGCCGGGGGCAGCGCACCGGCCGTTGCGCCGACCACGGGTTCGGCCATGAAGGCCATGACGGTTTCCGGGCCGAGGCGCTGGATCTCCTCCTCCAACGCATCGGCGGCGCGTCGGCCGTAATCCTCGGCCGTCTCGTCCTCCCGCCGCAGGCGATATTCGTAGCAAGGCTCGATATGGCTCACCTCGAGCAGCAGCGGCCCGAACTGCGCCCGGCGCCACGCATTGCCGCCGGCCGAAAGCGCGCCGATGGTGTTGCCGTGGTAGCTCTGCTTGCGGGCGATCAGGCGGCCGCGCTTGGGCTCGCCCTTCTCCACCCAGTACTGGCGGGCGAGCTTGATCGCGGCCTCCGTCGCCTCCGACCCGCCGGAGACCAGGTAGACCCGGTCGAGCTTGCCCGGCGCGTTCGCAACCAGCAGATCGGCCAACGCCTCGGCCGGCTCGGAGGTGAAAAAGCCCGTGTGGGCGAAGGCCAGGCTGTCGAGTTGTGCTTTGATTGCGTCGACCACCGCCCGGTCGTTGTGCCCGAGGCAGGAGACCGCGGCCCCGCCCGAGGCGTCGAGATAGCGCTTGCCCGAGGCATCGAAAAGGTAGCAGCCGTCGCCGCCGGCCGCGACCGGGGGTGCCTGACGGGTGTGGCGGGGGAAGACGTGGGACACGGGCGGCGACCTTCCTCGAACCAAGGCTGGGAGAGCTTAGCAGGCGTGCCGTCCGGCACCAAATGCGGCGCGGACCTGCCCGCGCCGCATCGGGTCATTCACTCCGCCGCCATCGGCACGACCTCCGCGACCGCGTCCGCCAGGGCCGCTTCGAGGATCGCCATGCCCTCCTCGACGATCGCGTCCGATGCGGTCAGCGGCACCATGATACGCACCGCGTTGCCGTGCATGCCGCAGGCCAGCAGGATCAGGCCGCGGCGCAGGGCATGGGCGATCACCGATTTGGTGAAGGCTGCATCGGGGGTCGCGCTGTCGAAGTCGGTGACAAACTCGACCGCCAGCATCGCGCCGAGGCCGCGGATGTCCCACATCCGGAACGGCGCGACCCGACCGCCCATCTCCGCCAGGCGGGCCCGCATGACCTCTCCCAGCGCGGTGGAGCGGGCCAGCAGCCCCTCCGCCTCGATCGCTTCGATCGCGGCGAGCGCGGCGGCGCAAGCCACCGGGTTGCCGCCATAAGTGCCGCCGAGGCCGCCGGGTTCCAGCGCGTCCATCAGATCGGCCCGGCCGATGACGCCGGCAATCGGATAGCCGCCGGCCATGGACTTCGCCACGGTGATCAGGTCGGGCACCACGCCGGAATGCTCGATGGCGAACCAGCTGCCGGTGCGGCCGAAGCCCGCCTGGATCTCGTCGGAGATCAGCAGGATGCCGTGGCGGTCGCAGATCGCGCGCAATGCCTGCCACATCTCGGCAGGCACCGGATGGTAACCGCCTTCGCCGAGCACCGGCTCCAGGATGATGGCGGCGACCCGGGACGGATCGGCGTCCGTGAGGAACAGCGTCTCGAGGCCCTTCAGGGCGTCCGCCACGGTGACGCCGGTGCGGGCGTCGGGGAAGGGCGCGCGAAAGATGTCGGCGGGGAAGGGGCCCACGTCCTTCTTATAGGGGCTGACCTTGCCGGTCAGGCCGAGGGTCATCAGCGTGCGCCCGTGATAGCCGCCAGAGAAGGCGATGATGCCCGGCCGGCCGGTGGCCGCGCGGGCGATCTTCACCGCGTTCTCCACCGCCTCGGCCCCCGTGGTGACCAGCAGGGTCTTTTTCGGCGCGTCACCGGGGGCGAGGGCGTTCAGCTTCTCGGCAAGCGCGACATAGGGCTCGTAGGGCACGACCTGGAAGGAGGTGTGGGTGTAGAGATCCTCCTGCGCCTTGGCGGCGGCGATCACGCCGGGATGGCGGTGGCCGGTGTTCAGCACCGCGATGCCGCCGGCGAAGTCGATGAAGCGCTGGCCCTCGACGTCCCACAGCTCGGCATTCTCGGCCCGCGCGGCAAAGATCGGCGCGGCGGAGGCGACGCCCCGGGCCACGGCGGCCTGGCGGCGGGCGAGCAGTGCTTCGTTGCTGCCGGGGGCGACAGCCGCGTGGGCGGGCGTCGGAGCGGTCTTCGGAGTGGTCTTCGGAGCAGAGGTCTTTGCAACCGGCTTCTTGCGAGGCTTGCTGGCCATAGAATCACCCATGTTTGAGGGGTCTGACTGAAAAAGATATTTATCTGCGATAAATTTTTTGGTCAATCAGTTTTGAAGACCACCAGGCAAGCGAATGGGACCGAGGCCCGCCAGAACAGAGCTTTCGGTTGACAGGTCGCTCGGCGCTTCGCTTAATATTTCGAGCGTGCGATAGAACGGGTGTGCGGTGGACATTGGCGGCCGGCTCAAGGCGGTGCGGGAGGCGCGCAGGCTCTCCCAGCGCGAACTGGCGCAGCGGGCCGGCCTGACCGGCGGCGCGATCTCCCAGATCGAACAGAACAAGTCGAGCCCCTCCGTCGCCTCCCTGAAGCGGCTCCTGGAGGCCGTCGACATCCCGCTCAGCGAGTTCTTCTCCGAGATCGAGGACGTGGATGCGCCGAAGTATTTCTACGCCGCCGACGAATTTGTGGAGCTCTCGCCCCAGGACATCGGCCTGACCGAGACAGCCAAGGTGTCTCTCCGCCAGTTGGGCGATGCCTCGCGCCATTCGCTGCAGGTGCTGTTCGAGACCTATCCGCCCGGCGGCGATACGGGGCCGGAGATGCTGCGCCATGAGGCGGAGGAGGCCGGCATCGTGGTGCGCGGCATCATCGAGGTGACGGTGGGCGATCAGGTACGCGTGCTGAACCCCGGCGACGGCTATCTGTTCGACAGCCGTCTGCCGCACCGGTTCCGCAATATCGGGGAGGTCGAATGCGTCATCGTCAGCGCCTGCACGCCGCCGACATTCTGATGGCGGGGCCCGACCCACACGACCCCCAGACCCCTTGGCAGACGGGACCGGGTAGATTGACGACGGATATTGTGGAAAACTCGTTGCTTCCGTCACCCGAAAGCGATTGCCAAGGGCCGCACTGGAGGAATTCGGCGATCCGTCGCCCGAAAATCAGACGACCAATCAAAAACAGGGAGAAGTCCATGAAGAGCTTTAAGATTTCAGCGATTGCCCTTTGCGCGAGCTTGAGCGCGACGGCGGTCGGCGCGCAGGAGACGTTCATCACCATAGGCACCGGCGGCCAGACCGGCGTCTACTTCGTGGTCGGCCAGTCGATCTGCCGCCTGGTCAACCGCGGCACCGGCGATCACGGCATCCGCTGCACTGCGCCCTCGACCGGCGGGTCGATCGCCAACATCAACTCAATCTCCCAAGGCGATATGGAGATGGGGGTGGCGCAGTCGGACTGGCAGTTCCACGCCTTCAACGGCACCTCGCAGTTCGAGGGCTCCCAGTTCGAGGATCTGCGCGCGGTCTTCTCGGTCCATCCCGAGCCGTTCACCGTGGTGGCCCGGGCCGACTCCGGCATCTCCACCTTCGACGACCTGCAAGGCAAACGGGTCAACATCGGCGCCCCGGGCTCCGGCCAGCGGGCGACGATGGAAGTGGTGATGAACACCCTCGGCTGGAGCATGGATGACTTCGCCCTCGCCTCCGAGCTCGCCCCGGCGGAGCAGTCGGCCGCCCTCGGCGACAACAACGTGGATGCGATCATCTACACGGTCGGCCACCCGAACGGCTCGATCCAGGAGGCCACTTCGACGGTCGACGCCAGGGTGATCCCGGTGGAGGGCGGACCCATCGACGGGCTGGTGGACGAGAATCCGTTCTACGCCTACGCCACGATCCCGGGCGGGATGTATGCCGGCACCGACGATGACGTCACGACCTTCGGCGTGCGCGCCACGTTCGTGACCTCGGCGAGCGTGCCCGACGACGTGATCTACACCGTCGTCAGCGCGGTCTTCGACAATTTCGACCGGTTTCGCAGCCTGCATCCGGCGTTTGCGAACCTGAGCCAGGAAGAGATGATCTCGGCCGGCCTCTCCGCCCCGCTGCACCCGGGGGCTGAGCGCTACTACCGCGAGCAGGGCTGGATCGAGTAAGCTCCTCGGGCGCGCCCGCCGACAGGTTGGGCGCGCCCCCGGCGCCGCTACGGCGGCGTCGCCCGCCATGCGGCTGACGCCCCGCGCAGGGGCCGGCCGGCGGGCAATGACCGGCAGAGACCGATGCGCAATCGGCAGGGGGATGTGATGGAAAGCAAAGACCAACAGCAGGCCGCCGCCGTCGAACAGAGCGCGGCCGGACGCGGTGGACTGAGCCAGGCCGAACTCGACGAACTGGTCGCCTCCTCCGACACCGGGGCCCGGGGCAGCACCGGCGGGGTCGGCATCTTCATCATGGTCGTCGCCGTCGCCTGGTCGCTCTTCCAGCTCTGGTACGCCTCGCCCCTGCCGTTCGAGCTGGGCTTCGGCGTCTTCAACAGCACCGAGGCGCGCTCGATCCACCTGGCCTTCGCGATCTTCCTGGCCTTCGCCGTCTTTCCCGCAGCCCGGACCAAGGTCCAGTTGGTCCTCGGCGTCGGCATCCCGATCCTGATGGCGGTGCTGTTCATGATCTCGGCCCGGGACGGCGACACGACCTGGTGGATTCCGGTCGTCGGCCTCGCCGTGGTGGCGGCCATCTTGCTCGGCTCGCCCAAGGACCGCATCCCGCCGTGGGAGTGGCTGCTGGGCGTCGCGGGCGTGGCAGCCGTCATCTACATCTTCGTCAACTACGACGCCATCGCCGACCGGGTGGGCGCGCCGATCCCGGCGGATTTCGTCGCCGGCGTGATCGGTCTCATCCTGCTTCTGGAGGCGACCCGCCGGTCCCTCGGCCCCGCCCTGATGATCGTGGCGAGCGTCTTTCTGGTCTACACCGTGCTCGGCCCCTACATGCCGAGCATCATCGCCCATGGCGGGCGCAACCTCTCGCAAATCGTCAACCACCACTGGATCACCACCCAGGGCGTCTTCGGCATCGCTCTCGGCGTCTCGACGCAGTTCGTGTTCCTGTTCGTACTCTTCGGCTCTCTGCTCGATAAGGCGGGCGCGGGGAATTACTTCATCCAGGTCGCCTTCTCGCTGATGGGGCATCTGCGCGGCGGGCCGGCCAAGGCCGCGGTGGTGTCGTCGGGCATGACCGGGCTGATCTCGGGCTCCTCCATCGCCAACGTGGTGACCACGGGGACCTTCACCATTCCGCTGATGAAGAAGGTGGGCTTCCCCTCGGCCAAGGCCGGCGCGGTCGAGGTCGCCTCCTCCGTCAACGGCCAGATCATGCCGCCGGTGATGGGCGCGGCGGCGTTCCTGATGGTCGAGTATGTGGGCATCCCCTACTTCGATGTGGTGAAGCACGCCTTCCTGCCCGCGGTCATCAGCTACATCGCGCTGGTCTACATCGTGCATCTCGAGGCGATGAAGGCGGGGATGAGCGGCCTGCCCCGGGCCTATGAGCCGAAGCCGATCGTGCGCCGGCTGGTGGGCCTCGCCTTCGGCATCGCGCTGGTCTGTGCCGTGTCCTTCGCCGTCTATTACGGCATCGGCTGGCTACGCCCAGCGTTCCCGGAAACGGCGGGCTACATCCTGTTCGGCTTCCTGGTGGTGGTCTATCTGGCGCTGCTGCGCATCGCGTCGCGTGAGGAGCCGCTGAAGCTCGACGACCCCAATGCGCCGGTGACGACCCTGCCCCTGCCTGGGCCGACCGTGCGGACCGGGCTGCACTACATCCTGCCGGTCGTGGTGTTGGTCTGGGCATTGATGGTCGACCGCCTGTCGCCCGGCCTTTCGGCCTTCTGGGCAACCTCCTTCATGGTCTTCATCCTGCTCACCCAGCGCCCGCTGATGGCGCTGATGCGGGGCGGCAGCCAGTTCGGCGCCGCCATCGGCGAGGGCGTGCGGGATCTGATCTCGGGCCTGGAGACGGGCGCGCGCAACATGATCGGCATCGGCATCGCCACGGCGACCGCCGGCATCATCGTGGGCGCCGTCAGCCAGACCGGCGTCGGCTCGGCGCTGGCCGAAGTGGTGGAGGTGCTGTCGGGCGGCAACATCCTGGCGATCCTGCTGCTGACGGCCGTCTTGTCGCTGATCCTCGGCATGGGGCTGCCGACCACGGCCAACTACATCGTGGTCTCGGCCCTCCTGGCGCCCGTGATCGTGACCCTCGGTCAGCAGAACGGCCTGATCGTGCCGTTGATCGCCGTGCATCTCTTCGTCTTCTACTTCGGCATCATGGCGGATGTGACGCCACCGGTCGGTCTCGCCTCCTTCGCGGCGGCGGCGGTGTCGGGCGGCGATCCCATCCGCACGGGCGTGATCGCGTTCTTCTACTCGCTGCGCACCGCCGCGCTGCCGTTCCTCTTCATCTTCAACACCGAGCTTCTGTTGATCGAGGTCGGCTGGGCCCAGGGCATCTTCGTCTTCATCGTCGCAACGCTCGCCATGCTGCTCTTCGCGGCGGCGACCCAGGGCTATTTCCTGGCGAAGAACCGGATCTACGAGTCCCTCGCGCTGCTGCTGATCGCCTTCACGCTCTTCCGGCCAGGTTTCTGGATGGACATGGTCGCCCCGCCCTATGAGGAGGTCGCGCCGGCTGCCATTGTGGAGGCGGCCGCTGCCACCCCGGTGGGTGAGGATCTGCGGATCAGGGTCGCGGGGATCGACGATATCGGCGACCCGATCGAGTTCGTCGCCTTGATCGAGGTCGGCGACGGCGCGACGGGGGAGGAGCGGTTGGAGGCTGCCGGCCTCACCTTCCTGCAGGACGGCGACCGGATGGTGATCGACAACGTCGCCTTCGACTCCGCCGCCCAGCGGGCCGGGCTCGATTGGGATCAGGAGGTGCTGCGCGTGCTGCAGCCGATCGATGCACCGTCGAAGTACCTCATGTTCATCCCGGCCCTGCTGCTGCTCGCCGGCGTCGTGGCCCTGCAGCGGCGCCGGAACGGCGTCGCTGTGCCGCAAACGGCCTAAGGGGGAGGCTTCGATGTTCGACAACATCCTTCTGCCGGTCGATTTGGACGAAGACGCAAGCTGGACCCAGGCGCTGCCCGCGGCGCTCAAATGCGCGGGCAGCGGCGGGCGGCTACACATCCTCGGCATCGTGCACGACCTGGGCGGCGCGCTCGTCGCCTCCTACCTGCCCGACGACTTCGCCCAGCACGCCATGGAGCGGCTGAAGGCCGATCTCGCGGCCTTTGCCGCGCGGGAGGTGCCGGCCGATCGGGCCTTGGAGGTGCATGTGGCCCACGGCCATGTGGCCGAGACCATCCTGCGCATCGCCAGCGATCTGGGGGCCGACCTGATCGTGATGGCCTCCCACCCGCCAAGCGATCTCAGGACCTTCCTGGTGGGCTCCCAGGCCGAAAAGGTGGTGCGCCACGCCACCATTCCCACCATGGTGGTGCGGTGAACAGACCAGACCGCATGCCGCCTTCCCCAACCGCCGCCCCAGCCGGGCGCAGCCGTCCTCACCACCGGAGCCGCATACTTTGACCCCTTTCGCCATCGCAGGCGTGCAGATGCACGTCTCGGCCCTGCAATCGAATGTCGAGGCGATGCGCCACCGGCTCGAAATCCTGATGGCCCGCTTTCCTTGGACGCAGATGGTCCTGTTCTCGGAGCTGGCGCCGTTCGGTCCCCTCGACCGCTTCGCCCAGCCTTTTCCGAACGAGGCGCTGGGACAGTTTCAGGAGGATGCGCGCCGCTTCGGCGTCTGGCTGATCCCCGGCTCGATGTTCGAGCGGGTGGCAGACGGGCGGATCTTCAACACCGCCGTCGTGATCAATCCCCAGGGGGAGATCGCGGCGCGATACTCCAAGATGTTTCCTTTCCGCCCCTATGAGGCGGGTGTGTCGGCCGGCACGGAGTTCTGCATCTTCGACGTGCCGGAGGTCGGGCGCTTCGGCCTCTCGATCTGCTACGACATCTGGTTTCCCGAGACGACGCGCCAATTGACCAGCCAGGGGGTCGAGGTGCTGCTGCATCCGGTGCTGACCGGCACCACCGACCGGGATGCGGAGCTTGCCATCGCCCGGGCCACGGCGGCGCAGTTTCAGTGCTACGTCTTCGACGTGAACGGCCTGGCCGCGGGGGGCGTCGGCCGCTCCCTCGTCATCGACCCGTCGGCCACCGTGCTGCACCAGTCGGCGGGGCAGGAGGATATGTTCCCCATCGAGGTCGACCTCGACCAGGTGCGCCGCCAGCGCGAGACAGGGCTGCGCGGCCTCGGCCAGGTCCTAAAGAGCTTCCGTGACCGGGAGGCCGAGTTCTCTGTCTACGACCGCACGAGCGGCGCGGATGCCTATCTCAACACCCTTGGCCCGCTGGAGACGCCGAAACAGCGCTCCGGCCGCGGCCTGAACGCCGCCGACCCGCGGACCGCCCTCGGCTTCAGCGAGGCGCCGGCCGGGCCGCCCAAGAGTTTTTCGCTGCTTCACGGCAAGACCGGCTCTGACTAGGCCGGGGCGCAGCCGCGCCTCCCACGGCCGAGAGTGAGGAGATCCCGCGATGAACGTCCATTCGAGCGAGCGGAAACTGCCCTCGATCCACGACTATTACAGCGCCACCCAGCTTCGCGCCGACCGGTGGAGCGCATTGCGCGAGGCGGCGGAGGGATTGCACCGCCACGGCGCCGACGGCCGACAGGGCAAGAAGCTGCTGAAGACCTGCGAGGATCTGTTCGAGGCGCTGGCGCCGATCGAGAACTACTGGGCCTTCCCCGGCCGCTCCGCCTTCGAGCATCTCCGCCGGCAGTTGCAGCACGGCAATGTCGAGGATCTGTCGATCTCCGTACGCCGGATCGCCCGGGCGCTGGCCTCCGGCGCTTACCGGCGGCGCAGCATCCCCCTGTCGTCGGAGGAGGTCGACAGCGAGGACTATGAGGACGAGGCGACGCTCGCGGTCGAGGCCCGGGCGCTCGGCCGGCCCTACTTCGAGGTGCTGATCGTCGATGATGTGACCGAGCACCAGGAACGCTTCCTCCGCCACAGCCTGCAGCGCATGCGCCGGGTCGAGGATCCGTTCATCTACGAGCCGGTGGTCGTCCCCTCGCTCGAAGACGCGCTGATCGGCATCCTCTTCAACCACAACGTCCAGGCAGTCGTCGTCCGCCCGGGCCTGACGCTCAAGTCCCGCGACGAGCTGCCGATCCTGAAGCACTATCTCAGCCACATCGCGGAGTCGGAGGAGGTCGATGCCCTCGAGCCCTACGAATACGGGCCCGAGACCTGCCGACTGATCGCCAAGATCCGGCCGGAGCTCGACGCCTATCTGGTCACCGACCGCTCGGCCGAGGACATCGCGGCGCTGGATCTTGGGAAATGCCGCCGGGTGTTCTACAACCAGGAGGACTTTCTCGAGCTGCATCTGAACATCCTGCGGGGCGTCAACCGGCGCTATAAGACGCCGTTCTTCACCGCGCTCAAGGAGTATTCCAAGCAGCCGACCGGCGTCTTCCACGCCATGCCGATCAGCCGGGGCAAGTCGATCTCCCGCTCGCACTGGATCCAGGACATGGGCGCCTTCTACGGGCCCAACATCTTCCTGGCCGAGACCTCCGCCACCTCGGGCGGCCTCGACAGCCTGCTGGAGCCGCGGGGCCCGATCAAAGAGGCCCAGGACATGGCGGCCCGGGCCTTCGGGGCCAAGCACACGTTCTTTGCCACCAACGGCACGTCGACCTGCAACAAGATCGTGGTGCAGGCCCTGGTGCGGCCGGGCGACATCGTGCTGGTCGACCGCGACTGCCACAAGTCGCACCACTACGGCATGGTCCTGGCGGGCGCGAGCGTGGTCTACATGGACAGCTATCCGCTGCATCAATACTCGATGTACGGCGCCGTGCCGACGCGGGAGATCAAGCATCAACTGCTGCGCCTGAAGGCCGCCGGCAAGCTCGACCGGGTGCGCATGGTGCTGCTCACCAACTGCACCTTCGACGGCATGGTCTACAACGTGCAGCGGGTGATGGAGGAATGCCTGGCCATCAAGAAGGACCTGGTCTTCCTTTGGGACGAGGCCTGGTTCGCCTTCGCCCGCTTCTCCCCCACCTACCGCCAACGCACGGCGATGGGCGTCGCCAACACCTTGCGCGAGACGCTGCGCACCCCGGCCGCCGCCGCCGCGTGGGAGGCGCAGCAGGAAGAGCTCAAGGGGGCGGATGAGGAGACGCTGCTGAACACCCGGCTCCTCCCCCCACCCGATGCCCGGGTCCGGGCCTACGCCACCCAGTCGACGCACAAGACGCTGACCTCGCTCCGCCAGGGCTCGATGATCCACGTCAACGACCAGGACTTCAAAGGCGAGGTCGAGCAGTCGTTTCACGAAGCCTTCATGACCCACACCTCGACCTCGCCGAACTACCAGATCATCGCCTCGCTCGACGTCGGCCGGCGGCAGGTGGAGCTCGAAGGGTTCGAGTTCGTGCAGCGCCAGGTCGAAAGCGCCATGGCGATCCGCCGGGCGATCGGCACCCATCCGTTGCTGCAGAAGTACTTCACCGTCCTCACCCTGCGTGAGCTGATCCCGGAGGAGTACCGCGACGGCGGGGTCGAGGCGTATTTCGACCCCGACGAGGGCTGGATCGACAAATGGAAGATGTGGGCCGAGGACGAGTTCGTGCTCGACCCCACCCGTGTCACCCTCGCGGTCGGCGGCACCGGCTGGGACGGGGATACGTTCAAGACCAAGATCCTGATGGACAAATACGGGATCCAGATCAACAAGACCTCCCGCAACACCGTCCTCTTCATGACCAATATCGGCACCACCCGGTCCTCGGTCGCCTACCTGATCGAGGTGCTGGTCGAAATCGCCAACGATCTGGAGGAGCTGCTCGACGACGCCTCCAAGATGGAGCGGCGCTCGTTCGAGAACCGGGTCGCCGCCCTGGTCGAGCACGTGCCGCCGCTGCCGGATTTCAGCCGGTTCCACGACGCCTTCCGCAGCGACGACCAGACGCCGGAGGGCGACATCCGCACCGCCTTCTTCCTCGCCTATGACGAGGAGAATTGCGACTACCTGACCCTCGATGCCTCCCTAGTCGACCGGCTGGAGAAGGGGGAGGAGCTGGTCTCCGCCAGCTTCATCATCCCCTATCCGCCGGGCTTTCCGATCCTGGTGCCGGGCCAGGTCATCAGCCCCGAGATCCTGACCTTCATGCGCGCCCTCGACGTGAGCGAGATCCACGGCTACCGCGCCGATCTGGGGCTGCGCGTCTTTACCAAGCAAGCGCTCGAGAGCCACAAAAACACTTGATCCTGGGGAGGGACCCGACCGATGCCGAAGAAGACGCTCAAGAACATCTCCGAGATCCGGCGGTTCTTCCACACCAACGCCGACCCGGTCTATTTCGTCTCGGCGACCAACTTCAACCTGCTCGGGCTC
The DNA here is from genome assembly GCA_039180875.1 of Pseudomonadota bacterium. Classification (GTDB taxonomy): domain Bacteria; phylum Pseudomonadota; class Alphaproteobacteria; order Rhodobacterales; family Rhodobacteraceae; genus JBCDCY01. Next base: position 855,935 of record JBCDCY010000001.1, on the reverse strand, counting down.
GACGAATGGGTGAAGAATTTCAAGTACATCTGCTATATGGACTGCTTCGACGGCCGGCATCCGAACGTGCTGGTGCCGTCCGAGATGCCCCACGACGAGTTCCAGTCGATCGAGGACATCAACAACTACCTCCTGCAGCACAAGGAGGTGATCGACGTCGTCAAGGCCCGCGGCGGCAAGCCGAAATTCGTCTTCCTGATGTTCGACGAAGCGACGGAGAAGCTGGCCAAGGAAATCGGCGGCGAGGTCTGGTTCCCGAAGGCCAAGCTTCGCACCGCCATGGACAACAAGATCGAGACGGTGCGGGTCGGCAACAAGGCGGGCGTGCCCTCGGTCCCGAACACCCTCTCGAAGGTCAAGGATTGGGACCATCTGGTCGAGGTGGCGACAGGCGCCGGCATCGGCACCGATCTGGTGCTGCAATCGGCCTTCGGCGACAGCGGCCACACCACCTTCTTCATCAAGTCGGAGGCCGATTTCCGCAAGCACGAGCATGAGATCGTCGGCCAGGGCGAGATCAAAATCATGAAGCGGATCGACTGCCGCGGCTCCGCCATCGAGGCCTGCGCTACCTCCCAAGGGACCATCGTCGGTCCGCTGATGACGGAGCTCGTGGGCTTCAAGGAGCTCACCCCCTATCGCGGCGGCTGGTGCGGCAACGAGATTTTCTCCACCGCCTTCTCCCCCAAACAGCGGCAGAAGGCGCGGGAGCTCACCTTCAAGTTCGGCGAGCAACTCCGGAAAGAGGGCTATCGCGGCTATTTCGAGCTGGATTTCCTGATCGACAAGAAGAGCAACGACATCTGGCTCGGCGAGTTGAACCCGCGCATCACCGGCGCCTCGTCGATGACCAACCATGCGGCCTTCGCCCATGCCGATGCGCCGCTCTTCCTGTTCCATCTGCTCGAGTTCTCGAAGAAGCCGTTCAAGCTGGACGTGGATGAGCTGAACGCCCGCTGGTCCGACTCCGACATGATCGACAGCTGGTCGCAGATGGTGATCAAGCATACGGACGACTCGGTCGACATCATCACCGAGGCGCCGCAATCGGGCATCTACCGGATGCTGCCCGACGGCGAGGTGGTCTACGACCGCTTCGACTATCACCGCCGGGCGGTGGAGACGGAGGACGAGGCCTTCTTCCTCCGCATCTCCAATGTCGGCGACTATCGCTACGAAGGCGCCGATCTCGGCATCCTGGTCACCCGCGGCCGCTCGATGACCAAGAGCTTCCGGCTGACCGAGAAATCCAAACGCTGGATCGCCGGCATCAAGTCGGCCTACCGCGCCCGGGCCCTGCCCTCGGCCCAGGCGTTCGAGGATCCGGCCTTCAAGATCATGTGACGACTACGGCGGCCAGCGTGGATCGCATGCGCGGGGCCCCTTGCGATCCCCGGGCGTCTTGCGGCATGACGCGTCCGTGACGCTCACCTTTCGCGCCCTTTCCGAAGATATGCCCAGCCCGCGCTGGGCCGCCCTGTTCGCGGAATACTGGCCGGCCTATGCCCGCTGGTGGATGCGGGAGGGATTGACCGGCCGGCCCACCTATCTGGAATGCCGCCGGGCCATCGAGCAGCACATGCCGGAGATCACCCCGCTGTTCGAGCGGCTGTCGGTGCTGGCGGGTGGCGGCGACATGCAGGCCCGCTTCCTCAGCTTCTACTGCCCGCCACGCTACCTCGCCGGCTGCAGCCAGGCGGTCTGGCCCGGAGACGCGCCGCTGCTGGTGCGGAACTACGACTACAGCCCCAATGCCTTCGATGCGGTGGTGCTGAAAACCGGCTGGCAGGGGCGGCAGGTGATCGGCACCTCGGACGGGCTCTTCGGCCTGGTGGACGGGATCAATGACGCGGGCCTCGCCGTCTCGCTCACCTTCGGCGGCCGGCAGGAGGTCGGCACCGGCTTCGGCGTGCCGCTCATCCTGCGCTACGTCCTGCAGGTCTGTGAGACGGTGGGACAGGCGACCGACGTGCTCAGCCGCGTGCCCTGCCACATGAGCTACAACGTCACGCTCCTCGATGCGGAGCGCAACTTCGCCACGGCCTATCTCGCGCCCGACAAGCCCGCGCTGATCACCCATGCTGCCGTCGCCACCAACCATCAGGAGCGGGTGGAGTGGAAAAGCCACGCCCGCCGCACCGCGACGGTGGAGCGCCAGCGCTACCTCCTGCAGCGCCTCACCCTGCACCCCGAGACGGCGGAGAAATTCGTCGGCGCCTTCCTGAAGCCACCGCTTTACTCCCTGGCCTTCGACCAGGGCTTCGGCACGCTCTACACCGCCGCCTACTCCCCGGCGCGGGGCGAGGTCAGCTATCACTGGCCCGGGCGGCATTGGCGGAAGAGCTTCCGCGATTTCGAGACGGACGCCCTGACCATCCTCTACCCGACCGAGAGCCAGAGCGCTTCGGGTACATAGGTCTGAGACGCATGATCCGTCTTCCTGGCGTCGTCGCTGCGAATCGGTTAACGTGAGAACATTGAGTGAACAAAAATCAGGGAGGGTGTGATGCCCAGCACGACGCGAGAGATTGCTGACAAGCTCGTCCAATACTGCCGCACCGGCGATACGATCACCGGCCTGAACGACCTTTATGCCGCTGACGCGGTCTCTGTAGAGGCGGCGCCGCAGCCCGGCTCCGACGGGGTAGAGACCAGCGGCCGCGACGGCATCATCGGCAAGCACCAGTGGTGGGACGAGAATTTCGAGGTGCATGGTGGAGAGGTCGACGGCCCCTACATGCACGGCGACGACCGCTTCGGCGTGATCTTCGAGATGGACGTGACCCACAAGGCATCGGGTGAGCGCAGCGCCATGAAGGAGTTCGGCGTCTACACCGTGAAGAACGGCAAGATCGTGCGGGAGGAGTTCTTCTACACGATGTAACCCCACCGGCGTCCGCGCCGCCCGACCCATCCGGCGGCGCGGCGCCTAACGGATGGGTGGCGATCGCTGCGCTCCGCATGGAACTGTTGCGCGGGGCGAGCGCGCCTGGGCTGGGCGGACAACCTTTGCCTCCTGACCGACGTTCGCTGGTCGCGCCCGCGGCGCGAGGGGCTTTCGTTCGAGCGGGCGTCGCCCAAGGGCGGATGTCGACCTGACTCACTCAGCCAGAGTGAGGTCCGAGAGAGGCGCTTCATCGACGTCTTTGCGCGTTCGGTTTGGGCCGGTTCAGCAGTCTGGACGGAAAGCGCCTTAGCGGCTGCTCGGCCGGCGGTCGCGGCGCGACGACATTGGCTGGAAGGCGATGGCCACGTGGGTCTCGCAATAGGGCTTTCCGGGCGCGCAGGGATGGCCGCAGAACCAGAACTCGTCCGTCGCCGGATCGCCGATCGGCCATTTGCAGGTCCGCTCCGTCAGCTCCAGGAGCGAGAGCTTTTTGGCCGACTTCTCGAACCGCACGAGGTTTTCCAGCGTCTCGGCGCTAACCTCTGACTGGGCCGGTTGCGGTGGCAGGGGCTGGCCGGGCACGGGGATCTTGCGCGCCGGCTCCCGCACCGGGGGCTTCGGTGTCTCCGCCGCCACGGGTTCTGCCGCGGCCGGCGGCGTCCGCTCCGTTCTCGTCGTCGGTTCCATCGCCTCCGGCTCCTGCGCCGGTTTTGCCGTCTTTTCCTTGGCCGCCGGCTTCGCCGCGCCCGCGGCGCGGTTCGACAGGCCCAGCCGATGCACCTTGCCGATCACTGCATTCCGGGTCACGCCACCCAACTCCTTGGCGATCTGGCTCGCGCTCCGGCCCTCCGCCCACATGGCTTTCAACGCCTCGACGCGCTCCTCACTCCAAGACATAGGGTCTTTCTCCCGCGATTGCTGCCGGACGGCGGAAAAGGGTGAAGAGCGACGGCGCTCGCCGAAGTCCCCTCTCGCGCGCTATTGTACCTCCCCCCCCTCGGGATACAAGAGAGGGCGAGAGGCGGAACCGGTGCAGGACCAGGATCAATCATCGCTCAGAACCGCGGTCGAGGCGCTGCCGCCCATGGGCGCGCGCCGCTTCGGCCAAGTGAATTGGGTCGGGCTCAGCACGCTGACGATGCGCGAGATCCGGCGTTTCACCAGCGTCTGGAGCCAGACGATCCTGGCCCCGATGGCCACGGCCGCGCTCTTCATGCTGGTGTTCTCCCTGGCGCTCGCCAGCCGGCGGGGGGAGGTGATGGGCGTCTCCTTCACCGCCTTCCTCGCCCCCGGCATCCTGATGATGACGGTGATCCAGAACGCCTTCGCCAACACCTCCTCCTCCATCATGATCGCCAAGGTGCAGGGCAATATCGTCGACACCCTGATGCCGCCCCTGTCCCCGGCGGAGATCCTGGCGGGCTATGTCGCCGGCGGCGTGGCGCGCGGATTGTTCGTCGCGCTCACCGTGGGAGCAGTGATCTTTCCGGTGGCCGGCGTCGGTATCGCGGCGCCGCACTGGGCATTGATCTTTGCCTTCCTCGGCAGCCTGATCTTCGCCCTCACCGGCATCGCCGCAGCGATCCTGGCGGAGAAGTTCGACCACATGTCGGCGATCACCAACTTCATCGTCACGCCGCTCAGCTTCCTCTCGGGCACGTTCTACTCGATCTCCGTCCTGCCGGAGACGATGCAGCGGTTGAGCGCGGCCAATCCCGTGTTCTACCTGATCGACGGCTTTCGCCACGGCATCCTCGGCACCTCCGACGCCTCGCCCTGGATCGGCCTTGTGCTGTCGCTCGTGGTGGCGGGCGGGCTCTGGCTGCTCTGCTGGCGCTGGCTGGCCCGGGGCTTTCGCCTGAAGAGCTAGCAGCCCGCCCACAGAACCCCGCCTGCATTGATTTCGCGGGCCTGTTCGGGCAGAAGCACCCGGCGCGCGCGGCCGGCCGCCCGGCGCGCATCCCGGCCGCGGCCAAACCGAGGAGTCCCAAGGTGATTTCGCCTGTCCTGCCGACCTATGCGCGGGCCGAGCTCTCCTTCGACGAGGGAGAGGGGTCCTGGCTGATCGAGGCGAGCGGGGAGCGTTTTCTGGACCTGGGCGCCGGCATCGCCGTCAGCGCCCTCGGCCATGCGCATCCAAAGCTCGTCGCCGCGCTGGAGACGCAGGGCCGACGCCTGTGGCACACCTCGAACCTCTACCGCATCCCGAACCAGGAGAAGCTGGCGGAATTGCTGGTGGAGAACTCCTTCGCCGACACGATCTTCTTCACCAACTCCGGTACCGAGAGCACGGAATGCGCGGTGAAGATGGCGCGCAAGCACTTCTCGGCCAAGGGGATGCCGGAGCGCTACCGGATCATCACCTTCGAGGGGTCGTTTCACGGCCGCTCCCTCGGCATGATCGCGGCGGCGGGGGCGGAGAAGCTGGTGGGCGGCTTCGGCCCGATGCTGCCGGGCTTCGACCATGTGCCCTTCGCCGATCTCGAGGCGGTGGAGGCGGCGATCGGGCCAGAGACCGCCGCGGTGATGATCGAACCGATCCAGGGGGAGGGCGGCATCCGGCCCCTCGGTGAGGAGACGTTGCAGGCGCTCCGGGCGCTCTGCGACCGGCACGGCCTGCTGCTGATCCTCGACGAGATCCAGTGCGGCATCGGCCGGACAGGGCGCCTGTTCGCCCACGAGTGGGCCGGCATCGCGCCCGACATCATGGCCGTGGCCAAGGGCATCGGCGGGGGCTTCCCCCTCGGCGCCTGCCTGGCGACGGAGGATGCGGCGGCGGGCATGACCGCGGGCAGCCACGGCTCGACCTATGGCGGCAACCCGCTCGCCTGCGCCATCGGCGTCGCGGTGGTGGAGGAAGTGCTGTCGGACGGCTTCCTCGACCGGGTGAGCCGCGCCGCCGGGCGCTTTCGCCAGGGGCTCGAGGGACTGGTCGCAGCGCACCCGGAGGTGTTCGAGGCGGTGCGGGGCGAGGGCCTGATGCTCGGCCTCAAGTGCCGCGCGGCGCTCGCCGACGTGATCTCGGCCGGCTACGGCGCCCGGGTGATCGTGGTGCCGGCGGCGGAGAATGTGGCGCGCATCCTGCCGCCGCTCACCATCTCGGATGCTGAGATTGACGAGGGGCTCGCCCGGCTCGACCAGGCCGCCCAGGCGATCGAGGCGGCCCACGCCGAGGCGACGGGCGCCGTCGCGTGAAGCACTTCCTCGACCTCGACGAGGTCCCGGCCGAGGCATTGGCCGGGATCATCGAGACCGCGCGGACCATGAAGACGGCCCGCACCGGTCAGCCGAAGGGCGTGGCCGACGACGACGCGCCGCTCGCCGGCCGGGTGATCGCGCTGATCTTCGAGAAGCCGTCGACGCGCACCCGCATCTCCTTCGACGTGGGCATCCGCCAGTTGGGCGGCAGCGCCCTGATCCTGTCGGGCGCCGAGATGCAGCTTGGCCATGGCGAGACGATCGCGGACACGGCCCGCGTCCTGTCGCGCTATGTCGATGCGATCATGATCCGCACGTTCGAGGATGCGACGCTGCGGGAACTGGCAGAGCATGCGACGGTGCCGGTGATCAACGGCCTCACCAACGCCTCCCACCCCTGCCAGATCATGGCCGACGTGATGACGTTCGAGGAGCATCGCGGGCCGATCCGCGGGCGCAAGGTGGTCTGGCTCGGCGACGGCAACAATGTCTGCACCAGCCTGCTGCACGCCGCCGGCCAGTTCGGCTTCGACCTAACCTTCGCGGGGCCGGAGACGCTGGACCCCGATCCGAAGGCCATGGCTTTCGCTCGTGAGCGCGGCGCCGCCGTGGCGATCGAGCGCGATCCCGAGCGGGCGGTCAAAGGCGCCGATCTGGTGGTCACCGACACCTGGCTTTCGATGCACGACAGCCAAAGCGCGCGGGAACGGCGGCACAACCAGCTCCGCCCCTACCAGGTGAACGCGGCGCTGATGGCCCAGGCGGACGAGGACGCGCTCTTCATGCACTGCCTGCCGGCCCATCGCGGTGAGGAGGCAACGTCGGAGGTGATGGACGGCCCGAACTCCGTGATCTTCGACGAGGCGGAGAACCGGTTGCATGTCCAGAAAGGCATCCTGCGCTGGTGCCTGGACGTCTAGGCGCCCCCGCGCCCCTTGACCTCGCCCTATGATTGATCGCTTGCTGAGAAGGCTCAGCAAGGCGGAGGCAGCGATGGTGCGGGCTTTCGGAGCCATGGCGGCGGCGGGACCGGTCCTGATCCTGCTGCTATCGCTCTGGCCCGCCCCCCCGGCCGAGGCCCAGGCCCAGCGCTTCCTACAAGAGGGTGAGGCGGCCCTCGACCGATCCGACGGGACGGCAGAGGCCGCCGCGATCCCGGAGGAACTCTCGCCCGAGGTCATCGACGCCATGCTGGCCCGGCTGACCGATACCGAGATCCGGGCACTGCTGCGCGGTGAGCTCGTCCGCCGGGCGGAGGAGCAGGCAGCGGAGACCGAAGAGGGCATGTCGACGCTCGACGCGATCGCCATGCGGCTCTCCAATATGGCCACGACCATCGAGACGCGCGTGCGGCGCTGGGCCGGATCGCTCGCCGACATCCCCGCCCGCCGCGCCGGGGTGGCGGACCGGCTGGCGGAGGCCGAGCGGGGCGTCGGCGCGATGCTTTGGGCCGCGGCCGGCCTGGTGCTGGCCGGTGTCGCCGCGGCGCTGCTGGTCGGCTGGTTGACGCGTCCCTGGCGGCAGTGGTTGGTCTCGCCCCAGCGCGGGCATTACTGGGACCGGGTGGTGCGCACCCTCGCCCTCGGCCTGGTGGAGCTGATGCCTATCGTCGCCTTGGTGGCCGCCACCCGGCTGCTCGCGCCGATGTTGAGCGGCGCCCTCGGCCCGCTCACCGGCCAGGTCTGGATCTACCATGCCGGCGTCTCCTACGCCTGGGCCTTCATCGTGCTCACCCGGCGGGCCTTTGCGCCGGATGCGCCGCAGATCCGCATCGCCTCCCTCACCGATCCGGCGGCGGGCGCGGTGCATAAGCTGCTTCGCCGGGCGGTGCTGATCGGGCTGGCAGGCTGGCTGCTGGCGGGGCTCCTGCTCAACCTCGGCGTCGGCTTTGCAGCGGCGATCCCGACGGTGGCGCTGGCCGGCACGGCCGTCTCCGTACTCCTCTTCTGGGCGATTGCGCGGAATGCCGTGCGCATCCGGGCGGCGGTGGAGAACGCCCTGATCCAGCCCAATCGCCAGCCGAGCGCCTTTGCCCGGATCAGCGTCGTGGCCGCGCCGTTCCTGCTGGCCTTCTACGTCTTCGCCGCCGGCGGCTACTGGGTCGCCAATTGGCTGGAGACCGGGCGCCACCATCTGGCCGGACCGGCGGGCACCCTGGTCGTCTTCTTCTGCCTGCCGATCGTCGACCGGCTGGGCGAGGCGATCTGCCTTAGCCTGGTGCGCGCCGACACCGCCCGCGCAGGGCGCTTTCGCAAGGTGCTGCACGAGGCCGGGCGGATCGTGATCGGCATCGTCGCGGTCTTCGTGGTGGCGCGGCTCTGGGGTCTCGACCTGCTGGAGGTGGCCAAGGGCGAGGGCGCGGTGGCCTGGGCGAGCCCGGTCTTCGACATCGCCGTGACCCTGCTGATCGGCCATCTGATCTGGCGCATCGTGCGGGCGGTCCTGCATACGGAGCGGCGCGTCTCCACCGCGTCCGAGGATGTGGACCCGTCGGAGATCCCGGCGGCCTCCCGCCTCGACACGCTCATGCCGCTCTTTCGCAATGCGCTCCTGGTGTTTCTCTCGCTGGTGATGGCGATGATCGTGCTTTCCTCGGTGGGGGTCGATATCGGCCCGCTCCTCGCCTCCGCCGGGATCATCGGTATCGCCGTCGGTTTCGGCGCCCAGACCCTGGTGCGCGACATCTTCTCCGGCGTGTTCTTCCTGATCGACGACGCTTTTCGGGTGGGGGAGTACATCGAGCTCGACACCGATCTGAGGGGCGAGGTGGAGGCGATCTCCGTCCGCTCGCTCCAGCTCCGCCATCACCGGGGGCCGGTCATCACCATCCCCTTCGGCGAGTTGAAGCAGATCACCAACCACAACCGGGACTGGGTGATCTACAAGATGCCCTTCCGGTTGGAACCGGAGACGGACCCGCAGCACGTGAAGCGCGTGGTGAAGGAGGTGGGCAAGGAGTTCCTGGCCCATCCCGAGCACGGGTCGAAGTTCATCGAGCCGCTAAAAAGCCAGGGCGTCTACTACATCGACGACGACAGCGCGCTGGTCATCCGGGTGAAGTTTAAGTGTCGCCCCCGGGCCCAGTTCGTGCTGCGCCGCGAGATCTACCATCGCCTGCGCGAGGTCTTTGCCAAGGAGGGCATCCGCCTCGCCCGCCGCAAGGTGGAGGTCGTGGGCCCGGATGGTGAGGATGTGCCCGACACCCTCGCCCAGGCCGGCCTGCCGGACGAGGTGGTGGGCCCGGCGACCCCGGCCGCTATCGGCTGAGCACTCCCGCCTTGGAGGTATCGACAGGCGCCCCGCGCCCGCGCATGGTTCCTGGGCAATTCGCGTGGGGGCCGAGGTGCTGAGCGACCGGATCGAAGGGAAGTGGATCGAGGCCTTCGCGGCCGTCTTTGCGCAATGCGCGGTGAAGGAAGGCGATCCCGTCGTCGTGCTGTCGGAGACCCAGTCGCGCCAGGTGAACGTGCATCTGGCCGAGCTCGGGCTTCTCCGCCTCGGCGCCCATCCGGTCCACGTCGTGGTGCCGACCCCGCCCCAGCGGGCCCCGGCGCCGATCCGCTCCACCGGCGCGACCGACAGCATCCAGGGCGCAGCCCCGGTGATGAACGCGCTGAAGTCCGGCGTGCTGATCGTCGATCTGACGGTGGAGGCGATGCTGCACGCGCCCGAGACGGTGGAGGTGCTCAAGTCCGGCTCCCGCATCCTGGTGATCTCCAACGAGCATCCCGAGCTGTTGGAGCGGGTGACGGCGGACGAGGATCTGAAGGCACGGGTGAAGCGCGGCACCGCGATCTTGAAGGCGGGCAAGACCATGCGCGTCCGTTCCGCCGCGGGCACCGACCTGACGGTGAATGTCGAGGATGCGCTCGTCGGCGCCGGCTGGGGCTACACCGACCGCCCGGGCACGATCACCCATTGGCCGGGGGGGCTTTGCCTCTGCTTTCCGAAGCAGGGCGCGGTGAGCGGCACGCTGGTGCTGAACCAGGGGGACCTGAACCTCACCTTCAAGCGCTATCTCGAAAGCCCGGTCCGATTGCAGATCGTCGACGATTATGTCGAGGAGATCGCCGGCGACGGCGTCGATGCCGATCTGATGCGGAGCTATTTCGCCGCCTGGGGCGATCGGGAGGCCTACGCCGTCTCCCATGTCGGTTGGGGCATGAACCACCGCGCCCGCTGGGATGCGCTCACCATGTACGACCGGGCCCATGTCAACGGGACGGAGCAGCGGGTCTTCGCCGGCAATTTCCTCTACTCCACCGGCGCGAACGAGACGGTGGGGCGCTACACCCTCGGCCATTTCGACCTGCCGCTGAAGGACTGCACCCTGCATATCGACGATACCCCGGTGCTGGACGCCGGCCGCCTGGTCGGTGATCTGGCGTGAGCACGCTCGGCGGATACGCGGTCTGCGGTGCGGGGCCGGACACGGTCCTGCTGCTCCACGGCGTCGGTGGTGATGGGTCAAGCTGGAACCGGCAGAAGGCGGCCATCGTCGGTGCCGGCTGGCGCCACGTGGCGCTCGATTGCCCGGGCTATGGCGGCACGCCCCTGCCCAAGCGGCTGGGCTGGGCCGAGATGCGCCAGGCCGCGCTCGCCGCCCTCGATGCGCTGGGGGTGGAGCGGGCCGTGCTCCTCGGCCACTCCATGGGCGGGATGCTGGCGCAGGAGATTGCAGCCCATGCACCGGATCGCGTCCGCGCCCTCATCCTCTCCGCCACCAGCCCGGCCTTCGGCAAGCCGGACGGTGACTGGCAGCGCGATTTCCTCGCCGCCCGGCTGAAGCCCTTCGACGACGGATTGAGCATGCCCGCCTTCGCCGAGGCGTTCGTGCCGCAGATGGTGGGCAGCGCCGCGGACGGCGCGGGCGTGGCCGAGGCCGCCCGCTGCATGGCCAATGTCCCCGTCGCCACCTACCGCGCCGCGCTCGAGACCCTGGTGACCTTCGAGGGGCGTCCGCACCTGGCCAAGATCGCCGTCCCCACCCTGCTGATCGCGGGGGAGGAGGATGACAACGCCCCCCTGCCGGTGATGCAGAAGATGGCGAGCAAGATCGCCAGGGCGACGCTGGCCACGCTGCCCGGTATCGGCCACCTCGCGAATTTCGAGGCGACCGGGGCCTTCAACGACGCCGTCCTGAGTTTTCTCAATACCTTGCGGGGAGATACCTGATGCTCCACGAAGTCACGCCGAGCGACAAGCGCCCGAAGATGGACCGCGCCGCCCTGATCGCCAAAGCGCGGGAGTTGGGCGAGACGCGGTTTGCGGAGCGTGCCGCGATCTATGACGCGGAGGGCCGCTTTCCGACGGAGAACTACGCCGATCTGCGGCAGGCGGGCTTCCTCGGCCTGGTCATCCCCACGGAGTACGGCGGCCTCGGCGCGGACTACGAGACCTATTGCCATGTCTCGGCCGAGATGGCGCGCTGGTGCGGCGCCACGGCGCTTACCTTCAACATGCATTGCGCCACGCTCCTCTGGTCGAGCCGCGCCATCGACGACCTGCCAATGTCGGACGAAGACCGGGCGATGCAGCATGAGAACCGCGCGGGCATCTACCGCGAGGTGATTGAGGAGGGCGTGATCTTCGCCCAGCCGTTCTCCGAGCCCAACACCGCTGCCGCCGCGGGCAAGGCGCCCTTCGGCACCACCGCGCGAAAGGTCGATGGCGGCTGGATCGTCAATGGCATGAAGCACTTCGCCTCCCTCTCCGGCGCGGCGCAGTACTACAGCATGGTCTGCTCGGTGGACGACGGGGCGAACGCGCTCGACGTGAAGAACTCCGTCTACCTCGCCGTGCCGGCGGCGGCGGAGGGGTTCGAGATCTTCGGCGACTGGAACCCTGTGGGCATGCAGGCGACGATGTCGCGCAACCTCCGCATGAAGGAGGTGTTCGTGCCCGATGCCCTCCAGCTCATGCCAGTCGGGGTCTATCACCAGGTGGCCTACAACTGGCCGCACATGTTCTTCACGCTATCGCCCACCTATATGGGCATTGCCCAGGCGGCCTTCGACTTCACCGTGCAGTACCTGCGGGGCGAGGTGCCGGGGGTGAAGGCCGACATGCGCGCCGTGCCGGAAAAGCAGTTCGCACTGGCCAAGATGCGCCTGATGCTGGAGGCCGCCCGCGCGCTCTTCGAGAAAACAACCGCCCAGGCCAAGGCCAACCCGACCCAGGACGAGCGGCTGACGGCCTACGCCGCCCAGCACACGATCATGGAGAACTGCAACGCTATCGCGTCCCTGGCGCTCCGCACCTGCGGCGGGCGCACGCTCTTGAAGACCTTCCCGCTGGAGCGGCTCTATCGGGAGAGCCGCTGCGGCGCCCTGATGCTGCCCTGGACGGCCGAGATCCTGGAGCGACGGCTGGGCCAGGAAAGCCTCTACCGCCCCGGCGAGAAGGGGTGAGCGCGCGCAGGCGCCGGGTATGAACTTCGCCCACTGGGTCCTCGGCCATGCGGCCTGGCGCCCGGCCGCCCCGGCGATCGTCTTCAAGGGCGAGACGCTGACCTACGCCGCGCTCGCCGGTCAGGTGGTGGCGATGGCGGAGCGTCTGGCCCGAGCCCACGGCATCGGGCCCGGGGACCGGATCGCCTATGCGGGGCTCAACCATCCCCGGATGCTTGTCCTGCTCTTCGCCGCAGCCCATCTGCGCGCCGTGATGGTGCCGCTCAACACCCGGCTCGCCGGGGCGGAGTTCGCCGCCATCCTCGCCGACGCCGACCCGAAGATCTGCTTTGCCGACATCGATCTCCTACCGACGATCACGCCGGTCGCTCCCCCGGGCTGCGTGATGGAAGCGGCAACAGAGCTCGACGTGCCGCCCGCCATCCTCGCGCCCTGGCAGCGCCCGGCCTCTCCGCCAACCGACCCGGCGGAGACGCTGCTGATCGTCTACACCTCCGGCACCACCGGCCGGCCCAAGGGGGCGATGCTGAGCCACCGGGCGCTGCTCACCAACATCATGAACGGCGTCGCGATGTACGGCATAACCGACCGCGACGTGACGCTGACCACGATCCCGCTCTTCCATGTCGGCGGGCTCAACATCATCACCATGCCGACGCTGCACCAGGGCGGCCTGCTGCACCTGGCGGAGCGCTTCGACGTCGACGCCACCTTCCAGACGATTGCGGAGGTGCGGCCGAGCCTCGTCACCCTTGTCCCCGCCCAGATGGCCGCCATGCTCCGGGCGCCGGGCTGGGCGGAGGCGGACTTTTCCAGCCTCCGGCTGCTCAACACCGGCTCCTCCCTCATCCCCCGGCACCTGATCGAGGCCTTCCACGCTAAGGATGTGCCGGTCAGCCAGGTCTACGGCACGACGGAGACCTGCCCGACGGCCACCTGCCTCTCCCCCCTCGATGCGATGACGCAGGTCGGCTCCTGCGGCCGGGCTGTGCCGCACACGGAAGTCGCGGTGATGGACGCCGACGGCCAGCCCTGCGCGCCGGGGGAGCGGGGAGAGGTCGTGGTCCGAGGCGGCAACGTGATGACCGGCTACTGGCGCAAGCCGGAGGAGACGGAGGCAGCCTTCATCGACGGCTGGTTCAGGACCGGTGACATCGGCACGGTCGACGCCGACGGCTTCTTCTGGATCGTCGACCGCAAGAAGGGGGCGATCATCTCAGGCGGGGAGAACATCTATGCCGCCGAGGTCGAGCGGGTGCTAGAGGATCACCCCGACATCGCCGCCATCGCCGTCGTCCCGGCTCCCGACCCGCGCTGGGGCGAGGTGCCCGTCGCGTTCGTCGAACCCGCGGCGGGCGCGGATCTGACGGCGGAGGGCTTGCTGGCGCGCTATGACGGCCAGATCTCCCGCATCAAATGGCCGAAGGCGATCCACATCGTCGAGCGCCTGCCGCGCAACGCCATGGGCAAGATCGTGAAGGGAGATCTCATGGCCCTGGTTGCGGAGGCCTAGGGCTCCGCCAGGGCCCGCGCGAGCCGCCGATGCTCCTCCACCACCGCGCCGAGATCGAGGGTGGTGAGCCGGCCGTCCGCCACCACTTGGCGCCCCTCGACGAACACATGGCGGGGACGTAGCGGGGCGGAGAGCACGAGCGCCGCCACCGGATCCCAGGCGCCGGCGGTCTCGACGCCCGTGACGTCCCAAATGGCGAGGTCGGCGCGCCGGCCGGGGCTGAGCTGGCCCAGGTCGCTGCGGCCCAGCACCTCGGCCCCGCCGCGGGTCGCGATCTCCAACGCTTCCCGCGCCGCCATAGCGTCGGCGCCGAGGGCGACGCGCTGCAGCAGCATCGCCTGGCGGGCCTCTCCGATCAGGTAGCTGGCATCGTTGGAGGCGGAGCCGTCGACGCCGAGACCCACCTTCACCCCCGCATCCCGCATCGCCCGGACCTGCGCGATGCCGGAGCCAAGCCGGCAGTTCGAGCCCGGGCAGTGGGCGACCCCTGTCCCCGTCCTGGCAAACAGGTCGATCTCGGCCCCGTCGAGCCTCACGCAATGGGCGTGCCAAACGTCGTCGCCGGTCCAGCCCAAATCCTCGGCATACTGGCCCGGCCGGCAGCCGAACCGGGCCTCGGAGAACGCGATGTCCTCGTCGTTCTCGGCGAGATGGGTGTGGAGCATCACGCCCTTGTCCCGGGCAAGCGCCGCGGCCTCCCGCATCAAGTCGCGGCTGACGGTGAAGGGGGAGCAGGGGGCGATGCCCACCCGGATCATCGCGCCCGGGGCCGGGTCGTGGAAGCGGTCGATGACGCGGATCGTGTCGGCGAGGATCGCGTCCTCCGCCTCCACCAACGCATCGGGGGGCAGGCCGCCCTTACTCTCGCCGATCGACATGGCGCCGCGGGTGGCGTGGAGGCGGACGCCCACCGCCTCCGCCGCCCCGATGGTGTCATCGAGGCGCGCGCCGCCCGGGTAGAGGTAGAGATGGTCCGACGAGCAGGTGCAGCCGGAAAGCGCCAGCTCCGCCAGGCCGGTGAGCGCCGAGACATGCACCTCCCGCGGGCCCATCCGAAACCAGATCGGATAGAGCGTCTTTAGCCAACCGAAGAGAAGCGCGTCCTGCCCGCCCGGAACGGCGCGGGTGAGGGTCTGGAAGAGGTGGTGATGGGTGTTGACCAGACCCGGTGAGACGACGGCGCCGGCCGCGTCGATGACCGTGTCCGCCGCCGCCGGCAGGTCGGTCCCCACCGCCTCGATCACGCCGTCCCGGGCGAACAGGCCGCCGCCGGCGATCTCCGCCCGGCCATCGTCCATGGTGATCAGGACGTCGGCGTTGCGGATCAGCAGGGTGGGCACGCGGCCTCCATCGCCGGACGCCGTCTCACGATCGGGCGGCAAGCTGCGCGGCGAAATCCGCCAGATCGGCCGCCACGATGTCCCAGCCGGTCTCCTCTCCCGGCTCGCCCACGGCCCCTGGCCCATGCTCCAGTGGCCGGGGGAAGTAGCCGGTGCGGAGCCCCGCCGCCCGGGCCGCCGCGAGGTCGGAGGGATGGGCGGCCACCATCATCACCTCCGCCGGGGCCAGGCGCAGGGCCCGGCAGCAGGCGAGGTAGACCTCGGCCTTCGGCTTGTAGTCCCGGGCGATCTCGGCCCCCAGGATGCAATCCCAGGGCAGGCCGCCGAACCGCGCGAGCCGGGTCATGAGCGCGATGGAGCCGTTGGAGCAGGGCGCGATGATGTGGCTTTGGCGGAGCGTGGTGAGCGCCCCGACCACCTCGGGCCAGGGCGGCAAACGCTCCCACCCCCGGTTGAGCACCGCCCGCTCCTCACCTGAGAAGAGCGCCGCCTCACCCCGCGCCGCGAGCACCCGGTCGAGGTTTTCGAGGTGCAGATCGTCGAGCGGTACGTAGCCCCGATCACCGGTCCGGATCCGCGCCATCGCCGGATCGTACTCCGCCCGCCAGGCATCGGCGAAGGCGGGGGCGTCCACCTCCCGCCCCTTCGCCGCATAGGCCGCGCGCACCGCATCGGCGACGCCCGTCCGCCAATCGACGAGAGTGCCGAAGACGTCGAAGATCAGCGCCCCGACCATCAGGCGCGGGAGCCGTCGGCGCTGGCCGCGGCCTGCATCCGGCGCATGTCGATGGCCCAGAGCGTCACCGGTTGGGCCCGTCCCGGGATCGGCTGGGCGCCGAGCGGGCGCAGACCGCTCGGCACCGTGCGGGCCTGGCTGACCACCGCGTCGCTGACCAGCGCCCGCACACCGAACTTGCGCGTCATGGTCTCGAGCCGCGCCGCGACGTTCACCGTGTCGCCCAGCACCGCGCGCTCCATCCGCCGATCGGTGCCGACATCGCCGACGATCACCGGCCCGGTGTGCAGACCGATGGAGAGCGGCACGCTCTGCCGCCCCTTAGCCGCGCGCGCGTCGGCCCAATCGTCGTAGCGCCGCAGGATCTCCGCCACCGCGGCGAGCGGGGCATCGGCGGCGACCGGCCCCTCCTCCGTCGTGCCGAAGGAGGCCATGATGCCGTCGCCGATGAACTTGTCGAGCGCGCCGCCATGGGCAAAGACCGCCTCGCCGATCAGGCCCTGCACCTCACGCAACAGCGTCAGCGCCTCCCCCGGCGGGCGCCCTTCGGCCCAGCGGGTGAAGCCCACCAGATCGGTGAACAGGATCGCCGCCTGGGTCTCCTTCGAGCGGCCGAGGGGGTCGTCCTGCTGGGCCAGCTCCTCCGCCATGTCGGGCGGAAAATAGCGGGCCAGGTTGATGTTGCGCCGCTCCACCGTAGCCTGGCGCAGGATCAGCCGGCGTGAGGCATCCACGATGAGCGCCAGCAATCCGGTGACGATGAGAAAGACCACGATCTCCTGCAAGCGAACGCCCATGTCGACAAAGTAAGGCGAGCCGAGAATGGGGATGCCCTCCGGCTCGGCGAACAGCAGGATGCCCCCCTCGTCGATCGACGGCTCCAACACCGTCTCGGGCCGGCTGACGATCAACAGCACGCCGATCATCCAACAGATCGCACCCGATATGCCGCCCCAGATCACAAGACGCGGCTGGAAGAAAAAAGCGAGGGAGGTCAGGATCAGATAGAAAAATATGAAGTTGCCGAAGCGCAGGTTCATCTGGGGCGGCAGGGACGTCTGGAAGAGCGGATTGGGATAGAGCAGCGTGAAGGTCAGCAGCGCGAAATTGAGTGTGACGAAGCCGTAAGTGTGCCAGTCGCGATGCCAGCGCGTCACCGCCAAAGCATGTTGTGCGGCGCCCAGAACGATGAAGCCGCCGATCAATACCTCGAAATACAGCACCTCGGGCCAGGGGACGAGCGCCAGCAGCAGCAGCCCCACGATCGCTAGCGCGATGGTGCGCGAGATCAGGCTGATGCGCTGGCGGGCCTCATCCTCGGCCTGCAGAAAGCGCCGGACCCGGGCGTCGGTCTCCTCCCGCAGGCTGCTGGCGTCGTGGGTCATGGCGTGAATGTAGTGCGTCTGCCCGGTTCTTCGGAAGCCCCGGCTGCCCGCACAGCCTGGGCCATCCTGTCTCGGTCGGTTGACAAGGCGCGGGGTCAAACCCATTTTCCGCCGCGCATTGGGTCTGTCCGCAGAGCTGACGGCTCAGAGGTGAGGGCCCCGCGTTGGGGACCCCGGATTGAGGAGCCGCATATGGCCGTTGTCGTCGTCGAGTCCCCGGCAAAAGCCAAGACCATCAACGGCTATCTCGGCAATGACTACACCGTCCTCGCCTCCTTCGGCCATGTCCGCGACCTGCCGTCGAAGGACGGCTCGGTCGACCCCGAAAAGGGCTTCGAGATGACCTGGGAGGTCGCCTCGGACAGCCAAAAGCATGTCCGGGCGATCGCCGAGGCATTGAAGGACGACCCAGAGCTGATCCTCGCCACCGACCCCGATCGGGAGGGGGAGGCGATCAGCTGGCACCTGGTCGAGGCTTTGCGCAAGCGCCGGGCGCTGAAGAAGGACTCGCCGATCTCCCGCGTCGTCTTCAACGCCATCACCAAGACCGCGGTGAGCGAGGCGATGGGCAAGCCCCGCGACATCGATATGGAGTTGGTGGAGGCCTATCTGGCGCGCCGGGCGCTCGACTATCTGGTGGGCTTCAACCTCTCCCCGGTCCTCTGGCGCAAGCTCCCCGGGGCGAAGTCGGCGGGGCGGGTGCAGTCCGTCGCGCTCCGCCTGATCGTCGAGCGGGAGATGGAGATCGAGGCCTTCCGCCCGCGGGAGTATTGGAGCGTGGCGGCCGCCCTCGCCACCCCCTCGGGCGAGGCCTATGAGGCGCGGCTGGTCGAGCTGAAGGGCACGAAGCTCGACCGCTACGGCCTGGCGGATGAGGCGGCGGCGCAGGGCGCGGTCGATGCCGTCGCCGCGGCGGACCTCACGGTGGCCTCGGTCGAGGCCAAGCCCACCTCGCGCAACCCCGCGCCGCCCTTCATGACCTCCACCCTGCAGCAGGAGGCGAGCCGCAAGTTCGGCTTCGGCGCCAAGCAGACGATGGCCTCGGCCCAGCGGCTCTACGAGGCGGGGCTGATCACCTACATGCGGACCGACGGCATCGACATGGCGCCCGAGGCGGTGCATGCCGCCCGCGACGCCATCGGCGACCGCTACGGCGCGGCCTACGTCCCGAAATCGCCGCGGATGTACAAGAACAAGGCCAAGAACGCGCAAGAGGCGCATGAGTGCATCCGCCCGACCGACATGGCCCGGGCCGCCGACCAGATCGGCGGCGTCGATGCCGATCAGCGCAGGCTTTACGACCTGATCTGGAAGCGGGCACTGGCGAGCCAGATGGAAGCGGCGGCGCTCGAACGCACGACGGTGGAGATCCGGGCGAAAGACGGCTCCGTCGGCCTGCGCGCCACCGGCCAGGTCGTGACCTTCGACGGCTTCCTCAAGGTCTATGAGGAAGGGCGCGACGACGTCATCGACGAGGATGACCGCCGCCTGCCCACGATAGCGGAGGGGGAGCCGGCGGCGAAGCTCGCCGACGGCCAGCGGCCGGCCTACGACAAGGCGACGGCGCGGCTGGCCGAAGATGCCTCCGCCGCGCGCGCCCTGATCGACGCGGCGGCCGCGATCCTCGGCCAGCAGCATTTCACCCAGCCGCCGCCGCGCTACACCGAGGCGACGCTGGTGAAGCGCATGGAGGAGCTCGGCATCGGCCGCCCCTCCACCTACGCCTCCATCGTCACCACCATCCAGGATCGCGGCTATGTCCGGAAGGACCGCAACCGCCTGTTTCCAGAGGACAAGGGCCGGCTGGTGACGGCGTTCTTGGAGAATTATTTCCGGCGCTACGTCGAGTACGACTTCACCGCGGCGCTGGAGGAGGAGCTCGACGAGGTCTCCGCCGGACGGAAGGGCTGGAAGGAGCTGCTCGACCGCTTCTGGCGGGATTTCGCGGCGGCCCTCGGCGAGACCTCGGAGCTGCGCATTACCGAGGTGCTCGAGAAGATCAACGAGGTGCTGGAGCCGCATATCTTCCCAGCCCTCGAGGATGGCAGCGATCCGCGCCTCTGCCGGGCCTGCGAGAACGGGCGCCTGTCGCTCCGCACCGCCCGCTCCGGCGGCGCCTTCATCGGCTGCTCCAACTATCCCGACTGCCGCTACACCCGACCGCTGGCTGGCGAGCAGGAGGGCGACGACGTCATTGGGCCGGACGGCAAGATCCTCGGCGTCGAGCCCGAGAGCGGGCTGCAGGTCAGCCTCCGCACAGGGCGCTTCGGCCCCTATGTGCAGCTCGGCGAAGCCACGGCGGAGGAGCCGAAGCCGAAGCGCGCCTCGCTGCCCAAGGGTCTGGCGCCGGAGGCCGTGGATCTGGCCAAGGCGCTCGACCTCCTCTCCCTGCCGCGGCTGGTCGGCACCCATCCCGAGGACGGCGCACCGGTCGAGGCGGGGATCGGGCGCTATGGGCCTTACGTGAAGCACGGCAAGCTCTACGCCAATCTGGCCGACGCCGACGAAGTCTTCACCGTCGGCATGAACCGCGCGGTGCAGCTCCTGGCGGAGAAGGCCGCCAATCCGCGCGGCCGGGGCGCGGCGGCGACGCCGCTCCGCGTGCTCGGCGAGCACCCCGACGGCGGCGAGGTCGCGGTCTTCAAGGGTCGTTACGGACCCTACGCCAAGTGGAATGGGGTGAACGCGACGCTGAGCGACGGCCTCGACCCCGAGACGGTGACGCTGGAACAGGCCCTGCCGCTGATCGCCGCCAAGGCGGAGAAGGGCGGCAAGCGCAAGGGCGGCCGACGGAAGTCGGCAGGCTAGCATCATGTTTGATCCGACCGCGCCGCGGTTGCACGACGCGGCTCCGGTGCGCCAGCACCGGATCGCGCCCGACCCGTTGGGCTCCACCCGTTCGCCGCTCAAACGCTCCACCGGGGCGTTTGCAGGACGCGGCTCACCCCCCAGGGCGGGCGCGATGCGCTCATCCTCGGGCCGGGCGCGATCCTTGGACTATGAGCGCGATGCCTCGGCCGATCGCTTCGCGCTACGACGATGACCGGGCTCCCCGACAAAGACGCCCTGCTGGACTGGCTGCGCGACAACCCGAGCCGGCGCACCAAGCGCGACATCGCCCGCGCCTTCGGCATCAAGGGCGCCGAACGCACCGAGCTGAAGCGCATGTTGCGGGAGCTGGAAGACGACGGCGCGCTGGAGAAGGGGCAGAAGCGCTACCGCGAGCCCGGAACTCTCGCCCCGGTCGAGGTGCTGCGGGTCGTGGAGATCGACCGCGACGGCGACATCTTCGCCGAGCCGCAGAATTGGAGCGGCAGCGACGCCCCGCCCCGCATCCTCTACCTGCCGCGGGACGGCGACCCGGCGCTCGGCGAAGGGGACCGCATCCTCTGCCGCATCGCGCCGGCCGCGGGGCCGGGCCTCCTGCACCACGCCCGGCTCATCCGGCGGATCGGCACCGGCCCCCGCCGGATCGTCGGCATCTTCCGCCGCGACGGTGCCAGCGGCCGGGTCGCCGGCCGGATCGAGCCGGTGGAGAAGGGGGCCGAGCACATCCACCTGGTGCCCCCCGGCGACACGATGGAGGCTGAGGACGGCGAGCTGGTGGAGGCGGAGGTCACCGGCGGCCCCCGCCTCGGTCCCCGTCACGCGCGGATCATCGAGCGGGTGGGCGACCCGAGCGCCCCACGCGCCGTCTCCCTCATCGCCATCCACCATTACGGCATCCCCGACGACTTCCCCGACGCCGCGCTCCGGGAGGCGTCACAGGCCGAGCCGCCCGGGATGGACGGGCGGGAGGATCTGCGCGAGATCCCATTCGTCACCATTGATCCCCCCGACGCGCGCGACCGCGACGACGCCGTGGCCGCGATCCCGGACGACGATCCCAAGAACCCCGGCGGCATCATCCTCTGGGTGGCGATCGCCGATGTGGCGCATTTCGTCCGTCCGGGCTCGGCGCTAGATCGGGAGGCGCTGCTGCGCGGCAATTCCACCTACTTCCCCGACCGGGTCGTGCCGATGTTGCCGGAGCGGCTGTCGAGCGACCTCTGCTCGCTCCACGCAGAGGTCGAGCGGGCGGTGATCGCCGTCCGCATGGTTCTCAGCGCCGACGGCCAGAAGCGCGATCACCGCTTTACCCGCGGCCTCATCCGCTCCCACGCCGCGCTCAGCTATTCGCAGGCCCAGGCGGCGGAGGACGGGGACGGGCCGGAGGCGACCTGCACCCTGATCGCACCGCTCTTCGCCGCCTACCGCGCGCTCGCCAAGGCGCGGACGAAGCGCGCGCCCCTCAACCTCGACCTGCCGGAGCGTCAGATCGCGCTTTCCGACGCGGGCGAGGTGCTTTCGGTCGCCTTCCGCGACCGCTTCGACGCCCACAAGATGATCGAGGAGGCGATGGTCCTCGCCAACGTCGCCGCCGCCGAGACGTTGGAGGCGGCGCGCCGCCCCCTCCTCTACCGCGTGCATGAGGAGCCGCAGCAGGACCGCCTCGACGCCCTCAGGGAGACGGCCGAAAGCGTCGGCCTGACGCTGGCCAAGGGCCAGGTGCTGAAGACCGCCCAGCTCAACCACCTGCTCGACGCGGCCGCCGGGACGGAGTTCGCCGAGCTCATCAACATGTCGGTGCTGCGCGCCCAGACCCAAGCCTACTATGGGGCCGAGAACCTCTCCCACTTCGGGCTCAACCTGCGCCGCTACGCCCACTTCACCTCGCCCATCCGGCGCTACGCCGATCTGGTGGTGCACCGCGCCCTGATCTCGGCCCATGGCTGGGGCCCCGACGGGCTGGCGGAGGAGGAGATCGCCGTTCTTCCCGACGCGGCCGAGCAGATCAGCCGGACCGAGCGCCGGTCGATGCAGGCGGAGCGCGACACCACCGACCGCTACCTCGCCGCCTATCTGGCGGAGCGGGTGGGGGAGAGCTTCTCCGGCCGGATCTCCGGCATCGCCCGCTTCGGCGTCTTCGTGAAGTTGGAGGGATCGGGTGCGGACGGCCTCGTGCCGATCTCCACCATCGGCAACGAGTATTTCCGCCACGATGCCGAGGCGCAGACGCTCACCGGATCCCGCTCCGGCCGGGTCATCAGCCTCGGCATGCCGGTGGACGTGCGCCTGGCGGAGGCCGATCCGATCACCGGTGGCCTGCGGCTGGAGCTTCTGGCGGTGGAGGGACGCCGCACCAACCCGGGCGCCAGCCGCAAGAGCGCGCCGAAGAGCCGCCGCCGCACCTTGAAAAAGGGCGGGCGCAAGCGCGGGCGCGCCTGATCGGCGCTTGCCATCGCGGGTTTGTTCGCGTTTTGTATCAGGCATGGACGGCCGCCCCTTCACCCTCAACGGCACCGACGTGATCGCCCGGCCGGCGGGCACGCTCTGGTGGCCCGGGGCGCGCTTGCTGGCGGTCGCCGACCTGCATCTCGGCAAGGCGGAGCGGATGGCCCGGCGCGGCGGCACCCTGCTGCCGCCCTACGAGGCGCGGGCGACGCTGGAGCGGTTGCGGGCGGAGGTCGAGGCGCTCTCCCCCGCCACGATCGTCTGCCTGGGCGACTCCTTCGACGACACCGTGGCCGGCATGGAGCTGGAGGGCGAGGCGCGCGGGGCCATCGAGGCACTGATGACCGGGCGCCGTTGGATCTGGGTCGCGGGCAACCACGATCCCGTGCCCCCAACCTTCGGCGGCGAGGCGGTGGAGCACTGGCTGGCCGGGCCGCTCCACTTCCGCCATATCGCCGCGACGGAGCCTGCGCCGGGCGAGGTCTCCGGCCACTACCACCCGAAGATCCGATTGTTCCTGCGGGGGCGGGGCCTGTCCAGCCGCTGCTTCGTGCATGACGGCAGCCGGGCGATCCTGCCGGCCTTTGGCACCTATACCGGGGGCCTGAGCGTCACCGATCCCGCACTCGCCTCGCTCGTGGCGCGGGAACAGGCGGAGATCATCCTGGCCCGGCCCGGGGGCCATGCCCTGCCGCTCGCCCGCGTCACCGGCGCGCGCGAGGTTCAAGCAAGGCCCGCCGCCCGCACCGGCGCCTGGTAGGAGCGGCTGACCGGCACCTCCGTCCCGTCGAGCAGGATCAGGTGCAGGCGCCCCCGGTCCCGGCGATGGTCCTTCACCGCCTCGACCGCCACCCAATGGGAGCGGTGGACCTGCAGGCCCGGATAGCCCTCGAGCTCCCGCACCGCATCGGCAAAGCGCATCAGGATGAGCTCCGGCGCCCCATCCCGCCCGTGCGCCGCCACGTAGTGGTCCTGCATCTCGAGCCGCATCAACGGCCCGGCAAAGCCCTTGGGCAGGCGGCGGAGGAACGGGGCGGCGCCGGGCGCCTCGGCCCGTGCGCCATGGGCCGAGAACACCCAGACCACGGCCCCGATGACGAAGGCGAGGATCAGGATCGGCAGGAGCAGGTCGGCAAAGCCCGGCCCCTCCCCCCGAAAGAGCAGCCGATTGGCCAGGTAGAGCGGCGGCGCGTAGAGGGCGGTGAAGACAGCGGAGGAGAGGGCGATCCAGAGCACCGTCGGCCAGCGCCGTATCCGCCCCACCCGGTCGAGGGCACCGAAGACCACGGTCGAGAGAGCCGCCGCCACCGCGATCGTCCCGCCCCAGTAAAGCGCCAGGGCCGCCGTCGGCAGCACGCCGCCCGTGCCGAACGGCCCGGCAAGCGTCGCGGCGACCGTGACCGCCGCGAGCAGGGCCGCGACCCGGAGATCGGCCAACCGCCCCAGATCGGCGCGCAATTCACGAAGCGCGAATGGCATCCACGTATCGCTCCCGTCGGCTCGCGAAGTTCGAGTCTCCTCCCCGAGGGACATTTGGCAAGGGAGACGACAGCAAAGATCTCAACGCGTTACGAGGTGCACGATGTCGCTCGACCCCTTGCTGCAGGCGGGGCTTCTCATCCAGGCCCATGTGGTGACGGTGCTCACCGCCGTGGCGCTGACCCCGGCAATCCTGATCCTGCGAAAGGGCACGGCGCTGCACCGCATGCTCGGGCGGGCCTGGGCGTTCGCGATGATTGCCACGGCCACCGTCGCGCTCTTCATCGACACTCTCGACAGCCCGATCCACTTCAACCCGATCCACATCTTCTCCGTCATCGTGCTCTGGTCCGTGCCGCGGGCGATCTATCATATCCGGAACGGCAACGTGGCGGAGCATCGGGCGGCGATGCTCGGGGTGACCTATGGCGGGATCGGCCTGGCCGGGGCCTTCGCCCTCCTCCCCGGCCGTGTGATGCATGCGGCGGTCTTCGGCGGGTGATATCAGACCGATAGGCCGGCCGGCTCCTCCAACCCGTGCGCGCGGCAACAGGCGGTGAGCGTGTTGGCCAGCAGGCAGGCGATGGTCATCGGCCCGACGCCCCCCGGCACCGGAGTGATGGCGCCGGCGACCTCGGCTGCCGCAGCGAAATCCACGTCGCCGATGAGCCGCGTCTTGCCCGGCTTCTCGGGATGCGGCACGCGGGTGATGCCGACGTCGATGACCGTCGCGCCAGGCTTGATCCAGTCGCCCTTGACCATCGCGGGCCGGCCGACGGCGGCGACCAGGATGTCGGCGCGGCGGCAAACCCCGGCCAGATCGCGGGTGCGGGAGTGCGCGACCGTCACCGTGCAGTTGGCGCGCAGCAGCAACTGCGCCATGGGCTTGCCGAAGAGGTTCGAGCGCCCAACCACCACAGCCTCAGATCCGCCGAGATCGCCCAGCCGGTCGTTAAGCAGCATCATGCAGCCGAGCGGCGTGCAGGGCACCATCGCCGCCTGTCCGGCAGCGAGGCGCCCCGCATTGGTCACGCTGAGCCCGTCGACGTCCTTTGCAGGGTCGATCCGGGCGACCGTGCGCCGCTCGTCGAGGTGATCGGGGACCGGAAACTGGCAGAGGATGCCATGCACGGCGGGGTCGCCGTTCAGCCGGTCGATCAGGGCGAACAGATCCTCCTCCGGCGTGTCGGCGGGCAGCCTATGCTCGAACGAGGCCATGCCGGCCTCGACGGTCTGGGTGTGCTTGTGCTGCACGTAGACCTGGCTGGCGGGATCCTCGCCCACCAGCACGACGGCGAGGCCCGGGATCAATCCGTGATCGCGGCCGAGCCGGTCGACATGCTCCGCCACGCGGGCGCGTAGGCCGGCGGCAAAGGCTTTGCCGTCGATGATCTCGGCCGTCATGGGGTCTCAGTCAGGGAAGTCGACGCGGTGGGCCCAGGTGATGCCGTCGGACAAGGTCAGATGATCGAAGTCGAGCATCTGGATCATGTCGTAGAACGTCACGTTGAACTGCAGACCGCGCTCTGCGAAGAACGGCAATTGCCGGATCACGGTGGTCATGATCGCCATCTGTCCGCGTGCCCGATGCAGGGTGCGAAAGATGCCGTCGTCGAGCGCCACGATGATCAGCTTCTCGGCCGCGGCGCCCTTGGCGAAGATCGCCATACGGTTGGGGTAGGGCAGCTGCCCCTGGGCCCGCATCAGCGAGGCGATGAAGGACAGCCGATCCTCCCGCGTCGCCTCCGGCGCCGGCAGATTGCGGGTGTACTCCTCCACCGAGGTGATCTCTGGGTAGTAGTAGCCCTCCTGCCGGTCCTGGGCCTGGGCGGCGACCGTGGCGAGGCTGAGGGTGAGGAGCGCGGCAGTCAGGCAGCGGATCATCGGCGGGCTCTCCCTGATGGGTCTTGGTGCGACGGGGGCGGCCGAGCGACCACCCGGAGGACCAGTCCTATCATCCCTGGGCCAAGATGCGAGCCCGCTTCGCGACGCCGGGCGTGAGAAGCGTATTTTGCCTCCGGCGGGGATATTTGGGCCAGCAAGAAAGCCCCATGGCTTTCGCAGTGGCTGAAATATCCGAAGCGTCCTGGTCGAGGGCGCGCATTGCCCGCCGGCCTAGAACAAGCCCTCGATCTGGCCCCGGTCGTCGAAGCGAATGGCCTCGGCCGCGGGCTGGCGGGGCAGGCCCGGCATGGTCATGATCTCCCCGCAGATCACCACGACGAAGCCGGCGCCGGCGGAGAGGCGCACCTCCCGCACCGGGACGGAGTGGCCGGTGGGCGCGCCGCGGCGTGCCGGGTCGGTGGTGAAGCTGTACTGGGTCTTGGCCATGCAGATCGGCAGGTGGCCGTAGCCCGCCTCCTCCCACTGGCGAAGCTGGTCGCGGACCCGCTGGTCGGCCAGCACTTCGTCGGCGCGGTAGATGCGCTTGGCGATCGTCTCGATCTTTTGAAAGAGCGCCATGTCGTCGGGGTAGAGCGGCGCGAACTGATGGCCGCCGCCCTCGGCCAGCGCCACGACTTTCTCCGCCAGCTCCTTGGTGCCGGCGGAGCCGTCGGCCCAATGGCGGCAAAGCACCGCCTCCGCCCCCTGGCCCTCGACATAGGCGCGGACGGCGGCGATCTCGGCCTCGGTATCGCTGACGAAGTGGTTGATGGCGACGATGGCGGGGACGCCGAAGGATTTCACGTTCTCGATATGGCGGCCGAGATTGGCGCAGCCTTCCTCCACCGCCGCGACGTTCTCAGCCCCCAGATCGGCGCGGGCGACGCCGCCGTTCATCTTGAGCGCCCGCACGGTGGCGACGATCACCACGGCGTCGGGGGCGAGGCCCGCCTTGCGGCACTTGATGTCCATGAACTTCTCGGCGCCGAGATCGGCGCCGAAGCCCGCCTCCGTCACCACATAATCCGCGAGCTTCAGCGCCGTGCGGGTGGCGACGACGGAGTTGCAGCCATGGGCGATGTTGGCGAAGGGCCCGCCATGCACAAAGGCGGGGTTGTTCTCCAGCGTCTGCACCAGATTGGGCTGCATCG
Organism: Pseudomonadota bacterium; assembly: GCA_039180875.1. Classification (GTDB taxonomy): domain Bacteria; phylum Pseudomonadota; class Alphaproteobacteria; order Rhodobacterales; family Rhodobacteraceae; genus JBCDCY01. Next base: position 828,678 of record JBCDCY010000001.1, on the reverse strand, counting down.
CCTGGGCGAGCAGCACGGTCATCGCGCCGTCGGCGTGCAGGTCGCGGGCATAGACCGGGGAGCGGTCGCGGCGATAGGCGACGATGATGTCGCCGAGGCGACGCTCCAGATCGGCGAGATCGGTGGCGAGGCAGAGGATCGCCATGACCTCGGACGCCACGGTGATGTCGAAGCCGGCTTGAGCGGGAAAGCCGTTGGCGACGCCGCCGAGAGAGGTGACGATGTCGCGGAGCGCGCGGTCGTTCATGTCCATCACCCGGCGCCAGACCACCCGGCGCTGGTCGATGCCGAGATCGTTCCCCCAGTAGATGTGGTTGTCGATCATCGCCGAGAGCAGGTTGTGCGCCGAGGTGATCGCGTGGAAATCGCCGGTGAAGTGGAGGTTGATGTCCTCCATCGGCACGACCTGGGCATAGCCGCCGCCGGCCGCGCCCCCCTTCATGCCGAAGCAGGGGCCGAGGGAGGCCTCGCGGATGCAGATCGCCGCCTCTTTGCCGATGGCGTTGAGGCCGTCGCCGAGGCCCACGGTGGTGGTCGTCTTGCCCTCGCCCGCCGGGGTCGGGTTGATGGCGGTCACCAGGATCAGCTTGCCGTCTTGGCGGTCGGTCAGGCCCGCGATGAAGTCGGCGGAGATCTTCGCCTTGTCGTGGCCGAAGGGCAGCAGATGCTCCTCCCCGATGCCGAGGCGGGCGCCGACGGCCTGGATCGGCTCTTTCCGCGCCTCCCGCGCGATCTCGATATCGGTCTTGTGGGCCATGATGGATCCTGCGCGGGAAGGGTGGAGCGGTGCTGCTCCTCGCCGTTGTGCCGGATCACGGTCGGGCAGGTGCGACAATCGCGACCGAAGCCGGCTGAATATCGACCTGGGGCGGGCCTCAGAGGTGGGGATAGAGGCGCTGGGGCGGCGCGTGCAGGCGCACCGTCATGCCAAGGCGGATGGGCCCCGGGCGCTCCACCCAGGCCAGCAGGCCGCGCCGGCCGCGGGCGGCCCCGATGAAGCGACGGCCATGGCCGGGATGGTGGCTGTCGATCAGCTCGGCGGGGAACTTGCAGGGGCCGTTTTCGACGTCGGTGGTGAGGCTCGCCCCCTCCTCAAAGATCAGGCGGGAGGCGGGCGGCAGCTGGGTGAGGTCGGGGATGCCCTCGATCACGATATTGGCGCCGAGCCATTGCGGCTGGACCTCTGGCAGCTCCATCGCCTCGGCCATCACCGCGAGTTCTTCGCGCGACAGGATGGTGGCCTGGCGGGTGTTCCGGATCTCCGTCCCCTTGGGGTACTGCGCCGTGACGCGGGAGCAGGAGGCGCGGGTGAGGCCGGAATGGTACTCCCCGCTGAGGCCCGCGAACGTCGCCTCGATCTCCTCCACCGGGTCGGAGGCGAGGGTCACCCGGCGGTCGGCCACCAGGCCGAGATAGCAGACGGTGCCGCGGATTTTCGTCGGGGCGAGGATCGGCATGGGCGCCCTCGATCAGCAGGGGCTTGCTGGGAAGCGGCGCCGGGCCTGGTCGGCCCGGCACGTCTTTATGTCAGGAGGGCTGCGGCTCCGGATCGGGGTCCCCGGCGGGTCGGGCGGGCTTGGTCACCTTGGGAATGGCGGTGACGGAGGGCGAGCCGCCGGAGGGCTTCTGCTCCTCATCGTCGTCGCCGCCGCGGTTGAGCGGCTCGCCGTCGATGACCTTCTGGATCTCCTTGCCCGTCAGGGTCTCGTATTCCAAGAGACCGTTGGCCAGGGCGTGCAGGTCGTCCATCTTCTCGGTCAGGATCTCCTTGGCCCGCTCGAAGCCTTCGTCGACGAGCTTGCGCACCTCCTCGTCGATCAGACGCTGGGTCTGGCCGGAATGCTGCGCCTGGCCGCCGTAGGCGCCGAGATAGGACATCTGCTCGTTGGCATAGTCGATGGTGCCGAGCTCGCCGGACATGCCGAAGCGGGTGACCATCGCGCGCGCGATCCGCGACACCTGCTGGATGTCGGAGGCCGCGCCGGAGGTCACGTTGTCCTCGCCAAAGATCAACTCCTCGGCCACCCGTCCCCCCATCGCCATAGCGATCTGCGACTTGTACTTGGTCAGCGTGACGGAGAGCTGGTCGCGCTCCGGCAGGCTGAGCACCAGGCCAAGGGCGCGGCCTCGCGGGATGATCGTCGCCTTGTGGATCGGATCGTGCTGCGGGACGTTGAGCCCGACGATGGCGTGGCCAGCCTCATGGTAGGCCGTCAGCTTCTTCTCGTCATCCGACATGACCATGGAGCGCCGCTCGGCCCCCATCATCACCTTGTCCTTGGCATTCTCGAAATCGTCCATGGTGACGAAACGCTTGCCGATCCGGGCAGCCCAAAGCGCCGCCTCGTTCACCAGGTTGGCGAGATCGGCGCCGGAGAAGCCCGGCGTGCCCCGGGCGATGACGCGGAGGTCGACATCCGGCCCGAGCGGCACCTTGCGCGCATGCACCTCCAGGATCTTCTGGCGGCCCTTGATGTCGGGGTTCGGCACCTGCACCTGGCGGTCGAAACGGCCTGGGCGGAGGAGCGCGGGGTCGAGCACGTCAGGCCGGTTGGTGGCCGCGATCAGGATCACGCCTTCATTAGATTCGAAGCCATCCATCTCCACCAGGAGCTGGTTCAGCGTCTGCTCGCGCTCGTCGTTGCCGCCGCCATAGCCGGCGCCACGGTGCCGGCCGACGGCGTCGATCTCGTCGATGAAGACGATGCAGGGCGCGTTCTTCTTCGCCTGCTCGAACATGTCGCGCACCCGGCTCGCGCCGACGCCCACGAACATCTCAACGAAGTCCGATCCCGAGATCGTGAAGAACGGCACGCCCGCTTCGCCAGCAATCGCCCGCGCGAGCAGCGTCTTACCGGTGCCCGGCGGGCCGACCAGCAATGCGCCCTTCGGGATCTTGCCGCCGAGGCGGGAGTATTTCTGCGGATCGCGCAGGAACTCGACAATCTCCTCGAGCTCCTCCTTCGCCTCGTCGATGCCGGCCACATCGTCGAAGGTCACACGGCCCGTCTTTTCCGTCAGCAGCTTGGCGCGGGATTTGCCGAAGCCCATGGCGCCGCGTCCACCGCCCTGCATCCGGTTCATGAAGAAGATCCAGACACCGATCAGCAACAGGAACGGCAGCCAGAGCGTGAGGGTCGAGAGGAAGCCCGACTGCTCCTGCGGCGCGGCCTCGATATCCACGTTCGCGTCGCGCAGATCGGGGATAATGTCGGTGTCACGCGGCTGGATGGTCTTGTAGTTCGCCCCGTCACTGCTGCGGAAATAGACCTGCTCGCCGTCGAGGCGGACGGAGGCGACCTGGCCGTCCTCCACCCGATCCAGGAACTCGGAGAACGAGACGTCGCGTGCATTGGTCGGCGCGCCACCGGCGTTGAACACCTGGAAAAGCGCGATCAGAAGCAGGAAGAGGATCAGCCAGAAGGCCAGATTCTTGCCGTTGCCCAAGGTGGATGCTCCCATTGGTCAGAGGGGCCAGTATCTTGTGACCCTCTTAGCTGGGCCTAAAGATAAGCTTTTGCGCCGCTGCATCAACGAGTCATCTGTTGTCTGCGACGAGAAGGCCGAGGGGATCGGGGGGCGTGAAGCGCGCCCGCCAATCGGTGCCGAGGCCGGCCAGCGGGGCGGCGACAAGGGTTTCCGCGACCCGGATGGCGGGCGTGGTGCGCAAAACCTCCTGCGGCAGGCCCGCGGTGCGCCAATCGGGACAGTGCACGAGATCGTGACCGAGGGCACCGATCGTGGCCGCTTCCGGCGGTTCGTCGGGCGGGGCGAGGCACCAGCGGCCGTCCCAGAGGGTGCCGGGTTGCCAGGGCATGGGGGCTGCGATGGCAGCCGATTCGCGGTGGATCAGGGCGCCATTGGCGGTCCCTGCCACCACGGCGCCGTGGAGCGTACCGCCACCTCCGACCATGATCCGGGCATCGAGCCGCTCCAGATCGGCGAGGCGGGGCTTGTAGGGCTGGGCCGCCACCAGGGAGAGCGCGGCGGCGAGCAGGCGACGGCGGGTCTCGGCCGGCGCCCCGGCATAGGGCGCTGTCCTCAGCTGCGCCGCGCCGGCCTGGAAGGCGAGACAGGCAGCGGCGAGATCGCGGGTCGCGTCGTCCAGAACCTGGCGCGCCCGGGCCATGGTGCTCGCCGTGGAGGCGAGGCGGGGGGCGGTGAGGCCCAGCTCCTCCAACATCGGCAGGGCCTGGCGCAGACGGATCCGATCAAAGCGCGGATCGTCGTTCGAGGGATCCTCGACCCAGGTCGCGCCCCGGGCACGGAGGAACGCGCGGAGCGTCGCCCGTCGGACCTGCAGCAATGGGCGGAGCCAGACCAGGCCCTCCGCCTCGTGCCGCTTGGCCATGGCGGAAAGCCCGTCGACGCCGGAGCCACGGGCGAGGTTCAGCAGGAAGGTCTCGGCCTGGTCATCCTCAGTATGGCCGAGGGCGACATGGCCGATGCCGCGCGTCTCGGCCCAAGCGGCGATGGCCGCGCGGCGCTGACCGCGGGCCCAGGCTTGGAGGTTGCCGGTGGTGGGCCGTGGATCGCTGAGCCGCACGGTCCGGTGTGGGACGCCAAGGGCGGTGGCCGCCGCGGCCGCCCCCTCCGCCTCTGCCGCGCTGTCGGGGCGGAGGGCGTGATCGACGGTGACCGCCTCGACCGGATGGCCGTGCGCCTCTCCCCACTCCCGCGCCAGATGCAGCAGCGCCATCGAGTCGCCGCCGCCCGAGAGTGCGATGCCGAGCGGCGCGCCCGCCGGCACCTCACCCGCAAGCGCTTCGGCCAAGGCGTCGGCCGAGGTGGGACGGCTCAGGGGCAGCCCAGATCCTGCTTTTCGGTGAGCACGGCGGCGATATAGCCCTCCTCCTCCTCCGGAAAGCGGCGGAGGGTCTCGTCGAGGGTCAGGCACGCCTCGTCGAACTGGCCGAGACGGCCAAGCGCGATGCCGAGCTTCAGAAGGGCATCAGACGCCTGGGGCCCGGCCGGCGAGCCCGAAAAGCTCTCCAGATAATTGCGCGCCGCGCCGTCCCAGTCGTTCTGGGCGAACTGCGCCTCGGCCAGCCAATAGCGCGCCTCGAAGGTGAGCGGCCCGTCGGGAAAATCGGAGAGGAAGCGGCGAAAGGCGTCCGCCGCCGCCGCGCGATCGCCGCCTTCCAGCAGGCGGCGGGCGTCGTCGAAGGCGTTCTGCTCCGTCGCCGCCACCTGGGCGCCGGCGGGAAAGGCGGGTTCGGTTGTGGGCTCACTGCCCGGCGGCGGGGTAAGGCCGCCGCCGAGCGGTTCGTTGTCGCCGAGCAGGCTGACATCGCCGCCCTCGAGCTCGGTCAAGCGGAACTCCAGATCGCCGTAGCGCCGACCGCCATCGTCGGCCATGCGGCGCACGTCGTTCTGGAGCTGCTCGACCTGGCCGGTCAGGCGGCGCAACTCCTCCTCCAGGATATCGAGGCGCTGCAGGGCATCGGCGCCGCCGCCCTGGATCGGGCGCTGCCCGGCCCCGCCGGTCAATTGGGCGCGAAGCTGGGCGACGACCTGGCCGAAGGCGGTGAGTTCGGCCCGCAGATCCTCCAGCGTCTGGCGATCGGCGGCGGGTGCGCCCTGGGCCAAGGCGCCGGCGGGCGCGAGCGCCAGGGCCAGCGCCAGCAGAAGCCGAGGAAGCACCGTCATCGCCGTCTCGCGCCCTTTCCCGCCCTGCCTCAGCTCGCCGGAGCGTTGGCGACGACCGAGACGGAGCGGCGGTTCTGCGACCAGCACGACTCGTCCGAGCACGTCGCCTCCGGCCGCTCCTTGCCGAACGTCACGGTGCGAAGGCGCCCGGCCTCCACACCCTGGCTGATGAGGTAGTTATAGGCGGAATTGGCCCGGCGCGCACCCAGGCCCAGGTTGTACTCCTGGGTGCCGCGCTCGTCCGCATGGCCCTCGACCACCGCCGTCGCGCCGGGATTGGCCCGCAGCCAGCCGGCCTGGGCGTCCAGCGTCGCCCGGGCGGCGGCGTCCAGCACGCTCGAATCGGTGGCGAAAAACACCCGGTCGCCGATCACGTTGTTGAAGAACCCGATGGAGTTCTCGGCCCATTGGCCGCCGAGATTGCTTTGCTCGAGGCCGGCATTGGCGTCGGCATTGGGCTCCTCGCGTGAGCAGGCGGCGAGGACCACGACGGCGCTGAGCATCAGGGCAAGGGTGCGAGGGGTCATTGGCGTCTCCCAATTGGCGCGCCGCGAAGGCGCGGAGGATGGATCAGTCGGGCAGCAAGGCCGACCAGGCAGGGTCAGAAGCCGCGCCGGGCGTCGGCACCCGGCGCAGGTTGCGGCCGGTCACGTCGACCGACATGATTTGCGGCGCGCCATTGGCGCCGCGCCCCTCTCTCAGAAACATCAGCACGCGCCCATTCGGCGCCCAGGTCGGCCCCTCATCAAGAAACGAGGCCGTGAGCAGACGCTCGCCCGAGCCATCGGGGTTCATCACGCCGATGAAGAACCGCCCCCCCGCCTGCTTGGTGAACGCGATCAGATCGCCCCGCGGCGACCAGACCGGGGTGGCATAGCGCCCGTCGCCGAAGCTGATGCGCGTACCGCCGCCGCCCGAGGCCGGCATGACGTAGAGCTGCTGGGTGCCGCCCCGGTCGCTCTCAAACACGATCTGGCTGCCGTCGGGCGAAAAGCTCGGCGCGGTGTCGATGGCCGGGCTCGAGGTGAGCCGCGTCGCCCCGCCCCCGCCGAGCGAGACCCGGTAGATATCGGTGTTGCCACCGTTCGCCTGGCTCAGCACCACCGAGCTGCCGTCGGGCGAGAAACGCGGCGCGAAGGTCATGCCCGGCAGGCCGAGGGGTTGGCGCTGCAGCGTCTGAGTGTTCATCAGCACGACCTGGGGCGTCCCGGTCTCGTAGCTGGTGTAGAGGATGTCGCGGGTGTTGGGCGAAAACCGCGGGTTCAGCACCAGGGCATTGGCGTTGGAGAGATAGCGCACGTTGGCGCCGTCCTGATCCATGATCGCCAGGCGCTTCTGCCGCGCGTCCTTCGGCCCGCTTTCCTCGACGAAGACGATGCGGCTGTCGAAATAGCCGTCCTCGCCGGTCAGGCGGGAATAGACCTGGTCAGAGACCTTATGGGCGATCCGGCGCGCCTGGTCCCTGGGCGCCACGATCTGCATGCCGTCGCCGATGGTCTGCTGGGCCGCCACGTCCCAGAGGCGGAAGCGCACGGCCAGCCGACCATCCTCGGTCGAGGCGACGGCGCCGGTGATCAGCGCGTCGACGTTGATCGCACTCCAGTCGGGAAAGCGGGGCGGGCTGTCGAAGTTGGTGACGGGGGAGATATGCGCCTCCCGCGGGACCTCGCGAAACAGGCCGGAGCCCACCAGGTTGTTGGCCATGACCTGGGTGAGCTCCGTCGCGATCTCGGCGGCCGCGGCATCCTCCGCCACGAAGAGCGGCGCCGCGAACGGCAACGGCTCGATCACCCCCTGGTCGACGATGATGCGCGTCGGCCCGGGATCCTGGGCCAGGCTGGGTGCCGGAAGGGTGGCGAAGCTCGCGGCCAACATGGCGAGCAGAAGCGAAGCACGTGTCATCAGCGAACCGTCATGTTGCGGGGATTGAACTCGATCTCGAGGTTGCGCCAGTGGGCGAATTTTTCGCGCGGCAGCGTGTAGGGGGCGCAGCGGATCACTGCCCGGCGCGCCGCCTGGAAGGCCTGGGAGATGCCGGGGGCGGAGGCATCGCGGGGCTCGATCAGGCGCGGCTGGCCGACCAGCGCGCCATCGGCGCCGAGCTCCACCGCCACGACCACCACCAGCTCGGCCGCGTTGCGCACGCCGACCGGCACGTTCCAGCAGTCGGAGATGGCGAGGCTGAGGCCCGATTTCTCCCGCCCCGAAAGCGGCGGGCCGACGGCGGCGGGGGTGCGGGCGGGGGTCTCCGCCGGTGCCTCGCTCGGCGCCGGATCGGCGTTAGAGGCGATGTCGCGGGTCTCCTCCGCCTCGGCCGCGGCCTGCTGGCGCGCCTCCTCCGCCCGGGCGACCACGCTGTCGGGCCGACCCCTGGGGCGGGAGGCGTTGAGCGGCGCCGGCGTCTCGGGCGCGGCGTCTTCCGGCGCCTCGGGCACGATCTCTGTGGCGGATTCCTCGGGCGCGGTGGCCTGCTGCTCTTCCTCCAGCTCGGCACTGGGCTCGCCCTCCGCCACCTCCTCCTGGACCTGATCGTCGGGCAGGGCCTCTGGCGGCGGCGGGGGGGCCGGGGTGGTGTCGACGCGCGGCGCGGGCCGGGGCGGTGCGGGTTCGGCGATGGCCACGTTGCTCGTCCCCGGGCGCTCCACTGGCACGTCGGTGCCCACCCTATCGGGCACGATGGCTGAGAAGCCCTGGGGCGCCTCGAAGGCCCCGGGGGCCGGCCCCGGGCTTTCCACCGCCACCTCGGGCGTCGGCTGGCGGTCGAGGCCGGAGACGTCGGGCGCATCGTCGCGCAGTTCCGGCGCTTCGGGCTGTTCGTTGTCGGCCCGGGTGACGGCGCTGTCGCTGTCGGGGGTAGCCGTATCCGCCCCGCTCTCGCTCGGCGCGCCAAGCTCCGGCACTTCCACCGGCGGCGCCTCGGGAGCCGAGGAGACGGCGGCGCTGAATTCGTCGGCCGAGATCACCGAGACGGTGGAGATCGGGATGGCCCGCGCCGTGTCGGACTCAAAGAGCGGACCGCCGAAGACGGCCAGCAGGGCAAAGCCGACATGCGCCGTCCCCGATATCGCCGTGCCGGTCCGCATCTCGCTCAGCCGTCGCTCCCCCCGGTCTCTGTGCTGCCGTCGAAGGACGGGCCGCCGGCGTCGGTGATGAAGCCGATCTCACGAAAGCCGCCGGCGTTGAGCGCGCCCAGGACCTGCATCACCCGATCATAGGCCAGCGCCCCGTCGGCGCGGAGGTAGATCTTGCGATCGCTCCGCTCCGCCGCGATGGCCCGCATCCGGGGCAACAGCTCCTGATCGACGATCTCGGTCTCCATCAGCAGCATCCGGCCGTCGGCCGTGAGCGTGAGCTCCAGCGGCTGCTCATCCTCCTGCGGCAGCGGGCTCGCCGCCGTCTCCGGCAGGTTGACCGGCACGCCCACGGTCAGCAGTGGCGCCGCCACCATGAAGATGATCAGCAGCACCAACATGACGTCGACGAAGGGCGTGACGTTGATCTCCGACATCGGCGGGCTCCGCCGGCTCACCCGGCGGCGAGAGCGCCCGCCCTCCTGCGGCGCGGGGCCGGAGATCATGGCGACCATCTAGGCCTCCTTCCGCTCGAGCTGGCGCGACAGGATCATCGCGAACTCGTCGGCAAAGGTCTCGTAGCTGCGCACGATGCGGTCGAGGTCGGAGGAGAGCTTGTTGTAGAAGATCACCGCCGGGATCGCCGCCACCAGGCCGAGCGCCGTGGCCACCAGCGCCTCGGCGATCCCCGGGGCCACCACCGCTAGGTTGGTGTTCTGCTGAATGGCGATTTCCTCGAAGGAGTTCTTGATCCCCCAGACCGTGCCGAACAGTCCGACGAACGGAGAGATCGCGCCCACCGTCGCCAGAAAGCCCAGGCGCGCGCCCAGCTTGTCGTTCTCCCGCCCGATCGCCACGTTCATCGCCCGGTCGATGCGCGACTGCGCCCCGGGGATCAGGCGACCGGTCTGCTCATAGGATCGTCGCCACTCTCCCATGCCGCCGACGAAGATCCGCTCAATGGCCGAACGCGGCTTCTGCCCCACCCGGTCGTAGAGGCTGTCGAGCGCCTGGCCCGACCAGAACGCCTCCTCGAACGACGTGCTCTCCCGCCGGGCGCTGCGATAGCGCAGCACCTTGTCGATGATGATGGCCCACGACCAGAAGGACGCCAGCACCAGCACGATCATCACCGCCTGCACCGTCGGCGTCGCACGTAGGAAAAGTGCCGCGAGGGAGAAATCGATCTCCCGCGCTGCCGCTAGGGTCTCCGCTTCCATAGCCTGCCCGTTCCAGCTCTGCCCTCACGCACCGGGGCCTTCGTTTGCCGGGCCCCGCGTCCGCACATCCAAGCCGTTCTACCTGCGTTTTGCGCCTGGGTGTAGCCCAAATGCCGCGATCAGCGGCGGGGTGCCGATCACTTTCGGTGCCTCAGGGACTGAGGCGCTGACGCAGCTCCGGCGGCAGGCGGGCCGGGCGACCGGAGAGCGTCATCAGGGCCGCCAGCACCTCCGCCGTCAGCAGGGGTTCCTCACCCCGCAGCACCCGCTGGTCCATGCGAAAGCTGGCGCCGCGGAGCTCCGTCAGCCGGGTCTCCACCACCAGATCGTCCTCGAACCGGGCGGGCTTGAGATAGTCCGCGACAATCCGGCGCACGACGAAGACCAGGCCCGCCTCGCGGAGCGCACCCTGGTCGATGCCTGCGGCACGCACCAGCTCCGACCGGCCGCGCTCCAGATATTTCAGGTAGTTGGCGTGGTAGACGACCCCCGCCATGTCGGTGTCCTCGTAGTAGACGCGGAGGGGGAGGTGATGCTCCACGCCCTACTGCGCCCGGCTGCGTTGGGCGAGCGTCTTGGCCACCGACCGCTCCCGCGTGGCGACGGGGAGGGTCGTGCCATAGGCCGCGGTGATCAATGCCGCATAGCCGGGGCGGAGCGCCAGGGTCTCGCCCACCGGCACCACCGGGCTCTCCTCCATGAACGCCCGATCGGACCAGAGGAGGACGGCCTGCACCGCCTGGTTCACGCCAAGCGCCCGGGGCCCGACGGCGCCCAGGTTCTCGTCCCGGCGGAGGAGCGCGATGCACGCCACGATCGCCCCCGCCTCGTCGAAGTGAAAGACGCGGTATTGGTTGGAGTCGGTCTCGGCGAGCTTCGCGAGCAACGGGTCGAGCTTCGGGATCAGCCGCTGCAATCCGTCCACCCGGCGAAGCTCCCGCCACTCATCGCAAACCACGAGGATGAGGGTCGCGTCCGTCTCCGCCGGCGCGGCTGGAAAGGGGAGGAGCGCCAGCACCTCCTCCACCCCCTCGGCCAACTGCCCGGCCTCCTCCCGAGGAAGCCCGATCGCGGCAAAGACCGGCCGCCGGGCCCAGCGGGCAAAGCGAAACTCCCCGTCCGAGCGGGTAAAGAGCGCCCCAACCTGCCCCGCCGTCATCGCCATCCCATCCCCCCTCAATCCGACTTCACCAGCCCCGAAAAGCCTGCCACAGCCAGCAGCGACAGCGCCCATCCAAGGACGATATGGACCCAGAGGTAGACGCGCGCCCAGGCCCCGAGCGCCGTATCCTCATCGGGCGTCCAATGGCTCTGCATGCCAAAATTCACGATCGGCAGCAGGCTGTCGAGGCTGTAGATAAGCGGCTGAAAGTCGGGGTAGGAGGCCGCTTCCTCACGGCCCAGGAAACAGGCGAGCTGCGGCTCGGCGGGAGCGGCGCGCCCGCACGCGACCCAAGCGGCCGAGGCAAGGACGCCGGTATTGTTCGGCTTCATCGCGTGGCGATCCTCGGCCAGAGCAAAGAGGCCGGTGCCGAGCGCGGCGAAGACCGCCAGCCAGAGCGCCGCAAGCAACGGTGCATGCCCGTAGCGAATGGTGATGCCAAGGATCGCATCGCGCAGCCAGTAGAGCGGCCGCAAGCTCTGTATCCCAAGCCGCGCACGCCGCGCCTGCCGCTGCAGATGCTCCTTCCGGATCAGGACCTTTCGCGCATCTTCGCCGTGCCCCATCTCCCGAAACACCTTGGCGAGTTGCACATAGGGCTGCGGCCAGAGGTCTTTGCCATAGTCCCCAGGCCGCTGGCGGGCGAGCCACCGCAGGCGCGCCTCGGCCGTCACGTCCTTGCCCGTAAAAGCGCCGTAGGTGCAGCGGTCGAGGACAATGCTGCCGTCGGCCGTCGGCCAGCTCTCGATCGTGTCGCTGATACTGCCAATCTCTGCCGCAGTCAGATTCAGCGTGCCCGTGATCCGCACCGGCTCACCCTCGGCCCCGGGCCGCAGGAGGAAGCCACCGGTGATCCGCGCACCGCTGGTGCTGAGTGCCTTGCCCGCGGAATGTTCCATCGTCGCGCCTTCGCAGGCGAGGTCGCCGCCGATCATCGCACCGACCAGGCGGACCTCCCCCGTCACCTGCGCGCCGCTGAGGAAGACGGGGCCCGTCGTCTTCAGCCCGTCGGCGTTGAGTGCATAGCCGGTCTCGCTCCCCTCCCCATGGCGGAGCGTCGCCCTGATGCAGTCGAGGGTGCCGCCGACGGTCGCACCGACCAGGCGGACCTCCCCGGTCACCTTCGCGCCGCTGAGGAAGACGTTGCCCGTCGTCAGCTTGTCGGCGCTTAGGGCACGGCCGGTCCCGCTCCCCTCCCGATGACGAAGCGTCGCGCCGTTGCAGGCGAGGCCGCCGCCGATCGTCGCGCCGAGCAGGCGGACCTCCCCCGTCACCTTCGCGTCGTTGAGGAAGACCGGGCCCGTCGTCTTCAGCTCGTCGGCATTGAGGGCATAGCTGGTCTCGCTCCCCTCTCCATGGCGGAGCGTCGCGCCGGTGCAGTCGAGGTCGCCGCCGATCATCGCGCCGCGCAGGCGGACCTCCCCCGTCACCTCCGTGCCGCGGAGGAGGTGGAGGTTGGTCGTCGTTTTCAGGCGGTCGGCATCAAGGCCGGGGAGTGTGCTGCCGTCGAGGTAGAGGCCCGCGAGGCGGGCAGAGAACAGGTTGGGGCGGGCGGTGATCTTGCAATTGACGAGGATCATGTCGCGGTCGGTGGCGCAGCCCTGGAGGTCGAGCGGGTCGGGGATGCGGGCGCCGTGGATCATCACGCCCGTTTCGTGGAGGCGGCCGTGGTGGGTTCGGATCGTCTCGCAGGTGTCGAGGAGGAGGATGCGGATCAGGGCGGCGCGGATCTCAACCTCCTCGCCCGCGCTCTCCGGTGGGACTCCAGCACCGATGACGCAGACCTCGCCCGTGTCGAGCTCGGCGAGGAGCTTTTTCTCGGCCGGCGTCAGCGGCCGCTCTTCCTCCAGCGCCTCGAGCGTGCGGGGAATGCCTTTGGCCATCGCTCAATCCTCATCGAACAATTCGCTTTGGTCGGGGCCCTTGGGTGGGGTGAGGCCGAGGTGGCGCCAGGCGCGGGGGCCGAGCATGCGGCCGCGGGGCGTGCGTTGCAGCAGCGCCTGTTGCAGGAGGTAGGGCTCCACCACCTCCTCCAGCGCGTCGCGGGCCTCGCTCAGCGCCGCAGCGATGGTCTCGATCCCCACCGGGCCGCCGCCATAATGCTCGGCCAGCAGCTTCAGGTAGCGCCGGTCGGCGCCGTCAAGGCCGAGATCGTCGACGCCGAGACGGGTGAGGGCACGGTCCGCCACCTCCCGCGTCACCCGCCCGTCGCCCTCCACCACCGCGAAATCCACCACGCGGCGAAGGAGGCGCCCGGCGATCCGCGGCGTGCCCCGGGCCCGGCGGGCGATCTCCTCGGCCCCGTCGCCCGTCGCCTCAGCGCCCAGCAGGCGGGCGTTGCGGGTGACGATCTCCACCAGCTCGGCGGTGTCGTAGAACTCGAGCCGCACCGGGATGCCGAAGCGGTCGCGGAGCGGCGTGGTGAGGAGGCCGAGCCGCGTCGTGGCGCCAATGAGCGTGAAGGGCGGCAGGTCGATCCGCACGGTCCGCGCCGCCGGGCCCGAGCCGATGACGAGGTCGAGGGCATAGTCCTCCATCGCCGGGTAGAGCACCTCCTCCACCGTGGGGTTCAGACGGTGGATCTCGTCGATGAAGAGCACGTCGCGGGCGTCGAGGTTGGTGAGGATGGCAGCGAGATCGCCGGCCTTGGCGAGGACGGGGCCCGAGGTCATGCGGAAGCTCACGCCAAGCTCGCGGGCGATGATCTGGGCGAGGGTGGTTTTGCCGAGACCCGGGGGGCCGTAGAACAGCGTGTGGTCGATGGCCTCGCCCCGGCGTCGGGCGCTCTCGATGAAGACGGCGATGTTGGCGCGGGCGTCGCGTTGGCCGATGAACTCGGAAAGGGATTGCGGGCGGAGGGCGCGGTCGGCGTCCTCGGATTGCTGCTCGCCGCGGAGGAGGGGGTCGGGGTCAGTCATGGGATGGACGTCTCCCCGCCAAGAAACCACTTTGCTGCGCAGCATTGGGCCCAGAGTACGAAGGATCGCGCCGGACCCGAGGGTGGGCGCAATCGCGCCCGCCCAAGGGGGCGGGTCGGGCGCGATCCGGTGCTGGCGCACCGGAGGCCGGTGGCTGCGTCAACACGACCTCACCATACAAAGCGCTGGTTGGGACGCCGCGGCTCGCCGGGCGCTCAACCCACCTCATCCAGCAGGCGCCAAGTGGCGGAGGGCGGCGCGGATGAGGGCGGAGGCATCGGCCTCCGGCGCCTCGGCCGAGGCGGTCGCCACCGCCGCCGCAGCGTCGCCCTGGCCGTAGCCGAGATTGAGCAGCGCCGAGAGCGCATCGGCCGTCGCCCCGGGATCGCGGTCAACCGGCGCCGCCACCTCCACCACCGCAGCCGGCGACGCCTCCACCGCTCCCGCGACAGCTGGCGCCTGGCCCTCCGCGCCGAGGGCCATCACCGCCGGCGCCTTGTCCTTCAGCTCCGCCGCTACGCGCTGCGCCGTCTTCGGGCCGACCCCCCGCGCCGTCTGGATCGCCGCCGCATCGCCGAGCGCCACGGCCCGCGCCAACCCCTCCGCCCCGAGCGCCCCGAGGATCGCCAGCGAGGCTTTCGCCCCCACCCCCTGGACCGAGGTGAGCAGCCGGTGCCACTCCCGCTCCGCCAAGGTCTGAAAGCCGAAGAGCTGCAGCAGATCCTCACGCACCAGCAGATCGGTGTAGAGGGCCACCGGCTGACCTATCCCGGGCAGCGCCGCGAGCACCCGCTCCGAGCAATGCACGACGTAGCCGACACCGTTCACGTCGATCAGCGCATGGTCCACACCCCGATGCGCCACCGTGCCGGCCAGCCGCCCGATCATGGCGCCCCGGCCCGGGCGATCGCAGCCTCGAGCCGCCCGGCAAAGCGGGCGTTGTGGGCGTGGCAGAGCGCGATGGCCAGCGCGTCCGTCGCATCGGGCCCGGCGAGGCGAATGCCCGGAAACTGGGCCCGCACCATGTGATCCACCTGGGACTTCGCCGCATGACCGACGCCCACGACGACCTTCTTCACCGCGTTCGGCGCATATTCCGCCACCGGCACCCCGGCCTCGGCCGGCGCGAGCAATGCGATGCCGCGGGCCTGGCCGAGCTTCAGCGTGCCTACGGCGTCCTTATTGACGAAGGTGGTCTCGACCGCCGCCGCCTCCGGCCGATGCTCGGCGATCACGGCGCCGAGCTGGCGGTAGAGGCTGAGGAGGCGCGCGGCCAGATCCCCCCCCTCCGACACGCAAATGCCGTTGGCGACGTGAGAGAGCCGGCCGTCGCGCACCCGGATCACCCCCCAGCCCGTGCGCCTCAGCCCCGGGTCGATGCCGAGAACCCGCATGCACTGCCCCTGTTCTGCCTCCCGTCCTGGCTAGCACGAAGGGGGAACACCTGCCAACGCGAAATGGCGCTTCAGGTCGTATCCAGGCCCCTGTGTGTCGCTTTCAGGTCTCCGAAAAGCCGTTAACTTTCAGGGCGATAAGCTATGCAGGTCGCGCATGCCTCCCATGAGGTTTTGGCGATTGTCCGGAGCATTCGGGATCCCTAGGTCCGGGCGATCCGGCAGGACCGGACCACCCTTGAAGAGGAGATCGCCAGATGGCCCAAATCCATGTCACCCGTCCGGCGCCCTTCGGCGCCCTCACCGTCGCCCGCACCATCGCGGCCTTCGAGCGTGGTCTCGAGAGCTATCGCGGCTGGCGTCAAGCGGCGCGCACGGCGCAGGACCTGCACGCCCTCTCCGACCGCCAGTTGGACGACATCGGCCTCTTCCGCGGTGAGATCGAGACGGTCGCGTCGCGGCTCTCGGGGCGGTGAGGCACAGTCTCTGATCGCTGGGCGGGCACCCACCGTCCGCCGGTAGAGCGGCCGACAGAGAGATTGACGGACCATCCCTCGGGGTGGTCCGTTTGCGTTTGGGACGGCAGAAACACCCGAGCGGAGGAGGCGCCTGCGACCGACGCAGTGCTTGAACGGCTGGCGGCGCTTGGCATCGCGTTGCCCGAGCCGAGCACCCCCGGCGCCAACTACGTGCCCTTCATCCGGGACGGCAACCTCGTCCACGTGACCGGCCAGCTCTCGCAATGGAACGGCGAGCGGCGCTATATCGGCAAAGTGGGTGCGACCTTCGACCTGGAGGAGGGGCAGGCAGCGGCGCGTCTCGCCGCGCTCAATGTCATCGCGCATCTCGGAGCGGCGCTCGACGGTCAGCTCTCACGCGTCGAGCGCTGCCTCCGCGTCGCGGTCTACGTCAATTCGGTGCCGAGCTTTCACGGCCAGTCGCAGGTGGCGAACGGCGCCTCCGATCTCTTCGTCGAGGTCTTCGGCGAGGCGGGGCGGCACACACGCATGGCGGTCGGGGTCGCGGCCCTGCCCTACGACGTGGCGGCGGAGGTCGAGGGCGTCTTTCGCGTCAGTTAGGCCCGTGCGAGGCGGGTGAGCGTCAGCGTCGTCCAGCCACCCAGACGGTCCCGCGCCAGAACCCGAAAACCCCAGCCGCGATAAGTGGCGAGGACGGCGGCGGCCTGGCGGTCGAGGATGCCGGAGAGGATGACCTGGCCGCCCGGCGCGCTGTGACGCGCCATCTCCGGCGCCAGGCGGCGTAGGGGGCCGGCCAGGATGTTGGCGAAGATCAGGTCATAGGGCGCGGCCTCTCGCAGCACCCCATGGCGAAAGCCCGGGGCGCGCACGGCGCGGATCCGCGGCCCGGCCTGGTTGGCGCGGGCATTGGCGCGGGCCGTCGCCGCGGCCGTGGCGTCGATGTCGGAGGCGATGGCGACCCCCGCCCCCGTCCGCACCGCCGCCATGGCGAGGACCCCGGTGCCGGCACCGATATCGGCCACACGGCGGGGCGGGCCGCGCCGGCGGAGCAGCCGGTCATAGGCCAGCAGGCATCCTTGGGTCGTCGCGTGATGACCGGTGCCGAAGGCCATGGCGGCCTCGATCTCCAAGCCCACCAGGTGCGACGGGATGCTCTCACGGTCGTGGCTGCCATAGACCAGGAAGCGCCCGGCGCGGACCGGCGTGAGCTCCCGCCGCACCTCGGCCACCCAATCGCGGTCGGCGAGGCGGGAGACGGCGAAGGGTCGCGCCCCGTGGCTTGCGGCCAACACGGCGAGGCCCACCTCATCCGGGCGCGCGGTGAAGTAGCCGCCCACCTCCCAAAGCCCCGCCGTCTCGTCGATCTCGAACACGCCGACGCCGGTGGGGGCGGGCTCCAACCGCTCCAACGCCTCGCCCAAAGCGGCGGCGGCAGTGGCATCGGCGAGGGTGGTGAGCGCCGTGAAGGTCTCGGGCAAGGGCGGCGCGGTCCCCTCAGTTCGACTCGAGCCAGCGGATCGTCGCCGGGATCATCTCGGTGTCGAGAACGGCCGGCCCCTCGAACACCTGCCAAACGTGGTCGGTGTCGAGCACCAGCAACTCCTCCGTCCCCGGGTGGTAGTCGAGCAACTGCTGGCCGGAGGCGGGCTGCGGCGCCACCACCGTGTCTTGGCTACCGACGATGACCAGGAGCGGGCCGCGATAGCTGGCGATCGCGCCGGAGGTCGAGGTCACCGGCATCTCGTGAAAGAACGCGGCGTTGAGCGTGGTCGCATCGCCCCAGGGCAGCGTCGCTTCGATCGGCGTCTCCGGCTCGGCGGCCAGCGCGGTCGTCAGCGTCTCGTCCCCAAAGATGCCGCGGAAGGTGGCCATCGGCTCGACGACCGGGGCCCAGAGGATGAGGGAGGCGATCTCCGGCCGCTCCGCCGCCACATGGGCCGCGACCAGGCCGCCCTGGCTCCAGCCCAGGATCGCCATGTCGGTGCCGTCCACCCGGTCCTCGAGCGCCAGCCAGTCCAGCGCCTCCTCCGCATCCGTCACCTGGCCGGAGAACGTGGTCTCCGCCCACGCGCCGCCGCTTTCGCCAGAGCCGGTGAAGTCGATCCGGAGGCTGGCATAGCCCGCTTCGGCCAGCGCCGCGGCGGTGCGGGAGAAGACGCCGTCCTCCGTCCCCTCGATCGCCAGTTCGTCGCGGGAGCCGGTGAAGCCGTGCAGCATCAGCACGACGGGCGCCGCGTCCCCGGGCGGGGTCTCTAGCGTGCCGACGATGGTGCCGTTCGGCCCCTCGATCTCCACCCGTTCTTCGGCGGCCTCGGCCGTGCCGGCCAGGGCGAGGATCAGGAGCGGGGTGAGCGCGCGCATGGGGGCCTCCGTCAGCAGGGCCCGGCGCAGACGGGTCAGGCGCCGGTGCCGATGGGGCAGGAAACCCCGGTGCCGCCCACGCCGCAATAGCCGCCCGGGTTCTTGGCGAGATATTGCTGGTGGTAGTCCTCGGCGAAGTAGAACTCGGGCGCCGGCAGGATCTCCGTCGTCACCGCGCCGTAGCCTGCGGCACGCAACCGCTCGGCAAAGGCGTCGCGGGAGGCTTCGGCCGCCGCCTGCTGGGCCGGGCCGCTCACATAGATGCCAGACCGGTACTGGGTGCCGACGTCGTTGCCCTGGCGCATGCCCTGGGTGGGATCGTGCCCCTCCCAAAACGTCTTGAGCAGCGTCTCGTAGGAGATCTGGCCGGGCTCGTAGACCACCAGCACCACCTCGTTGTGGCCCGTGGCGCCTGAGCAGACCTCCTTATATGTCGGGTTGGGCGTGAGGCCCGCGGCATAGCCCACGGCACTCACCCAGACGCCGGGCAGCTGCCAGAACATCCGCTCGACCCCCCAGAAACAGCCCATGCCGAAGATCGCCGTCTCCGTCCCCTCGGGATAGGGGCCCTTGAGCGGCCGACCGTTCACGAAGTGGGTCTCGGCCGTCGGGATCGGATCGGGCCGGCCGGGCAGCGCGGCCTCGGCGCTCGGCATCTGCATCTTGTCGCGGCGCGTGAAGAACATGGATGTGCTCCTGAGCTTTGCACCGAAGGTAGAGGCGCCGCGCGGGAGTGCAAGCGGTGGTGGACACAGGCCTTCATCCGAAGGAGGCACGAAAGGTCAGCGTGTCGGTGCAGCGTTGCTCCTGCGGCGTACGCGCATCCAGATCGCCCTGGGGAACTGGGAATAGCCGATCAACCAGAAGATCAAGATGCCGAGAACCGAGCAGAGCGTCAGGATGAACCATATGGGCGGCACAGAGAACGGCGGGAGGAGGACCCGAAACACGACCTCGGCGACGTGCGGCGCCTCGGCGTCCCCCCGATAGGTGCGGTAGGCGTGCTCCGCGAGCATCCCCACCGACGCGAGATAGCCGCACGCCAGGCCGGTCAGCAGGGCGGTAAGGGCGCTGAGCCGATCCCGCGCTTCAAACCAAAGAAACGCGGGCAGGCCGACCGCGATCAGCAGCGGATAGCCGAAGAGAGCGGACAGCCCGACCATCCCGAGGACGTCGCCCGAGACCTCGCCGCGCTCGATGCCAAGCGCAAGGGCGAACAGCAGCGCCACGGCCAGAGGCGTCAGAATGAGGGCCGCCGCGCGGCGGGGCCTGAGGATGCACTGCAGCTTCGGCCCCATCCGCCTACTCCGGTCGGCGGGTGGGGGAAGACGTGAGGGCGAGGGCGGCTTTGGCGGTGCCGACGGCGGGGGGTGCGGATGTGGGCTCGACCGCGGCCGGGGTCAGGGTGCGGACATAGCGCCAACCGGTGATGCCCGCCGCCGTGCCGACGACCACGCCCGCCGCGGCCTGGCCGTAGACCGCGCCGGCGGCACCGAAGGCCGCGGCGAAGACCCAGCAGAACGGCGCCATCAGCACGAAGTCGCGCGACCAGTTGAAGCCGGTGGACCAGAGCGGCCGGCCGAGGTTGTTGAACGCAGCATTGGCTACAAACAGCGCGCCGGTGAAGACAAAGCCCCCGGCTGCGACGTAGGTGAAGGCGCGGATGGCCTCGGCACCCTCCCCCGGCACCCCGAACTCCCGGATCACCAGGCCGGTGGCGGAGGCGAGGATCGCCCAGGCGACCACGGTGTAGAGGACGCAGAAGAGCAAGGCGTCGCGATAGGCCCGGCCCACCCGGTCGATCAAACCGGCCCCGTAATTCTGCCCGATGATCCCCCCGATCGCGCCCGAAAGCGCGAAGATCCCGCCGAAGGCCAGGATTTGCAGGCGGGAGACGACGGACCAGCCGGCGACCGCCGCATCGCCGAAGCCCGCGATCACGTAGGTCACCACGAAGTTGCCGACGGGCGTCGACATCTGGGTCAGCATCGCCGGCGCCGCGATCCGGAAATAGGGGGAGGCGGTGCGCCAGATGCCCGCGAGGCTCAGCGGCCCCGCCAGATCGTGCACCCGGATCACCCACCAGAGGCCGAGAAAGGCCGTGAGGCTGCGCGACAGCACCACCACCCAGGCCGCCCCGTCGACGCCGAGGCCGAGGCCGAAGGGGATCACCAGGGCCCCGCGGGCGAGCACGGTTTCGGTGAACATGAAAAGCGGATCGGCAAAGAGCGCCAGCAGCCCTGCCGACATCGTCACCGCCATCGCTCGCCAGGCGTCCCCGGCGGCCCTAAGCGCGGCGGAGGCGACCATGCCGACGGCCATGATCGGCAGCGAGGGGACGGAGATCAGCAGGAAGCGGCTCGCCACCGCCGCCGTCTCCCCCTCCGCGCCCAAGAGCGCCAGGATCTCGTCGCGCCAGATCAGCACGGCGAGCGCGACCGCGCCCTGCAGCGCCAGGGTGATCGCCATGGAGGCGGTGGCGTGGCCCCTTGCCGCCTCCCACTCCTTTGCGCCGATGGCCCGGCTGATCAGCGCCGTCGCCGCGATCATCAGGCCGATGCCGGAGGAAATTGTGAAGAACTGGATCGTCCAGGCAAAGCCGACGGCGGCGACGAACATCGGCTCGCCCAACTGGCTCACCCAGAAGAGCGTCACGAAATCGATCAGGAACATGAAGGAGAGGCCGAGCGCGCCGGTCAGCGTCATCTCGACCACATGGCGCATGGTCGAGCCGGTGGTGAACTTCGCCTCGCGCGCTGCGGCCATCGCCTATTCCGCCGGCTGGGCCGCGGCGAAGCGCCGGCTGAAGATCGTCTCGTTCCCCGGCACCGGATGGCGCGGGATCATCAGCGCCAAGACGAGCGAGGTCGCCGCCATTGCGGCCGCCAGCCCGAAGACAGCCCCGGGCGCGGCGAGCCAAAGGTAGCCGAGCAGTGCCGGCAGAAAGACCGCGGCGATGTGGTTGATCGTGAAGGCCACCGCCGCCGTCGGCGCGATGTCGCGGGGATCGGCGATCTTCTGGAAGTAGGTCTTGAGCGCGAAGGCGAGCGCGAAGAACAGATGGTCGATCACGTAGAGCGCCGCCGCCAGCACCACGCCCCAGCCGAAATAGTAGATGCCGCCATAGGCGAGGAAGACGAGCGTCAGGCCCACATACTCGAAGGCCAGCGCGTTGCGCTCCCCCCAGACGCCGATCACCCGGCCCATGATCGGCGCGAAGATCATGTTGGCCAGGAAGTTGATGAGAAAAAGCGCCGTCACCTCATGCACCTCGAAGCCGAAGCGCTCCACCATCATGAAGGCCGCGAAGACCACGAAGATCTGGCGCCGCGCCCCCGACATGAACTGCAGCGCGTAGTAGAGCCAGTAGCGCCGGCGCAGGATCATCTTCTTGGTCTGCGGGTTCGGCGCCTCGAACTGCGGATAGGCGAAGAAGCAGAAGGCCGCGATCGCCACCGTGGCGCCGCCGCCGAGCAGATAGACGATGTTGTAGCTCAGATCGAAGGTCTGCCAGGTGAAGACCAGGGCCCCGTAGGCCACGAGGGAGGCGGCCGAGCCCGCCGCCACGATCCAGCCCAGCACCTGGGGTGCCCGCGCCTTGTCGATCCACTGCAGCTGCAGCGACTGATTCACCGTCTCATAGTAGTGAAAGCCGATCGAGGAGATCATCGTGGTGACGAGCAGTCCCTCGAAGGTCGGGAACCAGGCCGTCACCGCTGTCGCCGCCCCGAGCATGATGAGGGAGACGAGGCCCAACACCTGCTCGCGAATGAAGATGATGAGGGCGATGACGCCGACGGCGAGAAAGCCCGGGATCTCCCGCACCGTGTGCAGCCAGCCGATATCGGCGCCGTCGAAGCCCACCCGCTCGATGACGAAGTTGTTCAGCAGCGCCGACCAGACGGAGAAGGCGAGTGGCATCGCCAGGGCCATCAGCACCAGCAGCACCACCGGCCGGCGCCAGATCGGCAGCCCGCTCGCCTCGGCAAGCGGCACGATGCGGGATCGCAGGGAGGCCATCCGTTTCCCCTACGCCCAATGCCGGGACGGCGCGAGCGGTTTCTCAGCCGGTGGGACCGACTCGCCCGTCCCGCACCCAACCCCGCGCGCGATTTCAGCGCCCCTCGGGGCAGCGCTGATCAGCCGTCGAACGCGGCGATCGCGCGTTTGCTGGCAGAGCTCCGCCATCGCCGTTCCAGGAGCCGTTCGACGACATCAGCGGGGACATGGGAGAGATGGGCGAGCACGATGTCGTGGGCCTCGTAGTGCGGCTCGCAGAAGAAGGCCTCCGGCATCATCTCGATCAGCAGCGCCCGCTCGTCCGGCGGCACGTCCAGCAACACGACGCTCCCATCGGCGACCCGGTGGCGGGTGAGCAGGCGCTTGCGCACCTTGAGGGACGGCTCGCCGTAAGACACCGCCGCCTCCACCTCGGGCCAGCGTAGGGCGAGCGCGACGAGGTCGGGCCAGCGCACGGGATCAGTCCCGATACTCTTCCTGGGTCGAGATCCACCAGACCACGCCGTTGCCGTCGGCGATACCGCCGCGATAGTCGCCGTCCCCCGACCGCGTCAGCTCCTGCACGACCCGACCCCCGGCCGCAGCAGCCTTGGCAAAGGCACTCTCGGCATCGGAGACGTAGACGTGGACGTGCGCCTCGACCGCATCGGGCATCTCGCCCATCATGATCACGGTGTCGTCGATCCGCGCCTCGGCATGGGCGATCCCGCTGCCCTCCTCGCGACGATGCACCCGCAGGCGGTCGGCGGCAAAGACCTCCTCCACGAACCGCAGGGTCGCCTCGGCGTCGCGCACGATCAGGTAGGGACTGGCGCTCGAGTAACCGTCGGGTTTCCAGGACATGCCCAGAGCCTACCACGCCACCGAAGATGCGAGAACCAGCAGCGCTCTTGCCCCAAACGCACCCTGCCCGCCGGGGGCCGGGTCAAGGTTGCGCAGCACGGGCAAAGCCCGCTCGGCCTTGACGCGGCTCCCGGCGGGCAAGACGCTCGAGAGGGCGCGTTGAGGGCGCACACTGCGCCCTCAACCGCCTCTCAGCAAATCCTGAAGCCTAAAGGGGCGCCGCCGCAAACCACGCGGGGGGGCCGCGGAGCGGCGCACGCTTCGAGGCCGCTCCAGGACACCAAAGAGGCGTCAGTTCTTGGCGTAGAACTCGACGACCAGGTTCGGCTCCATCATCACCGGATAGGGCACGTCGTCGAGCTTCGGCGTGCGCACGAACGTCGCCGTCATCTTGGAGTGGTCGACCTCCAGATACTCCGGCACGTCGCGTTCGGCGAGGCCCGCGGCCTCCAACACCACGGCGAGCTGCTTGGAGCGGTCGCGCACCTCCACCACATCGCCTTCCTTCACCTGGTAGGAGGGGATGTTGACCCGCTGGCCGTTCACCTTCACATGGCCGTGGTTCACGAACTGGCGGGCGGCGAAGATCGTCGGCACGAACTTCGCGCGGTAGACGACGGAATCGAGCCGGCGCTCCAATAGCCCGATCAGGTTGGCGCCGGTATCGCCGCGCTGGCGCACCGCCTCGGCATAGATCCGGCGGAACTGCTTTTCCGTCAGATCGCCGTAATGGCCCTTCAGCTTCTGCTTGGCGCGGAGCTGGATGCCGAAGTCGGAGAGCTTGCCCTTCCGCCGCTGGCCGTGCTGGCCGGGGCCGTATTCGCGCCGATTCACCGGGCTCTTCGGCCGGCCCCAGATGTTCTCGCCCATGCGGCGGTCGAGCTTGTACTTGGCAGACGTGCGTTTGGTCACGGCTGATCCCTTTCTCACAATGAAAGGCGTTTTCCTCTCCCCGCGGGCAAGCCCGAAGGGCGACAGGCATCCCCTCGCGGGGGCCGCAAACACCAAGGTCGCCAGGGCCTCAAGCCCCAGATCGCGCGGGTTATACGGGGGGTGTCCGCGCTGTCAAGCCACGGCTCTCAGGAGCAGCGGGAATAGCCGCAATCGGCGCAGGTGAGGCAGCCCTCCTGCATCCGCATGGCATACTGCCCGCAATTCGGGCAGGCGATCCCTCGCCCGGCGCCCACAGCGACGGCCTGGGCGTTCGGATGCGGATCGGTCTTCAAACCGGCGCCCTCACCGGCGATGAAGCCGATCGCCACCATATGCCGCTCGATCACCCCGCCGATGGCGGCGAGGATCGAGGGCACGTACCGCCCCTCCATCCAGGCCCCGCCGCGGGGATCGAAAACCGCCTTCAATTCCTCAACGACGAAGCTGACGTCCCCGCCCCGGCGGAAGACGGCGGAGACCATGCGGGTGAGCGCCACGGTCCAGGCGAAGTGCTCCATGTTCTTGGAGTTGATGAAGACCTCGAAGGGCCGGCGCCGCCCGCCCACCAGGGCGTCGTTAATGGTGATATAGATGGCGTGCTGGCTCTCGGGCCAGCGCAGCTTGTAAGTCGTGCCCTCGAGCGTCTCGGGCCGCTCCAGCGGCTCGGCGATATAGACCACGTCACCGCCGCGATCGGCCTCGGGCGCCACCTCCGCCGTCTCGGCCACCGAGAGGACGGAGCCCGTGACGTCGTTCGGCCGATAGGTCGTGCAGCCCTTTAGCCCACTCTCCCAGGCCTGCATGTAGACATCGGCGAAAGCCTCGAAGGGAATGTCCGCCGGGCAGTTGATGGTCTTGGAGATCGAGCTGTCGATCCAGGGCTGGGCCGCGGCCTGCATCGCCACGTGATCGGCCGGCGTCAATGTCTGGGCATCGACGAAATGCGCGGGCAGCTTCGCGTCGCCCTTCAGCGTCCGCCAAAGCGCGACGGCATAGTCCGTCACCGTCTCCTCCGTCCGCGTCCCGTCGGGCTGCAGCACCTTGCGAGTGTAGTCATACGCAAAGACCGGCTCGATGCCGGAGGAGACGTTGCCGGCGTAGAGGGAGATCGTGCCCGTCGGGGCGATCGAGGTGAGCAAAGCGTTGCGAATGCCATGCTCGGCCACCGCAGCGCGCACCTCCTCATCCATCCGCCCCATCATGTCGCCGGCCAGGAACGGCTCGGCCTCATAGAGCGGAAAGGCCCCCTTCTCTGCTGCGAGATGGGCCGACGCCAGATACGCGGCGCGGGCGATGCTCTGCGTCCAGCGCGATGTCAGACGCGCCGCCTCCTCGGAGCCATAGCGCTGCCCGAGCATCAGCAGGGCATCGGCGAGCCCCGTCACCCCGAGCCCGATGCGGCGCTTCGCCTGAGCCTCCGCCCGCTGCTCCGGCAACGGAAAGCGGGAGACGTCGACGACGTTGTCCATCATCCGCACCGCCACCTGCACCAGCTCGTCGAGCGCCGCCTCGTCCAGGGCCGCCGCGTCGCCGAACGGGTCGGTCACCAGCCGCGCCAGGTTGATCGAGCCGAGCAGGCAGGCGCCATAGGGCGGCAGGGGCTGCTCGCCGCAGGGATTGGTGGCCGCGATCGTCTCGACGTAGTTCAGGTTATTGCTGCGGTTGATGCGGTCGATGAAGATCACGCCCGGCTCGGCATAGTCGTAGGTCGCCCGCATGATCCGCTGCCAAAGGTCGCGCGCCTCGACCGTGCGGTAGACCCGCCCGCCGAAGACCAGATCCCAAGGGCCGTCCGCCTTCACCGCCTCCATGAACGGATCGGTGACCAGGACGGAGAGGTTGAAGTTGCGCAGCCGCGCCGGGTCCTGCTTCGCGGTCACGAAGTCTTCCACGTCCGGATGGTCGCAGCGCATCGTCGCCATCATTGCGCCCCGCCGCGCGCCGGCCGACATGATGGTGCGGCACATCGCGTCCCAGACATCCATGAAGGAGAGCGGGCCGGAGGCATCGGCCCCCACCCCCTCCACCGGCGCGCCCTTGGGCCGAAGGGTGGAGAAGTCGTAGCCGATGCCGCCCCCCTGCTGCATCGTCAATGCGGCTTCCTTCAAGCCCTCGAAGATGCCGTCGAGCGAATCAGGCACCGTCCCCATGACGAAGCAGTTGAAGAGCGTGACCGCCCGGCCGGTGCCGGCGCCGGCCAGGATCCGGCCCGCGGGCAGGAAGCGAAAATCCTCGAGCGCGCGGTAGAACGGCTCCTCCCAGCGCTCCGGCTCCGCCTCCACCGTGGCGAGCGCCCGGGCCACCCGGCGCCAGCTCTCTTCGACCGTGCCGTCGATCGCGGCGCCGTCAGTGCCGCGCAGGCGGTACTTCATATCCCAAATTTGCTCTGCGATCGCAGCCTCGAAGCGGCTCATCACACCCCCCGCAGGACCGGCGCGCCGGAGGGTCCGGGCGCGCGACGAAGCCACCAACTATAGCGCCATCTTGTGCCGCCTACCAGCATTCCAAGGCTTGACCCACAAGATCCGGTAGTCCCGAATAAAGAGTAAAGACTCTGTGTGAGCCCTCGCAAACCAGCGGGTGCCGGGCTAGCTACACTGCGATCACAGGTGGGTTGAGATCATGGGCGAGGCGCCGCTGCATCTTTTGAAACTGTGTGTCGGCGCCGAGAGCGTCGACGATCTGGCCGATTGGCAGCAGCGCTACATGCGTCAGCAGCGGGCGGCCGGACAGACGCCGCGCATGCGCCATGTCACCCGCATGTGGCCGCGACGCGCGGAAGAGATCCTGTCGGGCGGCGCTCTATATTGGGTCATTAAGGGTTTCATTATGGTACGACAAAATATTCTTGCGTTTGATGAGGTCAGAACAGAGGACGGATTGCGAAAGTGTGCTATTGTTCTTTCCCCTGAACTGATACGGACGCAAAATGCGCCGCGCCGTCCCTTTCAAGGATGGCGTTACCTACAGGCGCAGGATGCACCGCCGGATCTGCGGATCGGGGACGACCAGTCGGGCGGCTTGCCGCCGCGGTTGGAGATCGCCCTGGCAGAGCTTGGCGTAGGGCAAGGTGGACGCCGGTGACCAATATCAAGGACATGCTGCTCGACGTGCTCGCCCCGGTTCGAGACATCTATCTGGCACGCCTGCTGGAGGAGATGTCGGAAGCCTACGGCGCGGGCTACGATGTCGAGACGGAGGTCGTCGCCCGGCAAAGCGACGGCGCGTTGCTGCGGGCCGGCCCTCTCGCCCTTCCGATGCGCCGCGATCTGCGGATGATCGACCGCGACGGCCGGATGGAAAGCGACGTCACCGGCGATCTCGGCGTCAGTTTCGACCGGGTCCGGCTCTGCGACGAGACCGGCTGCGAGGTCGAGATCACGCCGTTCCAATGGGACACGCTTGAGCTCGACATCCAACTCGGCCCCGATGCCAGCAGCTGGCAGCCCCTGCGGCTCTGGTTTCTGGAGTGGTTCCAGACCCGCTTCAACGAGGATCTGCCGGACTTCAAGGGCGTGGTGCACGCGCTCTCCGGGCCCGATCTGATCGACGGCCGCTGGTGGGCGCAGATCGACCTCGGCTCCGCCCCGGTCGACGCCTTCGACAAGCTGATCACTGCCCTCGGCGATTGCGGCGCACGCTCGGTGTTCTGCCATGCCTCGAGCAAGGTGCACGTGCCGAGAAGCCACGGCTGACGGCCCGAAGGCTCCTCTCAACCCGAAAGACCGCTGCCTCCGGCGGGGACATTTCGACCAGCAAGACCCTCGTGGCTTTCTTGCTGGTCCAAATATCCGATGCCGTGATCGCACCGCAGGTGTGATGTTTGCCTGATTTTTGGAACGGCCGGCCGCAGCTCTGCCCGTGGTCGCGTAGACCGCCCGTTGCAGTAGGGACCGGGATCAGCCGCCGACGGCGACGCTGTCGAGCAACCGATGGCCGCCGACCCGGATGGCGCCGAAGACACGGAGCGGCTCCTCGCCCCGCTCGGCGGCCGCGGCGAGCGAGCGCTCCGCGCGCACCTCGACATAATCCACCTCGGCCCCGGCCTCGCGCAGCGCCGCAGCCGCCTCCGCCGCGGCGGCGTCGGCAGCGCCATCATCGGCCGCGACCGCCTCTGCCGCACTCCGCAGGCTCGGGAACAGCCGCCGTGCCGTGCGCCGCTCGTCGTCCGACAGGGCGCTAAGCGCGGCGCTGTAGGCGATGCCGTCGTCGTCACGGCTGGCCGGCACCGACTGGACGTCGATCGCCATGTCCAGGTCCTGCAGCACCCGCCGGACGAGCGCGAGCTGCTGCCAGTTGCTCTCGCAAATCAGCAAGAGATCGGGCTGGGCCTGGATCACCTGCTTCAGGATCACCAAGGTCTGGGTGCGCAGGCGCTCAGGATCGTCCCGCCCCTCCATCACGTCGGAGAGGCCGGCGACATCGATGCGCAGGGCGAAGCCGGGCGGAAAGAAGCTCGCCTCGGTGGGTGTGTAGATCGCGTCCACCCGCTCCTGATCCAGCAGGTCCAAGTCGTTGTCGCGATCACGCGTCTCGCCGTTTGAATAAACCGAGACGAGAACGCGCTCAGCCAGGCGTTGCGCCTCGCGGATCAGGGAAACATGGCCCTCATGCAGGCTGCCCCGGGTCGGCACGAAGGCGATTTTCTCACCGAACGCGCGCCAGGACTTGACCTTGGATTTCACCTGCGAGGCAGAAACAAGTATCGGCAAATGATCGAACATTTAGCGGCTCCGTCATTTTGGCGTGACGTGCGCATGATCTGGTCGCGTGTAAACCCTGCCGGGCTCGCGCCGCGGTCACTCTTTCCTCGCGCCGCTGAGATCGGTTTGTGTGAGAAATCTACGAAGAATTTCGGCCTTTTCCGGGTCGCGGGCCGCGGCTTCGGTCAGGAACAAAGTCGCTTCACTTGCAAGGATCAGGCCATCGCCGAGTATCTTCAAGTGGTTGGCCCGTAATGTCTCGCCGCTCGAGGTGATGTCGACGATCATCTCGGCGGTCTGATTGGCCACCGCAGCCTCGGTCGCACCCTGGCTGTCGACGATGCAATAATCGGCAATTCCGTGATCACGGAAGAATGCGCGCACGAGAGTGTGATATTTGGTAGCGACCCGCAGGCGCATGCCGTGGCGCGCGCGAAAGGCTGCGGCCACCGCATCGACGTCGTCCATGGTCTCCACATCGACCCAGGCCTGCGGCACCGCGACCACCAGATCGGCATGGCCGAAACCGAGGGGGGCGAGGCGGCGCAGGCGCGTCTGCCAGCCCGGCACCCGCTCTGTCATCACGTCGAGGCCGGTGATGCCGAGATCGAGCCGACCCTCGGCCAGCTCCCGCGGGATCTCTCCGGCGGAGACGAGGACGGGGTCGAGGCCGTCCAGCCCCGCGATCTCGCCGGCATAGGTGCGCTCGGAGCCATTGCGTGTGACCACAAGGCCGCGCGCCGCCAGCCAGTCGGCGGCCTGATCCTGCAGGCGACCCTTCGAGGGCAGGCCGAGGCGGAGCCGGCTCATGGGTCGGAGGCCACTGCGCCGGGCCGGATGATCGCGCCGATCGCCGGGATCGGCCGGCCGTCGGCGGCGAGGACGGCGATCAGTGTGTCGTAGCGCCCGCCGGAGGCGACGGGTGAGGCCCGGCCGGCCTCTGTCGAGAGGAAGCCGAACACGAAGCCGTCGTAGTATTCGAGGCTGGTGCGGCCGTAGCTCGCCTCGAACGGCAGGGTCGCCGCGTCGATGCCATGGTCGGAGAGGGCTTGGAGGCGAGCGTCCAGCCGGTCAAGGGCCGGATCGAGGCCCGGCAGATCCCGGGCAAGCCGGCGCATGGTGGCCAGGGCCTCGGCACTCGGCGCCCGGACCGCGAGCAGACGGTCGAGCAGATCGCGGTAATGGGGATCGAGCGGCGGTTCCTCCGCCGCCTCGGCCAGCGCCTGCAGCCGCTCGACGATCTCGGCCGGGCTGCGGAGGCCATGCTCCGGCCCCGCCTCGGTGACCAGAGCCTCGGCCTGGTGCGCCGCCACGGCCGCCAGCACCTTGCGCCGGGTCTCGGACGGGGCTGGGGGGTCGACGAAGCTCGCCAACAAGGCCTGGAACCGCGCCGGGCGCCAGATATGGCGGCGGAGCGCGGCGCGGCGGCGGGTGCTGATCGGCAGGGCCTCGACCGCGGCGATCAGGATGCCGATATCGCCGGTGGCAACGGTCAGCTCGCGGCCGTCGAGCAGGCCGGCGATTAGGGCGAAGATCTCGGCATCGGCCGCCGCCGCATCCGCCGCGCCGAAAAGCTCGATGCCGGCCTGGAGATACTCGGCCGGCCGGTCCGAGCCCGGCTCCTGCCGGCGCCAGACCGGGCCGGCATAGCAGTAGCGCGCCTCCGCCGCGCCGGTCGCCAGGTACTGGCGGGCCACGGGGACGGTGAAGTCGGGGCGCAGCATGCGCTCCCCCAGCACCGGGTCGTGGGTCGTGTAGGCCCGGGCGCGGATGTCTTCGCCGTAGAGATCCAGCAGGGTTTGCGCCGGTTGCAGAGCGTCAGGCGCGACGCGGGTCGCCCCGGCGGCGGCAAAGGCGGAGAGGAGGCGCGTCACCTCCGCCTCCAGCGCCGCAATCTCCGCCGCGTGTCCTGCCGTCATCGTCGGGCGATCAGGCCGGCGTCGCGGCGAGCATGGCCTGGACCTCGGCGACCAGGGCGTCGCGCGCCACCTCGCGCTGGGCCGGCTGGGCCTTCCAGTCCTCATGGCTCTCGACCTCGGCCGCGAGGCGGGCGCCGAGGGCCAGGTCCTTGAGCTGCACCACGCCGCGCGCTTCCTCCTCGGAGCCCTGGATGACCGCGACGGCGGCCTGGCGTTGGTCGGCGTATTTGAGCTGGTTGCCGAAGTTCTTCGGGTTGCCGAGATAGACCTCGGCACGCAGGCCGGCGCTGCGCAGCTCCGCCGCCATGCGCTGATAGTCGGCCATGCGTTCGCGATCCATGACCGTGATGACGACCAGCGGATCGGCGGCCGCTGCATCGGTCCCACGGGCGGCGAGGGCCGCGAGCAGGCGGTCGACCCCGATGGAGATGCCGGTGGCCGGCACCGCCTGGCCGGTGAAGCGCTTCACCAGATCGTCGTAGCGCCCCCCGCCGGCGACAGAGCCGAAGCGGCGCGGCCGCCCCTTCTCGTCCAACGTCTCGAAGGTCAGCTCCGCCTCATAGACCGGGCCGGTATAGTAGCCGAGGCCGCGGACGACGGAAGGATCTATGGAGAAACGGGCAGCGTCGTTAGCGGCCGCCAAGAGGCCGGCGATCTGTTCCAACTCATCGACGCCGGCCGTGCCGTCCGCTGAGCGGCCGACCAGTTCCCGCAACGTCGCGCAGGTCGCGGCGTCGTCGGCACCGCCTGCTTCGGTGAAGGCGAGGACGATGGCGACCTGCTCCTCCGACAATCCCGCGCCGTCGGTGCGGGCGCCGCTTTCGTCCACGCGCCCGGTGCCCAGCAGATCGCGCACCCCCTTGGGCCCGAGGCGGTCGAGCTTGTCGATGGCGCGGAGCACGATACCCCGCTGGGCGACGTTGGCCTCCGGGTCGGCCGGATCGAGCAGGCCCGCCGCCTCCATCACGCCGTTCAGGACCTTGCGGTTGTTGATGCGGATCGCGTAGTCGCCACGCGCGATCCCAGCGGCCTCCAACGCTTCGCCGAGCATGGCGCAGATCTCCGCATCGGCGGCCATCGAGGCGCTGCCGACGGTGTCGGCGTCGCACTGGGTGAACTGGCGAAAGCGGCCCGGGCCCGGCTTTTCGTTGCGCCAGACCGGGCCGACGGCATAGCGGCGGTAGGGGCTCGGCAGGTCGTTGCGGTACTGAGCGTAGACCCGGGCGAGCGGGGCCGTCAGGTCGTAGCGCAGCGCCAGCCAGCCTTCGTCGGCATCCTCCCAGGCGAAGACCCCCTCGTTCGGGCGGTCGACGTCGGGGAGGAATTTGCCGAGGGCCTCGACCGTCTCGATGGCCGAGGTCTCCAGCGCCTCGAAGCCGTAGCGGCGGTAGACCTCGGTGATGCGGGCGAGCATCGCCTGGCGCGCGGCGACCTCCGCCCCGAAGTAGTCGCGAAAGCCGCGCGGGGACGCGGCCCGGGGTCGCCGGGGCTTTGCTGCTTTGTCTTTGGGCATCGGGACGGTCCGGGCTGCGCCATTTGCGCAGGGTTCATAGGGGATCGGTCGGGGACCGACAAGGCGCTGGGCCGGGTCGGGCTAGAGCGCGCGGTAGGCCCCGCAATAGAAGGCGAGGGCCGGGCGGTCGGCGTCGGTGATCCTGAGGACCTCGCCCACCACGATCAGGTGGTCGCCGCCGTCATGGTCGGCGGCATGGCGACATTCGAGGCGGGTGACAGCACCCTCGAAGATCGGCACGCCGCCGATGCCCTCGGCGATCTCGAGCGCGGCGAAAGGGGCATCGCCGGACTGGGCGAAGCCCTCCGCAATCCACTGCTGGTCGACGGCGAGCACGTGGACGGCGAAGTGGGAGGCGGCCTCGAACGCCGGGAACCGGTCGGATTCCCGCGCCGGTGACCAGAGGACGAGCGGTGGGTCGAGGGAGACCGAGGCGAAGCTGTTGACCGTGATACCGAGGGGGCCGTCCGGGCCCGTGGTGGTCACGACCGTCACCCCGGTCGGAAACCGGCCGAGGGCTTGGCGAAAGGTGCGCTGGTCGATCACGGGTGGCGGTCCCCAACCTCAAACCGCGGGCGGGAGGCTATCTAGCCCCTCGGGCGGCTGCTGTCGATGCGGCGCGGCTGTGATCCGGTTGTGTCGGCCCGCCTGGCGGCGCGCCGACGCGACGTCGTGCAGTCCGTGCGCTATGCGCCTGGTCTGCGGCTGTTCTGCTGGGGAGGACCGCCTTGGGCGGTCTCGGTCGATGGTGTTTCGGGGATGGGCGGCGTCAAGCCCAAGCGGGCGTTGCCCATCGCGTGCCGCGAGGCTTGACCCCGCCCATCCCCTCGCGTGGGTCAGGCATCCTCGACGTGGTGGACGCCGGGGACGGCCTTGATGGCGCTGCGGATGCGGGGGGTGATGGGGATTGGGTTTGGCAGGTCGAGGGCGACGTCGCCGGGCAGGTCGGGGGCCGAGAGCACGAGCTGCACCGGGCCGGGGGCCTGGCCGTTTGCTTCCTTCGACGCGTTGGCGAGGCGGAGGCTGAGGGAGTTGAGCGCCTCGGCATCCGAGAGGTAGATGCGGACGCCGGCAGGGGCAGCCTTGGCGGCGATCAGGTCGGCCTCCTCCACCCGCCGAGCGAGGAGTTTCACCTGGTCGCCCTCGTGCGTCGCCTCGACGGTCAGCACGACAGTGCGGCCGGGCTCCAGCAGGTCGCGGGCCTCGGCCAGGGTGTCGGCAAAAACCGTGACCTCGTAGAGCCCGGTGGGATCGGAGAGCTGGACGAAGGCGAAGCGGTTGCCGCGGGCCGACTTCCGCTCCTGCCGGCCACTGACCGCGCCGGCGATCTTGCCGATGGCGACGCCGGCCTCGGCCTCCTTGGTGAGCACCGCGAGGGTCTTCACGCCCTTCCGGCCGAGGGCGGTCATGTAGTCGTCGAGGGGATGGCCCGAGAGGTAGAAGCCCACCGCCTGATGCTCTTCGGCCAGGCGCTCCATCGGCAGCCAGTCCTCCGGCATCGGCAGGCGGGGCGTCGGCAGATCGCCCCCCGCCTCGCCGAAGAGGGAGGTCTGGCCCGACGCCGTCTCGTCATGGATGGCGGCGGAGAAGGCGGTGAGCTGGTCGACGCTTTCGACCACCTTCTGCCGGTTGGCGTCGAGTGCGTCGAAGGCGCCGGCCCGGGCCAGCATCTCCAGCGACCGCTTGCCGATGCGGCGAAGATCGACCCGGCGGGCGAGGTCGAAGAGGTCCTGGTAGGGCTGTTCGCCCCGCGCCTCCACGATCAGGCGCATCGCCTCGGCGCCCACGTTCTTGAGCGCGCCGAGGGCGTAGAGGATGCGCCCCTCGGCCACCTCGAAGCGCGGGCCGGAGCGGTTGACGCAGGGCGGCACCATCTCGATGCCGAGCCGGTCGATCTCCCGCTTGTAGACCGCGAGCTTGTCGGTGAGGTGGAGGTCGCAGTTCATCGCCGCGGCCATGAACTCGACCGGGTGGTTCGCCTTCAGCCAGGCCGTCTGGTAGCTCACCACGGCATAGGCGGCGGCGTGGGACTTGTTGAAGCCGTAGTTGGCGAACTTGTCGAGGAGGTTCCAGACCTCGAGCGCCTTGGCCTCCTCCACCCCGTTCTCGGCTGCACCGGCGAGGAACTTGGGCCGCTCCGCATCCATGGCCGCCTGGATCTTCTTGCCCATGGCGCGGCGGAGCATGTCGGCGCCGCCCAGGGAGTACCCGGCCATCTTCCGGGCGATCTCCATCACCTGCTCCTGGTAGACGATGATGCCCTGGGTCTCGTCTAGCAGCGGGTCGATGAGCGGGTGGATCGACGTCCGCTCCTCCCGCCCGTTCTTCACGTTGCAGAACTTCGGGATGTTCTCCATCGGGCCGGGGCGGTAGAGGGCGACCAGCGCGATGATGTCCTCGATGCAGGTGGGTTTGAGCTGGCGAAGCGCGTCGCGCATGCCGGAGCTTTCCACTTGGAAGACGGCGACGGAGTGGGCGGCGCTGTAGAGCTCATAGGCCTTCGGATCGTCGAGCGGGATGGCGCCGATGTCGATCTCCACCCCCCGTGCGGCGAGCAGCTCGAGGGCGTTCTGGATGATCGTGAGCGTCTTCAGGCCCAGGAAGTCGAACTTCACCAGCCCGGCCTGCTCCACCCATTTCATGTTGTATTGCGTGGCCGGCATGTCGGAGCGGGGATCGCGGTAGAGCGGCACCAGCTCGTCCAGCGGGCGGTCGCCGATCACCACGCCGGCAGCATGGGTCGAGGCGTTGCGCAGCAGCCCCTCGATCGCCTCGGCGTAGTCGAGCATGCGGGCGACGACGGGCTCGGCCTCCGCCGCCTCGGCCAGCCGCGGCTCCTCGACCCGGGCGCGCTTGACGGAGACGGGTTTGACGCCCTCGACGGGGATCAGCTTCGACAGGCGATCGACCTGGCCGTAAGGCATCTGCAGGACCCGGCCGACATCGCGCACCGCGGCCTTGGAAAGCAGCGCGCCGAAGGTGATGATCTGGGCCACGCGGTCGCGGCCGTAGCGTTCCTGCACGTAGGCGATCACCTCCTCCCGCCGGTCCATGCAGAAGTCGATGTCGAAGTCCGGCATCGAGATCCGCTCGGGGTTGAGGAAGCGCTCGAACAGCAGGCCGTAGCGCAGCGGGTCGAGGTCGGTGATGGTGAGCGCATAGGCCACCAGCGATCCGGCGCCGGAGCCGCGGCCGGGGCCGACCGGGATGTCGCGCTCCTTCGCCCATTTGATGAAGTCGGCGACGATCAGGAAGTAGCCGGGAAAGCCCATCCCCTCGATCACGCCGAGCTCGTAGTCCAGCCGCGCCTCGTACTCCTCCACCGGCGCCACCGGGTCGATCACGGCGAGGCGGGCGGCCAGGCCATCGCGGGACTGGCGGCGGAGCTCTTCGATCTCGTCCTCGGCGAACTTCGGCAGGATCGGCTCGCAGGTGCGCACGCGGAAGGCGCAGCGCCGCGCGATCTCCACCGTGTTGGCCGCCGCCTCCGGCAGATCGGCGAAGAGCGCCGCCATCTCGTCGGCCGATTTAAGGCAGTGCTCCGGCGTGAGTTGCCGGCGCGGCTGCTGCTGGTCGACATAGGCACCCTCGGCGATGCAGAGGAGCGCGTCGTGCGGCTCGAAGAACTCCCGGTCGGGGAAGTGCACGTCGTTGGTCGCCACCAATGGCAGGTCGAGGTCGTAGGCGAGGCTGACGAGGCCGGGCTCGGTGGCGGCCTCCGCCTCCGTCCGGGGACTGGTCTCAGTGGGGTGGCGCTGGATTTCGACGTAGAGGCGATCGCCGAAATGCTCGCGCAGGGTCTCGGCCAGCGCCCGGGCGGCGGCTTCCTGGCCCGCGGCGACCAGTCGGCCGAGGGGGCCATCGGCGCCGCCGGTCAGGCAGATCAGGCCCGAGGCGTGCTCTGCCAGCTCCGCCATGGTGAGGTGGGGCAGCGCCTCTCCGGACTCGAGGAAGGCGCAGGAGTTGA
This sequence comes from Pseudomonadota bacterium, assembly GCA_039180875.1. Classification (GTDB taxonomy): domain Bacteria; phylum Pseudomonadota; class Alphaproteobacteria; order Rhodobacterales; family Rhodobacteraceae; genus JBCDCY01. The sequence continues at coordinate 792,526 of JBCDCY010000001.1, read as the reverse complement.
GCTTCATCAGGTTCCGCCAGCCGCTCTCGTCCTTGGCCAACAGGACGATGGTGGCGGGCTCCGCCCCGCGCTCCCCCGACGGCCCAACGGCGAGGGGGAAGGTCGCGCCGATGATCGGTTGGATCCCGGCGGCGGCGGCGGCTTCGGAGAACTCGAGCGCGCCGAAATTGTTGCCGCTGTCGGTGATGGCCACGGCCGGCATGCCTGCCTCAGCGGCCAAAGCGGGCAAGGATTTCACGGAGATCGCCCCCTCCAGCAGGGAGTAGGCGGAGTGAACGCGGAGGTGGATGAAGCTCGGCTCAGGCATGGCCAGACCCTAGCCAGCCGCGGCCCGGGATGCCAGACGCGCCATTGCATTCCAGGGGCCCCTGGCGCTAACCCTTTGAAAGGTGGGGCCCGGGCCGCGATGACCTGCATCTATACGAAGATCTTCGGCGAGCGAAATTGCGGCGCGGCCTATCTGCGCCGGCTGGTCGAGCGCAACTTCGCGACCCAAACGATGCATGGCGCCTTCGATCTCGACCGACGGGTGCTGCGCCTCGCCCTGCAGGCGGTGCGGCCGCGGGACCGGACGGCGCATCAGAACACGCTGCACGACCTGGACCACGAGCGCACGATCTACTCCGATTTCGGCTGGGTCCATGCCGCGCCGCCGATCGACGTGATCCGCTCGGCCCCCCATGCCGAGAGCACGCTCTTTCTGCTGATCACCAAGCATCCGGCGCATTTCCTCGCGTCATTGCACGCCAATCCGACGAACCCGCGGCTCTCCGAGGGCGACATCCCGTTCGAGCGCTTCCTGCAGCAGCCCTGGCCGGTGCTCGGCCGCGACGGGGTGGAGGAGGCGCAGTTCGAGACGCCCATGGCGCTTTGGAACGCCAAGGTCGCGGCCGGCTTCGCCATGCTCGATATGGTCGAGCACGGATTGCACCTCGCCTACGAGGACCTGCTCTCTGACTTCGAGGGTCAGATGGCCCGGATCGCCGAACATCTGCCGCCTGTGACCGGCGACTTCGCCAACATCCGCCGCAGCATCCGCGCCAAGGACAACCTGACGTTCGAGGACTATCAGCGCCGCTACAAGTATCAGCGGCTCAAGACCCATTGGCGCAAGCGCGATCTCGAGCTGATCTACCGGCGCATCGACACCGATCTGCTCCGCCGCGCCGGTTATCGCGAGGTGCTCTGAATGCGGCTCAACGACTTCAAGGTGCTGACCTTCGACGTCTACGGCACCCTCATTGATTGGGAGAGCGGGATGGTCGCGGGCCTGAAGCCGCTCACCGACCGGGTGGGTGGCCTCTCCCGCAATGCGATTCTGGAGGCGCATGCGCATCACGAGTCGACGGCCCAGCGTTGGACGCCGGCGATGCGCTACAGGGACCTGCTGGCCACCGTCTATCGCCGCCTGGCCGAGGAATGGGGCGTCGAGGTCGGGTGGGAGGAGTGCGTGGCCTATGGCCGCTCCGTCGCCGACTGGCCGGCCTTCGCCGACAGCGCAGCGGCGCTGGCCTACCTGAAGCAGCACTACAAGCTCGTCGTCCTCACCAACACCGACAACCGGAGCTTTGCCGCCAGTAACGCCAAGCTCGGCGTCACCTTCGACGGGGTGTTCACGGCAGAGGATATCGGCTCCTACAAGCCCGATCCGCGGAACTTCGACTATATGCTCGAGATCCTCGAGCGGCGCGGCATCGCCAAGGACCAGATCCTGCACGTGGCCGAGAGCATGTTCCACGACCATGGGCCGGCCAACCGGGCGAGGCTGGCCAATTGCTGGATCTATCGCCGGCACGGGCAGGAGGGGTTCGGCGCCACCATGACCCCGGCGGAGATGCCGCGCGTCGATCTCCGCTTCGACAGCATGGCCGAGTTGGTGGAGGCCCATCGGGCCGAGCACGCCTGACCTTCGGGGAGAGGCCCCAGATCAAGTCCGGGGCGCGGCGGTGCTTCCGTGGCCGCTTGCAATGCCGTGGGCATTGGGGATTGATGGCTTAGGGGTGCTGCAATTGCGAAGGATGGTTGATGGGCCGATTGACGACCCATGTGCTGGACACGGCTGCCGGACGGCCCGCGTCGGGGCTGCGGATTGAGCTGTTTCAGGGCGGCCGCCGGATCGCGGAGGCCGTCACCAATGCCGACGGGCGCTGCGACGCGCCGCTGCTTGAGGGGGCGGCCTTCGCACCCGGCGCCTACGAGCTGCGCTTCCATGCCGGGGACTATCTGCGCGCCTCGGGCACCGCCCTGCCGGATCCGCCGTTCCTCGACGTCATCCCGATCGCCTTCGGCATGGCGGAGGACGGGCATTACCACGTGCCGCTCCTGCTCTCGCCCTTCGGCTACTCGACCTATCGGGGCAGCTGATGGCGGTGCACTTCCTGCTGAACGGCGCGCCCGTTGCGGTGGAGGCGCCGGCCACCACCACGCTCCTCGACTGGCTGCGGGAGGAGCGGGGCCTTACCGGCACCAAGGAGGGCTGCAACGAGGGTGATTGCGGCGCCTGCACCGTCGCCGTCACCGGGGCGGATGGCGCGGCGCGGGCGGTGAACGCCTGCATCCTCTTCCTGCCCCAACTCGCCGGCAAAGCGGTGCGGACGGTGGAAGGGATCGCCGCGCCCGACGGCACGCCCCATCCCGTGCAGGCGGCGATGGTGGCGGAGCACGGTTCCCAATGCGGCTTTTGCACGCCTGGGGTGGTGATGTCGCTCTACGCCGCCCATCGGGAGGGGCGGCGGGATTTCGACGATGTGCTCGCCGGCAATCTCTGCCGCTGCACCGGCTATGCGCCGATCGTGCGGGCGGCGGAGCAGGCGGCCGGGCTGCCGGTCCAGGCCGCGACGGTCGACGACGTCACGGCTCTCGCCGGTGCGGAGCAATCCGGCCCCGATTTCTGGCTGCCTGAAAGCGCGGACACGCTGGCCGAGATCTACGCCGCCCATCCTGAGGCGACGCTGGTCGCCGGGGCGACCGACGTGGGCCTTTGGGTGACCAAGGCGCTCCGCGACGTGGTGCCGGTGATTTTTCTGCATCGCGTCGCCGATCTAGCGGAGATCCGGATGGAGGAGGGGGGCCTCCGCATCGGCGCGGGCGCGACGCTCTCACGCCTCGGCGCGGAGATGGCCGAACGGCACCCCGATTTCGCCGAGCTGATCCGCCGCTACGGCTCCGTCCAGGTGCGCAACGCTGCGACCATCGGCGGCAACATCGCCAACGGCTCCCCCATCGGCGACGGGACGCCGGCGCTGATCGCGCTGGGCGCCATCTTGCGCCTGCGCCAGGGGACGGAGCGGCGGGAGATGCCGCTTGAGGACTTCTTCCTCGACTACGGCCGCCAGGACCGGCGGCCGGGGGAGTTCGTCGATAGCGTGTTCGTACCGGCGCAACCCGACAGATTGCGCTGCCACAAGATCTCCAAGCGCTTCGACCAGGACATCTCGGCCGTCTGTGGCTGCTTCAACATCCGGGTCGAGGCGCGCCGGGTAGCAGAGGCCCGCATCGCCTTCGGCGGCATGGCCGCCACGCCGAAACGGGCGCGGGCGGCGGAGGCTGCCTTGATCGGCCAGACGTGGGAGATGCCGGCGGTCGACGCCGCGGCGGTGGCGCTGGCGGAGGACTTCACGCCGATCGACGACATGCGCGCCTCGTCGGCTTACCGGATGCGGGTGGCGCAGAACCTCCTCCGCCGCACCTGGCTCGAGGATCTGGGCACGGCCACGCGGCTTGTCGGTCGCGGCGCCGCATGAGCGTCGCGCGCCCGCTTCCCCATGACAGCGGCCCGCTGCACGTGGCGGGCGCGGCGCGCTACCTCGACGACACGGCATTGCCCGTGGGCACGCTGCACCTGGCCTTCGGCCTGTCGGAGCGGGCCCGGGCGCGGATCACAGCACTGGACCTCGACGCCGTCCGCGCCGCGCCCGGGGTGCATCTGGTGATGATGGCCGAGGACCTGCCCGCCGCCAACGACGTCTCCCCCTCGCCCTACCACGAGCCGCTCTTGGCGGAGGGCGAGGTGCACTACCACGGCCAGCCGATCTTTCTAGTCGCGGCCGAGAGCCATCTCGCCGCCCGCCGGGCCGCGCGGCTGGCCAAGATCACCTATGCGGATCTGACCCCTATCCTCACCATCGACGAGGCGCTGGCGGCGGAAAGCCGGTTCGAGGAGCCGCTCGAGTTCCGCCGCGGCGACCCTGGCCCGGCGATCGACGCCGCCACCCACTGCCTCGAGGCGTCAATGGAGATCGGCGGGCAGGAGCATTTCTATCTCGAAGGTCAGGCGGCGCTCGCGGTGCCGGAGGAGGGGGACATGCGCGTCCAGTCCTCCTCCCAGCACCCGACGGAGATCCAGCACAAGGTGGCCGATGCCCTCGCCTTGCCGATGCACGCCGTCCGGGTGGAGGTGCGGCGCATGGGCGGCGGCTTCGGCGGCAAGGAGAGCCAGGGGAATGCCCTCGCCGTCGCCTCCGCCCTCGTGGCTCAGGCGACCGGCCGCCCGGCCCGGATGCGCTACGATCGCGACGACGACATGGTCATCACCGGCAAGCGCCACGATTTCCGCATCGCCTACCGGGTGGGCTTCGACGAAGCCGGCCGGATCCAGGGGATCGACTTCCGGCATTACGTCCGCTGCGGCTGGTCCCTCGACCTATCGCTGCCGGTTTCTGACCGCGCAATGCTGCATGCCGACAACGCCTATTGGCTTCCGCATGTGCGGATCGTGTCGGAGCGGCTCAGGACCAACACCGTCTCCAACACCGCCTTTCGGGGCTTCGGCGGGCCCCAGGGGATGGTGGGGATCGAGCGCGTCATGGACCATATCGCCGGCCATCTCGGCCTCGATCCCCTGGCAGTGCGGCGGGCCAACCTTTACGCCCCCGGCCGGGACATCACGCCCTACCACATGACGGTGGAGGAGCATGTCCTGCCGCCGCTGATCGACGCGCTGGCGGAGCGGGCGGATTACGCCGCGCGCCGGGCGGAGATCGCGGCCTTCAATGCCGAGAGCCCCGTCTTGAAGCGCGGCATCGCGCTCACCCCGGTGAAATTCGGTATCAGCTTCACCCTCACCCATCTCAACCAAGCCGGCGCGCTGGTGCATGTCTATCAGGACGGCTCCATCCACCTGAACCATGGCGGGACGGAGATGGGCCAAGGCCTGTTCCTGAAGGTGGCCCAGGTCGCGGCAGAGGTCTTCGGCCAGCCGCTCGAGGCGATCAAGATCACCGCGACCGATACCGGGAAGGTGCCGAATACCTCGGCCACTGCGGCCTCATCGGGCTCCGACCTCAACGGCATGGCGACCAAGATCGCCTGCGAGACCATCCGCGACCGATTGGCGGCCTTCGCGGCCGAGCGCTGGCAGACGGGCGAGGTCAGCTTCCGCGGCGGCGCGGTGCAGATCGGGCGGGAGGAAGTCGCCTTCGCCGATCTGGTGCGGGAGGCCTACATGGCCCGCATCCAGCTCTCGGCCACCGGGTTCTACGCCACGCCCAAGCTCGAATGGGACCGGCGGAAGGGGCGGGGGCGGCCGTTCTTCTACTTCGCCCACGGCGCGGCGGTGACGGAGGTGATCCTCGACACCCTGACGGGGGAGAACAGGATCCTGCGCACCGATATCCTGCACGATGTCGGCCGGTCGCTGAACCCCGCTATCGACATCGGCCAGATCGAGGGCGGCTATGTCCAGGGCGCCGGCTGGCTGACCATGGAGGAGCTGGTCTGGGACGACGCGGGGCGCCTCAGGACCCATGCGCCCTCCACGTACAAGATCCCCGCCTGTTCCGACCGCCCGCCGATCTTCAACGTCGCACTTTGGGAGGGCGAGAACCGGGAGGAGACGGTCTATCGCTCCAAGGCCGTGGGGGAGCCGCCGCTGATGCTCGGCATCTCGGCGCTCTCCGCTTTGGCGGCGGCCGTGAACGCGGCAGGCGAGGGGCCGTACGTGCCGCTCGACGCGCCCGCGACGCCGGAGCGGCTGCTGCGTGCCGTCGACCGCCGGCAGGGGGTGGTCTGGTGAGCGGCGCGGGGCTCGGCGCAGTGGCGGGCGCTGTGGCGCGGCACGGGGCGGTGGCCCGGGTGCTGGTCCTCTCGGTCGAGGGCTCGGTGCCCCGCGGGCCCGGTACGGCGATGCTCGTCTGGGCCAATGGCCAGACTGGCACGATCGGTGGCGGCGCTCTGGAATGGGAGGCCGCGGCTGCGGCGCGGCAGGTTCTGGCCCGGGGCGAGCCCTGGGCCCGGGAGGAACGGCGGATGCCCCTCGGCCCCTCCCTCGGCCAGTGTTGCGGCGGCGCCGTGCGCCTGCTGATCGAGCGCTTCGGGGCGGAGGAGGTGGCGGCCCTCACCCCCCTCCCCACCGCCTTCGCCCGGCCAATGACCTCCGGCGCCCCCGACCCCTCAGCCGAGATGCCGTTCGAGGTGGCGCGCGCCCTCCGCCGCGGCCGCTCCGCCGCCGCCCCCGGCGGCCTGGTGATCGCCGAGGGCTGGGTATTGGAGCCGGTGGAGCCGCCGCTCCGCCCCCTCTGGCTCTACGGCGCCGGCCATGTGGGGCGGGCCGTGGTGCGCGTGCTCGACGGGCTGCCCTTCGCCGTCACCTGGATCGACGATGCCCCAGCCCGCTTCCCGGCAGAGATCCCGGACCACGCCACTCGCCTGATCGCCAGCAACCCGGCCGACGCCGTGGCCCATGCGCCGCCCGACGCCGTGCATATCGTGATGACCTACTCCCACGCGCTCGATCTGGAGATCTGCCACCGCGTCCTCTCCCGCCCCCACGCCCATCTCGGCCTCATTGGCTCGGCGACCAAGGCCGCCCGCTTCCGCTCCCGGCTGAAGGCGCTCGGGCACGGCGAGGGGGCGATTGCCGGCCTCCACTGCCCGATCGGCGACCGCCGCCTCGGCAAAGCCCCGGCCGCCATCGCCATCGGCCTCGCGGCAGAGCTGCTCGCGCTGCCGGAGGTCGCCGCAGCGGTCGAAGAGGCCCAGGCGTGAGCGTCCCGGTCCTCGAGGTCGCAGGCATCACCAAGGCCTATCCAGGCGTGGTGGCGAACGACGATATCTCCTTCTCGGTTGCGCCGGGGGAGGTGCATGCCCTGCTCGGCGAGAACGGCGCAGGCAAGTCGACGCTGGTCAAGATCATCTACGGCCTCGTCCGCGCCGATCAGGGCGAGATGCATCTCTCGGGCGCGCCTTACGCCCCTAGCCGCCCCAGCGCCGCCCGGGCGGCCGGGGTCGCCATGGTCTTCCAGCACTTCTCGCTCTTCGAGGCATTGAGCGTGGCGGAGAACATCGCCCTCGGCATGGAGGATGCGCCGCCCCGCCGCGCGCTTTCCCGCCGCATTCGGGAGGTGAGCGCTGGCTACGGCCTGCCCCTCGACCCCGACCGGTTGATCGGCGACCTCTCGGTCGGCGCCCGCCAGCGCGTGGAGATCGTGCGCTGTCTGCTGCAGGACCCGCGGATCCTGATCATGGACGAGCCGACCTCCGTCCTCACCCCGCAGGAGGTGGAGACGCTGTTTGCGACGCTGAAGAAGCTCTCCGCCGACGGCGTCGCGATCCTCTACATCAGTCACAAGCTCGAGGAGATCCGCGCCCTCTGCGACCACGCCACGATCCTGCGCGGCGGCAAGGTCGTGGCGACCTGCGTGCCGCGCGACGAGACCGCGCAATCGCTCGCCGAGATGATGGTGGGCACGGCCATCGCCCGCCCGCCGGCCCGCGACGGCCATGCGGGGGAGGCGGTGCTGGAGATCGCGCGACTCTCCCTCCCCTCCGACGACCCGTTCGGCACCAGCCTCGCGAACCTTTCGCTCACGCTCCGCGCCGGAGAGATCGTCGGGATCGGCGGGGTCGCGGGGAACGGCCAGGACGAACTGCTCGCCGCCCTCTCCGGCGAGCGGCCGGTGGCGCCGGGGGAGATCCGGCTTCGCGGCGCGCCGGTGGGTGCGCTCGGGCCGGAGGAGCGGCGCGAGCGCGGCCTGCTCGCCGCGCCGGAGGAACGGCTCGGCCATGCCGCAGCGCCCGAGATGTCGCTCGCCGAGAATGCGATGCTCACCGGCCGCCGCCGCCGCCGCCTCTCCCGCGGCGGAATGCTGCGCTGGGGCGCGGCTGCGCGCTTTGCCGAAGAGATCGTCGGGCGCTTCGATGTACGCACGGCCGGTGTCGAGCACGCTGCCCGCTCCCTCTCCGGCGGTAACCTGCAGAAATTTGTCATCGGGCGGGAGATCCTGCAGGCGCCCGAGGTCCTGGTGGTGAACCAGCCGACCTGGGGCGTCGACGCCGCCGCCGCCGCCGCGATCCGGCGGGCTTTGCGAGAATTGGCGGAGGGCGGCGCCGCGGTCCTGGTCATCAGCCAGGACCTCGACGAACTCCTGGAAATGACCGACCGGCTCGCCATCCTCGCCGGCGGGCGCCTCTCCGCCCCTCAGCCGACAGCCGATCTGACCATCGAGGCGATCGGCCTGATGATGGGCGGCGCCAAGGCCCAAGCGGAGGCCCAGAATGCTGAGGCTTGAGCCCCGGCAAGAGGCTTCGCCCGCCATGGGCATCCTCACACCGTTCCTGGCAGTCGTCGCCACCATGCTGGCCGGCGGCGTGCTCTTCGCGCTGCTCGGCAAGGATCCGGTGGAGGCGATCCGGGTGATCTTCCTCGACCCCCTGCTCGATCCCTTCGCCCGGTCCGAGCTGATCGTGAAGGGCGCGCCACTGGTGCTGATCGCCATCGGCCTCGCCCTCGGCTTCCGGGCCGGGATCTGGAATATCGGCGCGGCCGGGCAATTCGCGGTGGGGGCGATCGCAAGCTCCGCCGTTGCCCTCGCGTTCTGGGGCGTGGCGGGCATCTGGCTCTTGCCGCTCATGGCCCTCGCAGGAGCCGCAGCTGGCGCGGCCTGGGCGATGATCCCCGCGCTCCTCAAGGTCCGGTTCGGCGCAAACGAGATCCTGGTCAGCCTGATGCTGGTCTACGTGGCGGAGCAGTTGCTCTTCGGCCTGGTCAACGGGCCGCTCCGCAATCCCGACGGTTTCAACTTTCCCGAAAGCCGCCTCTTCCACGACAGCGCCACTCTGCCGCTCCTGTTCTCCGGCACCCGCGCCCATGTCGGCGCGTTGGTGGCGCTCGCCGCCGTCGTGGTGGCGCATCTGCTGCTGCGCCATCACCTGCTCGGCTTTCAGATCAGGCTGGCCGGCGATGCGCCCCGGGCCGCTGCCTTTGCCGGCATTCGCAACGCCCGCATCGTGGTCGTCTGCTTCGCCATCTCCGGCGGGCTTGCGGGGCTTGCCGGCACCTTCGAGGTCGCGGGCCCCGTCGGCCAACTCGTCCCCGCGCTGCCGCTGGAGTACGGCTTTACCGCGATCATCGTGGCCTTTCTCGGCCGGCTGCAGCCGATCGGCATCCTGCTCGCCGGCGCCGTCATGGCGCTCACCTATATCGGCGGCGAGACGGCGCAGTTGATGCTGCAGCTTCCGGCCGCGGCGATCAGCGTCTTTCAGGGGATGCTGCTGTTCTTCCTGTTGGCGATGGACCTGCTGGTCAGCTACCGCCTGCGCTGGTCGCGCACGGCTTAAGGGATGATTGCCTCCGGCGGGGATATTTCACCCCGCAAGAACGCCCCATGGCTTTCGCAGTGGCGCAAATATCCAAACCCGAATGCCGGCTCAGGCCCGGCCCCCGGCCCCCGAGAGCTGGGCGGGATCGATCCCCAGCCCGCCGACCGCGCGGTCCCACTTCTCCTCATCCTCGGTCTCGAACACCAACTCGGGATCGGCGTCCGCCACCAGCCAGGCATGGGCCCGGATCTCTCCCTCGAGCTGGCCAGGCCCCCAGCCGGCATAGCCGAGCACCAGCAGCGCCTCCTTCGGCCCGCCGCCATCGGCGATGGCCCGCAGAATGTCGCGGGTGCCGGTCATGGCGAAATGCTCGTTCACGTCGAGGGTCGACTCCTCCGAGCGATAGTCGGCGCCGTGCAGGATAAAGCCGCGCACCCGGTCGACCGGCCCGCCGAAATGCACCTGCAGATCGCGCATCCCGGGGCTCGGCGCGATCTCCAACTGCTCCAGCAGATCGCTGAACTTCAGCTCATGGGCGGGCTTGTTGACGATCACGCCCATCGCCCCGTCGGCGGAGTGGGCGCACATGTAGATCACGCTACGATCGAAGCGCGAATCGGTCGCGCCGGGCATCGCGATCAGCAATCGGCCGTCGAAAAATGCGCTCTCTTCCTCCGTCATACCCCTCGAAATGCGCCAAGCTCGGTCCCAGATCAAGACGTCGCCTCGCTCGATTGTGACTGGTGTGCACGGCAACGGCGCGTAGAACGGGCGGAGTGGAGGGTTTCAAATGCTGTACCGATCGCTGTGCCGCATCGCGGCGGGACTGGTCATCGTCGCGGGTGCCACGGGCGTCGCAGGGACGACGGGCGCCGAGGCACAAGTGCGGCCGTCCTCGGCCGAGTTGCTGCCGGGCTGGCAGGAGGCCGACGGGCGCCATGTCGTCGCGATCTCGATCGATCTCGCCCCAGGGTGGAAGACCTACTGGCGGGCGCCGGGCGACGGCGGCATTCCCCCGCAGCTCGACTGGACGGGCTCTGAAAACGTCGCGGCCATCGACCTGCACTGGCCGGTGCCGGGGGTCTATGACAGCTACGGCATGCGCACCGTCGGCTATGAGCGTCGCCTGGTCCTGCCGATCAGCGTGACGCCCGAGCAGGCGGAAGCGCCGGTCGATCTCTCCCTCGCGCTTTCCTATGGCGTCTGCGCCGATATCTGCGTGCCGGTGGGCGCGCGCCTCGACCTGCAGGTCTCGGGCTCGGTGGACAATCCCGATCCCGCCATCGCCGCCGCCTTGGCCGATCAGGCGGTGCCGGCCCATGCGGCGGGCGTGACGGCGGGCGCTTGCCGGCTGAGCCCGGATGGAGAGACCTACACCCTCGACACCGACTTCACCTTCGGCACCGAGCCCACCGGTCCCATCACCGTATTGGCTGAGGCGCCGACGCTCGTCGATCTCTGGATCTCCCCGGCCTCGGTGGAGCAGACCGGTGATCTGGTCAGCGCCTCGATGACGCTCGACTGGTTCGGCGAGGGGCCCTTCGCCCTCGACCGCGCGTCGCTTCGCTTCACCCTGCTCAACGACGGCGGGGCGATCGACGTGCAAGGCTGCGCCGTCACCGGCTAAGGCGCCCGGCCGCGCGCCCCACACGGGGGCGCGCACAAAGTCGCATCGCGGAGCCATGGCTCCGCGATACCGCTCAGCTCTCGCGGGATCGGCGCTGGCGCGAGGGGGTGAGGAGAGAGGCCGCCACGAAGGCCGTCGCCAGGATCGCCAGCAACCCAAGCACCATTGTGAAGAACGCCGCCCCGCCGCCGCTTAGCATCGGCAGCTGCGCCGATAGCCAGCCGACTGGGCGCGACACGGTCCCAGTGACCGCCCAGACGCCCACCGTGAAGGCGACGCAGGCCAGCGCCGCAGCGGTGGCCGTGCGCATCACCAAGCGCTGCCGACCCATCCCGCCCTCAGCCCGCACCGACCGGCCGTAAGCCGTCATCAACCGCTTCACGTCGAACTGCACCGCGATCAGCGCCGGCACGATCAGCAGCACCAGCACCACCCCGGCGCCCAGCCCGTAGACCAGGGTGATCACCGTCGGGCGCAGGAATTGCGCCTGCTGCGAGGTCTCATAAAGCAGCGGCGCCAGGCCCATCACCGTGGTCAGCGTGGTCAGCAGCACCGGGCGCAGACGATCGGCGCTGGCGTCGACGATGGCGGCCATCAATCCGCGCCTGGCCGAGTACTCGTCCACCGTGGTCACCAGCACGATCGAATCATTGATGATGATCCCGGTCATGCCGATCAGGCCGATTACCGTGAACATCGACATCGGCACGTCCCAGATATGATGCCCCCAGATGGTGCCGATCAGCCCGAACGGGATGATCGCCATCACCACGATCGGTCGGGCCCAGCTTGCGAAGATCCAGGCGAGGGTGAGGTAGATGCCGAGCAGGCAGAGCAGAAAGCCCAGCAGTGCATCGGTCAGGAACTCCCGCTCCTGCTCGGCCAATCCTGACACGACGTAGGAGACGCCGTGCCGCGCCGCGATCGCCGGCAGGACGTCGCTGCTGAGCAGCGCGGTGATCTCGTTCGCCCGCTCCGGATCGTCTTCCGAGACATCGCCCGTCACCCGCACCAGACGCAGGGAGTTCTCGCGCTGCACGATGGAGAAGCCGAAGCGCTGATCCACCGTCACGATCTCGGACAGCGGCACAAAGGCGCCGGAGGAGGAGCGCAGATGGGTGCGGGAGAGGAAGTCGGAGGTCAGCTCCTCCTCCGGCAGCCGCACAACCACCTTGGCCGTCCGCAGGCCCACCGCGAACTCGGCCGCGTCGATGCCGTTCAACCGCGCCCGCAGCTCCGCCCCCACGCCCTCGAGCGTGAAGCCAAGCGCCTGGCCCTGGGGCGTGAGGTCGAGGATCAGCTCGGTCTTGTCGTAGGACATGTCGTCCTCGAGCGCGCTCACCTCGGGAAAGCGGGTGAGGGCCGCCTTCAGATCCTCCGCCGCGCGCTTCAGCGTCTCGGCCTCCGGGCCGAAGAGCTGGACGTGCAGCCCGTCATCCCCGGGGCCGGAGCGCCAGCTGCGAAAACTCAGGGTCTCGAGGAGCGGATGGCGCACGACCTCTTCCTCAAGCGCGGCGACGAAAGCGAAGGAGGAGTAGGGACGGAGGTCGGCGTCGATCAGCTCGATCGCCACGGCGCCGAGCAGATCGGCATCCTTCGATTCCTGCCCGGCCAGGCCGCGCCCCGTCGTGCCGCCCACCTCGGCCAGGGCGAAGTCGAGCGGATTGCGCCCATGCTCCGCCGCATAGCGCTCGGCCACCGCGTTGGTGGCGCGCTGCAGCTCCCGCACCATGGCCGTCGTGTCATCCCGGGTCGCCCCGGGCAGCATGGCGATGTTGGCGGAGATCGAGCCCCGCTCCGGCGCGTTGAAGAAGCGCCACGGGACCTCCCGCGAGATCAGCATCGAGACGGCGCCAGCCAGCACCAGGATCGCCGCCGCCAGCACCGGATAGCGAAAGCGCAGCAGGACGGCGACCAGCGGGCGGTAGAACCGGCCCCGCACCCAGACGAAGCCCAGGTTGAAGCGGCGGGAGGGCTCGTCGTACCAGGGCCCCGGCGCATTGGCGAAGGGATCGAGCCCCACGGCGCGCAGGATGCGGAGGAGCACGCTGAGGCTCGCCAGCGTTACCAGGGTGTTCGCCCCAAGGGCCGCGAGCGGGGAAAGCGGCGCGGCGATTAGGCCCTCCGGCCCCAGCACCGCAAAGCCCAGCACGAACTGCAGGAACGAGGTGAGGCCGAAGGCCAGGAAGAGCGCTGCCGTCACCGACCAGAAGAGCCCCGCCCGCCGGCTGTCGAGCGCATGGCTCATGTGGTTCGGCAGGATCAGGAAGCACTCGATCAGTGAGGCGATCAGCACGATCGCCACCGTGAACGGTATATCGACGATCAACGCCCCGAACCGTCCGCCGACCAACGTCAGCGCCGTGAAGGCGATGACCGTGGTGACGGAGGCGGAGAAGACCGGCGCGGCCATGCGCTCGGCCGAGCGGATGGAGGCGGTCACCGGATCCTCGCCCAGCCGGCGATGGCGGAAGTCGGCATGCTCCCCCACCACGATCGCGTCGTCGACCACGATGCCGAGGCTGATGATCAGGGCGAAGAGCGAGATCATGTTGAGGGTGAAGCCGAAGGCATACATCAGCGCCACGGTGGCGAGCATCGCCGCCGGGATGCCCGCCGCCACCCAGAAGGCCGTGCGGAAGTTCAGGAAGACGAAGAGCAGCGCGAGGACCAGCCCAAGCCCGATCAGGCCGTTGTCGAGCAGGATCGACAGTCGTTCGCTGATCGCCTCGGCCCGGGTGCGGATCAGCTCGATCTCGACCCCGGCGGGCAGGAGCGGCTGCAGCTCCGCCGCGACCTCCTCCACCGTGCGCTGGATGCCGATGGCATCGCCGTTGCTGGAGCGGTCGATGCGGATCGAGACGGCCGGCAGCTCGCCATTGAAGTAGGCCCGGCCGCGGTCGACGCCCTCAAGCTCCACATCCGCCAGATCGCGGACGTATAGCTTGGCGCCGTCGGGCAGGGTACGCACGACGACGGAGCCCAAATCCTCCGCCGTGCGCCGCTCGACCCCGGTGCGGACCCGGGCGCCGCCGCCGGCGATGTCGCCGGCCGGATTGGTCTCTGCCGCCGCGGCGACGGCGGTGGCGACGTCCTGCAGCGCCACGTCGTGCTGGATCAGCGCCATCTCCGGCACGGCGATGCGGATGACCGGATTGGCCACGCCGCGCACGGTGGTGCGGGTGATCCCCTCCCGAAACAGCATCGCCGTGAACTCATCGGCGAAATCGCCGAGTTGGGCGGGCGAGACCGGGCCGTAGATCACCACGTCGGTCACCCGGTCGCGCCATTGGCCGCGCACCACCACTGGCGTCTCGGCGCCGGAGGGCAGGTTGTCGACCCGGTCGACGGCCGCCTTCACGTCGTCGGTGGCCCGGCCTATGTCCCAGCCAGGCTCGAACTCCATGGTGATGCGCGCCTGGCCCTCATAGGCGACGGAGGTTGTCTCCTCGACCCCCTCGACGGCGAGCAGCGCGGGCTCCATCAGGCCGACGATGGCGCGGTCGATGTCCTCCGGTCCCGCGCCGTTCCATCTGACATCGACGCGAACGGTGTCGACCACGACGTCGGGCAGGAACTGGGATCGGATCTCGGTGGCGGCGACGATGCCGGCGACCAGCATCAGCACCAAGGCCAGGTTCGCCGCCGTGCCGTGCCGGGTGAAGTAGGCGAGGATGCTGCCGGTGCCGAACTTCATCGCGACCTCCCTCGCCCGCCCCGGGGCCGCGGGGCCGGCTCAGCCACCGAACCGCGCCTCAAGCCGGTCGACGAGGGCCTTCGGCACCTGCGGTGCGTCGAGGGCAGCGAGGAGGCGGGCCCGCACCTCCTCCGGCATCTGGCGGGCCCCCTCGACGAAGCCGCGCAGCCTTGCCCGCTCCGCCGGCTCAAGCGTCACGAGCTCCCGCGCGGCGTCGTTGGCGGTGGGGGCGGCGGCCACCTGGTTCGGGGTGTCGGTCGGGTCCGTCTGCGGCTCCACCGGACGGACCCGCACGCCGGGGCCGAGCTGCTGCAGCCGCTCCATCACGTAGCGCTGGCCGAAGGGCACGTCGCCGACGATCAGCGTGTCGCTTTGCCGGCGCAGGATGCGGGCCGCCACCTCCTCGAGCCGATCGGTCTCGGTGACGAGCAGGATGCGCCCGTCCTCCGTCGCCGCGGTGGTGGGGATCTCGGCCACCCCGGGCAGCGGCGGCTCGATGATCTCGACGGTGACGAAATCGCCGGGGCGGAGGGCGTCGACCCCCGGCCCGTCGAGGGCGGCGTAGAGCACGCGGCCGGTCTGGCCCTCCCCCACCTCGGCGCCGGCGCGCACGATCTCTCCGCCGATCTCGAGCGGGATGGTGTCGATCTCCAGCGTCACCACGACCTGCGCGGCACTCAGCCCACCGGGGGCGGCCAACAGGCGGCCGAACTGGGCGTTGGTGACGCGAAACGCGGCTTCGAGCGCGGTGGGGTCGATCAGCACCGCCAGCTCCTCGTTCGTCGTCACCCGCCGGCCGAGGACGGCGTTCACGTCGGTGAGGATGCCGGTGAAGGGGGCGAACGTCTCTGTCTTCGACAGGGTCCGCGCGGCATCGGCCCGGGCCACCCGGCGGCGATCCAATGCGATCTCGGCCCGGGCGACCCGGCTTTCGGCCTGCAGCAGGGCCTGGCGCCGGCCGATCACGGTCTGGGCCGCCTGGCTGAGCGCCATGGTCGCGGTCTCGACGATGGTCTCGCTGGTCACGCCCCTGGTGCGCAGGTCGCGCTGGCGGGCAAGCGCCGCCTCCTGCAGCCGGCGCTGCTCCTCCGCCGCGGCCAGCTCATCCTGGGCAAGCGCCAGGGCGCCCTCGGCCTCAGCCATCTCAGCCTCGGCCTCCCGCAATTCGATGTCGGCGAGGTCGAGGGCGGAGGCCGCGTCGGCCGGGTCCACCCGGAAGAGCAGCTCCGCCGCCCGCACCACACCGCCATCGCGGAAATCGGCGGCGAGATCGACCAGTTCGCCCTCGCTGCCGGCACGGACCTCCAGCGTCCGCCGGCTCTCGATCTCGCCGAAGGTGCGGATCTTCGGTTGCGCGACGACCTCATCCAGGCGCGCGACGTTGACGGAGAACACGCGCTCCGCCCCGGCCGGCCGGCGGTTCTGCGCCTCCTCCCGCGCCTTCACGGCGTCCGCCACCTGGCGCCCGGCAAGCAGCAGCAGGGCCAAGGTCAGGCAGAGCACGAAAAGCCCTGTCAGACTGCGAAAGATAAAGCGCATGCGTTGCTTTGTCCTGGCTAGCAGCGGGCAGTATAGGCCGATTGGGTCACGCGCGCACCTGTCCCACAAACTCGTGACATCAGGGTTCTACGGACGGGCCGCCGCGTTCCGTCGCGCCGCATATTCCGACAGCACCAGTTCGAGACCCGGCACGATGGGCAGGGCCGCCGCCTGGTCCGGCGTGAAGAAGGCAAAGCCCGCCCCCTCGCCGAGGGTGAGATCGGCCGGAGAGACGTCGGCGCAGGTGGAAAAGACAAAAAGGTCGGTGCGCCGTGCGGTGCGGGTGAGCAAGCGCACGAAGGGCTGCAGGGCGGAGGGCGGGAGCGTGAGGCCCGTCTCCTCCTGCAACTCCCGCCGGGCAGCCTCCAGGATCGTCTCACCCGGCTCGATCCCGCCGCCGAACAGGGACCAGAGCCCGCCGGCGCCGACATGGGGGAAGTCGTCGCGAAGCTGCATCAGCAGGCGCCCGTGGCCATCCTCGAGCAAGACCACGGCGCCGCGATGGTCTCCGGGATCGGAGAGATCGCCAAGCGGCGTGAACGCCGCCTCCTCCGCTGCGCTCATCCAGCCCGCCGGTGCTCGGCAAGGCGGGGCATGATCTCGACGAAATTGCAGGGCCGGTGGCGGTTGTCGAGCTGCGGCTCCAGGATCTCGTCCCAACCATCCCGACAGGCAGAGGGCGAGCCGGGCAGGGCGAACAGGTAGGTGCCCCCCGCCACCCCGGCACAGGCCCGGGACTGCACGGCAGAGGTACCGATTTTCGCGATGGAGACCTGCGCGAAGAGGGTGGAGAACGCCTCCACCTCCTTCTCGTAGACATCGCGATGCGCCTCCACCGTCACGTCCCGGCCGGTCAATCCGGTGCCGCCGGTGGAGATCACCGCGTCGATCTCGGGATCGTCGATCCAGGCCTTCAGCTGGGCCGCGATCTCTCCCCGGTCGTCCGGCACGATGGCCCGGGCGGCGAGCACGTGGCCCACCCCGGTCAAGCGTTCGGCCAAGGTGTCGCCGGAGCGGTCGTCCGCCGCCGTCCGCGTGTCGGAGACGGTGAGGACCGCAATGCGGACCGGGATGAAGGGGCGGGAGGTGTCGATCTTGCCAGGCATGTCAGAGCTCGAACCAAGTGGGGGCGGGGCCGAGATTGTGCACCATCGTCGCGCCGATCGGCCCCGAGACACCCCAGCTGTCGTGAACATGGCCGCAAAAGGCAAGCCGGGGCTGCACCCGCTCGATCGCGGCGCGGAGGGCGGTGGAGCCGACGCTCTGCCCCTGGGACGTCCGATCGCCCACGCCGTGGGGCGGGGAATGGAGGAGTAGGATGTCCGCCGTCTCCACCCCAGCAAGCAGCGTCTCGGCGTCCTTTTCGCTCAGATCGCAAGACCAGGCGCCGAAAGGCGTGATCGGCACGGCATAGCCGAGGCCGAAGATGGTGAGGCCGGCGCGCCTTGTCGCCTCGCCATGCAGCACCGTGGTGCCTGGGGGTGCGGCGTCGCGCAGCTCCTCCGCGCTTTCGGCATTGCCTGGAACGGCGATCAGCTTCTCGGCCAGCGGTGCAAAGGGCGCCAACGCCTCCGCCAAGCCCTGGCGCATGTTGCAGAAATCGCCGGCGCCGAGGATCAGATCCGCCTCCGCCCCGGCCGCGATCAGCGCCTCGGTCCGCCGGCGGGAGGCGTGCAGGTCGGAAAAGGCGAGGATCCGGGTCATAGCGCGGCCAGGCGTTCCCGGACGCTCAGCAGATCCTGCCAGACCAGGCGCTTATTCGCCGGATTGCGGAGCAGGGCGGCGGGGTGGAAGGTCGGCAGCGCGGGGATGCCCTGGACCTCGGCCCAGGTGCCGCGCAGTCGGGTGATGCCGGTCTTGGTCTCGAGCAGCGTCTTCGCCGCGGCATTGCCCATCAGCAGCAGCACCCGGGGCGCGGCGAGGGCGATATGGCGGTCGAGGAAGGCACGCATCATCGCCACCTCGTCCGTGGCCGGATCGCGGTTCTGGGGCGGGCGCCAGGGCAAGACGTTGGTGATGTAGACGGCCTGCTCCGCCGCCGCCTCCGTCCGATCCCGGCCGATGGCGGTGAGCATCCGGTCGAGCAATTGGCCGGAGCGGCCGACGAAGGGCTTGCCCAGGCGATCCTCGTCCCGCCCCGGCGCCTCCCCCACGATCATCAATGGCGCGCCGGCGATGCCATCGGCGAAGACCAGGTTCTGGGCGCCCTTCTTCAGCGCGCAGCCGTCGAAGCCCGCCAGGGCCAGGCGCAACTCCTCCAGCGTGCCGGCCGCGGCGGCGAGGCGCCCGGCTTCCGTCACTGGATCTTCAGAAGCAGCCACAGCGGCCGATGGCGCGGCGATCGGCGGCGTCGCGATGGGCAGCGTTGCGTTGGGCGGGGCCTCCGCCGCGAACCGGTCGACCGGCGCGTCGCCGATGGCCTCATCCGCGCCCATCTCCACCTGCCAGGAAAGCGCCGCCAGCAGTGCGGCCTGATCGGCCTCAGCTCCGCTCATTGCAACCTCTGGTCATCGGGACGCGACAGCACGCCGCCCGCGCACTACCATTCGTTGCAGTCCAGACAGGGAATCGAACCATGCGCGCCTACATAGCAATCCTCGCCGGCTTTTTCGCCGTGCAACCGGCCCAGGTGGAGGCCCAGCGCGCCTACATGGTCGCCGCCGCCCATCCGATGGCGGCCGAGGCCGGGCGCGCGGTGCTGGCCGGGGGCGGCTCGGCCGCGGATGCCGCCGTGGCGGTCCAGGTGATGCTGACGCTCGTAGAGCCGCAAAGCTCCGGCCTCGGCGGCGGGGCGTTCATGCTCTACTGGGATGCCTCGGCGGGCACGCTCCAGACTTACGATGCGCGAGAAAAGGCGCCCGCGGCGGCCGATGGCGACTATTTCACCGGCGCGGATGGGGAGCCCATGGCCTGGCCCGACGCGGTACCCGGCGGCCTCTCCGTCGGGGTGCCCGGCGTGCCGCTGTTGCTCGAGACCGTGCATCAGGACCACGGCCGGCTGCCTTGGGCCGGCCTTCTCGAGCCCACCATCCAGGCCGCCGACCAGGGCTTCGAGGTCACGCCCCGCCTCAGCCAGAGCACCGGCATGTTCGCGGCCCGGGATCTCGAGGTCTGGGGTCAGGCCGACCGCTACTTCAACGCCTCCGAAGGCGGGCTGGAGGTGGGCAGCACGCTCCGCAACCGCGCCTTCGCCCGCACCCTGCGGCTGATGGCCGATCAGGGGGCGGCGCCCTTCTATTCCGGCTCCATCGCCGGCGATATCGTCGCCGCCACCAGCCGCGCCCGGACCAATCCGGGCATGATGACAATGGAGGATCTGGCCGACTATACGGTGGAGAACCGCGCCCCCGTCTGCTTCGCCTACCGTGTCTACGAGATCTGCGGCATGGGCCCGCCGACCTCCGGCGGGCTGACCATGGGCCTGATCCTCGGCCAGCTCGAACAGTTCGATCTCGCCTCCATGGGTCCGACGGCGGAGGCCTGGCACCTCTATATCGAGGCCTCGAAGCGCGCCTTCGCCGACCGGGGCCGCTTCATGGGCGATGCCGATTTCGTCGACATCCCCGACCTGCTCGACCGGGCCTACGTGGAGAGCCGCGCCGCCACCATCGACCCCACCGCCGCCGGCGGCCAGGCCCGAGCCGGCGAGCCGCCGATGCAGGACACCCGCTACGCCCCCCAGCTCACCGACCATGAGCAGGGCACGACCCACTTCGTGATCGTCGACCGCTACGGCGACATGGTCTCCATGACCTCGTCGATCGAAAGCGCCTTCGGCAGCCGCCTGCTGGTCGGGGGCATGTTGCTCAACAACCAGCTCACCGACTTCTCCTTCCGGAGCGAGCGCAACGGGAACCCGATCGCCAACCGGGTGGAGGGCGGCAAGCGCCCGCGCTCCTCGATGAGCCCGACGATCGTGTTCCGCGACGGCGCGCCGTACCTGCTGATCGGCTCCCCCGGCGGGTCGCGCATCATCGGCTACACCACCCAGGCGATCATCAGCGTGCTCGACTTCGGCATGACGTTGGAGGAGGCGTTCGCCTACGGCCACATCGTTAATCGCAACGGCGAGGAAACCGACGTCGAGGAAGGGACCGAGGCTGCCAACCTCGCGCCGGCGCTCGAGGCGCTCGGCCACGGTGTCAACCTGCGCGATCTCACCTCGGGCCTGCATGCCATCCTGGTGACCGACGACGGCCTGACGGGCGCGGCCGATCCCAGGCGGGAGGGCGTGGCGCTGAGCGCGGAGTAGCGCCTCAGCCCGCGCACCATGACTGGGGCGCAGGCACGGGGGCGCAGGCAGCGGATTGGATATTTGAGCCACTGCGAAAGCCATGCGCTTTCTTGCTGGTTCAAATATCCCCGCTGGAGGCTGTCATCCTTTGGCCGACCCCTCCTTGCGGGCGGCAAGCAGAAACTCCCGGTTGCCATCCCCCCCGGTGATCGGGCTCTCGACCTCGCCGAGCACCGCCCAGCCGGCCTCCGCGACACGGGCACGGACGCGCACACAAGCGGCCGCCTGCGCCTCCGCATCGCGCACGACTCCGCCCCGGCCGACGGCCTCCCGCCCCACTTCGAACTGCGGTTTGACCAGGGCGACCAGCGTCGCGCCTAGTGCGGCGCGGTCCAGCGCCGGCGGCAGAGCCAAAGTGAGGGAGATGAACGACAGATCCGCCGTCACCCACTCCGGCGCGGGCAGGTCGGCGGGCAGATCCCGGGCATTGACGCCCTCCCAGCGAACCACCCTCGGATCGGCCGCGATCCGCGGATGGAGCTGCCCCCGCCCGACGTCGAGCGCATGCACCCGCGCCGCGCCCCGGGCGAGCAACACCTCGACGAACCCGCCGGTCGAGGCGCCGAGATCCAGGGCCTCCATCCCCTCCGGCGACAGATCAAACTGCTCGAGCGCATGAAGTAGCTTGAGCGCCCCACGCGACACCCAGGGCATCGGATCGCCGGCCAGCGTCAGCTCCACCTCTTCCGCCACCATCTGGGCTGGCCGCGTCGCCGGATGGCCGGCCACCCGCACCGCCCCCGCCGCGATCAGCGCCTGCGCCCGGGTCCGGCTCTCCGCCAAGCCCCGCGCCACCAGCGCCCGGTCAAGGCGCATCACAGGCCGGGGGTGCCGCGCATCCCGGGATGACGCTCGACATACTGCGCCTTGATCGCGTCCGAGGTCTCGCGGCTGCCGTCATGGCTCCACCCCGGCGGCGCCAGCGCATAGAGCAGACGCTGGCGGAGCGTCAGGCCCGGCCGGACAAGATCGCGAAAGATCGCCACCCATTCGTGAAACGCCACGCGGAGCGGGTTGAACGTGCCGAGATTGCGCACCAGCCCGTAGTCCACCGGATCATCCGCCCGCTCCGGCACGAAGGTACCGAACATCCGATCCCAGATGATCAGCGTGCCCGCATAGTTCGCGTCGAGATAGCGCGCATTCCGCCCGTGATGCACCCGGTGATGCGAGGGGGTGTTGAAGATCCACTCGAACCAGCGCGGCAGCCGGTCGATCGCCTCGGTATGGATCCAGAACTGGTAGATCAGATTGAGCCCGGCCACGAAGAACACCATCGCCGGATGAAAGCCGAGCAGCACCAGGGGGATCTGCAGCACCAGCATGAAGGTGAAGGTCCCGGTCCAGCTTTGCCGGAGGGCGGTGGAGAGGTTGTAGTGCTGGCTCGAGTGGTGGTTCACATGGCTCGCCCAGACCCAGCGACAGGTATGGGCGATGCGGTGAAACCAGTAGTAGCGCAGATCGTCGAGGATGAAGGCCAAAAGGACCACCCACCAGGCCGTCCCCAGATCGAACAGCCGGAACGCCCAGGCCCAGTGCAGCACCGCCCAGGCGATGAAGCCCAGCAGCAGGCCCGAGACCACGTTGCCCACCCCCATCAGCAGGGATGTGAGCGTGTCCCGCGTCTCATACCGCCCACCGCGACGGGCAAAGCGGATCCACAGGATCTCGGCCAGCATCGCCACGATGAAGAGCGGCACGGCCAGTGTGACGATGTCGGGATAGGTCAGCAGATCGGTCATTGGGCAGAGATCTCCGAGGGCGCGAGGCGCTCAGGGTTGGACGCGGCACCGGGCTCGGCCGCGCTGGAAAATCTGCGGAACCGGGCGATCCAGACGGCGCGAACCGCCGTGTCGGGCACCCCGATCTCGACCACCGGCGCGGCAAAATCGTCGAGATACAGGCGGATAGCCTCTCGCCGCTCCTCCACCGCGCGGAGCACCCCGGGATGAAGCTCCCGCACCACCGGATCGGCGCCGAGGGTCCAGAGCAGCGCCGGCACGCCCGCCCCATCGATCACCACCGCCGCCCGTCCATCGGGGCAGGGCAAGACCTCGGAGAGCGGCCGATCCGGCTCCGCCTCGGCCCAGGCCGCCCGCACCGCCGCCTCGGTCGCCAGCGACAGCGGCCGCGACCCGCCCGAGACGTGCACGGCCAGCACCACGATGGCCACGCCCAGGACGACCAGCGGGGCGAGAAGCTCGAGCGGCATGGCTCCCCTCCTTGCTGCGCCCGAAGATACCGCGCGGCGGAGCCCAGGGAAAGCCGGCCAGGGGCCCCGCCCGACCAGGGCGGGGAGGGAAGGCGTGGCGCGGCACGCGCCGCTGTTTTGCAGGCACCTGGCTTAGGGCGCGCCCTCGCCGATCTCCCAATAGAGCGCCGTCATCAGGCCCAGGGCCTCGCGGCAGACCGGCAGCAGGATGTGCTCGTTCGGCGCATGCTGGCTGCAACCGGCATAGGAGTGCGGGATCCAGATCGCCGGGATGCCGAGGACATCGGTGAAGAGGTCGTTGCAGATCGAGCCACCGGTCTGCGGGATGATCGCCGGCGCCTCCCCCGCCGCGCGGGTGAGCGCCGCTGCCACGAAGCGGGCCCAGGGATCGTCGGACTCCGTCCGGCTGGCCGCGAAGCCGCCGGCATTGCTGCCCGGCGGTGCCGACACCTCGACCATGCCGAAACCCGCGGCGTCGAGATGACGGCGAAGCGCCGGCAGGATCTCCGCCTCCTCCGTCCCCGCGATATAGCGCAGCTGGCAATGGGTCCGGGCCGAGGGCGCGACGGCGTTCACCGGCTTCTCCGGCAGGCCCGCGGTCATGGCCAGCACGACGAAAGCGTTCCAGGCATAGATGTTTTCCGCAGGCGACAGCCCCGGCTCGCCCCAGTCCGGGTCAGGCGTCGGACCGTCAGACCCGGCCTCCAATACCACGTCGCGGAGCAGTTCGCGGGTCTCGGGCGTCAGCGCCGCCGGGCGCCATTCCGGCACCAGGATCTTGCCGTTGCGGTCGACGATCGCCGCGAGGGCGCAGGCCAGGATCACCGCCGGATCGGCCAGCGCTCCGCCCCAGTTGCCGGAGTGATGCCCGCCTGGGCGGAGATCGCAGACCAGGTCGAAGTTCACCGCCCCCCGGGCGCCGAGCGACATCGTCGGCCGATCGGCCCGCACCCGCGGCCCGTCCGAGGCGATCATCACGTCGGCGGCGAAGGCTTCCCGCTCCGCCTCGATAATCTGGCGGAGCCCGCGGGAGCCCGCCTCCTCCCCCGTCTCGATCAGGAACTTCGCGTTGAAGCCGAGCGTGCCCTGGGCCTCCAGCACGGTGCGGAGCGCCACCATGTTCATCCAGTGCTGCGCCTTGTTGTCGGCCGTCCCCCGGCCGTAGAGCCGCTCCCCTACCCGGGCGAGGCGCCAGGGCCCTTCGCCCTCGGTCCAGCTCCCCTCGAGCCCCCGGATCACGTCGCCATGGCCATAGCCGAGGATGGTCGGCAGGTTCGGGTCCTCCATCCGCGTGGCCAGCAGCACCGGGCCGCAGCCCTCCACCGGGTTCGGGAAGATCCGGGTCTCAAAGCCCATGGCGGCGAAGGCCGGGACCATCGCCTCGTCGAGATACCGCGCGCAGTGGGGCAATCCCTCGGGCACCTGGCTCTCGGTCGGGATGGCCACCAGTCGGGCGAGGTCGGCCTCGAACCTGCCGTCGTCCAGATAGGCCTGGGCCTGTTCGATAGCGGCCGACCGGCTCATTCCGCCGCCTCGATGCCGATGAAGCCGCCGGATTGCCGAGCCCAGAAGCCGGCATAGAGGCCGCCGCGGGCGAGCAGTTCGGCGTGGCGGCCCTCCTCCACGATCCGGCCCTCCTCCAGCACCACGATGCGGTCCATGTGGGCGATGGTGGAGAGGCGGTGGGCGATGGCGATCACCGTGCGGCCCTGCATCAGCCGCTCGAGCCCGGCCTGCACCGCCGCCTCCGTCTCCGAATCCAGGGCCGCCGTCGCCTCGTCGAGCGCCAGGATCGGTGCGTCTTTCAGGATCGCGCGAGCAAGCGCGATGCGCTGGCGCTGACCGCCGGACAGCTTCACGCCCCGCTCGCCGAGATGGGCGTCGTAGCCGGTCCGCCCCTCCCGATCCTGCAGGCCGAGGATGAATTCATGCGCCTCTGCCTGGCGGGCGGCGGCCAGGATCTCCGCCTCCGTCGCCTCGGGCCGGCCATAGGCGATGTTGGCCCGGGCCGAGCGGTTGAACATTGCCGTCTCCTGCCGAACCATAGCGATCTGGCGGCGGAGGCCGTCCTGGGTGAGGCCCGCGATGTCCGCGCCGTCGAGGGTGATGCGCCCCGCCTCCACCTCATAGAGCCTGAGAAGCAGCGCGAGCGCCGTCGACTTCCCCGCGCCGGAGCGGCCGACAAGCGCCACCTTCTCCCCCGGCGCGATGGCGAGCGAGAAGTCGGTGAGGCCGACCCCCGTGGTCTTGCCGTAGTGGAACGACACGTCCTCGTAAGCGATCCGCCCCTCGGCCCGCCGGGGCGCCGCCGCCCCGTCTGCATCGACGATGGTGTGGGCGGGCGACAGGGTGCGGACGCCGTCCTCCACCTCACCGAGATGGGAGAAGATCTGCATCGCCGTGAAGCTCACCCAACCCGTCATCTGGGCGATCCGGGTCGAGAGGAGCGCGGCCATCGCAATGTCGCCGGCCGTCGCCGCGCCGGTGTTCCAAAGCCAAAGCGCGCCGCCGATCAGGCTGACCGGCAACAGCCCCGCAAACGTCATCAGCACCGCCCGGAAGAGCACCGACATCCGGCCCCAGGCGATGGCGGTGTCGCGGAAGCGCGACAAAGCCGTCTCCGCCGCGTCATCCTCCCGCGAGCCCTGGGCGAAGAGCTTGACTGTGGCGATGTTGGTGAAGGTGTCCACGACCTGGCCCGTCACCCCCGCCCGCGCCGCCGCCCGCGCCTTCGAGCGCACCCGGACGATCGGCAACAGCCAGCGGATCAGCACCACATAGGCCGCCAGCCAGACCGCCAGGGCCGCCGTCATCCAGGGACTGACCCCGCCCAGCACCACGCCGGTGGCGATCACCGTCATCAGGCAGAGCGCGATGGCGTTGATCGTCTCGACCACGATCTCGGTGAGCGAGTTCGCGGTCTGCATCTCCTTCTGCGCCAGGCGGCCGGCATAGTCGTCGTCGAAGAAGGAGAGCGACTGGCCGAGGGTGTGGCGGTTGAGGCGCGACAACGTCAGCGGAAAAATCCCAGGCCCGAGGATGAGCGAGCTGAAGGCCGCGTTCACCACCGTCAGCCCGGGCCGGATCACCAGGTAGAGCAGCACGATCAGCGCGATCGACCAGGCATAGTCGGCCATGAAACTCGCCGGATCGCTCTCCAGCGCCGTGTCGATCACCCAGCCGACCAGCAGGGCCGAGGCCGCCTCGATCGCCCCGATCAGCATCGAGGTGAGCGTGGCGAGCGCGATCATCGGCCAGGTGCCCGAAAGCGCCCAGCGCATGAACGCCCCGACCGTGGTGGGCGGCGGGCCGGGGGCCCGCGCGAACGGCTCGATCAGATCGGCGAGGGTGCGCAAACCGCCTGCCTACTCCGCCGCCACGTCGATGAAGCCGCCCGACTGCCGCTCCCAGAACCCGGCATAAAGGCCGTGGGCCGCCAAGAGCTCGGCATGGGTGCCGGTCTCGGCCACGCGGCCGCCGTCCAGCACCACGATCCGATCCATCCGGGCGATGGTCGACAGGCGGTGGGCGATGGCGATCACGGTCTTCCCCTCCATCAGGCCGTAGAGCGCGTCCTGAATGGCCGCCTCGACCTCACTATCTAGGGCCGAAGTCGCCTCATCCAAAACCAGCACCGGCGCATCCTTCAGCACCACGCGCGCCAGGGCAACCCGCTGGCGCTGCCCGCCAGAGAGCTTGACGCCCCGCTCGCCCACATGGGCGTCGTAGCCCGTGCGGCCCTGGGGATCCTCGAGGCCGAGGATGAACTCATGCGCCTCGACCTGGGTGGCGGCGGCGATCATCTGCTCCTCCGTCGCTTCGGGCCGGCCGTAGAGGATATTGTCGCGGACCGAGCGATGCAGCAGCGAGGTGTCCTGGGTCACCATGCCGATCTGCCGGCGCAGGCTGTCCTGGGTGACATGGGCG
The DNA here is from genome assembly GCA_039180875.1 of Pseudomonadota bacterium. Classification (GTDB taxonomy): domain Bacteria; phylum Pseudomonadota; class Alphaproteobacteria; order Rhodobacterales; family Rhodobacteraceae; genus JBCDCY01. Next base: position 765,693 of record JBCDCY010000001.1, on the reverse strand, counting down.
ATGTCCTGGCCGTCGATCTCGATCCGGCCGCCCTCCTGCTCGAAGAACCGCAGGAGCAGGTTGACCAGCGTCGACTTGCCGGCACCGGAGCGGCCGACAAGGCCCACCCGTTCCCCTGGCTGGATCTCCAGGTCGATCTGGTCAAGCCCGCCCTTCGCCTTGCCATAATGGTGACGCAAGCCGATGAAGCGGATGCCGCCCTGTTTGACGGTGAGCGGCGTCGCCTCCTTCGCATCGACCAGTTCGATCGGCTGGGCAATGGTCTCCATCCCCTCCATCACCACGCCAAGGTTCTGGAAGAAGGACGACAGCGCCCACATGATCCAGCCGGTCATGGCGTTGAGCCGCAGCACCAGGGCCGAGGCCGCCGCCACGATGCCGAGCGTGGTGGCGCCGGACTGCCAAAGCACGATGGCCCAGCCGATCACGCCGACGATGAGGCCGCCGTTGATCACCATCAGGCCGAGCTCCATCCAGGTGATGAAGCGCATCTGGCGGGCGAAGGTCTCCCGCCCCTCCTCGATCGCCTCGCCGGCAAAGCGCTCCTCCGCCTCCGTATGGGCGAAGAGCTTCACCGTCTGGATGTTGGTGTAGCTGTCGACGATCCGCCCCGTGATCTTCGAGCGGGCATCGGCGAAGTCCATCGAGGCCTTGGTGATCCGCGGGATCACCCAGCGCGCCAGCCACAGATAGGCCGCGAACCATATGACGAGCGGCACGGCAAGCCGGGGATCGGTGTCGGCGAGCAGGATGAGCGCGCCCACCAGGTAGATCACCGCATAGACCAGGGCGTCGAAGACCTGGAACGTCGCCTCCCCCACCGCCGGGGCGGTCTGCTGGATCCGATTGGCGATGCGCCCGGCAAAGTCCTGCTGGAACCAGCCGACGGACTGGCGGAGGACGTGGCGGTGGCTCCGCCAGCGCACCAGGGTGCCGATATTGGGCAGGAGCGCCTGGTTGAGGAACATCGTGTCGATGATCTGCACCACCGGCCGGGCGAACAGCACGAAGAGCGCCATCAGCGCCAGCTCCAGCCCGTGGGCCCTGAACACCTCCTCCGCCCCGGTCTCGCCCAGCAGATCGACGACCCGGCCGGCGTAGAAGATCAGCCAGATCTCCACCGCGGCGACGACCAGGGTGAAGAGCGTCGTCCAGGCCAGGACGCCGCGGAAGGGCTCAAGGTAGGTCCACATGAACGGCCAAAGTTGGCCGGGCGGCGTGTCGGCGGACCGATAGCGGACGAAGGGATCGACCAGACGTTCAAAGAAGCGGAACATGATGAGCACCCCGAGGGGTTAGAGAAATTCTGCCGTGCGACGGCGGGCCAGCGGATCGGCCCAACGGACCGACCTTTAGAGGTGGGAGATCCAGATAAGTCGCATCGGCAGCGCCTCCTGCTTGGGTGCTGTGGGGCTGCCTATAGCGGAATTGCGGCCGCGCGTCACCCCCCGACGGTTGCGCCGCGCGCGTCTTCCCGCCATAGCCCCGCCATGGCTTGGGGAGGCGGATCATGCGGGTACTGGTGACGGGCAGCGCTGGCCATCTGGGCGAGGCGCTGATGCGCATGGCCCCTGGCGCCGAGCTGGCCGCGGTGGGCATGGACATCAAGCCGTCGGATGTCACCACCCATGTGGGCTCGATCTCGGACCGGGGCGCGGTGCGGCGGGCGATGGCGGGGGCCGAGGCCGTCCTCCACACCGCGACGCTCCACAAGCCCCACGTCGCCACCCACAGCGCCGAGGATTTCGTCGAGACCAATGTCCTCGGCACGCTGATCCTGCTGGAGGAGGCGGTCGCCGCGGGCGTGCGGGCCTTCGTCTTCACCTCGACCACCAGCGCCTTCGGCGACGCGATGAGGCCGCCCCAGGACGCGCCCGCCGCCTGGGTGAGCGAGGATATCGTGCCCCTCCCCCGCAACATCTACGGCACGACCAAGACGGCGGCGGAGGACCTGGCGCACCTCGCCCATCGCCGCGACGGCCTGCCGGTCATCATCCTGCGCACCTCGCGCTTCTTTCCGGAGGAGGATGACGACCGCAACCGCCGCGCCGCCTTCACCGACGCCAACCTCAAGGCGAACGAGTTCCTCTACCGCCGTGCGGATATCGAGGATGTGGCGACGGCTCATTTCCTGGCCCTCGCCGAGGCGCCGAAGATCGGCTTCGAGCGCCTGATCATCTCCGCCCCGCCGCCCTTTCTACCGGCCGACACGGTGGCATTGCGGGGCGACCTGCCCATCGTCCTCGCCCGCTACCACCCCCACTACGCGGAGATCTACGCCCGGCTCGGCTGGCGGATGCTGCAGGGCATCGACCGGGTCTACGACAGCAGCCGGGCCGTGCGCGTGCTCGGCTGGCAGCCCCGCTTCGACTTCGCCGCGATCCTCGCCCAACTCGCGGCGGGAGAGGCCCCCGGCAGCGCGCTGGCCCGCCAGATCGGCAAGAAGGGCTATCACGACCAAGTCTTCGCCGACGGCCCCTATCCGGTTGCCTGACAACGCGGCGTCGGCTACGCCCGGCTCATGTCTGGGTCGGTCCAGACGACGGAGACTCTATGTCCACGCTTGCGGGCAAAAGCTGACCCCACCTCGTGGGGTTGCAGGATCCACAAACGGCCGCTGAGCAACCCGCCCGGCCGCTTTTTTTTGCGACCTGATCACAGCACGAGATGCCTGAGCCAGGTCGCCGCCTGCCGCGCACATGGCGGGCCCATTGAGAGACCGACCAACGATGAACATCCGACCGACAGAGCGCCGGGACATCCCGGCGCTGACCTCCGTGCTCGACGCCACCGAACTGTTTCCAAGCGCGCTGCTGCCCGAGATGCTGGACGGCTTCCTCGGCGGTGGCGCGAGCGACGACATCTGGCTGACCGTCGAGCAGAAAGGTGACGCAATCGGCTTCTGCTACGCCGCCCCGGAAGCGCTGGCCGAGGGCACCTGGAACATGCTCGCCATCGCGGTCCATCCCGACGCGCAGGGGGGCGGCGCCGGCTCCGCCCTCGTCGCGGAGCTGGAGCGGCGCCTGCGCGCCGACGGCCAGCGGATCCTGATCGCCGACACGTCCGGCACGGACGATTTTGCGGATACCCGCCGCTTCTACGCCCAGAACGGCTACAGCGAAGAGGCGCGCATCCGCGATTTCTGGGCCGCGGGCGACGACAAGGTCGTCTTCTGGAAATCGCTTCCAGCCTGAATATCGGGCGGCACCGCCAGCATCGCGGTGCCGCCCCGCCCGCCACGGGCCGCGATCCTCGCCTGGCTCGCGACGGGAGAGGCCCCGCAGCGCCCTCGCCCGCCAGATCGGCGAGAGGGGCTATCACGACCAGGCCTTCGCCGACGGCCCTTACCGCTTGCGTGACGACGACCGGCCGCAGCGGCTATCCCGATCTGGCCAACCATCGGGCCAGCCTGTATGCGCAGGCCATGACCGTTTGGCGGCCGAGCAACCGCATCCGAGTGATCGCTATCGGCCTACACTGGCGCGGCCGATCCCTTTTGGCGGCCGAGGTTCTGAACGACGCCGGCCAGCTCAAGGGCGTGCGCCCGCTCGGCGGCGCGATCGAGTTCGGCGAGACCTGGCAGCAGGCGCTCGCCCGGGAGTTCCGCGAAGAGCTTCAGGTGGGCATCATCGTCACCGGCGCGCCCAGCGTCATGGAGAACATCTACCATCATGAAGGGAGCGTCGGGCACGAGGTGGTGTTCGCGGCGACCATCGAGTTTGCTGATGGAACCTATGACGACCGGGACGAGATCGTGTTCGCCGAAGACGACGGCGTCCAGCAGCGCGCCGGCTGGTTCGATTTCGATGATTTGGACGCCGGCGGCCCCAGGCTCTTCCCCACAGGTCTAAAGGCCGTGGTGCAGGGGGATTGATCGCCGGCGCCGCCTGTCAGAGATGGCCGCGCCGATCAGAACTTCAGCTCGAAGTTGAGCGAGGCGACGGCGTCGGGCGCGTCGTCGGTCAGACCGAAGAGGAAGGCGAGCCGGGGCTCCAGCACCCGGCCGCGGCCGAGGTCGAACTCGGTGAAGATCGCCGGGCCGATGAAGTGCTCGTCCTCCGTCTCGCTCTGGAAGACGTTCTCGACCTCGCCGAACGCCTCAAAGCCGATGCCCACCTGATCGAGGACCGGGTAGTTCGCCTGGATGGCATAAGCGATGCCGACGCCCTCCCCATCCTCGAACGGGATCTCGAAGAAGAAGTTCAGCACCGTCTCCACCGGGCCGAGGCCGATCTCGGCGATCGGCCCCACCTCCACCGCGCCCGAGCCGATGCCGCCGCTGTTCGGGACCTCGAGCGCTGCGAAGATCGCGACCGCTTCCAGCGCAAAGAAGCCCTCACCGGCGTGATCATGACCGTGGTCGTGACCCTCACCGTGGCCACCGCCGAAGGGGAGGAGGAACACGTTCTCCCACTCGAACGCCTCAAACTCCGCGCTCTCGTTCTCGGGGTTGGCGATCTCGATCGCCAGGGTCGGCTTCCAGAAGTCGAACGGGGCGTAAGCGATGGCGATCTCGTGGGCCGAGCGCTCCTCCCCATCCTCGACGTTTTCAAGCACGAAGCCCTGCAGCACCTCGAACTCGAAGCCGCCCTTTTCCACGTCGGGATGGATCACCTCAAAGACCTGGGCGGCGCCCGGCGCAGCATAGAAAGCCGCTGCGGCGAGCAAGATGGATGTGCGGAGCATGGGATCCCTTCCCGTTGTTGGTGGCACGAAGCGCAGTGGTGCGAAGCACAGCGGCGCGAAGCACGGGCGCGCGACTCAAATGTTATAACATTACACAGAGTTCCCCTCCGCAACCGCGAAAGGCCACGCAGACGTCCTCCCGACGCAGCCGCGCCTCTGCCCGTGAGCGGGGCTTGCGGCTCACGAACGCTTCCGCCTTACTCCGGCAAACCGAGTTGGGAGTGGCCCATGCTGGATGAGCCGATGAAGGACGAAAAGGCCCGTGCGGCCGCCTGGTTCACGGAGCTGCGCGACCGGATCTGCGCCGCCTTCGAGGCGCTCGAAGACAGCCAGACCAGCGGCCCCCACGCCGCCCTCGCGCCTGGCCGGTTCAGCCGCAAGCGGACGGAGCGCGCCGGCGAAGGCGAGGGCGATCAGGGCGGCGGCGAGATGTCGGTGATGCGCGGCGGCCGGGTGTTCGAGAAAGTGGGCGTCAACATCTCAGAGGTCTACGGCGTGCTAGGCGCTCAGGCCCAACGGGCGCTCAGTGCGCGCAAGGAGATCCCGGGCCTGGCCGAGGATCCCCGCTTCTGGGCCTCGGGCATTAGCCTGGTCGCCCACATGCAGTCACCCAAGACGCCGGCCGTGCACATGAACACAAGGATGTTCTGGACCCCCGGCGCCTGGTGGTTCGGCGGCGGCTCCGACCTCAATCCGATGGTGGAGGTGGAGGAAGACACGGCCTTCTTCCACGACACCTTCCGCGTGGCCTGCGACCGCCACGACGCGGGCTACTACCCCCGCTTCAAAGCCTGGGCGGACGAGTACTTCATGATCCGCCACTGGGGCGAGGCCCGCGGCGTCGGCGGCATCTTCTACGACGATCTGTGCACGTCGGACTGGGAGGCCGATTTCGCCTTCACCCAGGACGTGGGCCGCGCCTTCCTCGACGCCTTCCTGCCGATCACCGAACGCCGGCGCGACGAGCCCTGGACGGAGGCCGACCGCGACTGGCAACTCGTCAAGCGCGGGCGCTATGCCGAGTTCAACCTGGTCTACGACCGCGGCACGCAATTCGGCCTCCAGACCGGGCACAATCCGGAGGCCGTGCTGATGTCCCTGCCCCCCATCGCCAAATGGCCGTGAGGGGCGAAACGGACCTAGATCAAGGAGAGATCGGCGTGGCCGAGGGGCACGTTGAACTCCTCGCACCAGATCCAGACGCGGTCATAGTTGCCGATGTTAAGCCCGGCGGGCAGCACGTAGACCTGCCGCCCCTCGAGCATCTGCAATTCGCCGAGGATCGAGTTCGGATCGTAGTCCGGCGTGCCGAGCGCCACCTTCGGATCGGGCGCACCGTCGAGGGAGAACTCGTCGCTCAAAGTGATCAGCCACTGCCCCTCATGCAGGGAGACCGCGACGGCGCCGGTGGTGATGTGATCGCTGTCGCCGGTGAATGTGCCGACCGCCGTCACGGTGCCGTCGGCCGCGATCGACTGGGCGAGAGCGCCGACATCGTTGATGGCATCGACCCCGGCGACCACCGGATCGGTGGTGTTGAGGCTGGCGCAGGCGCCGAGGCTGACGAGCGCCAGAGCGGCAAGCGGGGCGAAGAGGCGATGGCGAGGCATGTTGAACTGTCTCCAGACTGTCGACCGGTCCCTCCTGCAAACGCCCCGGACCATGGGCTGCGCAACGGTCATCCGGGACGTTCACGCGATTGTGTTCACGCTCCGTACGCTATCGCAACCGATGGCTGATCCGGGCCGATCCATCGCCATCATCGGCTGGGGCTCGCTGATCTGGGACCTGGAGGTGCTGGCCCCCCACGTGACCGGCGACTGGGCGATGACCGCCGGGCCGGTTCTGCCGCTCGAATTCAGCCGGATCTCGGCCAAGCGCAAGATGGGTCTGGTGGTCTGCATCGACCCGGCGGTGGGGGTGGATTGCCCGACCCACGTGATCCGCTCCCGCCGCGGGCGCCTGGCCGACGCCGCTGCCGATCTCGCGGCGCGGGAGCGAGCACCGCTCGACCTGATCGGTGCCGTCGATATTGCCGGAGACAGCGCCGGCCGGGCAGAGATCGCGGCGCTGGTCGCCGGCTGGTGCCGCCGCACCGGCTGGGACGGCGCGGTCTGGACCGATCTCCGCCCGAACTTCGCGGAGACCACCGGGCAGACCTTCAGCCTGCAGGCGGCCCAGGCCTACCTTCGCACCCTCGCGGGGGAGAACCTGGAAGAGGCCCATCGCTACATCCAGAACGCCCCCGCCGGAACCCAGACGCCGCTCCGCCAGGCGTTGGCGGCGGACGGGTGGTGGCAGGGGCTCTCTCCGGGTTGAGCGCCATGCCCGCTGCAGACGGATGGCCTTGGATATCTCTGTCAATGCGAAGGCCATAGGGTTTTCTTGCTGGCCTAAATATCTCCGCCGGAGGCATGAGACGCTTTCGGTGCGATCCCCGGGTCCTAGCCCCGGTCGGCGATCAGCAGCACGACGAAGCCGAGCAGCAGGGCCCCCATGGTGAGATTGAAGAGGCGCAGGCGGCCGGGCACGAGCAGCACCCGCTGCAGGCTTGCGCCGAACCCGGCCCAGGCGTGGGAGGAGAGACCGCCGGCCAGGGCGTAGGCGGCGGCGCAGATCAGCGCCTCCCGCACCGGGGCGGAGCCGGTGACGAACTGGGTGGAGACGGCGATGCACATCGCCCAGGCCTTGGGGTTGATCCACTGAAAGGCCGCGGCCTCGACGAAAGTGAAGGGCCGGCCGCGACGTGTACCGGCCCCGGCCCGGCCCGCGGTGGCGATGCGCCAAGCGAACCACACCAGGATCGCGGCGCCGAGCCAGCGCAAGACCTCCGCCACCAGGGGCTCGCGCTGAAAGATCTCGCCGAGGCCGAGGGCAATGGCGAAGAACATCAGCGGAAAGCCCCAGGTCACGCCCTGGGCATGGGGAACGGTGCGGCGAAAGCCGAAATTGGCGCCGGAAGCGGCGAGCAGTGCGTTGTTCGGCCCCGGCGTCCAGGTCGAGGCCGAGGCGATGGCGAATAGCGTGAGCAGGGTGTCCCAGGGCATTCGGCGTCGTCCGAGAGGCAGTCGGATAGGTCACTAAGCATGACCTTTATCGGAGCCTGCCGGCGCCGCCCCGGTCTGTCAATCGGCGGTGTCGGCGGCCAGCAGATCGTCCCGGGTGGCCCGCAGATCGCTGTCGTACCAGCGCTCGGCCAACCGCGCGAGCGCCCGGCCGAGGGCGGGGCCGGCGCCAAGGGTCGGCATCAGGTCGGCGGCGCTCACCGGAAGGGTTGCGGCGGCGCCGCGGGCGATCTCGCCGCGCCATGCGCCCGACGGGTGCGCCGCGCCGGCGGCCGCCTCGATCAGGCCAGCATCAATCGCCACCTCCGCCCCGAAGCGGGCAGCGCGGACGGCCGGGCCCCGGGGCTCCTCCCGCGCGGCGGCGATCAGGTTCAGATGGCGCGCCTCGGCACGAGAGAGCCGGAGGTGATCGCGCGCCGCCCCGAGGGCCGCGAGGCGGCGGAGGGGGGCGGGCTCGGCACCGAGCGCCGCCTCCGCCGCCTCCAGCGCCGCCAGATCCGTGCAGGAGGCGCCGGGCAAGACACGGTCAAGGACATCGGCCATCTGCATCGCCTGCAGCGTCTCGGCCGGCCGGGGGAGCGCGAGCAGACGCTGCATCTCCATCCACACCCGCTCGGCCGAGAGCTGCTCGAGCCCCGGAGCGAGCGCCGTCACCGCGGCGAGGCCCGCGGCGTCGATCGGTCCGGCCCCGAGGCTCGCGTGGAACCGGAAGAAGCGTAGGATGCGGAGATAGTCCTCCTGGATCCGGGCCGCGGGATCGCCGATGAAGCGCACGCGGCGGGCCAGAAGGTCGGGCAGGCCGCCCAGGGGATCGACGATCTCTCCGTCCGCCTCGGCGTAGAGCGCGTTGAGCGTGAAGTCGCGCCGGGCCGCGTCGTCCTCCACCCGGTCGGAGAAGGCGACGACCGCCCGCCGCCCGTCGGTCGCCACGTCCCGGCGGAAGGTGGTGACCTCGAAGACCAGGTCCTTGGCCACCACGGTCACCGTGCCGTGGGCGATGCCGGTGGGATGGACGGCGAGGCCCATCCCCTCGGCCAGGTCCATCACCCGCTCGGGCCGCGCATCGGTGGCAAGGTCGATGTCGCCGACGGGCCAGTCGAGCACCGTGTCGCGCACGCAGCCCCCGACGAACAGACAGCGATGGCCGCCGGCCGTGAGCGTCTGGTGGATCGCCCGAGCCCCCGGGGTCGTCAGCCAGTCGGCGCTCAGTCGCATGGCGCGCCGATCCTCGCGCTGACCCGGTCGGCCAGACCGCGGAGCATGCGCGCCGTCGCCCCCCAGACGTAGTAGGGCCCCCAGGGCGCCACGTAATAGCGCCGGTCCTGCCCGCGCCAGCGGCGGCGCTCCACTCGGTAACTGCCGGGCTGCATCAGGAAGGCGGCCGGCACCTCGAACACCTCCTCCACCTCACCCGCCTCGGGTTGCGGCACGAAGGGGGCGCGGACCACGCCAACATAGGGGATCACAGTGAAGCCCGTCACCGTCTCGTGCGGGTCGAGGGCGCCGATCACCTCGACCTGGGCGCGGGGGAGGCCGATCTCCTCCTCCGTCTCGCGCAGCGCGGCGTCTTCGGGCCCGGCATCGGTGGGATCGACCTTGCCGCCGGGAAAGGCGATCTGGCCGGGATGGTGCTTCAGCTCTGAGGAGCGGCGCGTCAGGATCACCTGGGGGCCAGTGGGCCGGTCGATGAAGGCGCAGAGCACCGCGGCCGGGCGCAACTTCCGGCCGGCGGGCAGCAGATCGCGCACCGCCGGGTTCAGGTCGTAGTCCGAGCTTGGCCCGACCGGCCCCGCCTGCACCGCGGCAGTGATCTCAGCGAGCGTCAGCCCCCGTTGGGCGCCGTCCATCACTCCTCGCGCTCCGCCTCGAAGCCCAGGGTCTTGGGATCGAACTCATAATGCGCGCCGCAGAACTGGCAGTCGGCGGTGACGATGCCGTCCTCCGTCGTCATATGAGCGATGTCACGGGCCGAGTAGATCGACAGCGACTGGCGCACCTTCTCCGGCGAGCAGGTGCAGCCGAAGGCGATCGCCTGGGTGTCGAAGACCCGCGGCACCTCCTCGTGAAACAGCCGGATCAGCAGGCGGTCGGGCGCCACGTGGGGCCCGAGCAACTCGTGCATCTCCACCGAGGAGAGGAGGGTCGTCGTCCGCTCCCAATCCTCGGCATGGTCGCCGTCGAGCATGTCGGCCGCGGCGAGCAGGCCCGCCTCACCCGAACCGCCGTCGCCGTCCAGCCTCGGCGGGCTTTCGGGCAGTTTCTGCAGCATCACGCCGCCACCGCGCCAGCGCGCCCGGTCGCCGGGCATCTCGGCCTCTGCCGCGGCGAGGGCAAAGCGGGTGGCGATCTGTTCGGACTGGGCGAAGTAGATCTCGGCCGCCGCCGCCAGCGACCCGCCGGCCAGGGGCGTGATGCCCTGATAGGGCTTGGTACCGGAGCCCTGGTCGATCACCAGGCCGAAGAAGCCCTTGCCGAGCAGGTCATGAGGATCGGCGGAAAACGCCGGCACCCGGGCCTCGTCAAAGCTCGCATAGGCGCGGATCCGCGCTGCCTCACCCGGCTTCTCCGGGCTGAAATAGTCCGTGGCGATCAGCCGGATCGGGCCGTCGCCCCGCACTTGCAGCGACAGCTTCCAGCGGAGCTTGATGGCCTCCCCGATCAACGCAGTCAGCAGCGTCGCCTCGGCCACCAGGGCGCTCACCGGCGCCGGATAGGCATGCTGCGCCAGCATCTGCTCCAACGCCCGGTCGAGCCGTGCCACCCGGCCGCGGATATCCGAGCGGTCGAGTTGAAAGGGCAGGATCATGTCGTCCCAGGCGATCTGGGCGGCGCTGGTCATCGTCAGGCCCCGTGATGGTGGCGGTGTCGGCAGATCCCCCACATAGGGCAGAGGCCGCGCCGGCGAAACCCCTTGGCCTTGCGCTGGCCGCATGGCAGAGCAGCATCCATGCGGCGGTATGGCGAGCGGATCGTGCCCGGCGTGCGCTACCGCACGCGCCCCGGTGCCTATGGCGTGATCCTCGATCGTCCCGGCGGCAACCATCTGCTGCTGGCGGCCACGCCGGCGGCGGGGGAGGAGCTGCTGCTCCCCGGTGGTGGCGTCGATCCGGGCGAGGGGTTGCTGCCGGCGCTGCACCGCGAGGTGATGGAGGAGACCGGCTGGCGCATCCGCCCGCTGCAGCGCCTCGGCGCCTTCCAGCGCTACTGCTACATGAGCAACTATGGCCAATGGGGGCACAAGATCTGCCATGTCTTCCTTTGCACCGCCGGCCGGTCCGTCGCGGCGCCGAGCGAGGCGGATCACCAGCCGGTCTGGCTGCCGCTCGCCGAAGCGGCCGTGCGCCTGAGCGTGAGCGGGGAACGTGCCTTCGTCGCCCGCCTGCTCTCAGCCCGAACCCGACGCGCGGCGGAGCGCGCCTAGGAAGGCCGCCGCGCCGAGGGCGACGAGGGCGGCCATGGCGACGAGCACCAGGTCGTAGCCACCGACGGACCAGAGGACCGTGCCGATCATCGGCGCCAGCGCCGCCGCCGCCAGATAGGGCACCGCCAAGGTGCCGGAGAGGGTGCCGAACGCGCCCCGCCCCAACAGATCGGCCGCAATCGCCGGGCGCAGGATCGTCGTCGCCCCCATGGCCATGCCCTGCAGCCCGGCGAAGAGAAAGAGCAGCAGCGCCGACGTGCCCCCGACGGCCAGCAGAAGCGGCGCCGCCGCCATCGCGGCAAAGGCGCTGAGCGCCAGGGCCCGGCTGGAGGCGCGCCGTGCCACGGCGAGTAGCAGGACGCGCCCCACCACCTGCATCGGCCCGATGGCCGCGATGGCGGCAAGGGCTGTGGCCTGGGCCACCCCGCGCTCGTCCAGGATCGGTAGGAGATGGGCAATCACGATGCCATGGCAGAGCGCGAGCGCCGGAAAGGAGGCTGCCAGCAGCCAGAAATGCAGCGTGCGCAGGTGCCCGCGGACCGGACGCGTGACCTTCGGTGCCGACGCCCCGCCCGATCCGAGACGGCCCGCGGCCCACCAGAAAAGCGGCACGGCGACGACCAGGATCGCCGCCGCGAAGGCGTAGGCCGCAAAGCGCCAGTCGCCCAAGTCGGACAACACCGCCGCCGCCGGAAAGCCGAGGGTCCCGGCGAAACCCGCCACCAGGGTGATGAGGGCGATGTCGCGCGCAGCCCCCTCCCGCGCCCGGGTCACCAGGGCAAAGGTCGGCTCATAGAGGCAGGCGCCGAGGCAGAGGCCGATACAGGCCCAGACGACGGCAAAGGCCCAGGGGCTCTCCACCCAAGTGAGCGCCAACAGCAGCAGCGCGCCGGCCGCCGCACCGCCGGCCAGCACCTGCCGTCCATGGCCGCGATCGACCAGACGGCCGAAGAGCGGCGCAGACGCCGCAGCGATCAGCAAGGACAGGGTGAAGGTCGCGGTCAGCGTACCCCGCGACCAGCCGAACGCCCCCTCCCACCGCAACAGAAGCGCGGGGAAAAGGTAGTAGAGCCCCGCCCAGACCAGCAGTTCGGCCAGGGCAAGGGCCGCGATCGGCAGCGTCGCGTGCGCCCGCACCTAGGCAGGCGCAGCCGGACCGGCGGTCCAGCCTAGAACGTCTCGAGTTCCAGCCGCGCGTTGCAATTTCGGTCCAGCGCCCCGATCCAGATGTCGTACCAGCCCTCCGACGGGCGGGTCAGCCGGATCATCGCGTCGAGATTGCCGTTGTCGTCGTCGTCGAAGTACCAGTTGGCGTTGCCGGTGTTGATGAGCAGGACCGAGTCGCACTCGCTCACCACCCGCAGCTCTAACGTGTAGTTCCGGCTGCCGGAGAAATAGAGCTCGAAGTCCGGTGCCGCCGCGACGAAGCCGACCGCGCCCTGAGCCGTCCGACATTTGCGCAGATCCACGTTCCCGCCGGCCACGACGCCGTGATAGCGCGGCGTGTAGAGCTCGTCCCCGCTATAGTAGAGTTCTTGGCCCGCAAGGCGCCAATCCGGGCAGGCCTGCACCGCCCCGGCAGAAAGCATCATCGCGCCGAGAACGGCAAGTGCGCCGAGAAGACGTGCCATCGTCCACCTCCACGATTTGCCCCGCGGTCATTAGGCGGCGCGGGTGCGATGGGTGTCAAGAAATTGCGCGGCCGCCCCTCTCGCATCGACCTCGGCGCCTGGCGATCCCGCCCCGCGCCGATGGCGCACAGTCCGGGCCAAACGTGGAGATCCTGTGACCGAATGAGGGCGCCGCCGGGTCAGACATCGCTGCCGGAGCACCGGCGCCACGAACTGGATATTTCGGCCACTGCGAAGGCCATCGCGGCTCTCTTGCTGGTCCAAATATCCATGACGCGTCGCCGGCGCCCGGGCGCCACCAAGCCGGGGAGGCCGCGTCGGCCATTGCCCCGCAGGGCCGCCCGAGGCAGACTCCGCCGATGCAGCGTGACGACGTCAACCGGATTTGCGGCGCCCTCCCCGGGGCCGAGTGGTCGGATCCCTGGGGCGGCGGGCACGATGCCTGGAAGGTCGGCGGCAAGATGTTCGCCTGTATCGGCATCGCCAACGACGGCGTGTCGGTGAAGACGCCAGATGTGGAGACGGCGTCCCTGCTCATCGAGGTTGGCCGGGCCGAGCGCGCTCCCTATTTCCATCGAAGCTGGGTGCGCATCCCCTGGGGCCGGATCGACGAGGCGGAGATGGCGGAGCGGCTGCGGACCTCCTACGATCTGGTGCGGGCGAAGCTGCCGAAGAAGGTGCGCGAGGCGCTGGCATGACGGGCGGCGGGAGAGAATGCGATGTCGATTGAGCGCATCATGTTGCTGCTGGTGATCGTCGCCGCCGCAGTGTTTGCCGCGGCTTTCCTCGGCGGTCTGCTGGTCGCCGGCCCGGCCCGGATCATCGGCATCCCGATCGTCCTCCTCGTCGGCTATCTCGCCTGGCGCGTGATCGGCGAGCGGCTGCGCAACGAGGAAGACGACTACTACGAGGACAGGTTCGACAAATGAGGCATCAGGGCTTTCCCGTCGCCACCTCCGACACCCTGCCGGGCTATGAGATCGAGCGCTCCCTGGGCATTGCCCGGGGCACCGTGGTGCGCACCCGGCATGTGGGGGCGGATATCACCGCCGCGCTCCGCAACATCGTCGGCGGCGAGGTGCCCGAATACACCAAGATGATGGCCGGCGCGCGCGAGCAGGCGATGGACCGGATGATCGAGCAGGCGCGGGAGATGGGGGCCGACGGGATCGTCGCCATGCGCTTTGCCTCGGCCACCGTCATGCAGGGCTCGAGCGAGATCCTAGCCTACGGCACCGCCGTCACGCTCCGCCCGCCGGGCTGAGGCCCCCTATTCCAGCAGGTTGGCCGGGATCTGCCGTTCCAGCTCGAGCTGGATCTGCACCAGATCGGGGCCGAGGCGGGCCATGACGGCCTGGTTGATCGCCGGGATCTTGGACATCACGGCGATCATCTCGGGCCGCTCGTAGAACTCCTGCAGCACCTGCAGTTCGGCCAGGGTCATCTCGGCGGCGAAGACGTCGATCAGGATCGGCGCCTGCTGGCGCAGCATCTCAGAGACCATGCGCCGCGTCGCGGCCTCATACGCCTCCCAGGCGGCGCGGTTCACTCGCTTGCCCTCCGCCGCGGCCTTGGCGGCGATCTGGTCGCGAAGGCCGATGAGCAGTGCCTCACTGGTCTGCACCGTCATCTGCTCGGCCACCGAGTTCTGCACGATCGCGGTGGCGAGCGCGCGCCGGGCGGCCGGGCTGTCCTGGGCGAACCCGGCCGGCGCCACGAGCAGCAGGGGGAAGAGGAGCGCCCCGCACCAGGTGCGGAGCGCGCGCTTAGGCGTAGAACTGGACCTCATGGCTGAACGGCATCCGTCGCAGGCGTTTTCCGGTGGCAGCATAGATGGCATTCGCCAGGGCGGGAACCGATGGCGGCATGCTCGGCTCCCCCGCGCCGCCCATGCGGGGGCTGTTCTCCAGCAACTCCACGTGCATCGTCGGGCACTGGGCCATGCGCATGGCGTCGAAGTCCCAGAAATTCCACTGCTGCACCTCGCCCTCTTCGAAGGTGATCTCCTGGCCTAAGGCCGACGAGAGGCCGAAGACGATGCCGGAGACCATCTGGGCCCGGAAGTTGTCGGGATCCAGCACCTCACCCGGATCGGCGGCGCACCAGACGTTGGGGATGCGGATCTCTCCCCCCGTCGCATCGACCTCCACCACCTCGGCGACCCAGGTGCCGAAGGAGAGGACGTGGGCGATGCCGAGGCCGCGTCCCGCGGGCATCTCCCGCCCCCAACCCGCCATCTCGGCCGCTTTCGCCAACACGCCCCGGGCCGGGGCCATCCGCGGGTCGCCCATGTGGGCGAGGCGGAAGGCCAGGGGATCGGCGCCCGCAGCCTCCGCCATCTCATCGACGAAGGCCTCGTGGAAGTAGCCGTTCTGAGAGTTGCCGACGGAGCGCCAGAAGCCGACGGGGATCGGGATGTCGGCCTCGTATCCCGCCACCCGCCAATTCGGGATCGTGTAGGGCTGGTTGAAGGCGCCGTCGACCACCGATTTGTCAGGGCCGAAGGTGCCCATGCCCGGGAAGGTCCGCCCCGTCACGCTGGCGATGATGGAGGGCGAGGCGAGGTGCATGTCGAGCGCCTGTATCCCCTCGCCTGGCACCACATGGGCCCGCATCCGGGCCCGCGCGGCGGGGCGGTAGACGTCGTGGCGGGTATCCTCCTCCCGCGTCCAAGTCACCTTGATCGGCCGGCCTCCGGTCTTGGCGGCCAGTGCGGCGGCATAGAGCGGATAGTCGACCTCTCCGCGCCGGCCGAAGCCGCCGCCGAGATGGGTGGTGTGGACGGTGACGTCCTCGCTTTCGATGCCGAGGAGGGAGCCCACCGCCATCTGCACGATCCCCGGCGCCTGGGTGCCGGTCCAGATCGTCGCCTTGCCGTCGGCCACCTGGGCCGTGGCGTTCATCGGCTCGAGGCAGGCATGGGCGAGGTAGGGGACGGCGTACTCCGCCTCCACGACCTCACCTGCCGGGGCATCGGCCAGCGCCGTCTCGACATCGCCGGCGTCCATCATCTTGGAGGCTGGATCGCCGTCGAACGCCGCTTCGAGCGCTGCGGTGATCGCGGCATCGTCGGCGGGGTAGGTCGCCTCCTCCCAAAACACATCCAGCGCCTCGGCACCCTGGAAGGCGGCCCAGGTATGGTCGGCGATGATGCCGAAGCCCGCGCCGGTGCTGGTCTCGATCGGCTCGACCGCGCGCACGCCGGGGACGGCGAGCGCCGCCTCGGTCGAGACGCTGGCCGCCCGCGCCCCGAAGCGGGGCGAGATGACCACGGTACCGTGCAGCATCTCCGGCAATTCCACGTCGATGCCGAAGATCCGGCCGCCCGTCACCTTCTCCGCAATCTCCACGCGGCCCGGGGACTTGCCGAGGATCTTCCACTCCGAACGGTCGCGAAGCTGCATGTCCGACGGCAGCTCCTGCGTCGCGGCGGCTGAGGCGAAGGCGCCGTAGCTCAGGCTCTCCCCCGTCGCGGGGTTCGTCACCTGGCCGCTCGCGGTCTCGAGCGTCGCGGCATCAACGCCCCAGCGCTCCGCCGCGGCGGCAGTGAGCAGATGGCGCGCGGCACAGCCGGCCTCGCGCATCTTCGTGAATGCGTCGATCGTGGCCGACGAGCCGCCCGTCACCTGCAGGCCGAGGAACTTCGAGGCGACCGCCATGCCGGAGCGCATCAGCTCAGGCATGAAGCCCTCGTCGAACCAGGGGAACGGCGCCCCCTCAGCCAGCATCGCGTCGTTGTAGTAGGCGGGGCTCGAAGGCCCGTGCTCCACCCGGACGGCGTGGAGATCGACGTCGAGCTCCTCCGCCACCAAGGCCGCGAGCGTCGTCTGGATGCCCTGCCCCATCTCGGCCCGGGGGGCGATGATGGTGATCGTGTCGTCCTCGGCGATCTTTACGTAGGGATTGAAGGTGGCCTCGCCGGCCGCGAGCCCCTCCTCCAGCGGATTGTCGTAGGGCTTGCGGTAGTAATAGTAGCCCACCGCGACGCCCCCGGCCGCCACCGCCCCGATGCCGAGGAAGGTGCGGCGCGCGATCTTGCCGATGCCCATGACCTTACGCCTCCATCTTCTGCGCGGCGGTCTGGATCGCGGCGCGGATGTAGGAGTAGGTGCCGCAGCGGCAAAGGTTGGTCATCGCGGCGTCGATATCGGCGTCCGTCGGCTGCGGCGTCTCGCTGAGCAGCGCCACGGCGGCCATGATCTGACCGGCCTGGCAGTAGCCGCATTGCGGCACCTGATGCTCGATCCAGGCCTGCTGCACCGGGTGCAGCGCCTCTGCCGTTGCCAGGCCCTCGATCGTGGTGATCGGCCCGTCCACATCCCCCACGGGGTAGGAGCAGGAGCGGACCGGGACGCCGTTCATCAGCACCGTACAGGCCCCGCAGGCTGCCACCCCGCAGCCGAATTTCGGACCTTTGACGTCCAGAATGTCGCGCAAAGCCCAGAGGAGCGGCATGTCCGGATCGGCCTCGAACTGCCGATCTTCGCCGTTGACGGTCAGATGCATTGGGTGCCTCGTCGTGTTGGTGCCGGTTTCGGGTCTCGAAAACTAGGTGCCTAAGTGACCGATGTTCTCGAAACTAGCATCGGTGGGCTCTGAGTCAATACGTGAACGATGGTCTCTTGTCCCTTGCCGCAGGGTGGGACGGGCGGCTAGGGTGCGGTGATGGACGATGTCAGTTTCCAACGCGCCCGCCGGCCCGAGCAGAAGGAGGTGCGCCGCCGCACCATTCTGGAGGCCGCAGCCCTGGTGCTCGACCGCGACGGGTTGGAAGCGACGAGCCTCGCGGCCATCGCGGCCGAAGCGGGCGTGGTGAAATCCGGCCTCTACCGCTATTTCGAGAGTCGGGAGGAGATCCTGCTCCGCCTCCTGCTCACCGATCTCGACGCGGCCTGCGATGCGATCGAGGCGCGGCTGCGCGGCAGGACGGGGGACGTCGCGGCGGTGGCGGCGGCGATGACCGCCTCGTTCGTGGAGCGGCCGCGGCTCTGCCTGTTGATCAGCCAGCTCTCGTCCACGCTGGAGCGCAACGTCTCCGGCGCCGCGCTCAGGGAGGTGAAGCAGGCCCTGTTGGCGAGCAGCGCCCGGGCGTCGGGGCTGATCGGGGCGGCTTTGCCGGAGATGGGGGAGCCCGCCTGTCACGACGTGGTGCTCATCGTCTTCACCACGCTCGCCGGGCTCTGGCCGATGACCAACCCGAGCGCCGAGCTCGCGACCCTGTTGGAAGAGCCCGACTTCGCGCTTCTGCGCAAGGATTTCGCCGAGAGCTTGGGCAAGGCGATCCTGGTGATCCTCACCGGCACAAAGGCGCTCGCCGCGGGGTAAGTGCCGATGCCGCCCAGCACGCTGGATGGGTGTGCCGGGCGCGATCGGGTGGCGGGGGCCTTCGCTTATTGGGCGAGCACACCGCAGAGCATCTCGCGCTTCCGCCCGAAACCGCTTGTCTTCTCGACCTGGAAACCGGCGGTGGTGAGGGCGCGGCGGACGGCGCTGGCCGCCGTGAAGGTGGCGAAACTGCCCATCGGCCGGGTGCGTGCCGCGACCGCGGTCAGCAGCTCCGGCGCCCACATCTCGGGGTTCTTCGCCGGGCTGAAGCCGTCGAGGAACCAGGCATCGGCCGTGCCCTGCCAGGCCGGGACCGTCTGCCGCGCGTCGCCCACGATCAGCTCGAATTTTAGATCCGCAGGTGCCGGGCCGCCGACAAGCAGGGCGGCAAGCTCCTCCGCCAAACCCATTAATTCCGGCCAGGGGGCGAGGGCGCGGCGCCGGTCCGCGGCGTCCATCGGCGCGATCTCGAAGCTCGTGTAGTGGAGCGGCCCGCTCACCCCGCGGCTCCGCCACGCCATCCAGGCCGCCAGCAGGTTGAGGCCGGTGCCGAAGCCCAGTTCGGCGATCCGGAAGCCCGGGCAAAACCGTTCGGGCAATCGGTCGCCGGCGAGAAAGACATGGCGCGCCTCGGCCAGACCGTCGTCGACCGTGAAGAACGGCTCGTCGTGGGTGAGGGAGACCGGCGTCTCCCCCCGCCAGCCGAGATGGGGCTTTTGCATGATGGATGGGCCCGTGCTCAATGAGCCTCGAAGGGTAGGGGTGAGCGGCGCGGTGGAAAAGGCAGGGATCCTGATCGTCGGCGCCGGCATCTTCGGCCTCGCCGCTGCCTGGGCGCTGAGCCAGCGCGGGCACCGCCCGCTGGTGGTCGACCGGGTGGGGCCTGGGGCCGGCGCGAGCGGCGGGCCGCTCGGCGCCCTCACGCCGTTCTCGCCGGAGCGCTGGTCGGAGAAGAAGGCGCTTCAGCTCGAGGCTCTGACGGCGGCGGAGGGCTTTTGGCAGGAGATCGCCGCGGCCTCCGGCCAGGACCCCGGCTATGGCCGCATCGGGCGGCTGATACCGCTCCGCTCGGCCGAGGAACGGGCCCGGGCGGAGACACGGGCGGCCGACGCGCTGCGGCACTGGGCTGGGACGGCCGCTTGGAAGCTGCGCGACGAAACCGGGCCGATCGAGCCGACCGCCGCGCCCTTCGGTGTCGTCCATGAGACGTTGAGCGGGCGCGTCGACCCAAAGCGCGCCATGGCGGCGCTGGCCGCCGGCCTGGAGACGCGCGACGTCGAGATCCGCACTGGCTGGCAGGCCGAGCGGATCGGCCCGGAGGTCGCGGAGTTCGACCGTGGGCCGATCGCAGCCGAGACGATCGTCATTGCCGCCGGCGCCGCGACCGACACGCTGATCGGCCCCCTCGCCGGTGCGCCAAGCTGGCCCGGGGTCGCGGGGGAGGCCGCCCGGTTGGACGCGGACCTCGCCGGCACACCGCTGATCGCCGCGCCCGGCCTCTACATCGTGCCCCATGCCGACGGGACGGTCGCCGTCGGCGCGACGAAGGAGCGGGCGGGGGACGACGCCCCGGACCTCGACGCCCTTCTCGCCGCGGCGGGCGATCTGCTGCCGACGCTCCGCACCGCACCCGTCCTCGAGCGCTGGCGCGGCGTCCGGCCCCGCGGGCGCTGGCCCGATCCGGTGATCGGCCGGTTGCCCCGGGCGCCGAGGATCGTCGTCGCCACAGGGGGCTACGGCATCGGCTTCGGCCTCGCCCCCCGGATCGGCGAGGCGGTGGCCGACCTGGTGGAGGGCCGGATCCCCGCCCTGCCGCCGCGCTTCGCCCTCGGCGCCCATCTGCCGGCGGAGGCCGATGGCGCGCCGACCTAGGCGCCTGATGCCCGTCCCGGCGGTTGCTTTTTCGGGCGCGAGACCACACCTCTCCCGCCACAGCAACGGCTGCGGAGCCTCGCCATGCGCTACTTCCCGCTCTTCTTCGATCTCGACGATCGCCATGTGGTGTTCGTCGGGGGGGATGAGCAGATCGCGCAGAAGGCACGGCTGGTGCTGCGCTCCGATGCCCGCGCCACCTTTCTCGCGCCCGATCTGGTGCCGGAGTTGCAGGCCCACGTCACCTCCGGCCGGGCGGCGCACGTCGCAAGCGTCTATGACGAGGCATTGCTGGCGAGCGCCGATCTGGTGTTCTCGGCCGCGGGCTGTGTCGGCGTGGACGGCATCGCCGTCGGCGGGGGCAAGCGGGGCGGCGCGGTGGTGAACGTGGTCGACCGGCCCGCCCTCTGCGATGTCATCACGCCCGCCCTGGTCGACCGCGACCCGGTCATCGTCGCCGTCGGGACGGAGGGCGCGGCCCCCGTCCTCGCCCGCGAGGTGAAGACCATGGCCGAGGTGATGCTGGAGCCCGACCTCGGCCGCTTCGTCGAGCGGGTGCGCACCCTCCGCCCCATGGTGGCGGAGCATGTGGCCGCGAAGGATCGCCGCAGCTTTTGGGAATGGGTGTTCGACGGCGCGCCCCGCGCCCTCTGGCAAGCGGGCGACCATGACGGGGCCGAGGCGGCGATCGTCGCCGCGGCCAGGAAGGGGGGCGCCGGCCTCCGCCGCGGCTCTGTCTACACCATCGCCTTGCCGGAGGCGGCGGATCTGCTGACGCTGCGCGATCTTCGCCAGCTGCAGCGCGCCGATCTGATTATCCATCCGAGCGACGTGGATGCGCGCGTGCTGGAACTGGCGCGCCGGGATGCCGAGCGCCTGCCGGCCGACGGCGCACCGCCCTGGAAGACCGCAGCCGAGACGGCGCAGGACGGCGGCCAGGTCGTCGTGCTGGTGCCGCCGACGGTGGAGCCGCCGGCGGCGATCACGGAGCGGTCGCTCAGCCCTGCGTCGCTGGGGTGATCACAAGCTCGACCCGGCGGTTCCGCGCCCGTCCCTCCGGCGTCGCGTTGTTGCCGACCGGCACCGTCTCCCCCCGCCCATAGGCGACGAGGCGCACCGGGTTCACGCCCGAGGCGATCAATTCACTTTCGACGGACCGCGCCCGCCGCTCCGACAGGCCCTGGTTGTAGATGGTCGAGCCGGTGCTGTCGGTGTGGCCGATGACGTCGAGGTAGCTCGACGGATATTCCCGCAGGTTCGACGCCAGGGCGCCGATCGACGGCAGGAAGGCGGGCTTTACCGTGGCGCTGTCGACGTCGAAAGTGATCTCCTGCGGCAGGGTGACGATCAACCGGTCGCCGACCCGCTGGATCACCGCGCCGCTGCCCTGAAGGTCCTGACGCAGCGCCCGCTCCTGCGCGTCGAGATAGGCGCCGACGCCGGTCCCCACCAGCAGGCCGATGCCCGCGCCTACCAGCGCGTTCCGCCGGTCGTTGCCGCCCACCAGCAGCCCGGCCAGGGCGCCGGTCGCTGCGCCCACCGCGCCGCCCTGCACCGCCCGGGTCGGCCGCCCCTGCTCGTCACAGGCCGCCAGGGCCAGAAGCCCCGTGATCGCCAAGCCGGCTGCCAAGTGTTTGCCCATCGCCCGATCTCCTCGTTCCCCGTCGGAAAATCTCACGCCAGTCTATGCCCGCCGGGGTCGGAGAGCCACACAGTTCCGTGAGATTGCCGGGCGCCGGGCCGCAGTCAGCGTTGGGCGAGCAGATCTTCGCCGCCGGAGGCCACCCATTGGGAGTAGGCGTGGAGCAGTCCCAGGCGCCGGGCGATCAGGTAAGCCCCCGTCTCCGACACCGGGGCACCGCCGGCAAAGCGCGCGCCCGAGCGTCTGCCGGGATCGGGGCCGAGCATCCGATCGCGGTTCATGCCGAGGATCAGCGCCTTGAAGCGGGTCAGGCGGTCGAGATAGCTGCGCGCCGCCTCCTGCCCCGGATCGGGGTCGAGCACTGTCGGGTCGGCGAACCGGCTCAACGCCTGCGCACAACTGTCGGCGAGCACCACGACGAAGGCCAGCGCACCCTCCCGCGTCAGGAAGCGCGCCCGGTTGTCGTAGTGGGAGCAGGTCTGGGCATAGAGCGCCTCCTGCCCCGACGCGTCGGCGCGCGCTCCACGCTCCATCCCATGGGCCCCGCCAACGAAGGCAGGTGCGGCCAGAAGCATGGCACACAGTACAAGCGCCCGGATTTTCCCTCGCGACATCGACGCATCCTCCAACGCGTCATCGAACTGTCACACAACCGCTAAGCTTCGGTCTATGACGAAGATCACAGCGACCTGCCCTGACGGCAACTCTGCTGCGTGCGGGTCACAGCGCGTGGGCGGCAGCGCATGGGCCGCACCAGAAATGCCTTGTTCCACCCAGGGGGGCCGCGTAGACACGGCGGCGGAGTGGTGGCCGAGTGGTCGAAGGCGCTCCCCTGCTAAGGGAGTAGGCGGGCAACCGCCTCGAGGGTTCGAATCCCTTCCACTCCGCCAACGCGACTGAATCCCAACTATTGCTTCTCTGCACCTGGTGTCGGCTATGCGCCGAGCGAGTTCCGAGCGCGCGCTCGACGGCGGGCCGGGGCTGATCGTGGTGAACTGGGTTGAGGGGAGGTGGTGAGTGTTTGGTGTATTGCCAAAGACTTAGCCCTTTTGTGCGAAGTCGACGAAAACTCTGTCCAAGGTTTTCCTCATGCACATCGATCCGCAACTACACCGCAGGGCGTTCCGAGCCTACCTCCGTAAGGGGACGCCCATCGAGTGGTCGATCAAGCAGGAGCGACCTACCACACATTACATTTGGCGCACGCGTGGGGATGATAAGGTCCGCCCGAGCCATGCTGCAAACAACGGTCGGGTTTTCGCATGGGATGATCCGCCCGAGACGGGCCACCCTGGGCAAGTGAGCAGCATCGTAGCGCAGTATATGAACGCTAGTGTAATCAAAAGCCTTCAGGACAACATCGCACAGAAGGCCAGAGGAAACCCAAACGGCACGTTCTCCGATGACTTTTACAACACATACGACTTGACCGGGATCGTGTTCAGCATCGGCGATACAACGATTGGCGGTCGTTTCACCGGCACCTGTGTTTCCGAGTTTGGGATACTGACCGTTTCAGGTAAGTTTGAGTTATACCTGAATGATGAATTTGCCGACCCCATAGACCTTGGCATCGAGCTTTTTGGCGACCCTTATCCGATCACGGACTAATGGAGCGGAAGCTTTGGGGGGCAGGTATATGCTGACCCAGATCGCAGCCGTTTCGGATGAAGTGGGAGAAAGAAGTTCTTCAACGTGGCATAGTTTTCGCCCTTGCCGGTGCCGTTTTATTGCCGTGCCTCGCCGCTGTTCTGTGGATCGTGGTGGTGTTCAACACCAAGTATCGTATTTGTGTAGAGCTCGAGAACGGCGCGAACCTGGGCTACGAAGCAGTGTTTGACCTCAGCAGACCGTACCTGAAGCCAATTGCGGTTCCGCGATTGGACGATGGAACACCGATTCTTCGCGACAGGCTTTGGTCCATCAAGATCACATCGACAACCATACACGGCCTTTCTGTGGCACCGTCATTGGATGAACGTGGCTATCGTTTCGCTTGGCGCGCCGATATCGGGCTGGTCTTGGAAGCCGATAATCCCACCGTGTACGAACGTCTCGTCGCCGAAGCGGGGCACGCGAATTGGGACATTGAGATCAATAACGTCGGTACCGGCGTGCTGATGAATAGGCTGGCCGATCGTCCGGGCTTCGATGCCGGTCGATGTCCGACGTCGTTGATTACCTGGTAATCCGATGTCCCCCGCGCGAAACCAGCTCCGCTTCGCACTGTAGCAGTCCCAGGGTCGGAGAACGTTGGGCCCCGGTCGCGTCCGCTCCGCCATTCGCCTCCGACCATGCGAGGCTTTGCTATGCCGGCTCGATGGCCGCGTTGCCGACCAAACGCGAACTCGCTGCGCTAAGGTCAGGGTCTGGTTCTCAATCCGAAGCGGAACTGACCGATCTCTCGGGAAAAGATCCGTCTGCTTTAGCGGCAAGGGAATTAAGCTCTATTCGAAGATGGTGTAACTCTCTGAAACAAGAACGATTTCGGGACCAATTTGCGATGCCGGTGTTCAGCAAGGAAACAGCCAAGACCGACAGCTGTGATGACGAGGGACATCCGTGTGGTCCTTATCGTGCGCTCCTGTTTAGCGACAGCGGTGGCTTGACGCAGTTTGGCGCTTTTGAAGAGATCCTGCCGCCGGGGTCTTCTTCGTCGATCAAGCACTGGCATGCGGGTGAAGACGAGATGATTTATGTTTTGGAGGGCGAAGTCACTCTTCACGAGGGAGACAACAGCGTCGTTATGCGACCAGGCGACGCCGCGACGTTCAAAGCTGGTGATCTAATTGGTCACTGCGTGCAAAACCGAAGTGACGCAGAGGTCCGATATCTTGTGATTGGCACAAGGTCTTCGGGCGACGTGGTGACCTATCCCGATCACGACCGCATTTTGCACTTCGACAGGAAGACAGAGGGCCGCCGCTGGACAGATCTTGCCGGTTCTCCTGCCGACAGCCCCTACAAAACCGTCTAACGGCGCTCATCGCGACAACAGGTCGGATATTGGAAGTCAGTTTTGCTGAGTATCGTGGTCATCCGCGCGGAGCGCAGCATCGGTTAGTAAGGGCTCAGCGCGGTCTTGAGCAGCGCGGTGTTCAGGCGGCCCACGACCTCCGTTCGCCGGTGCAGAGCGCTTGCGTGCAGCTTCGCAAGAAAGATCATGCTGGCGCATAGGGCCGTCTCGTTGTCGTTGGGCCATGGCGACGGAGTAGTCGGCGTCTTCATCTCGGCTAGGCCGCCGCCGCGCCCGTACGTCTGCGCAAGATCGGCTTTGATCGAGATGACGGTCCCTGGGGCGCCGGAATGTTCCGCTGTCGGTGAAGGCTTCCTCGGGTGCGTCGGGCAGCAGGGCGGCTAGGGGCGCGCATGGGGTCGCCAGCGGTTTGGCACGGCTAGGCCGGGACCAGGCTGGCGGCGAGGTTGTCGAGGGCTTTGGTATAGCCATCGCGGTGGCCGCCGGCGCCGCCCTTACCGACGAAGGAGGTGACCTGGTCGGTCAGGATCAGCCGTGTGCCGCCCTCCGGCCGCGCGCTCAGGTCGAAGGTAATGAGCGCGAGCGTCAGGATGGCGTCGCCCTCCCACAGCTCCTCCGTAAAGGTGATCAGCCGATCCTCGAGCACCAGGTGATAGGCGGACTTCATCGTCCAGGCGAGGTTATCGGGGCTGCCGCAGCGCGCAGTCTCCTGGCCGCCCGTGCGCACCTCTGTCTCGTCGATCACCACCAGGGTATCGGGCGTCGGGGCGGACCAGATCTCGCGCTGCTTCGGGTCGGTGTAGGCCTGGAACACCCGCGCGGGTGGGGCCTCGAAGTCGTGTTGCAGCACGACGGTTTCGTGGTGAATGTCCACGGCTCAGTCCTTTCCAGGGTTGTCGAGGTGAGCGCTCAGGCGATCGAGCCGGCCCTCCCACATCGCGCGGCGGTCGGCGAACCAGCGGTCGAGCGACCGCAGCGCCGGGGGATGGATGAAGCAGGTGCGCACCCGCCCGCGCTTCTCGCTCCGGATCAGGCCGGCCCGTTCGAGAACGCCGAGATGCTTGGTGAAGGCCGGCAATGCCATCGGATGCGGCGCCGCCAGATCGCTGACCGAGGCCGGGCCTTGGAGCAATCGTTCGACCACCGCCAGCCGCGTCGGTTCGCCGAGGGCCCGGAAGCAGGTGGGCAGATACTTATCCATATGGTTAAGTTATCGCGGACCGAGGCAACGCGCAATCGAAACTTCGCCGATAGGATAAGTTTACGCGCTCCCTGCTGGATCGTCGAAAGAACGCGATGCCTCCGGCGGGATGTTTGGACCAGCAAGAAAGGCCCATGGCTTTCGCATTGACTGAAGTATCCAAACACGCTGGCGGCCACCTTCCGCTCGCCCGCGTCGTGCGCGCCGTCCTCAGCCAGGCCGGGTGCAGCGAAACATCAGCTTCCAGCGGGCATAGAGCTCGATCCGGTCGAGATCGCTCGGGAAGTAGTCGCTCGGCCCGGTCAGGGGGATGAAACCGTCGGCGAGGAACCGGCTGACCGCCACCTCGAAGCCCACGCCCCGAAAGGCATCGGCGATATCGGCGACGCCGTGGTTTGGGACGGTGATGTTGGAGATGCCCTGGATCCGCGGGCGCCAGTCGGCCCAAAGCGGGCTGTCGCGGTGACAGCAGGTGACGGCGTAGTAGCTGGCGCCGGGGCGCAGCACCTCGGCGATCTGCGCGGCGTGATCGGCCAGATCCTCGATCAGGTAGATCACCTCATGGCTGAAGGCGAGGTCGAAGCCCTCTCCCGCATCCGCCAGGTGCGGGGTCGCGAGGTAGCGGAGCGGGCGGTCGCCCTTCTGCCGCTCGGCCCGGGCCACGGCCTGGGCGGCGAGGTCGACGCCCACGCCCGCCGCGAACGGCTGGGTGTCGTAGAGCAGGCGGAGGAAGCCGCCCTGGTTGCAACCCACGTCCAGCACGCGCTTGTCGGCCAGATCGGCCGTGTCCGCCGCCCGGATCATGGCCCGCCAGATCCAGCCGTGCTCGGCCGGCATGGCGTCTTCCTCCTCCGGCCGGGTCGCCCAGGTCTCGATCAATGCGGTCATGGCTGTCTCCTGTCTCGGACGGCCAGCGGCTCAGGTGCTGCGGGTCCAGTAACTTGCCGCCTTGGCGGTGCCGGCGGGAAAGCCGAGCTCCTTGAAGACGGCGCGGGCCTGGGTCGCCTGGGCACGCTCGGCGGCGAAAAAGATGTGGCAGTCGGCGTCCGGCGGGCTGAGCTCACGGAGGAGCTCGGTCGGGTCGCCGGCCCCCATCTCTCCCCACTGAACCGCGATGTCGGCGGCGGTCTCGACCGGTTGGGCATCGGCGGGATCGCGGATCAGGATGATGGCCTGGCCCCGGGTGCCGGGGCGCGCGTCCTCCACCATGCGCAGGATCACCGGCAGCGCCGTCTCGTCGCCCACCAGGCCGAGCCAGCTTGCCGTGGGCTGGGTCGTGCCGCTCGGCCCGTGCAGGGCGATCTCCGTCCCCGGCGCCACTGTCTGGCACCAGTCCGTCACCCGGCCGCCGGCATGGAGCACGATGTCGATGTCCATCCAATCCGCCCCGGGCGCCAGCGCGCGCACGGTGTAGGGCGGGCGGTGCCAGGTCTCGACCCCGTCGGGCCAGCGGGTGATGCCGCGCTCGTCCAGCATCGGCCAGCCGGCGCCGGTGCTGCTGAAGAGCAGGCGAAAGTGCAGCCCCGCCCCCGACCGCGCGAAGGCGCTGAAATCGCCCTCTAGCCGCAACCGCATGAAGTTGGGGGAGATCTGCTGGGTGCCGACCACCTGGGCGAGGGTCTGGTTGAGCGGCGCCCGGGCGACGCCGGCGTCCCAGCTGAGCGCCGCCTCGAGCCCCAGCTTGGCGAAGCGCCCGGCATAGAGATCCTTCAGGAGCTGCAATTGCGCCGGACTTTCGGCGCCGAAGACGATGTCGGCCCCCGTCCCGGCCCGCAGCATCTGCACCCGGCCGAGGGGCGCGTCGATGGTCAGGCCGGCCTCGCTCCGCACCAGGTCAAAGCCGTTGGCGCTCGCCAGATCCTCGATCATCGCGAAGACACGATCGGGCGGGGCGGCAAGATGGGCGCGATGTTCCAAAGGGCAGCCTCCCGCTCGGACGTCGCCCTTATCTCGCCCGCATCGACTCCGCCGGCAAGCCTTGACGGGCGCGGCAAATCGGTCAGGCGGGGCCTGTGGCGCGACCGCTCGCCGGGCTTGGGCATCCGGCCCGAGCACGGCCGGAGGGGTCCGAAACCCGACGGCGACCCAGGCCCTGAGGCGATGGACATGAAAGCGGGCCGGTTGGGTTTTGGAGCTCGGGATTAAGCGACCGATTTGGAGATTTGAGCCACTGCGAAAGGCCATGGGGCTTTCTTGCTGGCCCAAATATCCCCGCCGGAGGCATCCACTGCGTCGGCCTGCGCCCAGGTCAGCGGGCGAAGAACTGATGCCCCGGGGCGGCGTCGAGCAGGGCCTTGGTGTATTCGTGGCGCGGCGTGGCGTAGACCTCGGCCGTCGGGCCGCTTTCCACCACTTCGCCCCGGCGCATCACCATGATGCGGTCGCAGACTTGGGCCGCGACCCGCAGGTCGTGGGTGATGAAGAGCATGGCGAGGTCGAAGCGCTTCCGCACATCGTCGAGCAGCTCCAGCACCTGGGCCTGGACCGAGACGTCGAGGGCCGAGACCGCCTCATCCGCGATCAGCACCACCGGCTCCATCGCCAGGGCGCGGGCGATGCAGATGCGCTGGCGCTGGCCGCCGGAGAACTGGTGCGGAAAGCGTTCCAACGCATCGGCGGAGAGGCCGACCACTTGCATCAATTCCTCGGCCCGGCGCTGGGCGACCTCCTCCTCCACGCCGAAATTCACCGGCCCCTCGACGATCGACTGGCCGACCGTGCGTCGCGGGTTGAGGGAGCGGTAGGGGTCCTGGAAGACGATCTGGATATCGCGGCGATGGGGCCGCATCCGGCCCTCCGACAATCGCGCGATGTCCTCGCCGGAGATCAGGATCTCCCCCGCCGTCGGGTCGATCAGGCGCATGACGCAGCGGGCGACGGTGGATTTGCCCGAGCCCGACTCACCGACGATGCCCAGGGTCTCGCCCCGCCGGATGGCGAAGTTCACGTCCTGCGCCGCCCGAACCGCGCGGCCGCCGCCGAACAGGCCAGTGCCGCCATATTCCTTGTCGAGGTGGCGGGCCTCGAGCGCCACGGCGTGGGTCGCCTCCTGCCGCTCCGGCGGATCCATGGAGGGGACGGCGCCGATCAGCATCTGGGTATAGGCGTGGCGCGGTGATCCCAGAACCTCCGCCACCGGGCCCTGCTCCACGATGCGGCCGTGCTGCATCACCACGACGCGGTCGGCGATGTCGGCGACGACGCCGAAATCGTGGGTGATGAAGAGCACGCCCATGCCGCGGCGGTCCTGCAGTTCCTTGATCAGGGCGAGGATCTGCGCCTGGGTGGTGACGTCGAGCGCTGTGGTGGGCTCGTCCGCGATCAGCAGCACCGGCTCCAACACAAGGGCCATGGCGATGATGATGCGCTGGCGCTGCCCGCCGGAGAGCTGATGGGGGTAAGAGCTGTAGAGCGCCGCAGGCTCCGGCAAGTGCACGTCGTCCATGGCCTGGATGACCTTGGCCCGCCGGGCGGCGGCGGACAGGTCGGTGTGGATCTCCAGCATCTCGGCGATCTGGTCGCCCACCTTGGCCACGGGATTGAGGGCGGTCATCGGCTCCTGAAAGATCATCGCCATCTTCTCACCGCGGAGCTTGCGGATCCGATCGGCGCTGTCGGTGAGAACGTCCTCGCCCTCGAGCAGGATCTGCCCGGCGACCGGGGTGAGCGCGCGCCGGTCCTGCAGGCCCATCACGGTGAAGGCGGTCACCGACTTGCCGGAGCCGCTTTCGCCGACGACGCAGACGATCTCTCCGGCATTTACCGTGAGCGAGATGTCCTCCACCGCGAAGCGCCGGTCGGCATGGGCGGGGAGGGAGACGCTGAGGCCCCGGACGTCGAGGACCGGGCTCATCGCATGGTCCGGGCGATCCGCGGGTCGAGGGTGTCGCGCAGGCCATCACCGACGATGTTGACGGCGAGCACCGTGGCGGCGAGGGCCAGGCCAGGGAAGAAGATGATCCAGGGGGTGAGCTGGAAGAACGTCCGCCCCTCCGACATGATGTTGCCCCAGGACGGGATCTCCGGCGGGATGCCGGCGCCGAGAAAGCCGAGGATCGCCTCGGTCAGCATGGCGGAGCCGCAGATATAGGTGGCTTGCACGATCAGCGGCGCGATGGTGTTGGGCAGCACGTGGCGCGCCATGATCAGGTGGACCCGCGTGCCGGCCGCGATGGCGGCCTCGACATAGGGCTCCTCCCGCACGGTCAGCACGACGGAGCGGACGAGGCGCACCACACGTGGGATCTCCGGGATCACGATGGCGATCACCACGGTCATCAGCGTGGCGCCGGAGAGCGAGATCATGGCGATGGCAAGCAGGATCGCCGGGATCGACATCAGGCCGTCCATCACCCGCATGATGACCGCGTCCATGATCCTTATGTAGCCGGCGATCAGCCCGAGGAAGAGGCCGACGACAACGGCGACCACAGCCACCGCCAGCCCGACGACGAGGGAGATCCGCGAGCCGTTCACCACCCGGCTGAACACGTCGCGGCCAAGCTGATCGGTGCCGAAGAAGCCGAATTCACCGGGCGGTTTCAGCCGCGACATGGGGTTGAGCGCCACCGGATCGAGGGTGAGGAACGGCCCGATCACGGCGATCAGGGCAATGATGAGCAGCAGGAGACCCCCCCAGAGCACCCCGCTGTGGCGGAGCGACAGACGCCAGACGCTCGGGTCCTTGGCCCGGATCGGTGCGTCGACGGTCTGCTCGGCCATCAGTACCGGATCCTGGGATCGAGGAAGGTGTAGGTGAGGTCGATCAGCAGATTGAGCAGGATGTAGATGAAGCTGAAGAACAGGATCAAACCCTGGATGATCGGGTAATCCCGCGCCAGCACGGCGTCGAGTACCAGGCGGCCGAGGCCGGGGATGTTGTAGACGCTCTCCGTCACCACCACCCCGCCGATCAGGAGCGCGATGCCGATGCCGATGACGGTGACGATCGGCACCGCGGCGTTCCTCAGCGCATGGCGCATCAGCACCTTCAGCTCGCTCTGCCCCTTGGCCCGGGCGGTGCGGATATAGTCCTCCTCCAACACCTCGATGACGGAGGCGCGGGTCATCCGGGCGATCAGCGCGATGAAGATCACGCTCAGCGTCACGGTCGGCAGCGTGATGTGCAGCAGAAACGGCCCCAAGCCATGCTCGAACGGGGAGCGATAGCCCTGCACCGGCAGGATGCCGAGGGTGAGCGAGAAGAGATAGATCAGGATATAGCCGAGCACGAAGACCGGCACGGAGAAGCCGCCGACGGAGAACAGCATCACCAATCGGTCGATCCAACTGCCCGCCCGGAAGGCCGCGATGGTGCCGAGCGGCACGGCGACGGCGATGGAGAACAGGATCGTGGTAAATGCCAGCAGCAGCGTCGGCTCGATCCGCTGGGCGATCAGCTCGGCCACCGGCTTGTTGGAGAAGATCGAGGTGCCGAGATCGCCCTGGGCGAGCGCCCCGATCCAGGTGGTGAACTGAAAGACGATGGGTTCGGACAGGCCCAGCTTCTCCCGGATCTGGGCCACATCCTCCGCCGTGGCATAGTCCCCCGCGATCACCGCGGCGGGATCGCCCGGGGCGAGACGCACCAGCATGAAGACGAAGAGGGCGACGACCAGCATCACCGGGATGGTCATCAGCACGCGCTTCAGGATGTAGCCGATCATGGGCAGGTTCCCAAGGGTGATGCGGGCCAAGGGTGATGCGGGGAAGGGACCCTCCCCCGCATCGCGCGATCTTACTCGACCGAGATGTTCCAGAAGAACTGGACCGGCGACTTGATTAATCCCTCGACGTTCGTCCGGTACGCGACCGGCACGAAGAACTGACCGAGCTGGCCCGAGGCGCCGATGGCCCAGAGCCTCTCCTGCACCTTGGCCGCGATCTCCTGCTTCTCCTCCGTGGTGGTGGCGGCGGCGAAGGCCCCGCGCGCCTCTTCCAGCTCGGGATCCTCGGCCCAGCCGAACCAGCCTGCATCGGGATCGCCGGAGAAGGCGATGGCCATCGGGTCGATCACGTCGGCGCCGATCCACCAGGTGTGGAACATGTTCCAGCCGCCCTCACCCACCGGATCGCGAAGCGCCCGGCGGGACGTGAGCGTCGCCCAGTCCATCGCCTCGACCTCCACCTCGAAGCCGGCATTGCGCAGCTTCTCCGCCGTCACCAGCGAGAAGGCCGACAGCACCGGCACATCCGTCGGCTGCATGATGACGACCGGGGTGCCGTCATAGCCGGTGGCCTCGAGCGCGGCCTTGGCCTCGTCGACCGAGCCGGTCTCCATCACGTCGGAGCCGACATCGTTGGCCAGCGGCGTGTCGCAGGGGAAGACGGAATAGCAGGTTTTCCAGAACTCCGGATCGCCGATGGCGGCGGCCAGGTAGTCCTCCTGCCGCATGGCCATGATAGCCGCGCGGCGCACCTCGGCATTGTCGAAGGGCGGCAGCAGATGGTTGAAGCGGGCGAAGCCGATATTGCCGAGGGGGTCGTTCACCTCGACCACGATATCGGTGTTGTTGGCGAGGATCGGTGCCAGATCAGGCGCCGGCTGCTCGAAGAAATCGACCTCGCCGGCCATTAAGGCGTTCATCGCCGTGGTATTGTCCGGGAAGTACTGCCAGATCACCTTGTCGACCAGGGCCTGCTTGCCCCCGGCGGCGGCGGACGGCGCCTCCTCCCGCGGGACATAGCCCTCGAACCGGGTGTAGACGACCTGAGAGCCGGGCACCCACTCATCCTCCTGGAACACGAAGGGGCCGGAGCCGGTGTAGTCGGTGATCTGCTCGAACGGATCGGTGGCCGCGACCCGTGCCGGCATGATGAACGGCACGTTGGAGGAGATCTTGCCGATCGACTCCAGCACCAGGCCATAGGGCTCAGAGAGCGTCATCACGACGGTCTTCTCGTCCGATGCCTCCAGGCTTTCGACCTTGGCGAAGAGCTGTTGGCCCATGCCGTCCCTTGCACCCCAGCGGGTGAGCGAGGCGACCACGTCCTCGCCGGTAACCGGCGCCCCGTCGTGGAACATCAACCCGTCGCGCAGCACGAAGGTCCAGACCAGGCCGTCATCCGAGGTCGACCAGGTATCGACCATCTGCGGCTGCGGCTGGAAATCTTCGTCCATCGCAAACAGCGTGTCGTAGATCATGTAGCCGTGGTTTCGCGAGATGTAGGCGGTGGTCCAGATCGGATCGAGGTTCTTCAGATCCGCATGGGGGATAACCCGCAGCACGGTCTCCGCCTCCGCCGCCGGCGGACTGGCCCCAAGGGCGAGCGGCACGGCGAGCGCTGCGGACATCAGCGCGCGGCGCGACAGCGATATGAGTTTCAACGGCACTCGTCTTCTCCCTGTGATTGCGAGGGCTGACCGGGGCCGCCCTCGTTGAAATTGGTTGGAAGCATCGGGCTCGCCGACATATCGTGTCAAGCTGCGCGTCCCCGGCGCAACGATCCTTCTGCCGGCCCTGCCGGCTTCTTCAGCGGAGCGCTCGGATGGTGACTGTTTTTCGGGCGCGTAAGATCCTGACGATGGATCGAAACTGCCCTGAGGCGACCCATGTGGCGGTGCGGGACGGTTTGATCCTGGGCGTCGGCGGGCCGGAGTGCGGCGACGGCTGGGGGGAGGTCACCCACGACGACCGCTTCGCCGACCAGATCATGCTGCCGGGTTTGGTGGAGGCCCACGCCCACGTCATGGCCGGCGGCGTCTGGCGCTACACCTACTGCGGCCATTACGCCCGCACCGATCCCGACGGCCAGGTCTGGCCCGGCGTCGGGACCTACGAGGCGGTGATCGACCGCCTTCGCGCCGTCGCTGCCAACACGCCCGCCGGCACCCCGGTGATCGGCTGGGGCTTCGATCCGAATTTCCTAGAGGGCCGGCGGCTCGACCGCGATCATCTGGACGAAGTGTCGACGGAGCATCCCGTCGTCCTCGTCCACTCCAACTTCCACCTGCTCACCGCCAACGGCGAGGCGCTGGCGGCCGCCGGGATCGGCCGCGACAGCAATATCGAGGGGGTGGTCCGGGGCGGCGACGGCAATCCCAATGGGGAGCTGCAGGAGTTCGCCGCCATGGGGCCTGTGATGGAGGCGACCGGCATCGACTTCGCCTCCCTCTCCGACGCAGAGGCGTTGCAGGCCTACGGCAAGGTCGCGCGGAACTGCGGCGTGACCACGGTGGCCGACCTGCTCTCCGGCCTGCATGACCAGGAGGTGGCGATGCTCGAGCGGGTGGTGGGGGACCCTGCCTTCCCCGCCCGCTACGTGCCGGTGATGAACGCGATGGTCGATGCGCCGGAGGCGGAGGCGGCCCGGGCCCTCGCGCTCCGCCCCCGCTCCACCGACAAGCTGCACCTCGGCCGGGCCAAACTGTTCACCGATGGGGCGATCCAGGGCGGCACGGCGAAGATCAAGCCCCCCGGCTACTTCGCCATGGCCGATCACGGCATCTGGAACATGGAGGAGGCGCATTTTCGCGCAGCCGTCCGGGCGCTCCACAAGGCCGGCGTGAAGACCCACATCCACACCAACGGTGATGCCGCGTCCGAGCTCGCCATCGACGCCATCGCTGCGGCGATGCACGAGACGCCGAATGCCGATCTCCGCCACACGCTCGAACATGTGCAGCTTGCCGGGGTCGATCAGTTCAAGCGCATGCGGGCGCTCGGCATTACCGCCAACCTCTTCGGCAACCATCTGCACTATTTCGGCGATCTGCACTGGACCCGGACCGTGGGACCGGACCGCGCCCGGCGGATGAACGCCTGCGCCGATGCGGCGGCGATCTTCGGCGGCGACTTCGCCATCCACTCCGACGCGCCGGTCACGCCGATGGCGCCGCTCTTCACTGCTTGGTGCGCCGTCAACCGGTTGACGGAGCAGGGGCGGCGATTGGGCGAGAGCCAGCAGATCTCCGTCGCCCAGGCGCTTTACTGCATCACCCTCGGCGCGGCCTACGTACTGAAGCTGGACGACCGCGTCGGCTCTATCCAATGCGGCAAGTGGGCCGATTTCTGCGTGGTCGACCGCGATCCGATGATGGTCGAGCCGATGGAGCTGCGCGATGCCGGCGTCGTGGCCACGGTGCTCGGCGGGGTGCCGACGGCCTGATCGCGGCGCTCAGAGCTCTTGCTCGAAGGCGTGTTGCCGGTCGTTCGCCAGCAGCCCGTCGATCTCCGCCATCACGCTCGGCGGCAGGGCGCCGAAGGTGAGCGCGCCAACCAGTCCTTCGATCTGCGCGACGGTGCGCGCGCCGGGGATCGGCAGGTTGCGCGCCCCCTTGGCCCAAAGCCAACCGATGGCGCCCTGGGCCAGGCTCCGCCCGCCCACCGTCAGCAGCGCCCGCACGGCGTCGAGCCGGGCGAGGAACTCCGGATTGGCCCGCCCGTCCCTGAAATAAGGTATCACCAGGCTATCGCCCGCCCGGATATCGCCCTGCCGCACCTGGGTTTCCGCCCCGTAGGCGCCGGTCAGCAGACCCATGGCGAGGGGGGAACGGATGAGGGCGGTCAGGCCGTGATCCTCGACCACCTGCTGGATGCGCGGCGGGTCGACGAAGACGTTCATCGCATGCTCCACCGCGGCGAAGCCTTCCTGCCCCGCGACGGCGGCGGCACTGTCGGAGAAATCGGTGCTCCAGCCAAAGGCGCGGATCTTGCCGGCCTGGCGGAGCGCGTCGAGCGCCGCGAAGATCGGCGCGGCCTCAGCCACCGGCAGCTTGTTGTCGTGCAGCAGCACCAGGTCGATGCGGTCGCGCCCCAGCCGCGCGAGACAAGCCTCGACCGCCGGCGCGACGCGGGCCGGATCGGTGTCGCCGAAGGTGATCCGCTTGCTCTCCTCGTCGATGGCGATGCCGATCTTGGTGACGACCAAGGCATCCGGCCGGTGCTTCAGCGCCTGGCCGAGCAATCGCTCCGAATGGCCGGCCCCGTAGGCCGCCGCCGTGTCGAACAGACGGATGCCGCCGTCGAGGGCGGCGTGGATCGTTCGCACGGACTCCGCGTCGTCCACGTCCGTGTAGCCGATGGACGCCTTGCCGGAGAACATCGGCCCGCCGATCGGCCAGCAGCCCATGCCGAGCGGCTCTATCGTCGTGTCGAGAAAGTGCATTGCGGGCGCCTCCATATCTGGGATCCGCGCCACACAAGCACGCCGGGCCTTTCAGCGAAATGAAACGCATTGTAATGATCGTTGCATGGATGAAACGAAGGTCGACTGGGACGATCTGCGCCTGTTCCTCGCGGTCGCCCGGGGTGGGGGTCTGGCCGCCGCCGCCGGGGCGACGGGCAAGAGCGCCCCGACCCTCGGCCGGCGCATGCTGGCCCTGGAGCGGCGGCTGGGGCGGGAACTGTTCCGCCGCCTGCCCCGCGGCTACGCCCTGACGGAGGAGGGCGAGGCGCTGCTTGCCCGCACGGCGGCGCTGGAGGCGCAGCTCCTGCCGCTCCTCGACACGCGGGAGGCGCGGAGGTGGCCCGTCGTCAAGGTCTCCGCCGGCACCTGGGTCACCCATCTGCTCTGCCAACGGGCGGCGGAGATCGTGCGGGGGAGCGCCATCCGCCTCCGCTTCATCGCCGCTGAAGAGGTGCTGGACATCGGCCGGCGGGAGGCGGTGATCGGCGTGCGCAACCAGCGGCCCGAGGACACCCGCCTCGCTGGCCGCCGGGTGGGGCGCATCCGCTTCGCTGTCTTCGCCCGGGACCCCGGCGTCGCGACCTGGGCCCGGGTCCTCGGCCCCACGCCGTCGGCCCGCTGGGTGCAGGACCGGACCGATGCGGCCGAGGCGATCGAGGTAACACACCCCCGCAACGCCCTCGACCTCGCCCGCGCCGGCATCGCCCGGGTAGTGCTGCCGACCTTCGTCGGCGACGCCATCGCCGGGTTGGAGCGGATCTCCGCCCCGATCGCCGCGCTGGAGCACGACCAGTGGCTGGTCACCCACCACGAGGACCGCTTCCTGCCCGAGACCCGGGAGGCGCTGACGCGCATCCACGCCATCCTGCGGGCCGCCGCGGCGTAGCGGCGGGCCTAGAGCTCCACGAGCCGCTCCGGCACCGGGGTCGATTGCACGATGGAGGAGTTGGTCGCCCCGAACGGTACGATCCGGTCAATCACCGCCTCCATCTCCGCCACATCGCGGACATGGGCCCGGGCGACGAAGCAGTCGTCGCCGGAGACCCGGTCGCAGGCGACGATCTGCGGCGTGTCGCGGATCGCCGCAATCATCGCCGCCATCGCGCCGGGCAGCGGCCGCGCCCGGATCAAGATCGTCAGGCCGTAGCCGAGTCGGGCCGGTTCGATCCGGGCCCCGTAGCCGGCGATGATGCCCAGATCCTCCAACCGCCGGACCCGGTCGGCGACGCTCGGCGCCGACAGTCCGACGCGGCGCGCAAGCTCCGCCCGGGGGATGCGCGCATCGGCGGCAAGCGCCCGCACGATCGCCGCGTCGATCCGGTCGAGGTCCGTTCTTGCGGAACGAAGGCGTTCAGCCGCCGCGGCCTTCGATTGAGATCCAGTTTTGTCATCCATGCTACCTGATCGCCATATAGATCCAGCATCTCACCTCATAGCATGGCTAGGTGAGAACGCCATCCGACCCCCGACCGCAACCCGGTCGCCGCCTGTCCCGGGTGGCGGAGGGCGTACCGCCCCACGCCTGGTTCGGCGTCTCCGCGGTCTTTCACTACCTCGGCCCCGCCTTTGCCGTGCTGCTCTTCCCGGTGATCGGCGTGCTGGGCGTGGCCTGGTTCCGCATCGCGTCGGCCGCGCTCGTCTTCGCGCCGCTCACCAAGCCCTGGCGCACCTTCCGCGATGCCAGCCCGCGAGAGCGGATCCTGCTGCTCGCCCTCGGCGGCTGCCTCGCGGTGATGAACAGCGCCTTCTACCTGGCGCTCGACCGTCTGCCGATCGCCCTGGTCGCCGCCATCGAGTTCGTCGGCACCATCGGCATCGCCCTTTGGGGTTTGCGCACGGGGCGCAATGCGTTCGCCCTCACCCTCGCGATCCTGGGCGTGGTCCTGCTGATCGACGTCCCGTCGCTGCTGAGCGCCGGCGGCCCGGCTCTCACCTCCGACCTGCTCGGCCTCTTCTGGGCGGGGCTGAACGGCGGCCTCTTCGTGCTCTACATCGTCCTCGGCCACCGGATCGCGCAGGACGGCGCATCGGGCGGGGTCGCGCGGCTCGGCGCGGCGATGACGGCGGCCTTTCTGTTCGTGATGCCGATCGGCTTTGTGCAGGCGCTCGAGGCGTTCGGCGCGCCGCTGCTGGTCCTCGCCGGGATCGGCGTCGGCATCTGCTCCTCCGTCATCCCCTATGTCTGCGATCAGCTCGCCATGTCGCGGCTGCCGCGGGCGAGCTTTGCGCTGCTGCTGGCGCTTTTGCCGGCGACGGCGACGGTGATCGGCGCCCTGGTGCTGCGCCAGATCCCGGGGGCGCTCGACCTGCTCGGCGTCGCGTTGGTGATGGCCGGGGTCGCGGTGCACAAGCCGGCCCGGATCTAGGCCCGTTCGCCTCTGTCCGACGCCGGTGGATCGGACTATGACAACGCCATGATCCGGTCCCTGCCCGAGCGGTTCCCGACATCCGGCCTTGGTGAGGAGGCGGCCTTTGCCCTGGTGGCGGAGCTGGTGCGCACACGCTCCGCCGAGCTCGGCCATGCGGCGGCGCTGGCGCACATGGACCCGGCCCCGGCGGAGGTTGCGGCGCGGCTGGTGGGACTGAACGCGGCGGTCAATCAGAACCTGCTGCACCCCGATCTCAGCCCCTTCGCGACACTGGCGGAGGCGCGAGTGATCGACTGGCTCGCGCCTTGTTTCGGCATGGCGGCGGGGCATATGTGCGCGGGCTCCACCATCGCCAATCTGGCCGCGCTTTGGTGCGCGCGGGAGCATGGGGCGCGGCGGGTCGTCGCCTCCGCCGATGCCCATATCTCCGTGCCGAAATGCGCGCACATCCTCGGTCTGCCGTGCGAGGAGGTTGCGGTGGACGCCCACGGTCGGCTGGACGTCACGCAACTGCCTGGGCTGGAGGGCGCGGCACTGGTGCTGACCGCCGGCACCACCGGGCGCGGGGCGATCGACGATCTTTCCCTCGCCCCACAGCATGGCGCGGCCTGGGTGCATGTGGATGCCGCCTGGGCCGGGCCCCTGCGCCTCACCCGATATGGCGACCGCCTGGCGGGGGTGGAGGGGGCCAACAGCGTCGCCGTCTCGGCCCACAAATGGCTCTTCCAGCCGAAGGACTCCGCCCTGGTTCTGTTCGCCGATCCGGCCGCCCAGACGGCGATCAGCTTCGGCGGCGCTTACCTCGCCGTGCCGAATGTCGGCGTGCAGGGTTCCCGCGGGGCGGCCGGGGTCGCATTGCTCGGCACCATGCTCGCCTGGGGCGTGGCGGGCTTGGCGGAGCGGATCGAGCGCTGCGTCGCGGTGTCGGAGACGTTGGCCGAGCGGCTGCAGACCGATCCGCGAACGGAGCTCAAGCAGCCGCCGGAGACGGCCGTGCTGAACTGGCGCCCGCGCGGGCGACCGGTGGAGGAGGTGATGGCCGCCCTCGGCCCCGTCGCCTCCCGCACCCTGATCGGGCAGGAGCCGTGGCTGCGCCAGGTCGCGGCCAATATGCACGCCGAGATCGAGGCGATCTGGTCCCGGATCGACGCGGCCCTCGGCAACGCCGATTAGCCGAGAAAGGCGCGCAGCCCCGCGATCAGGGCCTCGGGCGCGTCCTCCTGCACGTAGTGCTTGGCCTCGGCCAACTCCGTCACCTCGGCCTGGGGCAGCCGGGCCGTCCAGGCGTGGAGCGCGGCGACGGGGAAGAGCGGGTCCTTCATCCCCCAGAAGATGCGGGCCGGGCCGTCGAAGGCGTCGAGGTAGGGGCCCGTCTCCTCCAGCAGGATCTTCGCCGTGGGATGGGCCGTGCTGGCCGGGATCAGTCGGGGGAAGGCCATGACGCCCGCCCGGTCGCCATAGCTCTCGAATACGCCGGTATAGGCGTCGCGATGCGCCTTCCAGGCCCTCTTGTCGCCGGTGGCCATCGGCATCGCCACACGCTCAAAGAAGCCGCGGCCGCGCACCAGGAAATCGCCGATGCCGGAAGCCCGCATCAGGCGGAGCGGCGCGGGCAGCTTAAGGTTCTCCGGATCCATCCCCGCGGCTGGCGGGTAGAAGCCGAAAGTGTTGAGGATCACCAGCCGCGCCACCCGTTCCGGCAGCCGGGACGCCATGCCGAGGCCGATGGGCCCGCCCCAGTCCTGCATCACCAGGGTGATGTCGGTGAGGTCGAGGCTGGTGACCAGTGCCTCGAGATTGCGGATATGGGCGTCGATCGTGTAGGCGCCCTCCTCCGCCGGCTTCTCCGAAAGGCCGAAGCCGATATGGTCCGGCGCCACCACCCTGTGGGTCCCGGCGAAGGCGGTGATGAAGGCGCGGTAGAGGTAGGACCAGGTGGGGTTGCCGTGCAGCATCAGGATCGGCGCGCCGGCCCCTTCGTCGACG
Organism: Pseudomonadota bacterium; assembly: GCA_039180875.1. Lineage (GTDB taxonomy): Bacteria > Pseudomonadota > Alphaproteobacteria > Rhodobacterales > Rhodobacteraceae > JBCDCY01. The sequence continues at coordinate 725,390 of JBCDCY010000001.1, read as the reverse complement.
AAGTGCATCGCCCCCATCGGTGTCTCGACGAAGTTGCTCCGGAAGGGGTAGCGCGCGCCCAGATCCAATTTCTCCAACAGGCGCGCGGCGTTGCGCCGGGCGGCCTCGATCCGTGGCGTGTCGATCTGCCGGTCCTCCGCCGGGCCGGCGTTTGGCAAAGCCTGTCCAGTCATCGGTTCATCTCCCCAATCGGGTTGCCGCGCGAGGTCTGGCGGGCCTCCTCAGACGCCTGGCGCGACCATCAGGACGGAGGTCTCGGTGTTCGTGAGCTCGAACCGACGCTGCAGTAGCGGCTGGTAGTCGGGGTCGGCGTACCAGGCCTGCTGCGCCTCGGCCGAGGGGAACTTCAACACCACGGTCAGGGTCTTGTCGTAGGTCCCTTCCAGCACCTGGGGTGCCGGCGTAATGAGCACCGGCTCGACGCCGTAGCGGGCGTTGATCGCCTGCAGCGGCGCGCCGTAGTCCTGCCGGAAGGCGTCCATATCGGTGATGTCGAGCATGGCGATCAGGTAGACGGGCGTGTCGTCCGGCATGGCTCAAGGCTCCTTTGTTTTGAGGGTGGGTGTCATGGTAGGCTCTTTCTTCACTGGTCAGTGATCTTTGGACAAAACTCAGGTGAGCCCGGCGATCGCATCCTCGGCCATCCGCTCCAGTCGGTCCGGCGCATAGCCGGCCCGGCCGAGGATGCAGAGCGCGACATGCAGGCCGAAGAGGTGTGCCGCCCGGCTTTCAAGCTGGTCGGCGGAAAGCCGGATCTCTCCCCGGCCGGCGGCGTTGGCGAGGGCGGTGCGGTAGGCCTGCTCGATCCGCGCGAAATAGGCGTCGATCCGGAGGGCGACATCGGGATCGCGGGCGATCTCCTCCTGCGAGGCGCTGCAGACCATGCAGCCGCCCGGACCCTCACCCGCCCGGGCGAGCGCTACGAAGCTGCGCAGCAGCGCGGCGATCTCCGCCAGGCCTGAGCGCGCATCCTCCAGCGCCGCCAGGAACCGCCGACCGGCGACGTCGCTGAAATCATCCAGGGCGGTGAGGAACATCGCCCGTTTGTCGCCCGGACCGTTGTAGAGCTGGCGCCGGTTCAGCCCGGTCGCCGCCTCGAGGTCGGAGAGGGACGTCTCGGCAAAGCCCGCCGCCCAGAACTGATCCAGCAGACGGCGGCGCATCTCGACCGGGTCGTAGGCGATCTGGCGTCCCATACTGGAATTAATCACCGATCGGTGAAGATTGTCAAATGCCTTGGCAGCGCGCCGAACCGCTTAGTGACGCTGGGGGCGATGCTGGCTGCGGTAGCGCGCCGGCGGCACGCCGATCTGCGCACGAAACACGGAGGTGAAGTGCGATTGGTTGGCAAAGCCGCAGTCGAAGGCGATGGCGGAGATCGGCGCGTCGCTTTCCACCAATCGGCGCTGGCCCGCAGCGATCCGGCGGGCCCGCACGAAGCGGTGGGGGCTGGCCCCGGTCGCCTCGGCAAAGCGGCGCGAGAAATGGTGGGGCGACATGCAGGCCACCGTCGACAGACGCTCGATATCCAGCGCCTCGCCGAGATGGGCGTCGATGTAGTCGAGCACCCGCCGCAGCCGGGTTTGATCGAGCGGCGCCACCGTAACGGCGGTATCCCGGCTGCAGCCGTCGGCCGCCAGGGTCGCCAGGCGCCCGAGCAGCATCAGGAAAAGCCCGTCCACCGTCAGCGCTGCACCTGGACCGCCCTGCCGACCTTCGCACCAGATGCGCTGCATCAGGCCTGTGACCTGGCCGTCGATCAGCTCCTGCCCGTAGAGCGAGGCCAGCGGAGAGCGGCCGCCCGCCTCGCCCTGCATCAGGCGATGCACCACTGCCTCCGGCGCGGCCAGCAGCGTCACCTCGTGGTCGCCCTCGGCCTGCCAGTCGGCCACCGCGTGGGCGGGGGCTAGGTAGAAGCTGCCGACGCGGCCCGACAGGGTCCGCCGCCCGGCGCCACAGTCGACGCTGGAGTGGGAGAGCCCGCTCTGGCTGACCAGCCGGAAGACGATCTGCCCGATGGCCGGGTCGGAGGTCTGGTGGCTGGTCTGCGCCACGCTCAGCATCGTCAGTTGCGCCGAACCGACCGCCCGCCGCTCACTCTCGAAACCGGGATAGAGATCGCTGTAGAAAGCGCCGTAGTGGTCGTAAGCCGCAGGCAGCCCGGCCGGGCTTGCGGCAGGGAGGGGGAGCGGCGCGTTCAAGACCCGACCACGGCGAAGCCCGCGCCCCGCCGCTCCAACCGCACGAAATCCGGGGTGGTCATGTGGGTGGCGAGAAACAGCGCCCCTTCGCCCGCCAACCTTTCGAACATCGCGCCCCGGGTGGCCACGGCCTGGTCGGGGTCGGCGTCGAGGGCATAGCGCAGATCCGGCGTCGCGAGCTGCGCGGCGTTCAGAAAGACGTCGCCGAGCAGGAACGCCTCTGCCCCGCCGCCGGACAACCGGACCACCGCATGGCCCGGCGTATGGCCGGGTGCCGGCAGCAGCGTCACGCCGCCACCCAGATCGGCCTCGCCGTCGTGCAGTTCGCGGGGATAGGCCAAGGCCGCCGCCAAACCGGCGATCAACCCGGCGAGCGGGCGCTGGCGCTCAGCCACCTTGGCGGGGCGATCGGGATCGGTCCAGTAGTCCCACTCCCGCTGCATCAGATGCAGCCGGGCATTGGGAAAGCGCGGGCTGTCGCTGTCCATCAAGCCGCCGATATGATCGGCGTGCATGTGGGTGGCGACGATATCGGTCACGCTGGCCGCATCGAAGGGCAGCGGGTCGCGGGTGAGCGCGCCGGTCGCGGGATAGGCCGCGCGCAGCGTCTCACCCGAGCCGGCGTCGACCAGGATGGTTCGCCCGGGCAGCCGCAGCAGCCAGACATGGGCGCCGGCCCGCACCGGGTCCGGCAGGGCCTCAGGCTCCATCCCTTCGGCATCGAAGAAGGCGGCCCGCGGCAGATCGAAATGGCCGTCCGACAGCGTCTCGACCGTGATCTCGCCGATCGTGAGCGCGCCGCCCGACGCGGCACTGGCTTGTCCGACCAGACCCGAGGCTGCCATGAGGCTCGCTCCTTTCACGAACGCGCGCCGGCCAATCGCGGACCCGACGAACAGGGAGAGATCGCTGCGGCCGTCCATATCCAATCTGCCTTTCCCGTGAGGGCATGTGCAAGCATGATCAGACGCCGCTCCGCCGGCGGGCGCTTTCACGTCCGTGCGCAAGACTGTCGAGATCGTGCGCGTTGGGGCCAAATGGCTGCAAGGCAGTGGCCGGGTGGGTATATCCCGCCCGGTTTCGGCGCGAGGACCCTCGCCCGCGGCCCGCAACGATCGAAAGGTGAATTGGAGCGGGCGATGAGATTCGAACTCACGACCCTTACCTTGGCAAGGTAATGCTCTACCCCTGAGCTACGCCCGCCTCCATCGCGTGGCGGGCTAGCAGAAAAGCCGGCGGGTGCGCAAGGCGTATTTGCCGCGCCGGATGCTTGTCGCGGCCGGCACCCGGGTTAGCTGTGGGAGAGGGAGGCGGGCCATGGACGCACATCTGGGCGAGGCGGAGCTGCTGGCGATGCTGCGCTCGGCCGACATCGCGGTGACGCGCCATGCCCATCCGCCGCTGCATACCGTGGCCGAGGCCCAGGCATTGCGCAGCAGCCTGCCGGGGGCGCATACCAAGAACCTGTTCCTGAAAAGCAAGCGGCGCGACCTGCTGCTGATCTGCTGCCTCGAGGACCGCATGTTCGACCTGAGGGACCTGGAGACGCCGCTCGGCGTCGGCCGGCTGAGCTTCGCCTCGGCCGAGCGGCTGGCCGCGCATCTCGGCGTCACGCCGGGCGCCGTCACGCCCGTCGCCGTGGTCAACGACCGGAACCACGCGGTGCGGGTGATCCTCGATGCCGAGCTGATGCGCCAGCCGATCCTCAACGTGCATCCGTTGCAGAACAGCGCGACCATCGCCATTTCACCGGAGGGGCTGCGCCGCTTCTTCGACCTCACGGGCCATCGGCCGGAGCTCTTCGACTTCGGCGCCATCGCTTCGGGCGAGGGGGAGCGCGACCGGGACGGGTCGCTTGAACGCGGTGCGACCCCGGCCTAGACCAGGACGCAAGGACATGGCCGCCGGTCGTGGCGGCAGGAAGGACGTGAGAGCATGATCGAACTCGGCAGCGCCGCGCCACCCGACGCGCCCGACCAGACCCTGATCAAGGACGCCACCGAGGCGACCTTCATGGAGGACGTCATCCAGGCCTCGCGCGAGGTGCCGGTGATCGTCGACTTCTGGGCGGAATGGTGCGGCCCGTGCAAAAGCCTCGGCCCGACGCTGGAGGCGGCGGTGAAGGCCCAGGGCGGCAAGGTGCGCCTGGTCAAGGTCGACGTCGACCGCAACCAGGGCATCGCCCAGCAGCTGCGCATCCAGTCGATCCCCACGGTCTACGCCTTTCTCGACGGCCAGCCGATCGACGGCTTCCAGGGCAACGTTGCCCCGGCCCAGGTCCAGGAGTTCGTCTCCCGCCTCGCGGCCGAGGGCGGCAAGGACGCGCTCGCCGACGCCCTGGCCGCGGCGGAGGAGATGCTGGCCCAGGGCGCCGTCGCCGACGCCGTCCAGACCTTCGCCGCCATCCTGGGCGAGGATCAGGGCAACCCCGACGCCATCGGCGGCATGAGCCGGGCGCATCTCGCCATGGGCGAGGTGGAGCGGGCGGTCGAGATCCTGGCGATGGCGCCGGAAGACAAGGCGAGCCATCCGGCGATCACCGCGGCCCGGGCGCAGATCGAATTGTCGCAGCAGGCCGGGGATGCCGGTGAGGTGGCGGAGCTGCGCGGGCGGTTGGAGGCGAGCCCCGACGACCACCAGGCGCGCTTCGATCTCGCCCTCGCCCAGCTTGCCGCCAACGACAGCGAGGGCGCGGTCGAGACGCTGCTCGAATTGTTCCGGCGGGATCGGGAATGGAACGACGGGGCGGCCAAGTCCCAACTCCTCACGGTCTTCGACGGGCTCGGCGCCAACGATCCGGTGGTGCTGAAGGGGCGGCGACGGCTGACCTCGATGATCTTCGCCTAAGCCGGTCCGGGCCCAACCATGAAGCCCCTGTCGCTGGCCGATCTGCCCGACACGATCCCGATCTTTCCGTTGCCGGGGGCGCTGCTGCTCCCCCGGGCGCGGCTGCCGCTCAACATCTTCGAGCCGCGCTATCTGGCGATGCTGGAGGATACGCTGAAGACGCCGCATCGCCTGATCGGCATGATCCAACCGGTGGAGGGGCCGGAGGGCAAGACCGGCGACCGCTTGCACCGGATCGGCTGCGCCGGGCGCGTCACCTCGTTCTCCGAGACCGATGACGGGCGCTACCTGATCACCCTGGCCGGCTGCAGCCGCTTCCGCGCCGTCTCGGAGGTGGAGGGCTTCACCCCCTATCTCCGCTACGAAGTGGACTGGACGAGCTTCGAGCGCGATCTTGGGCCGGAGGAGGTGGACGACGACTTCGACCGCCCGAAGTTCCTGGATCTGCTTGCCCGCTTCTTCGCCGCGGCCCAGCTCTCCTCCGACTGGGACAGCCTGAAGGAGGCGGAGGAGGAGTTGCTGATCAACTCCCTCTCCATCCTCTGCCCGTTCGAGGCGGAGGAGAAGCAGGCGCTCCTGGAGGCACCTTCGCTCGCCAACCGGCGCGAGACCCTGGTGACGCTGATGGAGTTCGCCATGCGTGCCCGGGGCGACGACGGGCCGGTGCAGTGACCGCCGCGGGCGAGGACGCCGACGAGGATCCCGCCCCAGTGGGCGGCGCCGCCAGCGGCGACATAGACCGCAAGCTGCTCGAGGCCCTGGTCTGCCCGGTCAGCCGCGGCCCGCTCACCTACGACAAGGAGCGTCAGGAGCTGATCTCGAAGGCCGCTCACCTGGCCTTTCCGATCCGCAACGGCGTCCCGGTGATGCTGGAGGACGAGGCCCGCGCCCTCGACGACTGAGGCGGGCGCGGGGGCGTTTCATCGAAGGGATGAATGCCTCCGGCGGGGATATTTCAGCCAGCAAGAAAGCCCCCCGGCCTTTCGCCGTGGCTCAAATATCCAAAGAGCAGCGGTCGTCATCGCGCCCGGACATCGCTGTCCGGGCCTCTCAGATCAGCCCTGCCTCCAGCAAGCGGCGCGCTGCGTCGCGGAAGGCGGTGGCCTGGGGTCGGTCCGGCTGGGCGGCGATCGGGGTGCCGCCGTCGCCCGAGAGCCGGATCTCCAGATCGAGGGGGATGCGTCCGAGGAAGGGCACGCCCATGCGCGCCGCATCGGCCTCCGCCCCGCCCTTGCCGAAGATCTCCACTTCGTGCCCGCACTTCGGGCAGATAAAGCCCGACATGTTCTCGATGATGCCGAGGACGGGGGTGGCGGTTTTGGCGAACATGTCGACCGCCTTGCGCGCGTCGATCAGCGCGATGTCCTGAGGGGTGGAGACGATGATGGCGCCGGAGAGCTCCGCCCGCTGGGCAAGCGTCAGCTGCACGTCGCCGGTGCCCGGGGGCAGATCGACGATCAGCACGTCCAGCGCGCCCCAGGCCACCTGGCCGAGCATCTGGGTGATGGCGCTCATCAGCATCGGGCCGCGCCAGACCACGGCCGTGCCTTCCTCCAGCATGAAGCCGATCGACATCAGCGTCACCCCGTGAGCCTGGAGCGGCACGATGGTCTGACCGTCGCCGGTGGAGCCCGGGCGGGCGTCCTTCATGCCCATCATCCGGGGCTGCGAAGGGCCGTAGACGTCGGCGTCGAGCAGGCCCACCCGCTTGCCCTCGGCCGCCAGGGCCACCGCCAAGTTGGCCGCGACGGTGGACTTGCCCACGCCCCCCTTGCCGGAGGCGACGGCGACGATCCGGTCCACGTCGGGCAGGGCGACGGGACCTGAGGGTGCGCGCCGCTCCTGGCGCTGGCCGAGGTTCGGCGCCGGGGTGGAATGGGCCGTCAGCACGGCGGAGACCGCGGTGATGCCGGGGAGCGCGGTAATCGCCGCCTCGGCCTCCGCGCGCACCGCCTCCATCTCGTCCGCCCGGGCCGGGTCGATTTCCAGCACGAAGCGCACGGCGCCGTCCTCGACCGTCAGCGCCCGGACGATGTCGGCCGCGACGATGTCCTCCCCCGTTCCGGGATCCACGATGCGCGCGAGTGCCGCGCGGACGTCGCTGATGTCGGTCATGCCGCCCCGCCCCTGCCAGCCCTCGCTACCTAGAGCAAAATGCGGCCCACCGGAACCATCTCGCGACCGGAGCGTGGCGACGGGGGCGTGGCGGAGGGGTAGCGACCCTCGTGCCGGGGTTCAGGCTGCGTGGCTGCCGGTCAATGAGCGGAAGACATCCTGCAGGTCGGGCTCTTCCGTCGCCACGTCGCGGATGGCGATCCCGGCCTCCCTTGCATAGTCGAGCAGGGCCTCGGCCCGGGTCGCACCCCGCTGGTAGCAAAGCACCAAGGCGCCATCCGGGCGCAGGCTGGCCGTCACCCCCTCGGGCGGCTCGGGCAGCGCGTCGATCGGGCGCTCCGGCACGATCACCAGGGCCTTGGCATCGAGGCGGGCGAGCAGCTCCGGCGTCGGCGCATTGGCCACCAGGCGGCCGCGGTCGATGATGGCGATGCGGTCGCACATCTCCTGCGCCTCCTCGAGGTAATGCGTCGTCAGAATGATGGTGGTGCCCGCCGCGTTCAGCTCCCGCACATAGGCCCAAAGCTGCTCGCGCAACTCCAGATCCACGCCGGCCGTCGGCTCGTCCAGCACCAGGACAGGCGGGGAATGCACCATGGCCTTGGCCACCAAGAGCCGGCGCCGCATGCCACCCGAGAGCGCGCGGGTGTAGGCATTGGCCTTGTCCGCCAGGCCCACCGCGGCGAGGATTTCCGTCGTCCGCCGGTCGGACGCCGGTACGCCGTAGAGCCCCGCCTGCAGCTCGAGCGTGGCGTAGGGGGAGAAGAACGGGTCGAAGTTCAGCTCCTGCGGCACGATCCCGATGGAGGCCCGGGACTGGCGCGGATTGACGTCCTGGTCGAAGCCCCAGATGCGGACGGAGCCCGCCGTCTTCGTCACCAATCCGGCGAGGATGTTGATCGTCGTCGACTTGCCCGCGCCGTTCGGGCCGAGCAGGCCGAAGATGGCACCGGCCGGCACGTTGAGGTCGAGGCCGACCAAGGCCTCTTTCGCCGGCTCCCGCCCGCTCGCGGCATAGACCTTGCGCAGGCCGCTGATCTCGATGGCGTTCTCGGGCATCGCTGCGCCTCGACAGTCTCTCGGGGCTCTTGCTGCGACCCCCAGCCCGGCTATCATGGCGCTGCGCGAGGGGTCAATTCGCGGAGCCTGGAATGCCGACCGAGGTGCCCGAGATGGAGGAGGTCACGACGACCCGCGTCGCCTGCGATGGCGGCGAGGGCGCCCTCGGCCATCCCCGCGTCTGGCTGCAGATCGACCCGGCCATCGGCTGGGTCGAATGCCCCTATTGCGACAAGCGCTATGTCCTGAAAGAGGGCGCCGGAACCGGGCACTGACGCTCGAGTTTATCTAGCTTATCACGGTTTATCAGAATTTGATAAACTAGGATAAAGTAGATAAACTCAGCTTATGGATCCCCGCCGTAATCCCTTCACACCCGGTGCCGGCAACGCCCCGGCCGAGCTCGCCGGGCGCGAGGCGATCATCGAGGCGGCCGATATCGCCTTTGACCGCACGCTGAACGGATTGTTCGCCAAGGATCAGATCCTGCTCGGCCTGCGGGGCGTCGGAAAGACGGTGCTGCTCAACACGCTCCGCGACATGGCGAAGGCCAAGGGGTTCGAGACCATCCGTTTCGAGGCCGCGGGCCCGGGGGAACTCGGTCGCAACCTCACCCAGGACCTGGGCGTGATCCTGCGCAAGCTGGATCTGAAGGAACGGGCCGACGCCTATCTCGGACGGGCCGCCCTGGCGTTGCAATCCTTCGCCGCGATCTTTCGCATCAAGATCGAGGGGATCGATTTTGGCGTCCGCCCGGCTGCGGAGGCGCCTATCGTCTCGGGCGATCTGGAGCGGGATTTGCCGGAGCTGATGCTCGCCGTCCTCGACGCGGCCGCCCGGCGGAAGGGCGCGATCGGCCTTTTCATCGACGAGGTGCAGTACCTCGAGAAGCGGGAGCTCGCCGCCCTCGCGCGCCTCTGCCACGAGGTGGCTCAGGCCGGCCTGCCCTTCGTCTTCGTCGGCGCCGGACTGCCGCAGATCGCCAAGCTTGCGGGCGATGCCAAATCCTACGCCGAGCGCCTGTTCGACTATCCCGACGTCGGCCCCCTCGATGCCGCCGCCGCCCGGCAGGCCCTGGTGGAGCCCGCCGCCCGGTTCGACGCGACCTTCGAGGAGCAGGCGCTGGCAGAGATCATCGCCCGGACCGAGGGCTATCCCTACTTCCTGCAGACCTGGGGCAAGTTCGCCTGGGACGAGGCCGAGGGCGACACCATCACCCTCGATGCCGTCCGCCTGGCCGAGCCGGCGATCGTCGCCGACCTCGACCGCAGCTTCTTCCGCACCCGCTTCGACCGCCTGTCACCGGCTGAGCGCACCTATCTGCGGGCAATGGCAGAGCTCGGCCCCGGCCCGCACAAGACCGGCGCCATCGCCAAGGCGCTCGGCAGCAAGAGCGCGAAGGTCGCAACGACCCGGAAGCGGTTGGCAGCATTGGGCATGATCTATGCCCCGGGCTATGGCGAGACGGCGTTCACCGTGCCATTGTTCGATGCATTCATGAAGCGGGTGATGCCCGAGTTGACCCCCCGCACCCCCCGGAGACACCGCGCATGACTGAGATCGGCAAGGGCCATCATCTGCATCTGATCGACGGGTCGGGGTATATCTTTCGCGCCTATCACGCCCTGCCGCCGCTGACGCGGAAGTCCGACGGCCTGCCGGTGGGCGCCGTGCAGGGCTTCTGCAACATGATCCACAAGATGGTGGAAGAGGCGAAGGGAGATAATGCGCCCACCCATGTGGCGGTGATCTTCGACTATTCCTCGAAATCCTTCCGGAACGAGATCTTCGACGGCTACAAGGCCCAGCGCCCGCCGCCGCCGGAGGATCTGAAGCCGCAATTCTCGCTGATCCGCGACGCCACCCGCGCCTTCAACCTGCCCTGCATCGAGATGGAGGGCTACGAGGCCGACGACATCATCGCGACCTACGCGGTTCAGGCGCGGGATGCCGGCGCGCGGGTGACCATCATCAGCTCCGACAAGGACCTGATGCAGCTCGTCGGCGGCGGGATCGAGATGCTCGACCCGATGAAGAACCGCCGCATCGGCACCGAGGAGGTGGAGGAGAAGTTCGGCGTCGGCCCCGACCGGGTCATCGACGTCCAGGCGCTCGCCGGCGACAGCGTGGACAACGTGCCGGGAGCGCCGGGGATCGGGGTGAAGACGGCGGCGCAACTGATCGGGGAATACGGCGACCTCGACACGCTGCTCGCCCGGGCCGAGGAGATCAAGCAGCCCAAGCGCCGCCAGACGCTGGTCGAGAAGGCCGATCAGATCCGGATGTCCCGCGATCTGGTGACGCTTGCCCGGGATGCGCCGGTCGAGGAGGGCTTCGCGGCGCTCGAACGCCAGGACCCCGACGCCGAGACGCTGCTCGCCTTCCTGGCGTCCATGGAGTTCCGCACCCTCTCCGCCAGGGTGGCGGAGGCGCTGGGCGTCGAGGCCCCGGTGATCGCCGAGACCGCCGTCGCCACCGGCGGGCCCCAGATGGCCGAGCCGGCGGAGGAGGAGGCGGTGCCCTTCGACACCGCCGCCTACGAAACCGTCGCCGACCTCGCCGCGCTGCAGCCCTGGATCGACCGGATCTGGGAGCGCGGCTATGTCGCCGTCGACACAGAGACGACCAGCCTCGACGAGATGCAGGCGGAACTCGTCGGCCTCTCCCTCTGCATCGACCCGGGCCGCGCCTGCTACATCCCCGTCGCCCATATGGAGGGCTCGGGCGATCTGCTGGGCGAGGCGAAGCGGGCCGAGGGGCAGATGGCGATGGAAGAAGCCCTCGCGGCCCTGAAGCCGGTGCTCGAGGACCCTTCAATCCTGAAGATCGGCCAGAACCTGAAATACGACATCAAGGTGCTCGGTCGCTACGGCGTCGAGGTGGCGCCGATCGACGACACGATGCTGCTCTCCTACGCCCAGAACGCCGGGCGGCACAATCACGGCATGGACGAACTCTCCACCCGCTATCTCGGGCACACGCCGATCTCCATCAAGTCGATCCTCGGCACCGGCAAGTCGGCGATCACCTTCGACAAGGTGAAGATCGCCGATGCCGCGCCTTACGCGGCGGAGGATGCCGACATCACGATGCGGCTCTGGCGCCACTTCAAGCCGCGTTTGGTGACGGAGCGGGTGACGACCGTCTACGAGACGATGGAGCGCCCGCTTATCCCGGTCCTGGCGGAGATGGAGCGGGCCGGCATCACCGTCGACCGCGACCAGCTCTCCCGCATGTCGAACGCTTTCGCCCAGAAGATGGCGGGATTGGAGGCCGAGATCCAGGAATTGGCCGGTGAGAAGTTCAACGTCGGCAGCCCCAAGCAGCTCGGCGAGATCCTGTTCGACAAGATGAGCCTCGAGGGCGGCAAGAAGGGCAAGACCGGCGCCTATTCGACGGGAGCGGACATACTGGAGATGCTCGCAGCCCAGGGCCACGACCTGCCGGCCCGGGTGCTCGACTGGCGCCAGCTCTCCAAACTCAAATCGACCTACACCGACAGCTTGCAGGAGCACATCAATCCCGAGACCGGGCGGGTCCACACCTCCTACTCCATCGCCGGGGCCAATACCGGCCGGCTCGCCTCCACCGATCCGAACCTGCAGAACATTCCGGTGCGGACGGAGGAGGGGCGGCGCATTCGGGAGGCGTTTGTCCCCGCCCCCGGCCACACCTTCGTCAGCCTCGACTACAGCCAGATCGAGCTCCGCATCCTGGCCGAGATGGCCGACATCTCGGCGCTGAAGCAGGCCTTTCGCGACGGGCTCGACATCCACGCCATGACGGCGTCGGAGATGTTCGGGGTGCCGATCGAGGGGATGGACCCGATGGTCCGCCGGCGGGCCAAGGCGATCAATTTCGGGGTGATCTACGGCATCTCAGCCTTCGGCCTCTCCAACAACCTCCGCATTCCGCGGGACGAGGCCCAGGCCTTCATCGACCGCTATTTCGAGAAGTTCCCCGGGATCCGGGCCTATATGGACGACACCATCGCCGGCGCGAAGGCGCGGAAATACGTCGAGACCCTCTTCGGCCGCCGCATCCACACGCCCGAGATCGACGCCAAGGGGCCCCATGCCGGCTTCGCCCGGCGCGCCGCCATCAACGCGCCGATCCAGGGCTCGGCCGCCGACGTCATCCGCCGCGCCATGATCCGCGTGCCGCCAGCCATCGCCAAGGCGAAGCTACCGGCGCGGATGCTCCTTCAGGTGCACGACGAATTGCTCTTCGAGGTGGAGGAGGGCGCGGTGGAGGAGACTGTCGCCACCGTCCGCGACGTGATGGAAGGCGCGCCGGAGCCGATCCGCCAGCTCTCCGTCCCGCTCACGGTCGACGCCGGTCAGGGGGAGAACTGGGCGGCGGCACACTAGGCCCGGCGCACCGCCGAAAGAGACGACTGCCTCCGGCGGGGATATTTGACCCAGCAAGAAGGCCTTATGGCTTTCGCAGTGGTTCAAATATCCAAGACACGGTGCCGGCCGCCGGAGCGCCCGACGCGATCAGCTTCCGCTGCGGCCGTCGTCGTCCTTGTCGTCGCTCTTCGGCAGATTGAAGAAGCTGTCGGCGTCGACCAGCTCGTCCTCGTCCGGCGCCGCCTTGTCACGCGGATCCTCGCCGCCGTCGTTCAGCGTGATGGTCTCGAGCCCCGTCATGTTGGAGGGGATGCGCGGCTCCGGCGGTTCGGAGAGGCTTTGCTCAGTGCTCATCAGCTGCAGCTTCTCGTCGGCCGACAGCGCCACGCCTTCCTTGTCCTTCTTCGCCGCCGCTTTGTGCACCGCCGCGTCCAGGTCGATCTGGCGGGTGAGGCCGAGGGCCACGGGGTCGACCGGTTGGATGTTGGGCATGTTCCAGTGGCTGCGGTCGCGGATCGACTGGATCGTCGGCTTTGTGGTGCCGACGAGCTTGGAGATCTGGCCGTCGGAGAGCTCGGGATGGAACTTCACCAGCCAGGCGATGGCGGCCGGGCGGTCCTGGCGTTTTGAGAGCGGCGTGTAGCGCGGGCCCTTGCGCTTTTCCTCGCCATCGGCGGCCGGATTGTGCTTCAGCTTCAGCCGCTCCGTCGGATCGTTCTCGCACCGGGTGATCTCGGACTGGTCGAGCTGGTTGTTGGCGATCGGGTCGAAGCCCTTGATGCCGATCGCCACCTCGCCGTCGGCAATCCCCTGCACCTCCAACTCATGCAGGCCGCAGAACTCCGCGATCTGGGTGAAGGTCAAGGTGGTATTGTCGACGAGCCACACGGCGGTCGCCTTGCGCATCAGCGGCATCGACATGGATCGCTCTCCTCCAGCAACAGTCAGCGCCTCGCCGAAAACGCGGTTGGGCAGGGCCCAGAGGATCGGTTTTCGTGGGAAGCTTCGCGAGATATAGGCAGGATGGGCGAAGGGATAAAGGGAAAAGGGCCATGCGCTGGCTGCTTGTCGCGATGCTCTTGGTTGCGAGCCCAAGTCTTGCCGAGGATGAGGCGGGGGTCTTCGACTATTACGTCCTGGCGCTCAGCTGGTCGCCCAATTGGTGCGCGGCGGAGGGGGACGCGCGCGGCGCCGATCAATGCGACCCGCGCCACGACTACGGCTTTATCCTGCACGGGCTTTGGCCGCAGTACGAGCGGGGCTGGCCGGCCGATTGCGCGACCGATGCCCGGGATCCGTCGCGGGCCGAGACGGCGGCGATGGTGGACATCATGGGGTCGTCCGGCCTCGCCTGGCATCAGTGGCGGAAGCACGGGCGCTGCTCCGGCCTGGCGGGCCGCGACTACCTGGCGCTTTCCCGCGCGGCGTTCGAGCGGATCCAGCGGCCGGCCGTGCTCAGGCAAGTATCGCGCAGCCTGGAGATCCCGCCGGAGGTGATCGAGGCGGCGTTTCTGGAGGAGAACCCAGGGATCGTCGCCGACGGCCTGACCGTCACCTGCCGTGACGGGCGCTTGCAGGAGGTGCGGATCTGCCTGTCGCGGGAGCTGGAGCCGCGGATCTGCGGTGCCGACGTGGTCCGCGATTGCGGGCGGCAAAGCGTGCGGGTCGAGCCGATCCGGTAGCCGGACGTCAGGTCTTCAGGACGATCTTGCCGATATGGCTGCTCGCCTCCATCCGGGCATGGGCGGCGGCGGCCTCTTGCAGGGGAAAGGCCTGATCCATCACCGGCGCGATCTGGCCGCTGGCGAGCAACGGCCAGACCTTGGCCTCCAACGCCGCCGCGATCTCCGCCTTGTACTGCACCGAGCGGGGGCGGAGGGTGGAGCCGGTGATCGCCAGCCGCTTGGTCATCACCTGGGCGAAGTTGAGCGTTGCTTTCGGCCCGCCGAGAAACGCGATCAGCGACAGGCGGCCGTCCATGGCCAGCGCCTCGACATCGCGCGGGATGTAGTCGCCGCCCACCATGTCGAGGATCACGTCGACCCCGCGCCCGTCGGTGAGCTCTTTCGCCACAGCGACGAAGTCCTCCTCGCGATAGTTGATCGCCCGCTCGGCGCCGAGCTCTCGGCAGGCAGCGCATTTCTCGGCGCTCCCAGCGGTGGCAAAGACCCGGGCGCCGAAATATTGGGCGAGCTGGATCGCCGTGGTGCCGATGCCGGAGGAGCCGCCGTGGATCAGCAGGCTTTCCCCGGCCCGCAGCCCCGCCCGCTCGAAAACGTTGATCCAGACGGTAAAGAAGGTCTCGCAGACTGCGGCCGCCTGCTCCATGCCGAGGCCTGCAGGCACCGGCAGGGCGTGGTCAGCCGGCGTCACCACGAACTCGGCATAGCCGCCGCCGGGCAATAGGGCGCAGACCTCATCGCCCACGGCCCAGCGGTGCACGCCCGCGCCGACCGCTGCAACCGTGCCGGCGCATTCGAGCCCCGGCAGGTCGGAGGCATCGGGCGGCGGATTGTAGGCGCCCGCCCGCTGCAAGGCATCGGGGCGGTTGACCCCGGCCGCTGCCACCCGGATCAGGATCTGCCCGGTATCGGGTTGGGGCACGGGTCGGGTGGTCGGGCGCAGCACCTCCGGCCCCCCGGGGGCGCTGATCTCCACCGCGGTCATCGTCGCCGGCAGGGCGTCATCCGGCATGGGCGAACTCCCAGTAAAGCGCCCGGGCCTGGCGGGCGACGGGTCCGTATTGCAGGGCGTGATCCTCGAAGCGGGTGACCGGCAGCACCTTCTGCGCGTTGCCGGTGATAAAGATCTCCTCCGCCTCATGGAAATCGGCGACGGTCAGCGTCGACTGGCGCACTTCGACCCCGGCCTCACGCAAGAGGGTGATGACCCGCTGCCGGGTGATGCCGTTGAGGAAAGTGCCATTCGGCACCGGTGTCGCCACCACGCCGCCCCGGACGAGAAAGACGTTGGTCGAAGCCGTCTCCGCCACGTTGCCCTCATGGTCGAGGGAGAGCGCGTTGTCGAAGCCGCGCTCCATCGCCTCGCGCAGGATCCGCCCGTTGTTAGCATAGAGCCCGCCCGCCTTCGCCTCGGTGATCGCTGCGCGGGGATGGGGGCGGAGATAGGGAGAGACCGTCAGCGACATCTCCCCCGGCGCGATCATCGGGATGTCCTCGAGGCAGAGCGCGAAGCGGGTGGAGGCAGGCTCCGGCGCGATCATGCCGCGGCCCCCGTCGGCCGACCACATCATCGGCCGGATATAGACCGCCGTCTCGTCCGGGTAGGCGGCGAGCCCCTCTCGCGCGATCGCCTCGATCTCCTCCGCGCCGATCGGGGGGGCGAGGCCCATGGCGGTGGCGGAGCGTCCGATGCGCTGGCAATGGCCGGCCAGATCCGGCGCCACGCCCTCGAACCGCCGGGCGCCGTCGAACACCAGCGTGCCCTGCCAAGTGCCGTGATCGGCCGCACCCATGATCGGCACGTTGCCCTCGTGCCAGGCGCCGTTCACGTAGGTCCTGATCGTGCTGCCGAAGGCCATTTGCCCGCCCCGCCCGGTTTGCCGGCACCCTAGGCTGCGCTTGCCGGGCTGGCAATTGGCGCGCGTTGCAATCGGCCCCTCACGCCTTTATGTCAGCGGCAATCGCGGGCCGCGCGCCCGCCGCGCCCCGGAGTGCCGTGCGCCGATGAACTGGATCTCCAACGTCGCCCGCCCGATGATCAACTCGCTGTTTTCACGGCGAGAGCTGCCGGACAACCTCTGGTTCAAGTGTGACAACTGCGGCACCATGCTGTTCCATCGGGAGCTACGGGCGGCGCTCAACACCTGTCCGAACTGCGGCCACCATATGACGATCTCGCCCCGCGAGCGCTTTCAGGCGCTGTTCGACGGTGGCATCTTCGTCGAGGTCCCGGTGCCGGAGCCGCTGGCCGATCCGCTGCAGTTCCGCGATCAGAAACGCTATCCGGAGCGGGTGCGCGATGCCCGCCGCAACACCGGGGAGCAGGAGGCGATGCTGGTGGCCGAAGGTGCCATCGGTGGGCTCCATGTTGTCGCTGCTGGCCAGGACTTCGCCTTCATGGGCGGCTCGATGGGTATGGCCGTCGGCAACGCCATCATCGCCGCAGCGGAACGGGCGATGGAGCGGCGGGCGCCGCTCGTCCTCTTCTCCGCCGCCGGTGGCGCGCGGATGCAGGAGGGCATCCTCAGCCTCATGCAGATGCCCCGCACCACCGTGGCCATTCAGATGCTGCGGGAGGTCGGGCTGCCCTTCATCGTCGTCCTCACCCATCCGACGACCGGCGGGGTGACGGCGAGCTACGCCATGCTCGGCGACGTGCAGATCGCCGAGCCCGGGGCGCTGATCTGCTTCGCCGGCCCCAGGGTAATCGAGCAGACCATTCGCGAGACTTTGCCGGAGGGCTTTCAGCGGGCCGAGTACCTGCTCGACCACGGAATGCTCGACCGGGTGGTGCACCGCAAGGACATGCGGGATGAGTTGGCGACGCTGCTGCGGCTGCTGGTGAAAGCGCCGCCGCGCAGCCACGGCGACCTGCCGCGGCCGGAGCCTGCCTTGGCACCGGTTGCTGTGGCGGCCCCAGCGGCCGCCGATCCCAGCGGCGGCTGAGCCCTCGCCGACATGGCCGCGCCCCGGCCCGAAGAGAGCGACGCCATCCTGGCGCGGCTCTATGCCCTGCACCCCAAAATCATCGACCTCTCCCTCGGGCGGATGGAGCGGCTGCTCGCCGCCCTCGACCATCCCGAGCGGGCCCTGCCGCCGGTGGTGCATGTGGGCGGCACCAACGGCAAGGGCTCGACGCTGGCCATGGTGCGGGCGGGGGTGGAGGCCTCCGGCGCCCGGGCCCATGTCTACACTTCGCCCCATCTCGTGCGCTTTCACGAGCGCATCCGGGTTGCGGGCCACCTGATCCCCGAGCCGGCGCTGGCCGACCTGCTGGCCGAGTGCGAGACGGTGAACGGGGTCGAGCCCATCACCTATTTCGAGATCACCACCGCTGCCGCCTTCCTCGCCTTCGCCCGGGCAGAGGCGGAGTGGTGCTTGCTGGAGGTCGGCCTCGGCGGCCGTCTCGACGCCACCAACGTGGTGGACCGCCCGGCGATCACCGCGATCACGCCGGTTTCCATCGACCATGAGCGCTATCTCGGCACCACGGTCGAGGCGATCGCGGGGGAGAAGGCGGGCATCCTGAAGCCCGGCGTGCCCTGCGTGGTCGGCCCGCAGGAGGATGCGGCGATCGAGGTGATCGAGGCCCGGGCGGCGGAGGTCGGCGCACCGCTCCTGATGCACGGGCGCGACTGGCAGGTGTGGGAAGAGCACGGCCGCATGGCCTTCCAGGACGAGGCCGGGCTGCTCGACCTGCCGCCGCCCCGCCTGATCGGCGCCCACCAGGTGGCCAATGCCGGCGTGGCGATCGCCATCCTGCGTCATCTGGGTCTTGGAGAGAGCGCGGCCCGGGCGGCGGTGGAGGATGCGGAATGGCCGGCCCGGATGCAGCGCCTCCGCGAGGGGCCGTTCGTCGACGCGGCGGACGGCGTGGAGCTCTGGCTCGACGGCGGGCACAACCCGGCGGCCGGCGCGTCGCTTGCCGAGGCCCTCGGCCGCCTGCCGGCCCGGCCGGTCTTCATGGTCTGCGGCATGCTCGCCACCAAGGACGTGGCCGGCTACCTCTCCCCGCTCGCCGCCAGCGTCGCCCGGCTCTGGGGCGTCAGCATCCCGGGAGAGACCGCCACCCTGCCGGCGGAGGAGACGGTGGCGGCCGCCGATCAAGTAGGCATCCAGGCGGAGGTCGCCCCCTCCGTCGAGGCGGCCGTCGCGGCGGCCACAGACGCCGCCCGCCGCACCGATCCAACCAGCCGCATCCTGATCGCCGGCTCCCTCTACCTCGCCGGCCACATCCTCCGCCGCCACGCCTGAGCGCCGCCGGCCGAGCGGGCGAGGGCCACGCGCTTAGGATGCGCCCGCGCGGCCCTTAAAGAAGGTCTGCTGGGCGGACGAAGCGGACTCTGATGGTTTCGAGGCAGAGTTCGTGTCCGTGTTCCGCGCCTACATCCCCGCAATTCTCTTGTCCGCCAAAAATGTCTTCAGGTCTTTGGCGTCCGGAAGTACCGCCCGAAGCTCCTCGGACCCGAAGGCAAAATTGACGGCATTGTGCCAGGCAAGCTGTTCGGCAAACTCCGGCACAAGTCGGCGGAACAGAGCAGCGGGGATGCGCCAGGATTTTGGTTTGCGCTCGGTGACGGCACGGTAGGCCCCTTTCATCTCCCCGACCGTCATCACGTCGCCAGCAAGATTGATCTTGCGACCGGTCCATGACGCGGGATCCATCAGGGCATCGGCCGCGATCCGGGCGAGATCTTCGATTGCCAGCATCTGGAACTTCGTTTCAGGCTTGAGCGATCCGGCCAGCACTGGGAACATCAGATGCGGCTTCATCTCCGGGTTCAACAGGTTGTCCATGAACCACACGGTACCGAGGAGCGTCCAATCCAGCCCGCTGCGTTTCAGGTCACGTTCGATAAGGGCCTTGGAAACGAAGTGGCGCGGTCCGCCCGGGGCATGACCTTCACCCATGCTTGACTGAACGATGTGTTTGACGCCTGCAGCCTTTGCAGCCGCGATAACGGCGCGACCCTGCTCAAGTTCTCCCACAAGGCCGACACCGGGCGCATAGAAATCCTGCACGGAGAACACGCCTTCCACGCCCTCAAAGGCCGCTGAAAGCGTGTCAGGCTTTGACAGGTCGCCCTCGACCATCTCCGCCCCGGCCTTGGCCAAGGCCTGCGCTTTGGCCGAGCCGGCCTTTCGGGTGAGCCCACGAACGCTTTGCCCTCGATTGAAAAGCTCTTGCGCGACGGCACCGCCCTGAAGGCCCGTCGCGCCCAAGACGAGGAAGGTCATTGGACGGCTCCGTCGGTCAGGTGCCGGTCGATGATCTCGGCCACGTGCCGGGGGCTTTCGACGACCGAAATGTGTTTGCCGTCCACGGCTTCAAAATATCCCTGCGGAGCCAGGAGGGCCGCTTCGGCCTGACCCTCGATCGGATACATGTCGTCCGCCTTCCCGGCGATAACCAAAACGGGCACCGATATCTGGGCCATGCGCAACCTCAACGGGGTGCCTCGAAGGATGACTGAGCGAACCGCCGTGGCGAGAGACTTCTGATCGGCTGCCGCCAACATCGAATGGAAGTCTCGCCGATAGGCCGGGTTCGCCGCCAACGCGCCTGGCGAAAAGAAGCTTCTGGCGACGCCAGTTTGGAAGAAGCGCCGCCTGCCGGACCATCGTGCCCCCGACGCGATCATGCGCGCGGAAAGCCCTGGGCGAGCGCCGTCGATGTCCATGGGCGTGTTCATGAGGATCAGCGACTTGACCCGCTCCGGCGCGGCGAGGGCGGCCTCGGCGGCGGCAAGTCCACCCCATGACGTACCGCCGATGACAGCCTGGCGTCGCCGGAAGTGATCGAGAACACTCAGAATGGCCTCGCCACAGCTTCGCATCGAGAACTCCTCGGCCGTCCCGTCGCTGCGCCCATGCCCAGGTCCGTCGATGAGAAGAAGGCGGAAGCGATCCCTGAAGCTCTCCGCCAACGCGTCGTAGATGTGGTGGTCCGTGAAGATCGAGGGCCACAGCAGGATGGTCTCCTCACCTTGACCACACGCCACCACGTGCAGCCGGCCCAACCTGGTTTGGACGGCGTGTTCGGTGGCCGCCTCGGGCGGAATGTCGGTCATCGCGTTCATCTCGATTCTCCGAAGTAATCACTGCATACATGAGGATACTTGTCCGCAATGTAAACAATGATTACACTCGAGAAATGACAGACGTGAAAGAGCCCACGCGGCATCACCACGGCAATCTCAAGCAGGCATTGCTGGACTATGCGATGCAGGCTGCAGGCGAGGGAGAGCTGGAGAGCCTCTCCCTACGCAAAGCCTCCCGCGACCTCGGCGTTTCGCCCGGGGCGGCCTATCGGCACTTCGCAGATCGCGACAGTCTGATGCGGACGGTCGCCCAAAACGGCTTCGACATGCTGGCCGAGCGGTTTGAGGGCGCTCTCCCTTTCAACAGCGACGCGAGCGACGAGGACGACGCACGCCGTCGGTTTGTCGGGTTGGCGAGCGCCTACGTCACATTCTCGCAAGAGCACCCCAGTCTCTGGCGGCTCATGTTCGGCCCGTACGGGCTGTCGCCTCGCTCAGCGACGGCGAGGCCATCGACATACGATTGGCTCGGCAAAAGCCTTCACGAGTTAGCCAAGTTCGGCGTCATCCACACGCCGGATGCCCCGGCGCAATTCTTCGCTTGGACGGCCATTCACGGCCTCTCGGATCTCATGCACTCACCGGCGGTCTCCGATCGGAACACGTCCAGCATCGTTCATTCGCATTGCTGCTTTATCCTCGATGCAATGCCACCAACCGGGTGACAATCCGCGGCGACGAACAGACAGCGGGCATCCATCGACGCTGCATTTGCTACTTTGGGCTCTTTCCGGCTGTTCGAGGGGGCGGCGCGATCGGTCGCTCAGCCCAGCGCCACCGGTGGGTTCCGGGACCGAAGCGGATACCGCTGCCGCTTCGGGCCGCGTCCGCTCGCCGCTTCAGACCTTGTTGATGGAGTTGCCGCCGTCGGCGGTCAGTGCGCTTCCGGTGACGAAGGACGCATGGTCGGACAGCAGAAAGAGGGCCGCATGGGCGATCTCGGACGGCTCCGCCATGCGCTTCAATGCATGAAAGCCCCGCACGGCCTCGTGGACGTTGGGATCGTCCCCGGCCATCGGCGTTTTGGTGCCCCCCGGCAGAAGGGCGTTGACGCGGATGTTCTCGGCGCCGTGCTCCGCCGCCAGGACCTGCGTCATGCCGATCAGGCCAGCCTTCGCCGCGGCGTAGGCGCCCATTCCCGGCAATCCGATGGCGTGACCGACGAAGGAGGAGGTGAAGACGATCGAGCCGCCGCCGCTTCGGCGTAGGGCCGGTATCTGATGCTTCGCCGCGTGAAAGCCGCTGGTGAGGTTCACGGCCAGCACCGAGTGCCAGTTGCTTTCGTCCATATCAGGGATCGGCCCCAGCCGCCCCGTCACCCCGGCATTGTTGAAAGCGCCGTCGAGGCCGCCGAAGCGTGCTTCGGCCAGCTGCACGAGCTCTTCGGCGTAGCGGCCGTCCTCCACGTTGCCGGCGGCGAAGGCAACCTCGCCGCCCGTGGCCGAAATCTCGTCCCTGATTTGCGCGAGCAGCTCGGCCCGGCGCGCGCCGAGCACCAGCCGCGCGCCCTCCGCCGCGAAAGTCCGGGCGGCGGCCGCTCCTATTCCGCTGCTCGCGCCCGTTATCACGATTGTCTTGCCGTCGAGGAGCATGCCCATCTCCATTGATTGAGGATGGGGATGTGCCTAGCGAGCGCGGCGCCTTGCACCGACCCGCTTCCTGTGAAAGTGCCGACCCGCCTTTGACCCCCTGGGGGGAACGACCGGACGAAAAAGGGGCGGCCGAAGCCGCCCCGAGGTGGGGAGAAATCCGCTGATAGGGCTCAGAGGATGAAGTCGTCTTCGTCGAGCTGCGCCAGGGTGAAGTTCTTGATCAGCAATTCGTCGTCGCCGAAGGTCAGGCGGACGTTGGCTCCGGCCTGGGTCGCGGCGGCGATCACGTCGTGAAAATCATCGACCTCTTCAATCGGCCGGAGGTCGATCATGTCGTCGCCGGTCTCGAAGTCGGTGATCGTGTCGCTGCCTTCGATGAAGCGGAAGGTGTCCGACCCGTCACCGCCGGTCAGCATGTCGCGGCCTCGCCCACCCGACAGGGTGTCGTTGCCCTCTCCCCCGAACAAGGTGTCGAGGCCGCGCCCCCCGAGGATCTCGTCATCGCCTTCGCCGCCATAGATCAGGTCGCGGCCGAGGCCGCCGCTCACCTCGTCATTGCCTTCGCCGGCGTAGATCTCGTCGGCCCCACGACCGCCGCCGAGGGTGTCGTTGCCGTCCCCGCCGTCGATCGTGTCGTTGCCAGCGCCGCCGAACAGATCGTCGTCGCCGTCGTCGTCACGGACCTCGTCGTCGCCATTGCCGCCGTTCAACGTGTCGGCGCCTTCGCCGCCATACAGGCTGTCGTCGCCGTTGCCGCCGACCACGGTGTCGTCGTCGTCGCCGCCGCTCAGGTGGTCGTTGCCACCGAGGCCGCGCAGCACATCCTCACCGTCCTTGCCGGCGAGGGTGTCGTCGCCTGAGGTGCCGATCAGGAAATCGTCTTCGTCCGTGCCGTTAAAGATCTGCATCGAAGTCTCCATCGTTGGTGAGGGGCCGACGATTGGCGTCGCTGTCACCGTCCCGTCTGCCGGCGCCCGTGTGGCCCGGGCGCCGTCTGCTAAGTCGGCCGTTCGCGATGGAGCGCGGTATGAGGGCCGCCACCTTACAGTTTGCTGACAGGTCCCGGGCCGGCCGGCGGGGTGTGGCGATGATCCGCCGGAGTGCCCCGGAGCGCGTCACGCCGGGCGCTCAGAAAGGCCCGCTCCGCTGCATTGCCGGAGAGCGCGATGGCCCGGGCATAGGCGGCCCTCGCCCCCGCCGGGTCGCCAGCGCGGCGGCGCAGATCGGCCTCCGCCGCATGGTAGGGCTGATAGCCGTCGAGGGTCGGGCGCAGGGCCTCGATCGCCGCCAACGCCTCCTCCAGCTCCCCGGCATTGGCCCGGGCGACGGCGTGGTTGAGATGCACGACCGGCGACGGCTCGATCCGCTCGAGGGCCGCATAGAGCCCGGCGATCTGGCGCCAATCGGTGTCTTCCCAGCTCGGTGCCGCGCAGTGCATGGCGCTGATCGCCGCCTGGATCTGGTAGGGCCCCGGCCGGTGCCGGCTCATCGCCAGATGCACGAGGCGGGTGCCGCGGGCAATCTCGTCGAGGCGCCAGCGGCTCCGGTCCTGAAGCTCGAGCGGCACCAGGGCGCCGTCCGCGTCCAAGCGAGCCGGCGCCCGGGCATTGTGCAGCACCATGAGGGCGAGCAGGCCGCCAACCTCGGGCTCCGGCATCAGCTGCAGCAAGATCTCCGTCAGCCGGATTGCCTCGGCCGTGAGCTCGGCGCGCATCGGCGCAGCACCCTGGCTGGCGCTGTGACCCTCGTTGAAGATCAGGTAGAGCACCGCCAGCACGGCCGCGAGCCGGGGTGGAAGCTCCGCCGTCTCGGGCACGCGGTAGGGGATGGCAGCCGCCCGGATCTTGCGCTTCGCCCGGGTGAGGCGCTGCGCCATGGTCGGCACGGGCACGAGGAAGGCGCGGGCGATCTCCTCCACCGTCAGCCCGCCGAGGGTGCGGAGGGTGAGCGCGACCTGCGCCTCGACCGCCAGGGCCGGGTGGCAGCAGGTAAAGATCAGGCGGAGCCGCTCGTCGGGGATCTCTTCGGCGTCTTCCGGAGGCTCGCCGGGATCGTGCAGCATCGCGCTCACCTCCGCCTCCGCCGCCTGGCTCGGGCGCCTTCCCCGGCGAATACGGTCGATCGCCCGGCGCCGGGCCACGGTATGCAGCCAGGCGCCCGGCCGCGCGGGCGGCGCCGCGCCCCAGCTTCGGCTCGCCTCCGCCAGAGCATCTGCCAGTGCCTCCTCCGCCAGATCGAAATCGCGGAACTGGGCGATCAGGGCGGCCAGGATGCGCCCGCCATCCGCCCGAAAGGCAGCGGTGAGCGCTTCCTCGGCCGCCCCGGCGCTCATCCGCGCACCATCACCGGGCGGATCTCGATCGTGCCGTTCGTCGCATTGGGAAAGCGCGCAGCCCAGCCGATGGCATCGTCGAGGCTGGCGCAATCGAGCAGCAGGTAGCCGCCCAACTGCTCTTTCGTCTCGGCGAACGGGCCGTCGGTCACCTTGGTCTTGCCGCCCCGCACCTGGACGGAGGTTGCCGTCTCGGCCCCGTCGAGCTCATCGCCGCTGATGAACACGCCGGCCGCCACCATCTCCTGGATCAGGGCTCCGTAGGCGCTGCGCACGGCATCCGCATCACCGCTGACGCTGTCGGGGGCTTCGTAGATCAGGGCCATGTACTGCATTGCCGTCGTCCTCTCTCTGTTGTCGCTCAGAGCGCGTCCTCGCACTCACCACCATGACGCAGCGTGTGGCCCGATTTCGACATCCGGGCCGCGGTGCGCGCTCTTGACGGTTTTTCCCGTGCCCGTAGCCTCCTCCCCATCTGCCGCTCGCCAAGGACCGCATCCATGCCTCAACCCGACCGCGCCGAACGCATTGTCGATGCGCTTTGGAACCTGTTCGTTGGCGACGCGCTGGCGATGCCGGTCCACTGGTACTACAACCGCGACACCCTGCGGGCCGAGTTCGATGGTGGCGTCACCGGGTTCGAGGACGCCCGCCATCCCCATCCCGAGGCCTTCATGCTCGGCATGGGCTACCACCCGGATGTGGAGAGCGCGGACCGCCTCGGCCGGCCCTACGACATCCTGCACGACAATGTGGGCTTCTACCGCACGAGCTACGGCGCATTCGCCTTCGATCTGTCGGAGAAGGAGGGCGAGCACGGCAACGCCACCGCCCCGGCGCCGGAGCGCTATCACTACCATCACGGCCTGAAGGCCGGGGAGATGACGGTGAACGCCCAGATCGTGCGGGTGCTGATCCAGAGCGTCGTGGAGGCCGGCCGCTACGATCCCGTGGCTTTCCTCGAAGCCATGGTGGCGCATCTGACGACGCCGGGCCGGAACCGCGACCCCTATACTGAGGTCTATCTGCGGCGCTGGTTCGAGGCCTATGCCGCCGGGGCGCCGATCACCGCGGCCGCGGCACATCAGCGCGACATCTGGTCGATCGGCAGCCATGGCGGCATGCCCCGGCCCCTGCTGCTCGGCCTGATGGCCGCCGATGCCTATCAGGGCCTCGGCCACGCGCTGGAGCATCAGGTGCTGACCCACCGGTCGGAGAACGTGGCGGCCTCCATCGCCACCCTGTTGCCGGCGATGCACGCGATGCTGGACGGGGAGGCGCCCGCGCCGCTGCTACGCGATCTCAGCCGCCGGATCCGCATGCCGCGCATTCGCGGGGCGGAGCTTTTCGCCCGCTACCGCGACGCCTCCGGGCCCAACAACATCCCCGACGACGATATGTGGCGGCTGCATACGGAGCTTGCGCTGGCGCCGATGGACCTCGACCGGCTCCTTGGCCTCGGGGACGAGGCGGTGATCCGCAAGACGATCTCCACCGCTTGCTACACCGAACATGGCCTGCCGCTGATGCTCTACCTGATCGCGGCTCACGGGTTGGAGGCGGAGGCGGTGCTGCTCGCCAACGCCAATGCCGGTGGCGACAGCGTGAACCGGGCCCTGCCGCTCGGCCTGATCCTCGGCGCGGCCGGCGCGTCGGTGCCGGATCGTCTGCGCGAGGGCCTCGCCGACCATGCGGCGCTGTCGGAGGAGATCGCGGCCTTCGCCGGTCTCGCAGCCTCGGCCAGCGTGTTTTGAACGTATTGCGGTGGGCCGACGCTCACCGTTATGTCTTGTGCATTCCCCCAGCGGAGATCTTCCATGGCGAAAGACGCGCGCCTGCTCGACTTCCTGTCCGATCCGCTCCGCGACAAGCTCGCCGAGCTCTGGCACCAGCGCCCGGTGGAGAAGGACCGGGTGATCGTCGAGACCGGGCAGGACAGCACCGAGGTGTTCTTCATCCTCGCGGGCAGCTTCTTTGCCTACAACGTCACCGAGGGCGGGCGTGAGGTGGTCTATGACCGGTTCGAGCCCGGCGACTGCATCGGCGAGTTCTCCGCCATCGACGGCGCGGCGCGGTCGACCGACGTGAAGGCGTTGACCGACGGCAAGCTCGCGGTGCTGGCGGCGCGGGACTTTCGCGACCTCTTCCGGCGCCAGCCCGACTTTGCCGAGGCGGTGGCGCGCTACCTGGTGGCGAAGCTGCGCACCTCGGTCGAGAGCTTCACCCACCTCAAGACCGAGACGGTGGAGCACCGCATCATGCGCCGGCTCTGCGCCATCGCCGCCGAACATCGGGAGGCGGAGGGCGACCGCGTCTTCATCCCCCGTCCGCCGACCCAAGAGACCATCGCGCGGGAGACCAACGCCTATCGCGAGGCCGTGGTGAACGTGATGTCGAAGCTGCGCGACGAGGGGTTGCTGGAGCGCAAGGGCCGTGCCGTGATCATCCCCTCGCTCCGCCGTCTGACCGCGCGGTTGGAGCAGGAATAGCCACGCGCAGGCAAAAACCGCGGGACCGCACCACCGAAATGACGCGGCCCCGCTTGCGCTCACGTTGATTACACCTGCACCAATTTCTCCGCTTAAAATCCGTACCTTAGGGCTTCGCCGTTCTGCACCGGACCCCACCGCACACCGCTTGCCGTAAGGTTAACGATTCGGTCTGGAAAAAGACGTGAGTCTTCTCACATTTCCGTCCGAGGCCGGGCGAAAGACGCAACGGCAACGGCGGACCGCGCCCGATCTGTTCCGTGGGACGCGCGGGGCGCGGTCCCTGGCCCGGTCGGGCGCCTTCGGGATCAGGCGATGGCGGCGAGCCGGTCGAGGGCGGCGGCGAGCTTGGCGGCCTCCCCCTCTGCCGCGGCCAGACGGTCCCGGTTCTCCGCCACCACGTCCTCGGGTGCGTTGGCGATGAACTTGGGGTTGGCGAGCTTGGCGCCGAGGCCGCCGATTTCCTTCTCCACCTTGGCGCGGGCCTTCTCGAGCCGCGCCCGCTCCTGCCCGATGTCGATCACGTCGGCGATCGGCAGATGGGCGGTCGCGCCGTCGAGCGGCAGGGCCACGGCGCCGGGGGGCGGCGTCTCGACCAGGTCGATGCGCTCCAGCATGGCGAGGCGCTGGATTAAAGCCTCCGACCGGGTGAGGCGACCGCGGGCGGTCTCCGACGTCTCCGTCACCAGCAGGGTAAGCCGCGCCCCGGGGGCGACGCCCATCTGGGTGCGGACGGAGCGGACCTCCTCGATCAGACGGATCACCCAGTCGATCTCCGCATCCGCGGCCTGGTCGGCCAGCGCCTCGGCCCGGTAGCTCGGCCAATCGGTGACGATCAGCATCCGCTCCCGCGCGGTGATCTGTCCCCAGAGCGCCTCGGTGATGAAGGGCATGATTGGATGGAGCAGGATCAGGCATTGGTCGATCACCCAGGCGACCGTGGCGCGGGTCTCGGCCTGGGCCGGGTTGCCGTCGGCCAGCAGGGGCTTGGCGAACTCCAGATACCAGTCGCAGACCACGCCCCAGACATGGGCGTAGAGCGCGTTCGCCGCGTCGTTGAAGCGGTAGGCGGTGAGCGCCGCATCGACCGCGGCGAGCGCCCGCGCCGTCTCCCCCACGATCCAGCGGTTGAGCCTCTGCTCGACCTGGGCCGGGTCGAAGGCCGGGTCGGGTTTGCACCCGTTGAGCTCGGCTAAGCGGGCCGCGTTCCAAAGCTTGGTGCCGAAGTTCCGATAGCCCTCGATCCGCTTGGTGGAGAGCTTCACGTCGCGGCCCATGGCGGCCAGCGACGTGAGGGTGAAGCGCACCGCATCCGCCCCGTAGACCTCGACGAGCTCCAGCGGGTCGAGGACGTTGCCGAGGGACTTCGACATCTTCTTGCCCTTCTCGTCGCGGACGAGGGCGTGGACATACACGGTGTGGAAGGGCTCGCGCCCGTCGACCTCGAGCTGCATCATCATCATCCGGGCGACCCAGAAGAAGATGATGTCGAAGCCGGTGATCAGGACCGAGGTCGGGTAGTAGCGGGCAAGCGCCTCCGTCTCCTCCGGCCAACCGAGGGTGCCGAGAGGCCAGAGGCCGGATGAGAACCAGGTGTCGAGGACGTCGGGGTCTCGACTGAGGCGCACTCGCGACGGCTTGATCGGACCTCCGCCCCAACTCGCGCCGCTTGCCATTGGCATCGGCTCGGGGCGCATGCCTTCGGCACGGCCCTCGATGGGTTGGAGTAAGACCTCAACCTCGATCCCGAGAAGCTCGCGATAGTGACGTTTGGCCTTGGCTAATGCGGCCTGCTCCGATGTCGCGCAGAACGACTCTCCCGCAATGTCGATTAGGTTGCCGTCGTTGTCGTAGCTCGGCCCATACCACACAGGGATTTGGTGGCCCCACCAGAGCTGGCGGCTGATGCACCAGGGCTCGATGTTCTCGAGCCAGTTGAAATAGACCTTCTCGTGCTGCTCCGGCAGGATCCGGGTGCGCCCGGCCTTCACCGCCTCGATGGCGGGGCCGACGACCTTCTCCGTATCGACGAACCACTGATCGGTCAGCATCGGCTCGATGACGACCTTCGAGCGGTCGCCATAGGGCGCCATGATCTTCTTCGCCTCGACGAGCGGCACGAGGGCTTGGGCCGCGCCCTCCCCCTCCGCACCGTCCCGGAAATCCGCCCCCGGCGGATTGTCCGGGACCTCTCCCTCAGGGCTAGGAGGCCCCGGCTCGGGGGCCGGGGCAGCGCGGGTCGTGCCGCCTGAGCCGCCCACCCGGGGATCGTCCGCCGGGACCATGACGGCGAGGCCTTCCTCGGTGATCTGGGCGACGACGCGCTTGCGCGCCTCGAAGCGGTCGAGGCCGCGGAGGTCGTCGGGCACCAGGTTCAGCGTATCGACCTCGGCCTCGGTGAACTCCGCCCCCTCGGCGATCGCCTGGGCCCGGGCGGTGCACTCGGCATAGGGCTGGCCGTCCGCCCGCATCGCGCCCTTGGTGTCCATCAGGCGATACATCGGGATGCCGCCGCGCTTGGCCACCGCGTAGTCGTTGAAATCGTGCGCGCCGGTGATCTTCACCGCGCCCGAGCCGAAGTCGGGGTCTGGGTACTCATCCGTGATGATCGGGATCAGACGGCGGTGTTCCTTCGGCCCCACCGGGATCTCGCAGAGCTTGCCGACGATGGGGGCATAGCGCGCGTCGGAGGGGTGGACGGCCACCGCCCCGTCGCCGAGCATCGTCTCCGGCCGGGTCGTGGCGATGGAGATGTAGTCGCGGGTCTCCCGCAGGATGACCGCACCGTCCTCGTCTTTCTCGACGTACTCGTAGGTCTCGCCGCCGGCCAAGGGGTACTTGAAGTGCCACATATGGCCGTCGACTTCGACGTTCTCGACCTCCAGATCGCTGATCGCCGTCTCGAAATGCGGGTCCCAGTTGACCAGGCGCTTGCCGCGGTAGATCAGCCCCTTCTCGTACCAGTCGACGAAGACCTTGAGCACGGCGTCGTGGAAGTTCGGGCCCTGGCCGTCCGGATCGCCGGGCGCGCCGGTCATGGTGAAGGCCTCGCGCGACCAGTCGCAGGAGGCGCCGAGGCGTTTCAGTTGGCCGGAGATATTGTCGCGGGAGCGGACTTTTTGCTCCCAAACCAGACCGACGAACTCGTCCCGGCTCATGTCCTGGCGGCGGCGGTTGGTCTTGGCGAGCTCGCGCTCCACCACCATCTGCGTCGCGATCCCGGCATGGTCGGTGCCGGGTTGCCAGAGCGTGTCGAAGCCGCGCATCCGGTGCCAGCGGGTGAGGATGTCCTGCAATGTGTTGTTGAAGGCGTGGCCGACATGCAGGGCGCCGGTGACGTTCGGCGGCGGGATCATGATGCAGAAGGGCTCGGCGCCCTCCCGCGCATTGGCGCCGGCGGCGAAGGCGCCCCCCGCCTCCCACGCCCGATAGATCTCGCCCTCAGCCGAGATGTCGAATGTCTTGTCCATTGTCATCGCTGACGCCCGCGCACGGAACCGATCGGCGCGGGTCTTACCGTGGAGATCTCGGCGAGGGAAGGGTTAGGCCGCTTACTCGGACATGTGGACGCCGAGGGCGAGGCGCACCTCCCGCTGGATCATCTTGCGGATGCGGCGCGTGACCTCGTCGCCGAAGGCGCTTTGCAGCTCACCCCGGACCAGTTCCCGCACCAAGGCCTCGAGCGCCGCCTCGTCGATAGTGGCGACGTCCGGCTCGGAGGATGGGGCGTCGGCGGGCGTGGCCCGCATCGCCTCGAGCCCCTCGCGAAAAATGTCCTCGGGCGGGATCTTCTCGGCCGCCGGCTCCTCGATGTCGGCGTCGAGGATCAGCGGCTCTTCCTCCTCCGCATCCGCCGGCTCTGTGTCGGTAGGGCGCATGTCGAAGGGCGGGTCGAGGATCAGGGGATCGTCGACCTCCACCGCCTCGGCCGTGTCGTCCTTCGCCGCGGTCTCCGGTTCTGCCTCGGGTCCAGCCTCGGGGGCCGTCGTGGTGTTGGCCGGCGTGAACGCGGCGGCCTCCTCCTCCGCCGCGGCGCTGTCGACGCGGTCGATCTCCCGCAGCACCAGGCGCTCGACCGCGGACAGCTGAGGCCCACGCCCATTGTGCGCGGCCGCTTCGCGCTGCATCAGATTGCGGATCGAGGCGAGCACCTCTTCGACGCTCTGCACGGATGAAGCCGCGGACGGCTGCTCAGTCATCGCCCGTTTGTCTCCCCCTCTGGAAGGCGGGGGCGCCCCCGTGCCCCGCCCGCTCAATCGGTCCGCCCGAACCGGCGTCGAATACGATCGACCACCGATCCGTCAAATCTCCCCGGCGGGCCTGATTGAACCCGATTGAAATTCACGTTCGGATCGTATTCTGCCACGTTCAACCCAAGATGATCTACAGTTAGCTTGCCCATCGCCGATAAAAGGGCGTAGGCGGCCACATCTTCGTCCCGTTCGGCCGAGGCGAGGGTGGTTTGAGCCTCCAAGAGCTCGGTTTCGGCGTCGAGGACGTCCAATGTGGTCCGGGCGCCGAGCAATGCCTCCTCCCGCACACCCTCGAAAGCGATTCGCGCGGCGCGGATCGCCTCGCGGCTGGCGACGATGGAGGCGCGGGCCACTTCGAGGGAGGCATAGGACTCTCCCACCGCCTGGCGGATCAGGCGGGCGGTGTCGTGCAGCTCTGCCTTGGTCTGTTCGACGAGCGCGATGGCCTCCCGCACGCCGCTCGACAGCACGCCGCCGGTGATGATCGGGACGGAGGCGGTGACGCCGACCGAGGCGCTGGTCTCCGTGTCGTTCACCCGGCCGGAGCCGAAGATGCCGCTGATCTCGGAACTGGTGCGGTCCACGCCAACGCTGCCGATGATGTCGATGGTCGGGCGAAAGGCGGCCCGGGCCGAATCGACGGCGAAGTTGGCGGCAAGCTCGTTGAAGCGCGCGGCGCGGATCGAGGGATGCTCCCGCATGGCGATGGCCACCGCCTCGTCCCGGGTGGCCGGCAGGGGCGGCAGCGGCGGCGGCGGGCTGAGCTCACCCGGCGGCTCACCGACGACGGAGAGATAGGCCTCCCGCGAGATGGCGAGGGAGCCGATGGCGGCGGCCAGCGAACTGCGGGAGGAGGCAACGACCGCCTCCGCCTGGCTGACGTCGGTGCGGGTGACCTCACCCACCTCGAACCGGTCGCGCGCCGCCTGCAATTCCTGCATGAAGACCCGCAGCGTCGTGCGCTCGAGCTCGACGATGCGGATGTCCTGCAGCACATCGGAATAGGCCGTCACCGCCTCGAGCAGCACATCCTGCTCGGTCGCGACCAGCAAGGCCCGGGCCGCTTCCACCCCGGCCTTGGCCCCGTCCACGGCGGCAAAGGTCGCGCCGCCGTCGAACACGGTGACCGAGCCGTCGAGGGAGGCGGAACCGGCGTTCGAGGCGCCGAGGCCGTCGCTGCTGTCCTCAAAGACGAAGCTGCCGTTTGCGGTCACCACCGGGCGCAAGCCCGCCCGGGCCTGGGCGACGCTTTCGTCGGCACCGCGCACTGTGGCCCGGCTGACCTCCAAGCTCGGATTGTTGAGATACGCCTTGATCAGCGTGTCGCTCAGCGACTGAGCGGTCGCGGGCGTGCCGAGCACACAAACGACGAACAGCGCGGCGCTTGCGGCGCGTACACGGCCCATTGCCGAAGCCTCCTGTCCCCCACCTTCTTTCGATCACCTTAGCCGCGATCCGGCAGTCTGCAAACAGCGGGGTTTGGCTGTTCTGGCCAATTCTTACCGGGCGTGGCTATCGCGCCACCTTAATTGAGGCGCGGTCTCTCGCCGACGCTCCGTCCGGTGCGGCTTAGAACGTGAACGCCCGGCTTGCGGCGAAGCCCGGCAAGACCGGCGCCGTCGCATCGAACAGCCGACGCCAAGCCGGGGACGTGGTCGACGTCTGTTGATCCTCCGCCTGGCCCTCTGGCAGCTGCCCGAGCGCCGCCTGACCGGTCGCGCCCTGCATCAGGATGGCGACGATCCGGCCGCCCGGCTTCACCTGGGCGAGCAGGGCCTCGGGGATCTGCTCCACGCCACCCTCCACGATGATGGCGTCGTAAGGGCCGTGAACCGGCGCGCCGTCGGCCAGGGCCGCGTGCTCCACCACCGCATTGTCGGTGCCGTGCTCGAGCAACGCCTCGGCCGCCTGGGTCGCCATCCCCTCGATCTCCTCCACCGCCACCACCGCTTGGGCGAGGCGGGCCAGGATGGCGGCGGAGTAACCGAGGCCGCAGCCGACGTCGAGGATCAGCTCCTCCGGCCCAGGGGCGAGGGCGTTCACCATCTTGGCGAAGGTCCGGGGCTCCAGCAGCACACGCCCCTCACCGAGGGGCACCGGTGCACCGGCATAGGCCACGGCCCGCAGGCTCGAGGGCACGAACGCCTCCCGCGGCACGCCGAGGAAGGCGTCGATCACCGGATAGCGCGTCACGTCGGAGGGTCGGATCTGGCGATCGACCATGGCCAATCGCCCCGCGGCGAAGTCCTGCATCGTTCCCTGGCCCGTCTTCCCTCTCGTCGCGGCAGATCTGCCACAGCCGCGGCGGATGGGCAACGGTGTCGGCCAACTTGCGCGCCTCCGCCGCCGTTGCTAAGGGATCGCCGCGGGACGGGGCGCCCGACTTGATGGCGACGTGGCGGAGTGGTTACGCAGCGGATTGCAAATCCGTGTACACCGGTTCGATTCCGGTCGTCGCCTCCACCCGCCTCCACCGCGATGGAGCAGCCGTGACCCAGCCTGGCCCCTCCGGGAGCGATCCGCGTGCCGTGCTGGAGGCGGAGGGCGCCTGGCGCATGGCCCGCGACAGCGCGCCCTGGGACGGCGCGCGGTTGAGCCTCCGCCAACGGCTGGGCGCCTGGACCTCCATGCTGCTGCTCGACCACGGGGTTCTGCGCCTCTTCTACCTCAACCGCCATCGCCTCGGGCCCCAGGCCTGGCGGAGCGCCCAGCCGATGCCCCACCAGATCCGCTGGTTCGCCCGGCAGGGCGTCGCCTCCGTCCTGTCGCTCCGCGGTGGCATGCGGGTGGCGGCCCTGCCGCTGGAGCGCGAGGCCTGCGCCGATCTCGGCCTCGGCTTCCGCAAGGTGACGGTGAAAAGCCGCGGCCTGTTGGGCCGGGTGGAGCTTCTCGCCCTGATCGCCACCATGCGGGCGATGCCGAAGCCGGTGCTCTACCACTGCAAATCGGGGGCGGACCGGGCGGGCTTCGTCGCGGTCCTGCACCGCCATCTGATCGACGGGGTGCCGATTGCCGAGGCGCAGCGCGCGCTCTCCAGCCGCTACGGCCATTTCCGCCGCTCGCGCACCGGCATCCTCGACCATTTCTTCGACGCCTATGCCGCGGCCGCGCGCCAGACCGGCGTGACGCTGGAGGATTGGATCGCCACCGACTACGACCCGGTGGCGCTGATGGCCGAGTTCCGACCCCGTGGTGCCATCGCCTGGATCGTCGACCGGGTGCTGCGGCGGGAATAGGTCCCACCTCAATCCACCTCGATCAGCAGCTTTCCCCGGTTCTCGCCGGCATAGAGCATCGCGATGGCGCCCGGTGCCGCCTCGATCCCCGCCAGCACATGCTCGCGGTAGACCAGCCGGCCGGCACGCGCTGATTCTGCCAGCGCGGCAATCGCCTCACCGAAGCGTTCGCGGTAGTCGAAGGCCAGGAAGCCCTGCATGCGCGCCCGCTTGACCAGCAGGTGGCGCTGCACCCGCGGTCCTTGCGGCCAGGGGGTCCAGTCGCTGATCGCCGCGGTGCCGCAGATGGCGATCCGGGCGCCGACCGCCAATTGCTCCATCACCGCGTCGGAGATCGGGCCGCAGGTGTTGTCGAAATAGCCGTCGACGCCGTCCGGGCAGGCCGCCGCCAGGGCCGCTGCCACATCACCCTCGCGGTAGTCGATGGCGGCGTCATAGCCGAAGACCTCCCGCGCCAGGGCGCATTTCTCCGCCCCGCCGGCGACGGCGACCGCGCGGGCGCCGGCCTGCCGCGCGATCTGCCCGGCAAGGGAGCCGACGGCGCCCGCGCCGGTCGAGACCACCACGGTCTCCCCCGCCTTGGGCGCGCAGATCTCTGCCATGCCGAAATAGGCCGTCACGCCGTTCAACCCCAATACGCCGAGGGCGAGGGAGATCGGCAGGTCGCGCTCCTCCACCAGCCGATCCACCTGCGCGGCATCGACGGTCGCATGGCTCTGCCAGCCGAAAAGTCCGGTGACGATGGCGCCGGCGGGATGGGCGGGGCTGTTGCTCTCGACCACCTCGCCCACGGCGAAGGCCCGCATCACATCGCCGACCGGCACGGGCGGAGAGTAGTTTGGGGCGGTGTTCACCCAGCCCCGCATCGCCGGATCGACCGACCAATAGCGCGCCCGGACAACCAGTTGGCCGGGGCCCGGCGGCGTCACCGCTTGGGTGTCGAGGGCGAAATGCTCCGGCCCCGGGATGCCGGTCGGCCGCTTGGCCAGGATCACCCGCCGGTTCTCATTCTCCGATCTCGCCATCGCCGTCTCCTTGCGGTGCCTACGATGGGCAGCGCCCGTCGTCGCTTCTATACTCGACCAAACGGGCCCTGGAGGCGAGATGAACGACCGAGCCGTCCCCACGCCGCAGCGACGGCCGCGCAGTGCCGTCGTGCTGACCGGTGGCGGCGCACGGGGCGCCTATCAGGTCGGCGTGCTGAAGGCGGTGGCGGCGGCGGTCGGACCCGGGCCCTCGGCCTTTCCGATCATCTCGGGCCTCTCGGTGGGGGCGATCAACGCCGCGGCCCTCGCCGCCGATGCCTCCGATTTCCCGACGGCGGTGGCGCGGCTCGAGGCACTTTGGCGCTCCCTCGACAGCAGTCGGGTGTTTCGCACGGATGCGCAGTTCATGGTCGGCCGCGTGATCCGGCTGCTCGCCCAGGTGGTGCTGGGCCGGCTCGGCGTGGCGACGCCGCCATCGCTGCTCGACAACGGCCCGCTGCACCATCTGCTGCGCCACGAGATCGACCGCGACGGCATCGA
Organism: Pseudomonadota bacterium; assembly: GCA_039180875.1. GTDB lineage: Bacteria > Pseudomonadota > Alphaproteobacteria > Rhodobacterales > Rhodobacteraceae > JBCDCY01. The sequence continues at coordinate 689,605 of JBCDCY010000001.1, read as the reverse complement.
TGAGGCGTTGGCGAGCGGGGCGCTCGACGCCCTGGCGGTCACCGTCTCCTCCTACATCACCGGCCAGGCCGTGACCTTCGTCGAGACCGGAGAGGGCGCGCCGACCTGGGCGCGGTCGCGGCGCACCGGGCGGGCCCGGAGGATCGGCGCCGACGTGGTGCTCGCCTCCTCAGCCCTGCCGTTCGTCTTCCCGGCGGTGCAGATCGGGGCGGACTGGTTCGGCGACGGGGCGCTTCGCCAGACTTCGCCGCTCAGCCCGGCGATCCACCTCGGCGCCGACCGGATCTTCACCATCGCCAACCGCGACCCGGCCATAGACCCGATACCGACCGCCTTGCCGTCCGGTCCGCCGGAGCGGCCGACATTGGGCATCCTGGCGGGTCAGCTGCTCGACATCCTGTTCAACGACGGGCTCGAGTCCGATCTCGAGCGGTTGGAGCGCATCAACGCAACGCTCGAGACCATGTTGCCGGAGCGAAGGGAGGCGAGCGGCCTTCGCCGGATCGAGACCCTGACGATCACGCCGAGCGAGGATATCCGCGCCGTCACCGCCCGCTATCTCGGCGCGATGCCGTGGACGGTGAAGCTGTTGATCCGCACCCTCGGCGGTTGGAAATCGCCTTACGTGCTGCCGAGCTATCTGATGTTCGAGCGGCCCTACATCGCCGACCTGATCGCCTTGGGCGAGGCCGACGGTAAGGCGCGGGCCGATGAGATTGCGGCGTTCCTGATGCCCGACAGGGCCGTGGCGTAGCGCTTAGCCCGCATCGTCTTTCCCGCTCACGCCGGCATCGGCGAAGGTGGCCATGCCGCCATGGCAGGCAACGGCGGCGCGGAGGACGCCGAGGGCCACGGCCGCGCCCGAGCCCTCGCCGAGCCGCATGTCGAGATCGAGCAGGGGGTCGAGCCGGAGGGAGGTCAGCATCCGCCCGTGGGCCTGCTCGGCCGAGCGGTGGCCGGCCAGGCAATGGGCCAGCAGATCCGCCGAGCGCCGGGCGAGAACCGCCGCAGCGGCAGTCACCACGAAACCGTCGAGCAGCACGGGGATGCGCCTCATGCGGGCCCGGGCCATGGCGCCCACCATGGCCGCGACCTCCCGCCCGCCGAGCCGGCGCAGCGCCTCGAACGGATCGCCAAGCGCCGGACCGTGACGCGCCAGGGCCGCGTCGACCACGGCCGCCTTGCGCTCCTGCCCCGCCGCATCGACGCCAGTGCCACGCCCGGCCCAGTCCTGCCCCGCGCCGCCGAACAGCGCGGCGCCGAGGCAGGCCGCGACCGTGGTGTTGCCGATCCCCATCTCGCCCAGGATCAGCAGATCGGCCGCGGGATCGACCGCCTCCCACCCCGCGCGGAGGGCCTCGAGGCAGGCCTCCTCCGTCATCGCCGGCGCCTGGGTGAGGTCGGCGGTGGGCGTCTCGAGCGCTAGGGCATGGACGGTGAGCGCCGCGCCGTGCAGCCGGGCGAGCTGGTTGATCGCGGCGCCGCCAGCCTCGAAATTCGCCACCATCTGGGCCGTGACCTCCGCCGGGAAGGCAGAGACGCCCTGCGCCGTCACCCCGTGATTGCCGGCGAAGACCGCGATCTGCACCTGGTCGAGCCGGGGCACCGGGCGGCCATGCCAGCCGGCGAGCCAAAGCGCCAACGCCTCGAGCCGACCAAGTGCGCCCGGCGGCTTGGTCAGCACATCGTTGCGGGCCGCAGCCGCAGCCATCGCCGCCTGATCCACCGCCGGCGGCGCGTCGAGGTGATTGGCAAACGCGGCCAGGGATGCAAAGGGATCGGGCATGGTTGGAGATCTCGCCGCCTCGTGCCCCGCCATCGCCCAAAGCCGGGGCGATGACAAGCGGTGCCGTGCGCGGTGAGGGAGGCCGACGCCCCGCTGGTCGAGGCGCATGACCTGTTGGCGGCGACGAGCCTGCTCAGCCGGCTGCCGGTGCCGGTCGACCACGGCCGGGCCGCGGCGCGCGGGGCGGCCGCCGCCTGGGCCTGGCCGCTGGTGGGCGCGGTGCTGGGCGCCGCCGCGGGCGCGGTCGGCTGGCTGGCGGCCTGGCTCGGCCTGCCGCCGCTGATCGGAGCTTCCCTGGCGCTGGCGACACTCGCCCTCCTCACTGGGGCGTTGCACGAGGACGGGCTAGCCGATTGCGCCGACGGCCTTGGCAGCCACGGACCGGCCGAGCGGGTGTTGGAAATCATGGGCGACAGCCGGATCGGCGCCTATGGCGCGCTGGCGCTGGTGCTCGCAGTACTCGCGCGGGCCGGCGGGATCGCGGCGCTGGAGATGGGCACGCTGATCGCGGCCCTCGCCCTGGTCGGGGCCGGCAGCCGGGCGGCGATGGTGTTGGCCATGGCGCTGATGCCGGCGGCGCGACGCGCGGGCTTGTCGGCCGGGGCCGGGCGGCCGGGCTGGGGGGCGGCCGTGTTGGCGGCCGTCGGCGCGACCTTGCTCGCCCTTGCGATATTCGGCAGCGGCGGGCTGCTGGTCCTGGCCGCGTGCGCCCTTGCGCCCCTGCCGCTCCTCTGGTTCGCTTGGCGACGGATCGGCGGCCAGACCGGCGACGTTCTGGGCGCGACCCAGCAACTGGCAGAGGTGGGCGGGCTCGCCGCGGCGGCGGCCCTCTTCCCGATGTGAGGCGAGGCAAGAGACGGAATGATCGGTCGATTGAACCACGTGGCGATCGCGGTGCCGGATCTTCAGGCGGCGATCGCCCAGTACCGCGACGTGCTGGGCGCAGACGTCAGCGCGCCGCAGGATGAGCCGGATCACGGGGTGACGGTCGTCTTTATCAGCCTGCCCAACACCAAGATCGAGCTGCTTTATCCCCTGGGCGAGGGATCCCCCATCGCCGGCTTTCTGGAGAAGAACCCGGGCGGCGGCATGCACCATGTCTGCTACGAGGTGGACGATATCCGCGCCGCCCGCGACCGCCTCGCCGCCTCCGGCGCGCGGGTGCTTGGCGACGGGGAGCCGCGCATCGGCGCCCACGGCAAGCCGGTGCTCTTCCTCCATCCCAAGGACTTCAACGGCACCCTGGTGGAGCTGGAGCAGGCATGACGATCACCGCGGCCATCGTGCTCTACGCCGTGATCTGGTTCATGGGGCTGTTCATCGCCCTGCCGCTGCGGATGAAGAGCCAGGCGGAGGCCGGCCGGGTGGTGCCCGGAACCCCGGCCTCGGCGCCGGACAATCCGCGGCTGCGGGCGAAGATCCTCTGGGTCACACTGATCGGCACCGTGGTCTGGGCGGTGATCTGCGGCGTGATCGTCTCCGGCCTGCTGACGGTCGAGGATCTCGATTTCTACGGCCGGATGCGGGCGGCCTCGCCCGACTGAGGGCGGCTCAAGGCTGGTTCACCCGGTGAAAGACATGGGTGAACGTGGCGACGCCAAGCACCGGGATCAGCAGGTTCAGGATCGGGATCGTCAGCGGGACCGCCATCAATGTGCCGACGAGCCAGATGTGCAGGAAATGCTGACGTCGGAGCGTGCGGGCCCCCTTCAGCCCACGCCGGCGCATCGCCACCAGCTGAAAGTACTCCCGCCCGAGCAGGAAGCCGTTCAATCCGTAGAACACCAGCGGCGCCAGCGGACCGGCCAGGACGTAGAGGATCAGCCCGACCAGGTTGGCGAAGACCAGCACCAGGAAGAAGCGCAGCGCGTCCGAGAGCTGGTCGAGGATCGGCTGTGGCGTGACAGCCGGCAGGCCGGGATAATGCCGTGCCTCCACCGCCGCGGCCACATCCTCCAGAAAGAAGCCGACGCAGATCGCTGCCACCGGGATCATCAGAAAGACCGAAGCCAGCGCCAGGGCGCCGAAGGCGAGACCGGTGAGCAGCAGGGCCGGATCGACCACGCCGATCCAGGGCAGGGTGAAGGGCCCGACCAGGGAGATCAACCAGCCGACGCCTGCGTAGATCGCGGCAAAGACCAGGAGCGTGAGCAGCAGCGCCTTTGCCAGCACGCCGAGAAAGCGCCGGTCGCCGATCTGCCCCAGGGCCCGGGCGAAATCGTCGATCACCGTCATCGTCCGGCCGCCTTCGTCATCCCCCGGCGGCGCGGGTCAGAGCAGGAGGTCCGAGGCGGCGAGGGACTGCACGCCCTCGAGCTCGATCCGAAGCTCGATATCGGGATCGGCATCCACGGTGCCGACCAGCACCCCGTCGCCACCGTTCCTCACGAAGCGCAGCTGCCCGGCGCCGGTGAAGTCCGCGCTGCCCATGAAGAAGAACGGCTGGTTGCCGGCGACACCCTCATGGGCGTCGATGGCCAACAGGTTGATCACGTCGGAACCGGCGCCGAAGTCGCGGATGATGTCAGCCTCGCCCCGGAACATGGTCTCGCCCGCGTTCTCGAAGAGGAAGGTGTCGAAGCCGACCCCGCCGGTCATCACGTCAGCGCCATAGCCGCCGGAGAGGGTGTCGCGCTCCTCCCCGCCGAAGAGCGAGTCGTTGCCCTGGCCGCCAAGGATCACGTCCGGGTTCGCGTCGCCGAACAACCGGTCGTCGCCGGCGCCGCCCACCAGGCGGTCACCCGAGCCGCCGCCGCGCAAGTCGTCGTCGTCGCGGCCGCCGAACAGGACGTCATAGCCGTCGCCGCCCGTCAGCGTGTCTTCGCCGTCGCCGCCGCGCAGCGCGTCGCGCCCGCCGTTGCCGTTCAGCCGATCATCGCCGGTTCGGCCATAAAGCTCGTCGTCGCCGCTATCGCCGCTCAGCCGGTCGTTGCCGCCGCCGCCGCCCATCGTGTCGTTGTCGGCGCCGCCGTAGAGCGTGTCGGCGCCGAGCCCGCCCTCGAGCGAATCGCGGCCATTGCCGCCGGCGAGCTCATCCGCCTGGTCACCGCCGAGCAGGGTGTCGTTGCCGGCAAAGCCGCGGATCACGTCATCGCCCTGGCCGCCGTCGATGAAGTTCCCCGCCCCGTTGCCGGTGACGTCGTCATTGCCGATGCCGAGGATCGCACGCTCGATCACCGTGCCCCGGGCGATCGACAGGTTGCCCACATGACCCATCACGTCGGAGATCGATTCCTGGCGCAAGTCGATGCGGTTGGAGAAACCGGAGGAGCCGCCGGCCAGGTTCAGCGTGTCCGAGCCCCCGGTGTCGAACAGCGTCAGCGCCCGGGGGCCGTCGCGCCAATAGGCGGCGTCGTAGATCTCGCCGAGCTGGGTGCCGAAGCCGTAGGTCGTGTTGCCCCCGCGGGTCGCGAACCCGGTGGTGCCGTAAAGCTCCTGAATCGCCAGGATGTCGGCGATCATCGGCGTGACGATGAAGGCCAGGCTGGCGTCGATGTAGGTGTTCTCCCGCTGGGAGAAGTACGACATGACCGAGGCCTGCCAGGAGTCGTTCAGGTACTGGTTGTCGATCCCGTAGGTGGCGGCGCCATTGTAGTTGCCCGCATGGCCGAGGCCGAGGGCGTGGCCGATCTCGTGGATGTAGGTCTGGAACGAATAGCTGCCGAGGTCGGTGCCGTAACGGTCGACCCAGTCGGTCGAGATGTTGATGGTGGAGGAGCGGATCTTCGCCCCGCTGGTGCTGCTGAAAGCATAGGCCCCGTCGTCGGTGTTGCCGAAGGTGATGTCGGCGCTGCCGGCGACCTCCACGAAGCGCAGGCCACTCACGTCGGCCCAGGTTTGCAAGGCTTCCTCCGCCAGGCGCTGCTCCCCCGGGCGCAGGCTGGCGAAGTTCACCGTCAGCGCGTCGCCCGGCTCGGCATCGAAAGCGCGGCGGGACCGCGCGGTCCAGTTCCAGTAGCCGTCGGTGAGTTGATCGGCGATCTCGTCGTTGCTGAAAGCCCCGAGCGGCTTGGCCACCTCGATGGAGAGATCGTAGGTGCCGCTGTAGAGATCGGCATAGGCTCCGGCGGCGAGGTAGTACTGCCCGCTGCTCTGGGCCGCGAAGGTCACGGCCGAATCGAGGGATCCCGCGTCGTCGTTGTAGCGCACCAAGCGGCCCGCGCCGTCGTAGATCCGCAGATAAGGATCGTAGAGCGAGACGCCGGTCAGGCTGATCTCATAGCTTTCGCCGGCCTGCAGCGTGACCGAGACCCAGTCGCGATCCCCGGGGTTGGACAATCGCCCGGCGAAGCTGTCGCCGACCGAGATCGCATAGGCAGTCGCCGTGCCGCTGGCGGCATCCGACCCCTCCGTCACCCGGGCGCCTTCGGCGGCGACCGTGTCTGACAGAGTCCGATAGTCACATGTCGGCCAAAATGGCCGCTCCATGTTGCAGAGCGTGCACATGGCAAGACCTGTCCGATTTCCCTCACCGCCTGATTAGCAGAGAGAAGGGCCGAAAGCTACTTAGGCCGGGTTAACGCCGGCGCGTCTTCGCGCCTTTCCGCCAGGGACCTCAGTCGGTCGCCCAGGTGACAATGGCCGTCATTTCGGGCCGTGGTCGGTCGGGCGGCACCACGGTTTCGCTGCCGATATGGATGAAGCCGGCGACGCTTTCATGGGCGGCGAGGCTCAGCCCTTCCCGCAGCCAGTCGGGATCGGTGGCCATCCAGCCCGACAGCCAGTTGGCGCCCCAGCCAGACGCGAGGGCGGCGTTCAGCAGGGCGAGGCAGACGGCGCCGGCGGAGTAAAGCTGCTCGACCTCCGGGATCTTTTCCGAAGGTTTGGGCGAGGCCACGACGGCGACGGCAACCGGAGCGCGCTCGAAGCCTATGCGATCCTTCTCCCGCCGCTCGGGCGCGTCGCCCCGCGCCTCGCCCAGCCGGTCGGTGAGCGCGGACAGGCGGGCGAGCGCCGCGCCCTCCAGCACGATGAAGCGCCAGGGCTCCAGCTTGCCATGGTCGGGGGAGCGGGCGGCGGCCTGCAGCAGCGTCTCGATGGCCGCCCGGTCGGGGCCGGGGCCGGACAGGGTCTTGGCCGGGCGCGAGCGTCGGCTGAGCAGGAAATCGACCACCTCGGGCCGGGGCGTCAGGGTCATCGCAACTCCTTCGGCGCCGGCGGTCTTTGGCTGAGCGCTCTGCTGTCGGGGCGCTTCGTTGCGCCATGTGGTCAGTTTCAGCCGACGGCGACGACCGCGCCGCCGGGCGTGGAGCGAAGATAGGCGGTGATCCAGCCGATTGCACCTTCGACAGCCGTCGCTACGGCCCAACAGCCCCATCCCCACGTCGCCATCGCTCCCCCGAACGGATGGCAAAGCTCTAGGCGACGATCCCCAGATCGCTGCCCATGTCGAGACCGGGGAAGACCGTCCGCTCGATATCGGTGCCGGACAGCCCGAACAGACCGCGCAGCGCCCAGCCGGCATAGCGGCGCACATCGTCGGTCGGCATCAGGTCGCGCTGGTTGTAGAGATCGCCGTCGGCCAGGCCGGGCCAGCGCCCGTGCACCCGCGCCCCGGCGATGGCGCCGCCGGCCATCAGCAAGGCGCCTCCGGTGCCGTGATCGGTGCCGGCAGAGCCGTTCTCCCGCACCGTGCGGCCGAACTCGGTGATCGCCAGCACCATGGTGCGCGACCAATGCGGGCCGAGCCCGTCGCGCAGGGTGAGGAGCGCGGTCTGCAGCTCCTCCAGCGCGCGCACGATGGCGTTGTCCTGGCGGCGATGGGTGTCCCAGCCGCCGATGGAGAAGGCGGCGATCCGCGCATCGCCGCTCAACCGATCCGCGGCAAAGGTGGCCAGCGCCTCTGCCTGGCGCCGGCTGCGAAGCGTGGCGGAGGCGTCCATCTGCTCCGAGAGGTTGAGCGCGGTGGCGGCCGCGGCGGCGAACAATGGATCGCCGCGATAGATCACCTCCAGCAAATGCCGGCCTTGCGGGGAGAGGGCGAGGTCGGCATCCGGGCTCCAGGACTGGGTAGCGGCCTCACCGTCCAGGAGCAGCATCCGCTCCCGCCCGACGGCGTAGGCCGTCTCCGCCTCCGCCCCGGGGACCAGGGTCAGCATGCGGTTCAGCCAGCCGTCCCGGGCGCGGGTCAGGCTGCCATCGGGCTCCTCCCCGCCGTTCTCCAGGAAATCCTGGCCGTCGAAATGGCTGCGCTTGTCACGGTAGGGCGTGGCCACGGCATGGGCGAAGGCAAGCTCGCCCCGCGACCAGAGCGGTGCCAGGCCGTCGAGCCGGGGGTGCAGACCAAAAAAGCCGTCGAGGTCGATGGCATCGGCCTGCTGCAGGATGGTCGGGCGCAGCCCAGCCAGCGCCGCCTCGCCCCGCGGGCGGACGACGTCGAGCCCGTCCATGGCGCCGCGCAGGATGATGACGACCAGCCGGTTCTCCCCCGGGGCCGCGGCGACGGTGACCGGCGTGACCAGGGGAAAGGCCGCGGCGGAGCAGCCGAGGGTAAGGGCGCCGCCGAGAAAGCGCCGGCGGTTCGGCTCCTCGGGCGGAAGATTTGGCGGCTGATCGGGCGCCGGGGTGGGCGTCACGGCATCGCTCATCGGCGGTTGAACTCCGGTGAAGCGAGGACCAGCACCACGCCCTCCAATCGGGTCTCGGCCGCGCCGACGGCGAAGCCGAGCTCTTGCGAGGCCGCATCGTCGAGGGCGGTGCGCAGGAAATCCCGCGGGTCGAGATTGCGGCCGAAGCGGCGGGCGGCGCGGCCGGCCCAGTCGATGCGGGCGGCCAGGCCCTGGGGGGTGATCCAGCTTTCCGCCATCTCCGGCCAGCCATCGGGCCCGCCCGGCCGGCGGAGCGGCTGGCCCATCACCTGCATGCCGCGGTTGAGGAACGGCCAGGCCCGCCGGCCCATGCGCCGCAACTCTCGCCGGCCGAGCCCGAGGGCGCGGAGCGAGGAGGCGATGAAGTCGAAGGGTTGCTTCACCTTGCCACCCAAGCCAGCCCAGCTGTCCGGATGTTCGATCAGGGCCCGGTGCACCGCGCCGAGATCGCCGTCGGACGCGCGATAGGCAGCCTCGAGATGCGCCACCAGCGCCTCCGGCGGGTCGTCGGCCACGAAATGGGTGGCGAGCTTGCGCGCGATATGGCGTGCGGTTTCGGGATGCACCGCCAGATCCTCTAAGATGGCCACCGCGTCCTCGAGCGTCGCCCGACCCCGCGCCTGCCCGTAGCGTGTGCCGAGCACGGTCTCCGTCCCCGGCTCGGCCCGGCGAGGATCGAAGACGAAGGCGGAGCGGCGGACGGAGAAGCCGGTCAATGCCTCGGCGAACTCCCGCACATCGGCCTGGGTGTAGGAGCCGTCGACGCCGAGCGTATGTAGCTCCAGGATCTCCCGCGCCAGGTTCTCGTTCAATCCACCGCCCCGGCGCTGCGCGACCGGAGAATTGGGGCCGATGGACGCGGTCTGATCGAGATATTCGAGCATCGCCGGATGGGTCGAGACGGCGCGCAGCATGTCGGCGAAGCGGCCGTTCAGGTGCGGGCGGATCGCCTCGACCTCCATCGCGGCATCGAGCAGGTAGCGCCGCCTGTTGCCGCCCACGACGGTGAAGTGGTCGCACCAGAAGGCAAAGAGGCGCTCGCGGAGGCCCGCGGGAGACTCCATGGCGGCGCCGAGGCGGGTGAGGTCGTCGGCCGCGCGCTGCTGCCAGATCGCTTCCGCCGCCGCCTCCCGCGCGGCCTCGCCCTCCGCATTGCCCTCCCGGACCGCCCGGATGCCAGCCCGATAGGCCTGCATGAGCCCGATCCGGGCAGGAACGTCGGGCAGGTCTGCAAAGGCGTCGTCGGCCGCGGTGTCGCCAAGCTGCGCGACCAGATCCTCCGGTCCCGCGGGTGGCGGCGTGCCGGGCCGAAAGCCGTATCCGAAGCGGATCGCGGCGATGGTGCTGGGGGCGACCGTCATGGGCGCAGTCTACGCCAGGCCGGTGCTCTCCTGCAGTCGCATTTTCGTGGGGTCAGGCGGAGCTTTGCCCATTCTTCTGCGCCGTGCGTCCCTGCTCTTCATGGGCGGTTGCGAGTTTCCGCCCGGTGGCGCGGATTTTCAGCACGCTTTGCAAGAGATCGAACCAGAAAGGCGCGCCGAGGGTGACGCCGACCGCGGTCAGCAGCCAGCCGAAGATCACCAGCGGCTCGGCGCGGACATGGTCGGCCACGCAGGCGAGCGGCCGCAGCCCGCCGGTGCAGGCGCCGGGCTCCGCCGCCTCGAACGTGTCAAAGACCGGATCCCAGCCGAGCGGCAGGGGCGCGGCGGAAAGATCGGCCAGCGCCTGCTCATAAGCCTCGGCGGCCGTTTCGCTCGGCTCCAAGGTCTCGCGATCCTGGGCGTAGGTCTCGGCCAGCAGGGCCATCTGCTGGCGCGCCGTGGCGTTGGCGGAGAGGTGGCTGACGCTGCCGATGGCGTCGGCGTTCATCAGCACCGCCACCACCAGGCCGATGCAGAAAAGCGTGTAGTTGGTCCGCCGTTTGTACCAGCCCTGCACCCGGTCCATGGCGTTGTCGTACCAAGCGGCAATCCGCTCCTCGACCTCGTCCACCAGGGCGTCCTGTTTGGCCGCCGCCCGGCTGACCACGGCGCGCAGCGTGTCGGCCAGACGCGCGCCGTCCGTGCCGAGATTGCGGGAGGCGGCGCCCATATCCTCGATCTCGCCGATGATGTCGACGGCGCGCGCGGTGCCGGCCTCGATGGCCGTGCGCAGACCGCTTCGGCCCGCGGCGACGGTCTCCACCAGGGCCCGGGCGAAGGTCTGGGGCGGGATGTAGGAGGGCAGGCGCCGACCGCTCGAGCCGACGATGCTCGAGCGGGTCTGCAAGGTGCGGATCAGCGGATGCTCGTAGAGCCGATCGACCAGGGTCGCATCGCCCTCCATCAGCATCGCGACGGCGTTTTTCAGCGTCTTGCCCCGCATCTGCAGCAGGGCCGCGAGCATCTCCTGCACCGCCGTGGCGATCAGGCTGAGCAGCAGCAGGATGAAGATCAGGCCGATCGCAACGTCGACCAGCGCAAGGCCAAGCATCACACAATTCCCATACTCAACGGGAGGAGTGTAACACCGCCGCGCCGGTCCGCGAAATCGGACCTCTCACACTTCGCCTCAGGCCGCTCCGAGGGCCTGGAGCGAGGTCACCGCGAGGGTGTCCGTCTGGCGGTCGCGCATGGCGCGGGCGGCGGCGCGGGCCCCGGCGGCGGTGGTGTAGTAGGGGATCTTGCCGTAGAGCGCGATCGCCCGGATGGAGCGGCTGTCGGCCACCGCCTGCGCCCCTTCGGTGGTGTTGAAGACCAGCACCACGTCGCCGTCCTTCATCCGGTCGACGATGTGCGGGCGCCCCTCATAGACCTTGTTCACCCGCTCCGCCGTCAGGCCCAGGCTTTCGAGCCAGGCCGCGGTGCCGCCGGTGGCCAGCAGGGAAAAACCGAGCTCTGCCAGGGTCTTGACGGCCGTGGCCATCCCATCGTCCTTGTCGTCGTCGCGGATGGAGATGAAGGCCGTGCCGCGCTTCGGCAACTCGGTGCCGGCGCCGATCTGGGCCTTGAGGAAGGCCTGGGGAAAGGTCTCCGACAATCCCATGACCTCGCCGGTCGAGCGCATCTCGGGCCCGAGCAGGGTGTCGACGCCGGGAAAGCGCGCGAAGGGCAGGACGGCCTCCTTCACCGCGAACTGCCCCGACCATTGCGGCGCGAGGGCGAAGTCGCCGAGCGATGCGCCGGCCATCACCCGGGCCGCGATGGCAGCGATGGGTACGCCGGTCGCCTTGGCCACGAACGGCACGGTACGGGAGGCGCGGGGATTGACCTCCAGCAGATAGACCTCCGCGCCTTTCACCGCGAACTGCACGTTCATCAGCCCGACGACGCCGAGCTCCAGCGCCAACGCCTCCGTCTGGCGCTCGAGCTCCGCCACGATCTCGGCCTTCAGCGAATAGGGCGGCAGGGAGCAGGCGCTGTCGCCGGAATGCACGCCCGCCTCCTCGATGTGCTCCATCACCCCGGCGATGTGCACCGCGCTGCCGTCGGAGATCGCGTCGACATCGACTTCCACCGCGCCGGAGAGATAGCTGTCGATCAGCACCGGGCTGTCGCCCGAGACGATGACGGCGTCGCGGATATAGCGCTCCAGCGCCGCATCGTCGCGCACGATCTCCATGGCCCGACCGCCGAGCACGTAGGACGGGCGGATGACCACCGGATAGCCAACGTCGTGGGCCACCCGCAGCGCCTCCTCCCGCGAGGTGGCGATGCCGTTAAGCGGCTGGCGAAGGTCGAGGCGATGCAGCAGTTCCTGAAAGCGCTTCCGGTCCTCAGCCAGGTCGATGGCGTCGGGCGGCGTGCCGAGGATCGGGACGCCCTCCTCCTCCAGCGCCCGGGCGAGCTTCAGGGGGGTCTGGCCGCCGAATTGCACGATGACGCCGACCAGGCGCCCGGCCTCCTGCTCCACTCGCAGGATCTCGAGCACGCATTCCAACGTCAGCGGCTCGAAGTAGAGCCGGTCGGAGGTGTCGTAGTCGGTCGAGACGGTCTCGGGATTGCAGTTGATCATGATCGTCTCGAAACCCGCCTCCGACAGGGCAAAGCAGGCGTGGCAGCAGCAATAGTCGAACTCGATCCCCTGGCCGATCCGGTTGGGACCGCCACCGAGGATGACGATCTTGTCCCGCGTGCTCGGCCGCGCCTCGCATTCGGGTGCGCCCATCGCCCCGGTCTCGTAGGTCGAGTACATGTAGGGGGTCTGGGCCTCGAACTCCGCCGCGCAGGTATCGACCCGCTTGAAGACGGCGTTGATGCCGAGCCCATCGCGCAGGCGGCGCACCTCGCTCTCGCTCCGGCCCGCGAGGGTGGCGAGGCGGGCATCGGTGAAGCCGAGCATCTTCAGCCGCCGCATGGCGAAGGCGGTCTCGGGCAGACCCTCCGCCACAATCCGCGCCTCTTCGCTGACGATCTCGTCGATCCGGGCGAGGAACCAGGGGTCGAAGGCGGTGGCGGCGCGGATCTCCTCCAACGTCAGCCCCTCGCGGATCGCCTGGGCGATCAGGCGCAGCCGGTCCGGCGTGCGTTGGGAGAGGGCAGCGATGACGGCCTGGCGGCGGTCGACCTCGCCGGCGCCTTCCTCCGTCCCCGGGATCTCGATCTCGTCGAAGCCCGACAGATCGGTCTCCAGCGAGGCGAGGGCCTTTTGCAGGCTCTCGTGGATGCCGCGGCCGATGGCCATGGCCTCGCCCACGCTCTTCATCGCCGTGGTCAGCTCCGGCACCGCGCCCGGGAACTTCTCGAAGGCAAAGCGCGGGATCTTGGTGACGACGTAGTCGATGGTGGGCTCGAAGGAGGCCGGCGTGACCTCCGTGATGTCGTTGTCGAGCTCATCCAGCGTGTAGCCGACGGCGAGCTTCGCCGCGACCTTGGCAATCGGGAACCCGGTGGCCTTGGAGGCGAGCGCGGAGGAGCGGCTCACCCGCGGGTTCATCTCGATCACCACCATCCGCCCGTCCTCGGGGTTGATGGCCCATTGCACGTTGGAGCCGCCGGTCTCCACCCCGATCTCGCGCAGTACCGCGATCGAGGCGTTGCGCATCCGCTGATATTCCTTGTCGGTCAGGGTGAGCGCCGGGGCGACGGTGATCGAATCGCCCGTGTGCACGCCCATCGGATCCACGTTTTCGATGGAGCAGACGATGATGGCGTTGTCCGCGCGGTCGCGGATCACCTCCATCTCGTACTCCTTCCAGCCCAAGAGGCTCTCGTCGATCAGGATCTGGCTGACCGGCGAGGCGTCGAGGCCGCCGCGGCAGATCTGCTCGAAGTCCTCGCGGTTGTAGGCGACCCCGCCGCCGGTGCCGCCGAGGGTGAAGGCCGGGCGGATGATCGCCGGTAGGCCGATGGTGGGGAGGGCGGCCAGCGCCTCCTCCATCGTGGTGGCGATGGCGGAGACCGGGCTTTCGAGCCCGATCCGGTCCATCGCCTCGCGGAAGAGCTGGCGATCCTCCGCCTTCTCGATGGCGGCGCGCTTGGCGCCGATCAGCTCGACATCGTGGGCAGCGAGCACGCCCAACTCCTCGAGCTTCAGCGCGGTGTTGAGCGCGGTCTGCCCGCCCATGGTCGGCAACAGGGCGTCGGGCTTTTCGGCGGCGATGATGCGGGCGACGACCTCCGGCGTGATCGGCTCGATATAGGTGGCGTCCGCCATGCCGGGATCGGTCATGATTGTGGCGGGGTTCGAGTTCACCAGGATGACGCGATAGCCCTCTTCGCGCAGGGCCTTGCAGGCCTGGGTGCCGGAATAGTCGAACTCGCACGCCTGCCCGATCACGATCGGCCCAGCGCCGATGATCAGGATGGACTGGATATCTTCACGCTTCGGCATGACCGCTCCACCGCAGGGCCGCGGAGGGGCTCCGCGGGGGACGGTTTTCACCCGAGGTCGGGACGCTCACGCAAAAAGTGAAAACCGGGCCGCTTATAGCCGGGCGGTGCCGGTGCGCAAGGCCGGCCAGGCAGCGCTAGCCGAGAGAGGCGAGCCAGTCGCGGGCGAGCGTGGTCCAGTCGGCCGGCAGGCCGTGGCCACCGGGATGCAGGCAGAAGCCGACCGGCGCGCCCGAGCCGCAGCCGGTCCAGTCCCGGCACCAATAGCGGCCCTCGGTCTCCACCGCCGCCGGCAGGCTCTCGCAGCCATTGGCGCGGCGGATCAGGTCCAGCGTCTCGAACACGTCGCCCTGGTGCCAATCCCGGATCCGGCGACCTTCGAGCGGCACGGTGCGGTCGGAGTAGCCGTGGATCTGCAGGGCCGGCACCGGCCCACCGCCGCACGCCTCCGGCACCGGACGGCGGAGCGCGCCGGCGATGGAGATCACCGCGGCCAGCCCGTCCGCCTGCCGACAGGCGACGCGCCAGGCCATGGAGCCGCCGGCGGAGAAACCCGCGATCACCACCCGCGCGTCATCCACCGGAAAGCGCTGGGCGACGTCGGCCAGCACGGCGCGGGTGAAGGCGACATCGTCGCGCCAGGGCCGGCCGGGCGCATCCCGGGCCGGCCAGGCGCGCGCACCCTCCTGCCACTCGTCGCCGTTCGGCGCGACGATCAGATAGCCGGCGCCGCCGAACACCTCCTGCAACGATCCGCTGCGTACCGCCGAGAGGCCGGAGGATCGAAAGCCGTGGAAGAACAGGAAGACGCCGAGCGGTGCCTCGCCGTCCCAGCCGTCGGGCGCGCGGACATGGTAGCTGCCCGCCTCGATCGTGCAGACGTCCTCTCCGCCGCAGGCCGGCAGATCGTTGCCGAGGCCCGCCGTGGGCGGCAGAACCGCCAGAACGGCCGCGGCCGCCCATGCTCGCACAGATCGCATCGCGCATCCCCTTGTCCGATCCCGCCGGGAAATAGGACACACTGCCGGCCTTGCGAGCCTTCTTGGCGCGCCAGCTTCTTGCAGCAGGCCGGCGGCCGCCTAAGATCGCTGCATGGCCGACGCCCAGGAACCAATGATCGCCGCCACCGACGCCGACCCGATCCTGCTCGGGGCAGTGGTGTTTCTGGCCGCGGCCGTAGTGGTGGTGCTGATCTTCCGCCGGATCGGCATGGGCTCGGTCCTCGGCTATCTCGCCGCCGGCGCGTTGATCGGTCCTTACGGCTTGGGGGCCATTGGCGAGACCGAGACGGTGCTGCACGTGGCGGAGTTCGGCGTGGTGCTGCTGCTCTTCGTCATCGGGCTGGAGCTGAAGCCCGCGCGGCTCTGGCGCCTGCGCTCCGACATCTTCGGCCTCGGCCTCCTGCAGGTGACGGTGACGGGCGCGGCGCTGACGGTGGCGTTGCTCGCCTTCGGCCAACCCTTCGATCGGGCGCTCTTGGTCGGGCTGGCGCTGGCCCTCAGCTCCACCGCCTTCGGCGTGCAGATCCTGCGGGAGAAGCGGGACCTGGCCGCGCCCTACGGCGACCGGGCCTTCTCCATCCTACTTTTCCAGGACCTGGCGATCGTGCCGCTGCTGGCGCTCGCCGCCTTCCTCGCCCCCGGGCCGGGCGTGACGGAGAACGTGGCGGTCGACATCGTCATCGGCCTGGGCGCGCTGGTGGCCCTGGTGCTGGCCGGGCGATACCTGGTGCCGCAGCTTTTCGCCTTCATCGCACGGGAAAAGGCGCACGAGATCTTCTCGGCCGCCGCGCTTCTGGTGGTGGGCGGTGCGGCCCTGGCGATGGACGCGGCCGGCCTGTCGATGGCGCTTGGCGCCTTCATCGCCGGGGTGCTGATGGCCGAAAGCAGCTACCGCCACCAGCTTGAGACAGACATTGAGCCGTTCCGCGGCCTGCTCCTCGGCCTCTTCTTCATGGCCTTCGGCATGACGGTCGACTGGGCCGTCGTGCTGGCGAACTGGTGGATCGTGCTCGGGGGCGCGGCGGGCCTTTTCTTGTTGAAGGCGGTGCTGCTCTATCTGCTCAGCCGGCTCTTCGGCTCGGGCCACATAGACGCCGTCAGGATCGCGGCGACGCTCGGGCAGGGGGGCGAGTTCGCCTTCGTGCTGCTGTCCATCGCGGCGGGCTCCGGCCTGCTGTTCGGCACGCTCTCCTCGGTGCTCTCGGCAGTCATCACGCTCTCCATGGTACTCACGCCGCTCGCCGTGCGCTTCGCCGATCAGGCCGCGGCCCAGGACGCGGGGGGCGATGAGGACGATGAGGAGATGGAGGGCGTCGACGCCGCCAAGGGTGCCCGCGTCATCATCGCAGGCTTCGGCCGGGTCGGCCAGGTGGTCGCCCGGATCATGGCGATGCGGGGCCTCGACGTCACCCTGATCGACAACTCGCCCCGGCGGATCCGCATGGCGCGCAGCTTCGGCACCCATGTCTATTTCGGCGACGCCACACGCCTCGACGTGATGATCAGTGCGGGTGCGGGGGAGGCCGACATCATCTTTCTCTGCATCGACGACCGCGACGGCGCCCGGGCCGCCGTGGAGAAGCTGCGGGAGCGTTTTCCCCAGGCCCTGATCATCGCCGACACCTACGACCGCTTCTCAGAGATCGAGATGCGGGCGGCCGGCGCCGACGTGGTGATCCGCGAGACCCGGGAAAGCGCCATCGCCCTGGCGCGAGAGGGTCTGATGCGCATCGGCGATGCCGCGGTGGTCGACGAGTTGGTGGAGGAGTACCGCCGCCGGGATGGCGAGCGCACGGCCCTCGAAAAGGACATGGGGCCGAAGGAGGCATTGGAGATCCTGCGCGCCAAGTACGCCCTGGAGCGGCAGGGCTAGGCGGCACGCGCGGTCTGCCTAGGGCGGATTTTGATCTAACTGACTCAGTCAGGTCGAGATCCAAGACGGGCAAGCCGTTTAGGTCATTGCGCTTTCCGTTCCGACTAGATCACCTGTCTGAACGGAAAGCGCTCTAAGGAGCGGGCGAAGATGAGCGAAAGCCTGGAGAGCATGCTGACCGGCGGGCACCCGAACTCCCTCGGCCGCACCATCGAGGTCGTCGAGCTGGTGCTGGCCCACCCCGATCGGTTCGACGAGCTGTTTCGCTGCTACCGGAGCGCGGACGAGGTTGTCCGCCTGCGCACCTCCAACGCCATGAAGCGGGTCGAGGCGGAGCGGCACGATCTGCTCGTGCTCTATATCGACCGCTTCATCGGCGAGATCGGCGCGCTCGACCAGGCTTCGGCCCAATGGACCCTGGCGCAGCTTTTTGACCGGCTGTCCGCGGATATGGATGCGGAGCAGCGCGCGGCGGCGCTGGCCATCATGCAGCGCAACCTGACAGAGCACGACGACTGGATCGTGCTGAACGCCACGACCGAGACGCTGGCCGGCTGGGCAAAGGACGACGCCGGCTTGGCGGACTGGCTCCGCCCGCATCTCGAGCGCTTGAGCCGGGACAGCCGAAAGTCGGTCGCGTCGCGGGTGGCGAAGAAGCTCCGCGCGCTCGGGGCGTAGGGCCCGGCGCTAGGGCGGATTTCGACCTGACTGAACCAGTCGGGTCGAAATCCAAGAGGAGCAAGTCATTCAAGTCGTTGCGCTTTCCGGTCAGACTGGTGATCCAATCTGACCGGAAAGCGCCCTAGCGGTTCAGCGTGGCGAAGCCTCGATCCTCGGCCACCAGCTTCTCCAGGAGAGGTGCTACGGTCCAGGTGCCGGGATCGGCCGCCGCCGCTGCCTGCATCTCGGCCAGCACCTTGGCCGGCCCGATCGTGTCGGCCCAGAACATCGGCCCGCCCCGCCAGCGCGGATAGCCGTAGCCGAGCAGCTTGACCACGTCGATGTCGAGCGGGCGCTCGGCGATCCCTTCCTCCAGGATCTTCGCCGCCTCGTTGACCTGCACCGCATGCAGCCGCGCCTGGATCGCCTCGGCCGAGATTTCCCGGCGCGAGATGCCGAGCCGGGTGCTCTCCTCCACGATCAGGGTCTCGATCTCGGGGTCCGGGATCGGCGTACGGCCCCCGTCGTAGCGGTAGTAACCCTGGCCCGAGCGCTGCCCGGTGCGGCCCAGCTCCACGATCAGATCGCCGATGCGGCTGTAGCGCTCGTCCGGGTCGCGGGTGGCGGCGAGCCGCTTGCGCGTGGCGTAGCCGATCTGCAGCCCGGCCATATCCGACATCTCGAACGGGCCCATGGCCATGCCGAAGGCGCGCATCGCACCGTCGACGTCCTGGGGCAGGCAGCCGTCCTCCAGCAGATAGCCGGCGGCGCGGAGATAGGCGCCGAGGATGCGGTTGCCGATGAAGCCCTCGCACACGCCCGACAGCACCCCGGTCTTGCGCAGCCGGCGGGCGAGCGCGAAGCCGGTGGCGATCACGTCGGGAGCGGTCGCGTCGGTGTGCACCACCTCCACCAGCTTCATGATGTGAGCCGGGGAGAAGAAGTGCAGGCCGAGGATGCGGGCGGGTTCCGGCACGTCGGCCGTGAAGCTCGCCGGGTCGAGGTAGGAGGTGTTGCTCGCCAGTACCGCCTCCGCCGGCAGACACTTGGCGAGATGGGTGAAGACCCCACGCTTCACCTCCGGATCCTCGAACACCGCCTCGATGGCGATGTCGCAATCGCCCGCCGCCTTGTACTCCGTCGCGGCCGAGAGGTCGGAGACGCACTGGCGCATGCGCTCCTCGCTCATCAGACCCCGGCCGACCGCAGCCTCGAGATTGGCCTCGATCCGCTCGACACCCCCGGCCATCGCCTCGGCATCCTGCTCGATCAACACCACCGGCAGGCCGGACGACAGGGCGGCCGTGGCGATGCCGGAGCCCATCAGGCCGCCGCCGACGACGCAAAGCTTGTTGATCGGCCGCGGCTCCGCCCCCTCCAGCCGGCGCGGTTTGGTCACCGCCCGCTCGGCAAAGAAGGCGTGGCGCAGCGCCTTGGATTGATCGGTTTCCTTGAGCGCCAGGAACAGCGCCCGCTCAGCCTTCATGCCCTCGTCCAACGGGATCTCGAAGGCGCGTTTCACCACGTCGAAGGCGCGCACCGGGGCGATCTGGCCCCGGGCCTTGGCTTCGACCCCGTCGCGCAGCGCCTGCCAGGCGTCGTCGGAGAGCGCATTGCGACCCGGTGCGGCGTCGAGCCGGGGCACCTCGCGCTCCATCACATCGCGGGCGAAGGCGCGGGGGGCGGCGTCCAGATCCTCGACCAAGGCGTCGACCAGGCCGAGCTCCACCGCCCGCTCCGCCCCGATCGGGCGTCCGCCGCAGACCATCTCCACCGCCGCCTCGGGCCCGACGATCCGCGGCAGGCGCTGGGTGCCGCCCGCCCCCGGCACGATGCCGAGGGTCACCTCGGGCAGACCGACTCGCGCCGATGCAACCGCCAGTCGGTAGTGGCAGCCAAGCGCCGTCTCCAACCCGCCGCCGAGCGCGGTGCCGTGCAAAGCGGCGATCCAGGGTTTTTCCGCTGCGTGGATACGTTCCACCAGATCGGGCAGCCAAGGCTCCATCGCCCCGCCGTCGAACTCCCGAATATCGGCGCCGGCAATGAAAGTCCGCCCGGCGCAGACCAGCACCACGGCGCGCACCGCATCGTCCACATCCAGCGCCGGAACCGCGTCCCACAGGCCTTTGCGGACGTCGACGCCGACGGCGTTCACCGGCGGATTGTCGACGGTGACGATCGCCACAGGGCCGTCCCGGGTTACTCGCACGACATCGCCCATGCCGACATCCTCCCTGCCGCGGCGCCGATGCCTCGCACCAAAACGGCGCGGTCCGGGGGCGTCAAGTGGCGCGGGCCCAGCTTTTTCGCTGGCCATCCATGGGCGAATGGGCAAGCGTTTTGTTTTTAAGGGAGGTGGGGTGTCGGATGCGCCGTCCAGTCTATACAGGCGGGCCGCTTTGCGCGCTGTCTGCGCGGGAGACGGTAGACCTTCTCGCCCGGGGCGAGGTCTCGCCGCTTGAGCTGATTGAGGCGGCGTTGGAGCGGATCGCAGCGGTCGAGCCCGAGGTGAACGCCCTGCCGACGGTCTGCGCCGAGCGGGCCCGGGCGGCGGCCCTGACGCTGGAGCCGGCCGAGGGGCCGGGGGCGCTGCACGGCCTGCCGATCGCCATCAAGGATCTCACCCCGGTCTCGGGCGTGCACACGACCTTCGGCACGAAAGGCTACGCCGATCATGTGCCCGATGCCTCCGACCCTCTGGTGCGGCGGCTGGAGAAGAAGGGCGCCATCGTCATCGCCAAGTCCAACACGCCCGAGATGGGGGCCGGCGGCAACACCTTCAACGACGTCTTCGGCGCCACCCGCAACCCCTGGGATGTGTCGAAGAACGCCGGGGGCTCCTCCGGCGGGGCGGCGGCGGCGTTGGCGGCGGGCGAGGTCTGGCTCGCCCACGGCTCCGACCTCGCGGGATCGCTGCGGACACCGGCGGGCTATTGCGGTGTGGTGGGCCTCAGACCCTCGCCCGGGCGGGTGCCGGGGGGGAGCGAGCTTGGCTTCGGGCTCGAAGCAGTGCAGGGGCCGATGGCACGCTCGGTGGCGGACTGCGCCCTCTTCCTCGATGCCATGGTGGGGGACGACGGGACCCTGCCGATCGCCCTCGACCGCCCGGTCAAATCCTTCGCCGCGGCGGTGGCCGCGGCCGCGCCGCCCCGCTGTGTCGGCTTCGCCCCCGATCTCGGCGGTTTCGCCCCGGTTGAACCGGATGTGCGCGAGATGCTGGAGCGGACGATGCAGGCTCTGGCCCAGGAGGGCACGGAGGTGGAGGAGACCTGCCCCGATCTGCCCGGCCTCGACGAGACCTACCTGACGCTTCGCGCCATGCTGTGGGCGGCCGGCCCCGGCCACCAGCCCAAGAGGGTGCAGACGCACTACAAGCAGACGCTGGCCGAGAACATTGCCCAGGGCTGGGCCCTGACGCCGGAGCGGATCTACGCGGCGGAGCGTCAGCGCACGGTGCTCTTTCAGAACATGGCCCGCTTCTTCCGGGTGCACGACGTGCTGGCCTGCCCGGTGGTCGGTCTGGACGCCAAGGCGGTCGAGCTCGAATATCCGACCGAGGTCGGCGGCCGCCCGATGCGCAGCTATGTGGACTGGCTGCGTTTCTCGTTCCTGGCGCCGACCACCGGGCTGCCGGCGATCTCCGTACCCATCGGGCGCATGGCCTCGGGCGTGCCCATCGGCATGCAGTTGATCGGCCCGCCCCGGGGCGAGGCCAAGCTCCTGGCCGTCGCCCAGGTGATCGAGACGCTCAACCCTGACTTCTCGCCGGGGCCGATAGATCCGGTCACGGGCTGAGCGCCGTTAGCTTGGGGGTGCGGCCCAGCTTGGCCTCGGGCCAGTTCACCGTCGGATATTTGAGCCACTGCGAAACGACTGGCTTTCGCAGTGGCTCAAATATCCCCGCCGGAGGCATGCGTCTCTTCGGGCCAGATGCCGGCCGACAGATCAGAAGTCGGTCTTCGCGCCGCCCTCCGCCTTTCGCCTGGCGACGAAATCCGCCAACTCCTCCCGGATCGCCTCGTCCATCGTGGGTGGCGTGTAGTCGGCGAGGGCGGCTTTCCAGGTCGCGTTGGCCCGCTCCGACGTCCAGGCGCCGCCTGCCCCCTCCCAGGCCTCGAAGTTGCGCCAGTCGCTTAGGAACGGCGCGTAGAAGGCACTTTCGTAGCGGCTCTGGGTGTGTTCGGCGCCGAAGAAATGGCCGGTCGGCCCCACATCGCGGATCGCGTCGACGGCGATATCCTCCTCCCGCACCGAGGTGATAACGGGGTCGAAGTAGCGCTCGATCTGTTGCAGCACCTCGCAGTCCATCACGAACTTCTCGAGAGAGGCGATCAGGCCCCCCTCCAGCCACCCCGCGGCGTGATAGACCATATTGACCCCCGAGGTGACGGCGGCCCAGAGGCTCATCAGGCTCTCCCACATCGCCTGGCCGTCCGGTGCGTTCGCCGTGCAGGCGTTGGAGGCCCGCAGTGGCAGGCCGTAGAACCGCGTCATCTGACCGGTCATCTGGGTCGCCCGGACATATTCCGGCGTGCCAAAGGCCGGCGCGCCCGAGCGCATGTCGACGTTCGAGGTGAAGGAGCCGAAGACGCAGGGCGCCCCCGGCCGCACCTGTTGCAGGAGCGCAATCGCCGCCAGGCCCTCCGCCACCGACTGGGCGACGGCGCCGGCCATGGTCACGGGCGCCATGGCGCCGGCGAGGGTGAACGGCGTCACCACCACCGGCTGGCCCCTGCGGGCAAAGCGCATGGCACCGTCCAGCATCGGCCAATCGTGCTTCAGCGGAGAGGAGGAGTTGATGTTGGTGTAGATCCGCGGCGTCGCCTCGAACGCCGCCTGGTCGAGGCCGGCGGCGATCCGCGCCATCTCCATCACGTCCTCGACCCGGTCCGAGCCGAGGGAATAGGCGTGGCAGACCTTGTCGGTCAGCGTCAACTTGGCGAACACGCAGTCGAGGTGGCGCACCGCCGGGTGGATATCCACCGGCTCCACCGGATAACCGCCGGCGATGTGGATGCAGTTGAAGTACTGGGTGAGCTTCAGCAGATCGCAGAAGCCCTCGAAGTCGCCCGGCCGCCGACCGCGGTCGAGATCCATGATGTTGGGCGGGGACGAGACGTTGACGAACACCATGTTCCGCCCGCCGATCTTGATCTCATGATCCGGATTTCGCGGGGTCACGGTGAACTCCGACGGCGCCTTGGCCACCATCTCCATCACGAAGTCGCGGTCCATGCGCACCGTGTCGCCGTCGGGATCGACGCGACAGCCGGCTTTGCGCAGGATTTCCTTCGCCTCTTCGTTCAGGAAGTCGATGCCGACCTCCTCGAGGATCCGCATGGCGCCGTTGTGAACGGCCTGCACGCCCTCTTCGTCGAGCGGCTCGGTCGGGCGGTCGGGGTTGCTGGGGATGCGCCAGGGCATTTGGGCGATGGCCCGCGCACCGCGACGTGCATTGCCGGCGCGGCCGCCGGAGCGCCGGGACTGTCGATCTTGCACGGTCACGTCAGGTCTCCTGGCCCCGGTTCGGTCAACGGGCGGTCGGTCGCGCACGCCTCAGTCAAGCGCCTGGCGATGCCGGCCAGTTGCGCCGCAGCGACGGCGCGGCGTCGTTTTCCGCCCGCACGACGCGATCAGATCACGTTGGCGGCGACAGGTCGAGGCCGAGCCAGGCGGGCAGATGGCCGATGTCGGGCAAGACGACGTCGGCATGGGGGCTGAGCACCTCAGCCGCGGCGGCACCTGTCAGGACACCGACGCAGCACATCCCGGCCGCAGCGCCGGCCAGCAGGTCGTGGGTGCTGTCGCCGACCATAGCGACCGCGGCCGGCGCCAGGCCCGCGCTGTGGCAGAAGGCGTGTAGCATGCCCGGATCGGGCTTCGCCCCGTGGCCGCTGTCGGAGCCTGCGACGAAGCTCATCGCATCCTCGATCCCCGCGGCGTCGAGCTGCGCCCGGGCCGCCGCCTCCGCATCGTTGGTGGCGACGCCCAGGATCAGCTCGGCGGCGCGCAGCCGCGCCATCAGGGCGTCGAGCGGCACGGCCGCCGACAGGGGGGCGGAGAGCGAGCTTTCGACGATGTGTTCGACCAGGGCCCGCGCCTCCCACCCCGGCAAGAGCGGCAAGAGCGGCAAGAGGTGGTCCACGACCTCGACCGGGGTGCCCGCGATCACCGGGCTTTCGGGTCTGAGGGTGGCAGCGGCCCGGTCGAAGGCGAGCGCCTCGGCCAGCCGCGCGGTCAGCGCCGTATCGCCGCCGGCCAGATCGGCGATCAGTTGGGCGCACCATCCGTCCCAGGTGGCGTGAAAGTCGAAGAGCGTGCCGTCCTTGTCGAACAGCACGCCCCGGATCGCTCGGCCGGTCGCCGCCGCGCTCGATGCCATGATGCCTTGCCTTTCCCCCCGTCGCCCGTAGGCTCCGCCGCGACCAGAACGGACGCCCGATGCCCAAGACCCGTGCCCGCCGTGCGGACTATGCCGCCTTCCGCCAGATCACCACGCGCTGGCGCGACAACGACGTCTACGGCCACGTCAACAATGCGGTGTTCTACGAATATGTCGACACCGCCGTGAACGCCTGGATCATCGCCGAGGGCCTGTTGGAGATTCCCACGGGTCCGGTGGTGGGCCTGGTAGTGGCCTCGGGCTGCGACTTCCACGCCCCGCTCACCTTCCCGGCAGAGGTGAGCGCGGGGCTGCGGGTGGCGCGGATCGGCACGTCGTCCGTCACCTACGAGGTCGGTCTGTTCGACGCGCGGGCGGACGAGGCGGCGGCCGAGGCGCATTTCACCCACGTCTACGTCGACCGGCTCACCCGTCGCCCCGTGCCCCTGCCGGAGCGGTTTCGGAGCGGCCTGCGGGCCCTGGAGCGGGCGGCCACCCCTGAGATCGGCCCGTGACCTCCGACCGGCCGAGGCTGATCGTCCATATCGGGCCGCAGAAGACAGCGACCACGACGATCCAGCGGGCGCTGGCGACGAACCGCGATCTGCTTGCCGAGGCCGGCGTGCTCTACCCCCGGAGCGGGGTGCTCGACCCGAGGGCGGAGGTGGCGCATCACGGCCTCAGCTTCGCGCTGCAGCGCCGCTATCCCGACTGGGTCCGGCCCGAGCGGCGCATGTTGCCCCAGCCTGCCCTGCGCGCCGTTCGCCAAGAGATGACGGCCGCCGGCGCGGCGTGCGCCATCGTCTCGAGCGAGACATTTGCCGACATCGTTGACGGCCGCCAGCTCGCGCCGTTTCGCCAGGTCTTTCGCGGCTTCGACCTGCTTGCGCTGGTCTGCCGGCGCGATCCGGTGGAGCGGCTGCACTCCTACTACGCCCAGGGCCTGCGGGGCGGGAACTTCATCGCCGACGGCGTCGAGGAGTTCGCCCAGCGCGTCCTCGGACAGGAGCGGCGTCTCTACGACATGGCCATCTGGCGCCAACATTTCGGCGAGGAGACGGTGCTGGAGCTCGACTACCGCTCGCTCTGCGCCGGGGAGGGGCCGGCGCACAACTTCCTCCGGGCCCTCGGGTTTGGCGATCATCTGATCGGGCGGCTCGAGGTGGCGGAGGCCCATGCCAACCCGACGCCATCCGGCCCAGTGCTGGCGCTCTTCCGGCGGCTGAACGGGATCGCGCAGATCGCCCGGCCGGCCCGCATCCAGCTCTACGCCGAGATCGAGGCGTGGGATGCGGCCGGCCTCTCCCCCGCTGAACTGGCCGAGCGGGCCGGCGCGGCCGTTCGTGCCCGGGCCCTGCGTCCCCACCGCGCGGCGATCGCGGCGGCGCTGGCGGAGTGGGCGGCTGACCCCTCGCCCCTGCCGCAGCTCGACGAGGCCGCGGCAAGCGCCTACCGCGCGGCGATCACGGGGACGGATCCAGTGACCTTGGCGCAGCCAGCCGTGCGATCCCACAGCGCGGCGGGCCGGCTGATCCTGCACATTGGACCGTCGAAGACCGCGACCTCGACCATCCAGACGGTCTTGGCCGGCAATGCCCGGACGCTCCGCCGGCACGGCATCCTCTATCCCCAGGCCGGGCGCGCCTCATCCCGGGCGACGGCGCATCACTTCCTGGCCTTCGCCGTCAAGGACGCCTACCCGGACTGGATCCCGGCCGCGGATCGGCGTGACGCCCGGACCATCCGCGAGGCGCTACGCACCGAGGTCGCAGCAGCGCCCTGGGCCAAGACCGTCATCCTCTCCTCCGAGTATCTGGCGGCCATCCTGCGGGTGCCGGCGCTCCGCGCGCTCGCCGGCTGGCTGCCCGAGAGGGCGCTGACCGTCGTCGGCGTCCGGCGCCCGCCGGTCGAACGGGCGCTCGCCGACTATGCTCAGGCGATCCGGGCCGATCGCTTCACCACCATGGACGTGGCGGCCTTTCTTGAGCGGGCGGTGGCTAACGGCCTGAACGCCAATCCGCTCGCCCCCTGGCAGCGGGCCGTCGGGCCGGAAGCGGTGCAGATCCTCGACTACGCCGCCCTGACCGACGGCGGAGAGGTGGTGCGCAACTTCCTCTCGGCCCTCGACCTGCCCGAGGCGGCGGGGGCGGATCTCGCCATGGCGGATGCTCGGCTGAACGCCCGGCCGGACTGGCCGCTCCTGATGCTGCTCCGCCATCTGAACGGCGTAGACGGCATCGACTACCGCGCCCGCTTGGCGCTCTATCAGGCGCTGGAGGAGGTGGGACTTGCCGAGATGGAGCGGGCCGGGCCCCGGCTGATCGCCCGGCAGAAGCGCATCCCGGCCGAGGCGCGGGAGGCGCTGCGCACCGCCCTCCTCGCCTGGCTGCAAGCACCGGTCATCGAGGCGGAACCGGACGAGGCGATGCGCGCCCATTACGCCGCCCGGTTCGCGGCCCAGGCCGAGGCGCGGCACGCCCGCACGGCATGAGCCGGAGGGGGCGGCAGGCACCCGATCCTCCCTCCCATCGGAAATTGCCTTCGCGATCAGCGGCTTGCCGCTTGGCCGGCGAAGATTTCCGATTCCCGTGGCCTGGATATTGCTATAGCGTCACGAAGTGGGTGGAGGGCTTAGGTCCCTCGCGTGTGTGTGTGGAGCGTTGCTGATGCCGACAGCGCTTCTGATTGAGCAGGTTTTGAACGGCCTTCAGCTTGGTCTGACGCTTTTCGTGATGGCCTCCGGCCTGACGCTGGTCTTCGGCGTCATGGGCCTGATCAATCTGGCCCACGGCTCGCTCTACATGGTGGGCGCTCTGGTCACGGCCTATGTCGCGGGCTCCACCGGCAATTACTGGGCCGGGCTGCTCGCCGGCATCGGGGCGGCGGCGACCCTCGGCGCATTGGTCGAGCTGTCGGTGCTCCGCCGACTTTACGGCCGGGGGCATCTCGACCAGGTGCTGGCGACCTTCGCGCTCATCCTGATCTTCTCCGAGGGGGCGCGGATGATCTTCGGGGCCGCGCCCCTCTTCCTCAACCTGCCGGAGGCCCTCTCGGGCTCCATCGCCCTGCCCGGCGGCGCGCGCTATCCGGTGGGGCGCCTGGCGATCATCGCCGTCGGCATCGTCGTGGCCATCGGCCTGTCGATCCTGATCGCCCGTACCCGCCTCGGCATGCGCATTCGGGCCGGCGAAAGCGATCGGGAGATGGTGGCCGCCCTCGGCGTCGATATCGCGACGCTTTACACCGTGGTCTTCGCCCTCGGCGCCGCCCTCGCCGGGCTCGCCGGCAGCCTGGTCGGTACCATCCAGTCGGTGGAGGTCGGCATGGGGGAGCCGGTGCTGATCCTCGCGTTCGTCGTCATCGTCATCGGCGGCATCGGCTCGATCCGCGGCGCCTTCGTCGGCGCCCTTCTGGTCGGGCTGGTGGACACGATCGGGCGGATCTCGCTGCCGGAGCTCTTCGGTCTGGTGATGGAGCCGGCGGCCGCGACCCGGGTGGGATCCGGCCTCGCCTCGATGCTGATCTATCTGGTGATGGCGGCGATCCTCGCCGTCCGCCCCCGTGGATTGTTCCCCGCCGATGCGTGAAACGGTGGTCGGCCTCGCGGCGCTCGCCGCGCTTCTGCTGGCGGCCCTGGCGGCGGCCGGCGCGGGGGAGGTCTACTACATCAACCTCGCCTCCAAGGTCGCGATCATCGCCATGGCCGGCGTCGGCCTGAACCTCGCCCTCGGCTTCGGCGGCATGGTGAGCTTCGGCCACGCCGCCTTCTTCGGCCTCGGCGGCTACGCGGCGGGCGTGGCGGCCTTCCACGCCTTCGACGGCACGCTTTTCCTCGGTCTGCTGCCAGGAACGGACGCCATGCCGATCATCTGGCTCGCCGCGGTGCTGGTCGCCGTCCTCTTTGCCCTACCGATCGGGGCGATCAGCCTGCGCACCAGCGGCGTCTACTTCATCATGATCACCTTGGCCTTCGCCCAGATGATCTACTTCTTTGCGATCTCCTGGCCGAGCTACGGCGGTGAGGACGGCCTGCCGATCTACATCCGCAACAGCTTTCCCGGTCTCGACGCTGGCGATGCGCTCACCTTCTTCGGCCTGGCCTTCGCGGCGCTGCTCGCCTCGCTCGCCCTCACCGATCGCCTGACCCGCAGCCGGTTCGGCGCGGCGCTCAGTATGGCGCATCTGAACGAGGTTCGGCTGGCCACCTCGGGGGTGGAGCCCTTCCCGATCCGGCTGACGGCCTTCGTGATCTCCGCCGCGATCACCGCCTGGGCGGGGGCCCTGTTCGCCGATCTCTACGGCTTCGTCGGCCCCTCCATGCTGTCCTGGCAGCGCTCGGGGGAATTGATCGTCATCGTCATCCTGGGCGGTGTCGGGCGCCCCCTCGGCCCGGTGCTGGGGGCTGCGCTCTTCGTGCTGCTCGAGACCTTCCTCGGCGGTCTCACCCAGCACTGGCAGTTGGTGCTCGGCCTGATCCTGCTTGGCGTCGTGCTGTTCGCCCGGGGGGGCCTGATGGGCCTGCTCGGCGGGAAGATGGCCCATGACTGAGCTGGTGTTGGAGGCGCGGGGGCTCACCAAATGCTTCGGCGCGGTGCGGGCGACCGACGGGGCGAGCCTCGACCTCCGCACCGGAGAGATCCACGCGCTGATCGGGCCGAACGGCGCGGGCAAGTCGACGCTGATCGCCCAACTCGCCGGCGCGATTGCGCCCGATGCCGGGACGATCTGGTTCGCCGGGCGCGAGGTCACGGGCCTGTCGATGGCTGCCCGGGCCCGCGCCGGATTGGGGCGGACGTTCCAGATCTCCTCCCTCGCCCTCGATCTCTCGGCCCGGCGGAACGTGATGATGGCGGTGCAGGGCCGGCTCGGCTCGAGCTTCCGGTTCTGGCGCCGGGCGCGGCAGGAGGCAGCTTTGGTGACCCCCGCAGACGCCGCCCTTGCCCGCGTGGGCCTGGGGGAGCGCGCCCATATCGCCGTCGGCACCCTCAGCCACGGTGAGCGGCGCCTGGTGGAGGTGGCGGCCGCCTTGGCCCTCGAACCCCGCCTGCTGCTGCTTGACGAGCCCATGGCCGGCCTCGGCCTCGACGGGACGGAGGCGCTCACCCAGCTCCTCGCCAAGCTCCGCGACGAATGCCCGATCCTGCTGATCGAGCACGATATGGACGCGGTCTTTCGCCTGGCCGACCGGATCTCCGTGCTGGTCTCCGGCCGGGTGATCGCCACCGGCCCACCGGCCACGATCCGCGAGGATCCGGCGGTGCAGGCCGCCTATCTCGGCACCGCAGCATGAGCGCGCTGTTGGAAGTCTCGGACCTGGCCGCCGCCTACGGCCCGCTACAGGCGCTGTTCTCCGTCGATCTCTCCGTCGCGCAGGGGGAGGCAGTGGCGCTGATGGGCCGCAACGGCATGGGCAAGACCACGACCATCCGCGCGATCTGCCGCCTCACCCCGCCGAGCGGCGGCAGCGTGCGCTTTGCCGGCACCGACCTCGGCCGTCTGCCGGCCCACCGGGTCGCCCGCCTGGGCATCGGCCTGGTGCCGGAGGGGCGGCGCTGCTTCCCGAACCTCACGGTGATGGAGAACCTGGTGGCCACCGCCCGCCCCGGCCCCTGGGATAGCGCCCGGGTGCTGCGCCTCTTCCGCCGCCTCAAGGCCCGGCGGAACCAGCGCGCCCGGGTGCTGTCGGGGGGCGAGCAGCAGATGCTGGCCATCGGGCGCGCCCTGATGACCAATCCGCGCCTGCTGATCCTGGATGAGGCGACGGAGGGTCTGGCGCCCGCCATCCGCAGCGAGATCTGGGCTGCGCTGCAGCAATTGCGCGACGATGGCCAGTCGCTGCTGATCGTCGACAAGTCGCTGGCCGAGCTCCTGCCCCTGGTCAATCGCTGTGTGCTGATCGAGAAGGGCCGCTCGGTCTGGCAGGGCCTGCCCGACGATCTGACGGCGGAGATCCGCGACCGCTATCTCGGCATCTGAGCCGTCAGTTGCCCATCGCAACTTGTATTTCGGGGAGGGGCGTCACACCTCGAACCCTGTGGATGAGATCGAGCTCAAAGTCCTGATCGACGCGGCGGCGGAGCGGCGGCTGCGCCGTCACCCCGCGCTTCGTCGCTTCGGCAATGGCCCGGCGAAGACGGCGCGGCTCGTCTCGATCTACTATGACACGGAGGACGGCGCGCTGGCGTCCGCCGGCATCGCTCTCCGCCTCCGCCGCAAGGGCGATACTTGGGTGCAGACGGTGAAGATCGGCCGGTCGCTGACCGCCGGTCTGTCGGAGGCGGTGGAGAGCGACACGCCGGTCGGGGGAGAGCAGCTCGACCTCCCGGCGATCGCCGACGACCGGGCACGCATCGCCGTTCTGAAGGCCACCAACGGCGCCGATCTCCATGCCGTCTACCGCAGCGACATCCGCCGCACCACGCGGCTGCTGGCGATCCCCGATGCCGGCGAGGTGGAGCTCGCCATCGACGTCGGCGAGATCGTCGCCGGTGACCGCTCCGAACCGCTCCGCGAGGTGGAGCTAGAAGCGCGGACGGGCGGCGCCGCCGCGACCTTTGCCGCGGCCCGAGTGCTGTTCGACCGGACGCCCGTCCATTTCTCTCGGCGCACGAAGGCGGAGCGGGGCGCGCTCCTCCGCGCTGAGGGCCGGATCGAGGATCCGCTCCATCCCCGCCGGGCCCGACCCGTGGCGATCAAGCCGAAGCAGCGTCTGGCCGAGGCGCTGCCGGTGATGCTTGCCGAGTGTCTCGAACAGATCGACTGGAACGCCGCGGTCGTACGCCACTCCGACGATCCCGAAGGGCCGCATCAGCTGCGCATCGGCCTCCGCCGCTTGCGCACCATCGCCGAGACTCTGCCTGGGGAGGCCGCGGCCCATCTAGTGGCGGAGGCCCGTTGGCTGGGGCGCGAGGTCGGCCGGCTCCGCGACCTCGATGTCCTCAGCAGAGAGCTGGTCGCGCCGGCGCTCGCCACCCATCCCGGCGACGACGGGCTCGCGGCGCTCCGCAGCGCCCTGGTGGGGGCCGCGGAGACGACCCGGGCCGAGCTCCACCGCACACTCGCCAGCCCCCGGGTGCAGCACCTGCTGCTCGATCTGGCGGAGATGGTGAGCCTCCCGACGGTCGGCGACACCGGGCTCGGCAATCCGCGCATGGAGAAATTCGCCCGCAAGGTTCTGGAGCAGTGCTTTGCCAAGGCGGCAAAGCGCGGGCGCAAGATCGACAGCCTGACGACGGAGGAGCGCCACGCGCTCCGCAAAGCCCTGAAGCGCCTGCGCTATGCCGCCGACTTTTTCGCGCCGATCTTCCCCGCGCCGCGGGTGAAGGCCTTCGGCAAGCGCCTCCGCCGCCTGCAGGAGACCCTGGGCCTGCTGAACGACCACGCCATGGCGGAGGAGGTGCTGGCCGACCGCCACCTGCCGGGCCTCGACGCGCCGGCCGTCGCCTTCGCCGCCGGGCGCATCGTGGGCCACCTCGCCACCCGCTTCGACGACGCCTGGCCAAGCGCCAAGGGCGACTGGGCCGCCCTCGCCAAAGCCCACCCGTTCTGGACCTAGGCTGGGCCCACACCCCTCGGCACCCCCACGTCTTTGCAGACCCCTCGCTTTCGCAGTGACAAAAGTATCTCCGCCGGAGGCCGATCTCACGAGGCGCGCCACCGCCCGCCGAGCAACGCCTCTCAGCCAGCCGCCCCGCAGCCCTCCAGCACCGCCTCCCGCGCCGTCTGCAGGCCGATCAGGCTGAACACCTCGCCCTCACCCGCCTCGCCGTGGACCACCCGCAATTCCGCCCCGAGGAGCAGCGCCTGGAAGAAGCCGGCAGAGGCGGCCCCGCCCTCCGGCCAGAGCAGCCCGTCCGCAGCCCGCAGCGCCACCGGATCGCCACCATCGATCCGCGCGGTCGCCTCTGACCCGTCCGCCAGCCTTCGGTCGCCTGCGATGTAGAGCGAGAGCAGCGCGGGCCGCTCGACCCGCAGCACCAGACGCCCCGCCGGCCGGCCCTCGGTGTAGGCGAGGCAGACCGCCTCACCGCCCGGCGGCAGCACCACCCAATCGCCGAACCTTTCCTCGGCCGTCCCGTCTCCGGGCCCCAGAAGACCCGCAGCCAGCCCTGCGAGAGCAAGCCATCGCCGTGCCGCCATCACCTCGCCCAAACCACGGCCAAGCCCCGTTCGCCGCCGACGCGTGACCAAAGCCTAGCAGCCGAGCGCAACTGCTTGAAGGGGCGCGGTTTAAGCCGGCAAACGCCCCCGAAAACGCGGCCAAGCGCCCGCTTGACGGGGCCCGGTACCGACCCCATAAGCCCGCCATGCCCGAGCCGCGCCATATCCGCAACTTCTCCATCGTCGCCCATATCGACCATGGGAAATCGACCCTCGCCGACCGCCTGATCCAGGTGACCGGCGCGCTGACCGAGCGGGAGATGAAGGCCCAGGTGCTCGACTCCATGGAGCTCGAGCGTGAGCGCGGCATCACCATCAAGGCCAACACGGTCCGCCTCGACTACACGGCCCGGGATGGGGAGCACTACGTCCTCAACCTCATCGACACGCCGGGCCATGTGGACTTCGCCTACGAGGTGAGCCGCTCGATGCGCGCGGTGGAGGGCTCGCTGCTGGTCGTCGATGCCTCCCAGGGGGTGGAGGCCCAGACGCTCGCCAACGTCTACCAGGCGATCGACGCCGATCATGAGATCGTGCCGGTCCTCAACAAGATCGACCTCCCCGCGGCGGAGCCGGAGCGGGTGGCCCAGCAGATCGAGGATGTGATCGGCATCGACGCCAGCGACGCCGTCGAGATCTCCGCCAAGACCGGTCTCGGCATCGAGGAGGTGTTAGAGGCGATCGTCACCCGCCTGCCGGCGCCCACTGGCGACCGCGACGCGCCGCTGAAGGCGCTGCTGGTCGACAGTTGGTACGACCCCTATCTCGGCGTCGTCGTGCTGATCCGGGTGGCCAATGGTGAGCTGAAGAAGGGCGACCGCATCCGCATGATGCAGACCGGCGCCACCTACGGCGTCGACCGGGTGGCCGTGCTCCGCCCCGCGATGACGGATATCGAGGCGCTGGGACCGGGCGAGATCGGCGTCATCACCGCCTCCATCAAGCAGGTCCGCGACACCCGGGTCGGCGACACCATCACCCATGAGAAGCGCCGGACGGAGGCGCCCTTCCCCGGCTATCAGCCCGCCCAGCCGGTGGTGTTCTGCGGCCTCTTCCCCGTCGACAACGCCGATTTCGAGGATCTGCGCGAGGCGATCGAGAAACTGGCGCTGAACGACGCCAGCTTCTCCTACGAGGTCGAGAGCTCCGCCGCCCTCGGCTTCGGCTTCCGCTGCGGCTTCCTCGGCCTCTTGCATCTCGAGATCGTGCGGGAGCGGTTGGAGCGGGAATATGGCATCGAGCTCATCACCACCGCGCCCTCGGTGATCTACCAGATCTACATGACCGACGGCGAGATGATCGAATTGCACAACCCCGCCGACATGCCCGATCCGGTGAAGATCGACCGGATCGAGGAGCCGCGGATCAAGGCGACGATCCTGGTGCCGGACGACTATCTCGGCGCCGTCCTGAAGCTCTGCGAGGATCGGCGGGGCATCCAGACCGACCTCACCTACGCCGGGTCGCGGGCCATGGTGGTCTATGATCTGCCGCTGAACGAGGTGGTCTTCGACTTCTATGACCGTTTGAAGAGCGTGACCAAGGGTTATGCCAGCTTCGACTACTCGCTCGAGGGCTATCAGGCCGACGCGCTGGTGAAGATGCAGATCCTGGTGAACGAGGAGCCGGTCGACGCCCTCTCCGTCATGGTGCACCGCGACCGGGCGGAGATGCGGGGCCGCGCGATGTGCGAGAAGCTAAAGGGCCTGATCCCCCAACACCTCTTCAAAATCCCGATCCAAGCCGCCATCGGAGGCCGCGTCATCGCCCGCGAAACCATCTCGGCGCTGAGGAAGGACGTGACGGCGAAGTGCTACGGCGGAGACGTGACCCGCAAGCGCAAGTTGCTCGATAAGCAGAAGGCAGGTAAAAAGCGCATGCGCCAGTTCGGGCGGGTGGATATCCCGCAGGAGGCATTTATTAGTGCGCTTAAAATGGATGGGTAGACCGATTTGACACTTATATCCTCTTGTTTGTACAGTCAAGAATTTAGTGCTGTTTCCGATATTATTATCACAGTGGACTCTCCAGGCTACAATTCATCAAATAAGATGTGGATTTTTGACGGAAAAGAACAGTATGATTATGGCTTTAAGCCTTTATTACATAGACAGAAAACTGTCTTATTAGGAAGGAAACTAGCTTTTCAGTGGGTGGGTAGCTATCTCAATGCCAGGAAGGCTTTCAATATTATTAGAAAATCAAGAAAAAATGAAACCAAATTTGACCCTGAAAAGTCAATTTATGATGGGATGACGGCTGATGAAATCGAAAGTATTGCCCTTAATGTATGTTGGATTAAAGGTAAAGAAATATTTCTATTTGGTATGAATACTGAGACCATAGAAACAAGTGAATACAGAGAAAGCTTAGGTGGTGTCGGATCATTTCTAAGATCAGAGCACTCAATCCCAGCAGATATAAATATAATTTATGATGATATTGAATCCTTATTATTTAAGCCCCACATCAATATGTTATGCAGACTGTATCAAGGAGAAGTAGGGGCATTCCCATATCGTGGATTCCGCTCTGGAGCGTGGTATGAAATTACTGTAATGAACAATGGGCAATTTGAAAAATACCCATACTGTGTTGTTTTTTGGGATGCAAAAGACATCATTAAGGGCGCTCAAAATTTTCACCCTAGAGCTTTCTTCTCTTCTTTATACTATAAAGAATTTTTGTTGTATATCGTTACACTGGTCGGAGTACAGGAATAGAAATATTTGGTGAAAGCAGCTTTTTTTCAAATTTTAAAAATATTGAGATTAAGTTTGACAGAATTTTTCCTCAAGGAATCTACAATTGGCATCTATGTATTAATATTATTTATAATAATGAGCGGGGATGTGTTACAATACACACAAAAATATCAATTGAATATTTAGATGAAATCAGTCTATTGAACTCAGGCACTATTTCGTTACAGATTTTGAATTCATTTCGTCGTGATATGTACGAATTAGCAAGAGATACATTCCAAAGATAATTTCAGTTTTTGAAATTTGGGTAATTTATGCGAAATGTGGGTATTTCACTAGATGATTTGGTCGCTCGATCCCAGCATTGGCCCCATCCATGCAGGAGACGGGCCATGGCTCTTGTGCTTGCGGCGTTTCTGCCGGTGATCGCGATCACGCTTCTAGGGGACTATCTGGTGAAGAGGGCCGCGCTTGGGGCGGGGTTTGGCAGTGTTGAGTTCTATCTCGGGGCGGCGTTCTATGCGGTCTCGGCCGTCGGGCTGCTCATCGCCATGCGGCACATGACGCTCGCCGCCGTCGGGGTCTGGTATGCGATCCTGACCATCCTCGCCATGACAGCCCTCGGCACCCTGGTCTTTGGGGAGCGTCTGCTGCCGCGGGAGCTTGTGGGTATCGCCCTCTCCTTCAGCGCGCTGGCCTGCATGTCGCGCTTTGGCTGAGGGCCAGAAAGCTGACCTGAATCGAAAAGGCGGGCCACGATGGACCCGCCCTTTCGCACAAAACGCGAGAAACTTCAGGCTGCGTCGCGGGCCTCTTCTTCGGCCAGGCGCGCCTGGGCCTGACGCTCACTCTCTTCGCGGGAGAGGGCGACGGAGGTGCGTACGCCGCGGCGCACAAATTCCATCAGGCCGCCCACCGTGCGCTCGTTCGGGTCGATGCCCGCGCACATCAATACGTCCCGCCCATCGCGGGAGCGGGCCCACCGGGCAATGGTCTCAACCCCATTGCCGTACTTCTTGTCGTCGGCGATCGCGTCGTCGAGGGCCGCCAGCACGACGGCCGCGAAAAGCCGGCGAGCGCGAGAGCCTTGGTCGTTGGCGAACGCGGTCGCGTCCATCTCATCGAACATTCGTTCGGTCCTTCCTTGGCGCCGATTCCAGGCGAAATCTGGGGCTATATGTCGTCATATTTCGGTCACGAACAAGACTTCTTTGCGTAACAGAGGCGCGATTCCGGGATGCGGGACCGCATGACGTGGCGTGATCTTAGCCTCTCGATTGCTGCGCTGCAGCGACGCTGCCACGATTTCGCCGTGATCACAGATAAGCCGTTGGCCCAAACGGTCAACCGCCCCCGCCCAGCCGCCGCTATACGGGGCCGCGAATTCTGCTAACCTGCGCACGCGGCGCATCTTCCGGCCGCACGTCCACGATCGGGGGTTGCAATGCGCAAGGTGGTGATCGTCGGCGCCGGTCTCGCGGGACTGACGGCCACGCTGCGGCTGCTGGAGCGGAACTACCACGTCACGCTCTATGAGCAGGACGACTTCGTCGGCGGCATGATGCGGGCCTTCGACGATCCGCGCACCGGCACGCGGCGCGAGCATGCCTACCACATGTATCCCAACTGGTATTACAACTTCTGGAAGGTGGCCGAGGATCTCGGCATCCAGCACAACTTCTCCCCCCGCACCGGCTTCCGCTTCTTCTATCGGGAGCGGGAGACCAACCGGCAGCCCAAGCTCCACAACCCCGGCGGCGCGCAGGATCTGGTGCGCAACCTGACCTCCGGCGTGGCGCCGCCGGCCGATCTGTTCCTCTTCATGTACTCGATGATCGACATCCTGGGTGAGGAGCTGGAGGGCGACGGCCTGCTCGACAAGATCTCCGTCAACGGCTTCCTGCGCGGCCGGCCCTATGCGACGGAGCGGATGGCAGAGCTGCACCAGAAGTTCTGGGAGACGGTCTGGGGCGTGGCGAGCTACAACGCCTCCGCCCGCAGCTACCAGACCTTCCTGAAATACGGCAATCGCGTCCCCGATCCGCAGTTCTGGCTGCTGCGCGGCGATAAGCAGACGGCCTTGCTCGACCCTTGGCTCGCTAAGTTGCGGAGCTATGGCGAGCGCTTCGAGCTCTGCCTGCTGCACCGCCTCGACACCATCACGCCGGCGCGGGACGGGCGGATCGCCGGCCTTACCTTTCAGAAGGTGGACAAGTCACCCTCCATCTTCCGCGACTGGAAACCCCTGACGACGGCGGGTGGCAAGCCGGTCCCGCCGGTGAAGGTCGACGTGGCAGACGCCGATGTGATCATGGCGGTGACGCCCGGAGCGATGGCCAACCTGCTGACGGGGGAGCTGATCAACCTCGACCCGAGCCTCGGCCAGCTCGATTATCTGGAGGCCGAACCGATGGCCTCCATCGCCCTGCACTTCAAGGGCACCCTCGGCGGCATCACCGACGATGTGACCGCGTTGATGAACACGCCCTACCAGATGACCTTCCTCGACTATTCCAAGGTCTGGCCGGGGCTGACATCGACGCTGCTCTACGTCACCGCCTCCGACATCAAGGCGCTGTTGCCGCTGGAGCCGGAGCGGCGGGACCGGTCGGGGCGGCTGATCCTGGACCTCGATGCGCCGAAGACGGCGATCGACTACCTGCTGCAGGCCTTCCGGATGAACGTGCCGTTCGAGCCGAGCGATATCGACCTGAAGGCGACCTCGCTCGAGACCAACACGGGCGAGGAGCTGTTCGCCAACGCCGTCGGCAGCTGGCGCCACCGGCCGGAGACGACGTGCAGGATCCCCAACCTCTTCCTCGCCGGCACCTATGTGCGCAACTTCGCGGATGTCTCGACCATGGAGGGCGGCGTGGCCACCGGGGTGATGGCGGCGGAGGCGGTGCGGGCCAAGTCGGGGGAGGGCGCAGAGATCCCGTTGATCCTGCCGGAGGCCTATCCCCGCGACCTGTTCCGCGCCGCCCGGGTGGCGCTCGCGCCCTACGCCGCCTCGGCCAAGGCCTGGTCGGCCTACAGCGATACCATGGCACGGCTCGGCATCCGGCTGCCGGGCCTCTCCGATCCCTTCCGGGCCGACTCCGCCGTCTTGCAGGAGGTCGACCGCATCCTGCGCGAGCTGCTCGCCGGGCGGCCGGTCAGCGGACCGCGCCAGGGCCTCGGCCCGCTCTATTGGCAGGACGGGGAATCGGATAAGCACAGGGCGGCCTGAAGGCGGGCCGACGATCCGCGGCAACACCGGGCAGAGCGATGCCTGAGGCAAGACCGATCCGAAGCTGGCTGGCCGATCTGGGGCTCGAGCAGTATGCCGAGGCCTTCGAGGCGGGCGAGGTCGGCTTCGACCTGCTCGGCGATCTGGACCACGAGACGCTGCGCGAACTCGGCGTCGGCGTGGTCGGCCATCGGCTGAAGATCCTGAAGGCCGCGCGCAATCCCCGTACCTACGATGTCGAGGCGCATGGGCTGGCCGACGGGCCGTTGGCCGAACGCCGGCAACTGACCATCATGTTCTGCGATCTGGTGGGCTCCACCGCGCTCTCGAACCGGCTGGATCCCGAGGATTATCGCGACCTGATGCAACTCTACCAGGACACGGTGAGCGGCGTGGTGGTGCAGTTCGGCGGCCATGTGGCGCAGTTCCTGGGCGACGGGCTGATGGTCTATTTTGGCTACCCGGTGGCGCAGGAGGACGCACCGGAGCGGGCGGTGCGCGCCGGGCTCGCCGCGATCCATGCCGTCTCGGAGATCGAGACCCAGCCCGATGTCAATCTGAGCGTCCGGGTGGGTGTGGCCACCGGCCTGGTGGTCGTCGGCGACCTGATCGGGGAGCGTGTGGCCCAGATCTCCGCCGTCGCGGGGGAGACGCCGAACCTCGCCGCCCGGCTGCAGAGCATCGCGGAGCCCGACCAGATCGTGGTGGGCGACAGCACCCGCCGCCTGCTCGGCGGGCTCTTCCGCTTCAAGGTGTTGGAGGGCCTGGCGCTGAAGGGCTTCAGCGCCCCGATGACCGCCTGGCGGGTGGTAGAGGCGGTCGATGCCGTCGGCCGCTTCGACGCGCGGGCAGAGGCGGAGCTCACCCCCCTGATCGGGCGCGAGGGAGAGCGGGCCCGCCTGCTCGCCCGCTGGAAGCAGGCCCATGCCGGCCAGGGCGGCACGGTGCTGCTGTCCGGCGAGGCCGGCATCGGCAAAAGCCGCCTGGTGCGGGAGATGCTGGACGAAGCGGCCGCCGGCGGCGCGGTGATCAAGCGCTATCAATGCGCGCCGTTCTTCAGCAACTCGCTGCTCTACCCGGTGCTGCGCCAGATCGAGCGCGAGGCGGGCTTCGCCCCCGACGATGACGGCCATACGCGGCGGCAGAAGGCGCTGCGCCTCTTCGACGTGGAGGAGGGGCAGGAGGAGGCGGTGCTGCTCGCCTCCGCCCTGCTGCTGCCGATGGAGGATCTGCCGGCCCTCGATCTCTCCCCGGCCCTGCGCAAGGCCCGCACGCTTCAGGCACTGGTCGATCAGATCGTCGGGGCAGCCGCGGCGGCGCCCCTTTTGGTGATCCTGGAGGACGCGCACTGGCTCGACCCGACGACCACGGAACTTCTGGAGATGCTGTTTGCCCGCCTCTCCGATCTGCCGGCATTGGTCGTCGTCACCCACCGGCCGGAATACGAGCCGCCGTGGCAGGACGACGAGGTGATCGAGCGTCTGGCGCTCGAGCGGTTGCAGGCCCAGGATTGCGCCCGGCTGATCTCCGCCCTCTCGGCCGGTGCCGGCGTGCCGGAGGAGGTATGCGCCGATCTTGTCGATCGGGCCGACGGCGTGCCGCTCTACCTCGAGGAACTGACCACGGCGGTGCTGGACCGGGCCGGCACCTCCCCCGGCGATCATTTTGTGCCGGCGAGCCTGAAGGACTCGCTGATGGCCCGGTTGGACCGGCTGCTCTCGGCCAAGGAGATCGCCCAGGTCGCCTCCGTGATCGGCCGGGAATTCCCCCTCGCTCTGCTGTCGGCCGTCGCCGAGGAGACGCCAGAGCCGATCGAGGTGCTGCTCGAGCAATTGGTCGCGGCCGATCTGGTGCGCGCCGGGCCCGGCGCCGACACCTGGCATTTCCGCCACGCCCTGCTGCAGGACGCGGCCTACGACTCGATCCTGAAGCGCCGCCGGGTGGAGCTGCACCGCGCCATCGCCGAGACGCTGCTGGCCGATTTCCCATCCCGCGCCGCGGCCGAGCCCGAGTTCGTGGCCCATCACCTGGCCGCGGGGGGAGAGACCGCCCGAGCCGTCGAGCAATGGCACGCCGCCGGCCAGCGCGCCTGGCAGCGGGCGGCGGCGAAGGAGGCACTGGCCCATCTCGGCAAGGGATTGGAGCAGGTCGAAGCAATCGCCGACGACACCGCCCAGGAGACGATGGAGCTGAAGCTGCAATCGACGCTTGGCGTCGTGCACTTCGCCGCCACCGGCTACGCCTCGCCCCAGGCCAAGGCGGCGTTCGAGCGGGCGCTTGAGCTTTGCGACACGGTCGACGACATCGACCTGCGCTTCGGCGTCTACTACGGCATCGGCGCTTACGAGACGATGAAGGGCGACATCACCGCCGGTCATGCCGCCTTTCGCCTGCTGCAGTCGGCAGGGGCGGAGGCGGGCTCGCCGCGCTACGACGTCTATACCGAGTCGATGCTCACCTGGTCGCACTACAACCGCGGCGACTTCGCCGAGGCCATCGCCCATGGCGGGGCGCTGAACGCGCTTTACGAGGCCGGCGCCTGGACGCGGGAGGGGCCGCGCCTGTCGGCCGCCGATCCCAAGGTGATCGCGGAATGCTTCCGCGCCGCCTCCGTCTGGGCCGTCGGCCGGCCGGACAGCGCGACGGCGATCAGCGATGCGGTCGTGGACTATGCCCGCGAGCTCGGCGATCCCTACAGCCTGGTCTATACGCTCACCAACTCGGCCATCCGGGTGCCCTATCTGATCGGCGATCTCGACACGGTGCTCGCCCGGACCGAGGAGGGCATCGCCCTGGCCAACGAGCTCGGCTACGGCTTCCTCGGCGCCTTCGCGAGCTTCTGGCGGGCCTGGGCCCTGGCAGCGCGGGGCGAGGCAGAGACGGCGGTGGAGATGAGCGCCGCGGCGCTGGCCGGCTGCGCCAAGGCCGGGGTGCGCTATCACGGCTCGCTCTTCAAGGCGCACCATGCAGAGGTGCTGCTCGCCGCCGGTCGGGCGGAGGAGGCACGCGCCGCACTCCCCGCTTCGGCCGAGGGTGTCGCGGCCTCCGGCGAGTTCTCCCTGCTGCCAGAGCTGCATCTGGTGCGGGGCCGCGTGCTGCAAGGCTTGGGCGATGACGCCGCCGCCGTCGCGGCCTGGCAGGCGTCGCTGGCCGAGGCGGAGCAGCGGGATGCCCTCTCCTGGTCGTTGCAAGCGGGTTTGGCGCTGGCGGAGCGGTTCCATGCGCGCGGCGAGCCGGAGAAGGCAGTCGGCACCCTGCTCCCCATCATCGAGCGGTTCGAGGAGGGCTTCGGCACCGCCGATCTCAGCAACGCCCGGGCGCTCCTCGCGCGCTGCGGCGTGGACCACGCCGTCGCCTGACCGCGCGCGGCGGCTCGGAAGAGCGTCATGCCTCCGGCGGGGATATTTGACCCAGCAAGAAAGCCCCATGGCTTTCGCAGTGGCTCAAATGTCCAAAGAGCAGCACCCGCAACGAGGTGGCCCCCGGCCCCGGACGCCAAGCCGGCTCAGCGGGCGCCGAGGGCGCGGGTGCGACGGACGAGGTCATGGAGCGGGCGGGGGTCGCGGGCGAAGCGCTCGGCCTCAGCCATCGCACTTGCGGCGATCGCGTCGAGTTCCTGCTCCGCTTCCGGCAGGGCCTGGCGAAAGGCGGTGGCGAGGGCGTCGTAGTTCCCGGGATCGGGTGCCGCGAACATCTCGGCCACCTCCGGTCGCCGGATGGCGATGGCCGCGGGCAGGGTCAGGATGCCGTCGCGGATATCGTCGTCGCCGCCCTCGCCCAGCTCCTCCGTGCCCCGCACATCGCTCACGTCATCGCAGGCATGGTAGAGGATGCCGAGAAGCTGGCCGAAGCGGCGCAGATCCTCGGACCGGTCGCCGAGGCAGGCCGCGACCTCGAACATCGAGCCGGTGTCCTCCTGCGCCAAGAGCCGCCAGTCCTCGACGCCGAGCGGCTGGGCGCGGAGCCGCC
This sequence comes from Pseudomonadota bacterium, assembly GCA_039180875.1. Lineage (GTDB taxonomy): Bacteria > Pseudomonadota > Alphaproteobacteria > Rhodobacterales > Rhodobacteraceae > JBCDCY01. The sequence continues at coordinate 647,443 of JBCDCY010000001.1, read as the reverse complement.
ATTGCGCGCACTCGGCCACCGCGAGGCGGCTCATCAGCTCCGAGATCAGGGCGACCAGGCCCGGGTCGTGCGCCACGATCCGGTAGCACTCGGCGACCAGATAGCCGGATGTCATCAGGGCTTTCAGGCTGCCGAACTTCACGTGCATCGTCGCCTTGCCGCGCCGTTCGTCCGACTGGTCGAGGATGTCGTCCACCACCAGGGTCATGTTGTGGAAGAGCTCGAGCGCCATGGCCCCGTGGATCGCGTCCTCCGGCACCGCGCCGCCGGTCATGGCCCGGGCGCAGGAGAAGACGGTGAGCGGGCGGAAATACTTGGAGCCGCTCAGGAATTGCCAGTCGATGGCGTCGCGCAGCTCGGCATCGGCCTCGCGCATGGCCCAGTCGGCGATGGCGGCGCGCAGTCGCTCCGTCTCCTCCTGGAAGCCGAGCTCCGGCAGCACCCAGTCCGCCCGGGCGGCGCCGTCGCGCGGGTGCAGGCCCGGCCGGTTCACGGCTTCACCTTGCCGTAGCGGCGGGGCTCTGCCCCGTCCGGTCCAGCCTCGGCGGCGCGGAGATGGCCCTCGATCTCCAGAAGCTTGCGACGCAGCGCCTTGGCCTCGGACAGCGACAGATCGGCGACCTCGCGCAGCGCCGCCCGCGCCTTGTCGACGAGCAGCAGGTGCCGCATCAGCCGGTCCTGCTCCCACGCCGCATCGTCGCGCGCGGCGTCGCCCAGGCCGATGCCCTGGGTCGCCAGGATCTCCGCCATCTGCCGCCAATAGCGCAGGCCGCTGGTGAGCCAGGCCGCCTGGGCTTGGGCCAGCAGGAACAGGATCCGGCGTTCGTCGGCCAGGCCCCAGCGCTCATCCGCCTTCAGGCGCTCTTCGCTGGCCGGCAGGGCGGCGATGATATCGCGCAGGGTCGTGAGGTAGAGCGCGATCAGCTCGTCCATCGCGCCAGGGGACGGCCCGTGCTCTGCCGAATCATGTCGACTGGCTGCGCCGTTCCAGGCGTCATCATCCATTCCACCACCCCTGTCACTTTTTTTGCTATAGGCTCACGCTACGGAAAGCGGCGATGCGGTGCAAAGACTTACGACCGATGGCATCGGTCAATCGTCGGGCATCGACGGAAGCGTGATTTTGCCGACAGTTGTGCGCCGCACAATTTCGCTAAGCTATCGTTTGCATCGGGCCGGCCATGGGGCTAGGTCGCAAGACGTGCCGATGCTACGGGTCGCCGCGATGACCTGGCCAGGTGCCAAGGGGGCTTTGGGTTCGGATCCATGAAGGTGTCGGTGATCGTGCCGTGCTTCAATGCCGAAGCGACGCTGGCGGATGCCCACGCCTCTGTCACGGTACAGGACGGTGTGGACTGCGAACTGATCCTCGTCGACGACGGCTCGCACGACCGAACGCCGGCTGTGATCACGGAGATCGCGGCGGCAGATGCCAGCGTGCGCACCCACCTGTTTGAGGAGAATGTGGGCGTCTCGGCCGCGCGGAACCGGGGGCTTGAGCTTGCCACAGGCGACTTCGTGTTCTTCCTCGACGCCGACGATCGCCTGCGCCCGGATTGCCTCGCGACCCTGCTCGCCGCGGCGGAGGCGGAGGTCGATTTCGTCCGAGCCAAGCATCACCTCTGGACGGCGGAGACCGGTGAGACCCGGCCGAACCCCGACGAAGAACGTAACTTCGGTGAGATCCACGGCCTCGCGCCCAGCGCCTATCCTGCGATCACATCGGTCTATTCCTCCTGGAACGCGCTCTTTCGCCGGAGTGTGATCGAGGAGGGCGCGCTCCGCTTCGAGACCGACATGCGCCTCGGCGAAGACCGCCATTTCAACCTGCGCTTCTTCGAGCGGGCGCGCCGGGTGACCTTCCTCAACGCCTACACCTATCTCTGGCGGAAGGACGCGGGCGAGACCCAGCAGGCCACCCGGCGCCTGACGGCCGATCCCGCGTTGGCGTTCGAGAACGTGGCGATCTATGCCGCGATGGCGGGACGGCCCTGGATGGCCGCATTGCCGCGCCACCGCCTGCACCTCTACTCCACCATGGTGGTGGAGATGGCCAACCGACTGACCGCCTTCTCGCGCGAGATCAACGATGGCAACTTCGATCCCCAGGCCCGCGCCCATATCGCGGCCGCCCTGGCAGCGATCCCGGCGGACGAGGTGGAGGTAACGCTGCCTTCCCTCAAAGGTTGGACGGAGGTCTTTCTGCCGCTCTACCACTACGTCGCGCAGCATGTCGGCCGGCCGGTCGAGGATGCGTTCTTCAAGGACTTCAACCGCCTGCTCGGCCAGGTGCGCCGGGCCCTGCCGCAGAACCAGGCCAAGGCGCGCCGTCCCGGCCCGCGGGGTGACGAAAGCACGGCCCGCGAGATCATCACCGCCGCCTTCCGCCGGGCGACGGAGCGGCGGGGATCGGCCGGGCGGGGCGACGACATCGCCATCCTGCGCAAGAACGGCCTGCTCGACCCGGCGCATTACCGCGCCGCCTATGCCGACGTGGCGCGCAACGGCGCCGATGCGGTCAGCCACTACGTCGAGGTCGGCGCGGCCGAGCTTCGCGATCCCAATCCCTGGTTCGACACCGCCGGCTATCTGCGCCAACATCCCGAGCTTCTGGTCACGGGCATCAATCCCCTCGTACACTTCGCGCTGCAGTCGCATATGACGCTGCCCTGGAGAACCTGATGCTCTACGTCTTCACCACCGCGGCGCTGAACTTCGTGCCCTGCGCGAAGCTGCTCGCCGCCTCGGTGAAGGAGCATCTGCCCGACGCACATTTCGTCCTTGCGCTCGCCGATGCGCCGCCCGGCGATTTCCGGCTGGAGGATGAGGGGTTCGACGAGGTGCTGACCCTCGACGACCTCGCCGCCGATCTCGACAACCCGCGCGGCTGGGCCTTTGGCCATACGGTGATGGAGCTTGCCACGGCGATGAAGCCCTTCGTCGCCTGCCAGTTGATGGCGCGGGACGATTGCGACGCCGTGATGTTCTTCGACCCCGACTGCGTGCTCTACGCCGATCTGGCGGAGATGCGCGCGGCGCTCGAGGACCATTCGGTGGTGCTGACGCCCCATGCCTCGGAGCTGCACGAGAACCCGGATTGGCTGTTTTTCGAGCGCAATCCGCTGAAAGTCGGCAGCTTCAACCTCGGCTATATCGGGCTCAGGAACTCCGAGACGGGGCGCAAGGTCGCGTCCTGGTGGCGCTTCCGCTGCCGGGAGCATTGCCTGATCGACCCGGAGCAGGGGCTCTTCACCGACCAGAAGTGGATCGACCTCCTCCCCTCCTACACCGACGACCTCAAGGTGCTGCGGGAGCCGGTCTATAATCTCGCCCGCTGGAACACCTTCCAGCGGACACTGACGCGGGAGGGTGACGCTTACTTCGTCGACGGGGCGCCGCTGCAGTTCATCCACTTCTCCGGCTTCTACAAAGTGGGGCCCTATGTCCGCGGCCTCTACGACCGGAGCTCGGAGCCGCTGGTCGAGAACAAGCCGCTCCTGGAGGAGCTGTCGCTTTGGTACTCCGAGGCCCTGGACGGTGCCCGCACCCAGGCCGCCTACAGCGCCACTTGGGCCCTCGGTCAGTACGAGAACGGCGCGGAGATCCCCGACGCTGATCGCCGCCGCTACCGCGCGAGCGCCGATCTGCAGGCCCGCTTCCGCGATCCCTTCGCCACCCGCACGGTAGGCAGCTACTGGCTCTACTGCCGGCGCCAGGAGCGGTTGGAAGAGGAGCGCACCTTCGGCGAGGGGGCCAGCCTGCCGCGCATGGTCACCACCAGCGTGCAGGCGCACAACACCATCCTGCGCCGCCATAACGAGACGCTGAATGCCCAGCTGCTCTACGCCACCGGCGCCGCCCCCGCCGCGCCCACCATGGCGGCGGAGACCTTCGCCGATGCCGCCGTGCTGCGGCTGAGCGAGCTGGCCCAGGCCACCGGCCCGGCTGCGGTGCGCGCGACCTTCGGCTACCTGGTGGAGGAGCGGCTGCTCGATCCCGAGTGGTATCTGGCGGAGAACCCGGATGTGGCCGAGGCGGGGCTCGACCCGCTCGTGCATTTCGTGCGCTTCGGCCTGGCCGAGGGGCGGGCGCCGTCGGCAGGCGAGACGCCGAAATCCGTCGCCTGGCGCCATCTCAGCCGCCTGATGCAGGAGGGCGACGGGGCCTGGCTGCTTCGCCCCGTGGGCACCGGCATGTGGGGCCGGGCGCTGCGCGGTCTCGGCGCGCGGCGGAACGGGGCGCTCACCCCGAACGGTGATGGCCGGCGCGAGGATCCGGCCGAGGCACCGATCGAGGACATGGTCTTCGCCACCCAGGACTGGGCCCGCTCCGCCCCGGAGAACGCCATCAAGAAGCGCTTCCAACGCCTGAGCGAGAGCCGCTTCTTCGACGCCGACTTCTACTTTCGCCAGTACGAGGACGTGCGGATCGCCGACGTCGATGCGCTGGTGCATTTCGTGCGTTTCGGCCTGGCCGAGGGCCGCCGTCCGTCGGCCGAGATGACGGCGGAGCAACTGGTCCGGGCCGAGCTCGAACAGGCCGAAAGCCGCGGCGTAAGCTCCGCCTTCGCCGTCCCCTCTCCCCGCTATCGCCGCATGCTGACGCGCCTGGCGCGCCGGCGGGGTGTGGCGGGAGAGACCTGAGGGTAAGCCCGTGCGGGTCGTCTATTCCTGCGTCGTCGACGGCAAGCCGAAATTCGCCATGCAGGCCTTCAACCTGGTGCTGTCGCTCCGCGCCGTGGGGGTGCGGCCGGAGAACATCCTGGTCAACCTGACACCGGCCGCCGCCTGCTACGACCCATGGTTCGCCGAGATCGGGGTGCAGACCGCGCCGACGCCCTACTTCGCCGACGGCACCTACTGCAACAAGGTCGCGCAGCTGCGCAACATCCCCGAAGACGCCGACATCGCCGTCTGCTGCGACACCGATCTGGTCTTCGCCCGCAATATCGAGGCGCGCCTGCGGGAGAGCCCGGACCGCATCCTCGGCAAGGTCGTCGACTTCGCCAACCCGCCGATCGAGCGCCTGCGGGCCGCCCTCGCCCTCGTCCTGCCTGACACCGAGTTCGCCGAGACGCGGGCCGACATCGAAGATGCCCCAACGCTAGAGGGCAATCTGAACGGCGGGCTCTACATCATCCCGCGCCTCCATCTGAACGCCATAAGCACGGCTTGGGAGGCACATGCCCAAGCGTTGCACGCGCACCCCGAAACCAAGCGGGTGCTCGGCTCCTTCGCCTGGCACATCGACCAGATCGCCTTTTGCGCCGCCCTTCGCCAGCTCGACCTCACGGCCGAGAGCTTGCCGATCGAGTACAACTATCCTCTGCACTGCCATCTGCCGCCGGAGCGGGAGGAGATGGTCGGCACCGTCCGCATCTTCCACGTGCACGATGCGGTGGACGAGAACTGGCTGCCGGTCGCCAGCCGCGCCCGCACCCCGGCCGTGCGGGAACAGGTGGCGGCGCTCATCACCAACCTCCGCGCCCTCTGGTGCATGGTGGGCGAGGCGGAGCGGGGGGTGCGGACCGAGGCGCGCCACTTCACCTTCATCATGGGCTTTCACCGCTCCGGCACCTCGCTGATGACGGCGGGGTGCGAGAAGCTGGGCTTCTCCGTCGGCAGTGGGCCGCTCTTTGGCAGCGATGTCGGCAATCCCAAGGGCTATTTCGAGAACACCACCTTCGTGCGCCTGAACGAAGAGATCATGCGGACGCTCGACTCCGAATGGGACGACATCTTCTTCTCCTTCGACGGCCGCCAGGCGGAGATCTGCGATACCTTCCTCCTGCCGATCCAGCGCTTTCTGGAGCAGGAGTTCATGCTGGGGCGCAGCCGGCACTACGTGCTGAAAGACCCCCGGGCGATGCAGACCTACGGCATCTGGCGGGGGGCTTTCGCCCGGCTCGAGATGGCCTCGCCGCGCATCATCCTCCTGGTGCGCAACCCGCTGGAATGCGCCGAGTCCCAGGCCCGGCGCTATCGCCGGTTCTACGAGGGCAAGGGCGACATCGTGCACTTCTTCGGGCGGGAGCTGCTGGAGACCTGCCTGCTCTGGTACAGCTACAACATGCGCCTGCTCTCGACGCTGGCCGACGAGCCGGCCATCGTGGTGCGCCACGGCGATCTGATCGAGCATCCCGGCGAGACCATCGCCCGGATCGGCGCCTGGGCCGATATGGAACCCTGCCCGAAGGCAATCGACGAGTTCGCCCGGGCCTTCCTCGACCGCAATCTGCGCCACCATTCCAAGACCTTCGAGGAGCTGCGCGAGGCGACGCAGCTTTTCCCCCATATCGCCGAGCTCTACCGCCAGCTCGACGCGCTTGGACGGGATGGGGCGGCGGCGCCCCGCGAGATCCGTCGCATCGTCGAGGATCATGCCGAGCCCTACGCCGATCTTCTGAGCCACAGCGTGCTCGGCCGGCTGCACGCCGTGCCGCGCCTCAAATGGCAGCAGGAGCGCTGGCACCGAACGAGGGCGCGCCCGGCGCGGGAAGGCTGAGGCGGCGGCGCGGGCGGCGTGCGCTTTAAGCCGTGCGCGACCCTTCGGCCGCCTGCGGTGCCTTGGGTGCGAAGGTGCGGGCCAGCTCTCGCGAGATCTCCAGCAACTCCTCGAAGGTCTCCTCGGGCAAGGCTGCGGCGCTCGGGTAAGAGGGGACGCTGTCGGCAAAGGGCGCAAAGAGCGGCAGGTCGCGGCAATGGGTGTGGATCCGGGCACGCACCCCGTCGATGAACAGCCGGTAGCGGCCATAGCCGAGGCTCGACATCCGCCTGTCGAGCTGACTGACGAAGCTCTCATAGCTCTCGAGTGGCGCCTGGCGGTACTGCTTCAGTAGGCGAAAGGTCACGCCGTTCATCGACTCGTTCTCCGCCGTCTCGGCCGGCAGGCGCATCGCCCGGCGATCGAGGAAGTCGTCGAGGATCCGGGCAAAGTCGAGCCGCCCGCCCTGGTCCATCAGGATCGGCGTGAAGCGGGCGATGCGCGGATGATGCGCCCAGGTCTGCCAGTTGCGGTCGATCCGCTCGAACCACCCCGTCTCCAGATATCGCGGAAAGGAAAAGCCGGCCTGCGCGACGGTCTGGCGCACCTTGTCGAAACGCCGGTAGGTGCGCATCCACTGAAACCAGGTGGATTCGAGCAACGCCGCCGGGCTGCGCATCACCGCCAGCACCCGGATCTCGCGGCGGCCGAAGAGGGAGAGGAAGGTGTCCAGCGTCTCCCGCTTCGCGCCGATCGCCATATAGGTCTCCGACGACAGCACGATGTCGCCCATCCCTTCGTCGCTCAGCGCCCTGATCTCGTCGGTTCGGTCGCGCCGCTGCGCATCGCTCAGCCAGCCGCGCACGAACTGGTGGCCGACCTCGTGGGCGAAGTTCTCGTCCGGGTGCAGATGCAGGCCGGCCTCGCCCAGAGGCGCGCGATTGGCCGCCAGCAGCGACTGGATCGTGGTCGAGCCGCATTTTGGAGAGCCGATATGGAGGTAGACAGTCATCCGCTGCGACACCTGTTGCGATGCGGCCCGGCGAGCGCACACCGACGTCTTAGACCGATTTCGGTGGGAGCGTTAGGGGGGCGTGACCGATGTGGCGGATCCTGGCGCGTCGGCCTGCACATGGGCGACGAGTACGGAGAAATCGTCGAATACCAGATCGGCGTCGAAGGCGGCTACCGGCTCCTTGCGGTAGCCCGCGGTGAAAAGGGCGAAGGGCAGGCCGGCTGCCGCCGCCGTCGCCGCGTCCACCTCGCTGTCGCCGACGAAGAGCGCGCGGGCGGCGCCGAGCGGGGCGAGGGCCGCGCGAAGGGCGCTTGGATCGGGTTTCAATGCCGGGGCATCGCCGCCACCCACCACGGCGTCGAAGAACGGCGCGAGCCCGAGATCGGCCAGCACCCGCCGCGCCATCTCTCCCGGCTTGTTGGTGCAGATGCCGAGGGGGTGGCCGCCGTGTCGGAGGGCCTGGAGCGCCGACAGAACGCCGGGATAGGGGAGGGTCAGGGCGGTCGGCGAGGCCGCGTATTCGGCATTGAAGATCGCCGTCGCGTCCGCGTCTGCCACCGGCCCTCCCGTCGCTGCCAGGCAGCGCGCGACGAGGGTTGGGATGCCGTTGCCGATGAAGCTGCGCACCTCCGCCAAGTCTAGCATTGGACGACCGAGTTGACCGAGCATGGCGTTGGCGGCGCGGTGCAGGTCCGGCGCGCTGTCGATCAGTGTGCCGTCGAGGTCGAAGACGACGGCAGCGGCGCGCTCAGCCACCCGCATCCGCCAGCGCCGCCTCGGCCGCGGCGCGGATCGCCCGCATATTGGCGCCATAGGGCCCGGGATCGGTGACCGAGCCGCCCTTGAAGATGCCGGAGCCCGCGACCAACACGTCCGCACCGGCCCGGGCGACCCGCGGCGCGGTCTCCACCGTGACGCCGCCATCCACCTCGATATGGATCTCCCGCTCCCCGATCATCTCGCGCAATCGGACGATCTTCGGCACGGCGCTTTCGATGAACTTCTGGCCGCCGAAGCCCGGATTGACCGTCATCACGCAGACCAGGTCGATGCGGTCGAGCACGTAGGCGATGGCCTCGGGCGGGGTGGAGGGGTTGAGCGCCACGCCCACCTTCGCCCCGGCCCCGCGGATCGCCTGCAAGGTGCGGTCGAGATGGGGGCCGGCCTCCACATGAGCGGTGATGAAATCGGCGCCGGCCTCGGCGAAGGCCGCGATGAAGGGATCGACCGGCGCCATCATCAGATGCACGTCCATCACCGTCTTCACATGGGGGCGCAGCGCCTTCACCGTCGCCGGGCCGAAGGTGAGGTTGGGCACGTAATGGCCGTCCATCACGTCGACGTGGATCCAGTCGGCGCCTTCGGCCTCCACCGCTTCGCACTCCGCGCCGAAATTGGCGAAGTCGGCGGAGAGGATCGACGGGGCGATCTTGATGGAGCGGTCGAAGGCCATGGTCCCTCCCGAACGACGGTCCGGGCTTATTGCCCGGTTTTCGCCCGGAGGTCACGCGCCCGGCTTTGGCAGCTCTCGGCGAGCTCCAGCGCGGCCAATCCGTCATCGAGGCCCGGCACCGCGACATCGTCGCCCCGGATCAGGGCGAGGAAGGCGTCGATCTCCGCCCGATAGGCCTCTGCATAGCGCTGCATGAAGAAAGGCTGATGGGGTTGGCGCGTCATGCCCTCCGCCCCGGCGGCGAGCACGGCGGTCGTCGGCACGTTCTCCACCGCCAGCAGGCCGCGGGCGCCGTGCACCTCAACCCGCTGGTCATAGCCGTAAAGGGCGCGGCGGGAATTGCTGATGACCACCAGCGCCCCACCCGCAGCGCGCAGCGTCACGACGGCGGTGTCGATGTCGCCGGCTGCGCCGATGGTCGGGTCGGTCAGCGCGGCGCCGGTGGCCGACACGACCTGCAGCTCCTGGCCCAGCAGGAAGCGCGCCATGTCGAGATCGTGGATCATCATGTCCTTGAAGAGCCCGCCGGAGCGCTGGATGTAGGCGAGCGGCGGCGGCACCGGATCGCGGGAGGTGATCTGCACCAATTCCGCATCGCCGATGGCCCCGGCCCGCAGACGCGCGCGCAGATCGGCGAAATGCGGATCGAAGCGGCGCTGGAAGCCGAGCATGAAGGGCACGCCGGCCGGGCGCACCCGCTCGGCACATAGCCGGGCCCGCGCCAGGTCGAGGTCGATGGGTTTCTCGCAGAAGATCGCCTTGCCGGCGGCCGCCGCCTGCTCTGCCTGGGCAGCGTGCAGGTCGGTGGGCGTGCAGATCAGCACGGCGTCTACGGTGGCGTCGGCCAGGATCTCCTCGACCCCCGTGACCCGGGCGCCGGTGCGCCGGGCCACGCTTTCCGCCGCCTTGGTATCGGGATCGTGGACGGCGGCGAGCCGCGCGTCCTCCCGCCCGAGCAGGGCCGTGGCGTGGGTCTGCCCGATCCGCCCGGCGCCGAGCAGGCCGAGGGAGATCATGCCATCGCCCCTCGGGCACGCACATCGCGGATCCGCTCGAGCGAAACGCGCCCAGCGGCCCGCCGGCGCCTCACCCCCGGCCCTTCCACGGGATCAGCCAGCGCTCTGCCATGCGCATCAGGATGTCGATGCCGTAGCCGATGACGCCGATCAGCACGATGCCCATGATCACGATATCGGTCTGCTGGAACTTGGAGGCGTTCATGATCATCATGCCCGCGCCCTGGTTCGCGGCCACCAGCTCCGCCGCCACCACCGTGCCCCAGCACACCCCCATGGCGACCCGCGCGGCGGTGAAGATATCGGGCAGCGAGTTCGGCACGATCACGTGGCGCAGGATCTGCCAGCGCGAGGCGCCGAGGGAATAGGCCGCGTGCACCTTGGAGATCCGCACGCCCGACACGCCGGAGCGGGCGCCGATGGTCATGATCCAGAGGGCTGCGAGGAAGAGGAGGATCACCTTCCCCTCCTCATCGATCCCAGCCCAGATGATGACCAATGGGATGAGGGCAAGCGGCGGCACCGGCCGCATGAACTCAACGATCGGGTCGAACCAGCCCCGGAACCAGGACGAGAGGCCCATGGCATAGCCGAGCGGAATGCCGACCAACGCACCGCAGACGAAGCCTGCGATGACCCGGAAGAGCGAATAGCCGAGATGCTCCCAAAGCGTGGAGTTGCGGTAGCCCTCGTCGGCGATCTCGAAGATGCGGGAGACGACGTTTTCCGGGGGCGGCAGCCAGATCGCCTCCATCTGCCAGCCGGTCCGCGGCTTGAAGTTCGGCGTGCCCTTGTCGGACAGCGCGACCTCGCCGTCGGCCACCGCCACCGTCTCTCCGGGCGCGATCGGCTGGCCGTCGACGGCGACGATGCGGGCGCCCTCGTCCCGGCCGATCTCGTCGTTGCGGTCGACGCGGATGAGGGCGGAGCGCCAGGCGCCGACGGCAGCCGCGTCGTCCTTGGCAAAGCCGTCGCCCGGCGCCACCTCGGGCGCATCGACCTCTCCATCGACGGGGAAGACCACGACGCTGACGGTGGCGTCGTCGCGCCGGCCATCCTCGGTCTCCACGGTGTAGCTGAACTCGGTCTCGCCGATGAAGGGGCCGGGGGCGTGGATCGGCGCCCAGGCCGAGCCGGTAAAGGCGCCCCAGATGAAGAAAAGCGCGAGGACCGAGATGACGGAGGCCGCGCGGTTCGCCGTCACAGCGCTTTCGTCGCCAAAGGTCACGGTCTTGAGCGAGGTGAAATCGTGCGCCTTGGCGAGCTGGCTTGCCACCCCGCGCACCGTGAGAAAGGCGAGGACGAAGAGTGTGACGTAGATCAGCAGGATGATCATGCGGCGCTCTCGGTCCGGCCCATGATCTCCTCCTCCATGTCCCAGATCATGGAGAGGATTTCCTCACGCCGCGGCCCGAACTCGGCATGGCGCTTTACCTCGCGCAGGTCGGCGCCGACGCCGAGCTCGGCGAACGGCAGGCGGTACTCCTTGTGGATGCGGCCCGGGCGCGGCGCCATGACGATCAGGCGCTCGCCGAGCAGCAGCGCCTCCTCCACCGAATGGGTGATCAGGATCACGGTCTTGCCGGTCTCCTTCCAGAGCTTCAGCACAAGGCCCTGCATCTTCTCCCGCGTCAGCGCATCGAGGGCGCCGAGGGGTTCGTCCATCAGGATGACATCCGGGTCGTTGGCCAGGCAGCGGGCCAACGCCACGCGCTGCTGCATCCCGCCCGAAAGCTCATAGATCGCCTTTTCCTTGAAGTCCCGCAGACCCACGACGTCGAGCAGATGGTCGACGATGCCGGTCATCTCGGCCCTGGCCATACCCTTCATCCGGGGGCCGAAGCCCACATTCTCCCGCACGCTCATCCACTCGAAGAGCGCGCCTTGCTGAAAGACCATGCCGCGCTCGGCGGCGGGGCCCCTTACGGTCTCTCCGCCCAGCGCCACGGTGCCTTCGGTCGGGGCGAGGAAGCCGGCGATGATGTTGAGGAGCGTGGTCTTGCCGCAGCCCGAGGGGCCGAGGACGCTCATCAACTCGCCTTCCTTGATGTCGAGGGAGACGTTTTGCAGCGCCTGCACGGCATCGCCGTTCGGCAGGTCGAACCGCATCGAGAGGTTGTCGATCAACAGCCCTGACATGCCGCCCCCTTCCTGGCGCCGAGGCAGCCCCGTCGGCAAGCCCGTCGGCAGGCCCGCGCGTGGCGGGCCCGCCGGTCCGGCATCTCAGTTGAGGCTCGAGATCGGCCCGGTGTTGACCGCGCCGTCGTAGGACTCGCGGATCTGGTCGATGGAGCCCGCCTCCTTAAAGACCGCGGCGACACCGTTCATGTGGTCCTGCACCGCGCCGTCGAGCCAAGCCTCGGTCAGCTGGTCGTTGACGGAGGGGAAGACGAAGGTCGCGAGGCTTTCGGCCGTCGCCTCCTCATCCATGCCGGCGTCCTGGGCGATGACGGGAAGCATCGCCTCCGCCTCCGGCCCGCCGGCATTCCAGCGGGCGTTGGCCTCGGCCGTCACCTCGAGGAACTGGGCCACCAGTTCGCCGTTCTCGGCGATGAAGGAGGCGGGCGCCGAGGTCACGTCGAAGGTCAGAATGCCGAGCTCGGTCTTCTCCGCCCCGGTGAGCAGCACGTTGCCATGCTCCATCATCCGGCGCAGCGCCCCGCCCCAGCCGCAGACGAAGTCCAGGTTGCCCTGGGCGAAGGCCGCGGCGCCATCGGGCGGCGCCATATCGACGATCTCGAGCGAGGCGATGTCGACGCCGAAATGGTCCATCTGGCGGAGGAACCCATAGTGCGCCGCCGTGCCGATGGGCACGCCCACCTTCTTGCCCGCCAGCTCGTCGGCCGAGCCCTGGTCGATCTCCAAAGCCGAGGCGACCACGCAATTGTCGTTGTCGGCATAGCTCACCGCGACGTCGAGGATCTGCAGATCCTGCCCGGCGGAGGTGGCGACGACGAAGGGCGGCACCCCTTGGCTCACCGCGATGTGCACGTCGCCGGAGGCCATGGCCGCCGACATCGCCGTGCCGGTGTCGAAGGCGACCCAGTTCACCTCTACGCCCATCGCCTCCTCATAGAGGCCGTTTACCTTGGCGTACTGGAAGGGCATCGGCCATTCCAGGAAGTAGGCCACGGTGATCTCGTCGAGCGCCTTGGCGGCCGGGGCCGAGATCGTCATTGCCGTGCCCGCGAGCAGGGCCAGGAGTGTCTTGCGCGTCATATACCTCTCCGTCGCAGTCTTTTTCGCCGGCGCATCGAGGCACCGGCTGTTGTCGTTGCGCTCCGGCCCGATCGGTGAGGGCCGGGTCCGCGCGATGGCCCGGACAGGAAACCCTGGCAAGATCGCCCGAAGAAATCCACACTTTCCTCGGGGATGGAGCCGGGTCTTCCACCTGGAGGATCACGGCCCATCCCGTCGCGAGGAGGCGAGCGTGCCGGAGAAGTTCAGCGGGTCCTTCACCCAGCAGGAGCCGATGTCGGAGGCGGCGGTCGAGGCGGCCGTCGCGGTGCTGCGAAGCGGGCGCCTGCACCGCTACAACCTCGCGCCCGGGGAGGTGGGCGAGGTCGCGCTGCTCGAGACGGAGTATCGGGCCTGGCAGGATTGCCGATATTGCCTCGCCCTCACCTCCGGCGGTCAGGCCTTGCAGATCGCGCTCCGCGCCGCCGGGGTGGGGCCGGGGGATGCGGTGCTGAGCAACGCCTTCACCCTCGCCCCCGTGCCCGGGGCAATCGCCGCAGTGGGCGCCCGGGCGGTGCTGGTGGAGATCGACGCCGACCTGCGGCTCGACCTCGATGACCTGGCGCGGAAGATCGAGGCGTCGGGCGCGCGGATCCTGCTGCTCTCCCACATGCGCGGGCATCTGCCTGACATGGAGCGGGTGATGCGGATCTGCGACCGGGCGGGCGTGGCGGTGATCGAGGATTGTGCCCACACCATGGGGGCGGCCTGGAACGGCACACGCTCGGGCAATTTCGGCCTGGCTGCCTGTTTCTCGACCCAGACCTACAAGCATCTGAACTCGGGCGAGGGCGGCTTCCTCACCACCGACGACCCGGATCTAGCGGCCCGGGCGACGGTGCTGTCGGGCAGCTACATGCTCTACGACCGCCACGGCGCCGGGCCGGAGGATGAGGCCTTCGCCGCGGCCCGCTACGAGATGCCGAACTGCTCGGCCCGGATGGACGCCCTCCGCGCCGCGATCCTGCGCCCGCAATTGCCGGAGCTCGAGGCCAACATCGCCCGCTGGAACGCCCGCTATCGCCGGGTGGAGCAGGGCCTCGCCGGCCACAACCGGATCGCCTTGATCAATCGCCCGGCGGCGGAGCGTTTCGTCGGCTCCTCGATCCAGTTCCGCCTGCCCGATCTCTCCGGGACGGACTGCGAGGCGGTGCTGGGCGCCGCCGCCGACCGTGGGGTCGAGCTCAAATGGTTCGGCGCGGCCGAGCCCCGGGGCTTCACCTCCACCCACCAAAGCTGGCGATACCTGATGCCCCAGGCCCTGCCCCGGACCGACGCCGTGCTGGCAACGCTTTTCGACATGCGGCTGCCCCTCACCTTCTCCGAAGACGACTGCAGCCAGATCGCCGCGCTGATCCGCGAGGCGGTGACCGAGGTAGCCCCCTAGGGATGTGAACGAGGCCGATGGCGATCACCTACCTGAAACAGGCCGCGCCGCGGCCGGCGGCGGAGGCGAGCGATCTGCGCGCGACGGTCGCCGAGATCCTGGCCGACATCGCCCGTGACGGTGAGGCGGCGGTGCGGCGCTACGCCGAGACGCTGGACGGTTGGACCGGAGAGATCGCCCTCTCCCCCGCCGCCCGGGCGGCGGCCTGCGCCCGGGTTCCCGACGTGCTCAAGGACGACATCCGCTTCGCCCACGCCAACATCCGGCGCTTCGCCGAGGCGCAGAAGGCGACGCTGCAGGACATGGAGGTCGAGGTTATGCCGGGCCTCATCGCCGGCCAGAAGCAGATCCCGGTGGGGAGCGCCGGCTGCTACGTCCCCGGCGGGCGCTACAGCCATATCGCCAGCGCGTTGATGACGATCACCACGGCCAAGGTGGCCGGCGTCGGCCGGATCACTGCGGTCTCCCCGCCCCGCCCCGGCCGCGGCATCCCGGACGCCATAGTCTACGCCATGGACCTTGCCGGGGCCGATCTGATCCTGAGCGTCGGCGGCGTCCAGGGGGTGGCCGCGATGGCCGACGGCCTGTTCGGCGCGGCGCCGGCCGACATCCTGGTGGGACCGGGCAACGCCTATGTGGCGGAGGCCAAGCGCATGCTCTTCGGCCCGATCGGCATCGACATGGTCGCGGGGCCGACGGATTCGCTGGTGATCGCCGACGCCACGGCCTCGGCCGAAACCGTCGCCTGGGACCTGGTCAGCCAGGCGGAGCACGGCGCCGACAGCCCGGTCTGGCTGGTCAGCACCGACCGGGCGCTGGCCGAGGCGGTGATGGCCCGCGCGCCCGCCGTGATCGACCTGCTGCCCGAGCCCAATGCCGGCGCGGCCCGGGCCGCCTGGCAGGAGCGGGCCGAGGTCATCCTCTGCGACCGCCCGGAGGAGGCGGCGGAGGTCGCCGACCGTATAGCGCCGGAGCATCTGCACGTGCAGGCGGCCGACCTCGACTGGTGGCTGGCGAGGCTCACCGCCTACGGCTCCCTCTTCCTCGGGGCCGAGACGACGGTGGCCTTCGGCGACAAGACCTCCGGCCCCAACCACGTGCTGCCGACCAGCGGCGCGGCACGCCATACCGGCGGCCTTTCGGTGCAGAAGTTCACCAAGACCGTCACCTGGCAGCGCTGCACGAGCGAAGCGGCCCATGCGCTCGCCCTCCGCACCGCCCGGATCAGCCGGGAGGAGGGCATGGAGGGCCACGCCCGCGCCGCCGATCTGCGCCAGAGCAACCGTTGAGGGCTTTCGCCATCCCCGTACCCGCGGCACGCCACGACACCGAAGATACGCCCGCTCGGCGGCCGTCCCGCGGGCGCGCAAGAATTTGGAACACACACGGACCGGCAGAATATCCGTCCGATCGGCCCAGATAGCTTCGGTGCTGCGGTTGCGCGCCGCACCGTTTTTTTGCGCCGCACGGCGCCATGTGAACTCACCGAGAGGAGACGAGCGATGGACGGAAAGTCCGAACTCCTTAAGCCCGACAACTGCCAGCTGATCTTCATCGACCACCAGCCGCAAATGGCCTTCGGCGTGCAGTCGATGGACCGTCAGATGCTGAAGAACAACGTCGTCGCCCTGGCCAAATCGGCGAAGGTCTTCGACATCCCGACGACCATCACCACGGTCGAGACCGAGAGCTTCTCTGGCCACACCTACCCCGAATTGCTCGCCGTCTTCCCCGACCATCCGCTGCTCGAGCGCACCTCGATGAACTCCTGGGACGAGCCGCATGTGCGCGACGCGCTGGCCAAGAACGGCCAGAAGAAGGTGATCGTCTCCGGCCTCTGGACCGAGGTCTGCAACAACTCCTTCGCGCTCGATGCGATGCGCGAGGGCGGCTACGAGATCTACATGGTCGCCGATGCCTCCGGCGGGACGTCGGAGGCGGCGCACGACTATGCGATGCAGCGCATGATCCAGGTCGGCGTCGTGCCCGTGACCTGGCAGCAGGTCCTGCTGGAATGGCAGCGCGACTGGGCCAAGCGCGACACCTACGACGCGGTCATGGAGATCGTGAAGGAGCATTCCGGCGCCTACGGCATGGGCGTCGACTATGCCTACACCATGGTCAATTCCGTGGCTGAGCGGGTGACCCACGGCGTGACCATTCCCCCGGCCGCCGCGGCGAAGGTGGCGGAGTAAGCGACCGCGCGGCTGCCCCGAGTTGTGGTTGCTGGATGCCGACGCTGAGGCAGATCGACGCCGCAGCGCCAGACGCTCCACACAGGGCCGCCCGTCGGCGGCGGCCCGGACACGGCGCCAGTCGCCTCTTATGATCCCAGGGCTATACTGCTTGTCGACCGGGCGCACGCCCGGCCGTCTGGGGCCTTGCGGGGAGGAGCACGTGCTGTCGCGAGAGGAGGCGTTGGCGATCCGGACCCACGGCTCGACCCGGCCCACGGGCAAGGTGCAGGTGAGCAGGGTCGGGATGGCTAGGCTCGCCAGGTCCTCCGCTCTCGCCCCGCTGCTCCTGGCAGCGACGGCCATCAGCGGGTGGGCGGACGATGACGTCCTGCGCTTCGACGGCCGCGTCGAACCGCTGCAGCGGGTGATCGTCGCGAACCATCTCGACGGCATCGTGGACGAGGTGCTGTTCTCCGGCGGGGAGACGGTGGCGGCCGGCGATGTGCTGATCGTCATCGACCCCAAGAGCTTCGAGATCGCCGTCGATCGCGCCGGTGCCGCATTGGCGGAGGCGGAGGCGGAGTTGCGGCTGGCCGAGGACATCGCCGCGCGGGCGGCGGAGCTTCTGGCCCGCGGGCCCGGTACGGAGGTGGCGAAGATCCAGGCCGAACTGGCGCGCGACGCCGCCGCGGCCCGGGTCGCGGCCTATCAGGCCGAACTGGCCAATGCCGTCCTCGACCTCGACCGCACGCGCATCGAGGCCCCGATCAGCGGCCAGATCGGTCGGCCCCTGGTGGCGCCCGGCACCTTCGTCGAGGCCGAGGCGGGCACCGAGCTCGGTGAGATCGTCACCCTCGACCCGGTGCTCGTCGCCTATGCCGTGCCCTGGTCGGACCGGGTCGCAGCGATGCAGGCGACCGGCAGCGAGACGATCGAGGAATTGTTCGAGCAGATCGTCCTCACCCTGACCCTGCCGAGCGGCGCGGCCTACCCGCACGAGGGCCAGCCGCGTTTCGAGAGTGCCGAGATCGACCGCGAGAACGGCGCTCTCACCACCTGGGGAGAGTTTCCGAACCCCGATGGCCTGCTGGTGCCAGGCCTTGCCGTCGGCGTCCTGGCCCATATCGGACAGGGCGATACGACGGAGTGAGCGCTGGCGCGCCGGTGCCGCGGCCCTGGCCGCGTTTCGCGAGATGCCCTTCGCCGTGCTCTGGACGGCGACGGTGATCTCCGACATCGGGACCTGGATGCACGATGTCGGCGCGCCGATCGGCGTCACGCCGGGCCTGCTTCACTCCGGGGCGGAATGTTGCGGCGCACGGCTCGAACGCCTTTGCGAGTTCCTCGGTTCTGCGGCGGGCTCGATGTAGGGCCACGATCTGCTCCCAGAGAACCGCAGGTCCTCGGTATGATGGCACCTTCCGATCAACGTCAGCGAGCGTCCATCAAACCGGGGAAGCTCCCGTTGACGACCTGCGTCACGCCAAGTCGCCGAACAACTTCGCCGAGGTCGATGCGTTCGGCCAATTGCCGGTGCACCGGAACGCACCACGCTCCTTGCGCGTTCACTCGGTATCCAAACCAGCCTGGAGACCGGAGATGAACCTCGATCAAATTAAGGGCAACTGGAAACAACTGAAGGGCAAGGCGCTCGAAAAGTGGGGGGAGTTGACCAACGACGAAATCGACCGTGCCAATGGTGAGCGCGAGCAACTGGTCGGTCTCGTCCAAGAGAAGTACGGCAAGACGCGGGACGAAGCTGAGCGCGAAGTGGACGAGTGGCTAAGCAGCCTCTGAGCCGCTCTCGTGGGGCAAGACAAAAAAGGCGCCTGTTCCCAGGCGCCTTTTTTTATTTCTCCGGTGCGTCCGCCGCGAGTGTTGATTTCGATGCATCGTCCGAGACCAGGTGGGGGAATGTTTGGCTGGGGCGGTAGGATTCGAACCTACGATACACGGTACCAAAAACCGCTGCCTTACCACTTGGCTACGCCCCAATGCGGGGCGTTGCTTACTGCTGCGGGGTGCGCCTCGCAAGGGAAAAGCGCCGCTCCGCGCGCTTGCGCGGCCCGGGTCGCTCGGCTATATCCGCGCCGTCGGAGTGTAGCTCAGCCTGGTAGAGCACTGTCTTCGGGAGGCAGGGGTCGTGAGTTCGAATCTCGCCACTCCGACCAGTTGGGACGGGCGCCCGCTGGATCGCAGGTAGCCGTCCGCCGGACGTCCCGCGATCATCGCCCCTTCCCCCTCGTAGTGATCCGTCGGCGCGGCTGGGCCGTCGGGCGTCGTGATGTCGAGTGCCATGGCTGAGCCGACCGACTTCGAGCCCGTCACGGGCAACCATCTGAGGGACTGGGGCCATCCCCCCGGCCCGCGCTATCCCGAGCTTCTGGCCCAGGCCAACGCGATGCGGGCGGAAGGCTACGGCCTAGTCAAGATCCGCGACGTCCTGGCGGCGGAGATCCCGCCGGCGCCGGTGCAGCAGGGGCTGCGCGCGGCGAACGCCCTGCCGTTCCACGCCAACATCGACGCCGCGCACCCCGACGAGGAAAAGAACGTCGCGAAGGTGCGCGAGACGATGACCGAGCTGATGCGCGTGCCGACCGTCGAGGCGGGCGCGATGATGCCCGATGCCTGCCCCGCCGGCCCGGTCGGCACCATCCCGGTGGGCGGGGTCGTGGCCGCGCGGAACGCCATTCACCCGGGCATGCACTCAGCCGATATCTGCTGCTCCGTCATGCTCTCCGACCTCGGGACGCTGGAGCCCAAGGTGGCGCTGGATGCGGCCCAGGCGGTGACCCATTTCGGCCCCGGCGGCCGGTCGGCCGATCGGCGCTGGACGCCGCCGGCCGAGATCGCCGCGGCGCTGCGCGAGAACCCGTTCACCAAAGGCGAGAAAACCCGCAACCTGGCCGAGGCGCATTTCGGCACCCAGGGCGACGGCAACCACTTCTTGTTCGTCGGCCGCTCCCGCAACACCGGGCGGACCATGCTGATCAGCCACCACGGCTCTCGCGGGCCGGGGGCGATGGTCTACAAGGCCGGCATGGCGGCGGCAGAGCGTCACCGTCAGGCGGTCTCGCCCGAGACCCAGCGCCAGAACGCCTGGATCCCGGCCGACAGCGAGGATGGCCAGGCCTATTGGGCGGCGCTGCAGCTGATGCGGGCCTGGACCAAAGCCAACCACGAGGCCATCCATGATCGGGCGGTGGAGATGGCTGGCGGCGCCCTCGCCGACCGCTTCTGGAACGAACACAACTTCGTCTTCAAGCGGGGCGATCTGTTCTACCACGGCAAGGGCGCGACCCCGGCTTGGGACGACTATGCCGCCGACGCCACCGGGCTGACGATGATCCCGCTCAACATGGCGGAGCCGGTGCTTGTGGTGCGCGGCAAGGATGCGGCCCACGGCCTCGGCTTCAGCCCGCACGGCGCGGGACGCAACGTCTCCCGTACGGCGCATAAGCGGCGCATGGGGGCCACGACGCCGGAGCAGGCGCTCAAGGCCGAGACGGCGGGGCTCGACGTGCGCTTCTTCGCCGGGGGCATCGACGCCTCCGAACTGCCGTCGAGCTACAAGGATGCGTCCTCGGTGGTCGCGCAGATCCAGAGCTACGGCCTGGCCGAGATCGTCGACTACATCGACCCCTACGGCTCCATCATGGCGGGCGACATCCCGCCGTTCTGGCTGAACCGCAAGAAGAAGCGCGGGCCGTCGGCACGATCGGGCTGACGGCCGGGGCCGCGGTCTGCCGGCCAGCCCGCCCCCTCGCTTGCGACGGGCGGGAGCCCCCGATATGACGGCGGGGCCCGTTCGGCAGAGGGGAGCCCGGCGCCATGCCCCGGCTGGTGATGAAATTCGGCGGCACCTCGGTCGCCGATCTCGAGCGCATCGCCAACGTCGCCGACCGCGTCGCGCGGGAGGTGGAGGCGGGCTACGACGTCGCCGTCATCGTCTCGGCCATGGCTGGTCGCACCAACGAGCTGGTCGGCTGGGTGCGCGGCACCTCGGTGCTCTACGACGCGCGGGAATACGACGCCGTCGTCGCCTCGGGCGAGAACGTGACGGCGGGCCTCCTGGCGCTTCGGCTGCAATCCCTCGGCATCGACGCACGGTCCTGGCAGGGCTGGCAGGTGCCGGTGCGCACTAGCTCGGCCCACGGCGCGGCGCGCATCGAGCGGATCGAGACCGAAAAGCTAGCGGAGCGCTTCGCCCAAGGCACCCACGCGGTGATCGCCGGCTTTCAGGGCCTCAGCGCCGAGGGCCGGATCACCACCCTCGGCCGCGGCGGATCCGACACCACCGCCGTCGCCTTTGCCGCCGCCCTGGGGGCGGAGCGCTGCGATATCTACACCGACGTCGACGGGGTCTATACCACCGACCCGCGCATCACCGGCAAGGCGCGCAAGTTGCACCGCATCGCCTATGAGGAGATGCTGGAGCTCGCATCGCTCGGCGCCAAGGTGCTGCAAACCCGCTCCGTCGAGCTGGCGATGCGCTACAACGTGCCGCTTCAGGTGCTGTCGAGCTTTAACGATGCGCCCGGCACCCTGGTCTGCGCGGAGGAGGAGATCATGGAATCGAACATCGTCGCCGGTGTGGCCTTCTCCCGCGATGAGGCGAAGATGACCCTGGTCTCCGTCGCCGACCGACCGGGGGTGGCCGCCGCGATCTTCGGCCCGCTGGCCGAGGCCGGCGTGAATGTCGACATGATCGTGCAGAACATCTCGGAGGATGGGCGCACCGACATGACCTTCTCCTGCGCGGTGGAGGACGTAGACCGCGCCCGCGCCGCAGTGGAGGCGGCGCAGCAATCCGGCGAGATCAACTACCGCGAGCTGGTGGCCGACACCGACGTCGCCAAGGTCTCCGTCGTCGGCATCGGCATGCGCAGCCATGTCGGCGTCGCCTCGCGCATGTTCACCGCGCTTGCGGCTGAAAACGTCAACATCAAGGTCATCACCACCTCGGAGATCAAGGTCTCCGTCCTCGTCGATCGCAAGTACATGGAGCTGGCGATACAGGCGCTTCACGATGCGTTCGAGCTTGAAAAAGCCGGCTGAGGGCCCGGGAGCGTGAGCCATGCGCCGAGCGCGGAGCGCGACGGGGCGGTCGACAGCCGCACCCTGCTCCGCCGCCTCAGGGAGGTGCTGGCCCAGGCCGGCGCCGGGCAGGAGCGGCTGGATCGGGTGGTGGAGATCATCGCGCCCTCGATGGGCAGCGATGTCTGCTCAATCTACCTCCGCCGCGACGAGCGCACGCTGGAGCTGTGCGCGACCGAGGGCTTGAACGCCGAGGCGGTGCACCAGACCCGGATGCGGGTGGGCGAGGGACTGGTCGGCCGGATCGCCGAACGCGCCATCCCGATCAACACCGCCGATGCGCCCAAGACCCGCGGTTTTCGCTACATGCCCGAGACCGGAGAGGGGGTCTACTCCGCCTTCCTCGGCGTACCGATCCAGCGCCTCGGCCAGGTGCTGGGCGTCTTGGTCGTGCAGGCGACCCAACCCGAGCGCTACAGCGAGGACGCGGTCTACGGGCTTGAGGTCGTGGCCATGGTGCTGGCCGAGATGGCAGAGCTCGGCGCCTTCACCGGCCCCGGGCTGGCGCTCGCCGCGCCCCACACGCGCCCCCTCAGCATCAAGGCGATCGTGGCGCAGGAGGGGGTGGCGGAGGGGCCCGTGCTGCTGCACGAACCGAAGATCGTCGTCGCCAACCCGGTGGCCGAGGATCCGGAGGTGGAGCGGGCCCGGCTGCATGCCGCGCTCGAGGCCTTGCTGCGCGAGGTCGATCAGATGCTCGCCTCGACCCGCGACGTACCGACCAGCGAACACCGCGAGGTGTTGGAGACCTTTCGGATGTTCGCCACCGACAAGGGCTGGATCCGCCGGCTGGAAACCTCCGTTCAAAGCGGCCTCGCCGCCGAGGTGGCGGTGGAGCGTGAGCAGAGCTCGATCCGCAATCGCATGGCCC
The DNA here is from genome assembly GCA_039180875.1 of Pseudomonadota bacterium. GTDB lineage: Bacteria > Pseudomonadota > Alphaproteobacteria > Rhodobacterales > Rhodobacteraceae > JBCDCY01. The sequence goes on along the minus strand of JBCDCY010000001.1, from coordinate 624,707 downwards.
GGGTGAGCGACGCCTATCTGCGCGACCGATTGCACGACCTCGACGATCTCTCGAACCGCCTGCTCCGCCTTCTGGTCGGCCGGCAGAACAACGATGGGGAGCCGGTGCCCCAGGGGGCGATCCTGGTGGCCCGCAGCATCGGACCGGCGGAGCTGCTGGACTACGGCCGCCAGCTTGGCGGCGTGGTGCTGGAGGAGGGCTCCGTCGGCTCGCACGCCGCCGTCGTCGCCCGGTCCCTCGCCATCCCGCTCATCGTGCAGGCCCAGCGCATCACGGCAGAGGCGCTCACCGGCGATCCGATCTTCGTCGACGGCGAGGACGGCATGGTCCATCTGCGCCCGGAGGAGAGCGTCGCCAACGCTTGCCGGGAAAAGGTGGCGATGCGGGCCCAGGCGAAGGAGGCTTATGCCAGCCTCCGCCATCTGCCGGCCGAGACCCGCGACGGCGTGCAGGTGGCGATGCACATGAACGCCGGCCTGATGGCCGATCTGCCGTCCTTCGACAGCTCCGGGGCGGAGGGCGTCGGCCTCTACCGCACTGAATTGCAGTTCCTGATCCGCAGCCGGGTGCCCCGGCGGGCGGAGCAGGCGGCGCTTTACGGCCGGGTGATGGACGCGGCCAAGGGGCATCGGGTGGTCTTTCGCACCCTCGACATCGGCTCCGACAAGGTGCTGCCCTACATGCGGCGGACGGAGGAGCCGAACCCCGCCCTCGGCTGGCGCGCCATCCGGGTCGGCCTGGATCGCGCCGGGGTGATGCGGATGCAATTGCAGGCGCTGCTGCGGGGGGCGGCGGGACGGCCGCTGTCGGTGATGTTTCCCTTCATCGCCCAGTTCGACGAGTTCCGGGAGGCGCGCAATCGTCTGCTGCTGGAGGTGGAGCGCGAGCGGGCGCTCGGCCATGCCGTGCCCGAGCGGCTGGAGATCGGCGCGATGCTGGAGACGCCGAGCCTCGCCTTCGCGCCGGATCAGTTCTTCAAGCTCGCCGATTTCATCTCGATCGGCGGCAACGACCTGAAGCAGTTCTTCTTCGCCGCCGATCGGGAGAACGAGCGGGTGCGCCGGCGCTACGACACCCTGAACGTCAGCTTCCTCACCTTCGTCGAGCAGATCGCGGCGCGCTGCGACGCGCTCGCCACGCCGGTGTCGTTCTGCGGCGAGGACGCGGGGCGGCCGGTGGAGGCGCTGTGCTTCGTCGCCATGGGCATCCGCAGCCTGTCGATGCGCCCGGCCTCCATCGGGCCGGTGAAGCGGCTGCTGCGGTCGGTCGATCTGGCCGAGGCCCGCCGGGTGATCGACCGGGCCCGCCGCTCCGGCGCCCAATCGGTGCGGGCTGCGGTGATGGAATGGCTGCACGCCCAGGGCGCGCCGGTCTAGGCCGCTTGCCTCAACCGGCCGTCCAGGGCAGCACATCGCCGGCAACATCGTCCATCGCGCCGGCGCTCAGCGCCCGGGCCAGCACCCGCTCCGGATTGGTCGGCGGCGGGAAGGTCAGGCCCGCGGCCAGATCCCGGCGAAAGCCGAAACGGCCGTAGTAGGGCGCGTCGCCGATCAGCAGGACGCGGGTCCAGCCTGCCTCTTCCGCCATCTCCAGCGTCTCGGCGATCAGCAGGGCGCCCAGCCCCTCCCCCTGCCGGGTCGGATGCACCGCCACGGGGCCGAGCAGCAGGGCGGGCAGACCCGCCCCGCCGATGCGCACCGGCCAGTAGCGGATCGCGCCCACCACCGCATCGAACTCGTCCCGGGCGATGTGGTTGAGGGCCGCGATCGGCGCCACCCCGTCGCGCAGGCGGTAGGAGGAGAGCGCCAGGCGCCCGGGCGCGAACACCAGGTCGTAGAGCATCTCGACCTCAGGCGCGTCGGCCTCGCTTTCGGGAAGAAGTCGGAACATGGAGGGATCGGGCTTGGAAAACGGAGGGGTGGGGGCGGCAGATCACCCCCATCGCAAACCGCGCACCGCAGACCGACCGATCATCGGCGATTTCCCCTGGCCTTCCGCCCGGCCGTCGCTAGCATGCGCCGGGCCGGCCGGCAAACGGAGATCCCCCCGCCATGTTCTATCGCCCTGGCATCGACGCCCATGGTCTGCCGCACAATCCCTTCGGCGCTATCGTCGCCCCGCGCCCGATCGGCTGGATCTCCACCGTCGATGACGCCTGCATCGCCAACCTCGCCCCCTACTCCTTCTTCAACGCCGTCGCCTATACGCCGCCAATGGTGATGTACTCCTCCACCGGCGCGAAGCTCGGCGCGGGGGAGCGCAAGGACACGCTGGCCAACATCCGCGCCACGGGGGAGTTCGTGGTCAACATCGTGCCGGAGGCATTGCGCGACGCGATGAACCGCTCGGCCCAGCACGCCCCGGCTGGGATCGACGAATTCGCCGCCGCGGGGCTGGAGAAGGCGCCTTCGACGGTGGTCGGCGCCCCTCGGGTCGCCGGGGCTCCGGCAGCGCTCGAATGCACCCTCTGGCAGGTCGTGGAGTTGCCGGGCGGCGAGAGCACGGTGGTCTTTGGCGAGGTCGTCGGCATCCACATCGACGACGACGCGATCGTCGACGGCATGGTCGATCCCACCCGCTACCGCCCCCTCGCCCGTCTCGGCTATCACGACTACGCGGCTGTGCGAGAGGTCTTCGCGATGCGGCGGCCGGACGAGGCGTGAGGAGAGGCACGATGGACACGATGATCGGCGTGATCGGCGGCAGCGGGATCTACGAGATCGACGGCCTCGAGGGGGCCGAGTGGCGCGCGGTAGAGACGCCGTGGGGCGCACCCTCCGACGAGATCCTGTTCGGCAGCCTCGGGGGGGTCAAAATGGCCTTCCTACCGCGCCACAGCCGGGGCCATGTGCAGTCGCCCACCTCGATCAATTACCGCGCCAACATCGACGCGTTGAAGCGCTCGGGCGTGACGGACGTCTTCTCCCTCTCCGCCTGCGGCAGCTTTCGGGAGGAGATGGCGCCCGGCGACTTCGTCATCGTCGACCAGTTTATCGACCGCACCTTCGCGCGGGAGAAGTCGTTCTTCGGCGAGGGGCTGGTCGCCCATGTCTCGATGGCCCATCCGGTCTGCCCACGCCTCGGCGACGCGGCGGAGGAAGCGGCAAAGGCGGCCGGCGTCACGGTGCATCGCGGCGGCACTTACCTGGCGATGGAGGGGCCGCAATTCTCCTCCATCGCCGAGTCGACGATGTACCGCGAAAGCTGGGGCGCCGACGTGATCGGCATGACCAACATGCCGGAGGCGAAGTTGGCGCGGGAGGCGGAGCTTTGCTATGCCACCGTCGCCATGGTGACCGACTACGACAGCTGGCACCCGCAGCACGGCGAGGTCGACATCACCGCCATCATCGCCACCCTCACCGGCAATGCGGAGAAGGCCCGGGACCTGATCGCCGGCTTGCCCGCCCTGCTGGGCGCCGAGCGGCAGCCCTGCCCCCACGGCTGCGATCGTGCGCTGGACTACGCGCTTCTCACCGCACCAGAGAAGCGAGATCCGGCCCTGGCCGGGCGGCTCTCGGCGATCCTCGCCCGGGTCTCCGCCGCGTAGATGCGCTCAGCCCTTCGGCGCGTTCTCGGCCAGGAATGACCGGATAAAACGGCGGATTTCGCGGGCCGCGCTGGTGTCAAGCTCATCGCAGCGCTCGACGAAGGCGTCGCGCTCATCCCGGTCGATGCGGATGATGAGCTGGCTGTCCTTGGGCTTCTTTTTCTTCTTCTTTTCCGGCACCACCCCGCCTTCTTGCACAAAACGTATAGAGGGTGTATATACATTTCCAGAAGGAACCTAGACCGTAGCCAACGGGCGCTGTGCCCGCAAGCGATGCGGGCCGGGTTTCCGGAACACAACGCCAAGCAGAGGAGGCAGGGCGATGACCTTACTTACCGCACGTCAGCTGCTTCCGCTGGCGGACCGTCGCGACTGGAACAGACCGCATCTGATGTACCTGCCATCGGCGCTCTACCGTCTCTACAAAGACGTCCGCAAGCGGATCTGACGACCTCGGGCGCCTCGGCATCGACCGGGGCGCCCGCACGCTTGCACCCCCGCCAGAACCGCACGACAGTGGTGCCGCGAACAGCGGGGACGGGTGCGATGCAGCGGCTGAAGGTCGAGGACTATATCCGCACGATTCCGGACTTCCCGCACGAGGGGATCCTGTTCCGGGACGTCACCACGCTGTTCAACGATCCCCGCGGCTTTCGCATGTCGATCGACCTGCTGCTGCATCCTTTCGCGGGGATGGAGATCGACCGCGTGGTGGGGTTGGAGGCCCGCGGCTTCATCCTGGGCGGCGCCGTGGCGCACCAGCTCTCCGTCGGCTTCGTGCCGGTGCGGAAGAAGGGCAAGCTGCCGAGCACGACGATCGAAGAGGACTATGTGCTGGAATACGCCAGCGCGACGATGGAGATGCACGACGACGCCATCGAGGCCGGCGATCAGGTGCTGCTGGTCGACGATCTGCTGGCCACCGGCGGCACGGCAGAGGCCGGCATCAAGCTGGTGGAGCGCATGGGCGGAGAGATCGTCGGCACCGCCTTCGTCGTCGAGCTCCCCGCCCTCGGCGGCCGGGAGAAGCTCACCAAGCTCGGCGTCGACGTCCACACCCTCTGCACCTTCGAGGGCGCCTGACCCCCAGGCTTCTTGCTGGCGGAAATATCCCCGCCGGAGACGTTGGACTCTTCGGGCGCAGCCCTCAGACGTCCCAGTACTCCTCCGGATCGCGCACCGGCCCGATAGCCAGCCAGGAGATGCCGAGCCGCCCGATCCGCGTGTCCGCCCAGGTGGCGACCTGCACGTCGAAGCTCTGCTCTGTCACCGCCTCCACTGTCAGCATCATCCGCAGATTGGTCTCGGACGCCGCGTCGATGATGTTCTGGGCCACATGCACGACCGGCGGGGCGGAGAACGGCTCGTGCAGCTTGATGGTGCGCACCAGGACCCGGTCGCCGGTCGCGGCCCACATCTTGCCGTCGCTTTCGATATGGTCGAACAGCATCGCCGTGCCGGTTTCGACACCCACGGCGCCCGTCGTCAGAACCGCCATCCCCGCACCTACCCACGCACCTGAGGCGCTGCCGAAATTGCAGCGCCACCCACACCCAGGCGGGTTATGGCAAATCCTTTACAGAATGGGAAATGGCCGAGGCAGGGCAAATCTCGATCTGACCCAAGCCGTCAGGTCGAGGTCCGAGGAAGGCAAGTCGCTGCACTTTCCGTGCAGACGGCTGATCCCGTTTGGGCGAAAAGCGCCTTATAGGCCGAGTTGCGCGATCAGCCGTTGGATGTCGTTCACCCGCTGGGCGGCGGCGGCACGGCGCTCCTCCGGCGCGGCTTCCAAGGCGGCTTTGGCCTCTTCCGCCAAGCTGTCGAGGTCCTGGCGCGTGGCTTCCCCCTTCGGCATCGCCCGCTCCGCCAGAACGGAGGTGCCGCTGGGGGAGATCTCGGCGAAGCCGCCGGTGACGACATAGTCCGCCGTCTCGACCGAGCCCCGGATGCTGAGCACCCCGGGGCGCAAGGCGGTCAATGTCGGCGCATGGTTGGCCATCGCCGTCATGTCGCCCTCGAGCCCGGGCAACGACACCGCCTCGACCTCGGCCGAGACCAGGCTTTTCTCCGGCGAGACCAGATCGAACTGCATCGCCGCCATCAGGCCGCCTCGGCCGCCAGCCGCTCGGCCTTCGCCACCACCTCGTCAATGTCGCCAACCATGTAGAAGGCGGCCTCGGGCAGGTGGTCGAACTCGCCGGCGCAGACGCGCTTGAAGCTGTCGATGGTCTTCTCGATCGGCACCTGCACACCGGGCGAGCCGGTGAAGACCTCGGCCACGTCGAAGGGCTGCGACAGGAAGCGCTGGATCTTCCGGGCCCGGGCCACGGTCAGCTTATCCTCCTCGGAGAGCTCGTCCATGCCGAGGATGGCGATGATGTCTTGCAGCGACTTGTAGCGCTGCAGGATCCCCTGCACCTCGCGCGCGGTGTTGTAGTGCTCGTCCCCCAGCACCGCCGGATCGAGCAGGCGGGAGGTCGAGTCGAGCGGATCCACCGCCGGGTAGATCCCAAGCTCTGAGATCGCGCGGGAGAGCACGGTCGTCGCGTCGAGGTGGGCGAAGGATGTCGCCGGTGCCGGGTCGGTCAGGTCATCGGCCGGCACGTAGATCGCCTGCACCGAGGTGATGGAGCCCTGCTTGGTCGAGGTGATCCGCTCCTGCAACTGGCCCATATCGGTGGCGAGCGTCGGCTGGTAGCCCACGGCGGAGGGGATCCGGCCGAGCAGCGCCGACACTTCCGAGCCTGCCTGGGTGAAGCGGAAGATATTGTCGACGAAGAACAGCACGTCCGTGCCCGACTGGTCGCGGAACTGCTCAGCGAGCGTCAGGCCGGTCAGGCCGACGCGGGCGCGCGCGCCCGGGGGCTCGTTCATCTGGCCGTAGACCAATGCCACCTTGGACTTCGTCAGATCGTCGGCGTTGATCACGCCGGATTCGATGAACTCGTGGTAGAGGTCGTTGCCCTCCCGCGTCCGCTCGCCCACGCCCGCGAAGACGGAAAAGCCGGAGTGCACCTTGGCGATGTTGTTGATCAATTCCTGGATCAACACCGTCTTGCCCACGCCGGCGCCGCCGAAGAGGCCGATCTTGCCGCCCTTGGCGTAGGGCGCGAGCAGGTCGATGACCTTGATGCCGGTGACGAGAACCTCGGACTCCGTCGACTGCGCCTCGAAGGTCGGCGCCTCTTGGTGGATGGCGCGCTGCTCCTCGGCCTCGACCGGGCCCTTCTCGTCCACCGGATCACCGACCACGTTCATGATCCGGCCGAGCGTCGCGTCGCCCACCGGCACGGTGATCGGTCGGCCGGTGTCGGTGACCTCCTGGCCCCGCACCAGACCTTCGGAGCTGTCCATGGCGATGCAGCGCACGGTGGATTCGCCGAGATGCTGGGCGACCTCGAGCACCAGGCGGTTGCCCTGGTTCTCGGTCTCCAGCGCGTTCAGGATCTCCGGCAGATGCTCATCGAACTGCACGTCGACGACGGCGCCGATGACCTGTTGGATCTTACCTACCTTGTCGGCCATGGTCCGGTTCCTTTCCTAGAGCGCCTCGGCGCCCGAAATGATCTCGATCAGCTCTTTGGTGATCGCCGCCTGGCGGGAGCGGTTGTACTCCACCGTCAGGCGGTCGATCATCTCGCCCGCGTTGCGCGTGGCGTTGTCCATCGCCGACATGCGCGCGCCCTGTTCCGAGGCAGCGTTCTCCAACAAGGCCGTGAAGATCTGGGTGGCGGCGGCGCGGGGCAGAAGCTCCGCCAGCAGCTCCTCCTCCTCGGGCTCATAGCCGTAGATCGCCTTGTCGTCGCTCTCCGCCGGCGCGTCCTCGTCGATCTTGGCGGGGATCACCTGCTCCGCTGTCGGGATCTGGCTAATCACCGACTTGAAGCGGTTGAAGTAGAGCGTCGCCACGTCGAATTCGCCTGCGTCGAAGCGGGCGATCAGGTCCCGCGCGATCTCGGCCGCATGTTCGTAGCCGACGCGCTTCACCTCCGTCAGATCGACATGGTCGACGAAGCTCTTACTCCAGTCGCGGCGCAGCTGCTCGCGCCCCTTCTTGCCGACGGTGATGATCTTGACCGTCTTGCCCTCGGCCACCAGGCGTTCGGCATGGGCCCGCGCCAGCCGGGCGATGGAGGAGTTGAAGCCGCCGCAAAGGCCGCGTTCGGCCGTGGCGACGAGCAGCAGATGGGTCTCGTCCGATCCGGTGCCGCGGAGCAAGCGCGGCGCGGTCGGGCTGTCCTTCACCGATTGGCCAAGGCGTGCGACCACGGACTTCATGCGCTCGGCATAGGGGCGCGCGGCCTCCGCCGCCTCCTGCGCCCGGCGCAGCTTGGCGGCCGCGACCATCTGCATGGCCTTGGTGATCTTCCGGGTCGATTTAACCGACTCAATCCGGATCTTCAGGTCCTTGAGGCTCGGCATGCGCGCGTTCCCCTAAACGTTCCGGGGATCAGGCGAAGTTGTCGGCGAACTCGGCGATCGCCGACTTGATCTTGTCGGCGAGCTCGTCCTCGACCTTGCGGTCGTTATCGCGGATGTCGTCGAGCAGGTCCGCATGCTTGCCGCGGATATGGCTGAGCAGGCCCTGTTCGAACCGCGTCACGTCGCCGACCGGCAGCGTGTCGAGGAAGCCCTGGGTGCCCGCGAAGATCACCACCACCTGCTCGGCATTGGTGAGCGGGGAGTATTGCGGCTGCTTCAGCACCTCGGTCAGGCGCGCGCCACGATTGAGCAGACGCTGGGTGGCCGCATCGAGGTCGGAACCGAACTGGGCGAAGGCCGCCATCTCCCGATATTGGGCAAGCTCCAGCTTGATCGAGCCCGCCACCGACTTCATCGCCTTGGTCTGGGCCGAGGAGCCGACGCGACTGACCGACAGGCCGACATTCACCGCCGGACGGATGCCCTGATAGAACAGCTCCGTCTCCAGGAAGATCTGGCCGTCGGTGATCGAGATCACGTTGGTCGGGATGTAGGCGGAAACGTCGCCCGCCTGGGTTTCGATGATCGGCAGGGCGGTGAGCGAGCCGGACTTGTGATCCTCGTTCAGCTTCGCCGCCCGCTCCAACAGGCGGGAATGGAGGTAGAAGACATCGCCCGGATAGGCCTCGCGGCCCGGTGGACGGCGCAGCAGCAGCGACATCTGGCGGTAAGCCACCGCCTGCTTCGACAGATCGTCGTAGATGATCAGCGCATGGGCACCGTTATCGCGAAAATACTCCGCCATGGCGCAGGCGGCGTAGGGCGCGAGGAACTGCATCGGCGCAGGCTCCGACGCGGTCGCGGCGACGACGATCGAATAGTCGATCGCGCCCGTTTCCTCCAACTTCTTCACCAGCTGGGCGACGGTGGAGCGCTTCTGGCCGACGGCGCAGTAGATGCAGTAGAGCTTCTTGCCCTCATCATCGCCGGCGGCGTCGTTGTAGACCTTCTGGTTCAGCATGGCGTCGAGCGCCACGGCGGTCTTGCCCGTCTGGCGGTCGCCGATGATCAGCTCGCGCTGGCCACGGCCGATTGGGATAAGGGCGTCGATCGCCTTCAGGCCCGTGGCCATCGGCTCATGCACCGAGCGGCGGGGGATGATGCCCGGCGCCTTCACGTCAGCGACCCGGCGCTCGTCGGCCTTCACCTCGCCCTTGCCGTCGATCGGATCGCCGAGGGCGTCGACCACCCGACCGAGCAAGCCGCGGCCCGCCGGCACGTCCACGATGGCGTTGGTGCGCTTGACCGTGTCGCCTTCCTTGATGTCGCGGTCGGAGCCGAAGATCACCACGCCGACATTGTCGGTCTCGAGGTTCAGCGCCATGCCCCGGACGGCGCCCGGGAACTCCACCATCTCGCCCGCCTGGACGTTGTCGAGGCCGTAGACCCGCGCGATGCCGTCGCCGACGCTCAGCACCCGGCCGACCTCGGCCACTTCCGCCGCCTGGCCGAAGTTACGGATCTGCTCCTTCAGGATTGCCGAGATCTCGGACGCCTGGATGGTCATGTCACCCAACCCCTCTCATCATCGTCTGCAGGCCGCCCAGGCGGGCCCGGATCGAGCTGTCGATCAGCTGCGATCCGACGCGCACCACCAGGCCGCCGATCAGGCTTTCGTCGACCGAGACGTCGAGCGTGACGTCCTGGCCCAGTTTTTCCTTCAGCGCCGCGGCCAGGGCCGTGCGCTGCTCATCGCTCAGGGCATGGGCGGCCGTCACTTCGGCCGTCACCTCGCCCCGCATCTCCGCCACCAGTTGGCGAAATCCGGTAATCATCTGCGGCAGCACGAAAAGCCGCCGGCGCGAGGCCATCAGCGCGATCACGTTCGTGACTTCAGAGCCGAGCTCCAGCGCCTTGGCCACCGCCGCCATGGCATTGGCCTGATCCTCCCGCCGATAGACCGGAGAGGTCAGCACGTCGCGCAGGTCGTCGCTTTCGTCGATGGCGGCCTGCAGGCGGTCGAGATCACCCTCGATCCGCTCCACGGCCTTGTCTTCCTCAGCGATCTCGAACATCGCCGCCGCATAGCGTCCCGCGATCCCAGAGACGAACATGGATGACGCTGGCACGGGACCCCCACCTGATACGGCTGCCGGCGGGATGCCGGCCGTCGTTGCGACGACATTGCCGGCCATGAGCCCTGCGCAATGTCGGGCGGGTGATAGCAGAGGGTCTGGTGCGTTGCAATATATGTCGAGTGGGGATCGGAGAGCATCTAACCCGTTGAAAAATATGGATCTCGACGTGGTGAGCCTCCGCCTGCGACGCTTTTCGCAGTGGATTCTCTCGCAGGCCCCGCATCGCCCCCGATCCGGGCCGCGACCGACCCCGTGCGGGCGGCGGCGCGACCCGCCGCTGGGGTGGGCAATTCGCCGAAGATCTTCAATGGATCGCGCGCCTCGGCCTTGGTGCCGCTTTGGGCCATCAGATAGACCTGCTTGGTCGCCTCGACCAGCAGCGCCCCAGCCAGGCGTTGCGCGTCGAGGCGGCGGCCGAGCTCCTCCCACACCCGGCTGGTGCGCAGCCAGAAGCGGCGGTGCGACGGCGGGGTGTAGAGCACCGCGGCGTGGCGTTCGGGGATGAAACGGTGGCGGCGAAGCTGGGCCTCGAGCTGGCTGACGGTGTAGGGCCGGCCGAAGCCGAAGGGCGTCGCGTCCCGCCGGGCCCAAAGGCCGCTGCGGTTGGGCACGATGAAGACGACCTTGCCGTTGGGCGCGAGGATCCGCCAGATCTCCTCCAGGAGCGCGCCCTGGCGCTCGCAGGTCTCGAAGCCGTGGGCCACCACCAGATGGGCGACGGAGCCGGGGGCGAGGGGCCAGCGCGTTTCCTCGATCAGGGCGGAGAGGTTCTCGGCCGCCGCCGGCCAGGGCATCACGCCTTGCGGTGCGGGCATCATGCTCAGCACCCGATCGGCCTCTCCGACGAAGGGTTGCAAGAGCGGCGCGGCAAAGCCGAAGCCCACCAGATCGCCGCCGCGCACGTCAGGCCAGAGGCCGCGCAGCACCGCCTGCAAATTGCGCTGCGCCACCCGGCCGAGCCGGGTGCCATAGTAGAAGCGCCTGAGGTCCACGACGTCCAAGTGCATTGCGCGCGCCGATCCCGCCGGACTAGGGTTTCGCCAACGCTAGCCGATCCCACCGGACCACGGAAGGAGCAGCAAAGATGGGCCTCGACCTCGTCACCGTGGCGTGCCTGAGCGACAACTACGCCTTCCTCGCCCGCGATGAGGAGACGGGGACGGTGGCGCTGGTCGATGCGCCCGAGGCCGCACCGATCGAGGTGGCGTTGGCAGAGCGGGGTTGGAGCCTCGACCTGATCCTCATCACCCATCACCACGACGATCATATCCTCGGCGTCGAGGCGTTGCGCGCGGCCCACGGCACCACGGTGATCGGCGCGGCGGCCGACGCCCATCGCCTGCCCCCCCTCAACCGCGAGGTGCGGGAGGGTGACAGCGTCGCCATCGGCGCGAGCGAGGGTCGGGTGATCGACGTCTCGGGCCACTCCGTCGGCCATATCGCCTACCATTTCGCCGAGGCGGGCGTGGTTTTCACCGGCGACAGCCTGATGGCCATGGGCTGCGGCCGGGTGTTCGAGGGCACGAAGCCGCAGATGTGGGAGAGCCTGGCCAAGCTCATCGACCTGCCGGCCGACACGGTCGTCTGCTCCGGCCACGAATACACCGAGGCCAATGTGCGCTTCGCCCTGACGGTGGAACCTGGCAACGACGCCCTGCAGGCCCGCGCCAAGGCGGTGGCGGAGGCACGCTCCGCCGGGCGCTACACCGTGCCCTCGACGCTCGCCGAAGAGCTCGCCACCAACCCCTTCGTCCGGGCCGGCGAGCCGGCGCTGCAAGCCGCCGTCGGCATGGCCGGCGCATCGGCAGCCGACGTCTTCGCCGAGGTCCGCACCCGGAAAGACAATTTCTGAGCCGCGATCAGAGAAGGAGGAGCCGACATGAGATCCCTCGCCATCCTATGCGCCGGCGCGCTGGCCCTTGGCGCCCCCGCCGCCAGCGCGGCCGATCTGCCCGACCTTGGCGGGCGCGACGTCGTCGTAGTGACGGAGAACGCCTATCCGCCGCTGCAATTCGTCGATCCCGAGACCGGGGAGGCGATCGGCTGGGAGTACGACTTTCTCCGCGACGCGGCGGAGCGGCTGAACTTCAACCTGGTGATCGAGAACACGAGCTGGGATGCCATGATCCCGGCGGTGAGCGAGGCGCAGTACGACGTCGGCATCACCGGCATCACTATTCGCGAGGACCGGGCCGAGGTCGTCGATTTCTCCGACGCCTACATGCGCTCCCAGATGTTCATGCTGGTGCGCGCCGACGAGGATCGCTTCACCAACGCCGAGGAGTTCGCCGGGATGGAGGGGGCCCTGGTCGGCGCCCAGCCGGGCACCACGCCGTTCTACGTCGCGGTCTACGACATGCTCGACGGCGATGAAGCCAACCCGCGGATCAAGCTTTTCGAGACCTTCGGGGCAAGCGTTCAGGCGCTCCGCACCGGGGACGTCGATCTGGTGCTGACCGACGGCACGGCGGGCGAGGGCTATGTCCGGGCCAACCCCGACACCTTCAAGCTGACCGGCGATCCGCTGGGGACGGAGGATTTCGGGATGATCTTTCCCAAAGGCTCCGACCTCGTCGCGCCGTTCAACGCAGTGATCGAAGAGATGAAGGCCGATGGCACGATCGAGGCGCTCAACGTCAAGTGGTTCCTCGAATACGAGCTTGGAAGCTAGTCCCGAAGCTGCCCGCCGGCCGCGCGCTGCGGCGGGCACCGGCGATTTCCCGTGGTGGCTGGTCGCGGCGGCCCTGATCGGCGCGATCCTTACCTGGCGCATCGTCGCCGACGACCTCTACTCCCAAGTCTTCGCGATCGTCGCCCGGGGCGTCGGCATCACGGTGTTCGTCACCCTGGTGGCCTTCGCCCTCGCCTGCCTGTTGGGGCTGGTGCTGGCTGTCGCGGTGCTCTCACCCTCGCTGATCGCCCGGCAGGTGGCGCGTTTCTATATCGAGATCGTGCGGGGCATCCCGATCTTGGTGCTGCTGTTCTACATCGCGTTCGTCGCGACGCCGGGGCTGGTGGCGGCCTGGAACTGGCTGATCGAGCCCCTGGGGTTCGAGCCGCTTCTCACCCGGGACGTGCCGCTGATCTGGCGGGCGATCATTGCGCTCACCATCGGCTATTCGGCCTATGTGGCGGAGGTCTTTCGCGCCGGGATCGAGGCGATCGACCGCGGCCAGGTCGAGGCGGCGAAGGCGCTCGGCTTTTCCGCCGGGCAGCGCTTTCGCCTGATCGTGCTGCCCCAGGCGGTGCGCACGATGCTGCCGCCGCTCGGCAATTTCTTCATCGCGATGATCAAGGACAGCTCCCTCGTCTCCGTGTTGGGCGTCGCTGACATTGCGCAGATGGGGAAGGTCTATGCCTCCGGCTCCTTCCGCTACTTCGAGGCCTATAACGTGGTGACGTTCATCTATCTTGTGATGACGATCGGGCTGTCGTTGCTGCTGCGGCGGTTGGAGCGGCATCTCAATCGGGCGCGGATGGCTTAGCGGTGGCCGGGCGAGGCCCGGCCGCGACGTTGTCTCGGGGCCGCTTGGCGCGGCCCCTCGGGTGGGAAGATCGCTGAGAGGCCTTTGAGGGGCAGGTTTGCCCCGCAAAGGCCATTGCGATGGTTGGTCGGAGCGGCGGCGGGTCAAGGCGAAGCCGCGCTGACGCGCCTTGACCCGCCGCCGCTCCTTTCAGCGTTGACTTGGGCCGCTGTCAGCCGAGGGCCGCATTGCAGCGGGCGCAGGTGCCGGGATGAGCGTAGCTGCCGACGTCCTCGAAGTAGCGCCAGCACCGTTGGCACTTCTTGCCGCTTGCCATCTTTGGGATGACGGCGATGCCGGCTGTGTCGTCCAGGCGGAAGGCGTCGGCCGGGGCCGGGTCAGGGCTGACGTCGAGGCCGCTGGTGATGCAGATCTCGGCGAAGTCCGTGGCGGCGACCAAGGCGCGGGTCTCGGCCTCCTCGATATAGACGATCGGCGCGGCCTCGAGGCTGGCGCCGATGCGCTTTTCCCGGCGCTCGATCTCCAGCGCCCCGGTCACCACCCGGCGGACCTTACGGAGCGTGGCCCAGCGCGCCGCAAGCTCCGGGTCGCGCCAATCCGGCGTCTCCGGGAAGTCCTGCAGGTGGACGGAGCTGTCGGCGCCCGGGAAGCGGTCGAGCCAGACCTCCTCCATGGTGAAGACCAGGATCGGGGCGAGCCAGGTCGTCAGACGGTGGAACAGCAGATCCAGCACCGTCCGCGCCGAGCGGCGGCGCAGACTGTCGGCCGGATCGCAGTAGAGCGCGTCCTTGCGGATGTCGAAGTAGAAGGCGGAGAGGTCGCCGGTCGCGAACTGGAAGAGGTTTTGGAAGACCTGCTGGAAGGCGTGCTTTGCATAGCCCTCCCGCACCTCCCGATCGAGCTCGGCGAGGCGATGCAGCACCCAGCGCTCGAGCTCCGGCATCTCTTCCGGCGCCACCCGCTCAGCCTCGGTGAAGCCCGCGAGATTGCCGAGCATGAAGCGCAGCGTGTTGCGCAGCCGCCGGTAGCTGTCGGCGGTGCCCTTCAAGATCTCCGGCCCGATGCGCTGGTCGGAGGAATAGTCGGACTGGGCGACCCAAAGGCGCAGGATATCGGCGCCGTACTGCTTGACCACATCCTCGGGCCCGATGGCGTTGCCGAGGGATTTCGACATCTTCTCGCCGCGCTCGTTCAGCGTGAAGCCGTGGGTTACGACCGCCTTGTAGGGCGCCCGCCCCCGGGTGCCACAGGCCTGCAAGAGCGAGGAATGGAACCAGCCGCGGTGCTGGTCGGTGCCCTCCAGATACACATCGGCCGGCCAGGGTCCGCCGCGATCACGCAGCGCGAAGGCGTGGGTTGAACCGGAGTCAAACCAGACGTCGAGGATGTCGTCGACCTTCTCCCAGTCCTCCGCATCGTAATCGTTGCCGAGGAAGCGCGCGGCGGCGCCGTCGGCGAACCAGGCGTCCGCGCCCTCCTCCCGGAAGGCCGCGACGATGCGGGCGTTCACGGCGGGGTCGCGCAGCACCTCACGGGTCTCGCGATGCACGAAGCAGGTGAGCGGCACGCCCCAGGCCCGTTGGCGCGACAGCACCCAGTCGGGCCGCGCCGTCATCATCGAATGCAGCCGGTTGCGGCCGGAGCGGGGGTACCACGCCACCAGCTCGTCGATGGAGCGAAGCGCGCGTTCGCGGATTGAGCCGCCGTACTCCCCCATCCCGTCCTCGAGCGGCTTGTCGATCTCCACGAACCACTGCGGCGTGTTGCGGAAGATCAGCGGCGCCTTGGAGCGCCAGGAATGGGGGTAGGAGTGGGTGAGCCGACCGCGGGCGAGCAGCGCGCCCACCTCGACCAGCTTGTCGATCACGGCGGCGTTCGCCTTCCCCTCCTTCCCCTTGCGGTCGAGGATGTGCAGGCCACCGAAGAACGGCAGGTCGGCGCGGAACTCGCCCGCCTCGCCCACATTGTGGGTCATCGGCAGGCGGTGCTTCAGCCCGATCTCGTAGTCATCGGCGCCGTGGGAGGGTGCGGTGTGGACGAAGCCCGTACCGGCGTCGTCGGTGACGTGGTCGCCCGGGAACATCGGCACGTCGAAATCCCATTCGCCCTCCGCACCGTCGGCCCCGCGCAGGGGATGGGCGAGGGTGAGCGCCGCCAGCTCCTCCACCGTCACGTCGCGCAGGCGGCGGTACATGGAGGAATCGAGCCGCGCCTGGGTGAAGACATCGTCCGCCAGTGCATCGGCGATGATGCAAAGCTCCCCGATCCGGGCCCAGCACTCAACCGGCCGGCCGGTGACCTCGTAGAGGCCATAGGTGATCCCCGGGCCGAAACAGACGGCGCGGTTTTGCGGGATGGTCCAGGGCGTCGTGGTCCAGATGATGACCTTCGCGCCCTGCATATCGGCCGGGGCGCCACCCGCGATCTTGAAGCGGACCCAGACCTGGGGGCTTTGCTTGTCGTGGTACTCGACCTCCGCCTCGGCGAGCGCCGTCTTCTCGATGGGCGACCACATCACGGGCTTGGAGCCCTGGTAGAGCGTGCCGTTCATGACGAAGGTCATGAACTCTTCGGCGATGGTCGCCTCGGCATCAAAGGCCATGGTGAGGTAGGGCGCGTCCCAATCGCCGGTGACGCCGAGGCGCTTGAACTCGTCGCGCTGCACGTCCACCCAGCCCTCGGCGAAGCGGCGGCATTCCTTGCGGAGCTCGACCACGGGCACGTCGTCCTTGGATTTGCCCTTGGCGCGGTACTGCTCCTCGATCTTCCACTCGATGGGCAGACCGTGGCAGTCCCAACCCGGGATGTAGCGGCTGTCGTAGCCGCGCATCTGGGCCGAGCGCACCACGAAGTCCTTCAGGATCTTATTGAGCGCATGCCCGATATGGAGGTTGCCGTTGGCGTAGGGCGGCCCGTCGTGCAGCGTGAAGGGCTCCCGCCCCTCGGCGCCCGCGCGGAGGCGGTGGTAGAGGCGCATCTCCTCCCACCGGGCGAGCCAGTCGGGCTCCCGCTTCGGCAAGCCGGCGCGCATGGGAAAGTCGGTCTCGGGCAGGAAGAGCGTGTCGCGATAATCGGGCAGCGTCGTCTCTTCGGATGTATCGGTGGCCATCGGATGGCTCCGTCGCAAAGGTTCGGATGTCTGTCGGTCAGGTGCGGCGCTCGGCACGCAGCCGCAGGATCCCGGCGCCTCGTCTTAGAGGGCCGGGCCAGTAATTCGTATTATTCGGCCACCGATCACGAACATAAGGGCTGTATATGGGCAGTCCGCCGCCCAGTCCAGGGCCGCTCAGCGTGAGTTTTGATTTGCCTCATTGCAGGTATCGGCCCACCATCGCGTAACAATGCTCACGGCGAAATGAGTGCGTCGTGTTTGGGTCCCATCCGCCCCGGGCCCACCTATCACGGTATCAGGGCGGAGATGCAGCGAACCCGCAGCAAAGCCCACGGACGTTGAGGAGAAGAAAGATGTTCAAGCAAGTTCTTGCGACGCTGGCCGTCGGTACGCTCCTCTCAGTCAGCGCAGGCACGGCTGGGGCACAGACCGACACATTCAGCCGCGGTGCGGCACAGTTTCTGAACGGCGCGATCCAGGGCGACGTGTTCGTCGAAGAGCGGCGCACGCATCTGGCCGATCGCGAGCCCATCGACATTCGCCGCAGCCGGGCGCCGAGCGGCATCTCCTTCGGGCGCCGCCTGACCGACGACGGAGAGGGCGGCGGACCGATCGTGTTCTCCGCCACCGAGGGCCGGATCCTGTTCTCGCCGGGCAGCCGGGGCTTCCGCCATCGTGGGTTCCGCAGCCGCGGCTTCCGCCGGGGCGGCTTCCGCAGCCGCGGTGGCTTCCGGCGGGGCTTTCGCCGGGGTGGGTTCCGCAGCCGGGGCTTCCGCGGGCGGCGCATCAACCACGGCGGCTTCCGCAAGGGCTTCTTCTTCCACTACTGAGCCCGGGGCTGCGGCCCGACACCGCCAAGACACCGACAGTCATGCCCGCCCAGGCGGGCATGTTTCATTTCGGGGGATCCTCCGCCTCCGCCGATCCCCGCCGAAATACCCCCGATAGGGCATCGCGCAGCAACCCGGCGACGGAGGGGCGCGCGACGTACTGAAAGGCCATAGGCCGGCAGACCTCCATCGCCGCGAGCCCGACCCGGGCGGTCAGGGCGCCGTTCACCACCCCCTCACCGAACCGGCGGGAAAACCGCGACAGCACGCCGCCGCCGGCGACGGAGCCCAGCATGTCGTCGCCCACGGCCACGGCACCGGTGGCGATCAGATGGGTGGCCACAGTTCGCAACAGGCGCCAGGCGCCGACCACCCCGGCCCGGCCGCCATAGACCTCCGCCACCCGGCGGATCATCCGGACATTGGCGGCCAAGGCAACGGTGACATCGACCAGGGCGAGCGGCACCAACGCCGTGGCGGTGGCGACCTGGCGGGCGGCAAGCTGGATCTCGCCCTGGGCCAGGGTGTCGAGGGGGCCGAGGATCTCCCGCTCCGTCAGGGCGAGGAGGGCGTCGGCATCCAGCACGTCATCCTTGCGCTCCGCCATCACCCGCCAGCCCCAGGCAAGCTCCGGCCGGCTGCCGTAAAGCGCCTCGAGCCGATCGAGCAGGGCGCGCGCGGCCTTGAGATCGCCGTCGGCCTGGGCGTGGTCGGCCCGGGCGCGCAGGCCGTCGATGGTGGCAAAGCGGGCGAGCGCCGCAATCTCCCGGAGCGCTGCGAGCACCAGCGCCAGGACCAGCACCCCGGCCAAGAGCAGCGCCGCCCGGCCGAGCCAGAGGTTGCGCTCCAACAGGCCGGTGACGAAGTCCACCACCGCGAGGCCGATGGCGAGCGACAGGAGGGCCACCAGCGCGCCCCAGAACAGGCGGCCGATCAGGCTCGGCCGGCGGGCGGCGAGGCGGGTGGCCTGGACCATGGCGCGGCCCTCGGGCGCGATGCCCGGATCGTCGTCGGGCACCGGGGGCGCGGTCGCCGGGGTCTCCACCTCCGGCGCCAGATCGCCCGCCCGGATCAAGACGGGGCCGCGGCGGCCCTTGGGCTCGGCCATGGCGCTCAGTCCTCCCGGCCGGCGGAGGCGCCGGGCCAGTGCAGGCGGCGGTCTGGCAACCCCTCCTCATTCTCGCCCGACGTGCCGCCGATGTCGCGAAAGCCGTGGCGATCGTAGAAGCGCCGGGCGCCTGCATTCGCCACGAAGGTCCAGAGCCACAGGCCACCCGGCCGGGCCGCCTTCGCCGCGTCGAGAAGCAGGGCGCCGAGGCCGCCATCCCGCGCCCGGCCAGCGACGTAGAGGCAGCTGATCTCCGCCCCTTCTCGCGCTAGGAAACCGGCGACGCTGCCCGCTGCTTCGGCGACCAGCACGCCGCCCTGGGCAATTTTCGCAGCGATGAAGGGCTCGGCGCTGTCCGGCGGATGGATGTCGGGAAGCCAGTCGGTCTCCTCGATCCAGGCGCGCAGGATCGCCGCGGCGGGGGCGGCATCGGCGGACATGGCGGGGCGGACGGACGTGATGCTCATGCCAGCCGATCCCCGATCAGGAATTCGGCCGCTCGGTCGAGCCGGATATGGGGCGGCCCGTCGCCGGGCTGCAGCGAGAGCACCGGGGGCGCGAAGCGCATCACCGAATAGTCGCCGTCGAGCCAGCGCTCGGCCCCCGCCTCGGCCGCAGCGACCAGGGATCCGGGATCCTTCGGCAGGTCGCCGGGATGCATCGCCGCCTCCTCCCCGCTCTCCAGAAGCCGCCCCCGCACTACGTCGAGCGCCTGTCCCTCACGCCGCAACTCCGCCTCCACCGTCGCGCGGACCGAGGCGATGGCCATTGCCTCGGTCGCGGCACCCCGGAAGTCGGCCCGCCGGCGCGCATCGGCCACTAGAGCCGCCATCACGGCGGTGAGGGCTGAGTGCTGGCCGTGGTGGATGTGGTCGGCCTTGGTGGCGGCGAACAGGATGCGTTCGACGCGCTTGCCGAGAATCGTCGACAGCCAGCTGTTCGGCCCCGGGCGGAAGGCGCCGAGGATCTCCACCAGCACCTCCCGCAGATCGGCCACCGCCTGGGGCCCGGCATGCAGCGCGCCGAGGGCGTCGACCAGCACGATCTGGCGGTCGATCCGGGCGAAATGGTCGCGAAAGAACGGCCGGATGACGGAACGCTTATAGGCCTCGAACCGCCGCTCGAACTGGGCATAGAGCGAGCCGCGCCGGCTCCGCCCCGGGGGATCGAGCGGTGCGAAGGTGATGGCGGGAGAGCCGGCGAGGTCCCCCGGCATCAGGAAGCGGCCGGGCGAGGCGCCGGAAAAGCCCGCCTGGCGAAGCGCTTCGAGATAGTCGCGATAGGCGGACGCGACCGACTGCGCCGTCTCCTCCTCGAACGGCGCGGCTGCATCGAGGTCGCCGAGCCCCGCCAGCCAGTCCGCCGCAAGTGCCGCGCGCCCGGGCGTGCGGGCAGCGCTCAGCATCCGCTCCGACCAGGCGGCGTAGTCGAGCGACAGGAGCGGCAGATCCAACAGCCACTCCCCGGGATAGTCGACGATGTCGATATGCACCGTGCGCTCCCCCGCCAGGCCCGTCAGCCAACCCGCCGGCCGCACGCGGAGGGAGAGGCGAAGCTGGCTCACCTGCCGGGTGGAGGCGGGCCATTGCGGCTCCGGCCCCGAGAGCGCCGCGCGATGGGTCTCATAGTCGAAGCGCGGCACCGCGAAATCGGGCTGGGGCTGCAGGAAGGCGGCGGTTAGCCGGCCGTCTCGCACGGCGCGCAGCTGCGGCATCCGCCCCCGGTCGAGCAGATTGGCGACGAGGGAGGTGATGAAGATCGTCTTGCCGGCCCGCGACAGGCCGGTGACGCCGAGCCGCACAACCGGCTCGAAAAGCAGGCTGTCGGCCTCGGCCCGCGCATCCTCGAGCGCCCGGGTGATCCCGTCGGCCAGTCGTCCCAGCAAGATGCGCACTCCGATCCCGACGCCCCGATATAGCGAAGGCGGCCGTGGAGCGGAATGGCCCGCCGGCGCCGGCTTGGGGATTGGCAAGGGGACGGGCCGGCAGTAGGGCGGGACGATGCCGCGCTTTGCCCTCCTCATCGAGTATGACGGCGGCCCCTTCGCGGGCTGGCAGGCCCAGGCCGACCAACCCTCGGTCCAGGCGACGATCGAGGCGGCCCTGGCGCGGCTAGAACCCGAGGTCGGTCGGATCGCCGGCGCAGGGCGCACCGATGCCGGGGTGCACGCCCTCGGCCAGGTGGCCCATGTCGATCTCAGCCGGGCGTGGGACCCGTTTCGGCTGGTCGAGGCTCTGAACCATCACCTCCGCCGCGCCCCAGTGGCGGTCCGGGCGGCCGCGCCGGTGGCGGCGGACTGGCATGCAAGGTTCTCAGCGATCGAACGGCGCTACCTCTACCGCATCCTCAACCGCCGCGCCCCGCCGGCGCTTGACCGGGGACAGGTCTGGCACCTTCGCCGCCCGCTCGATGTGGCAGCGATGGAGGCGGCGGCGGGGCATCTCGTCGGCCGGCACGACTTCACGACTTTTCGCTCGAGCCAGTGCCAGGCGGCGTCGCCGGTCAAGACCCTCGATGCCCTCTGCGTGCGGCGCGACGGGGAGATCGTGGAGGTTCGGGCCCGCGCCCGCTCCTTCCTGCACAACCAGGTGCGGAGCCTGGTCGGCACGTTGGAGCGGGTGGGCGCCGGAGCCTGGCCGCCCGACCGCGTGGCCGAGGCGCTCGCCGCCCGGGACCGCGCCGCCTGCGGCCCGGTCGCACCTCCGGACGGCCTGTTTCTGAGCGGCGTCCTCTATCCCGAGGATCCGTTTCGGACCTAGGCGGGATGGATGGCGCCCGCTGCAGCTCCGATGCCTCCGGCGGGGATATTTGGTCCAGCAAGAAAGGGCCTATGGCTTTCTTGCTGGTGAAAATATCCGTGCACCGACGCAGGACCTGCGCACCGCTCTTGCCGAAAGGCCGCTGCGCCTCAGGGCAGCCGGTTCACCGCCTCCACCCGCCAGCCCTGCCGTGCCCCGAGCCAGGTCAGGCGGGTGAGCGACAAAGGCTCCACCTGAAAGCGCATGACGCTGGTTGGGTCGAGCCCGGCGGCCCGGCCGAGGGCGGCGAGGATCACGCCGAAATGGGCGACGGCGATGACGTCCTCGTGCTGTCCGTTCAGCGCATCGACGACCGCCGCGACCCGGGCGGTGAGCGCATCCCAGCTCTCTCCGCCGGGCGGCGCCACCGGACCGGGCGTGCGCCAGTAGCGCTCCAGCAGATCGCCGTCCTGGGTGCCGATCTCGTCAAAGCTCAGCCCCTCCCACGCGCCGAAGTGGATCTCGCGCAATTGCGCATCATGGGCCAGGCGTTGCCGGGGGCCGGTGATCGCATCGGCAGTGCTGACAGCCCTGCTGAGGTCGGAGGAGACGACGACGCCGTCCGCCGGCAAGGAGGCGGCCAGGCGCCCGACCGCAGCGGTGTCGGAGAGATCCGCCGGCAGATCGGTCCAGCCGATCGCCCCCCGGGCATGGGTGGGCCCGTGGCGGACGAAATGCCAGCGGGTCATGCCGGATCCCCCGGCAGCGTGCCCTTCAGCACCAGCGGCAGACCGGCGGCGACGAACACCACCAGCCCCGCCGCCGCCGCCACCCGCTGGTTCAGCGCCCCTTGGGCATCGCGAAAGCGGCGGGCGAGGGCGTTCTCCGGCACGATGCCGAGGCCCACCTCGTTGGACACGCAGACGACCGGGCGCGACGGCTCCGCCGCCGCCGCCAGCAGATCATCGACGGCCGGCTCCACCGGATCGCCGGCATGCATGAGGTTGGAGAGCCAGAGCGTCAGGCAATCGATCAGCACGACCTGACCCCGATCCACCTCGTTGAGGGCCTTCGCCAGGTCCAAGGGCGCCTCCACCGTCTGCCAACGCTCTCCTCGCCGGGCCCGGTGAAGGGCAATGCGGGCGGCCATCTCACCGTCCCCGGCCTCGGCCGTGGCGACGTAGAGCGGGCGCAGGCCGCTGCCCTCCGCCAGGCGCTCGGCCAGAGCCGATTTCCCGGACCGTGCACCGCCGAGAACCAATGTCAACGTAGGCAGAACGGATTGTTTACGTATCGCCACCTTAGGCCCGTGATCCGATTTCGCAGTCGGGCCGTATCACCTGACGAAAACAATAAGAAGACCACCTTGACGACAAGGAGAGGATGATGGCCTTCGACGAAGCTGGGAGCCGGAGCGTCGCCAACCGCGCCATGGTCGCGGAGATGCTCGACGCGGAGACGGAACTCGATCTCGCCCGCCGTTGGCGCAATGACGGGGACGAGGCCGCGCTCCACCGCCTCGTCAATGCCTATATGCGCCTCGCCGTCTCGATGGCAGCCAAATATCGCCGTTACGGTGCGCCGATGTCGGATCTGATTCAGGAGGCTGGCGTCGGTCTCATGAAGGCCGCCTCGAAGTTCGATCCCGATCGCGGCGTGCGCTTCTCGACCTACGCAGTCTGGTGGATCAAGGCGTCGATCCAGGACTATGTGATGCGCAACTGGTCGATGGTGCGCACCGGCTCGACCTCTTCCCAAAAGGCGCTCTTCTTCAACATGCGGCGCGTGCGCGCCAAGCTCGAGCGTGAGTTGGAGCCTGGCACGCATATCGATGGCCACGCCCTCCGCAAGATGATTGCCGACGAAGTTGGCGTGCCGCTCCGCGATGTGGAGATGATGGAGGCGCGTCTGGCCGGCTCCGATTTCTCGCTGAACGCCCAGCAGGCCGGCGATGAAGGCCGCGAATGGGTCGAGGCGCTTGAGGACGACGCGCCCCAGGCGGAGGAGACGGTCTCCCACGACATGGACATCGGCCGCGTCCGGGTCTGGCTCGCCGACGCCATGCAGGCATTGACCGAGCGGGAGCGGATGATCGTGGTCGAGCGCAAGATGCGCGACGATGTCCGCACCCTCGAAAGCCTGGGCAACGAGCTTGGCCTCTCGAAAGAGCGTGTGCGCCAGCTCGAGGCACAGGCTCTGAAGAAGCTCCGCCGGCGCTTGGAGGGAAGCAACAACGCGGCGGCCGTCGCGCTGGTCTGCGCGTAGCTATCACAATTCCGCCCAGTGGTATGAGCGGCGGGTGATCACACCAGCCGCTCACCATTTCGTCGTGTGCCTGAGATAGGACTGTCATACTCGCTCCCTAGCGTCTTCGCATGGACGAAGCGCCCACAGATGTGTGTGCGAAGCGAGGTACACTATGGGACGCGAGCGAACGGCGCTGTTGACCGCCACCTCAGTAGCCTGCGCAGTTTTCATCAGCGCAGGTTCTGTTGCAGCCAACCAGCTTGAAGCATCGCTTGGGGGCAAGATCGCCTTTGGCGCCCTCTACAACGACGGGGCGAATGGTGGCGAATCCGGCCCTGAGTTCCTGCGCGATGGAGAATTCTTCTTCAAGGCGAAGGGGCAGCTCGACAACGGCCTTCAGATCGAAGGTCGGGTGGAGCTTGAGGGCTTTACGGCTACGGATCAGATCGACGAGAACTGGGTCCGTCTTCGCTCGGACTTCGGCGAGGTTTTGATCGGCGGCGACGACACGGCGGCCGACAAGCATCGCGAAGGTTGGTTCGGCCCGCCCGAGAAAATCATCGGCTACTTCAACTCGGACATTTCGGATTTCGAGCCATCAACCGAAGGCGATGACATTTCGGTTCGCTACACGACGCCGCGGATCCGCGGTTTCCAGGCAGCGGTCAGCTACGGCATCGATGGCACCGACGGCGGAGGCGACGCTGGCCGGGTGACGGAGGCCGCCGGCCCCGACGACATTATCTCTGTCGGTGCTAGCTACCGGGGAGAGTTCGGGCCGGTTGCGATGCGCATCGGCGGCGGCTACGTGACGGTTGAGGGCGATCCGTTCTCGACTTGGACCATCGGGGGTGAGTTCTACGTCGCCGATGTCGGGCCGGGCGAGCTCGGGCTCGCCGTCCATTACGACGACAACGGCTCCGACGGTGAGGATGCGATCATCACCGGCGGCCTGCAGTACGAGTTCGGCCCCTGGACCGTAGCCGGTGGCACGACGCGAGAACTCTCGACCGGCACAGGCAACCAGACCTACGCGGCCTGGGTCTCGTATGCACTCGCCCCGGGAGTTACTGCGGTCTTTGGCTACGAAGGCAATAACATCGAAGATCCCGGGATCGATTCTTTCGACAACATCGTCGGTGCCTATATCGACCTGCAGTTCTGATTGCCGGCGCTGCGACACTGCGCACGGTCGAAGGGCCATTCGTACCCGCGGCATTGTGCGTTAGGCTCGCCTGCCATGCGCTGGTTGGTTCTTCTCCTCTTCGCGTGCGCGCCTGCCTCTGCCGTCGTAGCCAACGCCATGCAGGACGCCGACGTGGTGATCCTGGGCGAGGTTCATGACAACCCGGAGCATCACCGCTTGCAGGCAGAGGCGGTGGCCGCGCTGCAGCCGGCTGCCTTGGTCTTCGAGATGATCCCTGCGGCCCTGTCGGCCGAGGCGGACGCGCTGCATCGCCGGGGCGCCGGGCGGGCCGAGATGGCGGCGGCGCTCGCCTGGCAGGAGGGCGGCTGGCCGCCGTTCGAGGACTACGCCCCGATTTTCGAGGCCGCGCCACAGGCCCGCATCTGGGGTGCCGGTGCCCCGCGAGAGGATGTGCGCCGCGCTTTTTCCGAGGGGGCCGCCCACGTATTCGGCGCGGACGCCGCCCGCTTCGGCCTCGACCAGCCCCTGGCGGCGGAGGAGCAGGCGGCGCGGGAAACCTTGCAGGACGACGCCCATTGCAACGCCATGCCGCCGGAGATGCTCGGCGGGCTCGTCGCCGCCCAGCGCTACCGCGACGCCCGCTTTGCCCAGGCGGTGTTGACGGCGCTTGAGGCGACCGGCGGCCCGGTGGTGCTCATCACCGGCAACGGCCATGCGCGGACCGACTGGGGCGTGCCGGCTGCGCTGGCCCAAGCGGCGCCCGACCTCGCCGTCTTCGCCCGGGCCCACCTCGAAATCCCGCCGGAAGACACGCCTCCATTCGACGATTGGCGCGTCACTGCGGCGGCCGAGCGCGAGGATCCCTGCGCCGCCTTCCGCAGCGGCGATTGACGCCCACACTCCGAAGTCCTTGTAAATAACACCGAAAAAACGGTAATCTGGCGCAACTCCATTGAGCCGAGCGTCTTTGAGGACCGTGATGCTGAGCGGAAGACATGTCCTCCTGCTGATCGGGGGCGGCATCGCGGCCTACAAGTGCCTCGAGCTGATCCGCCTGATCCGCAAGGCCGGCGGCGAGGTCACGCCGGTGCTGACCAAGGCGGCGGAGGAGTTCGTCACCCCCCTCTCCGTCGCAGCGCTGGCCGAGCGCAAGGTCTATCGCCACCTCTTCGATCTCACCGACGAGGCGGAGATGGGGCATATCCAGCTCTCCCGCCTCGCCGATCTGGTGGTGGTCGCGCCGGCGACGGCCGACCTGATGGCCAAGATGGCCGGCGGTCAGGCGAACGATCTGGCCTCCACCGTATTGATGGCCACCGACAAGTCGGTGCTGGCCGCGCCGGCGATGAACGTCCGGATGTGGCAGCACCCGGCGACCCAGCGCAACCTCGCGACGTTGCAGGCCGACGGGGTCAGCATCGTCGGGCCGAACGAGGGCGACATGGCCTGCGGCGAGTACGGCCCCGGGCGCATGGCCGAGCCGGAGGAGATCCTGGCGGCGATCGCCGGGCTGCTGCGCCGCGGGCCGCTCGCCGGGCGGCGGGTGCTGGTGACCTCCGGCCCGACCCATGAGCCGATAGATCCGGTGCGCTATATCGCCAACCGCTCCTCCGGCGCCCAGGGCACGGCGATCGCCGAGGCATTGGTCGATCTGGGGGCCGACGTTGTCTTCGTCACCGGTCCCGCCACGGCACCGCGCCCGAAGGCCGTTGAGGTGATCGAGGTCGAGACGGCGCGCGACATGATGGACGCGGTGGAGGATGCCCTGCCCGCCGACGTGGCGATCTTCTGCGCCGCCGTCGCCGACTGGCGCATCGCCCGCACCACCAACAAAAAGATCAAGAAGGACGGCAGCGGCATCCCCCCCGATCTGACGCTCGCCGAGAACCCCGACATCCTCGCCATCATCAGCCATCGGGAGGAGGGGCGCCCCGGCCTCGTCATCGGCTTCGCCGCCGAGACCGAGAAGGTCGTCGCCAATGCCACCGCCAAGCGCGCCCGCAAGGGCTGCGACTGGATCGTCGCCAACGATGTCAGCGCCGAGCAGGGCGTCATGGGCGGGGAGGAGAATGCGGTCACCCTGATCACCGAGGATGGTGCCGACAGCTGGGACCGCATGAAGAAGACCGAGGTGGCCCGGCGTCTCGCCCAATGCGTGGCGGAGGCGCTGCGCGATGACTGACCTCGACCTCCGTCCCCTGCCGCTCGATGTGGCGATCGCCCGGATGCCCGGCGCCGATCCCGATCTGCCCCTACCCGATTATCGCAGCATCGGGGCGGCGGGGCTGGATCTCGCCGCCAACCTGCCCTTCGAGATACGCGCGGATGGCCTCACCCTGGCGTCGATGGAGCGGCATCTGGTCCCCACGGGCCTCGCCATCGCCCTGCCGCCGGGGATGGAGGGGCAAGTGCGCCCACGCTCCGGCCTCGCCCTCCGCCAGGGACTGACGCTGATCAACTCTCCCGGCACCATCGACAGCGATTATCGCGGAGAGATCCTGCTGCCAATGATCAACCTGGGGCAGGAGGCGGTGACCATCGCTCACGGCGACCGGGTGGCGCAACTCGTCGTCGCCGCCGTCGCCCAGGTCGTCTGGCACGTCGTCGAGGGGCTGGGCGAGACCCAGCGCGGCACCTCCGGTTTCGGCTCCACCGGCGTGAGCCGGGGCAGCACGGCATGATCCGCCTCTCGCGCAAGACCACGCTGGCGCTCGAGGCGGTGTTGGACGTGGCCTACAACGCTCGGCCGAACCCGGTGCAGGCCCGCGACATCACGGAGCGCCAGGGCATCCCGCGCCGCTATCTCGAACAGGTGCTGCAGCAGCTCGTCCGCGCTGGGGTCCTGAAGGGCGTGCGCGGCCCGCGGGGCGGCTACACGCTGGCGCGGGAACGGCGCCGCGTCAGCCTCGGCGATGTTGTCCGCATTGTCGGCGCTATGGATGGGGAGGGAGACGCGCCGCCCTCCTCCGCCCCCTTGGGCTCGGAGATCATCGCGCCGATCTGGGAGGAGGTGCAGCGCGACATCCTCGCCCGCCTGGATGCGATCACCATGGAGGATCTCTGCCGGGAGGCGGAGATGAAGCGCGTCCCGCGGGCCGACGACGCCTCCGTCGACTTCACCATCTAAGCGCGGCCGCGACGCTCCGACCTTGCCGCCGGGGGACCCGAACGCCTAGATGCAGGCATGGATCGCAAGAGGAGCGAAATCATGTCGGCCACCCCCTTCGCCCGACCCCATGGCCGGATCTACGACGACATCACCCAGACCATCGGCGGCACGCCCATCGTGCGTCTGGCCCGCTATGCGGAGGCCACCGGTCTGGCGGCCGAGATCTGCGCCAAGCTCGAGTTCTTCAACCCGATCGCCTCGGTGAAGGACCGCATCGGCGTCAGCATGATCGAGGCGTTGGAGGCCGACGGTCGCCTGACCAAGGACTCGACCATCGTCGAGCCGACCTCGGGCAATACCGGCATCGCGCTGGCCTTCGCGGCCGCGGCCAAGGGCTATCGCCTGGTGCTTTGCATGCCGGAATCGATGTCGATGGAGCGGCGCAAGATGCTGGCGCTGCTCGGCGCGGAGCTCGAGCTCACCGAAGCGCCTCTCGGCATGAAGGGCGCCGTCGCCCGGGCCGAGGAGGTCGCGGCCAAGATCCCCGGCGCCGTCATCCCCCAGCAGTTCGAGAACCCGGCCAACCCGGCCATCCACGTGAAGACCACGGCGGAGGAGATCTGGGGCGACACCGGCGGCGAGCTCGACGTCTTCATCTCCGGCGTCGGCACCGGCGGGACCATCACCGGCGTCGGCCAGGTGTTGAAAGAGCGCAAGCCCGACATCCGCGTCGTCGCGGTGGAGCCGGAGGACAGCCCGGTCCTGTCGGGCGGCGCGCCGGGCCCGCACAAGATCCAGGGGATCGGTGCGGGCTTCGTCCCCGGCATCCTCAACCGCGAGGTGATCGACGAGGTGCTGACCATCAGTAACGAGACCGCCTTCGAGACGGCCCGCAAGGTGGCGCGGATCGAGGGGATCCCGGGCGGCATCTCCTCCGGCGCCGCAGTCGCCGCAGCGCACGAGATCGCCGAGCGGCCGGAGATGGCGGGCAAGCGCATCGTGGTGATCCTGCCGAGCTTTGCCGAGCGGTATCTCTCCACCGCGCTCTTCGATGGGCTTTGAGAGCGGGGGGATATGTCCCTTTTCACCATCGTCATCTTCACGTTGGTGGCCACGGGGCTTGGGCGCCTCTTCACCGGCGACTGGCGGACGGCGCGGCTGCTCGGCCTCGGCGCCTTTGGCGGGCTGATCCTCCTCGCCCTGATCGGGCCGGGGCGGGCCACGTTCTTTGCCACGATCGGCAGCTCGCTCAGTTCCTTAAGCTGGCTGGCGATCGCCGCCCTGCCGATCGGCGTCTACGCGCTCTTCGTGCGCAACCTGCGGCGCCGGGCCGAGGGGTTGGAGGAGGATCGCGCAGCCGAGGCGCCCCGACCGCGCGGCTTTGTGCTGATCGAGGAGGATGACGATCTGCATGAGGAGATGGTGGCCCGCCTCCGCGCGGAGAACCGCCGCGCCACCAATTGGAACCGGCGGACCTTCAGCATCGCCCATCGCGGGCCGGACAACGAGATCATCGCCGCCGGGCGCGGTATCCTGAACATGGGATTGGTGGAGATCCGCGGCGTCTGGATCGACCCCGGCTGGCGCGGTCGGGGCATGGGCCGCGGCCTGCTCTCGGCGCTGGAGGAGGAGGCGCGAAGCCGCGGGGCCGACCGGGCGGCCGTCGACACATACAGCTGGCAGGCGCGGGAGTTCTACCTGAAGGCCGGCTATGACGAATATGCGGTGCTGCCCTACCCCAACGGCACGTCCCGCCACTATCTGCAGAAGGAGCTCTCGGCGTGACGCTGTCGTCCGAGGAGCTCGCCCGTTACGCCCGCCACATCGTGCTGCGCGAGATCGGCGGGCCCGGCCAGCAGCGTCTGCGGGCCGCCAAGGTTGCGGTGGTGGGCGCGGGGGGCCTGGGCTCTCCCGCGCTGCTCTATCTGGCGGCGGCGGGGGTCGGGACGCTGCGGATCGTCGATGACGACAACGTCGATCTCTCCAACCTGCAGCGCCAGGTGATCCACGGAACCGGGGATCTCGGCGCGCCAA
This sequence comes from Pseudomonadota bacterium, assembly GCA_039180875.1. Taxonomy (GTDB): domain Bacteria; phylum Pseudomonadota; class Alphaproteobacteria; order Rhodobacterales; family Rhodobacteraceae; genus JBCDCY01. Next base: position 594,787 of record JBCDCY010000001.1, on the reverse strand, counting down.
AGGTCGAGAGCGCGGCGCACCGGGTCGCCTCGATCAACCCCCATGTCCGGCTGGAGACCCATCGGGGGCGCCTGGACCGCGGCAACGCCGCCGCATTGATCGCCGATCAGGACGTGGTGCTCGACGGCTCCGACAGTTTCGAGACCCGGCATGCGGTGAACGAGGCTGCAGTGGCGGCCGGCGTGCCGCTGGTCTCGGGCTCCCTCAGCCAGTGGGAGGGGCAGGTGAGCGTCTACTACCCTGCGCGGGGCGGCCCCTGCTATGCGTGCCTGTTCTCGGAGGCGCCGGCGGCCGGCCTTGCCCCAAGCTGTGCCGAGGCGGGCATCATGGGCGCGCTCGCCGGGGTGATCGGGTCGATGATGGCGGGGGAGGCGATCAAGCTGATCACCGGGGCCGGCCAGCCGCTGATCGGCCGGCTGCACATTCACGACGCCCTATGGGGCGAACACCGCACGATCGCCACCAAAAGGCAGGCGTCGTGCGGTGTCTGCGGGGGCATCGAAGGCTAGGGACGTCGGTCCCGTGACGTCGCGGTTCGGATCAGCGGCGCGTGCCGCGTCGATCGATCCCGCGGGACTTACCCATCAAGAAGTAGACCAGCACACCGACGGCGAAGGCGGCCATCAGCCACTCCTCCGCCGACAGACCGGACATCTGCTGCACCACGTTGGCAGCTTGGGCCAGAGGGTCTGGCGATTGAAACTCTGCGGCCACGTGGACCTCCTAGAACTCACAGCGGCACATGCCGCAACAAACACACCCAACAGGAGCTAAGCGATCCAACCCTGGATCCGTCCGACCACGGCACCGCACGTTTTGCGACTTGCCCCCACACGGCCGAACGTTGTCCTGCCAGTTGAAACACTAGCACCGGGCGTGCGGGTTTTGAACCAACTTAGCCGCGAATCCGCCACATTTTTGCCCAGATCTGTGCGCTAGCGTTCAGTTCGAGCTGTCGGACGGACAATCGGATTCCGGCAGTATCGGCGAGGATGTCGAGACATTAAGAAAATGTTAACGGCAGCGAGTCTCAGAGCCTTCCGATGAGATATGAGCCTTTATTGAATAGAGAGAACATAGTTCCACTCTTTATTCTCATCTCAATTCCGATTTTTGTTCAATTAGATCGAGTTATGCGCTCACATAGGCAGAGTATATTGAGCAGATAGAAGTACAACTGGCGAGCAGCCCGCCAAAATCACAGCATCGCCGGCACAACCTGATCGGGCGGGCGATGGCCGTCGGCGTGGGTCTTGATGTTGATGATGACCTTCTCGCCCATCTCGATTCGCCCCTCCTCCGTGGCGGAGCCCATGTGGGGCAGCAGCACCACGTTCTCAAGATCGCGCAGGCGCGGATTGACCATCGCGCCGTGCTCGAAGACGTCGAGGCCGGCGCCGGCCAGCTCTCCGGCCCGCAGCATCCGGGTCAGCGCGTTCTCGTCGATCACCTCGCCGCGGGAGGTGTTCACGACATAGGCGGTCGGCTTCATCAGCTTCAGCCGCCGCGCGTTGAGCAGATGGAAGGTGGCGGGCGTGTGCGGGCAGTTGACCGAAAGGACATCGACCCGGGCGAGCATCTGGTCGAGGCTCTCCCAATAGGTCGCCGCAAGCTCCGTCTCGATGGCGCTGTGGAGCCGTCGGCGGTTGTGGTAGTGCACCTGCATGCCGAAGGCGGCGGCCCGCCGTGCCACGGCCTGGCCGATCCGGCCCATGCCGAGGATGCCGAGGCGCTTCCCGCCCACCCGGTGGCCAAGCATCGCGGTGGGCGCCCAACCCGACCAGTCCCCGGCCTCCATCACCCGGGCCCCTGCCTTGATCCGCCGGGGGACGGAGAGGATCAGCGCCATCGTCATGTCCGCCGTATCGTCGGTCAGCACGCCCGGCGTGTTCGTCACCTTGATGCCGCGGGTGAGCGCGGTGGCCACGTCGATATGGTCGAAGCCCGCGCCGTAGTTGGCGATCAGCTTCAATCCCGGCCCCGCCTGGCCGAGCAGGCCGGCGTCGATCCGGTCGGTCAGGGTCGGCACCAGCACGTCCGCCTCGGCCATGGCGCTGACCAGGGCCTCTCGCGGCAGTGGGGCGTCGCCGGGGTTGAGCGTGACGTCGAACAGCTCGCCCATCCGAGCCTCCACCCGTTCAGGCAGGCGGCGGGTGACGACGACCTTCAGCGTGCGCGATGACATGGGCAGGCCCCCGTGCGAGCGGACATCTCACCAAAAAACGGGTGATCTTTGGCGTTCGGAGCCGTATCCTAAGCCCGCCGGCAGAGAAAGCAAAAGCCAACGGGCGATGTCCCGTAAAGTCGGGCCGGCACCGAGCAGGGCGTGGGGCGATGGGAAGCTTGGGACGACGGGCGCTGGCCGTGGCCATCCTCTGCAGCCTGACTGGCGCTGCGGTGGCGGACGGGGTGCGCGGCCCGGTCACAGGTCTCCCCCTGCCGCGCTTCGTCAGCCTGAAGGCGAGCGAGGCGAACATGCGGCGGGGTCCGAGCCGCAGCCACCGCATCGATTGGATCCTGCGTCATCGGGGCATGCCGCTCGAGGTCATTGCCGAGTTCGACAACTGGCGCCGGGTGCGCGACCGCGACGGCGCGGCGGGCTGGGTGCACTATTCGCTGCTGAGCGGCGCCCGCTCGGTCGTGGTCACCGGCGGTCGCGTGGCGCTTCGCACGGCACCGGAGCTGACGGCGGAGACGGTGGCGCTGGCCGAGGAAGGCGTGATCGCCAGCCTCGGCGACTGCAACGCTGCCTGGTGCGAGGTGAGCGCCGACGGCTATTCCGGCTGGGTCCAGCGCGCCGTGCTGTGGGGCGCCGACAACTAGTCCGCTTTGCGCGGGCGCAAGCGGATCACCACGTCGACGCGGGAGACCTCGGCCCCCTCGGGCGGCTCGCCCAGGGTTTCCACCCGGATCGCGTCCCGCGGGGCATCGGTGAGGGTGCCCTCGTCCTCCCAGAAATAGTGGGGATGGTCGTCGGTGCGGGTGTCGAAATAGCTGCGCGAGCCGTCGACCGTCACCTCCATCATCAAGCCGGCGTCGCAGAAGGCCCGGAGGGTGTTGTAGACGGTGGCGAGCGACACGCCGTAACCCTGTTCCGCCGCCGCGATATGTAGCCCTTCGGCGGTCACGTGCCGATTGCGCCCGTCGCCCACCAGGATTTGGGCCAACGCCAGTCGTTGCCGGGTCGGCCGCAGACCTGCGCGCGAGAGCCAGACCTCGCCTCGCCGGCGGGCAGCGGCGCTGCCGGACCGGCTCTGCTGGATTCGCGTGTGTTCCTGCATCGTTTGCGCGTTTCGCCTTACGTAACGTTCTCAGGCTGGAACCTATCCCCGTTTCCTCTCGATTTCTAGGGGAGCGCACGCCGCCAGACGGTATCGCGCGCGGAGCGGTGCAGGGATTGCGCCGCCCGGGGCGCCGGTGCTAGGGGTTCGCCGCGATCTGCTGAACCGCCACGGACCCTCGGAACTTGCATGAGCGAACGCCAGAACAGCTTTGATTTCGAGGGCCTTATGCAGTGCGCGCGGGGGGAGCTTTTCGGCCCCGGCAATGCACAGCTGCCGAGCCCGCCGATGCTGATGATGGATCGGGTAACGCATATCGCGGCCGAGGGCGGTGCCCACGGCAAGGGCTTGGTCACGGCCGAGCTCGACGTGCGGCCCGATCTCTGGTTCTTTGAATGCCACTTCCTGGGCGATCCGGTGATGCCGGGATGCCTCGGCCTCGACGCGCTCTGGCAGATCACCGGCTTCTTCCTCGGCTGGCTCGGCCTGCCTGGGCGGGGGCGGGCGCTGGGCGTGGGGGAGGTCAAGCTCACCGGCATGGTGACGCCCGGGGTGAAGCTGATCGAATACACCGTGGACATCAAACGGGTGATCGACCGGAAGCTGAAACTCGGCATCGCCGACGGCCTGCTGCACGCCGATGGCGAGTTGGTCTATACGGTCAAAGACATGCGCGTGGGACTGTTTCAGGAAACCGCTGAGGCCTGAGGGCCAGGGAAAGGGTGCGATATGCGGCGCGTGGTCGTCACCGGCATCGGGATCGTCTCTTCAATCGGCAATGACGTGGGCGAGGTTCTGACATCGCTGCGCGAGGGGCGCTCCGGCATCTCGTTCGCGCCCGACTATGCCGAGCACGGCTTCAAATGCCAGGTGCACGGGGCGCCGGCGATCGACCTCGCGGCCCATGTCGACAAGCGCCAGATGCGCTTTATGGGCGACGGCGCGGCCTACAATTTCATCGCCATGGAGCAGGCCATCGCCGACAGCGGCCTGACGGAGGCGGAGGTGAGCCACGAGCGCTCCGGCCTGATCATGGGCTCGGGCGGGCCGTCGACCAAGAACCTGTTCAACGCCCACCAGACAGTGCTGGAGAAGGGCTCGCCCCGCCGCATCGGGCCGTTCATGGTGACCCGGGGGATGTCGTCGACCAACTCCGCCTGCCTCGCCACGCCCTTCAAGATCAAGGGGGTGAACTACTCCATCACCTCGGCCTGCTCGACCTCGGCCCATTGCATCGGCAACGGGGCGGAGCTGATCCAGTGGGGCAAGCAGGATATCGTCTTCGCCGGCGGGGGTGAGGAGCTCGACTGGACCCTCTCCTGCCTCTTCGACGGCATGGGGGCGATGTCGTCGAAGTACAACGACACGCCGGAGACGGCGAGCCGGCCGTTCGACGCCAGCCGCGACGGCTTCGTCATCGCCGGGGGCGGCGGCGTCGTGGTGCTGGAGGAGCTGGAGCGGGCCAAGGCCCGGGGTGCCAAGATCTACGGCGAGATCACCGGCTACGGCGCCACCTCCGACGGCTACGACATGGTGGCGCCGTCGGGTGAGGGGGCGGCCCGCTGCATGCGCCTTGCCAAGGCGACCCTCGGCGAGCGCAGCGTGCAGTATATCAACGCCCACGGCACCTCGACCCAGGCGGGCGACCTGCCGGAGGTCAAAGCGGTGCGGGAGGTCTTCGGCAACGACACCCCGGTGATCTCCTCGACCAAATCGCTCACCGGCCATTCCCTGGGCGCCACCGGGGTGCAGGAGGCGATCTACTGCATCCTGATGCTGCAGCACGATTTCATCGCCGCCTCGGCCAACGTGAACGAGCTCGACCCGGAAATCGCCGCGTCGGAGATCGCGATGGAGCGGGTGGACGATGCCGGCCTCGACACCGTGCTCTCCAACAGCTTCGGCTTCGGCGGCACCAACGCAACGCTTGCGATCAGCCGCTATGTTGCGTGACCTCAGCCAAGGTGCCCCCGGCACCGTGAGTACCCTGATGCAGGGCAAACGCGGCGTCGTGCTCGGCGTCGCCAACGACCATTCCATCGCCTGGGGCATCGCCCGGACCCTGCACGCCCACGGGGCGGAGCTGGCGCTCACCTACCAGGGCGACAATTTCGGCCGGCGGGTGGCACCGCTCGCCGAGAGCCTGGGCGTCGAGCATTTGCTGCCGGTGGACGTGCAGGACGACGCCTCGATGGACGCGCTCTTCGATCGGTTGGGGGCGGCCTGGGATGGGCTCGACTTCCTGGTCCACGCCATCGCCTATTCCGACAAGGCGGAGTTGAACGGGCGCTTCGTCAACACCTCCCGCATGAACTTCCGGCACTCCCTCGACATCTCCTGCTACAGCTTCGTCGATCTCACCCGCCGGGCGGCGGAACTGATGCCGGGGGGCGGCTCGGTCCTGACGCTCACCTATATCGGGGCGGAGCGGGTGATGCCGAACTATAACGTGATGGGGGTGGCGAAGGCCGCGCTGGAATGTTCGGTGCGCTACCTCGCCAACGATCTCGGCCCCCAGGGCATCCGGGTGAATGCGGTGAGCCCCGGGCCGATGCGGACATTGGCGGGCTCGGCCATCGGCGGCGCGCGGCGGGTCTTCAAGGCGGTGGAGGCGAATGCGCCGTTGCGCAGCAACGCCTCGCTCGAGGCGGTGGGGGGCACGGCGCTCTTCCTGCTCTCCGATCTCGGTGCCGCCACGACGGGGGAGATCGTGTTCGCCGACGGCGGCTACCATGCGATCGGCATGGCCCAGCCCGAAAACCTCTAGCCCGCCGGCTATGGCCATCACCACCTGCATCTTCGACGCCTACGGCACGCTTTTCGACGTGGCCGCGGCCGCCCGGGAATGCGCGGCCGAACCGGGGCGGGAGGCATTGGCGGAGACCTGGCCCGCCATCGCCCGGACCTGGCGGGCAAAGCAGCTGCAATACACCTGGCTCCGCGCCGTGGCCGGCAAGCACTGCGATTTCTGGCAGGTGACGGGCGATGCGCTCGACGTCGCATTGGAGGAGGCGGGGCTCGCTGAGGCGGACCTGCGCGCCCGTCTGCTGGCGCTCTACTGGGAGCTGTCGGCCTACCCCGAGGTGCCGGCCATGCTGGCGGCATTGAAGGAAGCGGGCCTCCGCACCGCCATCCTCTCCAACGGCTCGCCCGCCATGCTGAAGGGCGCGATCGACTCCGCCGGGATCGGTGCCGTCCTCGACGCCGTGCTGTCGGTGGAGGAGGTGGGCGTCTTCAAGCCCCATGACAGCGTCTACGACCTGGTCGGCGCCCGCTTCGACGTGGCGCGGGGCGAGGTGCTGTTCGCCTCCTCCAACGGCTGGGACGCGGCGGCCGCTTCCGGCTACGGCTTTCGCACCGTCTGGGTGAACCGGGCGGGCGAGCCGATGGAGCGGCTTTGGGCCGAGCCGGCCCATGTCCTCTCCGACCTCACCACGATCCCGGAGATCGCAGCATGAGTGCCGTCGGGCGGTTCGCCGTGGCCGACCGCCTGCAGCTCGCCTTCGTCGACAGCGGCGGGCCGGGCACGCCGGTCCTCTGCCTCGCCGGTCTCACCCGCAACATGGCCGACTTCGCGCCGGTGGCGGAGCGGTTGGGCGGGCGGCGGCGGATCATACGGCTCGATTCCCGGGGGCGGGGCGCCTCGGACTGGGATCCGGACGTGATGAACTACACGGTGCCGGTCGAGGCGCAGGATGCGCTGGCCCTTCTCGATCATCTCGAGATCCCCCGCGCCATCATCCTCGGCACCTCGCGCGGCGGCCTTCTGGCCATGACGATCGCGGTCATTGCCAAGGACCGGCTGGCCGGCGTCCTCCTCAACGACATCGGGCCGGAGGTGGATCCGAAGGGGCTCGAGGCGATCTCGGCCTATCTCGGCCGCCCGCCGAGCTACGCCAGCTATGCCGAGGCGGCAGCGGGCCAGGCGGCGGCGCTGGCCGAGATGTTCCCGACCGTGACGCCGGAGGAATGGCGGCGCGCGGTCGAGGCGATCTATGTGGAGACCGATGCCGGGCTGGAGCTGCGCTACGATCCCGGCCTCCGCGAGGCGGTGCTCGCCAACACGCCCGAGACGCCGCCGGATCTCTGGCCGCTCTTCGCCGCGCTCGAGGGCGTGCCGCTGGCGCTGCTGCGCGGCGCCAACTCCAACCTCTTGAGCGCCGAGACCGCCGCCCGGATGCGGACCGCCCGCCCCGACATGCTCTTCGCCGAGGTGCCGGATCGCGGCCATGTGCCGTTCCTGACGGAGCCGGAGAGCATCGCCCTGATCGACCGTTTCCTGGACGCAACGCCGTGAGCGATATCGCAATGATCCACGCGGCGGCGGAGCGCTTCGCGTCCGTCGGCCGGGTCACCCCGCTCCTCTCCTCCGACTTTCTCGACGAGATTGCCGGGCGCCGGCTGCTGATCAAGGCGGAGTGCCTGCAGCACACCGGCAGCTTCAAGTTTCGCGGCGGCTGGTCCCGGCTGTCGGCCCTGACGGAGGCGGAGCGGCAGCGCGGTGTCCTCGCCTTCTCCTCCGGCAACCACGCCCAGGGGGTGGCAAGGGCGGCCAAGCTGCTCAACAGCCCGGCGGTGATCGTGATGCCGGAGGACGCGCCGCGCATCAAGATCGAGAACACCCGCAGCTATGGGGCCGAGATCGTCACCTACGACCGCGAAAGCGGGGATCGGGACGCGATCGGCGGGGTCATCGCGGCGGAGCGCGGCATGACCGTCGTGCCGCCCTACGACGACCCCCACGTCATCGCCGGCCAGGGCACCGCCGGGCTGGAGATCGCGGCCCAGGCCAAGGCGGCCGGGGTCGAGACCGCGGATGTTGCCGTTTGCTGCGGTGGGGGCGGGCTCGCCTCCGGCATCGCGCTCGCCCTGGCGGAGGAGGCGCCGGGCCTGCGGGTGCGCACGGCGGAGCCCGAGCGGTTCGACGACATGGCCCGGTCGCTCGCCGCCGGGCGGCCGATCTCCAACCCCAGCCAGTCGGGCTCGATCTGCGACGCCATCGTGACGATGACGCCCGGCGAGCTCACCCTGCCGATCCTCGCAAACCATGCCGGCCCGGGTCTGGTGGTGAGGGAGGAGGAGTGCCTCCGCGCCATGGGCCTCGCCTGGCAGCGGCTGAAGATCGTGCTGGAACCAGGGGGCGCGGCCGCCCTCGCCGCCGCGCTCTTCCAGCCAGAGAGCTTTGACGGCGACACGGTGATCGCCGTCGCCACGGGCGGCAATGTGGACCCGGCGATCTTCGCTCGCGCCCTCGCCACCCTGGAGCCGTAACCAGCCTGGCGAGGGGATGAATGCCTCCGGCGGGGAAATTTCTGCCACTGCGAAAAAGGTCAGAGCTTTCGCAGTGACCCAAATATCCCAGGGGTGAATTCGCGGAGCGAAGAGGGGGCAGCGCCCCCGGCCTTAGCCCGAGCGCAACGACGCGATGGTCGCGCTCGGCGTGATCACCTCGGGGTCGAGCTTGAGATGGAGAAGGGCGGGCACCTCACTGGCGAGCGCCCGCTCCAGCGCCGGTCGGACCTCGGCCGGGCTGCCCACCGTCAGGCCCAGCGCACCGTGGGCCTGGGCGAGGGCGGCGAAGTCGGGATTGCTGAGCTCGGTGGCGCTGATGCGGTGTGGATAATGCCGCTCCTGGTGCATGCGGATCGTGCCGTACATGCCGTTGTCCGCCACCAGCACCACCACAGCCGCGCCCCGCTGCCGGGCCGTCGCCAGCTCCTGCCCCGTCATCTGGAAACAGCCGTCCCCGGCAAGGCAGATCACCGGCCGGTCGGGATGGCGGCACTTGGCGGCAATCGCCGCCGGCAGGCCGTAGCCCATGGAACCCGAGGTCGGCGCCACCTGGGTGCCGAAGCCGCGATAGCGCCAGAAGCGATGCAGCCAGATAGCATAGTTCCCCGCGCCGTTCGTCAGGATGGCGTCATCAGGCAAGCTCTCCGCCAATGCCTGCATGACATGGGACATGGTGAGGGCACCGGGTGCGGCCTCGACTGCGGACCAGGCGCGGTAGTCCGATGACACCGACGGGTCGAGGCTGCGGGTCTGCTCGGACAGATCGCGCGCCGCGGCGAGGAACGCGCCGGGCGTCGCGCTGATGGCCAGGTAGGGCGTGTAGATGCGGCCGAGTTCTTCGGCGCCGGGATGGACATGGACAAGGCGCTGGCGGGGCGCCGGGATGTCGAGCAGCGTGAAGCCCTGGCTCGGGTTCTCGGAGAAGCGCGCGCCGAGGAGCACGATCAGATCCGCCGCCTCGATCCGCGCCCGGAGCCGAGGATTGATGCCGAGGCCCACATCGCCGGCGTAGTTCGGGTGGGTGTTGTCGAAGAGGTGCTGGCGCCGGAAGGTGCAGGCGACGGGAAGGCCGGCAGCCTCGGCCCAGAACCGCAGCGCCTCGACCGCCGCGCCGTCCCAACGGCTGCCGCCGGCGATGACGATGGGCGCCTCCGCCTCCGCCAACATCTCGGCGAACCGGGCCATGGCGGTTGGGGTGGGGGCGGGCTCGGCGACCTCCACAAGCGGGCCAGCGCTCGCTTCGGTGACGCTGGTCAGCATGTCCTCCGGCAGGGTCAGGACGACAGGGCCCGGGCGGCCGGACATTGCGACGTGCCAGGCGTGGTTGAGGATTTCGGGGATGCGGTCGGGCTCCTCGATCTCCTCCACCCACTTAGCGAGGCGGCCGTACATCTGGCGATAATCGACCTCCTGAAACGCCTCGCGGCCCCGTGTGCCCCGGGCGATCTGGCCGACGAAAAGGACCATGGGCGTCGAGTCCTGCATGGCCACATGGACGCCGGAGGCAGCGTTGGTGGCCCCTGGACCGCGGGTGACGAAGGCGATGCCCGGGCGGCCGGTCAGCTTGCCGTCGGCCTCCGCCATCATCGCAGCACCCCCTTCGTGGCGGGCGACGACAACGTCGATGGGGCTGTCGTGGAGTGCGTCGAGCACCGCGAGGTAGCTTTCGCCCGGCACGCAGAATAGGCGGTCGACGCCCTGGGCCTCCAACGCCCGCACCAGCACCTGCCCGCCGGTCTGATCGCCCGCATCCCTCATCCGCGCACCCGGCGGAGATAGACGTAGAGCGCGCCGTTGCCGCCGTGGCGGGCATGGGCCGGCATGATGTGCAGCACGATGGGGCGGAGCGGCGGCTCCTCCAACCAGTGCGGCACCGCGCGGCGGAGCACGCCGCCCTCGCCGGGGATCAGGCCGGCGCTCGCCTCGGCCCGGCCCTTGCCGGTGATGACCAGGATCAGGCGGTCCGCGCGCTGGTGGGCGGTGAGGAGAAAGCGCGTCAGCGCCGCATGGGCTCTGGCCGCGGTCATGCCGTGCAGGTCGATCCGGGCGTCGGGATCGAGGCGCCCGCGGCGGAGCTTGTCGGCCAGGCGCCGGTCGATGCCGCCGATCGGCCCGGGGCCGGATGGCGAGGGCGCGTGCGGGATCGCCGGGGCGGCCTTCGGCACCGGTCGAGGTCTGGGTTTGGGCGCAGGAAGGTCGCGTCGTTGGGGATGGAGCGGCGTCGCACCGGCGGCGACCTGGGACCAGAGGGCCGCGTCCTCCGCACTCAGCTCGCGACGCTTGCCGGCGCCCATCGCGCTACGCGAAGCCCAGGCGCGCCGCGGCTTGGCGCGGCACCAGGGTCGTCAGGCTGCCGTTCGCCCGCATCCGCCCGGCCAGCGCCCCGGCCGCATCGCCCGAGCCGAAGAAGATGTCGCCGCGCTGCGCCCCCTTGATGGCGGAGCCCACGTCCTGGGCGATCATCAGATGAGAAATCGGCCCCTCCGGCCCCTCGGTCTCCACCCAGACTGGCGCGCCGAGCGGCACATAGTCCGGATCGACGGCAAGCGAGCGCATCGCCGTCACCGAGATGCCGAGCGCACCGACAGGGCCAAGGCCCGGTTCCAGCTCCGGGCGCTCCTCGAAGAAAATGTAGGAGGGATTGTGGTTCAGCACCGCCTCACCCTCCGCCCCGTTCTCCCGCACCCAGGTCTTGATCGCCTGGGCCGAGGCCTCGTGCGGCGCCAGCAGGCCGCGCGCCACCATGTGGCGTCCGACGGAGCGATAGGGATGGCCGTTTCGCCCGGCAAAGCCGAGGCGGGCGGTGCCACCCTCCTCCAACCTTATGCGGGCCGAGCCCTGGACGTGCATGAAGAACGCCTCGACCGGATCGCGGAGCCAGACGATCTCCAACCCGCGTCCGGAGAGCGCACCGGCGGCGATTTCGGCCCGGCTGAGCCACGGGCGCCCCTCCGGCAGATCGGGGGGAGGGGCGTAAATCGGATGTCGGTAGATGCCGCCCGACTGGCGCGAGCCCAAGAGCTCCGGCTCGTAATAGCCGGTGAAGAGCGAAACGTCGCCGTCCCGGATGCGGAGCGGCACGAACGCCTGCTCGAAGAAGCGCCGGGCATCGGCGGACCGTGCCGCTTCCGCCGCGCCTTGCAAACCGGTCAGGTCGGCCGCGGCGATCTGGCCGGTGCTTCGGGCGTGGGAGCAGGAGCGCAGGAAGACCGGCAGGGCGGCGCCATGGTCGTCGGCGCCCCAGCCCGTCAGCTCGGCGAAGGCGATGCGTTCGATGCGCGCCATGACCCCCCCGTTCGGCCCGCGCCCTGAAAGTGCTCGCTATTCGGCGCCGGTGGCCACCAGCAGCCAGTTCGGGTTTTCCGACGCCATCAGGCGGGAGAAGGTCCAGCTGTCGCGCTGCTGCTTGATCTCGGCCAAGTCGCCCTCGACCACCGTCCCCTCCCGGTCGCGCACGACGGAGGAAAGCTCGCCGACGAAGCGCACGGTGATGTCGGCCTCTTGCGTCTCGGCATCGTAATGGGCGTCGCGGATCGAGACCTCGCGGATGCCGACGAAGCGCGCCTCGACCTGCAAGCCCTGGTCGGCCCGCTGCTCCACCACGTCGCGGAAGCCGGCATAGACGTCGGGGGCGAGGAATTGCTCCAGCGTGGCCAGATCGCCGTGCTCGAACGCCATCAGGATCATCTCGTAGGCCTGGCGGGCGCCGTGCAGGAATTCCTGGGCGGAGAACTCGGGCTCGACCCGCTTCATCGCGGCGAGCGCCTGGCCCGCGTCGCTGTCGGGATCGGTCAGATCGGCGATGTCGTGGTCGACGCCGCCACCCTCGATCACCTCGAACGGCCGGTCGTCCCGCCGGCTCTCGGCCGTGCCCTCACTCCGCGGCGGCTCGAACCCGGTGCGGGTGCCGAGGACACCGCGCAGCCGCAAGAGAAGGAACAGCGCGATCCCGGCCAGAATGATAATTTGGAACAGGCTCGATCCCATCTTTGGGCCTTCCTTCGTCCGGCAGAGTCGCTTCGTGCGACCCTATCACATAACGCTCCAGCGCCATCTCGGCCGGCTCGTCCCTGTTCGGCGCACCTGCGGCCCCTTATGTAGGGGTATCCGCGCGTCATGTCTAATGCGCCGGAGCGATGAATGCCAACGGAGCCTGTGCCGCATGTGGCTGTTCCTCCTGCTGGTCGCAATGCCGATCATCGAAATCGCCCTCTTCATCGAAGTCGGCGGCGCGATTGGCCTGTGGCCGACCCTGGCGATCGTGGTGCTGACCGCGCTCTCAGGCACGCTGTTGCTGCGGGCCCAGGGCGTGGCGACGATGCAGGAGATCCAGACCCGCTTAGCCAATCGGGCCGATCCCACCGGGCCGCTGGCCCACGGTGCCCTGATCCTAGCGGCCGGGCTGCTGTTGCTCACCCCGGGCTTCTTCACCGATGCCGTGGGCCTGTCGCTGCTCTTCCAGCCGGTGCGGGCGGCGGCGATCCGCTTCATCGCGCGGCGGGTGCAGATCCGCACCGTTGGGGAGCCGGGGCCAAGCCGGCCGGCACGCGACACCGTGATCGACGGCGAGTATGATGTGGTCGACGAGGACGAGCGCCGGCCGCCCAACCCGGATTCGGACTGGCGCCGGCGTCCCTAAACGCCGCCGGCCGACCCCTCCCCCAAGCGATTGTTCCAACTGGCCCTTGGTGCTAAGAGGCCGCAGCAGAGATCGTACAATAAAAGGACCGAGAGACATGGCCGAGACGGAAAACGGCGCGGACACGGCAGCAGCCCCCGCCGCGGGCGACGGGCAGGCGACACCGCGCCTTCGGGTCCTCTCCCAATACATCCGCGATCTCTCCTTTGAGAACATCGCCGCGCAGAAGTCGATTACCCAGTCCGAGGTCAAGCCCGACATCCGCGTGCAGGTCAACATCGACGCCGCCCGGCGGGAGGACAGCCGGTTCGAGGTCATGCTGAAGCTCAACGTCGAGGCGACGGCGGGATCGGAGAAGGTGTTCCTGCTGGAGCTCGACTATGCCGGTCTCTTCCACATCGAGAACGTGCAGGACGCCCAGCTTCACCCGTTCCTGATGATCGAATGCCCGCGGATGATCTTTCCCTATCTCCGCCGGGTGGTGGGCGACATCACCCGCGACGGGGGCTTTCCGCCGCTCAACATCGACAACATCGACTTCCTGCAGCTCTACCGCCAGGAGGTGGAGCGCCGCCGGGCCGCCCAGGGTGGCGACGGCGACGCGGCCGGGTCGGTCTGAGGCACCGCGCGGCTTTAGGCCCTCAGCTTTCGGGCGGCCAGGTCGACGGGGTACCGAGCTCGGCCAGCATTGCGGCGTGGGCCGCCCGCTCCTCCGCCGTCAGGCGTTCGGGCAGGGCCCGGGGCCGGACGGGCGGCTGCCAGTCGCCCGGATTGCTTGAGGTGCTCACCGTTGTGCCCCGATTGCTTGCCAGTTCGAGGCCCGGCTGCCGGCCGCCCACCAGCTCCAGATAAACATGAGCCAGGATCTCGGCGTCGAGCAGCGCACCGTGCTTTTCCCGGGCTGAGTTGTCGACACCGAAGCGGGCACAAAGCGCATCGAGCGAGTTGCGCGCGCCCGGATACCGGCGGCGGGCGATCTCCAGTGTGTCGATGGCCTGTTCGTCGCGCAGCGGGGTGCGGTCGAGCCGCGCCAGCTCCGCGTTCAGGAAACCCATATCGAAAGCGGCGTTGTGGATGACCAGCTTGGCCTCGCCGATGAAGCTCAGAAAGTCATCGGCCACCTCGGCAAAGCGCGGCTTGTCGGCCAGGAACGCATCGGTCAGACCGTGCACCGCCACTGCGCCGTCCGAGACGCTGCGGTCGGGGTTGAGGTAGCGGTGAAAGCTCTCACCGGTCGGCAGATGGTTGAAGAGCTCCACCGCGCCGATCTCGATGATCCGGTCGCCGGTGGCGGGGTCGAGGCCCGTCGTCTCGGTATCGAGCACGATCTCACGCATCGGACGTCCCTCCCGTCAGTCGCTCGATAAGGTCATGCACGTCGGCCCGGGCGGCGTCCAGACCGCGGGAGGTGTCGATGACATGGTCGGCCCGCGCCCGCTTCTCCGCGTCCGGGACCTGGCGGCCGAGGATGTGCTTAAACTGCGCCTCCGTCATGCCAGGGCGGGCGAGAACGCGGGCGCGCTGCACCTCTGCCGGGGCGGTGACGACGAGGACGGCGTCGACGATGGCCTCGCCCCCGGTTTCGAAGAGGAGCGGGATGTCGAGGACGACGAGGGAGGCGTCGCCGGCCTCCGCCAGAAACGCTGCCCGGTCGGCGGCGACCCGAGGATGGACGATCGCCTCGATCCGCTTGAGGAGCCCGGCATCGGTCGCGATGGCGTCGCGCAGCGCCGGGCGCTGGACCTGGCCGTCGCGGATGGCGGTGGGCACCAGGGCGCCGATCTCCGCCGCCACGCCGCGGTCGTTCGCGTAGATCCGGTGCACCGCTGCGTCGGCATCCCAGACCGGCACGCCGGCCTCGCGAAAGAAGCCCGCCGTGGTCGATTTGCCCATGCCGATGGACCCGGTGAGGCCGAGATGGAGGGGCCGGTCGGCCGGGCTCACCCGGAGATTGCGGCCCTTGCCGCGTCGTCGACCTTCGGCCGGGTGCCGAACCAGCTCTCGAAACAGGGCACCGCCTGGTGCAGCAACATGCCGAGACCGTCGACGGTGCGCAGGCCCTGGGCCCGGGCCTTTTGCAGGAACGGCGTGTTGATCGGCGTGTAGACCAGATCGGTGGCGAGCGCGTCATAGGGTGCGGCGGCGAAGGTCACGTTCAGTTCGCCCTGGTTCATCATGCCGAGGGAGGTGGCGTTGACGATGGTCTTGGCGCCGTCCATCGCGTCACTCGCCCGGTTCCAGTCGACCACCACGATGCGGGCGCCAAACTGCTCCTGCAACATCTCGGCCCGTTGGCGGGTGCGGTTGGCCACCCGCACCTCCGGCACCCGCTCGGCCAGAAGGGCGGAGACGACGGCCCGGGCGGCACCGCCCGCACCGATCACCAGGGCCGGGCCTTGGGAGGCGCGCCAATCCGATGCGGCACTTGCCAGGCTGGCGATGAAGCCCACGCCGTCGGTGTTGTCGGCCAGGATGCCGCCATCCTCGCGAAACGTCACCATATTGGCCGAGCCGATCAGGGCTGCCCGATCGCTCACCCGGGTGGCGATGGCGAGCACTGTTTCTTTGTAGGGGATCGTCACGTTGATGCCGCGAAAGCCGAGACGCGGCAGATGGCGCACGCCAGCCTCGAAATCCTGGGCCGGCAGGCCGAGGGGGATGTAGTGACCGTCGAGGCCGTGCCGTGCCAGCCAGTGGCCGTGCAGACGGGGGGAGCGACTGTGCGAGATCGGCCATCCGACGACGCCGGCGAGTGGCGGCCTGGGCTCCGTCATTCGATGCACACCCCCCGTGCGCGCAGGAAACCGAGCACCTCGAGCAAAGGCAGCCCGAGAACGGAGAAATAGTCACCCTGGACGCGAGAGAAGAGCTGCGCGCCGCGCGCTTCCACCTTGTAGGCTCCCACGCTGGAGAGCAAGTCTTCTCCCTCCGCCAAGAGGTAGTCCTCGAGGAAGCGGTCGGAGAAGGGCCGCATGGTGAGCTGCGCCCGGCCGATCTGGCGCCAGATCGGCCGGCCATCCTCCACGATCACGGCGGCGGAGAGCAGACTGTGGGTGGCGCCGCGAAGGGCGCGGAGATGGGCGCGGGCGTCTTCGATTGTCGCGGGTTTGTCGAAGAGGTGGTCGTCGTGCACCAGGACCTGATCGGCCCCTAGAACCAGGGCGCCAGGATGATGTTGGGCGACCCGGCGCGCCTTAAGCTCCGCCAGGGTATCGGCGATGTCGCGCGGGGCGCTCCCTTCGGCCAGCATGGAGGCCTTCACGCTCGCCTCGTCCACCCGAGGCGCCGCCGTTTCGAACGTGAGGCCAACGGAGCGGAGCAGGCTGGCGCGGGTCGCGGAGGTGGAGGCGAGGACGAGCGCTGTCGTCATGGCGGCGGACGGCGATGCTGGCGGAGGATGGCTTGGATGGCCGCGGCCGTCTCCTCGATCGAGCGGCGGGTGACGTCGATCACCGGGATGTCGAGCCGGTCGAAGATCAATCGGGTCTCCGCCAGCTCCTCCCGGATCTGTCCGGGGTCGGTATAGGCCGTCTCGGGCGCGCCGCCGAGCGCGTCGATGCGCGCTGCCCTTATATGGGCGAGGCGGCTCGCCCCCACGATCAGCCCGACAAGGGGGACGCCGGCCGCTTGCGCCTCGATCAGCGGCGCGGGCACCGGCTGGCCGGGGAGGAGCGGCACGTTGGCGGCCCGCACACCCTGATAGCCGAGATAGATGCAGGTCGGCGTCTTTGACGTGCGCGAAGCGCCGATCAGGATGACGTCGGCCTGGTGCAGGCGCCGAGCCGACAGGCCGTCGTCCTGGGAGATGGCGAAGTCGATCGCCTCCATCCGCCGAAAATAGCGATCGTCGATCTCATGCTGGCGGCCGGGCTGGGCGATCTGGCGGGCGCCGCCGATCTCCGCCAGGGCCGCGACCACCGGATCGAGGAGGGGGATCACCTGGGCGCCGGCTCGCTCCGCCCCCGCCTTCAGTCGTGCCGCAAGCGCCCGGTCGGCGATGGTGTAGACCACGATGTCGGAGGGTGCGGCGATGGTGGTGACGACCTGATCCACACGCTCGGCCGAGTTCACGAAGGCGAAGGGCTCCCGCACGAGATCGATGTCGGCGAAGAGGTTCGCGGCCGCTTCGACCGCCTTGGCCACGGTCTCTCCGGTCGAATCGGAGACGAGCTTGACCACGATGCGCCCCGATCTGTCGGTCATTGGGCCCTATTCCCGCCGATATTCCTGGGGATGGTCCTGTGCGCAAACACCGGGAGCAGTCCGTGGAGAAGCATGGGCGCAAGATCGGTGCACAGGGCGGCCCCGCCGCAACCTGAATTCGTCCACATGGTTTGCGGCGAGGCTGCCTGTGGAACGATCTGGGCACAGGATGCGAGCGCATGGGGAGAAAGCCTCATGCACAGGCCGCTGCATATGTCACTGCATGATCTTCCACTGATCCATCCCCATGCTGATCGAGCGGAACCCTTTGGTTGACCAAGTCGTTCCACACATGATCCCGTTTCTCAGGCACTGCCCATGACTCCTCTCCACATTGATCGGCTTATCCCCGAAGGCCAACGCAGGACTGACGAGATTTCGGTGCACGGATTTTGTCCCCGGTTCAGAGCGGCCAAACTACAACCACATCCCTTTTTCATTTCTCATAAATTTAAGGATTGGGGCGCGGGCAACGGTCGAATTGACTCGGCTGAAAAAGCACGGATTGGATACGAGCATCGACGCGATGCGGGGTTCGATGGGCGACGTTCTGGCACTGCTTTATCCGTGGACGAAGGCGCTGCACGTGATCGCTGTGGTGGCCTGGATGGCCGGGCTGTTCTACATGCCCAGGCTCTTCGTCTACCATGCCGAGCGGGCGGTGCCGGGAAGCGAAATGGCCGAGACCTTCAAGCTGATGGAGGTCAAGCTCTACCGCGTCATCATGAACCCGGCGATGATGGCCACCTGGATCTTTGGACTGACCCTGGCGTTCACGCCGGGCGCGGTCGACTGGACCGGCGATGTTTGGTTTCACGTCAAGTTCGCGGCGGTCGTGGCGATGACCTGGTTTCACCACTGGCTCGGCCGGCGGCGCAAGGAATTCGCGGCCGATCTCAACACCCGGGAGGGGCGGATCTTTCGCCGGATGAACGAAGTGCCGACGCTGTTGCTTGCCGTGATCGTGGTGATGGTTATCGTCCGACCTTTTTAGGCCTCGCAACATTTGACATCCGGCCTGCGGCAACCCATCTTGCAAGGAGCGCTCGGGCCAGGGCGCCATTCCCAGCACTCGGATCACCTCGAGTTGGACGCTGATCCGCGCTTCATGGACCAATCATGGACATTACTCAACTTTCGCTCGCCGATTTGAAGGCGAAGACCCCCGCCGATCTTTTGAACATGGCTGAGGAACTCGAAATCGAGAACGCCTCGACCATGCGCAAAGGCGATATGATGTTCGCCATCCTGAAGGAAATGGCGGAGGAAGGGGTCGAAATTTCAGGCGATGGCGTCTTGGAAGTGTTGCAGGACGGCTTCGGCTTCCTGCGCTCACCGGAAGCCAACTATCTACCGGGACCGGACGATATTTACATCAGTCCCAATCAAATCCGAAAATATTCATTGAGAACAGGTGATACTGTCGAAGGAACAATACGAGCGCCACGTGAAGGAGAGAAGTATTTCGGTCTGGTAAAAGTCACAAAGATTGACTTTGAGGAGCCTGAGCGGGCGAAGCACAAAGTACACTTCGACAATTTGACGCCGCTATACCCGGATGAGCGGCTGAAGATGGAAACTGAAGATCCGACGATCAAGGACAAGTCGGCGCGGGTGATCGACCTGGTGGCGCCGATCGGCAAGGGCCAGCGGGCCCTGATCGTGGCCCCACCGCGCACCGGCAAGACGGTTCTGCTGCAGAACATCGCCCATTCGATCGAGAACAACCATCCTGAATGCTACCTCATCGTGCTGCTGATCGACGAGCGGCCGGAGGAGGTGACGGACATGCAGCGCTCGGTGCGCGGCGAGGTGGTGAGCTCCACCTTCGATGAGCCGGCGACGCGCCATGTGGCGGTGAGCGAGATGGTGATCGAGAAGGCGAAGCGCCTGGTCGAGCATGGGCGGGACGTGGTGATCCTGCTCGATTCGATCACCCGGCTCGGCCGGGCCTACAACACCGTCGTGCCGAGCTCCGGCAAGGTGCTGACCGGCGGCGTCGATGCCAATGCCTTGCAGCGGCCGAAGCGCTTCTTCGGCGCGGCGCGCAATATCGAGGAAGGCGGCTCGCTGACGATCATCGCCACCGCGCTGATCGACACGGGCAGCCGGATGGACGAGGTGATCTTCGAGGAGTTCAAGGGCACCGGTAACTCCGAGATCGTGTTGGATCGGAAGGTGGCGGACAAGCGCGTCTTCCCGTCGATGGACATCCTGAAGTCCGGCACGCGGAAAGAGGATCTACTGGTCGAGAAGGGGGAACTCACCAAGATGTTCGTGCTGCGCCGGATCCTCAATCCCATGGGGACGACCGATGCCATCGAGTTTCTGCTCGGCAAGTTGAAGCAGACGAAGACGAATGGGCAGTTCTTCGACTCGATGAACACCTGAGGCGATGTGTTGAATGGCTGGCGACACGATTTTCGCCCTAGCGACGGCTAGGGGGCGAGCGGGTGTCGCGGTGGTTCGGCTATCAGGCTCTGAAGCTTGGTCCACGGCAGCGAAGGTGTGTGGCGGGATGGCGCCGCCGCGGATGGCGACGCTGCGACGATTGGTGGACGCGGCTGGGGCGCTGATCGACCGAGGGCTCGTGCTCTTCTTCGAGGCGGGGGCCAGCTATACCGGCGAGGATGTGGTCGAATTCCAGGTGCATGGATCGACTGCAGTGGTGCGCGCTCTGGAGATGCGGCTGCATGATCTCGGTGCGCGTTTGGCTGAGCCGGGGGAGTTTACCAGACGGGCCGTGAGCCATGGGCGGATGGACCTGACACAGGCGGAGGGCCTGGCCGACCTTATCAATGCGGAGACGGAGGCGCAGCGGCGGCAATCCCTCTCGGTCCTGCAAGGTGGTCTCTCGGATCGAGCAGCGCAGTGGCGCGAGGCACTGATCCGTGCGGCGGCTCTCGTCGAGGTGACGATTGACTTCGTCGATGAGGAGGTACCGACGGATGTGACGCCAGAGGTTTGTCATCTGCTTGAGATCGTGCGCGATGAGATCGCTGCCGAAGTAAAAGGCGGCCAGGCGGCGGAGCGCATTCGTGCGGGGTTCGAGGTGGCGATCATAGGCCCTCCGAACGTTGGAAAGTCGACGCTTCTCAATCACTTGGCAGATCGGGACGCCGCGATAACCTCAGCCGTCGCGGGCACGACCCGGGATGTCCTTGAGGTGCGCATGGACGTTGCTGGTTTGCCTGTGATCTTGCTCGACACGGCTGGTTTGCGGGTAGCGGACGATCCGGTGGAACGCATCGGGGTCGAACGGACGGTGCGCCGGGCTGACGGCGCGGATCTGCGGCTTTTCCTGATAGACACCGCTTCGGATCTAGAGATGTTGACGCTGCGGCCCCGACCGGACGATCTGGTCGTGTTCGCCAAGGCGGATCAGCGAGACGATCGGTTGGAGAGCCTGGCCGTTTCTGGTCTGACCGGTGACGGTGTCAAGGATCTTCTGGCGCGTGTGGCTGCGGTTTTATCGGAGCGTGTGGCCGGTGCGAGCGGCGCGATCCGGGAGCGCCATGTCGCAGCTTTGCGCGCGGGAGAGGTTGCTCTGGCGGCCGCACTCGGTCGCCTGAAGTCGCAGGCGGGGCCCGAGATAGTGGCTGAGGATATCCGCCGGGCGCTCCGTCAGCTCGATGCCCTTGTGGGTCGCACCGATGTGGAGCATATCCTCGACGAGATTTTCGGACGCTTCTGCCTCGGAAAATAGGTGTTTCACGTGAAACAACAGGCTGATGTCATCGTTGTCGGCGGCGGGCATGCGGGGGCCGAGGCGGCGCACGCCGCCGCCCGACGCGGCGCCTCCGTCATCCTGGTGACGCATCGCTTTGACCGGTTGGGCGAAATGTCGTGCAATCCGGCCATTGGCGGTCTCGGCAAAGGCCATCTCGTCCGGGAGATCGACGCCTTGGACGGCGTAATGGGCCGAGTTTCTGACCGGGCCGGGATCCAGTTCCGCTTGCTCAACCGCAGCAAGGGGCAGGCGGTGCGAGGTCCGCGCGCGCAGATGGATCGGCGGCTCTACCGCGCTGCGATGCAGGATGCGTTCCGCGCTGAGCCGCGGATTCGGGTGATCGAGAGCGAAGTGACGGCGCTGTCGACCCGAGGCGATCAGGTGACCGGCGTCGAACTGACCGATAAATCGCGGATCACCGCGGGCGCGGTGGTGCTGACGACCGGAACGTTTCTCCGCGGCGTCATCCATATCGGTGGAGAGCGTCGGGCGGGTGGTCGTATGGGCGATGCACCGGCGATCGCTCTGGCCGATCAGATCGACGCCTTCGATCTGCCCCTCGGACGGTTGAAGACAGGCACCCCGCCGCGCCTATCGGGCCGGTCGATCGACTGGTCGGCGGTCGAAATGCAGCCGGGAGACGCCGATCCGTCGATGTTCTCTTTCCTGTCGACGGGTCCAACGGCGCGACAGATCTCCTGTGGGATCACGGCGACAAATAGTCAAACCCATGAGATCATTCAGAAAAACCTCTCCCTTTCGTCGATGTACGGCGGCGCGATAGAGGGTGTCGGGCCGCGTTATTGCCCGTCGATCGAGGACAAGGTCGTCCGTTTCGCGGAGAAGACCTCGCATCAGGTTTTTCTCGAGCCGGAGGGTTTGAGTGACGACACCGTCTATCCGAACGGCATCTCCACATCTCTGCCGGCAGAGGTGCAGGAGGCCTATGTTCGCACCATTCGTGGTCTCGAAGCAGCGGAGATCCTGCAGCCGGGCTACGCGATCGAATACGACTATGTGGACCCAAGATCGCTCAGTCGGCGCCTGGCGGTGCAATCGCTGTCGGGGCTCTATCTTGCCGGCCAGATCAATGGAACGACCGGATATGAGGAGGCCGCGGCCCAGGGCCTGGTCGCCGGTTTGAACGCAGCGGCAGAGGCCATGTCTCTCGAGCCCTTCGTGCCCGACCGGGCTCAGGCTTACATCGGGGTCCTGGTCGATGATCTCGTCACCCGCGGTGTGACCGAGCCCTACCGTATGTTCACGTCACGGGCCGAGCACAGACTGGCGCTGCGCGCAGACAATGCCGACCAGCGGCTGACACCGCTCGCGATCGCCCTGGAGTGCGTTTCTCAAGAGCGCGCGGACGCTTTCGCGGCAAAGATGGAGCGGTTGGGGGCGGCTGAGGCGGTCGTCGACAGCTTGCACATCACGCCGCGAGAGGCGGCAGTTCAGGGGATTCGCATTGCCCAGGATGGCGTTCGACGGTCGGCCCGCGATCTTCTCAGCCATCCCGATATCGACCTGGCCAGGCTCGCCGAAATCTGGCCGGAGCTGGCCGATATTCCGTCAGCTATAGCGGAGCAGATCACTGCCGATGCTAGGTATGCGGAGCTCATCGCCCGCCAGGATGCAGACCTTGCCGCGCTGCGTCGGGATGAGGCGGAGGTTCTGCCGGCAGACCTGGACTACACGGCGATCCCGGGCCTCTCTATGGAACTAGCCGACAAGCTCAGCCGCAGCCGGCCTGAGACCCTGGCACAGGCGGGCCGGATCGAGGGGATGACGCCTGCCGCCCTCACCCTGCTGCTCTTGCGGGTACGCCAGCACGATTTGCGCCGATCCGCATGATTCCTCGAAGCGGGGCGGAGCTGGCCGCCGCCCTCGGTGTTTCACGTGAAACAGCGGAGCGGTGGCAGATCCACCACGACCTGCTCCTCGCCTGGACGAAGCGGATCAACCTAGTCTCCAGGCACAGTGTCGCCGACATCTGGTCCCGCCACTTCGCTGACAGCGCAGCGCTTTGGCCGTTTGCGCCTTCCCATGGCAGTTGGCTCGATCTCGGATCCGGTGCCGGTTTCCCGGGCCTAGTGATCGCCGCGATTGCGGCGGAGCATGCCGAGGACCTGCGCATCACGTTGGTTGAAAGCGATCAGCGAAAGGCCGCCTTCCTCCGCGAAGTGGTCCGCACGGCGGCGCTCTCGGTCGCGGTCGTCTCCCAAAGGGTCGAGGCGGCGCCCCCCCAAAATGCCGACATTGTCTCCGCCCGGGCCTTCGCACCACTCCGGCGCCTCCTCGCCCATGCCGCACCGCATCTTGCGGTCGATGGCCGATGCCTGCTCCACAAAGGCGCGCAGTACCAATCCGAATTGACCGACGCAGCCCGGGATTGGCATAGTCGCGCCGAGGCCCTGCCGAACCGGTTCAACGCCGAGGGGGTCATCTTATCGATATCGGGGATCGCACGTGTCCGACCGGGATGAGGCCAGCGCCCATATCATCGCCGTGGCCAATCAGAAGGGCGGTGTGGGCAAGACCACGACGGCGATCAACCTCGGCACAGCCCTCGCGGCCGTCGGTCGTCGGATCCTCCTGCTCGACATCGACCCCCAAGGCAACGCATCCACCGGTTTTGGGATCGATCCGAGGGATCGGAAGGTCACAAACTATGACGTCCTGATAGACGGCGCCCCCCTCACCCAGGCAATCGTTGCGACCTCGGTGCCCGGCCTCGATCTGGTCCCGGCGACCATCGATCTCAGCTCGATCGACATGGAGCTCGGCCGCGACCGGTCCCGCGCGATCCGCCTCCGTCAGGCGATGCAAAGCAGTGTGATCGACAGCTACGACTATGTCCTGATCGACTGCCCCCCATCTCTTAACCTCTTGACTCTAAACGCTTTGGTGGCCGCTCGGTCCGTCATGGTGCCCTTGCAGTGCGAGTTCTACGCGCTCGAGGGATTGACCCAGCTGCACAACACCGTCGCGCAGGTGCAGCAATCACTCAACCCGGCGCTGCGGCTCGATAGCGTCGTGCTCACCATGTACGATCGGCGCAACAACCTGTCGGCCCAGGTCGCTGCCGATGCGCGGAAGAACCTCGGCGATCTGGTGTTCGAGACGATCATCCCGCGCAATGTCCGCTTGTCGGAAGCGCCGTCCCACGCCATGCCGGCGCTGCTCTATGACCATACCAGCGCTGGATCCGTCGCCTATCAGAAGCTCGCGGCCGAGCTCCTCCGCCGCCGCAACGACGTCATCGCCGCTTGACCGAGAAGGGGTTTCCATGACCGCCCGTCCCCCGAAACGCGGCCTCGGCCGCGGCCTCTCCGCCCTGATCCCGGAGGCCGCGCCGGCGGCGGAAAGCCCTGCCTCAAGCGCCGATCGCACCGTCCCCATCACCCGGCTGCATCCCAATCCAGATCAGCCCCGCCGGCATTTCGCCGAGGATGCGCTGGAGGATCTGGCGCGCTCGATCCGCGAAAAGGGCATCGTCCAACCCCTGATCGTCCGGCCCGATCCCGGCACCGCCGGCGACTACCAGATCGTCGCAGGAGAGCGCCGCTGGCGCGCCGCCCAGCGCGCGCAGATGCACGACGTCCCGGTCATCGTGCGAGATCTGGATGACGAGGCGGTCCTGGAGATCGCCATCGTCGAGAACATCCAGCGCGCCGATCTCAACCCGATCGAGGAGGCCCAGGGTTACCAGCAACTGAAGGAACGCTTTGGCCACACCCAGGACCGCCTGGCCACCGCCCTCGGCAAAAGCCGCAGCCATATCGCCAACCTGCTCCGCCTGCTCACCCTGCCGGAGACGGTGCTCGACCAGGTCCGCGAGGGCCGCCTGACTGCCGGCCATGCCCGCGCCCTCGTCACCGCCAGCGATCCCGAAGCCCTGGCTCGCCAAGTGGTGCAGAGGGGCCTTTCCGTCCGCCAGACGGAGGCGCTCGCCAAGCGCGACGGCGGCAACAGACCGACCCACATGCCGAAACCCGGCGGGTCGGAGAAAGATGCCGACACCCGGGTGCTGGAGGCCGACCTCACCGCCCATCTCCATCTGCCCGTCGCCATCGACCATCGCCCGGACAGCGGTGGCGGCACCCTCAGCATCCGCTACCGGTCCCTCGACGAGCTCGACGGCCTCTGCCAACTGCTCTCACGCTGAGGTTTGAAGCGACCCGCACTTCTCCTAAATATATGATTCAATTTATTTTCCTGGTCATTCCGGCCCATCGGGTCGGGTGAAAATGAAAACGATCACCGCCGATAGCACGACAGCCTGAGTCACGAGGACCGTCGTCGACGCCCCGACGATCAGCGAGACCCCGAACGCCGCTGCGATCGTCGCCAATGCCAGCCGCTTCACCGGCCGCCGGATCGCACCATGGGCCCGCCAATCGGCGATCGGGCCGCCGAATGTCGGGTGCTCGGTCAGCCAGGCGTGAAGCCGTGGCGAGGACCGGGCGAAGCAGAAGGCCGCCAGCAGCATGAAGGGCACGGTCGGCAGTAACGGGAGCACGGTGCCGACAGCGCCGAGGCCGACTGCAAGACACCCGAGGGCGATCCAGAACACGCGCATAGCAACCGTCGTAGGACCAAATGGACGCGACTGAAACCACCGAGGGAGGGGGACGGCGTTTACCGTCGACCCTTCCGCTCTGAGCATCACATCGACCAGTCGCGCGAAGCCTAGACCAACAGCTCTCGCAACACCGCGTTGAGCAACGGCTGCCCGGCCGCCGTCAGGGACACCCGTCCCTCCGTCTGTCTCAGAAGGCCCGCTTCGATCAGCGCCGTCATCCGCTCCCCCGGCAGGGGCCGCCCGGCGAAGCTGCAGTGGCGCTCGAGATTCATGCCCTCGACCGTGCGCAGCGCCATCATCGCATACTCTTCCGCCCGCTCCCCCGGCGTGAGCGCGATCGCTGCCTTGCGGCCCGTGCCGCAGGCCTCCACCGCCACAAGCCAACCGTCCGGCGCCGCGATCTCGCTAGTGGCCAATCGGCCGCCGGGCCCATCCGGCACCCGCCCATGGGCCCCCGGCCCGATGCCGAGATAGCCGCCACCCCGCCAATAGTTGAGATTGTGCCGGCTCTCCATCCCCGGGCGCGCGTGGTTGGAGATCTCGTAGGCCGGCAGACCCGCCGCCGCGCACATCTCCTGGGTGAGCGCGAACAGATCTGCCCCCAGATCGTCGCATGGCAGGCCGGAGAGCCGCCCTGCTGCATGGCGCATCCCGAACGCCGTGCCAGGCTCGATCGTTAGCTGGTAGAGGGAGAGGTGGCCGTCCGCCAGCGCCAGCGCCTCGGCCAGTTCCGCCCGCCAGTCGGCCACATTCTGGTCCTGCCGGGCATAGATCAGATCGAAACTCACCCGCTCGAAATGCGCCTTGGCGATCTCCAAGGCCCGCCGCGCCTCGGCCGCGTCATGCAGCCGGCCGAGCCGGTGCAACGCCCGGTCGTCGAGCGCCTGCACCCCGAGGGAGAGGCGATTGACCCCCGCCGCCCGAAAGCCGGCAAAACGCTCCGCCTCGACGGAGGTCGGATTGGCCTCGAGCGTCACCTCGACATCGGCCGCCACGGCCCACTCCGCCGCAATCGCATCCAGGATGGCCGCCACCGTCTCCGCCGGCATCAGGCTCGGCGTGCCGCCACCGAAGAAAATGCTCTCGACCCGCCCGTCCGGCAGGTCCGCCCCGGCCCGGGCAATGGCGCGGACGAAGGCCTGGCGCCAGCGATCCTCGTCCTGGCTCCGCGCCACATGGGAGTTGAAGTCGCAATAGGGGCATTTCGCGGCGCAGAACGGCCAATGGACATAGACCCCGAAGGCCTCAGCCGCGCGGGAGGTGCGGTCCTGCTTCATCCGCGAAACGCCGTGACCTCGATCTCGATCCGCATCTCGGGCTGCACCAGGCCGGCGATCACCAGGGTGGCAGGTGGCCGGATCTCGCCCAGCGCCCGGCGGAAGGCCGGCGCCACCGCCTCCAGATCGGCGCGATCGACCATGGTGTGCTGGACGCGGACGATGTCCTCCATGGCAAAGCCCGCCTCGGCCAGCACGCTGGCGATCGTCGTGAAACAGTTCTCCGCCTGGGCCGCCACGTCGTCGGGCAGTGTCATGGTGGCATAGTCATAGCCCGTCACCCCGGCGATGAAGCACCAGTCGCCGCGCACCATGGCGCGGGAATAGGCATAGTTCGCCTCGAAGGGCGATCCGGTCTCGATCAAACGCCGCTCAGCCATCGGCATCCTCCATACAGGCGGCGACGAGCTTTTCGAAGGCCCGGGCCCGGTGGCTCATGCCGTGTTTTCGCTCGGGCGCCATCTCGCCGAAGGTCTCGCTCTCGCCGTCCGGAACGAAGACCGGATCGAAGCCGAAGCCGCGATCGCCTCGCATCGGCCAGATGACGCGCCCGGCCACCCGGCCCTCGAACACCTCGTCATGGCCGTCGGGCCAGGCGAGGCACAGCGTCGCAATGAACGCAGCCTCCCGCGGTTCGGGTGCGTTCTGCGCCTCAAGCGTCCGCCAAAGCCGCTCCATCGCCATGGTGAAGTCGCGCCCGTTTCCCGTCTCCGCCCAATCGGCCGTGTGTACGCCCGGCGCGCCGTCGAGGGCTGCGACCTCCAGCCCGCTGTCATCGGCCAGCGCCGGCAGACCGGTGCCCCGGGCGGCGGCGTGGGCCTTGATCCGGGCATTGCCGGCAAAGCTCTCCTCCGTCTCCTCGGGCACCGGCAAATCGTGCTCGGCCGCGCCGGTCGCGGCGATGCCGAAGGGGGCGAGCAGTGCCGCGATCTCCGTCAGCTTTCCGGGATTGTGGGTGGCGATCACCAAGGGCCCGCGCTGCAATCGTCGCGCCACGCCTAGCCGACCGCTGCCCGCTGCGCCTCGACCAAGGCCGCTGTCCCCGCGCCGGCGAGGTCGAGCAGCGCCGCCAGCTCCTCGCGGGAGAAGGCGGCCCCCTCGGCCGTCGCCTGCACCTCGATCAGGGCGCCGGCGCCGGTCATCACCACATTGGCGTCCGTGCCGGCCTCGCTGTCCTCGGCATAGTCCAGATCCAGGATCGGCACCCCGCCATAGACCCCGCAGCTCACCGCCGCCACATGGTCAGTCAACGGGTCGGAGGTGATGTCGCCCGCCGCCATCAGCGCCGACGTCGCCTGGCGGAGCGCGACCCAGCCCCCGGTGATTGCGGCGCAGCGCGTGCCGCCGTCGGCCTGCAACACGTCGCAGTCGATGGTGATCTGGCGCTCGCCCAAGGCCACGCGATCGACGCCGGCCCTGAGAGATCGGCCGATCAGGCGCTGGATCTCCTGCGTCCGGCCCCCGGGCCTGCCGGCCGTCACCTCCCGCCGGGTCCGAGTGGTCGTCGCCCTGGGCAGCATGGCGTACTCCGCCGTCACCCAGCCGAGACCGCTGTTGCGCAGCCAGGGCGGCACCCGCGGCTCCAGCGATGCGGTGCACAGCACATGGGTATCGCCCATGCGGATCAGGCAGGAGCCCTCCGCATGTTTGCTCACGCCAACCTCGATCGAGACCGGCCGCAGGGCATCTGGCGCCCGCCCGGATGGACGCATGGTCACCTCCCTCACCGACAGCGCCCGCCTCCTAGCAGAGAGCCTGGCCGGCCGTCCAGCACGGCGGAGGTGCCGCATTGACGCGTGCGCACCCGCGCGCCAGTTTCCCTGGAGGAGATGGAGGATGCACCGATGTTGCTGAGCTTCCTCGCGACCTTTGCGGCAACTTATCTGGCGATGGTGGCGTTCTACTTCGCCACCGGCTTTGCCGTGACCGCCTGGAACCGGCGGAACGGCGCCCGGCGCATCCAGGCCGACAGGGATGGCGAGAAGCGCCGGGGCGTGGAGATCCGCCAGTCGATGAAGGCGCTCGCCGTCTCCGCCCTGCTGTTCGCCGGCGGCCTGTTCGCCCAGAACCAGGGCTGGACGCCCGCGCCGATCGAAGCGAGCTGGTGGAGCGTTCCCGTCTTCTTCGTCCTCGTCATGGTGCTGTTCGACGCCTGGTTCTACTTCGGCCACCGGCTGCTGCACACCAAGGCGCTCTACCATTATCACGCGATCCACCACCGCTCCGTCGCGCCGACGGTCTGGTCGAACGACAGCTCCGGCCTGGTGGATACGCTGATCGAGCATGGCTTTTACCTGATCATCTGGTTCGTCCTGCCGGTGCCGGCCGTCGCCATGGTGGCGTTGCGCGTCTTCGACCAGGTCTCCGGCATGATCGGCCATTCCGGGTTCGAGTACTTCGCCAGCCCCACGGCGCGCCGGCCCTGGCCGCTGATCTGCACCACCTTCCACGACTTGCACCACGCCCAGTTTCGTGTGAACTACGGCAACTTTTTCTCGATCTGGGATCGCCTCTGCGGCACTGTCCATCCGGACTACGACGGCATGGTCGCGCGGATGGAGGACGGCATGCCACCGGCCGAGGCGACCGCGAGGCGGGCCAACTGACGACCGTTTCACCAGCGATGACCGACCCCACCGCGTCCCTCGGCGATCTGAACGCGCGCAGCCGCGACGTTTTCCGGACCCTCGTCGAGACCTATCTGGAGACCGGAGAGCCCGTTGGCTCTCGCACCCTGTCGCGCACCTTGCCGGAGCGAGTGTCGCCCGCGACCATTCGCAACGTCATGCAGGATCTGGAGCTGCTCGGCCTGCTCGGCAGCCCCCACATCTCCGCCGGCCGGGTACCGACGCAGCTCGGTCTGCGCCTGTTCGTCGACGGCCTGTTGGAGATCGGCGATGTCTCCGGCGAGGAGCGCAAGGAGATCGAGCGCGCCCTCAGCCCCGAGGACGGCGCGTTGCCGGAGCTTCTGGACCGGGCGGGGCGCCTGCTGTCGGGTCTCACCCAGGGCGCCTCCCTGGTCCTCGCGCCCAAGACCGAGGCGCCGATCCGCCATATCGAGATCGTCTCGCTCTCCCCCGACCGCGGTCTGGTGGTGCTGGTGATGGCCGACGGTCGGGTCGAGAACCGGGTCTTTCAGCCGCCCGCTGGCCTGACGCCGTCGGCGATGCGGGAGGCGGCGAATTTTCTCAACACCATCCTCGAGGGCCGCACCCTCAGCGATATGCGCGGGGTCGTGGCGCGGGAGATTGAGGCCCGCCAGCGTGAGCTCGACACCCTTGCCCGCTCCATGGTGGAGGCCGGTGTCGCCGTCTGGTCCGGCGATCCCGAGGACGGTGCGGACCGTCTGATCGTGCGCGGCCGGGCCAATCTGGTAGGCGATACCGCGACGGCGGGTGACCTCGACCGCATCCGCACGCTCTTCGACGACCTCGAGCGCAAGCGCGACCTGGTCAACCTGCTGGAGCTGACGGAAGAGGGCGAGGGCGTCCGCATCTTCATCGGCTCGGAAAACAAGCTCTTTTCGCTTTCGGGTTCCTCGTTGGTCATCTCTCCCTATATGAACGCGGAGCGCCGAATCATCGGCGCCATCGGCGTCATCGGTCCGACCCGGCTCAACTACGGCCGGATCGTGCCGATCGTCGACTATACCGCGCAACTGGTGGGCCGGGTCGTGGCCGAGGACACCTGAAGCGGTCGGAAGCGGGAGGGACCGGTCACCATGGCAAGCAAGAAGGACAGCGCCGTCGCCGAGGATGAGGCTGCCGCAGCGGCGGAGGCGAAGGACGAGGCTGCGACTGACGCGGCGCCCGAAGCCGCGGCAGAGGGTGAGACGGATGTGCTGAACGAGGCCGATCTCGATCCCGAGACCCTGATCGCCGCCCTGACGGCGGAGCGGGACGCGCTGAAGGACCGCCTGCTCCGCGCCCTGGCGGAGGCGGAGAACGCCCGCAAGCGCGGCGATCGGGACCGCCGCGATGCGGAGGCCTATGGCTCCACCCGCCTGGCCCGCGACCTGTTGCCGGTCTACGACAATCTCGGCCGGGCGCTCGAGGCGGCGGATGAGGATCTGCGCGCCCTCGCCGGCCCGATCATGGAGGGCGTGGAGCTCACCCAGAAGGAATTGTTGAGCGCCCTCGCCAAGAGCCGCATCACCCCGATCCGGCCCGAGATCGGTGAGCGCTTCGACCCCAACCGCCACCAGGCGATGTTCGAGGCGCCGGTCGCCGACGTGGCAGAGGGCTGCGTCTGCCAGGTGATGCTGGAAGGCTTCGAGATCGCCGATCGCCTGCTGCGCCCGGCCCAGGTCGGCGTCTCCTCCGGCGCGCCGGCGGAGAGCTAGGGCCATCGCCCGCGCCCCCTCCCGCGCCGATGGACAAGCGGCCGGGCGATGCCGCACTGTCGACCGGTGAGGGCCCGCCCCATCCCCGGGGCCGGCCGCTAGGCAGGGACCGACGGTGGAGCGCACGCTTCAAAGATTCGTCTGGAAGAACAGTTGGCGCGATCAGCTACTGATCGTCGTGCTGTCCTTCATCTCGTTCCCGCTGATCCTCGCCACCCTCTACATCCCCAAGCTGATCGTCGACGATGCCCTGCGCGGCACAGATTTCCCGGTGGAGACGCTGTTCGGCCTGTCGTTCGAGCAGGTGGAGTATCTGCTGGCGCTCTGCTGCGCGCTGCTGTCCCTCATCGTGCTCAACAACGGCGTCAAGTACGTCATCAACATCAAGAAGGGCCTGACGGGGGAGCGGTTGCTGCGCCGGCTCCGGTTCGAGATCTTCTCCCGCGTCACCCGCTTTCCGCTCCGCCGCCTACGCGCCTCCTCCTCCGGCGAGACGGTGCAGATGATCTCGGCCGAGGTGGAGCCGGTGGGCGGCTTCGCCGGGGATCTGGTGGCGACTCCGGTCTATCAGGGCGGCCAACTGCTGGTCTATCTCGGCTTCATCATTGCCCAGGACCTGGTGCTCGGCCTCGCCGCCATCATCTTCTTCCCGATCCAGGGCTATATCGTGCCCAAGGTCCAGGCGATCGTCGTCGCCCTGGTGCAGCGCCGGATCCGCAATGTGCGCGGCATGACCGGGGACATCAGCGAGGCGCTGGAAGGCATCGAGGAGATGCGCGTGAATTCCGCCACGCGCTGGCACCTCGCCAAGATCTCCGAGCGGCTCTACGTCAACTTCAAGCTGCGCTACCGCATCTTCGTCCTCAAATACGCGATCAAGTTCGCCAACAACGTCATCAACCACCTGACGCCGTTCTTCTTCTACTCGATCGGCGGCTATCAGGTGATCCAGGGCAATATGGAATTGGGCGCCCTGGTCGCGATCATCGCCGCCTACAAGGACATCGCCGCGCCGTGGAAGGAGCTGCTGCGCTTCTACCAATCGTTCTCCGACATCTCGGCGCGCTACGACGCGGTGGTGGAGATCTACGCCGAGGTGGACGAGACGGTGCCGGAGCGGGTGGATCTCTCCGACCGGCGGGTGACGCTCGACAGCGCCGCCTCGCTTCTCCCCGCAGCGGCCGGGGGGGCGGAGGAGGTGACGTTGGCGTTGGAGCCCGGCGGCACCTACGCCTTGATCGGCGACGGCGACCAGGGGCGGCACTCTGTCATGCGGATGCTGGCGGGGCTCGAGGAGTTGAGCGGCGGCAACGTCCATGTCGGTGACCAACGGCTCACCCACGGCGGCCTGGCCGGTGCCTGGGACCAGATCGCCTACCTCACGCGCCGCACCACCATCGTGCCGGGCTCGATCCGCGATAACGTCGCCTACGGCCTGCTCAGCAACGAGACCCCGGACGAAAGCGACGCGCCCGATTGGCACCGGCGCAAGGCCGAGGCGGCGCTGACCGGTGCTCTGCCCGACGATCCGGAGGCCGACTGGACCGACTATGCCCGCGGTGGTTTCGAGAACGCCCAGGACTTCGACAGCCGCGCCATCGCCTTGCTCGCCGATCTCGGCATGGACGCCGATCTGATGGCCCGCGGCCTACAAACCCGCACCGGGTCCGAGGACACGCCCGAGATCGTGGAGGCGGCCCTCAAACTCCGCGCCCGCTTGGCCGAGGATGCCCCCGACGATCTGATGAACCTGATCGAACGCTGGGACGAAGACGCGTTCATGGAGAACCTCTCCCTGGCCGAGAATCTGTTCTTCAGCGCCCCCGAGGATCCTAGTATGCGCGGGGCCGATGGCGCGGCGCGGGAGGATCTCCGCCGCCATCTCACGCGCGCCGGCATCGACGAGACCCTGGCCGAGTTCGGCCTGGAGATCTGCGAGGTGCTGTTCGATCTTTTCGGCAGCAGCGACGCGCCGGCCTCCTTCGAGAGCCGCTTCGGCTTTTTCGGTCGGGGCGAGATGGCGGAGTTCGAGCAGATCGTGACCCGGGCCCGGAAATCCGGCCTCTCGAAGCTGAAGACGGACGAGCGCTGGCGCCTGGCGGGCGTCGCCTTCGAGCTGACACCGGCCCGGCATCGCCTCGGCATCTTCGACGACCCCGCCCGGCGCGAGCGGGTGATCGAGGCCCGCCGCCATATCCTGCGGGAGGCGGGCAAGATCCCCGGCCTCACCCGCTTCGATCCCAAGGTCTATCTGCCGGGCCTCACCTTGATCGAGAACATCCTCGGCGGCCGACCTCGGATCGACCGGCGCGATGTCACGCCATCGCTCGAAGCGCGGCTGGAGGCGGCGATGTCGGAGCTCGGCGCCCGGGATTTCGTGATCTCGGCCGGCCTGCACGCGCCGCTCCGCCGCGGCGGTGGCGACCTATCCCAGCAACAGAAGCGCCGCATCGCCATGGCCCGCGCCATCGTCAGCGGGCCCAAGCTCGTCCTGCTCGACGGCGTGTTCGAGGGCCGCGACGACGACAGCGACCGGGTCCGCGCCGTACTCCGCGAAAATTGCCCTGACGTCACCCTCGTTATCGGCGCCGACGATCCCGAAATCGCCGAAGTCGCGGATGAGACCTATCTCGTCGAGAACGGTCGCGTCCGACTGCATAGCAATATCAGGGAGGAGGAGGCGACCGCATGAGCCTTAGCAAGGAAGTCGAAATCCTCAGCAACACGCCGCTATTCCGCGGTGTCGAACTTGCAAAACTGAAGTTACTTGCGTTCATGTCGGAAGAGAGGGTGTTTCACGACGGCGAGACCATCATGCGCCAGGGAGAGGAGGCGACGGCCGCCTTCGTGTTGCTGGACGGCAAGGCCGATGTGTTCGTTGGCACCGGTTCCGATGAGCAACGGGTTGCATCAATCGGCCAGAACGAAATGTTTGGTGAGATGGCGATTCTCTCCGACATGCCGCGCTCCGCCACCGTGCGCGCCAGTGGCGACGTGCGTGCCCTGCGCTTCGACAAAAGCGCCTTGCTGCAATTGATGCGGGAGACGCCGAACATGGCGCTCGAGGTCATGCGCAGCCTGGCCAACCGATTGGAGCGCACGACGCGGGAGCTTGGCCGCGCCCGCTCCGATCTCGCGCTTTCGCGCGGGCGTCATGGCTGACGGCTACCGCTTTCGCATCTGGGGCTGCCGGGGCTCGCTCCCGCTGCCGGGGGTGGAGACGGCACGCTATGGCGGCGACACGGCCTGCTACGAGTTGGAGTGTCCCGACGGTTACCGGCTGATCATCGACGCTGGCAGCGGCCTGCGCTCCCTCGGCGCCGCGCTGATGAAGCAGCCGAGCGAGGAGGTGATCGCCGGCGATCTGCTGCTCACCCACCTGCATCTCGACCACATCATGGGCCTCGCCTCCTTCAAACCCTTCCTGGCGCGCAAGCATTCCATCGCGATCTGGTCGGCCCGATCGACGGAGGAGGTGGACGGCGCCATCCGCCGGGTCTTTCGCCCGCCGGTCTGGCCGATCGACATCCTGGAAAAGGGCGAGACCGCGGTCCACCGCCTCGATCCCTCCGGCCAGGCCTTCGGCCCGGTCCGGGTCCGCGCCTTCCCCCTCAACCATCCCGACGGCGCCCACGGGTTTCGCATCGAGGCGGGCGAGACCTCGATCTGCATCGTCAGCGATCACGAACATGGCGACGGCACCGTCGACGCCCGCCTGGTCGAGGAGGTGCGGGGCGCCGATCTGATGCTCTACGACGCCGCCTATACGGTGGAGAACTATCACCGTTTCTGCGGCTGGGGCCATTCGACCTGGGAGGCGGGAGCCGAGCTCGCCCGCGCCGCCGGCGTGCGCCGCACCCTCCTCGTCCACCACGCCTACGACGCGCCGGATGGCCTGCTCGACCAGACGGCGGAAAAGCTCGCGGCCCTCGAGGTGCGGGTGGAAATGGCCCACGATCGCATGGAGATACCGCTCTGACCCGGCGCCGCCGATTGCCTTCCGCCCGACCGGCGGCGTAGGCTCCAAGGCACGCACCCATCGCCAGATGGCGGGGCTGAGCGGCGCACCGAACGACCACAGGCGCGACGAAAACAAGGAAAAACCGGTGGAGCAGCGGCATCTGCGCCTCAGATCGTCCACCTTTTTTCGCTCCGTTCCGGACATGGAGTTGCGGCGGATCGAGGAGCGCTGCACCTTCCGGATCTACGAAGTGGGCGAGTCCATCATCACCCAGGGCGACGACGCCCAGGCCGTCTACTTCGTGCTGTCGGGGGAGGCGCGGGCCTCGATCTTCTCCTCCGACGGGCGGCTGGTGCATTTGCAGGATCTGCTGCCCGGCGCCGTCTTCGGCGAGCTTGCGGCGATCGACGGCGCACCGCGCTCGGCCACGGTGGAAGCGCGCAAGACCAGTCTAATCGCCTCCATGCCCGGCCGGTCCTTTCGCGATGTGTTGATCGAGCAGCCGCGGCTCGGCCTACACGTGCTGGAGCGCACCGTGGCCCTGGTCCGCCGCCTGACCGAGCGGGTCTATGAGTACGCCATGCTCTCGGTCAACGAGCGCATCCAGGCGGAGCTGCTGCGCCTCGCCTATGCGGTGAAGCCGGGGGCGAGCGGTGTCGTCCGCCTCGAACCCGCGCCGGTCCACGGCGATATCGCCAATCGGGTGAGCGCAAGGCGCGAGGCGGTGGCGCGAGAGATGTCGCGCCTTTCCCGCCTCGGCCTTGTGACACGAGAGGGCCGCGATCTGGTGATCCACGATGTCGGCACCCTGGCCGAGATGGTCGCCGCCGCCCTTGCCGGCGCCGACGAGGACTGACGCTCACATCGGTCCAGGCCCCAATCAACGAAATCGTGTATCGGAAATCGCCTCCGCGATTTTCGATTCCGCTTGATCACGTTTCGCCTCAGAGCTTTCCGTCGCGCAGGGTGCGTTGCAGCTCGTAGAGCAGATCGAGCGCGTCCCGGGGGGAGAGCTCGTCGAGGCTGAGCTCCCGCACCTGCACCTCGACCTCCGACGGCTGCGGGGCCGGGGCTGCCGGCGAAGCGGCGAAGAGCGGCAGATCCTCCACCAGCCGCCCGCTCTCGGCCCCGTTCTCCAGCAGATCCAGCACCTCCCGCGCCCGGCTGACCACCTGATCCGGTAAGCCCGCCAGGCGCGCCACTTGCACGCCGTAGGAGCGGTCGGCGGCGCCGGCCCGCACCTCGTGCAGGAAGACCACGTCGCCCTGCCATTCCCGCACCGCCACCGTGGCGTTGTGCAGGCCCGAAAGACGATCGGCCAGCGCCGTCAGCTCGTGGTAGTGGGTGGCGAAGAGCGCCCGGCATTGGTTGACGTCGTGCAGATGTTCGAGCGTCGCCCAGGCGATGGAGAGCCCGTCATAGGTCGCCGTGCCGCGCCCGATCTCGTCCAGGATCACCAGGGCATCCGGGCCGGCCTGATTGAGGATCGCGGCGGTCTCCACCATCTCCACCATGAAGGTCGAGCGCCCGCGGGCGAGCTCGTCGGCCGCGCCCACCCGGCTGAACAGCTGGCGGACGATGCCGATCCGGGCGGCTGCGGCCGGCACGTAGCTGCCGCTTTGGGCGAGGATGGCGATCAGGGCGTTCTGGCGGAGGAAGGTCGACTTGCCCGCCATGTTCGGCCCGGTCAGCAGCCAGATCGGCCGGGCCTCCGCCCCGTCGGCCGAGATATCGCAGTCGTTGGCCACGAACGCTCCGCTGCCGGTCTGGCGGAGCGCCTGCTCCACCACCGGGTGGCGCCCATCCTCGATAGCGAAGGCGCGGCTGTCCTCGACGATCGGCCGGGTCCAGTCGAGATCGACCGCCAGATCGGCCAACGCGGCAGCGATGTCGACCTCCGCCAGGGCCTGGGCCGCCTCGCCCAGGGCATCGGCCGCGGTGAGGACGGCGGCGCGCAGGTCCGCAAAGACCTGCTCCTCGATCCTCTGCGCCTCCGCCGCCGCTTCGACGATGCGGGTGGCAAGTGCGGCGAGCTCCGCCGTGGTGAAGCGGGCGGCGTTGGCGGTCGACTGGCGGTGGATGAAGCGGGCGTCATTGGGCGGCGCGCGCATCTTCTCCGCATGGGTCGCCGTCACCTCGACGAAGTAGCCGAGGACGTTGTTGTGCTTGATCTTGAGGGAACCGATGCCGGTCTCGGCCGCCAGATCGGCCTGCATCGCCGCGATGACGCTTCGCGCCTCGTCCCGAAGGGTGCGTGCCTGGTCCAGCGCCTCGGCATAGCCCGCGGCGACGAAGCCGCCGTCGCGCTTCAGGATCGGTGGATCGGCGACCAGCCCATCCTCCAACGTCTCCTGCAGCGCGCCGAGATCGGAGAGGTTGCGCGCAGCCCCGACCAGCGGCGGCGCCTGCAAACCCGCCAGGATCCCTGCCACCTCCCCGGCCCGCGCCAAGGCATCGCGGAGCGAGGCGAGATCCCGCGGCCCGCCGCGATCCACCGCCAGCCGGCCAAGCGCCCGGGCGATGTCCGGCGCCCCGCGGAGGGCTGTCCGCGTCTGCTCCCGCCGATCCCGATCCGCGACGAAATCGGCGACAGCATCGTGCCGGGCCCGGATCGT
Organism: Pseudomonadota bacterium; assembly: GCA_039180875.1. Lineage (GTDB taxonomy): Bacteria > Pseudomonadota > Alphaproteobacteria > Rhodobacterales > Rhodobacteraceae > JBCDCY01. The sequence continues at coordinate 556,865 of JBCDCY010000001.1, read as the reverse complement.
CTCGATCTCCGTCGACGGGGCGGTGAGCCGTGCCTCGAGCAAGCGCGCGCCCGGTGCCGTCGCGGTCCGGTCGATGGCGGCGAGCAGTGCACCCTCGCGACCGCCGGAGAGGGTGCGCACCAGCTCCAGGTTCCGCCGGGTCGCCGCGTCGATCTGCATCGTGGTGGCGTCGCGTTCCTGCACCGGCGGGCGAAGCCGCGGCATCTGCCCGCGCTGGGTGAGGTCGATATAGGCGACGAGCGCGCCCATCGCCGCGACCTCGGCCCGGCTGAAGGTCCCGAAGGCATCGAGCGCCGCGGCGCCGAGGGCATCGGTGAGCCGGGCCTCGGCATTGGTCGAGTCGAAACTGGCGCGGGCGAGCGGCGTGAGCGTCGCGCCGGCCTCTTCCACCAGCGGCCGCAGATCATCCTCCACTGTCTCCGACACTAGAACTTCCCGCGGCTGCAGGCGGGCGAGCATGTTGGCCCAATCCTCGGGCGACGTAGCGCTCACCTGGAACTCACCGGTCGAGACGTCGATCCAGGCGACCGCGCCCGCGCCACGCACCTCGGCCAGCGCCGCGAGGAAGTTGTGGGCGCGGGGGTCGAGAAGCGTCTCCTCCGTCAGGGTGCCGGGGGTGACGAGGCGCACGACCTCGCGCCGCACGACGGCCTTCGAGCCGCGCTTCTTCGCCTCCGCCGGATCCTCGGTCTGCTCACAGACCGCGACGCGAAAGCCCTGGCGGATGAGGGTCAGCAGATAGCCCTCTGCCGCGTGCACCGGCACGCCGCACATCGGGATGTCGGCGCCGAGGTGCTTGCCCCGTTTGGTGAGCGCGATGTTGAGGGCTGCCGCCGCATCCTCGGCATCCCGGAAGAACAGCTCATAGAAATCGCCCATCCGGTAGAACAGCAGCGCATCCGGATGCTCCGCCTTGATGCGGAGATACTGCGCCATCATCGGCGTGGGGCTGTGCGACGGGGAGGTCACCTGGGCAGGCTCCGGTCCGGCGGATGCCTTCTCTAGGCGGCGCGGCGAGGGAGCGTCAACGGGTGGGGGTGAGCAGATGGGCCTCAGCCGCGCATGCCGTCCCAGAAGCTCTTCACCCGGGTGAAGAAGTCATCGCTTTCGGGGCTGTTCTCCCGCCCCGCCTTCTCGAACTCGCGCAGCAGCTCCTTCTGCTTTGCGGTGAGGTTCACCGGGGTCTCGACCGCCAGCTCGATGTAGAGATCGCCGGCCGGTCCGCCGCGAAGCGCCGGCATGCCCTTGCCGCGCAGGCGGAGCTGCTTGCCCGACTGCACGCCGGCCGGCACCTTCACCCGGCTGCGGCCGCCGTCGATGTTGGGCGCCTCGATCTCACCCCCCATCGTTGCCGTCACCATAGGCACCGGGATGCGGCAGAACAGGTTCTGGGCATCGCGCTCGAAGATCCGGTGGGGGCCGACCTCGATGAAGATGTAGAGATCGCCCGACGGTCCGCCGCGCACGCCACCCTCCCCCTCACCGGCGAGGCGGATGCGGGTGCCGGTCTCCACCCCGGCTGGGATGTTGACGCTGAGCGAGCGCTCCCGCTCCACCCGGCCGGTACCGGCGCAGCTGCGGCAGGGGTTGGAGATCACCTGGCCCCGGCCGTTGCAGGTCGGGCAGGTGCGCTCGATCGTGAAGAAACCCTGCTGCGCGCGCACCTTGCCGATGCCGGAACATGTCGGGCAGGTCACGGGCTCCGCACCCCCCTCCGCACCGGTGCCCGAGCAGGCTTCGCACGGGACTGAGCCCGGCACGGTGATGGTTGCCTGCTTGCCGGCGAACGCCTCCTCCAGCGTCACCCGCATGTTGTAGCGCAGGTCGGAGCCCCGACTGGCGCGCCGCCCGCGCGGGCCGCTTCGGGCCCGGCCGCCGCCGCCCATGAAGTCGCCGAACAGATCGTCGAACACATCGGAGAAGGCGGAAGCGAAGTCGGGCCCACCCTGGCCTCCACCGCCCGGGCCCCCCATGCCGCCATCGAAGGCAGCATGGCCGAAGCGGTCGTAGGCTGCCTTCTTTTCCGCGTCGCGCAGGATGTCGTAGGCCTCGTTCACCTCCTTGAACTGCGACTCGGCCTCCGGCTTGTCCTTGTTGCGGTCGGGGTGCAGTTCCTTCGCCTTGCCGCGATAGGCCTTGCGGATTTCCTCCGCCGAGGCGCCCTTGGAGACGCCCAGGACATCATAGAAATCACGCTTCGCCATCTGGCTGCTCCGCCATTGCCCTCTGGGGGAGGGAGAAGATGCTGTTGATGCCCGGCCGTGCCTCCAGCACGTAGCCGTGCGTCTCGAGAAGGGCAAGAATTTCGGCGCCCTCGCCGCGCCCGGTCTCGACCACGATCAGGCGAGGCCAAAGGGCGGGCGGCGCCGTGTCGAAGAACGGGGCGAGCACCGCCTGCTCCATGCCCTCGATGTCGATCTTCAGAGCGTCGATCCGGGGAAAGCCGGCCTCCGTCACGACGTCGTGGAGCGGGCGGGCCCGCACCGCGACGCCTTCCGCCGCCACCCGGATCTCGCCCCGATTGCCGGGTACTGCTGGCGCGAGGTGCAGCGTGCCAGCCTCGGCCGCCAGCGCGTATTCAACCACCGCGATCTCGTCGGCGCCGGAGGCCCCGAGGTTGAAGCGCAGCCGGGCGATGTTCGTCGGATCGCACTCGATGGCGAGACCGCGGAGCGCCACCCCTTCAGCTCGCGCGCTGGCCAGAAGCGCCAGCGAGTAGAGGCCGACATTGGCGCCGGCGTCGACGAAGTGGAACGGACCGTCCGGCACCTCCGCCAGCTCGGCCGCGAGCCGCGCCCGCTCCCGCCGATCCCAGAACTGAGGGCCGGCGAAGGCGCGCTTTTCGCTGCGGTTGTCCGCCAAATGAAGCCGGGCGTGCATGGTTGCAAACACCGTCACGTCGAAGGGATCCTGCCGCCCGAGCGTCGCCAGCCGCCGGAGGAGCGAGACCATCCAGCGCCGCGGCACAAGCGCGGCGCTGCGGCGCACCGCATCGGCCCAGGGGGGCAGCGCATGGGCGCCGAAATCGGGCGCGGGGGGTGGCTCATCCGGGTGCATCGCCACGGGCCGGGGGCGTGGGCAAGGGGCCGTTCAGGGCCCCGCGCCGCGCCCCCGACGGGCGTGATCGGGCTCAGGCGCTCTTCTTCTTGTCGTCGTCGCCCGCGACGTCCTCGAAGTCGGCGTCGACGACTTCACCGTCCTCGGCACCCTCGCCACGTTCGGCCGGGGCCTCGTCATCGTCGCCTTCGGCGTCCTCGGCCTGGGCCTTGTAGATCGCCTCGCCGAGCTTCATCGAGACCTCGGTCAGGGCCTGGGTCTTGGCCTTGATCTCGTCAAGATCGTCGCCTTCTGCCGCCGTCTTGAGCGCGCGCGCAGCATCCTCGATGCCCGCCTTCACCTCGTCGTCGACCATTTCGCCATGCTCCTTCACCGACTTCTCGGTGGCATGGATCAGGCTCTCGGCCTGGTTCTTGGCCTCGACCAGGTCGCGGCGCTGCTTGTCGGTCTCGGCGTTCTCCTCGGCCTCCTTGACCATCCGGTCGATGTCGTCGTCGGAGAGACCGCCCGAGGCCTGGATGGTGATCTTCTGCTCCTTGTTCGTCGCCTTGTCCTTGGCCGAGACGGAGACGATGCCGTTCGCGTCGATGTCGAACGTCACCTCGATCTGCGGCAGGCCGCGGGGCGCCGGGGGAATGTCCTCGAGGTTGAACTGGCCGAGGAGCTTGTTGTCGGAGGCCATCTCCCGCTCGCCCTGGAAGACCCGGATGGTGACCGCCGTCTGGTTGTCCTCGGCGGTCGAGAAGATCTGGCCCTTCTTCGTCGGGATCGTGGTGTTGCGGTCGATCAGCCGGGTGAAGACCCCGCCCAGCGTCTCGATGCCGAGCGACAGCGGCGTGACGTCGAGCAGCACGACATCGGTCACGTCGCCCTGCAGCACGCCCGCCTGGATCGCGGCGCCCATGGCCACGACCTCGTCGGGGTTCACGCCCTTGTTTGGCTCACGCCCGAAGAACTTGGTGACCTCTTCCATCACCTTCGGCATCCGGGTCATGCCGCCGACCAGCACCACCTCGTCGATGTCACCCTTGGCGATGCCAGCATCCTTGAGCGCCGACTGACAGGGCTTGAGCGAGCGCTTGATCAGGTCCTCGACCAGGCTCTCAAGCTTCGCCCGGGTCAGCTTCATCACCAGGTGGACCGGCTGCCGGGTCTGCGGGTCCATCGAGATGAAGGGCTGGTTGATCTCGGTCTGGGAGGACGAGGAAAGCTCGATCTTCGCCTTCTCGGCCGCTTCCTTCAGCCGCTGCAGCGCCAGCTTGTCCTGGCGGAGGTCGATGCCGTGCTCTTTTTTGAACTCGTCGGCGAGATAGTCGACGATGCGGAGGTCGAAGTCCTCACCGCCGAGGAACGTGTCGCCGTTGGTCGACTTCACCTCGAACACGCCGTCCTCGATCTCCAGGATCGAGATGTCGAAGGTGCCGCCGCCGAGGTCGTAGACGGCGATCGTCTTGCCCTCGGTCTTGTCGAGGCCGTAGGCCAGCGCCGCCGCCGTCGGCTCGTTGATGATGCGCAGAACCTCGAGCCCGGCGATCTTGCCGGCATCCTTCGTCGCCTGGCGCTGGGCGTCGTTGAAGTAGGCCGGGACGGTGATCACCGCCTGCTTCACGGCATCGCCGAGATAGGCCTCGGCCGTCTCCTTCATCTTCTGCAGGATGAAGGCGGAGATCTGGCTGGGCGAGTATTTCTCGCCCCGCGCCTCGACCCAGGCGTCGCCGTTCGTGCCCTCGATGACGTTGAACGGCACCATCTCCTTGTCTTTCTTCGTCATCGGGTCGTCGTAGCGGCGACCGATCAGACGCTTGACGGCGAACAGGGTGTTTTCCGGGTTGGTGACGGCCTGGCGCTTGGCCGATTGGCCGACCAGCCGCTCATCCTCCGAGAACGCAACCATGGAGGGGGTGGTCCGCCCACCCTCCGAGTTCTCGATCACCTTCGCCTGCGTCCCGTCCATGATGGCAACGCAGGAGTTCGTCGTACCAAGGTCGATACCGATGACTTTCGACATTCTGGGTCCCTTCTCGTTGGCGATGATCGCGTGCGGATCCGAAAGCGGCTTCCACACGCCATCCCGGGTTGGAGCGCGACGCGCCCAACAGGTCGCGCGGTATATAGGCAGCGGGCCTTGCCCTCGCAACCGGCGCGACCGGCCATCTTTCAGAGGATTTTCCGGGTGGACAGGCATCCGGCGGGGCGTCTAGCTCGGGCCATGGCAGCATCGCTGGAGATCGGGGGCGCGCGGCTCTTCAAAGGCTGGCTCGACCGGCCGGCGCAGGATGCGCTGGTGGAGGATGTACGGGGTATCGTCGCGGCCGCGCCACTCGTCCGACCGGTCACGCCCGGTGGCCGGCCGATGCGGGTGCAGATGACCGCGGCTGGCCGGGTGGGCTGGGTGACGGACCGGCGCGGCTACCGCTATGAGCCCCGTCATCCCGAGGGCATGGCCCGGCCGCCGATCCCAGAGTCCGTGCTGGAGATCTGGCGGGCCCTGGCGGAGCCGGAGCGTCTGCCCGATTGCTGCCTGGTGAATTTCTACGGCGAAGGCGCGCGCATGGGCCTGCACCGCGATGCCGATGAGGGCGACTTCTCCTGGCCGGTGCTGTCGATCTCCCTCGGCGATACCGCCACCTTCCGCATCGGCGGCACGGCGCGCCGCGATCCGACGAAGAGCGTACCGCTCGAAAGCGGCGACGTGTTGGTGATGGGCGGGCCGGCCCGGCTTGCCTATCACGGCATCGACCGGATCCGCTTCGGCTCCTCGACACTTCTGGCCCAGGGCGGCCGGCTGAACCTCACGCTCAGAGTGGTCGCCTGAAGAGTGAGATGCCTCCGGCGGGGATACTCTTACCACTGCGAGATAGTGGCTTTCGCATTGGTAAAAGTATCCCGGGATGAGTTGCTCCGGAAAGAGCAAGAGGGGCAGCGCCCCTAGTCCTCCGGCAGGGCGCGCTTCTCGCCGCGCTCATCCACCGCGACGAAGGTAAACGTCGCCTCGGTCACCTTGAAGTGCGCGCCCGTCGGCTGGCGGGTCACCCAAACCTCCACGCCGACGCGCATCGAGGTGCGCCCCTCCCGCAGCATCTCGGCATGGATCGAGACGAGATCGCCGACATGCACCGGCTGGTGGAAGGTCATCGCCTCCACCGCCACGGTAGCGACGCGGCCCCGGGCGCGGGAGCGGGCGAGGACGGAGGAGCCGAGGTCCATCTGCGCCATCAACCAGCCGCCGAAAATATCACCGTTGGCGTTGGTGTCGGCCGGCATCGCAATGGTTTGCAGCGCCACGGTCCCACGGGGTGTCGGCACGCTCACTCTCCCAACTCCGCCGCCGCGGCGCCATCCCCGCGGCGCGCGACCGCCCGGCGAAGATCGCCGAGCCTGAGGGCGCCGAGGCCGAGCGCCGCCGCCCCGTAGACCGCCGCGCCCGCCGCGACCAAGGCCGCAAGTGCCAGGATCCGCCATCCGGGCGTGGCGAGCGCGCCCGCCAAGGCCTCCGCCAACCCGAAGATCACGGCCGCCATCACCGCGCTGGCGATCAGCAACCGTGGCAGGCTGCGTCGGGCCCGCGGGTCCAGCGCCGCCGCATCGCCGTAGCGCCGGGCGCCCCACCAGAGCAGCCCGGCGTTGATCCAGCCCGCCGCACTGGTGGCGATGGCGGCTGCGATGTAGCCGAGCACCGGCGCGAGCCCGATCGCCAGCCCGGCATTCACCGCCATGCCCACCAGGGCATAGCGAAACGGCCGCACCGTATCCTCCCGCGCAAAAAAGACCGGGGAGATCACCTTCTGCGCCACAAAGGCCGGCAAGCCCGCGCCATAGACTGCCACGGCCAATGCCGTGGCCGCGCTGTCGGCCGCGGTGAAGGCGAAGCGCTCGAACAGGACCGAGGTGAGCGGTAGGGCGATCACCATCAATGCCGCCGCCGCCGGCAGGCTGAGCGCCATCGCGAACTCCATTGCCCGATTGAAGGCCGCGCGGCCGCCTGCCCCATCCCCCGCCCCCAGCCGGCGGGCGAGATCGGGCAGCAGCACCACGCCAATGGCGATACCGACGACGCCGAGGGGCAGTTGGTAGAGCCGGTCGGCGAAGCTCAGCCAGACCACCGCGCCGTCGAAGAAGCTGGCCACCTGGCGCCCGACCAGCAGGTTGATCTGCACCACGCCCCCGGCCAGGGCCGCCGGCAGGGCGACAATGGCGAGCCGCCTCATCGCCGGGGTCAGCCGCGGCCGGCGCAGCGCCGGCGCGATGCCGGCGGCCCGGGCGGCGGTCCAGACCAGCGCCAGCTGCGCGATGCCGGCCAGCACGACGCCCCAGCCGAGCGCCAGGCCCAGGTCCCAGCCCAGGCTGACCGCCACGCCCATCGCCGCGATCAGGATCACGTTCAGCAGGACCGGCGCCGCCGCCGCCGCCCAGAACCGGCCGGTGGCGTTCAAAAGGCCGGAGAACAGCGCGGCGAGCGAGATCAGCAGGATGTAGGGAAAGACGATCCGCCCGAGCATGGTGGCAAGCGGCCAGCGCTCATCCCCCGCGAACCCCCCGGCCATGGCCAGCACCAGCCAAGGCATGGCGAGCTGGGCGATCAGCGTCAGCACCAAGAGCACGCTCGCGAGTGCCGCCAGCGCCTCCGCCGCGAAGCCGTGCGGGTCCTCGCCGGTTTCCAATCGCTTGGCGTACATCGGCACGAAGGCCATGTTGAACGCCCCCTCGGCAAAGAACCGGCGGAACATGTTGGGGAGCGCGAAGGCCACGACGAAAGCCTCGGCCACCGGCCCGGCGCCGAGGGTCGCGGCGATCAGTATGTCCCGGGCGAAGCCGAGGATGCGGCTGGCCAGGGTCCAGCCGCCGACGGTGAGGAAGGCGGCGGCGAGGCGGATCCGCCGGATCATGCGGCGCCTTCGGCCGAGCGCTCGATGGCCGCGAGCAGACGCTTGCGGATCGTTGCGTGCTTGCTCTCGTGCAGCTTCAATCCGAACAGATCCTTGACGTAGAAGGCATCGACCACCTGCTCGCCATAGGTCGCGATGATGGCGGAGACGATGGCGACGTTGCTCGCCGCCAGGGCGCTCGTCAGATCGTAGAGCAGGCGGGGCCGGTCGCGGGTGTCGACCTCGATGATCGTGTAGAGCTCGGAGCCGTTGTTGTCGAAGCGGATGGTGGTGGGCACGTCGAAGCGCTGCTCGCGCCGCTTCAGGCGGTTCTTCGACCTGAGCGCGTCGTTGGCGATCAGCTCGCCGCCGAGGGTGCGGCGGATGGTGCGGCGCAGGCTGGCCAAGCGCGTGGTGTCGTAGGGCTGGCCGTCGCCGTCCTGCAGCCAGAAGACACTGGCCGCCAGCCCATCTGAGGTTGTGAAGGTGCGGGCGTCGACCACGTTGGCGCCGACCATGGCGAGCGCCCCGGCGATCCGGCTGAAGATGCCGGGATGATCGCCCATCACGAAGCAGGCCCGGGTGGCGTCGCGATCGGCGTCCTCCTCGATGCGGGAGCGGATGTCGCCGGGGGCAAGGTCGCCCTCGAACAGCCCGGCAAAGACGGTGTGAAGCGGCGTGTCGAGGCCGAGCCAATAGGCGGTGTAGTGACGGTCGAGCTCGCGCGCCAGCGCCTCCGGCTCCCAATCGGCCAGGGCCTCCGCCAGGGCGGTCTTTGCCGCCTCGGCCCGCTCCTTCTGGGTCTGGCCGTCGTCGGCGCCGCTGATGACCTGGCGCGCCTCGTGAAACAGGGCGCGCAAGAGCGTCGCCTTCCAATTGTTCCAGCGCCCGGGCCCGACCCCCATGATATCGCAGGCGGTCAGCACCAGGAGGAGGCGCAGCCGTTCCGGTGTCTGGACCACCCGCACGAACTCCTTGATCGTGCCGGGATCGGCGATGTCGCGCTTCTGGGCGGTGTCCGACATCAGCAGGTGATGGCGCACCAGCCAGACCACCCGCTCCGCCGTGGCAGGCTCCAGCCCCAGGCGCGCCGTCACCTCCGCCGCAATCTCCGCGCCGTATTCGGAATGGTCGCGATCGGCCCCCTTGCCGACGTCGTGCAGCAGAAGTGCGACGTAGAGCGCGGTGCGGTCCACCCCCTCGGCCAGGATGCGGGAGGCGAGCGGCAGCTCCTTCGTCATCTCGCCCTGCTCGATGCGGTGCAGGATCGAGACGCAGGTGATGATGTGCTCATCGACGGTGTAGCGGTGGTACATATTGAACTGCATCATCGCCACGATGCGCCCGAACTCCGGCAGGAAGGCGCCGAGCACGCCGGTCTCGTTCATCCGGCGGAGCGCGCGCTCCGGATTGTCCTGGCCGAGCAGCAGATCGAGGAAGATGCGGTTGGCCGCCGGCTTTTGGCGGAGCGCCTCGTCGATCAGGTCGAGGTTCTGGGTGGCCATGCGCAGCGCGTCGGAATGCAGCAGCAGGCCGGTGCGCAACCCCTCCTGGAAGACCCGCAGCATGTTGAGCGGGTCGGAGAGGAACGCCGCCTCGTCCGCCACCGACATCCGCCCGTCGCGCAGCACGAAACCCTCCGGCGTCGGGTCGCGGCCGAAGCCGAAGAGCTTGCGGATCGCCGTGCCGATGCCGGGGCGATGCTTCAGATGGCGGGCTTCGAGCCCCACCAGCAGGATGCGGCTGAGCTCGCCCACCGCCTTGGCGTGGGTGAAGTAGTCTTGCATGAAGCGCTCCACCGCCCGGCGCCCGCCATGGTCGCGATAGCCGAGGGTGCGGGCGACATCGACCTGCAGATCGAAGCTGAGCTGCTCCGTCGCCCGCCCGGCGATCAGGTGCATGTGGCAGCGCACCGACCAGAGGAACGCCTCCGCCGCGTGGAAGGTGGCGATCTCCTCCTCGGTGAAGGCGTCCCTTTCCAGATCCTCGCGGGCGACCTCGGCGCCGGCGACGTAGCGCATGATCCAGTAGAGGGTCTGCAGATCGCGGAGCCCGCCCTTGCCCTCTTTCACGTTGGGTTCGACCAGGTAGCGCGAGCCGCCGGAGCGGTCGTGGCGCAGCTCACGCTCGGCCAGCTTGGCCTCGACGAAGTCGGCGGTGGTGCTGGCGAAGAGCTCGGACCAGAGCCGCTCCTCCAGCTCTGCGGTCAGATCCTCCGCCCCCCAGATCGGCCGACGCTCCAGCAGGGCCGTGCGGATGGTGATGTCGTCGCGGCCGAGGCGCAGGCATTCGTCGACGGTGCGCACCGACTGGCCGACCTTCAGCTTCAGATCCCAGAGCAGGTAGAGCGTGCTCTCGATCATGCTCTCGCCCCAGGCGGTCTGCTTCCAGGGGGTGAGGAACAGCAGATCGACGTCGGAGGCGGGCGCCATCTCTCCCCGCCCGTAGCCGCCGACCGCCAGCACGGCGAGGCGCTGGGTCGCGGTGGGGGCGGCCAGCGGATGCAGCCAGCGGGCGGCGACGTCGAGCGCCGTACAGACGATCTGATCGGTGAGGGCGGAGTACAGCGCGGCCGCATCCCGACCGGCGAGCGGCATCTCGGCAAGCGCGTCGGCGATGCTCTGCCGCCCGTCGGCCAGGGCCTGGCGCAGGACCTTCAGCGCGGCTTTGCGGTAGCCCGTGTCGGTCGTATCGCCCGCCGCGGCCGCGATCTCCGCCAGCAGGGTCTCGCGGTCGCGGATCGCGGCGGCAAAGGGCGCGGCGTCGCTGGCCGTGTCGTTCCGTCTAAGCTCAGGCGCCGGGCTGGACAAAGCGACGGGGGGCGGGATCGACGACCACCGCCCCGGCCCTGTTGACTTCCATCACCGCCAGGCCGCGCTGGTTCCGGCCGTTCGGCAGGTAGCGGAAGATGCCGTTCACCCCGGCAAAGCCGCCCGGATCGGTCAGATCATCGCGGGAAAACGGTGTGTCATCGCCCGACTGGCGGGCATCGGCAAGCATCGCGCCGGCGGCCGCGACCGTGTCGTAGGCGATGCCGGCCAACGGATGGGGCGGCTCGCCATAGGCGTCCCGGTAGCGCTGCTGGAAGGCGAGGTTCGGGCCCGGGTCGGCCATCGGGAACCACATGCCCTGCAAGCCGGCCTCCTGCAGCAGGCTGGTGCGGTTGAGATCGCGCAGCCCGAGCAGCTGGGTCTGGCCCGGCTGCACCCCGTAGACCGGCAGGAAGGAGGCGGCGAAGAGCAGGCCGGAGCCGAAGTCGGGCATCACGATGCCGTTCGCCCCGGCATCGCGCACCGCCGCGACGTAGTCGGGCGCGGCCCGGGTGATGCCGTTGGTGGATTTGGGGTAGGAGCCGCGGGCCACCACGCTCGCGCCGAAGCGGGGGGCGGCCTGCTCCACCGCGCTGAGACCGGCGAAGCCCGCCTGATCCTCGGGGTAGATCACGCCGATATTGCGCAAACCCCGGCTCGAGGCGAAGCCGACCACCCGGTTGGCCCGATCCTCGAAGGTGATGCCGGTGATGAAGAGGTTGCCGCCGGCGATGGAGGGGGTGTTGCTGAAGCTCAGCACGTTCACGCCCTCTGCCGCGGCGATGGGCGCGACGGCGGTCGCCACATCGGCGATCAAGGGGCCGACGATCAGATCCGCCCCGTCGGCCATGGCGCGCCGTGCTGCATCTGCGCCGCCGGCCGCCCGGCCGCCGGTGGGGTAGATCCGCAGGTCGATACGCGCGCCGCGCAAGTCGGCCACGGCCAGTTGGGCCGCGTTCTGCAGCGATGTGCCGATGGCGTTCCGGGTGGCATCGCCGCTGCCCGTCGGCACCAACAGCGCCACGGTGGCCGGCCCGTCTGCGTCGACCGCCGGCCCGGCGGGCCCGGACGGACCTTGGCCAGCCGGCACCCGCTGTTGCGGTGCACAGGCCGCCAGCGCCAGAAGGGCGAGTGCCGCGGCACTCCGACAAAGGGCCCTGAACGGGCTGCCAGCCGATCGGTTCATTTCCCCCTCCAGCCTTTTCCGGGCCAGGGCGCCGGCGCGGATCGGGCCAGCGCCGTTGCGCGTTTCTCCCTGAAAGGAATAGACCGGCGGCTATGACAAGTAAACGACGCGAGGATCCGCCGAGGCGGGAGCAGACGGCGCTTGCGCCCGGCCTCTGGCTCGTCGCGACGCCGATCGGCGCGGCGGACGACATCACCCTTCGGGCCCTCGACGTGCTGGCCCGGGCGGAGGTACTGGCGGCGGAGGACACGCGCCAGACCCGCAAGCTCTTCGAGATCCACGGGGTGGCCTTGGCCGGCCGCACGCTCCTGCCCTATCACGACCGGAACGGGCCGGCGCAGCGGCCAAAGCTGCTGGCGGAGCTCCGCGCCGGCCGCTCCGTCGCCCTGGTCTCCGACGCCGGCACGCCGCTGATCTCCGACCCCGGCTACGCCCTGGTGCAGGAGGCGATTGCCGAGGGTATCGCGGTGCATCCGGTGCCGGGTGCCTCCGCCGTGCTCGCCGCCCTCTCGGTCGCCGGCCTGCCGACCGACCGTTTCCTGTTCGCGGGCTTTCTGCCGGCCAAGGCCGGCGCGGCACGGCGGAGCGTCGAGGCAGTGAGCACGGTCCCCGCGACCCTGGTCTTCTTCGAGGCGGCGCGCCGGGTGCCGGCCGCCCTCGCGCTGCTAGCCGACATCCTGGGCGGCGAGCGTCCCGCCGCGATCTGCCGTGAACTCACGAAGCGGTTCGAGGAGGTACGCCGCGCGCCCCTGACCGACCTGGCCGAGGCGCTGGCCGATGGCCCGGCCCTGAAAGGCGAAGTGGTGATCGTCGTCGGCCCGCCCGTCGCCCAGCGCCCGACTGCCGAGGATCAGGACGCCGCCCTCCGCGCCGCGCTCGCCACCATGTCGGTCCGCGACGCGGCGCGAGAGGTGGCACGCACCACCGGCGCGGCGCGGAGCGCGCTCTACGCTCGGGCGTTGGAGCTGGAACGCGAGGAATGACGGGCCGGCAGTCCTATCTCGGCGGTCTCGCGGCAGAGGACATCGCCGCCCGGCTCTATACGGAGGAAGGTGCGACGATCCTCGCCCATCGCTGGCGGAGCGCGGCGGGCGAGATCGACCTGATCGTCGTGCGCGGCGATCTCCTCATCTTCGTCGAGGTGAAGGCGCGCCGCACGCTCAGTGCCGCAGCCCATGCCCTGTCGCCGCGGCAACAGGCGCGCCTGCAGGCCGCGATCGAGAGCTTCCTGGCCGAAACCGGCCGGTCGCTCGCCACCGAAGTGCGCTTCGACGTGGTGCTGGTCGACCGCCAGGGCCAGGTCGAGCGGATCGAGAACGCATTGGCCTGAGCCGACAAATCCATTGAGGGCGCGGGTCGGAGCGCCTAGGCTGCCGACCAAGGCTCGGATCAACCGGGCCATGTGGGGCAGGAGGGCAGGCCATGCGCGTGCGCATGGGGCGTGGGGCGTTCGCAGCGAGCCTGCTTGCCCTGATGCTCGTCGGCTGCGGATCGCCTCGGCTGGCGGTGGGCGCCGCCTCCCAGGTCGGTGTCGCAGCACTGCAGCACCGCGCCATCGGCGACAGCCTGACCGACGCCCAGATCCGACTTCGCCTCGGCGCCCTGCTGCTCGAGGAGCATGAGCAGCTCTTCACCAGCGTGCGCTCGGAGGTGGTGGAGGGCCGCGTCCTCCTCCTCGGCCGGGTACCACTGCGGGAGGACAAGGTCACCGTCGTGCGCCTCGCTTGGTCGATCGGCAGCGTGCGGGAGGTGATCGACGCGCTCGAGACGGTGGAGACGCCCCGCAGCACCACCGTCTTCAAGGATCTGCGGATCGAGGGTCAGGTGGCGCTCCGCCTGCTCAACGACATCGACGTGCGCTCCCACAACTTCAACATCGAGGCGATCGACGGCGTGGTCCATCTAATCGGGCTGGCCACCACGCGCCAGGAATTGCGCCGGGCGGCGACCCTATCCTCAACCGTCGCCGGCGTTGCCCGGGTCGTCAGCCATGTATATCTGACGACCGATCCACGGCGGCTGCGTCACACCCGGCCCGGCCAGCCCATCTGAAACGCGCGTAATCCTGGGAGAGCGGTGATGGCGTTGAAGGTTGCGATCCAGATGGATCCGATCGAGGGCATCGACATCGACGCCGACAGCACCTTCCGCATCGCGGAGGAGGCGCAGGCCCGCGGCCACACGCTGTTCTACTACACCCCCGACGCGCTCAGCTGGCGGGAGGGCCGGGTGATGGCCCGCGGTCGCCCCCTCACGGTGCAGCGGGTGAAGGGCGACCACGCGACGCTCGGCCCGATGACGGAGGTCGATCTGGCCGACTGGGACGTGATCTGGCTGCGCCAGGATCCGCCCTTCGACATGGGCTACATCACCACCACCCATATTCTCGAGCGGCTGCTGCCCGGCACGCTGGTCGTGAACGATCCCGTCTGGGTGCGGAATTACCCGGAAAAGCTCTTGGTGCTGCAGTTCCCCGACCTCACCCCGCCGACGGTGATCGCCCGGGATCTGCAGACCATCCGCGCCTTCAAGGCCGAACACGGCGACATCATCCTGAAGCCGCTCTACGGCAATGGCGGCGCCGGGGTCTTTCGCCTCGACCGTAACGACCGCAACCTCAATGCGCTGCACGAGCTCTTTGTCGGCATCAATCGCGAGCCGCTGATCGCCCAGAAGTTCCTGCCCGAGGTGGCCGAGGGCGATAAGCGGGTGATCTTGGTGGACGGTGAGGCGATCGGCGGCATCAACCGTGTCCCGGCGGCGGGCGAGACCCGCTCCAACATGCATGTCGGCGGCCGGGCGGAGAAGATCGCGCTGACGGAGCGCGATCGGGAGATCTGCGCCCGGATCGGTCCGCTGCTGCGCGAGAAGGGCCAGATCTTCGTCGGCATCGACGTGATCGGCGGCTATCTGACGGAGATCAACCTCACCTCCCCCACCGGATTGCAGGAGCTGGAGCGCTTCGACGGCGTGAACGTCACCGGCCTGATCTGGGAGGCGATCGAGCGCCGCCGGGCGGGCTGAACCCGCCGATGTCGGCTCGGCTCCGCCTGCTCAACACGGCTCTCAGAACCACGCAGAAGCCGTATCTCGCCCGGCTCCGCTCCATCCCCCGGGCGCGGCGGGCCTTGGAGCGGAGCGCCCTCTTGTTCTTCCGCCGGCCACGGGGGTTTCGGAGCGCGCAGGCGACGATCGACGGGCCGGCCGGTCCGCTGCGCCTTCTCTGGGCCTCGACCGGCGCGGCCCTAGGGGCGGAGGCGCCCGCGGTCGTGCTGTTCCTGCACGGCGGCGCCTATCTGCAGGGCAGTGCCTGGACCCACCGCCATCTCGGCGCGGCCCTGGCCGACCGGATCGGGGGGACGGCGCTGCTGCCCGACTACCGTCTGGCGCCGGAGGCGCCGTTTCCCGCGGCGCTCGACGATGCGCTCGCCAGCTACCGCTGGGCGCTGGCAGCGGGCGTGCCCGCCGCGCGCCTGGTGCTGGCCGGCGACAGTGCAGGCGCCGGCCTGGCGCTCGGTCTGCTCCATACCGTGCTGGCGGAGGGGTTGGCGCCGCCCGCCGCAGTCGTCGTGTTCTCGCCCTGGGCCGACCTCACCCTGTCGGGCGGCTCGATCCGGGCAAACGCCCGGCGCGATGTGCTTATCCCGGCGGCCCGTCTTGCCGCGGCCCGGAACCATTACCTCGCCGGCACCGATCCCACCGACCCCCGCGTCTCGCCGATTTTCGGCCGGTTCGCCGGGGGCCCACCCATCCTGCTGCAGGCGAGCCTGGCGGAGGTGCTGCTCGACGATAGTCGGGCCATGGCGGAGGCTTTGACGCGCCAGGGGGTCGAACACAGCCTCTCCCTCTGGCCCGACGTGCCCCATGTCTGGCAGATCTTCCACGGCTCGCTGCCCGAGGCCGACGCGGCGCTCGACGAGGCCGGGGCGTTCCTCAGACGGCATCTGGGGCCGGCGCGAAGCCAGAGCGGATCTCGATCTGACTGACTCAGCCAGGTCGAAGTCCAAGATGGGCAAGCCGTTCCATTTGTTGCGTTTTCCGTTCCGACTGGTCATCCAGTCTGAACGGAAAACGCTCTAAAGCGCGAGGCGATAGCTCGCAGCCTCCGCCACGTGGCCGCGGTCGACCTCTGCCGCGCCGGCCAGATCGGCGATGGTGCGCGCGACCCGCAGGATGCGGTGATAGCCGCGGGCGGTCAGGCGGTACTTCTCGGCGATCTGGGCCAATAGCATGCCGCCGTCTTCGGTCGGTCGCGCGACCTCCTCCAACAGATCGCCCTCAGCGTCGGCGTTGGTGTTGATGCCGGCGGTGGAACGGAAGCGCCGGCGCTGGGTCTCCCGCGCCCGGGCCACCCGATCGGCGACATGGGTGGAACATTCCCCGGCCGGCTCTGCCGCCAGATCCGCCACCGCGACCCGGGCGACCTCCACCCGCAGGTCGAAGCGGTCCATCAACGGGCCGGAGATCCGGCCGAGATAGTCCTCGCCGCATTGCGGCGCGCGGCTGCAGGCCTGGGTGGCGTCAGCGAGGTAACCGCAGCGGCAGGGATTTGCGGCGCCCACCAGCATGAAGCGGCAGGGATAGCGCACATGGGCGTTCGCCCGGGCCACGACCACGTCGCCGGTCTCTATCGGCTGGCGCAGGGTCTCCAGCACCTTGCCGGAGAACTCGGGAAATTCGTCGAGGAACAGCACCCCGTGATGCGCCAGGCTGATCTCGCCCGGCTGCGCCCGGCGCCCGCCCCCGACGATCGCGGCCATGGAGGCGGTGTGGTGCGGCGCCCGGAACGGCCGGTCGCGAGAGATGCCGCCGCTGTCCAGCAATCCGGCCAGCGAGTGGATCATCGAGGTCTCGAGCGCCTCCTCCGGCTCGAGCGGCGGCAAGATGCCCGGCAGGCGGGCGGCCAGCATCGACTTGCCGGAGCCGGGCTCGCCCACCATCAGGAAGTGGTGCCGTCCGGCCGCCGCGATCTCGAGCGCCCGGCGGGCCTTCTGCTGGCCCTTAACGTCGGAGAGATCGGGCGCGAGGTCGCCGCCCGCGACCTCTCCCGGCTCCGCAGGCGCGAGGGTCATGCGCCCGGCGAAATGGTTGACGATGCCGACCAGCGTGGTGGGCGCCAGCACCTGAACGGCGCCGACCCAGGCGGCCTCCGGCCCGCAGGCCGCCGGGCAGATCAGGCCGCAGTCGAGTTCCGCCGCGGTGATCGAGGCCGGCAGGGCGCCGATCACCCGCACCAGAGAGCCGTCGAGAGAGAGCTCGCCGATCGCCACCTGGCGCGCCGCCTCCTCCTGCGGCACCACGTCCATCGCGGCCAATAGGGCGAGGGCGATGGGCAGGTCGAAATGCGAGCCCTCCTTCGGCAGATCGGCGGGCGAGAGGTTCACGGTGATGCGCTTGGCCGGCAGCGCCAGGCCCATAGCGGTCAGCGCCGCGCGCACCCGCTCCCGCGCCTCGCTCACCGCCTTGTCCGGGAGGCCGACGATGGTGAAGGCCGGCAGACCGGCCGAGATCGCGCACTGCACCTCGACCGGG
The DNA here is from genome assembly GCA_039180875.1 of Pseudomonadota bacterium. Taxonomy (GTDB): domain Bacteria; phylum Pseudomonadota; class Alphaproteobacteria; order Rhodobacterales; family Rhodobacteraceae; genus JBCDCY01. The sequence continues at coordinate 539,415 of JBCDCY010000001.1, read as the reverse complement.
CGCGCATCCACGCCCTGAAACGCCACGGTATAGGTCCGTGCGATCATCGCTGCCCCGATCCTGATCCCCCGGGACGCAGCAAGCCGATTTAGGGTTAAGAAACGTTTACCCAGGGGGCGCTCTCAGCCCGGATAGGGCCGCCGGGCGATGGCAGGGGCAATCAGCCAGCCGGCCGCGAAACCGCCGAGGTGCGCCTCCCAGGCCAGGGCGCCGGAGAGCGCGATGAAGAGCGGCACGTTGATCAGCGCCAGCACGATGATGAAGCTCCAGACCGGCCTCAGCGACAGGCCACGGGCCCGGCGCCAGCGATATTCCCAGCACTTCCAGATGCCGAACAGGCCGAAGACCGCGCCAGAGGCGCCAACCAGCACCGCGGCCGTCGGGCCGATCAGGGCAAAGGCGCCGGCCCCGGCCACCGCGCAGATCAGGAACGCCAGGATCATGCGCGCCGAGCCGGCCGATTCCGCCACAAGTTTTCCGACGCTGAGCGTCACCACCATGTTGAGCAGCATGTGGACCATGCCGCCGTGCAGGAAGGCGTGAGTGACGAACATCGTGACCGGCTGGGCGGCAAAGATCGGCTCGCGCGTGGCCAGCAGCTCACCCCAGAAGGCGCCATAGGCGTAGACCTGGAGACGCAGGTAGTCCGGGCCGAAGAACCCTTCGTCGGCCGCCGAGAGCGCCAGCTCGATCGCGCCGATGCCGAGGACGAGGAGCAGGACCGGCAGGGGCACCCCCGGCCGGCCGCGGGGCGGGCCCTCGTCTTCTTCCGGTCGGTCGTCGCTCACCGGCACTCCGCTGGGTTGGGGACGGCCTCGGCGGGCTATCCGCCTGGCGACATGGCAGGATTGGCTTGGGGTGGCAAGGCGATTGGCTGGGAGGACGGGAGCCGCCCAAGTGTCTCAGATCGGCTGGCCGTCCCGCTCCAGCCGGCGCGCCGTGGTCTGCCTGTCCTCGGCTGCTGCCCGAGTGGTCAGGTGACCGACCGCCTCCTGCCGCCCGTGGGCGAGGGCGAGCGCGTGGCGGGCCTTGGCGGCCTCCGCCGCCGCCCGATCGAGGTTGCCCGCGAGCCGGGCCCGGGCCTGGCGATGCCAGACCAGCCAGCTGGCGTAGGCCTGCTGCTCCGCCGGGCCGGCCTCGGGTCGGGGCGCCTGTTCGAACAGGTCGGCGTCGTGGCGGGCGAGGGCTGCCTTCGCCGCTGTCTCTGCCGCCCGGGCCCGGAGAAGCGTCGCCTCCGCCGCCTCCGCCGCGCGGGCCGTGAGGGTGCCGAGGCGGCGCAAGGTGGTGAGCCGGCCCTGCGCGCTCATCCCGCTTCTCCGGTATAATAGCTGCGGCTGCGCGCCTTCCGCCGCATCTCCTCGGCAAAGCGGATGGCGGCGGCGACGGCGCGGTAATGGTCGGGCGGCACTTCCTGCCCGATCTCCACCAGGCCGTAAAGCGCCCGGGCGGTCGGGGCGTCGCGATGCACCGGCACGCCGCTCTTCATCGCGGTGTCGCGGATGGCATGGGCGATCTCGTCCACGCCCTTGGCCACGCAATGGGGAGCAGAGCCGGCTTCGCGGCTCCACTTCAGCGCCACGGCATAGTGGGTGGGGTTGACCAGCACCACATCCGCTCCGGGCACATCGGCCAGCATCTGGTTCTTGGCGATCTCCTCGGCCCGCTGGCGCCGACGGGAGCGGAGATAGGGATCGCCGTCGGACTCCTTCGTCTCGTCCCGGATATCCTGCAGAGTCATCCGCAATTTGCGGATATGGTCGAAGCGCTGCCAGAAATAGTCGATGCCGCCGATGGCGATAGCGAGCACCGTGATCAGCGCCAGCAGCGCCAGGCCGAGGCGCATCATCTCGTGCGGGATGGCCACCGCCGGCGCCCGGGCGAGGCCGACGACGTTGTCCACCTCGCGCATCGCGAAAATGGCGAGCACCCCGGTGACCGCCAGCATCTTCACGAAGGTCTTGGAGAACTCGACGATGCCGGTCAGCCCGTACTTGTTCTTGGCATTTTCGATGAGCGAGATGCGGGAGAGCTTGGGCTCGAGCTTGCTCGGCGCCACGACGAAGGCGCGCTGGGCCAGGATCGCCAGCAGGGCGCAGATCCCCGGCAACACCAGGAGTGGGAGGAGCGCGACCACCACCTCCCCCACCAGCCCGGCGGCCACGGCCGGCCCGCCCTGGTCGAGCAGGCGGGGCCCGAGGGTTTCGGCCCGCGCCAGAAAGATGGCGAGCGTGCTGCCCGAGCCCTGCATCATCGCCACCCCGGCAGCCCCAAGCGCCAGCAGCAGCCCGAGATAGGAGGCGGCCGCCCCGACATCGGCGGAGCGCGGCACATCGCCCTTCTTGCGCGCATCCTCCAGCCGTTTCGGCGTCGGATCGAACGACTTCTCCGCCGCGCTGTCCTGGCCCTGATCGCTCATGGGCTGGCCTCGAACGGCGCGGCGAGCGTCGCGTCGAAGGCCGTCATCCAGGTCTGCAGCATCGCCGGCGCGGCCAGAAAGAACATCAGGATGGCCGCCGCGGTGATCGCCGGGGCGCCGACGAAGGCGACCATCAGTTGCGGCATCGCCCGGCTGATCGCGCCGAGAGCCACGTTATAGACGAAGGACATCACCACGAACGGCCCGGCAAGCGTGAGCGCCAGGGCAAAGGCATGGCCGATCCGGGCCACGCCCCAGGCCGCCACGTCGGAGCCCGAGGGAAAGCGGCCGAACGGCAGGATGTCGTAGGAGAGGCTGAGCGCCGCCGCTGCCTTCACGTGCAGACCGGCCGTCAGTGCGAGCGCGATGCCGGCGATGACCAGGATGTTGCCGAGGGCCGGCAGCGGATCGGGGGTCATGCCGGCACCGAAGATCTGGGCCACCGATGTCGCCTGGGCCGCCACCGATCCGGCGAGTTGCAGCACCATGATCAGCAGCCGAAACGCGATGCCGAGCAGCAGCCCGGCCGTCGCCTCGGCCAGCAACATCAGGGTGAAGGCGAGCATCGTGGCCGGCGGCTCGGCTGCCAGAGGCCGCACGGCCGGCCAGACGATCAGCGTCATCGCGATCGCCGCGGCCAGGCGGACGCGGAGCGGCAGGGTCTGCTCGCCGAAGCCCGGCAACAGCGCGACCACCGCGCCCACCCGAACGAAGACCGCCATCAGCACGTAGACCTGAAGCTCCGCCTCCTCGAGCAGTGGCGCCAGAAGCTCGAGCAGGGGCTGCATCAGGCGACGCCCAACAGCGCCGGCTTCGCCTCGTGGCCGATCTCCTCGAAGCTCAGCACCGGATTGCGGATGCCCTTGGAGCTCAGCACCGTGCGCACGAAGCGCCGCCGCCGGGTCGAGGTGGCGATGGCGGGAAAGCGACCGGCCTCGCTCGCCTTGGCCAGACGCTCCCCGACGGCGCGGGCCAAGCGGTTGAACTCGTCCGGCGGCAGCGCGACGTCGACGCCGCCCTCGGCACCGTCGATCTGATGCGCCTGGAACGTCTGCTCCCATTCGGGCGCCAATTGGATGAGCGGCAGGGCGCCGTCCCGCTCGACGATCTCGGAGACGATCTGAAAGCCGAGGCGGTGGCGCACATGTTCGGAGATCAGCTCGGCACTGCCGGCGACCTGTTTCGCCTCCGCCACGGCCTCGAGGATCAGCGGCAGGTTGCGGATCGAGACCCGCTCCTCCAAGAGCAGGCGGAGCACGGCGTGCAGCAGTTCCACCGGCACCTTGTCGGGGATGAACTCGTCGAGGATGCGGCGGTTGGCCTCGGCCCGGGCGCCGTCGCTCGGCTTGGCGAACTCATCAAGCAGTTTGCGCAGCGCTCGGCGGGAGAACAGGCGGCCGAAGTTGAGCTTGATCACCTCCATCAGATGGGTCGCCACCACCTCCGTCGGCGTGATGACCGAAAGGCCCATCAGCGCCGCCTCCTCCTGCTGGGCCGCGTCGATCCAGCGGGCCGGGGCGCCGAAGACGGGCTCGGAGACGTCGCGCCCGGCGGGCGGCGGATCCTCGTCGTTCAGGAGGACGAGCACACGCTCGCTCTCGAGCTCCGCCCGCGCCGTCTCCACCCCTTGGATGCGGATGACGTAGGTGCCCGGTGGAAGGGCTGCGTTGTCGGTCAGGCGGATCTCGGGGATGATCACGCCGTAGGTCTGGGCGATGTGGTTGCGCATGTTGACGATGCGGGCGTAGAGGCCGGTCGCCTCGTCCATCACCGTGCTGACCAGATCCGGCGCAAACTCCAGGTGGATCTCGTCGAGGTCGAGCATGTCGCCGAGTTGCTTCTTGGGCGGCGGCGCCGGCGCCTCCGTCTCGGCCGCCACGGCTTCTTCTACCGCGCGCCGGCGGGCGACCCAGGCCGCGCCCGCAAGCAGTCCGGCGCCGAGGACGAACGGCACGAAAGGCAGGCCGGGCACGAAGGCGAAGAGCGCGAGCAGCGCCGCCACCGTCCACATCGCGACCGGGTACTTGCCGAACTGGGCAAGCAGTGCCTTGTCGGTCGAGCCCGCGGCGCCGCCCTTTGACAGCAGAAGCGCCGCGGCGATCGAGATGATGACCGCCGGGATCTGGCTCACCAGACCGTCGCCCACGGTGAGGATCGCATAGGTCTCGAACGCGTCGCCGATCGGTTTGCCGTGGGCCAGCACGCCGATCGCCAGGCCCATCAGCAGGTTGAGGAGCGTGATCAGCAGGCCCGCGACCGCGTCGCCCTTCACGAATTTCGAGGCACCGTCGAGGGAGCCGAAGAACGTCGTCTCCTCCTGCTCCAGGCGCCGGCGGTCGCGCGCCTCCTCATGGCTGATGGCGCCGGCCGCCATGTCGCTGTCGATGGCGAGCTGCTTGCCCGGCATGCCGTCGAGCGCGAAACGTGCGCCGACCTCGGCCATCCGCCCGGCACCCTTGGTGATGACGATGAAGTTCACGATCATCAGCACGCCGAAGACCACGAGGCCGAGGAAGACCGAGCCGCCCATGACGAACATGGCGAAGCCCTCGATCACACCCCCGGCCGCATGGGTGCCGTTGTGCCCCTCGCCGATGATCAGCTTGGTCGAGGACACATTGAGCGAAAGGCGCAGCATCAGGGACGCGAGCAGCACCGTCGGGAAGGACGAAAAATCCAGCGGCCGGTCGATGAAGAGCGTCACGGTGAAGATCAGGATCGCCAGCCCGAAGGAGGCCGCGAGGCCGAGGTCCAGCACCCAGGCCGGCATCGGCAGGATCATCATCACGATGACCGCGAACAGCGCCAGGGCCAGGAGGACCGTGGGTTGATAAAGCTCGCTGATCTTCATGCCCGTCGCCTCAGTCGAACAGCGGCCGGGCGCCGGTCAGCAGCCCGCCGTTCACCACCCGCTGGGTGAGGCGCACCGCCCCGGGCGTCGGCGGCAGGGCTGCGGTGAGCCCGGCGAGGCTCGCGGCGGCCTGGGCCTGCAGCTCCGCCGGCGGCTGGATCGCACGGGGTGCCTGCGCCACCTGTCGTTCGGGCTCCGGCCGCGCCGGCGCGACTTCCGCCGCGATCCGCGGTGGCGGCGGGGCGAGGGCCAGATCGGGCATCGCGGGCAGGGCCGCCAGGATCCGGCGATAGCGCTGTAGGTAGCGCTGCTGAAAGCTCGGCGTGCGGGAGTGGTAGCGCCCGACCGCCTCCGTCCAGTTGCCGGTCTCGCGGTAGAGCTCGCCGAGAAAGCGTGCGGCATAGCGGGCCGAGGCCACCGGATCCATCATCTCGGCCAGGTTATCGAAGTGCATGCCGTGCCAGCGGTAGTTGATCTGGAAACAGCCCATGTCGAAGCTGCGCGCCCCGCCGGCATGGGAGCGGGTGGCGTAGGCGATGGCCTCGCCCGCGCTGTCGAACCAGTGGCCGGCCCCCTCCATATTGATCGTCCAGGGCCAGGGGCGGAGGCGGCCGTGCAGCCGGCGCCCGGTCTCCGTCCGGGTGACGGCGCGCAGCACCTCGACCGGCACGCCGCTCTCGTTGGAGGCGATGCGTGCCGCCTGATCACAAACCGCCGCCGTCGCGTTGGCCGCGTGGGCGGGATCGTTGGTCGTGGCCCCCCGGCCCGCCGTCGCTCCAGCCGTCAGGGCGAGCATCAGCAAACCGGCCCAGATCCCGGGCCGCGGGATTTTGCTCTTGAATGTCAAAGCATTAACCCCCGGCGATCGCGACGATGAGGTGTTGATGGAAGAAGTCGATCAGGAGGTTGGTCATGAAGCTCATGGACAGCCAGTAGGCGACGGCGATCGCCGCCAGCTTGGGCACGAAGGTCAGCGTCATCTCCTGGATGCTGGTGAGCGCCTGGAAAAGGCCGATCACGAGGCCGATGACCAGCGCGGTGGTCAGGATCGGCAACGACACCAGGAAGGCGATCCAAAGCCCCGCCCGCATGACGTCCATGATCTCCGCCTCGCCCATGCTCAGACCGGCATGCGGAGGAGTTCCTGATAGGCCTCGACGATCTTGTCGCGGACTGTCACCGCCGTCTCGATGGCAAGCTCGGTCTCGGCCAGGGCCATCACCACGGACTGCGGATCGGCGCCGGCGGTCAGGCCGCTTTGGGCGATCCCCTCCGTCTGCCGGATCTCCGACAGCACGTCGGCGGCCATCGAGGCGAAGTCTGCCCCGCCGACCGGTCCGTTGCTCTCCGCTGCGTTCGGCTGGGCGCCCGACAGCGACCGGGCGTAGAAATCAGAGATCAGTGCGCTTGCGCTTTCCATCCTCGTCGTCCCCTCTCTCGTTCGATTAGCGGCGCAGGAGCTCGAGCATCGAGCTCGCCATCTTCCGCGCCTGATCCATCACCCTGAGGTTCGCCTCGTAGCTGCGCTGGGCCTCGCGGGAATCGCCGATCTCCACCATCAGCTCGACGTTGGAGCCGGTATAGAAGCCGTCGTTCCCGGCCATCGGATGGGACGGGTCGTAGATCCGCTCCCGCTCGGCCCCGTCGAGCTGGACCGGGCCCGCCGCGACGGTCGCGCCGCCGTCGGCGAGCGCGATCTGTTCAAATGTCAGCATTTTTCGCTGGTAGCCGGGCGTGTCGACATTGGCGATATTCTCCGATGTCGTGCGCAGGCGGGCTGCCTGGGCCGACATGCCGCCGGCCGCACGCTCCATTGTGGCGAGGAAGACGTCCATCTCTCGACCTCCGGGTGTTGGCTTAGCGCGCCCGGCCGAGGCCGAGGCGCAGCAGATTGAGTGATTTGGAATAGACGCCGAGGGCGAGGTCATGCTGCATCTTGACCGTCGCGCCGCGCATCATCTGATCTTCGAGGGAGACGGCATTGCCGTTCGGCGCCGTGCTGCCGGGGGCGGGCGTCTGTTCCACCCCGGCGGTCATTCCGGTGCCGATGTCGGGCATCTCGAAATGGCCGGGCCGGCTGGCCCCCGACGCGACGGCCGGTTGGGTCGGCCGCGCCGTCACCATCGCCGCCGAGAAGGTCGGCAGATCGCGCGCGACATAGCCGGGCGTGTCGGCATTCGCCACGTTCTCCGCAATCAGCCGCTGTCGGGCCGATGCGTGCGATGCCAGCCCCTCCGCCAGGCGAAGGATTGCCAGATCCTTGAACACTTTGGGCTTCTCCCATCCGGATCGCAATCCGGGCTTAACCGTCGCCGGTTGATAAAGCGTAAGCCGGTCGCGCGAATTGTGCCGATCCGGCGTGGAACGGAGGGGAGCGATGGGAACGGTTGAGACACTGATGGGGCGCCTGGCGGAGGTGCGGCCCACCCGGCGCTTCGGTACCGTAAGCGCCGTCGACACCGGGGCGGTGCGGGTGCTCGGCCTCGCCCACCACGCGCGACTGGGCGATCGGGTCTCCATCGCCCTGGGTGACAGCGGACGGCGGGAGGGGGAGATCGTCGCCCTCTCGGACCGCGAGGCCCGGGCGATGATGTACGAGGCGACCGACGGCATCGCCATCGGCGCGGATGTGGAGCTGTTGCCGGAGCGCGAGATCCGCCCAGATCTCTCCTGGACGGGTCGGGTGATCGACGCCTTCGGTGCGCCGCTCGACGGTGGACCGCTCACGCCGGGGCCGAAGGCCGGGACGTTGCGGGCGGCCCCTCCGCCGGCGGCCGGCCGGCGCCGACTTGGCGCCCGGGTCGGCACCGGCCTCGCGGCGTTCGACACCATGCTGCCGCTGGCGCGCGGCCAGCGCATCGGCATCTTCGCGGGCTCCGGCGTGGGCAAGACCTCGCTGCTGGCCGATCTTGCCCGGGGCGTCGAAGCGGACGTCGTCGTCTTCGTACTGATCGGCGAGCGCGGGCGGGAGCTGCGCGACTTCGTGGAAGATGCGCTGGGGTCGGAGGGGCTGGCGCGCTCCGTCGTCATTGCCGCGACGTCGGATCAATCGCCGCTCATCAAGCGCCGCGCCGCCTGGCTGGCGATGAGCGTGGCGGAGTGTTTTCGCGATGCCGGCCAGCACGTGCTGCTGATCGTCGATTCGATCTCCCGCTTCGCCGAGGCCCATCGGGAGGTGGCCTTGACGGCGGGAGAGACGCCGAGCCTTCGCGCCTTCCCGCCCTCGACGGCAGCCCTGATCGCGGGATTGGCCGAGCGTGCCGGGCCCGGCCCCGATCGGGAGGGGATGGGCGATATCAGCGCGATCTTCTCGGTGCTGGTGGCCGGCTCCGACATGGAGGAGCCGGTGGCCGACATCACCCGCGGCATCCTCGACGGTCACATTATCCTGGATCGCGAGATTGCCGAGCGTGGCCGTTTTCCGGCCATCGACGTGCGCCGTTCCGTCTCCCGCTCGTTGCCGGGCGTGGCGGCGGAGCATGAGAACGCGCTGATCGCCCGGGCGCGCCGCGTGGTCGCGACCTATGAGCAGGCCGCGCCCATGGTGCAGGCCGGGCTCTACGTCGCCGGCAGCGATCCGGCGGTGGACGAGGCGATCACGCTTTGGCCCAAGCTCGACGCGTTCTTTTCCGCTCGCGCATCCGCGCCCGAAGCGGCGTTCGAGAAGCTGGAGGAGATCCTGGGCAGCGAGGCCTGAGCCCGGGCGGCGCTTAAGTCCGGCTCAGGACCAGATTGGTGATGCCTGCGGACGCGCCGGCACCGCCGAGCAGCGTCAGCGCGGTGAACCCCGGCGTGGTGATCGACGGCCCGTTCGCGGCCTGGGCGCGCAACAGATAGGTGCGGATCGCCTCGTCCACCTTGGCGGGATCGCCGAACATCGCGGGATCTGAGGCGCCAAAGGTGCGTTGGGCCCGGTCGGCGAAGATCTCGGCCTGCTTGTCGAGGTCGAGGGAACTCGTCTCGTTCGGGATCCCGAGGGCCTGGATCATCACCTCGCGCATCGGCCGGTCGCCGAGGACGTTCAGCCAGCGGGCGGTCTCCGTCCCGGGGCCACCGGCGATCTCGCGGATTTCGCGCCGGAAGTTGAGCGCCAGCCGCATGGTCTGGTCGACATTGCCGACGGCTTCCTCGAACGAGCGCGACATGTAGCCGTCGACGATGCCGTCGACGACGCTGGAAAGCCCGAGGCGCGATCCGCTGATATTGCCGAAGCCGAGGGTCGCCGCGAACTCCTTGTAGCGGCGATCGACCAGGCGGTTGGCGAAGGCGCTCGGATCCTCCGTGCCGTCCTCCAGGATCTTGCGGACGAAGGCGCGCTTGTCGATTTCCTCGCTCATGCCAAAGGCGCCGAGGGCGACCTTCAGCAAACGCCGGTCGCCGACCAGATCCTCGGCCGTTTCGACCGCGCCGATGTTCTCGCGGAAGTAGGCGATGTCGCGGGCGAGCTCTGGACCCTTGTTGAAGGTCTCGCGCTGCGCCGCCTCCGTCCGCTCCAGGAAGCGCCAGCCGGAGAGACCGGAGAGCGGGACGACCGGCTGAAAGCTCATTCCGCCGCGACCCGTTTGGAATGGGCCGCCGCCTCGAGCAAGCGCTGCTCGCGGGAGAGGAGCGCCCGCAGGGCCTTCAGCGCAGGATAGAAATTGCGCTCCGCCACCGCCTGGGTCGCGGCGACCAGACGCTCCCGGCTGTCGGGGTCGCGAAACACTTGGCTCAACTGCTCGATCCCGGTCAGCAGCTGGCGCTGGGCGAGATCCGGATCGGCCTCCCCGGCGAGCACGAGCTGAGCGATGTAGCAGACCCGCTTGACCGGCGTCGTCACCTCTTCCGGATGGAGCGCGTCGCGCAGGCGCAACACGTTGGCTGCCGGCGTGACGACCCGCAATCGGGTGCGGCTCTCACCGTTTTCCAAGACCACGCCGTTCACCACGACGCGCTCCTGCGGTGCGAGTTTCAGGATGAGGCCCGCCATCACGCACCGGCGGGCACGGGTTTCGGCCCCGGCGCGCCCTCGCCCCGCAGACCGCGCATCACGGCGGTGTTGATTTCCACTAGGGCCGCGGCCGAGGCATCGCCGCTCAGCACGCGCGCGCTCTCGGCCCGGGTGAATTCGGAGAGATAGAACAGCCGGGCCCGAAGCTCGCTCGGCAGGCCGTTGCCTTCGGTTGCCACATCAGCGGCGATGATCGTCCAGAGGCGGCGGTTCTCATGCACTGCCGCGGCGAGCGCGGGAAAGTCGCCGTCCCGGTTCTCCTCCGCCTTGTGCAGCTGATGGGTGATGCGGGCGAAGGCCCGGTATTCGGACTGCCGCGCGCTCCGCGCCGGGGCGTCCGAAGAATTGTAGGCACTTTGTGCACGTGCGACGATGGACATGAAGCATTCCTTGCGCAGATCGTCGGGCGGCTGGCTTTCAGCTGCCGCCGGTCGGACCGGGTCCGTCTAACCCGGCCTATGTTGGGAAAAGGGGGGCGAGCCTGGCCCGCCCCCCGGATTGTCAGCCAACCCTTACCGGAAGAGCGACAGCACCGACTGCGGCGCCTGGTTGGCGATGGAGAGCGCCTGGATGCCGAGCTGCTGCTGCACCTGAAGTGCCTGCAGTCGGGCCGAAGCCTCCTCCAGATCCGCATCCACGAGGCTGCCGATGCCCGACTTGAAGCTGTCGATCAGCGTGCTCATGAAGTCGTTCTGCAGCTCAAGCCGCTTCTCGGCAGTACCGAAGGTCGCCTGGGCGTCGATGACCGAATCGATCATTCCTTCGATTTCGGTCAACGCACCGGCGGCGTCCGACGTCACGTCGATCGAGGACAGACCGGCCAGCGCCCCGGCGCCCGCGCTCACTGCCTCGCCCGAGATCGTCAGGCCGGCGGTGGTGTCGTCGTTCTGGATGTTCAGCACGACGTCTGTCGCGGTCGGATCAGCCACCGGCGTCACCGAAGCCGTCACGCTCAAACCGCTGCCCTGGATCTGGTCGCGCAGGTTGTAGGCGACCGCCAGATTGTCGTCACCGGTCTGGGCCGTGTACGTAAACTCGGTCTCACCAACGCTCAAGGTGTAGACGTTGCCGGCGGTCGGCGCGACGGCCGAGTCGAAGGCAATGTCCAGAGCGTCGGTCGTGCCACCGGACTCGTCGATGGCGGCCGAGAAACCGGATGCCGCACCGTTCACACCGGCCTGCCCGGTGTCGAAGACACCAGCGACCGCCGCACCCGCCGTGGTCGACAGGTTGGTGTTGGTCAGATCGACCGTGATGTTGTTCGCCGTCACGTTGCCGGCGTTGTCGCGGTCGAGCGAGGCGAGCACGCTGACGCTCGTCCCGGCCGTGCCGTCGATCAGGTTGAGGCCGTTGAACTGTGCGGCGCTGACCACGCCTTCGACCTGGGCCACAAGCGAGCTGATCTCGTCCTGCAGTTTCTGCTGATCGACGTTGTCTTCGTTGGCTGAGATGATCTTGGTCTTGATCTCCTTCAGCGCTTCACCGATCGAGGCGGAGGCGTTGGACGCCACCGCGACGGTGGAGGAGCCGAGGGAGAGCGAGTCCGAGATCGCCTGGAACCCGGAGACATCCGAATCCATCACCTGGCTGATCGCAAAGACGGCTGCGTTGTCCTTGGCCGATGCCACCTCTTTACCGGTGGAGATCTGGCTTTGCACCGCTTCGAGCGAGCTGTTGGTGGAGCGCAGCGTCTGCAGCGCAACCATGGCGCTGGTGTTGGTCAGAATAGAAGCCATGTCGTCTTTTCCTTTGGCGGTGGGCACGCTTTGCGCACCCGTTCATGGGTGGCCGACCCGAGGGCCGACCGATGTCACGCCATTCTGACGAAAGCGGTTCCTGGCTTGCGCCGGGTCCGCGTCGGCCTGCTTCCAGACCGCATGCCTCCTCTACCCCGGGAGCGGCGGCCAAAACGTTACCGCCAGCGCCCAAACAGGGTTAAGAAACTGGTTTTTCGGGACAATTCGCATCAAGAGCGGAGCGTTCCAGTGCCCAGCCAAACGATGGATCGGGCCGTCGCGACGCGGATCCGGCACACCTGCCGGCCCTTGCGCCCCGTACGCGATACCGTTGCGCGTTAGGCCCGGCGGTCGGCCTTCGAGGCCGCGCTTGGGGACGGGATGCGGCTGCCGTCGGAGCCGTAAAGACCGATCTCCGCCGCATCGCGCGAGATCTGTTTCAGACGCGCCTGGGCGGCGCGCAAACCCTCGAGATAGGCGTCGAGCAGCCGCTGGTTGCGCCCGGCCGCCTCCTGGATCTCGGCGAGCGCCGCGCGGACCTCAGGTGATTCGGCTGGCGCTTCCGCCGTGAGCTCCTGCACCAGGCGCTCCCGCCGATCCACATGCTCCTGCAGCATATCCAGTCGGCCGGAGAGGAGCGCCGCCCGCTCCTTCTCCAAAAGGTCGATGACCCGGCGCGCCCGCCGCTTCCATTGAAAGGCGTCAAACATCCTCGACCCCCTGCACCCCGTCGGCGCGGACCAGCGCGCGGAAGATATGTTCGGAGAGGCCGATGCCGCCGCCGGCCGCGAGCTGTGTCGCCTGCTCCTTCACCAGAAGGCTGGCGAACGCATCCTCGCCCGCGCCGCCGCCGAAGCTGCCGCGGGGCTGGCCGAAGCCGGCGCTTTTCAGCATCTCGGCGAGAAATGTCGCCTCGAACTCCTCGGCCGCGGCGCGAAGCTGTGCGACGCGCGCAGAGTCCGACGCGGTCTGGGCCGCGCCGACGATTTGGAGACTCGGTCCGGTTCCCTCGATCACGCTGCCCTCGCTCTCACGCTGTTAGCCGTTCGACTTGGCGAGAGATTGCCCCGATCAGGTGAACGATTTGTAAGGATGGATGGGAAAGAGTGCCGGCGCGTCACGTTTCGACGCACGAGACAAGAGGTGCCGATGCTCGGCCATATGCCAGACTCTGCCCGTCCCGCGGGGGAGAACCGCGATCGCTTGGCCAGGGAAGCGTCCCCCGGCCAGCCGCAGAAGGGGTCGGGCGACGGGGCATCCGGCACCGCGTTTGCCGCCCTGCTGGACGGTCAAGATGGTGCGACCGTCGACGTTCCGGTGGCCGCACCGCTGCCGGCGCCGCCTCCGTCGGTGAAGACGCGGGCAGACCTGTCGACGCCGCTCGGCCGCACGAGCCCGCCGCACTCACCCGCCGGCCAGGGCCCTGGTGCCGGGATCGGCACGGCGGGGCCGGCTCAAGAACCGCCGATCGGTACGAAAGGACCGGTGTCGGTAGAGCCCGCAGCGCCCAACCTGACCGGAGGCACCGCGCGCTACGCCGCCACGGCTGTACCGTCCGTCGGGGACCAGCGGCCCGCAGGCGGCAGTTCCGAAAACGCGAGCCTGCCCGTGACGCCCGCACGCGGGGGCTCGCTCCAGGGTCACTCCACATCCGGCGATGGTGCGCCACAGACACCGCGCCACAGTGGCACGGCCGAGCTCGCTCCCAACCCGACGACGACGTCGAGGGGCGAGCCATCTCAAGCCACGCCGACGCCAACCGCCGCGACGGCGACTGCGCCTGACCAGAAGGTCACGCCGACGCCTGCTCTCGTCAGAGCGGAGGATGACATGCGGCGGCCCGACCCAGGCAATGCGCGGTCGACCGGCGCGTCGGCTGCTTCGAGCGCCCTGGCGGCGGCCGTTTCCCCCATCACGGCAGCTTCGCCTAAGGCGGCAGCATCGGCCGAGGGCGTCAAGCCGCCCTCTGGTCTCACGATCGGCGCTTCGGAAGGCGCTTTCGCCGCCTCGACCGAGCGGTTTGCGGGCGAGGCGCTGCCCGCGCCGGCGGGCCAGACGATCGAGCCGCGGGGCAGCCTCAACACCGCCCCGGCGCCGCAGACACCCGCGCCGCAGACACCAGCCATCGTCGCGCGAACGGCCGAGGCGATGGTGCAGTCGCTCCAGGCCCAGACCGACGGCACCATCGAATTGGTGCTCGATCCGCCGGAGCTCGGCCGCCTCTCGTTCACCTTCTCCGGCCCGGAGCAGGCGCTCACGGCCCAACTCACGGCGGAGCGCGGCGACGTGCAGGAGCTGATGCGGCGCCACGCCGATCTGCTCGCCGCGGTGCTGGAGGAGGCGGGCTACGGCGGCGTTTCCCTCAGCTTCGGCGATACGGCCGGCGGAGAGGGCGAGGCGCAGGCCAAAACGGACGGCGCAGGCGACGCCGCATCGCCGGTGGTCGATGAATCGTCACCCGTTCGCCGCAACCATGACCTTGCCGGCGGGCTCGACATCCGCCTCTGACCAGATTGGTACATCCAGGAGGGATCCGATGGAGACGACACCGCTCAACGGCCAGACCGCGCGGTCCAACGCGCCGCAACCGGCCGCGGACGAAAGCGACAGCGCTGCCGCCAGTGCCACGACCGACTTCAAGACCTTCCTGCAGCTGCTGACGACCCAGCTACGCAATCAGGATCCCCTGAAACCGATCGAGTCGACGGAGTTCGTGGCCCAGCTCGCTAGCTTCTCCGCCGTCGAGCAGCAGGTGGAGACGAACGACCAGCTCTCTTCGATCATCTCCTTCCTGGTTGACGGCCCGGCGAGTGGGCTGGCCGAGTGGATCGGCCGCCAGGTGCGCGCGCCGGCCGCCGTGCCGTTCGACGGCGAAACGCCCGTCGAGCTGTTTCTGGAGCCGGACGCGACGGCCGACAGCGCTCAGCTGGTGATCGCCGACGAGACCGGTGCTGAGCTTGGCCGGCTGCCGATCGACCCCACGGCCGAGCGCGTGAGCTGGACGGGCGAGGGTCTGCCGGAAGACGTGACCGGTAATTTCAGCTTTGCCGTGGAGCGTCGGGCCGACGGCGAGTTTTTGTCGCGTCGTCCGGCCGAGGCGTTCACGGACGTCGTCGAGGTCCGCCGCGACGGCGCCGCGACGCTCCTGGTCTTCGCCGACGGCAGCACCCTCGACGCCCGCGATGTGAAGGCCGTCCGCGCCGGTGCGAGTTAGAGCAGACTTCGATCTGACTGAGTCAGTCCGATCGAAATCCAAGAGGGGTAAGTCCCTAGCGTAGGTACACTCTCCGCTCAGACTGGTGATCCAGTCTGAAAGGAAAAAGCTCTAAGGCCGACGACCGGGCCGGCGCCACCGAGTACGGGTCGATGGTCGCTTGCCGACAGCTCGCCTGAACCTCGCACAATCGTCGACGACTTGGTCGGGCGCCCTGGGGTCGCGCGCCCAGAGCACTGCAGCGGCAGCGCCCGGACGACCGTGTCCTAGATGGCGTCAAGACTGGCCCCGGGGCGCTCATGCGTCGTCGCTCGCTACCGCGACGCTCTTCTAGGCGAAGGCTGTCGGTACTTCAGCTCCGCCCAACTATTCCTGATCAGCGGCTGTGCGATCCCGAGCCGGCTTGTTGGCCGGTCAAGTCGAACAACCTGCATACGGGAGCCCGGACGCCCTCCCGACGATCAGGCCCGCGAAGGCTGGATTTGCCGGCACCGAAAGATCCACGCCTGCCTCAGGCGCCAAACCTCGGGATGCGCCGCCTAAACCGTGCCTTGCAGGGCGGCGCTGCCTAGACCTGTTGGCGGACGATCTCGGTGATCAGCACGTCGGAGACGATCGGCCCGAGCACCTCCCGCGCGGCGCCGCGCAGGGATGCCCGCAGCTCTCCCAGGCGGCGGGAGCCGGTGAAGATCCCCTGGAACCCGCCGGCCCGTTCATGGGCGAACAGGGTTCTGAGGAAGCTGTCGCGCAGCCGCGGCTCGAGCGCGTAGATGCCGTCGAGGCCGCCCTGCTCGATCTCAAGCGACAGGGTGAGCACGACCAGCCAGCCGACCTCTTCCCCCGCCATGACCGGAACGACGAACTGGCCGTCCAGGCGGTAGTACTCGAACGATGCCTCCCCCTCCGGGCTGAGCGCCGGGCCGGCGAGCGGGTCGGGCGGATCGGCAAGGGCGACGGCCGGCTCCGGCGGGGTGACCTCCGCCGTAGCGGCTTCCTCCGGCTCAGGCTGCAGCACGTGGCCGGCGCCCACGCCGGCGCCGAGGCCGAGAAGGGCCAGGAGGAGCGGGAGAAGTCGTTTCATCGCGCGCCCTCAGAACGGCAGGATGATGTCGGCGACTTGCTGGCCGTAGCGCGGCTGCTGCACGTCGGTGATCTGACCCCGACCGCCATAGGACACCCGGGCCTCTGCGATCTTGTCGAAGGTGATTTCGTTGGCGCGGGAGATGTCTTCCGGCCGAATGACGCCCGCGACCTGAAGATCACGGAGCTCGAAATTCACCCGCACCTCCTGATTGCCGGAGATCACGAGGTGGCCGTTCGGCAGCACGCCGACGACGGTGGCGGCGACGCGGAGCGCGATCTCTTCGGTCCGCTGCACGCTGCCGTCGCCGTTGGAGGCGGAGCTCGAGTCGACCGCGGCCGCGTTGTCGAGCGATGAGCCTTCCGGCAACACGCGATTGGCCAGTTCCGGGATGCCGAAGAAGGCCGGCACCGACAGGCTCTCCGAGCCGGAGCGGGCGCGCCGCGTGGCGTTGGAGATCGCCGCTTCGTCGTCGATCTCGATGGTCACCGTCAGGATATCGCCCAGGCCGCGCGCCCGGCGATCGCCGAATAGCGATTCCGGACCCGAGCGCCAAAGCGATCCAGTGGCATAGGCCTCCGGCCGTGGCACGGGCGCCGGGGTGGCGATGGCCACGCGCTGGGCGGCGATCGGTGCGACGGCCGAGATCGGCTGACCCGGCGGCGTGAGCTCCGGCGCCTGCCCGACCGTCTCGAGACGACCGCAGGCCGCGACCGTCAACGCGATCAACAATGCTCTTTTCATGGCATGACCTCCACCAGACGTGGACCGGCGACACGGCCGGAGACGGTGATGCGGCTCGCGAGGTTCATCACCCGGATGCGCTCCCCGAGCCCGGCCCGGTCAAGCGCCCGCGCCTCCGTCCGGATGCTGAGCGCCCCGCCGGCGAAGACCAGCGAGACGATGTCGTTGCGGTCCACCAGGGCCGGGGGCCCGAGGCTCGCAGGATGGATCGGCCGACCGGCATAGAGCGTCGTGCGGGTTTCGAGCCCCACGACGGCCTCCAATTGGGCCGCAGCCCCTGGCACGGCACCGGCGCGCACGGCGACATCGGCCGGCGAAAGCACCGTCTGGCTGCGGATCGGCCGGGTCGCGATGACATGGGTGCCATCGTCGGCGAGCGCCGGCGCTGCCAGCACACCGGCGAGCAGAAGAAACAGAATGCGCATCAGCGGATCTGCGTCGTCGCGCCGAGCATCTGGTCGGCGGCGGTGATGACCTTGGCGTTCAGCTCGTAGCCCCGCTGGGCCTCGATCAACTCGGTGATCTCGCGCACCGCGTCGACCGAGCTTTCCTCGAGATAGCCCTGGCGGAAGGTGCCGCGCCCGTCCACGCCCGGTGCGCCGACATTGGGTTGGCCGGACGCCTCGGTCTCGACGTAGAGATTGCTGCCGATCGCCTCGAGCCCCTTCTCGTTGGTGAAGGTGGCGAGCGTCAGTTGCCCGAGTAGCTGTGCCGCCACCTGATCGTCGAAATAGGCGTAGACCTCGCCGTCGGCGTTGATGGTGAGGGAGCGGGCGTCCTCCGGCACCGTGATCTCAGGCACGACGCTGAAGCCCTCCGACGTGACGATCAGGCCGTCGCCCGTGCGCTTGAGCGCGCCGTCGCGGGTGTAGCCGGGCGCGCCCGACGGCAGCTCGATCTCGATATAGCCGGCACCGTCGATCGCTACGTCGAGCTCACCGCCGGTGGCTTGCAGCGCGCCCTGCTGGGGCGACATCGCCACGGCCGAGGTGCGCACGCCGAGGCCGAGCTGCACGCCGGCCGGCAGCACCGCGCCGGTGGTCGCCGTGACGGTCCCGGGCCGCTCGATCTGCTGGTAGTGCAGATCGGCGAACTCGGCCCGGCGGGCGTTGTAGGCGGTGGTCGACATGTTGGCGAGGTTGTTGGAAATCACCTCGACCCGCGTCTGCTGGGCCTGCATGCCGGTGGCGGCGATGTCGAGTGCGCGCATATCTTTCTCCGTCTGATCGGTCTTGCGGTCAGGCCGTCTGGCCCATGGTGCGGATGACGCCGCGAATGCGTTCGTCCTCGCGCTCGAGGAACTTCTGGCCGAGCTCGTAGGCCCGCTGGATCTCGATCATCCGCGTCATCTCGGCGATCGGGTCGACGTTGGAGCCCTCGAGACTGCCCTGCACGATCTGTGACCCGGCCGCGGGTTCGAGCGCATCATCGGTCTGGAAGAGCACGCCGTCCTGGCGCGCGAGCGCCGAGGCGTCCGCGACCTCCCAAAGGCCGATCTGGGCGATCGGCTGGCCGTCGACATCGACCGTGCCGTCGCCGGCGATGGAGATCGCGCTGGCGTCCGGCGGCAGCAGGACGGGCGCGCCGCCGCTGTCGAGGACCGGCGCACCACCCATAGTCACCAGCTCCCCCGTGGCGGATCGGGTGAAGGCGCCGGCGCGGGTGAGGCGCGGGCCGTCCGCCGTCTCGACCTGGAAGAAGCCGGGTCCCTCGATCGCCAGATCGTAGGTGCCGCCGGTGGCGCGCAGTGCGCCCTGCTCCGTCGAGGTATGGCGCACCCGCGCATCGGTCATCGCGAGCGTGTCCGGCAGGGCCTCCATCCTCTCGAGGCGCTCGGCGAACACTACCCCTTCCCGCCGGAAGCCGCCGGTCGACATGTTGGCGATGTTGTTGGCGACGGCCTGCATGGCCTTCATCAGGCCGGATTGGCGCGACAACGTCACGTAGTTCGGGTTATCCATCGGACAGGGCCTCCTCGAGAAAGCTGCGGGTGCCACGGGTGACGCTCAGCAGATCGCGGGCGACGCCGAGGCTGAGCTCGTCTGTCCCGGCAGGTGCGAGGGACGCCAGGAAGGCCTCGGCAGGCGTCCGCTCGGCCCCGGCTCCGATCGGCCGCGCGGCGGTGAGATCCAGCGTCCTAGGATCGAGCCGCGCCATGTAGCCGGCCATCGCCCGGCGGCGCGGATCCACGCTCCGCGCGGCCGCGGGCCAGTCGCCCTGGAACCAGGCCAGTGCGGCGTCGCGGGTTAGGTCGGTCCCCGGGATCGCCGCCCTCGCCGCGGCATAGCTGCCGGCGGCGATGTGGGCCTCGACAAGGAGCGGGCGTGCGGCCTCTTCCGCCACACCGTTCAGCTCAGCCAAGGCCCGGGTCGGTCTGTCGAGCGACAGATACGCGCGCGCCGCGGCGAGGCGGGCGGCGGGGTCGTCCCGGGCCAGCGTCGGTTGGAGAACGGTCAGCGCCGCGTTGGCGAGGCCGATGGACGTGAGCTCGTTTGCCACGACCAGTCGGGCGCCGTCGCCGCTGACGTCGCGCGCCAGCAGATCGGCGAAGCCGAGCACGGCCTGGGCATAGGTTGCGTGGCCGATCTTATCGGCCTCGGCCGTCGCGAGGATCTGATGCGCGGCGGCGCGGAGATCGCCGGCGGCGGCACGGTCCGACATCATCGCCTCGCGCGCGATGTCGAGCGCCCGGCCAAGTTCGGAGCGGCCGGCGCGAGCCCGAGTCTCCGCCTTGCGGAGGGCGACGCCGAGGGACGCGCCGCGGTGCATATAGGCGAGGAGAGCGAGATCCTCCGCCAGCTCCGGCGGCGGTGGAACGTCGCGCTGCAGGCGGCTTTCGAGGAGCGCGATCATGGCCCGGGGCGCGTTGGGCGCGTCCCCGGCGATCAGACTGCGGTAAGCCGCCTCCGCCTCTTCGTACCGGCCTCCGGCAGCGGCGAGCCGGGCTTGGGCGAAGGTGAAGGAGGCGCCATGGGGGCCGGGCAGGCGGGCGACGACCGCTAACACACCCTCCGCCGTCGCCACATCGCCGCGGTCGAGGAGCGCCTCGACGAGCCGCGGTCCGACGAGGCGTCGCTGCACGCGCGGCAGCTCGCCGAAGCTGGCGAGCAAGTCGGCATTATCGACGCTGTCGGCGGGTCCTTCGGGATGTGCGAGCAGATGCCAAAGGGCCGCGCGCCCACCGCAGCCGCCTGCGGCCGCCAGCGGGCCCTCGCTGGCCCCAGGCCGATCGTCCATCAGCCGCGCCAGATCGAGCAGGAGCGGGCCGTCCGCCACCCCGTCTGGAAAGCTCGTCAGCAGCGCCGTCGCCTCCACGCCGAAGCCGTAGTGAATGTAGAGCCGGGCGAGCGCCGTCACGGCGGCGCCATCGGGCGCACCGTCATCGTTCAGCAGCCCGGCACGCAAGGTCGCGATCTGCACGGCCACCGGCGCGCTGCCGGTCCAACCGGCGATGTCCAGCCTTTCGTCCGCGATGCAGTTCCCGTCGGCGACGTTTAGATCGATGGAGATCTGTTGCAGCGGGTCGGCCGGGCGTCGGATCCGGATCTGTGTGTCGAGCTCCGGCTCGGCGGACGGAAGCTCCTCGATCTCGGCTGTCTCGATCGGGGGCTCGGGCGGCGCCACGATCTCGTCGGCTTGGGGCAAGCCCGGCTCGGCGACCTCGATCAGCCCTTCGTCCGCGGCGCGGGCGAGCTGTTCAAGAAGACGGGCGCGGGCGGCGCGAACGGCCTCGGCGGTGTCGAGCTCGGGTGAAGGATCGGTCGTGGGCGGCGTGGGTTGGGCCGGCAAGTCGCCGGCTGCCGCATCGCCGCTCGGCGGCTCCTCAACGGCATCCACCTCTTGAGAGGGGGGAGCCTCCGCCGCATCCGTGGCTCCGGGCACAAAGACGATCTCTCGCCGGCCCTCCGCCGGCGCAAAAGTGTCTTGAACCCGATCCTCCGCCGGGGGCGCTACGGCACGATCTGGGTCATCGCGGACCTCGACCACCAGGGTGCGCGGGCCGAGGGCGCGGACATCCACCGAGCAGTCGCAGGCCAGGCCGATGGTGAGCGTTGTCCCGGTCGGGCGCTGCATGGCCTCCGTCGTCGCGATCCGCGAGGTGCCGTGGCCCGTGAAGGAGAAGCGCGAGGACTCCGTCTCGAACTCGAGAACCTGGCGCGGAAACCGCAGCCAGAGCGTGCGCCCCTCCCGATCGGCGCTCCACCGTGTGGCAGGTGGAATGTCGACGATCACGCGGGAGCTCTCGGCCTGTTCGGCGGTCCGCACGCGCAGGCTTTGCTGCGCCGCCGCGGGCCAGGATGCCGCCAGGATGGCGAGGAGGAGGATGGCCCGCATCATGCCGCGGCCGCCGCCCGGCTGCCGCGCAGGGCCTCGTCCATCGCGCCGAAGCTCGGGCGCACGCTGTGGGGCGTGTTCTGCCGTCCGACTTCCACGCAGATGTTGGGGGCATGGTTGTGCAGCGCGGCGACCAGCACCTCGCGGATCAGCAGATAGAACTGGTGATCGGCCTCCGCCACGCTCTTGGCCCGTGCGGCGAAGGGGCCGACCAGGCAGTAGGCGAGAAAGACGCCGAGGAAGGTGCCGACCAGGGCGCCGCCGATCAGCTTGCCGAGGACCTCCGGCGGCTGATCGATCGAGCCCATGGTCTTGATCACCCCGAGCACCGCCGCGACGATGCCGAGGGCGGGCAGG
Source organism: Pseudomonadota bacterium (assembly GCA_039180875.1). GTDB lineage: Bacteria > Pseudomonadota > Alphaproteobacteria > Rhodobacterales > Rhodobacteraceae > JBCDCY01. The sequence goes on along the minus strand of JBCDCY010000001.1, from coordinate 517,691 downwards.
CCGTCGGCCATCACCTGCAGCGCGTGGCTCGGGTGGAGCTTGTGGTGCAGGTCGGCCTCGAGCTGCTTTTCCAGCACCTCCTCCACCTGGTGTGGATCGTCGTAGTTCATCGTGACATTGCGCAACGTGTCGCAGATCAGATCGACCGCAGTGTGATCGGCCTGGATCCGTGGGAAACGCCCGAAGAGCTCGGAGGAGGCGGGATCCTCGATATGAGCCTCCAGATCCACGGGGCTCTGGCGCTGCAGCTTGACGAGCTCGAAGAGGAGGCAGAGCAGGTCCTGGTAATCCTGGCCCTGCCAGCGCGGGCCCTTGAAGCAGGAGCCGACGGCGCCGATCGCAGCCTTCACCGTCGACATGTCGTTGGAAAGGAGAAAGGCGCCGACGGCCGCGCCGCCGATCATCGTCAGCTCAAAGGGCAGGGAGCCGAGGATGATCGCCATCTTGCCGCCGGCGGCAAGATATCCGCCGAAGACCATCACGAGCGTGACGACGATGCCGACAATCCCGAACACATGCTTCTCCCACTGTCGGATCGAGCGGCCCGGTCGGGCGCTCGATCATCCCTTGCTTGGCCGGCACTATTGCCGGCCTCGGTTAAGAAAGCCCCAAGCCGCCGGGCGAGGCGCTATTGCGTCGGCACATCGGCGTGCCGGCCGGCCATGATGACGCTGATGGCGTAGGCCTGCTCGGCGTTCAGCTCGGAGAGAATCGGTGCCGCCCGGTCGGAGCGCATGCGCGCCAGGAAACCTGCGGCGAACTGCAGATCCATCGACGAGAAGATCTCCGCCGCGTCCTTCGGCTTCATCGCCTCATAGACGGCGACGAGCTGGCCGATGTCGTTCTCTGCGGCGTCCTCGGCCAGCGCCAGGGTCTCTGCCAGCCTTGCCTCCATCGTTTCGATCGCGGCCATCTGCTCGCGAAGGCGGGCCTCGGCCACCCGCACGGTCTGGGCGCGATCGGCAAGCTCCTCCGCCCGGGTGTCGAGCTGTGCCTCGCGTTCGCGAATCGCGGCGAGCAGCGCGTCGGTGCCGGGATCGGGCGCACAGGCTTGCAGGGGCGGCGTCAGCGGCGGGTCGGTCTCGACCGCGGCCTCGGCGAGTTGGGGCTGGGAGAGATCGCGGGCGATCGGCTCGACCTCCTGAGCGAAGGCGGCTGCATTGTCGCCGAGGCGCAGCAGGCTCGAAGCCAGGAAACAGCCGGCCAGCAGCGCCAGCGCGGCCGGCCCGCCGGCCCGTCGCGCCTTGGCCTTAGGTTTAGCCTTGGCCGTCGTCATGCCGCGCTCCCCTCTTTGCCAAGCGCACCCAGCAGATCGCGGAGCGCCTGGCGGACATCCTTCTCCGTCGCCGTGGCGGGCTCCGGCTCATGGCCGTCGTCCTCGTCCTCCACCGCGCGCAGTGGGGAGATGTCAGCCTGGCGGCGCGGCACGGCGTCGCCGATCGTGGTCTCGCGCTCGGCCATCAGGCGTTCGAGGCGATCGGCCATCGCCTCGGCCCGCTCGGTCGCGGCGCGCAAGGTCTCGGCGCTGTCGCTGGAGCTGCGCTTGGCGCTCTCCAAGGTCGTCTGCAGCTCTCCCACCTGATGCGAGAGGCGCGCGATCGCACCGCCCACCCCGCTGTCGAGATCGCGCAGGCCGCGCACCCGGCGCGACAGGACCAGGCAGTAGATCCCCGCGACCGCAGCGGCGACGATCAGCAAGCCGTCGGCAATCAATTCCATGGCGGTTCCCCTCTCTTCTCGCGCTGAACCGGGCCGGTGCCTCAGTTCAGAACGAATTCCGTGATCAGCAGATCGCGCACGCGCCCCTCGCCCGTGACGATCTGGATGCGGCGCAGCATCTGGGCGCGCAGCCGCGTCATGGCCGCCGGATCCTCCAGATCGCCGGCGCGAAGAGCCCGAAGGTAGGTGTTGAGCACGTCCAGCACCCGCGGGCGCAAGGTCTCCACATCCGCCCTGTGGGCCGGGTCGACCTCGAGCTCCGCTGTGAAGCGCAACAGCCGATTGCTGCCGGCGCGTCCCACCGGGACCAGCATCTGATCGAGCGGCACGAAGCTGAGCGGCGGCAGCGGCGCGACATCGGAGGCTGCCGCCGATTCGCCCTTCCCGCCGAGCGAGATCAGCCCGGCATAGGTTGCGTAGAACCCGCCCCCGCCGAGCGCGAGGGCGCCGATGAGCCCGAAAATCAGGCCTTTGCCGCGCGGCTTGCGGGCAATCTCGGCGTCCGTCACGTCGGCCGGGTCTGTCTCGCTCATCGTCATGACCGCGGATCTCCACATTCGTTCTCTCTGCGTTCTTTGCCGGAATTCGACTAACCGGATGTTAAGTTTGGGACGCGATTTAGGGGCTCAGGACCGCGGAGAACCCGCGGCCGCAGTCGATAGCGGCGGATCAAGAGCACCAGAACGTGGATCAGCTTCTCGCAATATGGACCCGGCTCGACGCACGGCGCCGGGTGGTGGCGCTCTTGGCGCTGGTCGCCGTGGTGGCGGTCGTCGTCGGCATCGGCCGGATGGCCTTCGCACCGCAGATGTCGCTCCTCTATTCGGGCCTCGACGCCACGGCGGCAGGCGATGTCGTTGCGGCGTTGGAACAAAACGGGACCGTGTATGAGGTGCGCGGCAACGCGATCTACGTGTCTGCCGACGCAAGGGATCGCGTGCGCCTGACGCTGGCGTCGCAGAATCTGCCCGCGAACGGAGCGTCGGGCTATGAGCTGCTCGACGCCCTCTCCGGCTTCGGCACGACGTCAGAGATGTTCGACGCCACCTACTGGCGGGCGAAGGAGGGGGAGCTCGCGCGGACGATTCTCGCCTCGCCCAATGTGCGGGCCGCCCGGGTGCACATCGCCAATCCGGTACGCCGGCCGTTTGAGCGGCGGACGGAGGCGTCGGCGTCGGTGATCGTCACCATGTCTGCCGGCTCCCTCGGCACAACCCAGGCCCAGGCGATTCGCTACCTGGTCGCCTCGGCCGTGGCCAATCTGGCGCCGGAGAACGTCTCCGTCCTCGATGCGGCGGCCGGCGTGGTGCTGCGGAGCGGTGAGGGCGGCAACAGCCCGGCAGCGCCGGGCCAGACGGCCGACACGATGTCGGAGGCGCTGCGCGGCAAGCTCGAGCGGCTGCTCGCGGCCCGCGTGGGCGCCGGGCGCGCCATCGTCGAGGTGACGGTCGAGACCGAGATGGAGAGCGAGACGATCACCGAGCGGGTGATCGACCCCGACAGCCGGGTCGAGATCGCCTCGGACACCGAGGAAATGACGGAGACCGAGCAGGGCTCCAACCCCGGCGCGGTCACCGTCGCCTCCAATCTGCCGGATGGCGAGGAGGGCGCGGGCGGCGGCTCCCGGTCGCGCAACCGGGCAGAGACGCGCGCGCGTTCCAATTTCGAAGTGTCGGAGGTCCTGCGCGAGCGCGTCCGCGTGCCGGGCGAGATCCGCCGGATCTCCGCCGCCATCCTGGTCGATGGCACCATGGAGACCGGCGCCGACGGCACCGTCACCTGGACACCGCGCTCGGAGGAGGAGCTGGCCGCGCTGGAGCAACTGGTGCGCTCCGCCATCGGCTTCGACGAGACCCGCGGCGACACGGTCACGATCGAGAGCCTGCAATTCGCCGCCACGGCCGTTCCTGGCACCTTGGCCGAAAGCGCCGGTCTCGGCGATTTTCTGGCGCGCAACGCCATGACGTTGATCCAGATCACAATCCTCGCGCTCGTGGCCCTGGGTCTCGGCCTCTTCGTGCTGCGACCGCTCGCCCGGGCCTCCCGCGTGCGGATGCCGGAGTTGGAGGTGATGCCGGCGCTCAATGCGGCCGACGAGGACGAAGACACGGATGAGCGGATCTTCGAGTCCATCAATATGTCGGGCAATATGTCTGGCAACATGGGCGCCGACCTGCCCTCCGACAGGAAAGGCGAGATCGCCGGTGAGGTCGTGGCGGCCCCGCCACCGCCGCCCGGACGGCTCGGTGAGCTGCGCGACACCATCGCGCTTCGCGCGGACGATTCGACCGCACTCCTGAAAAGCTGGCTCGAGGCGCCGCGCCCGGCGGAGGACCCGGCATGAGCGAGGTTGCAATGATCCTTGAGGACTTCACCCGGCCGCGCCCGATCGATGAGATCCCGCGCCAGGCCCCGGTCGCCGACGCCGAACGCCGGATCGCCGAGGCGCGGAGCGAAGGCCACGCGCTTGGCTATGAGGAGGGTGCGGCGGCTGCCTTGGCCGCCCACGACCTGGAACTGAAGATGCTGATGAGCTCCATCGCCGAGGCGGTCTCCGATCTCGGCATCGAGGGGCATGGTGCACGCCAGACCGTCCAGCAGGCCGTGCCGGAGATCGCCCGGGCGCTGGCCGAGCACCTGATGCCGGCCTACGCCCGGGATGGCCTCGCCGCGGAGGTCGCCGATCTGGTGCGCCGCGCCGCGCTCCGCCTGCCCGATGCGCGTATCGTGGTCACCGTGGCGCCCGACATGCAGGCCCGCGTGGCCGAACGGCTGGCCGAAAGCGGCGCCGATGTCGACGTCCGCGCCGACCCCGATTGCCCCGGATTGCGCGCCCAGGTGCGCTGGGCCGACGGCTTCGACACCGTCGACATAGGCGCGGCCATGGCCGATGCCGTGCACGCGCTCGGCGCGGCCGAACCAATGGAAGAGGGACGCGCCAACCATGGCTGATATACCCGAGACCGAAACGGGCGCCGGGACCGATGCGCCGTCCGTGCCCCGCGAAAGCGTCGGTGCAGCGGGACCGACCAGCCGCCGGGACAGCGCCGTGCTGTCGGTGCCGATCGAGGTCACGATCTCTGTCGGCAAGGCGCGGCCGCTGATCTCGGACCTGGTGAGCCTGCGGCGCGATTCGGTCCTCGCCCTCGACAGCAGGATCGACGATCCGGTGGAGATCTATATCGGCGAGCGCCTGATCGCCCGGGGTGAGCTGCAGGAGACCGACGACGGCTCCGGCCGGCTCGGCGTGCGCCTGACGGAAATCGAAGACCTCTCGGATGGCGTTTGAGCGGGCGCATCTCCGCTGCGTCCTGGGGCTGGCGCTCGCCGCCACCCTGGTCGGCGCCGCCCAGCCTGCCATGGCGCAGGAGCTCACCATCGACTTCGGTGGTGAAGACGGCGCGCTGACCGCCCGCATCGTCCAGGTCTTCGCCATCGTCACGCTGCTCAGCCTCGCGCCGGGTATTGCGATGATGGTGACCTGCTTTCCCTTCATGGTGACGGTGCTCTCGATTCTCCGACAGGCCGTGGGCGTGCAGCAGGCGCCGCCGAACATGATGATCGTGAGCCTCGCGCTGTTCCTCACCTGGTTCGTGATGGAGCCGGTCTTCCTCGAGGCTTGGACGACGGCCATCCAGCCGATGATGGACGGAGAGATGGCGCCGGAACCGGCCATCGAGCTGGCACTGCAGCCGTTCCGCGTCTTTATGGAGGCGCGGGTCGATCCCTCGACGCTCGAGCAGATGCGGATCGCCGCCCCTGATCGTTTCGAAGCTCGCGCTGGTCAGGACCCCCAGGATGCGGACGCCGGGCCGTCGCTTGGCGTGCTCGTGCCCTCCTTCCTGCTCTCCGAGATCCAGCGCGGCTTCGAGATCGGCTTTCTGATCTTCATGCCGTTTCTGATTATCGACCTGGTGGTTGCCTCGATCCTGATGTCGATGGGCATGATGATGGTGCCGCCGGCGGTGGTGGCGCTGCCCTTCAAGCTCGCCTTCTTCGTGCTCGCCGATGGCTGGGCCCTGCTGGCAGGCGCCCTGGTGCGGAGCTACGGCGGATGAACGATCAACTGGCCCTCGGCGCAGCGGATCCGGAGACGGACGACACGGCAGGCGATCTGGCTCTGCCGGAGGAGCGTCGCCCCGCGGAGGAGGGCGTCGCCCTCGCACCCCCCCAGAAGGCAGCCATCGTGCTCGCCGCGGCGGGGCCGGAGGTGGCGAGCGCGCTTCTCCGCGACATGGGTGAGGAGGCTATGCGCACCTTCGCCCGTACCATCAGCCATATGGACCGCATCCCGCCCGAGACGGTGGAGGCGGTGATCGAGGAATTCCTGGCGGCCCTCGGCCGGGGCGAATCGGTGGTCGGCGGTCCGACCGTCGCCCGGCGGATCCTCGGCGCTGCGCTTGACGACACAGCCCTCGATCAGGTGATGGACGACATCAGCGAGGTCCGCACGTTCCCGGTCTGGGAGCGGCTTGGCCAGGTCTCCGTCGCGGCGTTGGCGCGCTTCGTCGGGCGGGAGCATCCCCAGGTCGGTACGGTGATCCTGACCCGCATCCGCTCCGACATCGCGGCGCGGGTGCTGGAGCGCCTGACGCCGGAGCTCGGCGAGACCATTGTGCTCCGCATGACCCGGGCGCCACAGCTCGACGCCGACGTGCTCCGCCAGGTCGAGGCGGTGATCGAGGAGGAGTTCCTGTCGGTCGTGCAGCGCGCCAAGTCGACGCGCAAGCCCGCCGATCTACTGGCCGATCTGATGAATCAGATGTCGGGCGTCCGGCGCGACGCCTTCCTGCAGCAGCTGGAGGAGGAACAGCCCACCTTCGCCGCCGAGGTGCAGCGCATCATGTTCACCTTCGGCGACATCCCGATGCGCGTGAGCCCGCGGGACGTGGCCCGCATCCTGCGCGCCGTCGAGGAGCCGGTGCTGATGGCTGCGCTGAAGTCCGCACAGGCCACAGCGCCCCAGGCCGTCGAGTACATCGTCGGCAACATCTCCAAGCGCCTGGCCGAGCGGATGCAGGAGGATCTGGGGCAGATGCTCGAGGTGCCGCTCAAGGAGGGCGAAGCGGCCCAGGCCGAGGTCATCAAGGCGATCCAGGCCCTGGCGCAGACCGGCGAATTCGCCCTGATCGAGCCCGAGGCGCCGGAAGACGATTGATCGGCCGCGGGCGCCGCGGTGTCTGCGATCGGGAACCACCGTCTGCAACACACGGGATCTCACCGCACGAAACCCGGCGGACAGATCGTCATCACAATTGTCGAGACCGCCCGAAAAGGGTAAATATTGCGTCCCAGAATTCCGGGAGAGGGTGGTCAGTATCGCCGGTGGGGAGCGTGTTGCTTTGATGTCGAAATTGACGGGCGCAACGGTGCGCGTGGGCGTGACACCGCCCGTTTCCACGGGTTTCTTCTGGTTTCTGCTGAGCTTAGTCGCGGCCGTCGCCGTCTTTTGGTTCGGCCTCGAATCGCTCGGCCAGGCCTGGTCGACGCCGGAATACAGCCACGGGCCGCTGATCCCGCTGCTCTCGGGCTACATGTTCCTGCGCGAGATGAAGATGGTGCCGGCCGTCAGCCATCCGGTCACCGACCGCGGACCCGGCATCGCCATCGTGATCGCGGCATTGCTGCTGGCCTTGCTCGGCAATCTCGTCCGGATCCCCGACATCGTGACCTACGCTCTGATCCTCTGGATCTGGGGCCTGGTGCTGATCTGCTTTGGCTGGCGCCGTGGCATCTTCTTCTGGCCGGCCGTGCTGCACCTGGTCTTCATGCTGCCATTGCCGCAGTTCGTCTACTGGCAGGTGACGATCTTCCTGCAGGGCGTGTCGTCGTCGCTCGGCGTCGGTCTGATCTCGAGCCTCGGCATCCCGGTCTTTCTGGACGGCAACATCATCGACCTGGGCTATTATAAGCTGCAGGTGGCCGAGGCGTGTTCGGGGCTGCGCTACCTCTTCCCGATCATGAGTTTCTCCTACATTTTCGCGGTGCTGTACACTGGGCCGCGCTGGCATAAGATCGTGCTGCTGCTCTCGGCCGCGCCGATCACCGTGCTGATGAACTCGTTCCGCATCGGCGTGATCGGCGTGCTGGTGGACAATTTCGGCATCGCTCAGGCCGAAGGCTTCCTGCATGCCTTCGAGGGTTGGGTGATCTTCGTCTCCTGCGTCGGTCTGCTCTTCCTGCTCGCCGTCGTCATGCAGCGCCTGCAGCGCCATCCGCAGCCGCTGGCCGACACGCTCGATCTGGACTTCAACGGCGTGCATCATCAGTTGGCCCGCGCCTTGGCGGTCGTGCCTTCGCGGGCCCTGGTGATCGCCTGCCTCGCCACCGGCACCCTGGCCGCCGCCTGGCATCTGGCGCCGAACCGGCCGCCGGTCGAGGTGGCGCGCGAGCCGCTGGTGGTTTTCCCCAAGGTCATCGGCGATTGGCAGGGGCGGAGCACCGTGCTCTCCCCGATCATCGAACAGGTGCTGGCCGCCGACGACTACTACGTCTCGACCTATGTGCAGCAGAAGGGCGGCCCGCCGGTCGACTTCTTCGTGGCCTACTACGCCTCCCAGACCGATGGTGCCGGTATCCATTCGCCCGAGGTCTGCATCCCGGCCGGCGGTTGGGAAATCGCGACGCTCGATCAGGTCGAGGTGGAGGTCGCGGGGGCCGGGACGATCCCCCTCAACCGCGCGATTATCCAGAAGGGTCTGGAGCGCCAGCTCGTCTATTTCTGGTTCGAACAGCGCGGCCGGCGCCTGACCAGCGACTATGCGGCCAAGGCGTACACCGTCTGGGATGCATTGACGATCGGGCGCACCGACGGGGCGCTCGTCCGCCTGATCACGCCGATCGGTTCGGAGGAGAGCGAGGCGGCGGCCGAGGCGCGGCTGGGCTCTTTCCTCGCGCCGATGCTCGCCCGGCTGCCCCGGTTCGTGCCCGGCGCCCCGGGCCCATCCTGATGGAACGGCGGCTCGGCGCTTAGCCGAGGCCCTGGGTCAAGGACTACTGCGCGGGGGCGGCCACGCCCCCGGCCCCAGCGTCAGTAGGCGTTCCTCTGGAAGAGCACGACCAGGACGGTCATCACCAGAATGCGGAAATCGAAGGCGAGGGACCAATTCTCCGCATAGTAGGTGTCGTGGCGCACCCGCGCCTCCATCTTCTCGAGCTCTTTGGTCTCGCCCCGCAAGCCACGCACCTGGGCCCAGCCGGTGATCCCCGGCTTCACCTTGTGGCGGGCGAAGTAGCCGCGGATCTGCCGGCCGTACTCCTCGTTGTGGTCGAGGGCATGGGGCCGCGGCCCAACCAGCGACATGGTGCCGTTCAGCACGTTCAGGAGCTGTGGCAGCTCGTCGATCGAGGTGGCGCGGATGAACCGGCCGACCCGGGTGATGCGCGGATCGTCCCGGGTCGCCTGGGCCACCCGCGCCTCCGGCACGTCGCGGTGATACATCGAGCGGAACTTGTAGATCTCGAACATCTTATTGTTGAAGCCGAGCCGCTTCTGCTTGAAGAACACCGGCCCCGGGCTGTCGAGCTTGATGGCCACCGCCACCGCCAGCAGCAGCGGGCCGAGCAGCAGCACGGCGATCCCGGCCAGCAGGTAGTCTTCGATCGACTTCAGCACGACGCTCCAACCGGAGATCGGGCGTTGCACCACCTCGAACATCGGCAGGGCGGCGAAGGGTCCGAGCGCCGGGCGGAAGGCCAGCGCAAACCCGGCCAGATCGGAGGCGATGTAGACGTTGACCGGCAGCTCCTTCAGCCGCTCCACCGTCTCGGCCAGCTGGGTGTCGGCGTTCCAGGGCATGGCGACCACCACATCGTCGATGCGCCCGGCTCGCACCTCGGCGATCAGGCGCTCGATCCCGCCGAGCACCGGCTGGCCGCCGAAGCGGGGGCCGAGCTGCTCGTGATCCGGGGCGAACACGCCGGAGAGCGAGGTGAAGTAGGGCTGCGTCTCGCCGAGGCGGGAGATGAAACGGCGGCTTTGCTCTCCGCCGCCCAGCACCACCAGATTGCGCCCGACCGCACCCCGCCGCGACAGACCGCGGAGCAGGCGGTAGAGCAGCAGCCGCCCGGCGAAGATCGACACCGCCCCACCCACGGCGAAGCTGTAGAGCCAGATCCGCGAATAGATGTCGGAGACCTTGAGCGAGAAGGCGACGGCCAGGAACAGCAGGAACGCCGTCGCCACCCCCGCGAGCACTTGGTCGGAACGGCTGATCGGCCGCATGATCGCGTCGATCTCGTAAAGACCGGCGTGACGGAAGAGCGCGACCACGCAGAAGCCGATGAAGATCAGGGCGACCAGGTAGTACTCGACCGTGACCGGATTGTAGCCCACCCAGCCCAGATAGCCGATGACCGCGGTCAGCAGCAGCGCCACCTGATCCCAGAGCAGCGCGATGCCCGGCAACATGTCGGGCGTGGAGCTGTTTGGCGCGCGCACAAGCGACACAGGGGCCGACGTTTCCTCGGCCGGATTACTCATCGACACAACACTACCCTTTAGAACAAGGCTTCCCCACCGACGCTACAGTAACACGGATTGTGGAGAAGTGAGAGTGCGAACAGTCACCGCAGGCCGCTGCGGCCCTTAGCGCAAAAGCGAGAAGGCCCGGCTGATCCGCAGGAAGACCTGGTGCGAGGTGGCGCTGCCCGTGTCCTGATCGGCGAAGCGGAAGGCGTAGCCGAGGTTCAGGCTGGTGTCCCGGGTCAGCGCCACAGAATAGGTGGGCGAGACACTGACGAAGTTCCGGTCGGTGCCGAGGCCGTCGTCATCCACCGAGAGCTGTAGGGAGTACTGCGCGCTGAAGCCGAGCTGGGCGCGCGGCGTCATCTGGTGGACCAGCGACAGCCCGGCCGCCGTGCGGTTCTGCAGCTCGCCAAGCGCGCTCGGCTCCACCGACTGGGAGACCGTCGCCTCGAGCGAGGTGCGCGCGATGCGGTAGCGAAAGCCGAGATCGCCGATCACGCCTGGCTCGATACTGGCGCCGTCGGTGTCCTCTACGCTGCGGGTGACCACGACGCCTGCCCCGAAGTCCATCGAGGCGCGCGGCGTCAGTTCGGTCCGCATTCCGGCGCTCAGATCCAGGCTGATGCTGCGCGTGTCCTCTTCGTTGTCGGTGGTGAAGCGCTGGATGCCGAAGTTGATGTCGCCCGACGTCCGCTCGCTGAAGCTGCGCCGCCAGGTCGCGTTGCCGCGAATGGTGGACGTCGGAAAGAGGTCGTCCGCGGCTTCGGAGAACCGGGTGATGCCGCCGCTCAGGTCGAAGCTCAGGCTGTTGCGCGCGTCGAGGTCCATCTTCGCGTCGGCGCCGAGACCCAGGATGAACTGGGTGGCATCGCCCTCGGTCAGACCGCTGTCCTCGATCTGCTCGAAGGCGGTGGCTCGGCTGCTGAAGGAGAGATCGGCCCCTGCCTCGAAGCGCGGCAGGGTGAAGCGATAGCCGCTGCCGAAGCGCGGGTCGATCCGATTGAGCCCGTCATTGTCGCCCGGGCCGACGAAGCCCTGGGCGTTGAAGCCGGTGTCGATCGACCAGGCGGTGCGCGGCGTGCGGGCGAGCGCCTGAAGCTGCACGTTGGTGCGGGAGCCGAAAAGCGCACCCTCGTCCAATGGGCTGAGGCGGGAGTTGGTATCGGCCTCCGTCGTCTGGCTGACCTGGGCGTCGACGGAAAAGCCGGCGGCATCCGCCGCGGCACGCTCCGCCACGATCAGCGCCAAGACCGCGGCAAGCGCCGCGGCGACGGGCCCGCTCTGACGCGGGCCGCGCCGGGAAGAGGCGCGCCGGCGCAGGATCCTTACTCGAACAGGCCCTTCTCAGGAACGATGATGACGTCACCGTCCATGAGGGGCGTAGTGAGCATCTGCTGCTCGCCGTCTTCTACCGCGTCGTAGTCGAAGACCGTGATGGTCTCTACGCTGTCGGTGACGCGGCGCAGCTGGATGCGTTTGCGGGCGGCAAAGACCCCGGGGCCGCCGGCGATCGCGAGGCCCTGCAGCAAGGTGACCGGCTGCTCCTCCACGATGGGGTACTGGCCGGGGGCGTTGACCTCGCCGAGGACGTAGAAGACCGGCAGGATCTCCTCCTCCTCTTCCGCGAGTTCGGCAATCGGCGGCGGGGCGAGGCTGACCACGGCCACGCTCACCGTCGGCGGTTCGACGAAGCTGGCGGCAAGGGCGGACTGGATCTGTGCCTGCAGCGCCTCGGGCGAGCGCCCGGCGGCCTGCAATGTGCCGGCGAGCGGCAGGGAGATCCGGCCATCCGGGCGGACCAGCACCTGGCGCCCGAGGGACTCGTCCTCCAGCACCGAGACGTCGAGCCTGTCGCCCACCTGCAACAGATATCCCTGGGCCGTTGCGCTGCCGACGAAGTTCGTGACCACGAGACTTGCGAATAGGAGGGCGCACGCCGCAGCCGCACGCAGCGCCCATCGGCTAAAGTGCCGCATCAGAAACCTCCTGAACCCCACTGTTCCCACTAAAACTTACGCGGGATGCCGGTTTGCGTCGATAAATTTGTCCCAAGCCGCAACCAAAGGCCGGCTTGCGTGGGCACTTTCCCCCGCGAAGATGACAAAAATGGGACGGTCTGGGATCACTTTCCGGGGTCACTTGACGAGGGAGGCGACCGGCCGGACCGGGCTGAAGCGGCGATAGATGCCCCGGGCCTTGGCCATGTTCAGGAACTCCCGCAGGATGTCGTCGTCGACGATCTTGCGCTCGGCCGCGTAGCTGTAGACCAGGCAGAGATCGCAGAGGATGTTGATCAGCCGCGGCACGCCGCCCGTCGCCTCATGGATCAGCTCGCAGGTGTGGCGGGCGAAGATCTCCCAACTCGCGCCTGCCGCCTCCAGCCGGCGGTCGATGTAGTTGGCCACATCGTCCTTCGACAACGGTTGCAGGTCGAAGTCGGCCGAGATGCGCTGGGAGAACTGGGTGAGCTCCGGCCGCTCGATCAATTGGCGGAGCTGGGGCTGGCCGACCAGCACGATCTGCAGCAACTCGTCCCGCTCGGCGTTGATGTTGGAGAGCATGCGCAGCTCCTCCAACGCTTCGACGCCGAGGTTCTGCGCCTCGTCGAAGATCAGAAGCACGCGCCGCCCCTCGGCATAGGCCTGAATGACCATGTCCTGAAAGCGCCGGAACAGCGCGACATAGGACGGCGCGTCGATCTCCTGATCCAGGGCCATCATCACCCATTCCAGCAGTTCGCCCCGCCCGGCCTGCATATTGGAGACCAGGCCGACCGTCAGCTCCTCCGGCAATTCGTTCAGAAGCTGGCGGATCAGCGTCGTCTTGCCGGCGCCGATATCGCCGGTGATCACCGTGATCGGCGCCCGGCTGACGATGCCGTAGCGCAGCATGGTGAAGGCGGAGGAATGGCTGCTCGACCAATAGAGAAAGTCGGGATCGGGCGCCGACATGAACGGCCGTCGGTCCAGATCGTAGAACTGCTCGTACATGCCCGTCGCCCCATCCCGGGCCTGCTGCCACCCGGCCCCGCCCGCACACTATAGAACAAAGCACGGCGGCGCAGAACCGACCTGTGACCAACGCCACGCGGCAGGTGTGACAAATTGGCTGGGTCGTTGTTTGACGGGTGCCGAACAGCTCCGCGCCCTAGGCTAATAGTTACGGATATGTTAATGTAATGGTGAATAAAACTTGAGGTTGTAGATATGCGCGTGTGTGTTGCGTTGGTTGCTGCGGCCATGTTGCTGTTGGGCCAAAGCGGTCGGGGAGAGGCCGGAACGCTGGCCGTCTTCTCCGACGTGAACATGTTCGATGCGGCGGCGCTGGCGGCCGGCGGGCCGGCTGGCAACAGCCAGGTGCTTGCCAATCTCCTCGGCGGGGGCACGAGAGTGCTCTACTCCACCCAGACCGGCTCGTCGCGGAACCGTCTGCCCATCGTCGGTGCCTTCCGCGGCATGAGCGGTGTGCGCGCCGGCCAGACGCGGCAGGAATTGTCAGCGGCGCGCTTGGCCGGGGTGGATCTGCTGATGCTCGACATCGGCTTTCGCCGGTCCAATCCCTACTCGGCGAGCGAGATCGCGGCCGCGGCCGACTTTCTGGCCAATGGCGGCACGATCGGTCTGATCGCTGAGCTGACGCCGTCGAGCGCGGCTGACCTCGCCGGACTGAACGCCCTGCTGGCGGGACTGAACTCGACGATCCGCTACGAGACCGCGGCCCGGCGCAGCGGCGGCCGGCAGTTCGCCGACACGATCATGCCGACGACCCTGACGGCGGGCGTGACGCAGTTCAGCATCGGTGCTGCCAACCCGCTTTCGGCGGGCAATCGTGGCTTGGTCGCCGTGCAGAACCGCAACTACACCTTTGCGGCGTTCGAGCCGGTGAGCGCAGGCACGCCGATCTCCGTCGTGCCGCTGCCCGCTGGCCTGCCCTTGGCTTTATCGGCTTTCGCGCTCCTCGGCCTGCTCAGCCTCCGCCGCCGGCGCGCCGCTTAAGGCTGCGCCGAGGATGGCGGAGCGGGGGCAAGACGCCCCCGCACGCGATATGCAGGCGCGGGGGCGCCTGCGGTTTAGCGAAAGTCGTACGGTTTCGGCCCATCCTGGCTAGGTTGGTGGGATGTGGGTGTTGTCATCGAAGAGATGCGCGGTCGTTCTGGCCCTCTGCATCGCGTCCGCTGGCGCGGCGAGGGGTGGAGGGCCTGACGCCGCGCTGTTCTATCCCGGCACCAATGCCTTCGCGATCCCGTCGATCGAGGTGGAGCGTCAGCGCGCCCTGGCTGATCTGGCTGCCGGTGCACCTGGTCTGGCGGCGGAGCGTCTTGCGGCATTGATCGCCCGATCCGGCGACGTGCCACTCCTGCATGCGCATCTGGCCGAGGCGCGGGCCCGCATGGGGGAGATCTCCACAGTCGGGCCGCATCTGGAGGCGGCGCGGGGTCTCGGGCCGGAACTGTTCCGCGGGTTGCTCGGCCGGCCGGCCTTCGCCGGGCTGCCCGGGGATGAGGTCGCGCGCCTGTTGGCCGGGCTCGAGGCGCCGGCGCCGGCAAAGCCGATTGTGCCGGCCGAAGCCATCGACGGTGTCATCCGGGTCGAAGACGGGGCCGTGGTCTGGCAGCGCGAGGCCAACCGCCTGCTGGTCCGAACCGTCTTTGCCGACGTCCCGACCCGGCCCGTCGTCGCGGCAGAGACGCCGGGCCGACCCGAGCTGCGGCTGCTCCGCCAGTGGGCCGCGGAGGGCACCGCGGCCGGAAATCACAGCGATCTCTACGACAATCGCGACCGCGATCACGCGCGCACCGATCTCTCCATCCTGCCCCAGGTGACGCGCGTGCTTTACGGGGAGGAGGCGCGGGCGGCCGGCGTGGATTTCGGCCCGAACGTGGATCTCACCTTCGACACAATCGTCGTCGGTAATTCCTCGACGGCCCAGACCGCGGGGCCGCTTTGGCGGAGTCAGCCGCGCCAGCTTTACACCGATCCGCGCGGCATTGCGGCTTTGGCGGCGCTGTACGGCCAGAACCATCTCTACGTCTATCCCGAGCATCGCGATCACGATCCGGAGCGGGGCGATCTCATGACCGCCAACACGCCGTACCTGGTGGTGAGCCAGGGCTCCTCCCGCTCCGACAAGGCGTTCGTCGATGCCTTGATGCTGGTGCTGGCGGCGCTGCGGCCGGAGACCAAGGCGTTTCTGCAGGAGGGGGGTCTGATCGCGCCGACGCTGCAGATGATCCTGCGGCGCGGCATGCGGGGCAGCTACGGGCGGGAGGCTTATTTGAGCGGCCGGGCCCACCCGGCGGCGCTGGATGGCGCCAATATCGGCCTAACGGACATGCTGCGGCTGGCCCGGCGCTTGACGCCCGAGACCGTGCCGCCAGTGGTGCAACTGGATCTGACATCAGCGCCGGTGCGGCTCCGCCCCGGTGTCGACGTCATGCTGGGGACGGGCGGTGAGCGCTTGTTCGAGACGGGCTCGGCCATCGCCATTGCCTGGCGCGGGTTGGCGGGCACACGGCGCTACCGTTTGAGTGCGGCGCGCACCGAAAACCCGGGTGACCGCTCGCTGACCTTTCACTGGCGACTGCTCCGGGGCGATCCGGCGCGGGTGCGCCTTGCGCCATCGGGAGCCACCCTGGATCTGGAGGTCGATTGGGGGGCGGCTACGGTCGAGCGGCGCGATCAGCTGCCGGGCGATCGTGTCGATATCGCGGTGTTTGCCGACAATGGTGCGGAGCTTTCGGCGCCGGCGATTCTCTCGCTACTCTTTCCCGGCAATCAGCGGCGGGCGTATGACAGCGCGAGTCGTGTGCTCTCCGTCGACTACACGGCGCCGCCGCCGCGGGGCTATGTCGATCCGCTGGTCTTTCCGGCCCGGGATTGGACGGATGTCTACAGCTACGACGCGGCCGAGCTGATCGGATGGACCCGCCAGCGCGACGGGGCGGAGACGCACTTCACGCCAGAGGGCCATCGCGTCGTCGCGCGTGACGATCTGGGGCGGCCGGTCCGCGCGATGCAGGTTCACTATCCGGTCCGCACCGGTCCCGACGGCGTCCCGCACATCGTCGAGGAGGAGACGGGCCTGGTCATCGGCTACGCCTATGCCGATGAGGAGGATCGGCGCGGCGTCGCGCGGCCGCTGGCTCGTTGAGGGTCGCGCAATGAGAAATGCGCGGGCGAAGGGGCCCGCGCATCTCGCTCTTTCGTCAGACGTGTAGCCTTAGGCGGACTTGCGCCGGCGCCACCCCATCAGGCCGAAGATGCCGAGGCCGGAGAGCAGCAGCGGCAGGCCGGCCGGCACCGGGATCACGCTCGGCGGCGGCGTCACGGTCGGGCCGGTGCCGACATTGATCAGAGAGCCGTCGACGCCCTGGGTGAAGTCGAAGAAGTTGTCGTTCGGGTCGACATCATCGAGCTCGAACGAAATCTGCTCCAGCGAGACCAGGGACGTGAACAGGCTGGCCAGCGACGTGGCGTCGTCGGAGAAGAAGAAGCCGGTATGCAGCTGGTTGTTCAGGAACCCGTCGAAGGTTGTCCCCGCGTTCAGGTCGTTCCCGGTGCCATCGGTCTCAATCGTGGTGACGTCGCTCCAGTCACCAAAGTTGATGCCGTTGACCAGCAGATCGTTCTCGTCTTCGTCGAAGTCGCCTGGGCCCGTGTCGCCGTCGAACAGCGTGAAGCGGAACGACGCTTCGGCGATGCCGCCGCCGAGGGCGCCGGTGACGCCGCTGTCGAAGCCGGTCTGGACGCCGATCGGGAATGGGTTGAACGGAGAGCCCGTGACATCATCGGCGAAGCCAACGCTCAGGCTGCTGGCCGACAGCTGAGACACGACGCGCGTGCCGTTCAGACCGATCAGATCGACGACGACGCCGCCGACAGCCGAGACGCCGGCTGGCAGAGCGCCCGACGAGGTTGGCGACATGGTCGTGAAGGTCGCGGCGTTCGCGCTGGCGCCAAACACCATCGAAGCCGCGAGAGCGGCAATAGCAGTTCTTTTCAAGGTTGAACCCCCAAATCACAGAACTGGGGCCCCACGCCCCGGTACGCACGTCCAGAACGCTAGCTAAGAGTCGCGGCGAATTCAAAAGAAATTTACGCTTTGGTCAGCAATAAGGCGGAAATGAGTCGGATCCGCCTAAACCGTGGGTGAATCAAGGACGACTTAAAGTTGTGTAGGCTGCGTTATTTGTGAGGCGACTCACATCAATTGGTTTCGACCCGAGATTATTTCGGAGTGTTACAACGGAGTTGGCGTCTGGGGATTCGCCTGTGAGTAGAGAGATCGCAGCCGCAGATCGTCATCGGCAACTCTGGCGAGTGCAGGATCGCGGCCGGTCAGCGCGAAGCGGCGCGGCGACGCTCCGACGCTGGGGCGGGCTCTTCCCGCCGGGGCCGCCGACGGCCCGTCGCGATCTCTGCCTCGAACGCATCGACGGCTGCATCCCGCTCCCACATCTCCGGCGCGGCCATATCGGCCTGGAGGTTAGCGCCATCGGTGCTGAAGCGGGGGCGGAGCGCGGGCGAGGCGGCGATGGCGAGGGTAACGACGGCGCCGCCGAGCCAGAAGATCAGGATTGGGGCCAGCAGCCCTGCACCGCTCAAGCCGACCGCCAACGCCACCGTGAGGGCGAGGCCGTAGCCGGCAATCAGAAGTTTCAAGGGCGAGCGCATGGTGACGAGCCTAGCCCTCCTTCCTTAACACAACGTCAACAGTACACGCGCGATTCGCCGGGTCAACGATGAGCAGTGCTGACGTTGCCGTTAAAAATCTGATATTGTCGCCCTGCGCGGTGGTTTGCGCGCGGTCGACGACGGCGACGACGGACCCGGGGGGCAGCGCGCGGTCTCGACCGGAGAGATCATTGGCAAACGTGGCGCGTCGACGATCCGGCGGGCCGACCGGGCATTGCGGCCTGGGGCGACGGAAGGGTAGCGGGGTCAAATCTATGCTGTGGAACGGACGGGGCGCTTTGCTGGCGCTGATGCTGGTGGCGCTTGCCGGTTGCGAATCGGCGGACGAGCGGGCGCAGCGCCATCTCGAGCGCGGGGAAGAGCTGTTGGCCGAGGGCGACACGGTCAAAGCCACGCTCGAGTTCCGCAACGCGCTCCAGTTGAACGAGAACCTCGTGGGCGCCCATCTCGGCCTCGGCGGCATCTATCGCGAGGAGCAGAACTACGGTCCCGCCGTCGATCACTATCGCCGGGCGCTGGAGCTTGCGGCCGACAATGCCGAGGCGCCGCTCCGCCTCGGTCAGATCATGCTGCTCGCCAACCAACTGGACGAGGCACTGAAATACTCGACCAACGCCTTCCAGCTCGCCCCCCGCGATGCAGAGGTGCTGGGCCTGAAGTCGGCGGTGGCCTATCGCCTCGGCAATTGGGACACGGCGGAGGACGCGGCGCTGGGCGCGCTGGCAGCAAATCCGGCGGCTAGCGATGCGCGCATGGTGCTCGCCGCCATCGACATCGCCAACGACGATCCCGAGGGGGCGTTGGCCGAGCTTTCCGCCGCGGAAGAGCGCGATCCCGGCAACACCCTGGTCGGCGTGCTGCAGATCCGCGTCCTCGCCCTGCTTGACCGGCAGGCGGAGGTGCGCGCGGTCCTGCAGCGTATGGTCGACCGCAATCCCGATGCCCCGCAGTTCCGGGAGGCTCTGGCCACCTGGCATCTGGAGCAGGGCGACACTGCGAGTGCCGAGGCGGAGTTTCGGGCCCTGGCCGATCGTGAGCCGGTCGACACCGAACAGATCCTGACGCTGATCCGCTTTCTCGCCGGCACCCGCGGCCAGGACGCCGCACTCACCGAGCTCGAAGCGCGGAGCGCGGCGGCGACCGACGCCGACGTGAAGTTCCGCCTCGAATCCGCCCTCGCCGGTGCGGAGATCGCGGCCGGCACGCCGGAGCTGGCGGTGGATCGCATCCGCGCCACGATCGACGAGACGACGTCCGACGAGGTCGCCCGATCGGCCCGCGTCCTGCTGGCCCAAATTCTGCTGGCCCAGGATGACGAAGGCGGTGCCGCGGAGCTGATCGAAGAGGTCCTCGCCGACGACGCCGACAACGTCGCCGCGCGCGTGGAGCGGGGCCGGATGCGCCTTGGCGACGGGGCCGTCGACGAGGCCATTCAGGATCTGCGCGCGGCGCTGACCGAGGCGCCCAACAATGCCGAGATCCTGATGCTGCTGGCCGATGCCCACCGCCTCGCCGGCAACACCGATTTGGCAGGCGAACGCTTGGCCTCCGCCGTGCAGGTCTCGGAGGCCGCGACCCAGCCTGTGCTGGCCTATGCCCAACACTTCCTCGGCCGCGACCGGGCTGATCTGGCCGAGCAGGTGGTGGAGGAGGCGCTGCGGCGCAATCCGCAGGACGCCACCCTGCTCGAGGCCCTGGTGCGCGTGCGCCTGGCCAACGGCGACAGCGCCGGGGCGGAGGAGGCGAGCACCCGGCTGAAGGCCGTGGCGCCCGCCGGCGGGGCGGAGCGGGCGGATCAGCTGCTCGCCGCGGCTTTGGTCGGGCAGAACCGGTTCGACGAGGGCATCCAGTTGCTGGAGGAGCTGAACGGCCGCGACGCCACCGGTCAGTCGAGCATGGCCCAGCTCGTCGAGACCTACGTGCGGGCCGGGCAGGCCGAGAACGCCCGCGACTTCCTCGACCGGGTGCTGGCCGAAAACCCGCAGAACACCGAGGCGCATCTTCTGCGCGCGGCGCTGCATCTGCGCGACGACAATGCCTCCGCCGCCGTGGCGAACTACGAGGCGGCGATCGCGGCCGATCCGCGCAACACCTCCGCCTATCAGGAGTTGGCGCAGTACTATGCCAGGACCGGAGAGTACGGCGCGGCCGAGGCGGTGCTGCGCCAGGGCATCGACGCGGCAGCGGTGCCCGATGCCCTCCGCCTGCTGCTGGCTGGCGTGAAGGAGCTGCGGGGCGAGATCCCGGATGCCATCGCGGAGTACGAGCAGCTCTACGCGCGCGAGCCGGACAACTACGTCATCGCCAACAACCTCGCGAGCTTGCTGGCCGATTTCGATCCCACGCCGGAAAATCTGGAGCGGGCTTACCAGATCGCCCGGCGACTGCGCGGCTCAGATGTACCAGCTTTCCAGGACACCTACGGTTGGATCCAGTTCCAGCGCGGTGAGTACAACGACGCGCTCGCCGCCCTGATCCCGGCGGCGGAGGCGCTGCCGAACAATCTGCTGGTGCAATACCATGTCGGCATGGCCTACGCCGAGGCCGGCCAGATGGAAGAGGCGCGAGTGGCGCTTGAACGCGCTTTGACGCTGGGCGAGGCGAGCGAGGCACAGCTGCCACAGCTCGACACGGCACGGGCGCGCCTGCAGGCGCTCGACGCCGCGCCCGAGACGCAGTAGCGACCGGCGCTGGAGAGGACGGGGCAAGGCCATGGGTCAGGACTTCGATATTGCGGCGATCTTCGGCGCCCTCCGCCGGCGCTTTTGGATCATCCTGGTGTGCGTCCTGGTGCTCAGCCCGATCGCCGCCTTCGTCGCCTACATCCTGCCGCCGGTCTATCGCTCCACGGCGAAGATTCTGGTGGAGTCCCAGCAGATCCCGGATGAGCTGGCGCAGTCGACCGTGACCGCCTCGACCCAGGAGCGCCTGCAGCTGATCGAGCAATGGCTGCTGTCGCGGCAAAACTTGCTCGATCTCGCCGAGCGCTTGGAGCTCTTCGCCGACCGGCCGGCGATGTCACCGACGGCCATGGTGGCTACGATGCGGGCCAACACGCTGATCGAGCCGATCACGCTTGGCGGTCGCAGGTCCCGGGCGCCGAGCGTCGTCTCCGCCTTCACCATCAGCTACACCGCCAACACGGCCCTGCGTTCGGCCCGGGTGGCGAACGAGCTGGTGACGCTGGTGCTGGATCAGAACGTACGGAGCCGCTCCGAACGCGCGTCGGAGACGACCAGCTTCTTCCGCCAGGAGGTGGAGCGGTTCGGCAACGATCTGATCGCGCTTGAGGCCGAGATCACCCGGTTCAAGGAGAACAACGAGGCGTCGCTGCCCGAAGGCCAGCTTCGCCGCCGCGACCAGTACGAGGGCTTGAGCCAGCAGATCTTCGATCTGGCCCAGCGCAAGACCTCGCTGGAGCAGCAGCGCGAGATCCTGATCCGCTCCCAGGTGCCGGAGCGTCTGGCAGTGGTGCTGGAGCGGGAGCGCACACCGGAGGAGCGGGAGCTCGAGTCGCTTCGCCGCTCGCTCACCCAGGCCCGGGCCGTCTATGCCGCCAGCCATCCCCAGGTCCGCCAGCTCGAGGCGCGGATCGCCGCTGTCGAGGCGGTCGTCGAAGAGATGCTCGGCGAAGAGGCCATCGCCACGCCCGGAGAGGATGACGACAGCCCGGGCGAAGAGGTGCTCAGCGAAGAAGAGCGGATGAACGAGACGGCGCGCCAGATCGCGTTGATCGAGACCGAGCTGCAGTTGATAGACGAGCAGCGCACGGCGGCCGAGGCGCGGCTCGGCCGGGTCTCCACCGCCATCGACGCCTCTCCCCAGGTGGAGATGGAGTTGAATGCCTACAGCCGCGCCTATGCCGAGTTGCAGGCCCGCTATACCGAAGCCCTGGCCAAGCAGGCCGCGGCGGAGACGGGCGAGCGCCTGGAGGTGAACCGCCAGGCCGAACGCTTTGAGTTGATCGAAGAGGCCCAAGTGCCGGAACGGCCCGAAAGTCCGAACCGCACGATCATCGCCGGCGCCGGTTTCGCCGGCAGCGTTTTCCTCGGCATCGCCATCGTTGTGCTGCTCGAGCTTCTGAACCGCACGATCCGGACCCCGGCGGATCTGGAGCGGCGGCTGAACTTCCGGCCCGTCGTCGTCGTGCCGTTCATCGAACTGGCGGCCGACACACGACGGCGGCGCGCGCGGCTCGGCTTCTGGCTGATCGGTCCGGTGGCCTTCATGGCGATCGCGGCCTGGGCGATGCACACCTATGTCGTGCCCCTCGACCTGCTGGCCGATCGTTTCGCCAGCCGGCTGGGTTTCGAGAATCTGATCTGGATGATCGAGCGGCGCCTCGGGCTCTGATCCCACAGGCGGAGGGTTCCCCATGGTCGAGCGTATCAAACAGGCGATCGAGAAGGCCCGGCTGGCGCGGGAAGACGGCGCATCAGCGACCAGCGCACCCCAGGGCCGGCGCCCGTCCCGCCGGGCGGCCGACGATCTCTGGCAGGAGCTCACCCAGATCGAGCCCGATGCGGCGGTCATGCAACGCTCCCGCATCGTCACCAGCCAGAAAAGCGATCCGGCCCACATCGCCTTCGACGTCTTGCGCACCCGGCTTCTGAGCACCTGCCGCGACAATGGTTGGAGCCGGATCGGCATCACCTCGCCAAGCCCGGGGGTCGGCAAGACGGTGATCAGCGCCAACCTCGCCTTCAGCCTGGCCCGGCGGCAGGATTGCCGCACCGTGCTGCTCGACCTCGATCTGCGGGCGCCGCGGCTTGCCAGTTCTCTCGGCGTCTACGATGCGCCGCAGATCGCCTGGTTTCTGGAGGGCGGCACGCCGCCGGAGCGCTATCTCAACCGGATCGGCAACAACCTGGCGGTCGGTCTCAATGCGGTCCGGGTGCGGGACTCGGCCGAACTGATGCAAAGCGCCCAGACCCATGCGAGCCTCGCCGCCATGCGGGCAGCACTTGCCCCCGACATCATCCTGCACGATCTGCCGCCGCTTCTTGTGCACGACGACGCCATCGGCTTTCTGCCGAACCTCGACTGCGTCATCCTGGTGGTCGCCGCGGGGGAGACCACCGCCGACAGCATCGCGGAATGCGAGTTGCTGCTGAGCGAGCGCACCCATTTCCTCGGCGTAGTGCTGAACAAGGGCACGCCGACCAGCCAGGATCTGCAAGCCTACGGCTACGGCACCTGAGGCGCGCTCAGCGCCCCTCGCCTTGGATCACGCCCCGGATCGCCGCGATCAGGCTGTCATCGGCGAAGGGGGCGAGGGCCTGGCCGCCGGCGGAGGCTCCGCCCGCCTGGGTGAGATGGTCGAGCCGGCTGCGCAGCTCCGTCTCATCGGCGGCGGCGTGCACGCCGGGGCGCTGGCGAAAGCGCTCCACCGTGGCCGCCTGATGATCGTTGCGCTGCTCGCTCAGATGGGCGCGCCGGGCGAAGATCACGATCGGCTTGCCGAGGTCGAGGGCGGTGATGATCGAGCCCATGCCAGCGTGGGAGAGGATGAGGTCCGCCGTCTCGAACCGGGCCCGATGCTCGGCCGGCGCCAGGAACGGCACCCACTCGAAGTGTCGCGGACGGTAGCCGTCCGGTCCCGGCTCGGCGATTTGGCCGAAAAGCTGGCCCGCCGCCTCGGGATGCGTGCCGGCCCAGTCGTCGATGGTGCGCACCAGCCGATCGAACGGAAGCTGGGTGCCGACGGTCAGGAAGATCACAGGACCGCCCCGCGATATCCAGGGCCGCGTGCCTCGGCGGCGCTGGCCAAATGCGGCCATTGGGTGAGCCACAGATCGGCGTGGCGCCCGGCGGCCCGGCCGGAGAGCGATAGCTCTTCGGCATTGGCGATCGAGTCGATCCAGACGGTGCGCGCGCCAACCAATCGGCCGAGGCGCAAGGCAAAATAGCCGGGCGCGGCGCCGGTGGTGACGACGGTGTCGGGGCGCAGTCGCAGCACGATCAGCGCCAGTTGCCAAAGCTGGCGCAGCAGGCGGAGCTTCTGCCAGCGGTTGGCGTCGATCACCACGGCGAAGGCCGGCGCCGGTTCCCCCCGTGCGGCCGCGTCGGCCATCACCTCGTCGCGATAGCCGGCCGAGGTGGTCACGTAGGTCACATCGCAGCCGTCCCAGGCCGGGCGCATGCGGCGAAGCTGCACCCAATGACCGCCGCCTGAGGCGATGGCCAGCACTTTCGGTCGGCGGGCTTCCGTCATCTCGGCCCCTCCCCCTCGATCCGGCACCGGGGCGGGCGCCGTCTCTCCCCATGGATCGACCATATCCGGCGCCCCCGACCTGTCAATTCGCCCCGTCAGAGGGGAGAGGTGGCTCGCAATTGCCGCCACCCGATCTTAGGATCGACCACCGACGCGCGGGGTGAGGGGGTTTCATGGTTTCGAGTGCGCCGGAGATCTCCGTGATCGTGCCGCACCTCAATCAACCGGCGGAGCTGGCGAGCTGTCTGGCCTCGCTCACCGCGCAGGCGGGGGCGCCGCGCTTCGACGTGACGGTGGTCGACAACGGCTCCACCGAATTGCCCGAAGATGTGATCGCGCGCTTCCCTTTCGCCCAGCTGCTGGTCGAGCCGACGCCGGGACCGGGGCCGGCGCGCAACCGGGGTGTGGCCGGGAGCCAGGGCACCCTGCTTGCCTTCATCGACGCCGATTGCCACGCCGATCCAGGTTGGCTCGCCACCATCCGGCGGGAGCTAGACGATGACGGCGCGCCCCTGATCCTGGGCGGAGATGTGCGGATCCCAAGGGTGGATGCGGGGCAGACGACGATGCTCGAAGCCTATGAAAGCATCTATGCCTACCGCATGGACCGCTATATTCGCGAGCAGGGCTTTACCGGCACCGGCAACCTCGCGGTCCGGCGGCGGGATTTCGAGCGGGTGGGGCCCTTCGCCGGCATTGGAGTGGCCGAGGATCGGGACTGGGGCCGGCGGGCAGGGGCGCTCGACATTCCCATCGCCTACGTGGCGGAGATGCGGATCTGGCATCCGGCCCGCACCGATTTCCAAGGCATTTTCGCCAAATGGGACCGGCAGATCGGCCACGATTTCGCCGATCTCCGCCCGGGCGGCATGGCCCGGGTACGCTGGTATGCCAAGGCCCTCGCCATGTTCGGCTCGCCTCTGGCCGAGCTGCCGCGGATCCTCGGCTCGGACCGGGTGAGCGGATTGGAGGAGCGGCTGCTCGCCTTCCTCGCCCTGGTGCGCATCCGCTTCTACCGGGCGCGGCGGATGTTGACGGTCCGGCGGAGCGGCGATGCCGCGGCGCTGAGCGGTGGCTGGAACCGACCGCCGAGCGGCCCGCCGGACTGAGCTAGTTCGCCAGGCGCGGCCGCAGAGCGGTCCTCAGCTCCGCCGCTTTGCCCGCATCAGCCAGAGCCCGACGAGGGCTGCGAGGAACATGAGAAGCGGCAGATGCCGGGTCTCCGAACCGCTGTATGTTGCAACTGCGAGAGAAGCGGAGGCCTGGTGACCGCTGTCGATCCCGAGCGAAGCCGTCGCGCCCCCGGTCGAGATCACGCTCTCCACCGGTTGCGTGGACAGCAGCGACGCAGACGCGCCTTCGGCTGCAAGATCAGTTGGATATCCGAAAAGGGCGAGGGCGCAGACGCACCCGAGGCAGACCAGTACACGTTCCATGACACACTCCACGACGCACAAGAACACGCAGTCACATGGTGCTTGGTCGATCGGAACGTCAAGGGAATTGCGCAGGTGCAACATGAGATTCGTGTGCGCTGCCGCACAACTGGGCGCTGAAGCCTACCGATCAGGCAGAGATGGACGCTGCCGGAGCCTCAGCCCCCGGTGACGCCGCGGATATGATCGACGAGCTGCGGGTCGGGCGGGGCGGAGAGCCGCAGCGCCTTTTGCCCGTCGAGCGCGCCGAGCTTGCCCTCCGCGATCGGGCTGCCGGGCCGGTCGCGCAGCTCCATCGTCACCACCTCGCGGCAGCGGGCCGGGATCGGAATGACGTCGCCGGGCTGCCAGGACTGCAACGAGGCGATGTCGACCTGCACGCGGTGCATGATCGCCTGCATCGGCGCCGGAGCCTGCAAGGCGGCATGGCGCATACGCATTGCCCAAAGGTCCACCGACTGCACGCTGCGTTCCACCGGTTTGCGGCGCGAGGCGGCCATGAAGCTGTCGAGGACGGAGAGCGGCAGCACCACCTCGAGCGCGCCGGTGCGGGCTGCATCGCCGATGTCGAGGGAGAGCTGCAGCGACAGCACGTCCGAATGCTCCGCAGCGATCCGGGCCATGGTCACATGCTGCTCGAAGCGGTCGAGCGTCAGCCAGGCCTCGGCATCGGCCCCGGCGTTGAGGTTGATGGCCGCGGTCAGGGCCTGCAGCACGACGGTGACGACGTCCGAGCACAGCGTGCAGTCGAGCGCCGTCGCCGTCCGCTCCGCCGGTACCGGCGCCGTTTGCGTATCGCCGCCCATGCGCAGATCGACCAGATGGAAAGCCAGGTCGTTCGAGATGTGCACCAGCGCCCCACTCGAGGCATTGCGCGCCCGCACGATGCCGAGCATCGCCGGCACCGGGATCTCCGCCTCGACATGGGAGAGCTTCCGCACCTCGATCTGCACCACAAGGGTCGAGACCATGGTCTTCAGAAGCCGGCGCAAGCGCTCGTCCAGCAGCTTGGCGAGGTCCGCGCCGATCCGATCGATCTGCGGAATGGGCGAGCGGCCGACCCGGTTCTGGGAGATCTTGCGGGCGATGACGTTCTGTTCGGTGACGCTCATCCGCGCTCCCATCTCTCGAGGTCTGTCCGGGCGCGGACCCTGGCAGCCAGGTCTTGCCAATCGCTTAAGGCCGTCGGCAAGGGCTCGGAAACCTTTCTCGGCGAGGGTCCGGGCGACGACGGGACAGGTGGGAGCGGCCGCATGGCGGGCAGTAACGACAAACGGCCGATTATCAAGCGCAAGAAGATCGTCGCCGGTGGGGGGCACCATGGCGGTGCCTGGAAAGTGGCCTACGCCGATTTCGTCACCGCGATGATGGCCTTCTTTCTGCTGATGTGGCTGCTCAACGCCACGACGGAGGATCAGCGCAAGGGCCTCGCCGACTATTTCAGCCCGACGATCCCGGTCGCCCGGGTCTCCGGCGGCGGCGACGGCATGTTCAACGGGCAGTCCTTTCAATCCTCCCATGATGCGAGCCAGGACGGCGTCGGCGGCCGCGAAAGCTACCATGAGGCCGGTCCAGACGGGCCGAACACGCCCCCCGATGCAGCCCCCGACATGGCGGAGCTGGAGACGATCGAGGCATTCCTCGACGGTAATAGCGGGGAGAGCGACGTGGCTGACGAGCTGCTCGCCCACATCCGTACCCGAGTGACCGACGAGGGTTTAGTGATCGAGCTCTTCGACCGGCGCGAGGCGACCCTGTTCGAAGGCGATACCGATCAGCCGACGGAACTGATGTCGACCCTGCTCGCCATGCTGGCCGAGGTGACGGGCCATGTCCGCAACGGGATCGCCGTGGCGGCTCATACCCACTCGGCTGCTCCCGCCGGCGAGGATCTCGACAACTGGGATCTCTCGGCCGCCCGCGCCCGCCTGGTGCGCACCCGGCTCGCCGATGCCGGGGTGGCCGAGCGTCGGTTCGATCGGGTCACCGGGCACGGCGCCGCCCGCCCGGCAACCCGCAATCCCATGGAGCCGGCCAACCGGCGGGTGGAGATCATTCTGCTGCGCTCGGACAGGTGAGGCGGCCGAAAGCGCAGCCGATTTTCCGAAAATCCGAGATTTAGCAGTCTTTTAGCGCCTTCGGTCCATGACGATGCTGGAACGTGGCGCACCGGTCTTCGGATCGGTCATGCAGAAGGAAGCAAGATGACCATCTCGTCCTCGCTCAATGCCGGTGTGACCGGACTGAACGTCAACGCGACCCGCCTGGCGACCATTGCCGACAACATCGCGAACTCGGCGACCTACGGCTATCGCCGGGCGACCGTCGATTTCTCCTCCCTGGTGATCAATGACACACCGGGCACCTATACCGCCGGGGGCGTGCGCGCCAACGCGGGTCGGGAGGTGGACGAGCGTGGGGCGATCGTCGCCACCAACAACGCCACCGACCTCGCCGTCGCCGGGCGCGGCATGTTTCCAGTGACGCAGATCACGGATGTCCGGAACGGGGGCGAGCTGCCGCTTTCCCTCGTCCCCACCGGATCCTTCCGGGCGGATGAGGAGGGCTATCTGCGCAACTCCGCCGGCCTCGTGCTGCTGGGTTGGCAGGCGGAGGTGGACGGCACGGTGCCGAGCCAGCCGCGCGATGGCACCACGGGGCTGGAGCCGGTGCGGGTGCTCTCCAACCAGGAGCTTGCGGATCCGACCACCAATGTCTCGCTCGGGGTGAACCTGCCGGCTGCCGCCGCGGCCGATGCGGTGACCGCGGCCGCTCCCGGCGATCCGCTGACGGTGCCGGTGGTCTACTACGACAACGTGGGCACGGCCCAGACGCTGACCGCCACCTTCACGCCCACCGGCGCCGCGGCCGACGAATGGTCGCTGACCTTCGACGACTCCGCCTCCAGCCCGGCGCGGATCGGCGAGTTCAGCGTTACCTTCGACGCCAGCCGCGGCTCCGGCGGCTCCATCGCCTCCGTCACCCCGGTCTCCGGCGGCACCTACGACGCGGCGACGGGGGATCTGTCGCTCAACGTCGCCGGCGGTCCGATGACGGTGGCCATCGGCTCACCGGGCGGGTCGGAGTTGCTGACCCAGCTCTCCTCTGAGTTTGCGCCCACCGCGGTGACCACCAACGGCGCTCCGGTCGGCACCCTCGCCCGCGTGGAGGTAGACGAGAACGGCTTCATGTCGGCGATCTACGACACCGGCTTCTCCCGCACCCTCTACCAGATCCCGCTGGCCGACGTGGCGAACCTCAACGGGCTGAATGCCGAGAGCGGCCAGTCCTACACCGTCACCCGCAATTCGGGGCCTGTCTATCTGTGGGATGCCGGTGACGGACCGACCGGCGGTGTCGTCGGCTTCGCGCTGGAGGAGAGCACGGCCGACATCGCCGGTGAGCTCACCCAGATGATCCAGACCCAGCGGGCCTATTCCTCGAACGCCAAGGTCATTCAGACGGTGGACGAGATGCTGCAGGAGACCACGAACATCATCCGCTAGGGCGGGTGATGTCGGGCGCCGGTGATGCGTTGAGGAGGGCATAGGATGTCGATATCGAGCACGCTGGCCGGGGCGATCGCAGGCCTCGGCGCCACGGCGCGGGCGGCGGATGTGGTCGCCAACAACATCGCGAACGTGGAAACGCCGGGATATGCCCGCCGGAGCCTGGCCGTGACCAGTACCGTGGCCGGTGGCCTCGCCACCGGGGTGCGCGTTCTGGGGGTGGAGGCGGCCTCCGACCCCCGGGCCACCGCCGACCGCCGGCGGGTCGAGGCGGAGGCCGGGGCGGCCGACATCCTCTCCCGCGTCGCCGACCGCTTTGCCGCGATCGTCGGTGCTCCGGGGGAGGCGGGGGCGCTCGCCAGCCGGGCCCAGGCCTTCGAGATCGCGGTACAGGCCCTGGCCGACACGCCCGAGTCGCCCGCGCTGCAAGCCCAGATGCTGACGGCGGCGCAGGACTTCGCCGCCAGTCTCAACACCGCAGGGACGGAGGCGGCGCGCATCCGCACGGACGCCGACGCCGCCATCGCCCGGGGTGTTGCAAGCGTGAACGACAGCCTCGAGCGCATCGATCGGTTGAACGAGCAGATCCGCCTCCGCACCGCGCAAAGCCAGGAGACGGCGGGTCTCGAGGATCAGCGCCGGGCCCTGCTCGACCGTCTGAATGAACAGATCCCGATCCGCACCGTGCGCAACGAGGTCGGACAGATCGCGATCTACTCGGCTGGCGGTGAGACGCTGCTGGATCGGGAGGTCTTCCCCCTCGACTTCCAGCCGACCGCCACCATCACCCAGGACATGACGCTGGCCTCGGGCGCGCTCTCCGGCCTGACGATCGGCGGCCGGCCGATCAGCGCCGGCACCGGCACGGGACCGCTCGACGGCGGCGCCCTCGGCGCGCAGTTCCAGGTCCGCGACAGTGCCGGGCTGAACTTCGGCGCGCAGATCGACGCCCTGGCCGCTGACATGATCGGTCGCTTGCAGGACCCCGCGGTCGACGGAACCCGGCGACCCGGCAGCCCCGGGCTCTTCACCGATGGCGGCGGCGCCTTCGATCCGGCCGATATCGACGGGGTGGCGACGCGGATCGCGGTGAACGCGGCGGTCGATCCGGCCGAGGGCGGTGCGCTCTGGCGGCTCCGCGACGGCTTGCAGGCCGGCACGCCAGGGCCCGCCGGCAACGACACCTTGTTGCGCGATATCCAGGCGGCTCTCGCGGCGACAGCCCCTGCCCCCGCCGGCCTGTCGGGAGACTATGGTGCGGCTGACCTGAGCGCCGCGATCTCCGCCGAGGCCCTGCGCGTCGGCGCGCTTCGGGAGGAGGAGGCGACCTATCGCGCCGGCCAGCTCGCCATCTTCCGCGACGCCGAGCTCGGCGCGGTCGGGGTCGACACCGATCAGGAGCTGCAGAGGCTCCTCGCCATCGAAAAAGCCTACGCGGCGAATGCCAAGGTGATCGAGGTCGTCGACGACCTGCTTCGCCGCATCCTGGAGGTGACGTGATGCAGGTGCCCAACGTACCCGATCTCTCCGCTTTGCTACGTGCGCGCAGCACGCTGGCCGAGACAAGGGGGGCCCTCGATCAGGCGGCGCGGGAGCTCGGCTCGGGCCTCAGAACCGACCTGGTCGAAGCCTCGGGCGGCGATCCGGCGCAGCTTTACCGACTTGACGGCGCGCTCGCCCGGCTGGCGGCCTACAGCGTCGCCTCCGACCAGGCGGCCGGTCGCGCGGCCGCCACCCAGTTCGCTCTGCAACGGGCCGAAGACGCGGGCGGGCGCCTGGCGCCGGATCTGCTCGGCGCGGTCGAGATCGGCGACCGGCAATCGGCCGTCGCCCATGCACGAGAGGCGCGGGCCGCCTTCGAGGATGCAGTCGCGGCCCTCAACACCCGCTATGCCGGCCGCAGCCTGTTCGCGGGGGCAGAGGTGGACGGCCCGGCCCTCGCCGATGCGGAGACCATGCTGGCCGACATCGCCGGACGCGTGGCAGGCACCGGTAACGGCACGGACGCGCTCGCCGCGATCCACCGCTATTTCCACGACCCGAGCGGCGGCTTCGTGGTCGACGGCTATCTCGGGGCACGCGCCGACGCGCCGGCGGCGGAACTCGCCCCGGGCGCTCGGGTGGACTTCGCCGTCCGCGCCGACGACGTGGCCATTCGGGACATGCTGCAGTCGCTGGCTACCGTGGTGATGGGCGTCGAAAGCGGGCTCGCCGGCGACGCGACAGCCCAGGCGACGCTCTTCCGCGCCGGCGCGACCGGCCTGATCGCGGCGGGCGACGACCTTACCGCCCTCCGCGCCGACGTCGGCCAAGCCGAACAGCGGATCGCCGATCTCGCCGCGAGCAACGTCGCGGAGACCACGTCGCTCGAGCTCGCCCGGGCGGACCTGCTGGCGGTCGATCCATTCGAGGCGGCCTCGCGCTTTCAAGCCCTCGAGCAGCAATTGCAGAGCGTCTACACGGTGACGGCGCGCCTCGCCTCGCTCTCCCTCGTGAACTTCCTGCGGTAGGAGCGCCCATGCGCCGATTTCTCGCCCGAGCCCTCGTCGCGATCGCCGCGGCCCTGATGCCAACCGCGGGCCTGCCGAGCTCCGCCCGGATCAAGGACCTGGTCGATGTCGATGGGGTCCGCGGCAACGATCTGGTGGGCTACGGCCTGGTCGTGGGCCTCGACGGCACCGGCGACGGACTGCGCAACGCCCCGTTCACCGAGGAGGCGCTGGTCAACCTGTTGGAGCGGCTCGGCGTCAACGTCGCGGGCGAAGCGCTGCGGCCCACCAACGTCGCTGCGGTCCTCGTGACCTCGGTCCTGCCACCTTTTGCCCGGGCGGGTTCCCGCATCGACGTCACCGTCTCTGCCATCGGCGACGCCGACAGCCTGCTCGGCGGCACGCTGATCATGACGCCGCTCAATGCCGCCGACGGGCAGATCTACGCGGTCGCCCAGGGCTCCATCATCTCCGGCGGGATCGTGGCGGAGGGGGCGGCGGAGACCGTGACCGACGGCGTACCGACGGCCGGCACGGTTCCCGGCGGCGCGCGGGTCGAACGCGAGATTGCCTTCACCTTCGACCAGATCCAGACCCTGCGCCTGGCGCTCCGCGACCCCGACTTCACCACCGCGGCACGCATCGCCCGCGGTATCAATCAGGTCATGGGCAAGGACATGCTGGCCCGGATGGCCGACAGCGGCACCGTGCATCTCAACCTCGCGGCCACGGACATGACGCCGGCAGAGCTGATCGCCGAGATCGAGAACATCGAGGTCGAGCCCGACCAGAAGGCCCGCGTCGTGGTCGATCAGCGCTCCGGCACCATCGTGCTGGGAGAGGATGTACGGATCTCTCGCGTCGCGGTCAGCCAGGGCAATCTGACGCTGCGTGTCAGAGAGGCGCCGGTGGTCGTGCAGCCCAACCCCTTTACCCGCGGCGGCGATACCATCGTGGTGCCGCGGACGGAGGCGGAGATCGACGCCGACGACGGCACCAGACTGGCATTGGTCGACGACAACGTGACGCTCGCCGAGTTGGTGGAGGGGCTGAACGCCCTCGGCGTCTCGCCCCGCGACATGATCGAGATCCTGCGGGCGATCAAGGCGGCGGGCGCCCTGCACGCCGAGTTCGTGGTGAACTGAGCCGGCAACCCGCGCGCTGTGGGCCGCAGTGGGCCGCAGTGGGCCGTTGTCCGAGCGACCCGCAGCGCGCCGGCAACGTAGCCCCGCCGCGGCACGACGCGACCGGCCGCGCCGGTGAGTTGGTTGACGCCGGCGGCCACCCTCTCCATAACCCCGTCGGCCCCGGGAGTGGGGCTGATCGGGAGCCGCCCATGACCGCGTCGTCGTCGCCGGACCCGTCCCATGTGCGGCGGGTCTTCTCGGGCATTCAGCCCTCCGGCAACCTTACCCTCGGCAACTACCTCGGCGCCGTGCGCCGGTTCGTCGAGATGCAGGAGCAGGATTTCGAGACCATCTACTGCATGGTCGACCTGCACGCGATCACCACCTGGCAGGACGCCGCGACCCTGACTTCGGCCACGCGCGAGCTCGCCGCCGCCTTCCTCGCCGCCGGCCTCGATCCGCAGAAGTCGATTCTGTTCAACCAGTCCCAGGTCCCGGCCCATGCTCAGCTCAGCTGGATCTTCAACTGCGTGGCCCGCATGGGCTGGCTGAACCGCATGACCCAGTTCAAGGATAAGGCCGGCAAGAACCGGGAGAACGCCTCTGCCGGCCTTTTCGCCTATCCCGCGCTGATGGCAGCCGACATTCTGGTCTATCATGCCACCCATGTCCCGGTGGGCGAGGACCAGCGCCAGCATGTCGAGCTCACCCGCGACATCGCCGTCAAGTTCAACAATGACTTCGGCGCCCCAGGCTTCTTCCCCGAACCCGAGCCGATCATCGAGGGCGCCGCGACCCGGGTGATGAGCCTGCGCGACGGCACCAAGAAGATGTCGAAGTCCGACGCCTCCGACATGAGCCGGATCAACCTGCGCGACGATGCCGACACGATCGCTCAAAAGATCCGCAAGGCAAAGACCGATCCCGAACCCATGGGTGCGACGCTCGATGAGCTCGAGGGTCGGCCGGAGGCGCGCAACCTGCTCAACATCTACGCAGCCCTCACCGACCGCTCGCCGGCGACGGCGCTGGACGAGGTCGCGGGCCTCGCCTTCTCCGACTTCAAGCCGAAGCTCGCCGAGGCTGCGGTCGAGACGCTCGCCCCGATCTCCCGCCGGATGGCGGAGTTCGCCGACGACCCGGCCGAGATCGACCGTATCCTCGGCCAGGGGGCGGAACGGGCCGCTGCGATCGCCCAGCCGATCCTGGCGCGGACCTACGAGATCGTGGGGCTACTGCAAAGCGAGTGATTCCCGCGCCGGTTGTACCGGCGCGGACCGTTTCCTCAGATCCCCCGTCGGTTGACTCCACGTCAGACGGGTCCATAGTGCGCGGTTAAGCAAATGGCGTTGCAAGCCGCAACCAGCGGTATGCGATGTAAGAACCGATCTTGGGAGGATGTTTCATGACCTTTGTCCGCGCCAGCCTTGCAGTGCTCGCGGCATCTACATGCCTGTCCGGCGCCGTGGCGGCCGCCGATCTCTCCATCGTTTCCGGCGCGGTCGGGCGCGACAACGAGATGCTGCGCTCCAACCTCGATATCTTCGAGGAGCAGACCGGCCACACCGTCACCATCGTCGAGATGCCGTCGTCCACCACCGACCAGTTCGCCCAGTACCGCCTGTGGCTGTCGGCCGGCAACACCGACATCGACGTCTACCGCACCGACGTGATCTGGGCACCGCAGCTCGCCGACCATCTGCTCGACCTGTCGGAGGCTGCGGCGGACGTGGTGGGCGACCATTTCCCCTCGATCATCGAGAGCCAGACGGTCAACGACCGCCTCGTGGCTATCCCGATGTTCACCGACGCCCCGGCGCTCTATTATCGGAGCGATCTGCTCGACAAATACGGCGTCGAGCCGCCCAGCACCTGGGAAGAGCTGACCGCCGCGGCCCAGACCATTCAGGATGGCGAGCGGGCCGACGGACAGTCCGACTTCCACGGCTTCGTCTTCCAAGGGGCCGCCTATGAGGGCCTGACCTGTAACGCCCTCGAATGGGTCAAGTCCTTCGGTGGCGGCCAGATCGTGGAACCCGACGGCACCATCTCCATCAACAACGATGCCGCCGCCGCCGCCCTGCAGACCGCGGCTGGCTGGATCGGCACGATCGCGCCCGAGGGCGTGCTCGGCTACAAGGAAGAAGAGGCCCGCGGCGTCTGGCAGGTCGGCAACGCCGCCTTCATGCGCAACTGGCCGTACGCCTACGCCCTCAGCAACAACGAGGACAGCGCGGTCGCCGGAAAGTTCGGCATCGTGCCATTGCCCACTGGTGGCGAGGGCTCGGCCGCGACACTCGGCGGCTGGAACCTGGCGGTGTCGCGCTACTCCGAGGATCCCGACGCGGCGATCGAACTGGCGCTCTTCCTCGCCTCGACCGAGGTGCAGACCCGCCGGGCGACGGAGCTGTCGCGCCTGCCCACCATCGTCTCGGTCTATGACGATCCCGAGGTGGCGGCAGTGCAGCCGATCATCCCGCAGTGGAAAGACATCTTCCTCGCTGCCGTGCCGCGTCCCTCCGCGCCCACCCAGCGCAACTACAACGAGGTCTCCAAGGAGTTCTGGGACGCCGTGCATGCCACGCTCTCGGGCGAGCGCACGGCCGAGGCCAGCCTCCGTCGGCTCGAGGCGCGGCTCAATCGACTGAAAGGCAACGGCTGGGAATGATCCACGCGGGCTCGGGGCGGCGCACGGCGCTGCCCCGGGACCCCAGGATCGGGTAAGCCATGGCTGAGGTCCAAATCCAAGAGGAACGGACGGCACCTGCCTCGGCGGAGGCGGCATCGCGCCAGTCCGCCGTCCGCTCTGAACGCCTGCGCAGCGCCTGGCTCTTCCTCGCGCCCATGCTGCTGGTGCTGGCCTTCGTCGCCGGCTGGCCCCTGGCCAAGACCATCTACTTCGGCTTCACCGACGCGTCCCTCAACGACCTGTCGGCGGCCGAGTGGATCGGGATCGACAACTATCTCGAGTATCTCGACTACGGCGACGGCGAGGGCGAGTATTTCGGCCTGCTCGCCGACGACGAATGGTGGAACGCAGTCTGGAATACCGTGTACTTCGCCGGCATCTCGGTGTTTTTTGAAACCGTCTTCGGCCTGATCGTCGCCCTTGTGCTGAACGCTCAGTTCAAGGGGCGGGGCCTGGTTCGGGCCGCCGTGCTGATCCCCTGGGCCATTCCCACCATCGTCTCGGCCAAGATGTGGGCCTGGATGATGAACGACCAGTTCGGCATCCTGAACGATATGGGCATGACGCTGGGGTTGCTTTCCGCCCCGGTCGCCTGGACTGCCTCGGCCGACACGGCGATGACGGCGGTGCTGATCGTCGACATCTGGAAGACCACGCCGTTCATGGCGCTTCTGATCCTCGCCGGCCTGCAGATGGTGCCGAGCGACATCTACGAGGCGGCGAAGATAGACGGCGTGCATCCGGTCCGGGTGTTCTTCAAGGTGACGCTGCCGCTCATCCGCCCGGCCATCCTGGTCGCGGTGATCTTCCGGGCGCTCGATGCGCTCCGCGTCTTCGATCTGATCTACGTGCTGACGCCCAACAATGCTCAGACCAAGACGATGTCGGTCTTCGCGCAGGAGAACCTGTTCCAGTTCGATCAGTTCGCCTACGGCTCCGCCGCCTCGACCCTGCTGTTCCTGACGATCGCGCTGATCACCATCGTCTACATCCGGCTGTCGGGCCTGAACCTCGCCGGCGGAGGGCGCTGAGATGACCCCGATGCGCAGGACCTTGGGCGCCGTCGGCCTCTACACTCTGGTCGCCATCGTCGTCTTCGTGTCGGTCTTTCCGTTCTACTACGCGATGCTGACGAGCTTTGAGTCCGGCACCGACATCTTCCTGGTGAACTACCTGCCCCGGGCGTTCGATCTGCTGAACTACCAGCAGGTGCTGACCCAGGGCAGCTTCGTGCGCAACATCTTCAACTCAATCTTCGTGGCGACCACGGTGGTGGTGATCTCGCTCTTCCTGGCGGTCACGGCGGCCTATGCGCTGTCGCGGATCAAGTTCCGCGGGCGCGGCCTGCTGCTGCTCACCATCCTCTCCGTCTCGATGTTTCCCCAGATCGCGGTGCTCGCCGGCCTCTTCGAATTGATCCGGGGCATGGGGCTCTACAACACGCTCTTCAGCCTGATCTTCGCCTACATGATCTTCACGCTGCCGTTCACGGTCTGGGTGCTGACCACCTTCATGCGCGACCTGCCGATCGAGATCGAGGAGGCGGCGATCGTCGACGGCGCCACGCCCTGGGTCATCGTCACCCGGGTGTTCCTGCCATTGATGTGGCCGGCTTTGGTGACCACCGGGCTGCTCGCCTTCATCGCGGCCTGGAACGAGTTCCTGTTCGCGCTCACCTTCGTCTCCAACAACGACACGCGCACGGTGCCGGTGGCCATCGCGCTTCTGTCCGGCGCGTCCGAGCAGGAGACGCCCTGGGGGGCGATCATGGCGGCCTCGGTCATCGTCACCGTGCCGCTCATCGTTCTGGTGCTGATCTTCCAGCGCAAGATTATCGCGGGCCTGACCGCGGGCAGCGTGAAAGGATAGGGGGAGGAGCCCGGCATGGCGCGCGTCAAACTTGAAAACGTGGTGAAGGCCTATGGCGACGTCGAGGTGCTGCACGGCATCGACCTCGACATCAATGCCGGGGAGTTCATGGTGTTCGTCGGCCCCTCGGGCTGCGGCAAGTCCACCCTGCTGCGGCTGATTGCGGGGTTGGAGGACATCAGCTCGGGCAGCATGACCTTCGACGGCGAGATGGTGAACACCCTCTCCCCCTCCCAGCGCGGCATCGCCATGGTCTTCCAGTCCTACGCGCTCTACCCGCACATGACGGTGTTCGAGAACATGGCCTTCGGCCTGTCGCTCGCCAAAGCCGGCAAGGACGAGATCGACCGCAAGGTGCGTGACGCGGCCGAGATCCTGCAGATCACCCCTTATCTCGAGCGCTTGCCGAAGGAGCTGTCGGGTGGCCAGCGCCAGCGGGTGGCCATCGGTCGGGCGATCACCCGGGATCCGCGGGTCTTCCTGTTCGACGAGCCGCTCTCCAACCTCGATGCGGCATTGCGCGGTCAGACCCGGATCGAGATCGCCAACCTGCACTCCCGCATGGCCGGCTCCACCATGATCTACGTGACCCACGACCAGGTGGAGGCGATGACGCTGGCCGACCGCATCGTGGTGCTGCGCGATGGGCGGATCGAGCAGGTGGGCACGCCGATGGAGCTCTATACCCAGCCCGCCAATGTCTTCGTCGCCCAGTTCATCGGGGCGCCGTCGATGAACATCGTGCCAGCCACCGTGACCGCGGGCGAGGGGATGAGCCAGGTCGCCCCGAACGGCGGCAGCGGCGCCATCCCAGTGCCATTGGCCGGTGGCGCCCAGGACCGCGTCAGCCTCGGCGTCCGGCCGGAGGATCTGACCCTAGCGGCGGAGGGGGAGGCGGTGTTCTCCGGCCCCGTCAGCCATGTCGAGCAATTGGGCGAGGTGGTGCTCGCCTATCTCGATATCGGCCAGGCCGACACGCCGCTGATCGCCAAACTGCCGGGCACCAGCCGGATCGAGCGGGGCCAGGTCATCCACCTGAGCGCCGATCCCTCCGCCAGCCACGTCTTCGACGCCAAGGGCGCGGCGATCCCGCGGGCGGCTTAGGGCTTTGCGTTTTCCATTCGGACTGCATCATCAGTCCGGATCGAAGACACCCTAACGCCGGCTGAAGAGCCGCTCCAGATCGTTCCGGGAGAGGTGCACGTGGGTCGGCCGACCATGGTTGCACTGGCCTGAGAACGGCGTCGCCTCCATCTGGCGGAGGAGCGCGTTCATCTCCTCCCCCGACATCCGCCGCCCGGCCCGGACCGAGCCGTGGCAGGCGACGCGGCTGAGCACCGCATCGATGCGCTCGCCCAACGCCGCCGAGGTGCCGCTGTCGGCCAGCTCATCGGCGATGTCGCGGAGCAGGGCTTGGCAATCGACCGGGCCGAGCACGGCGGGAACCGCCCGCACGCAGATCGCGCCGCCGCCGAAGGGCTCCACCTCCAACCCCGCCGCGGCGAGGCTGTCGGCGATGTCGAGCACGCGCTCGGCTGCATCGGTGTCGAGGTCGACGATCTCCGGGATCAACAGGTGCTGAGCCGTGGCCGACCGCTCGGCCAGCGCCGTCTTCAAGCCCTCGTAGACCAGGCGTTCGTGCGCCGCGTGGGCATCCACCAGCACCACGCCGTCGATGGTCTGGCTGAGGATGTAGGTCTCGTGGATCTGAGCCCGAGCGACGCCGAGGGGCAGGTCGAGGGGCTCAGCTGCGCCTTCGGGTTCGGCCGGCTCCGCCAGGACGGGGGCGGAGGACCAGTTGGCCGCACCGTCGAAGGGGGCCGGCGCCTCCGCCAACCCCATCGACGGGCTGGCCGGTCGGGGCGCCGCGGGCGACGTCCAGGCGCCGAGGGCGGCCTGGCCTAGGGTGCTGGAGGTCCGGTGCCCCGCCTCGGCCAGGGCATGTTTCAGGGCGGAGACGATCAGCCCCCGCACCACGCCGGGCTCGCGAAACCGCACCTCCGCCTTGCCGGGATGCACGTTCACGTCGACCAGTTCCGGCGCGCAGTCGATGAAGAGCGCGACCGCCGGGTAGCGGCCCGCTGGCAGCAGATCGGCATAGGCCGCCTTGAGCGCGCCGAGCAGCAGCTTGTCCCGGACGGAGCGGCCGTTGACGAACAGGAACTGCGCGACCGCCGCCCCGCGGGAGAAGGTGGGTAGTCCCGCGAGCCCGGCCAGGCGGTGGCCGTCCCGCTCCCCGCTCAGCGGCACCGCGTTCTCGGCAAAGTCGGTGCCGAGGACGCGCTCCACCCGGGCGCTCGAGGCCGCATCGCCAAGCTCGGTGTCGTAGCGCAGGATGCGCCGCGCCGTGCCGCCGGTGAGATCGGAGAGGGTGAAGGCCACCTGCGGGGCGGCCAGCGCCAGGCGCTTCACCACCTCGTGGATCGCCTGGGCCTCGGCCCGGTCGCTCTTCAGGAACTTCAGCCGGGCGGGGGTCGCCTCGAAGAGGTTCTGCACGTCGACCCGCGTGCCCTGG
The DNA here is from genome assembly GCA_039180875.1 of Pseudomonadota bacterium. Lineage (GTDB taxonomy): Bacteria > Pseudomonadota > Alphaproteobacteria > Rhodobacterales > Rhodobacteraceae > JBCDCY01. Next base: position 477,963 of record JBCDCY010000001.1, on the reverse strand, counting down.
GGCCAGGCCGCGGGGGCGACCGCACCGATCCGGCCCGCTGTCATAGTGATCTCGCCCCCTTCCTGGGCGCCGGCAGCGCGGGAGGTGACGGTGAGGCGGGCGACCGCGCCGATCGAGGGCAGGGCCTCGCCGCGAAAGCCGAAGGAGCGGATGTTCACCAGATCGCTGCCGTCGATCTTGGACGTCGCGTGGCGCGCCAGCGCTAAGGGTAGATCGTCGGTCGCGATGCCGAGGCCGTCGTCGGTGACGCGCAGCAGGCTCTTGCCGCCGTCGGCATAGGCGATGTCGATGCGCCTTGCCTCGGCGTCGAGGGCGTTCTCGACCAACTCCTTGATCGCAGCGGCCGGTCGTTCCACCACTTCGCCGGCGGCGATGCGGTTGGCGGCGGCGTCGTCGAGCTGGCGGATGCGCGCCGCCCGATACTCCATATTGGGGTTGTCGAGGCTCATGCCGCGAAGTCTAGCATGGCCAGCCCAAATGGGAACGACGAAGTCGCCGGCCGAAGGGGCCGCCTGAGGCTTCAGTTGGTGGCCGGCAATCCCTCCGGCTGGCCGACGACCACGAAGGTCAGGGCATCGGGCTGAAGGAGCTCTGCCGCCACCCGGTTCACGTCCTCCAGCGTCACCGCCTCGATCAGGCTGTTGCGCTCCACAGGGTAGGTGATCGGCAGGCCGGCCTCCTGCACGCCGACCAGGATGCGGGCGATGCTGGCATTGGAATCGAAGCGCAGCGGATAAGCCCCGGTCAGGAAGCGCTTGGCCTTCTCCAGATCCTCGGCGCTCACCCCCTCCTCTGCCATGCGGCGCCATTCCTCGGCGATCACCTCGACCGCCTCGGCGATCCGCCCGTTGGCACTCGCCACCGTGCCGAGATAGACGTCCGACTGTTCGTAGTTCACCAGGTAGGAGCCGACGCCATAGGTGAGACCGCGTTTCTCCCGCACCTCCTCCGTCAGGCGGGAGGAGAAGCCTCCGCCGCCGAGGATGTGGTTCATCACGAAGGCGGCGTAGAAATCCGCATCGTCCCGGGCGATGCCGGGCTGGCCGAAGAGCGCGACGGACTGCGGCGTGGCGAAGGAGACGACCTCGATCCCGCCGTCGAGGATCGGCGAGACCTCGGCCGGCAGATCCGGCCCGCCGGTCGGCAGATCGCCAAGCAGCGCGTCGAGCATCGGGCCCACCTCGTCGGCCGAGATGTCGCCGACGACGCCGATGAACAGCCGATCCCGCACCAGAAGCGCGCGATGGGCCGCCACCACGTCCTCCCGCGTCAGGGCGGCGACGCTTTCGAGGGTGCCGTCGGTCGGCCTGCCGTAGGGATGGTCGGGAAAGGCCATGGTCCGGTAGGCCTGCCCGGCCAGCGAATTCGGATCGGCCGCGTCGCTGCGGATCCGGGAGAGGATCTGGCCCCGCACCCGCTCGATCGCCTCCTCGTCGAAGCGCGGCTCCATCAGCGCGGTGCGCAGCAACGCCAGGGACTCCTCGCGGTTCTCGCTCAGCATCCGGGCGGAGATCGTCGCGTGGTCCCGCCCGGAGCCGAAGCTCAAGGAGACGCCGAGGGATTCCTCCGCCTGGCTGAAGGCGGTGGCGTCAAGCGCCCCGGCGCCCTCGTCCAGCAGGCCCATGGTGAGGCGCGCCACGCCCTCCTGCCCGTCCGGGTCGATGGATGCGCCGCCGCGGACGGAGATCTCGATGGCGACGATCGGGATCGACGGCTCCTCGACCAGCCAGGCCGTCAGGCCGCCGTCGCTCCGCACCTCGACAATGTCTTGGGCATGAACGGCCGGTACTGCGGCGAGGAGGGCCGCGGTCAGGATTGCGAAGATCTTCATTGCGTTACCTCCCCGGTCGCGCCGTCGACCGCGTCCTCCGTCAGCAGCCAGCCGGTGACGGAGCGGCGGATGTCGAAGACGTTTTCGGCCGCCTTCATCACGTCCTCCGCCGTTACGGCGTCGAGGATGTCGGGCCAGGCCTCCACATCCTCGACCGTCAGGCCGGCGGTCAGGGCGACGCCGTAGCGCCGCGCCAGGCGGCCCTGGTCGTCCCGGGCGAAGATCTCGCCTGCGCGAAGCTGGGTCTTGATCCGCTCCAGATGCTCGGGATCCGGTCCTTCCTCGAGAAACGCCGCGATCGCCGCGTCGAGCCGCGCCTCGGCCTCTTCCAGCGACGTGCCGGGGACCGGCACGGCGTAGATGCCGAAGCTCTGATCGTCGAGGCCGAGACCGCGGTAGTAGGCCCCGGTGGAGAGCGCGATGCCCTCCTCCACCTGCAGGCGCTGGCCGAAGACGGAGGTGATGCCGCTCGCGCCCAGCAATCGGGCGAGGATGGTGAGCGCCGCCGCCTCCTCCTGCGCGCCGCTGTCGCGCTCGGGCGCCAGGTAGGTGCGGATGACGTAGGGCTGGCGCACCCGGGGATCGCTGTAGGTGATGCGGCGTGGCGAGAGCTGCGGCGGTTCCTGCGGCCGTACCCTGGGCGGCAGGTCCGGGTTGGGCGAGATCACGCCGTAGTGGATCTCCGCCAGTTCCCGCACGCCGTCGGGGGTGACGTCGCCGGCGACGATCAGAATGGCGTTGTTGGGGGCGTAGTAGCGGGCGTAGAAATCGAGTGCGTCCTCGCGCGTCAATTCCTCGATCTCATGGCGCCAGCCGATGATCGGCACGCTATAGGGGTGATTGAGGAAGAGCGCGGCGTTCTGCTGTTCAGAGAAGATGGCGCTCGGGTCGTTTTCGACGCGGGTGTTGCGCTCCTCCAGGATTACGTCGCGTTCGGGCTGCCAGACCGCCTCGCTGATCACCAGATCGCGCATCCGGTCGGCCTCCATCCGCATCACGATGTCGAGCCGGTCGGCGGCGATGCGCTGGAAGTAGCCGGTGTAGTCCCAGGAGGTGAAGGCGTTGTCGGTGCCGCCGTTCTCCGCCACGATCTTGGAAAAGGCGCCCTCCGGGATCTCGTCGGTGCCCTTGAACATCAGGTGTTCGAGGTAGTGGGCGATGCCGGATTTGCCCGGCGGCTCGTCCGCCGCGCCCACCCGGTACCAGACCATGTGGGTGACGATGGGCGCGCGGTTGTCCTCGATCACCACGACGTCCATGCCGTTCTCGAGCGTGAACGTGGTGACCTCGGCATCGGCCCGGGCGGCGGGCGCGAGCCAGAGGGCGATGAAAAGGGGGGCTGTGAAAAAGCGGGCGAAGCGCGACACGGGCAGGCGTCCTCCGAAGCGGCGGGTCGGGATTTGCCCTAGCGAAGTATGGTGGCCGGCGCCAAGATCAACGGGCCGGCCATGCCTTCACGATGTCGCAGCCGATCAGAACAGGCGCACACTCAGGCTGCCGCGGCGGGGCGCATTCTCGTCGGTCTCGTTCGCCTCGACCTCCTCGGGCGCTGCCGGGGTCTGGGCGCCCTGGGCGCGCTGGCGCTGCATCTCTTCCGTCGGGTCGAGCGCGTCGTTGCTGTACGGATCCTCCGTCGCACGGCCGAAGATCCGGCGGATGCCGTAGGAGCGTGGTGCCGTCGCTGCCGCGTTCTCCTGGCTCATCACATCGCGGATATTGGGATCGATGCCTTCCGTGCCGGCAGCAGTCAGCAAGGCGCGCTGGCCGTCGCTCATCAGATCGGCCTCACCGGTGGAGGCCTGGCCGGTCAGGGCGACGATGGTCTCCTGCTGCGGCCGCGGATCGACGCGGTTCGGCATGCCGGGCTGCGGCGACGGCAGGGCGGAGAAGCTCGGCGGCATCACCAACGGCTTGCGCTCGACCACCATGAACTCGTCCGGCGCCGTCTGGCGCAGGCCGAGAGAGGTCAGAACACTTTGCCCGTCGCCGGTTACCCCGCCACTGCAGGCGGAGACGAGCAGCGCAGTGCCCAGAAGAACGACAGTACGGTGCGTAAGACCAAACGTCCGCATCACACAGGCCCCCAGTTCTTGTTCTTTGCGCATCTATAAACGTTAATTGCCGGGACGTCACGCCCCGCCGGCGCGGCCGTCCGTCCCAGGCGGCGCGGGATCGTCGCGCGCGTCCTTCTCGGACGTGCCGGTGAACAGGATCAGAACCAGGGCGCCCAGGAAAATCGCGATATCGGCGATGTTGAAGGCATAGGGGTTCTCGATCCCGCAACACGACATGTTGAGGAAATCGGCCACGCTGCCGTAGTGCATGCGGTCAATGGCATTGCCAATGGCCCCGCCGATCACAAGACCTATAGCGGCCGGGGCCCGCCAGCCGGTCTGGCTGCGGGCCCAGACGGCCAGGGCGACAGAGATAGCGACGGCGATGCCGATCAGCACCCAGCGGAAGGTGTCGCTGTCGTTGCCGAACAGGCCGAAGTTGATCCCGGTATTCCAGGCCATGACGAAGGTGAGGAAGGGCGGCGCGACCTCGATATAGCCCCTTGTCTTGAGGTCGAGGACCTCGACGATCAGCCACTTGCTCGCCTGATCCAGGACCAGGATGACCAGGGCGACGGTTAGGGCGCGCGTCAGACCCACGCGGTGCCTCCATTGGTGCGTTCGCTGGCGGGGGTCTAGGGCAGCGGGGCCCGGGCGGCAAGGGGCGGGGTCAGTGGCGGAAATGCCGGCGGCCGGTGAAGAGCATGGCGATGCCGGCCTGATCGGCGGCGGCGATCACCTCTTCGTCGCGGACGGAACCGCCGGGTTGGATCACCGCCGTCGCGCCGGCCTCGACCGCGGCGAGCAGGCCGTCGGCGAACGGGAAGAAGGCGTCCGACGCGACGGCGGAGCCAACGGTGGGTGGCTCGGCGAGGCCCTCGGCGGCGGCGATCTCCCGCGCCTTTTTGGCGGCGAGGTGGGCGCTGTCGACCCGGCTCATCTGGCCGGCGCCGATGCCCACGGTCGCCCCGTCCTTGGCGTAGACGATAGCGTTCGACTTCACGTGCTTCGCCACCCGCCAGGCGAAGAGGAGGTCGGTCGTCTCCGCGTCCGTCGGCGCACGCTGGGTGACGACCCGGGGCGGCTCCTCGGGCAGGGCGGCGCCGTCCCGCTCCTGCATCAGAAAGCCGCCGGCAACTTGGCGGAAGACGGCGGCATTGGCGCTCGGATCGGGCAACGCGCCGGTCTCGAGCAGCCGCAGGTTGCTCCGCCGGGCGAATAGGTCGCGGGCGGCGGGCGCGATCTGCGGGGCGATGACCACCTCGGTGAAAACCTCCGCCATGGCCTCCGCCGCGACGGCGTCGACGGGCTGGTTGAACGCCACGATGCCGCCGAAGGCCGATGTCGGATCGCAGCGCAGGGCGGCGCGGTAGGCGCTGGCGAGATCCGCACCCAGCGCCACGCCGCAGGGATTGGCGTGCTTGATGATGGCGCAGGCGGCGCCGTCGGCCGGATCGAACTCCGCCACCAGCTCGAACGCCGCGTCGGCGTCGAGGATGTTGTTGTAGCTCAGCGCCTTGCCCTGCAGGGTCTCTGCCGTCGCCGCGCCGGGCCGCTCCTCGCCACTCAAGTAGAGGGCGGCGCGCTGATGCGGGTTCTCGCCGTAGCGGAGATCGGCTGCGTGCCGGCCGGAAGGCGTCAGGCGCTCAGGGGCGAAGAGCGATTGCTGCCCCTGGAACCACCCGGCGATGGCGGCGTCATAAGCGGCGACGCGGGCGAAGGCTGCGCCGGCCAGACGCTGGCGGGTGGCGAGGGTCGTGCCGCCCTCCGCCTCGATCTCCGCCAGCACTTCGCCATAGACGTCGGGCGCGGTGATCACGGTGACGCGGCCGTGGTTCTTGGCGGCCGCCCGGATCATCGCCGGGCCGCCGATGTCGATCTGTTCGACGCACGCGTCGGGGCTGGCGCCGCGGGCCACCGTCTCCTCGAACGGATAGAGGGTGATGACGGCGAGGTCGATCGGGGCGATGGCGTGGGCCGCCAGGGCCTCGTCGTGTGCCGCGACGCCCCCCTTGGCGAGGAGGCCGCCATGGATCGCGGGGTGCAGGGTCTTGACGCGTCCGTCCAGGATCTCGGGAAAGCCCGTGACCTCAGCCACATCGCGCACCGCCAGGCCGGCCTCGCGCAGGGCGGCCGCCGTGCCGCCGGTGGAGATCAGCTCCACCCCGGCCGCCGCCAGGGCTTGGGCGAACTCCACCAGCCCGCTCTTGTCCGAGGCGGAGAGAAGCGCGCGGCGCACGCCAACCAAACCCTCGCTCATGGCATCCTCTCTTCCGTCTTGGGGGAGCTCGCCTCAGGCAGGCACGGGATCGCCGGTTTCCTCGTCGGAGCGCCAGGCGTCGCGCCGCGCTTCCTGTACCCGATTGAGGGCCCAGGTGATCTGCGTGCTTTGCCCGTCCATGCGGCCGTGCACGATGATCTGACGCGTCGCCCGGGGCTTCAGGCGCTGCTGATCGAGATAGGCGGAGTTGCCCAGCGTCATCTCGCCCGCCGATTGGCGAAACACCCAGACCTCGCCGTTCGGCAGGTTGAGCGAGACGGCGCTGCCGGCGAGGTCCAGGCTCGCCGTCACCTCGGGGTGGATGTGGAAATGAAGCGCCACCATCTGGGCATCCGCCCCGGCCTTCTCCAGCGCGAACTCAAGCTGGCGCCGCCCGGCATCGGTGTCGGCGACGAAAGTGTCCTCACCTCGCACATCCCGCCCGTCGGGGGACAGGAAGATGCGCCGGCGATGCACCACGCCGTGGGTCGAGACATAGCCGTTGTGCGCCGCGAGCAGCCAGGTGCCGTTCAGGTCGGTGGCGCGCTGCACGCTCACCTCCGTCGGGACGGAGACCAGGCGGGTGCCGAGCTGGCGCGCGACGAAGCCGCTCGGTGCCAGGCGGCTGGAGGAGATACGGCCAAACTGGCCCGTCGAGTGCGCTGCCGTGGCGCGACAGGCCCGGCGCCATTCCGACCCGAACAGGCGCCCGGGCCCGCAGCTCACGATCACCGGTTGGCGGCCGGAAGAGAGCTCGAAGCCGAGCGTGCTGGCATGGCCCTCGCCGGAGGCACCGCCGCTCGGCGGTGTCGCGGCATCGAGGATCAGGGTCGTGCGCCCGGAATGTAGCCGGGCGAAGCCCATGGCGGCCTCGTCCTGGCGCGTCGCCCGCTCGCCAGCCTCGGCCAGGGCCTGGTCGAGCTGCCCCTCCCACCCCCGTCCGCCGCCGTGAAAGCGCGCGAGGGAGCCGTCGCCGAGGCGGAGGGTGCGCAGCGTCGGCGCAATCCGGGCGATGGCGGCCAGGTGGCGGGGATCTGGGGCGTGGTCGGCCTCCTCCAACGCCCGTGCCGACCAGACGAGGAGCGTGAAGACCTCCATCAACTCTTCCGGATTGCGGGTCTCGATCCCGCCCAGATCGTCGATGCGCCGGGCGCAGTCGCGCCCGAGGGCGCCGATCGCTGTGTTGAGGAGGCGGTCATAGCCTTCCAGCGACAGCGCTGCGTAGACCAGCCCGGTGAGTGCGGCAAAGCGCGGCTGCCCCACCGGCGCCGCCCGCCAGCGCCGGGAAAGGTAGCGGGTCTGCCGGCCGAGGGAGCGGAAGATGTCGTGGGAGGCTTTGCTGTCCTGCCCCTTCAGGATCAGCGGCGCGTGGCTGAGCCAGCGGATCAGGCGCCGGCCCGTCAGATCCGGTTGCCAGCCCGGGCCGGAGCCGCGGCCATAGCGGTAGATCCAGCTCAGCACCCAGGCCTGGGCCAGGCGGCGCGCCGGCGCGTCCCCAGCGGCGGCCAGGTCATCGAGCCAGGAGAAGGTGTGGATCTCCCGCTCGAACGCGTCCGAGGGGCTGGCGGTGTCCCAGATCAGCTTGCGCGGCGCCTCCACCAACTCGCCGGCGAAGTGCAGATTGCCGGCCTCGAGCTGGCGCGCCCGGGCGGCGGAGCCGACGGCCCGCGGCGTGGGTTGGGAGACAAAAGCCTTCGCCCGCGGCGCAAGCACCGAAGTGCGAGCCACGAAACGGTTGGAGCGGCGCGAAATGTCCTGGTTGACCGCTTGAACGACGGCCATCCAAAAAAGCCCGATGCCCGACATACGCTCATTATTCTTGTGTGTGCTGCGCGATCATAGGCGGGCGTCGGGCCGGTGTCATCCGCGTTGTGGTGGGCGGCCGTCAGGGCGCATGGACCAAGCAGCCCATGAAGAAGCCGTCGAGGCCGCCGCGCTCCGGCCAATAGTCGGGCCGGGTGCGAAGGGTTGCGCCGTCGCGCCAACCCTCCGGCAGGCCGAGGGTGGGCGGGGTTTCGGGCTGGAACGCCGGATGGGTCTCGCGGAAGCGGGTGAGCTGCTCCTCCCCCTCCTCCGGCAACAGCGAGCAGACGCTGTAGATCAGCTGGCCGCCGGACGCGACGGCCCTGGCGGCTGCGGCCAGCAGCGCGGCCTGCAGCTCAAGCAGCGGCGCCAGCGCCCCGTCGTCCCGCACATGGGGCAGGTCCGGGTGGCGCCGCACCGTGCCCGTGGCGGAGCATGGCGCGTCGAGCAGCACGAGGTCGAAGGGGTTATTCGGCGTCCACGCCAGGGCATCGGCGCAGACGACTTCCGCCGATAGCCCGGTCCGCGCCAGATTTTCCCTCAGCCGCCCGAGGCGCTTCTCCGACGCATCGAGCGCCGTCAACAGCGCACCGGCCGCCGCAAGCTGTTGGGTCTTGCCCCCGGGCGCGGCACAAAGGTCCAGGACACGCTTGCCCGCGACCTCCCCCGCCAGGCGGGCCGGCAGGGCGGCGGCGGCGTCCTGCACCCACCATCGACCCGTGTCGTAGCCCGGCAATTTGGAGATCTGGCCGGCCTGTCCAAGTCTCAGGCTACCGGTGGGCAGGATCTCGACCGCCACGCCGGCCTGTTCGAGGGCGGCAACCACCTCCGCCCGCTCTCCCGGATCGCGGAGGCTGAGGTCCGTCGGCGCCCCCGCCGCGTGGGCCTGGGCCATGGCGACCTCGGCCTCCGCACCGTAATGGCGGCTGAGGCGCTCGGCGAACCACCGGGGATGACGCGGGGGGCCGAGCGTCGGCTTCTCCGCCGCAACCCGGCGCAAGACCGCGTTGATCAGCCCGGCAAAGCGCCCGGCGCGGCGGTCCTGCCGCGCCAGCGCCACCGCGTCGTTCACCGCTGCATGGGCCGCGACGCCGTCGAGCAGCAGCTCCGCCACCGCCGTGCGCAGGATGGTCATCGCCGCGCCGTGGGGCGCCTTTTTCAGGTAGCCGCCGAGCAGATCGTCGATCGGCGCGAGATGGCGGAGGGTGAGGGTGGCGAGCGACTGCGCCCGGGCTCGCTCCTCCGGCGGCAGGGCGGCGAGCGCGCCTGCCTCGATCTGATCGGCCAGGGTCTCCCGCCGCGAGAGGACACCTGCCAGCAGGCGATGCGCCCCCTGCCGGGCCGGACGTCCTGCGGTCTGGGCGCGCGGTGCGGCGCTGCTCACCGCCGGCGGATCGTCGGGATCGGGCTTTCCCGTCGCGTGCCGCCGCTGGACGCGGGCGCCATGGCGGGCCGGCCGCTGAGCTCTGCCTGCATCGCTTTCAACGCCTGGATCCGGTTCTCGGCCGCCGGGTGGGTGGAGAACAGGTTGTCCATCCGCGCGCCTGAGAGCGGGTTGATGATGAACATGTGGGCGGTGCTCGGGTTGCGCTCAGCGCTCGCCATCTCCAACTGCCGCCCGCCGCCGGCGATCTTGGCAAGGGCCGAGGCGAGCCACATCGGCTGGCCGCAAATCTCCGCTGCCGTGCGGTCGGCGGCGTACTCCCTGGTCCGGCTGATCAGCATCTGCACCATCATCGCAGCGATGGGCGCGAGGATCACGGCGAGCAATACGCCCACGATGCCAAGCGGCCCGCGATCGCGCCCGCCGCCGAAGAACAGGCCGAACTGCGCCAGCATGGAGATCGCACCGGCCACCGTCGCCGCGATCGTCATGATCAGCGTGTCGCGGTTGCGGATATGGGCGAGCTCATGGGCGATGACGCCCGCCAACTCGTCCCGCGTCAGCGCCTGCATGATGCCGCGGGTCACGGCCACGGCGGCATTGTCCGGGTTGCGGCCGGTGGCGAAGGCGTTCGGCTGCGGCTCGGGCGTGATGTAGACCTTAGGCATCGGCAGATTGGCCCGCTCCGCCAACTCCGCCACCATGTCATAGAGCGCGGGGTCCGACATGCGCGTCACCGGCTCCGCCCCGTGCAGGCGCAGCACCATCTTGTCGGAGTTCCAGAAGGCGAAAGCGTTGGTGCCGATCGCGAAAACGAGCGCGATCAGCATCCCGGTCGGCCCGCCGATCAGATAGCCTACGCCCATGAACAACGCCGTCATGGCCGCCAGGAGCATCGCTGTCTTCACAAGGTTCATCGTACGTCCGTTTTTTGGGGTTTGCGCACTGGGATCGGGCACTTAGGTATGGCCCGACAACGTTCTCAAGCATTCGAGCATATAGGATGAGCGGGAAGGACGAAAAAGAGGCGCGCCGCGCCGAGGCAGCGGAACGGGCCTTGGCGGAGGCTGCGGCCCGCCGGGCCAAGGCCAAGGGCCGCGCCGCCCTGCCGACGGAGCTCGGCGGCCGCGACGGGCCGGAACCGACGCGGTTCGGCGACTGGGAGAAAGACGGCATCATCTCCGATTTCTGAGCGGGATGGGCGGCGGATGATCCGGCAGCGCGAGACGGTGCTTCTGGATCTGACGCTGCCGCGGACGCTCCGCTCCATCGCCGAGCGTGTCCCGGCCGAGACGACCGCCGAGATCTGGGTCTTCGATGGCGTGGCGGAGCGGCGCGCGGCGGAGCAGCACGGCATCCGGCTCCGCCCGGCCTTCAAGCCGCTGGTGCACTGGCTGATCGAGGAGCGGCCGGCCGACGCCGCCTCCATCGACATCCTCTATCCCGTCGTCGTGGATGTCCCGCCTGAGCGCTTCCTGCGGGAGGCCTATCCGGCCGCCGATCTGCCGCACGTCCCGCCCATCACCTTCGCACCGCTGCCGCCTGCGCGGTACGAGGCGACGCCGCCCGCCTACCGCGCGCAGACCACTCTCCGCGACGGCACCGTCCGCTCCGCCGCGATCCCCGCCCCGAACCGATGGCGTCAGGATGCTTCGGGCGAGCGGTGCCTCGCGCCCGCCGGTTGGTTGCGATTGCGCTCGGCGGAGAGCGGCGCGGTGGTGGAGGACCGGCCCTTCCCCACCGATCTGGAGCAGGCATTTGCGGCGTTCGAGGCAGCGCTGGCCGAGATCGCCGTTCCCGATGACCCCGAGGTGCTGATCTTCGAGCAGTTCCACGTCACGCTGACCTGCGGCGCTGCCGACCGGCCGCTGGGTGTGGGTTCGGAGGGGCTGCGCCTCACCGAGGCGTTGGAGGAGGATCTCTACTTCACCGCGCTCGAGCACTTTCGCCGGCGCCGGGGGACCGGCCCGCAGGACCGGAGCGCCATCGTCGGCCAGATCGTGCCCGAGGTGCGCGTGGCAGCGCCCGGCGCGGACCTGCATCTGACGGTCGCCACACGCCCGCCGCCGCGCCTGCGCCCGGCGGCCGCGTTGGACGGCCCCCTGCCACAAGACGCGATTGCGGCGGCCCTGGATGCGCTGGGTGGGCAGCCGTTCGGCACGACGTCCCGCCAAGGGCGTCCTGTCCAGGGTCGCGGCTTCGGCACGGACCCGGGGAACGCCGCGATGATCTCGGCCGGTCAGCATGGCAATGAGCCGACGGGGATCGTCGGGGCGCTCCGGGCTGCCGAGACGCTTCTGGCGTCGGGTGAGCGCGATCTCGCCCTCTGCCCGCTGGAAAACCCCGACGGTCATGCCCTTTACCTCAGCGCCTTCGCCCGCGCGCCGGAGCATATGCACCACGCCGGCCGCTTCACCGCCGCCGGCAACGACATCGGCCAGGGCACGGGGGTGGAGGAGGAGGTGCATCGCACCGCCCGCCGCCAGGCCGGCGGCCTTCTCCACATCAGCTTGCACGGCTATCCGGCCCACGAATGGGTGCGGCCGATGACCGGCTATCTGCCGGCGGGCTATGCCGAGTGGATGCTACCGCGGGGCTTCATGCTGATCCTCCGCACCACGGCGGCGCACAAGCCCCTGGCCGAGGCCATCCTGCAGGCGGCGGCCCGCGCCGCGACCCTGGATCCGGCGATCCGCGCGCTGAACGCCACCGAGATCGCCCGCGCCCGGCGCTACGGCGTTGCCATCCCGAGGACCATCGCCGGCGCGCCGGTCTTCGCCAAAGTCGTCGAAGACGGCCGCTGGCCGATCACCCTGATCACCGAGGCGCCGGACGAAAGCGTCTCCGGCCCCCGCTTCGCCTTGCTCGCCGCGGCCCAGGCCCGGGCGGCGGTCGCGGCCGTCGGCGCCCTAAGGAACTTTGACCCAGACGCCGTTGCGGGCTGAGGAGCGCACGCAGGCATCGACGAAGGCCACGCCGTGCAGGCCGTCGGAGACGGTGGGATAGACGACCTCCGCCCCTGTATCCGCGCCGGTCTGATAGGCGCGGATCGCAGCCGCGGCCTCGGCATAGATGTTGGCGAAGCCCTCCAGATAGCCCTCCGGATGACCGGCCGGCACCCGGCTCATGCGCGCCGCCGCCTCTCCCGCGCCGGCGCCCGCCCGTGTGATCAGCCGCTTCGGCTCACCGAGGGCCGTGTGCCAGAGCTTGTTTGGCTCCTCCTGCGCCCATTCCAGGCCGCCATCCTCGCCGTAGACGCGCAGCGTCAGGGCATTCTCGTTCCCCGGCGCCACCTGGCTCGACCACAGCATCCCCTTGGCGCCATCGCCGAAGCGGAGCAGCACATGGGCGTTGTCGTCGAGCTCCCGACCCTCGACGAAGCTGTCGAGATCGGCCGCCAGGCTCTCCAGCCGCAGCCCGGTCACGAACTCCGCCAGGTTGAGCGCGTGGGTGCCGATATCGCCGGTGGAGCCGCCGGGGCCCGAGGTCTCGGGATCGGTGCGCCAGGCCGATTGCTTCTGCCCCGTCTCCTCGATCCGGCGGCTCAGCCAGTCCTGGGCATAGGCCACCTGCACGACCCGGATCTTGCCGAGGAGGCCGGCCGCCACCATCTCCCGCGCCTGACGCACCATGGGATAGCCGGTGTAGTTGTGGGTGAGGACGAAGATCGCCCGGGCCGCTGCGGCCGCCTTCGCCAGCTTCTTGGCATCGGCGAGGGTGGAGGTGAGCGGCTTGTCGCAGATCACGTGGATGCCGCGGGCCAGGAACGCCCGGGCAATCGGGTAATGGCTGCTGTTCGGGGTGACGATCGCGACCGCCTCGATCCCCTGGGCGAGGCGCGACTCGCGCTTGGCCATGGCGAGGTAGTCGCCGTAGGTCCGCGCCGGGTCGAGGCCGAGCGCCTGGCCCGAGGCTTCCTCCCGCTCCGGCGTCGAGGACAGGGCGCCGGCGACGAGGTTGAAGTGGTCGTCCATACGCGCGGCAATGCGATGCACGGCGCCGATGAAGGCCCCCTCGCCGCCGCCGACCATGCCGAGGCGGATGCGCGGCGGTTTGGTCTCTGTCACGGGCTCCTCCCCTGATTTTCTCCGATGATCGACAGGGGGGCAGACCCGGTCAATCGTCAACGCGCCGGGGCGTGAAGAGCGTGGGTGGGGCGACGATCGCGTCCTGCCCCTGGATCAGGGCAAGCTCTTGCAGACCGCGCCGATGGGTCTCCGCGATGATGGCATGGGCGATGCTGGCGGCGCGCATGGCAGCTTCTGCGGCACTTCGCCCCTCGAGCCAGAAGGCGAGGAGGAGTGCGGCCACCAGATCGCCTGCCCCCTTTGCCTCCATCGGCAGGCGCGGCGTCACCACGAGGTCGGCCGCATGCGGCGTGACGGCGAGAAGGCCGATCTCGTCCGGGGCCAACCCTTGGGTGACGCTCGTCACGACCACGGTCTGCAGCTCGAACGCCATGAGATCGCGCGCGGCCGCGACGATCTCGGCCAGCGTGCCGGGCGTGGTCCCGGTCAGTGCGCCGAGCTCGAAGACGTTCGGCGTTGCCATCGCGGCGTTCGGCAGTAGCTGGCGCCGATAGGTCTCCACCAGATCCTCGGGCACATAAAAGCCCTTGTCCGTGTCGCCAAGGACCGGGTCGCAAAGATACGTTCGCGTCGGATCATCGCCTTTGAGCGCACCGACCTGTTCCGCGACCAACTGGGCCATCGTCGGATGGCCGAGATACCCTGTCAGGATCGCATCGCAGGCAAAGCGAAGGCGCATGCGTTCGAGCAGCTGGCGGATTTCGTCGGGCCGAACCGGCGGGCCGTAGAACTCCGGATAGCCTGTGTGGTTCGTCAGCAGAACGGTGGGCACCCGCCAGACATCGTGGCCCAGACGCTCCAGCGGGAAGGCGGAGGCACCGTGCCCGACCCGGCCGAAGACGACGGCCGACTGGATCGACAGGATTTGCGCCACGCCTCAGTCGAGCCCGAGCATCTGGCGGTTCGCCGCCTCGTCCGTGCCGGCGCCGGCGAAGTCGTCGAAGGCGGTCTCCGTCACCCGGATGATGTGGTCGCGGACGAAGGCCGCGCCCTCCCGCGCGCCGTCCTCGGGGTGCTTCAGGCAGCACTCCCACTCGACCACCGCCCAACCGTCGAAATCCAGCGCCGCGAGCTTCGAGAACACCGCGCCGAAATCCACCTGGCCGTCACCGAGGGAGCGGAAGCGGCCGGCCCGGTCCACCCAGGACTGAAAGCCGCCATAGACGCCCTGCCGGCCGGTCCGATTGAACTCGGCATCCTTGACGTGGAACATCCCGATCCGGTCGGCGTAGATGTCGAGATTGTCGAGGTAGTCCAGGCATTGCAGCACGTAATGCGAGGGGTCGTAGAGCATCCGCGCCCGTGGGTGGGTGTCGACCCGGTCGAGGAACATCTCGTAGCTCACGCCGTCATGCAGATCCTCGCCCGGGTGGATCTCATAGCAGATATCGACCCCGTGGCCGTCGGCGGCGTCGAGGATCGGGCGCCAGCGGGCGGCGAGCTCGTCGAACGCCGTCTCGATCAGGCCCGCGGGCCGCTGCGGCCAGGGATAGACATAGGGCCAGGCGAGCGCGCCGGAGAAGGTGGCGTGGGCCGTGATCCCCATGCGCTCGGAAGCGTGCAGCGCCTTCTTCACTTGGTCGACGGCCCATGCCTGGCGGGCCTTCGGATTGCCCCGCACCTCCTCCGCCGCGAAGCCGTCGAAGGCGGCGTCATAGGCCGGATGCACCGCGACGAGCTGGCCCTGAAGGTGGGTGGAGAGCTCCGTCACCGCGACGCCGTTTGCCTGAGCGATGCCGGCGATCTCGTCGCAATAGTCCTGGCTTTCGGCGGCGAGCGCGAGGTCGAAGAGGAGTCCGTCCCAGCTCGGGATCTGCACGCCGACATAGCCGCATTCGGCCGCCCACTTGGTGATCGCCCCCCAGGAATTGAAGGGCGCCTCGTCCCCTGCGAACTGCGCCAGAAAGAGCGCCGGGCCTTTGATGGTTTTCATGCCGTCCTCCGCGACTAACGAGCTGCATCGCCGACCTGATCTGCGCACTCGCCGCTGCACCTCTCTCCGGTGCGCCAGCACCGGATCGCGCCCGACCCGTTGGGCTCCGCCCGTTCGCCGCTCAAACGCCCCACCGGGGCGTTTGCGGGACGCGGCTCACCCCACGGGCGGGCGCGATGCGCCCACCATCGGGTCCGGCGCGATCCTCGGCTCATCAAACCAATGCTGCGCAAAGGGTTCTTCAAACCTCGCGCCAGACGTCCCCGTCCCGCAGCCGGTGCTTGATCGTGTTTTGCCGCCCCAGCGTCTGCTCGATGAAGCAGCCCTTCTTCGCCGCCTCGATCAATTCCACCTGGCGCTCCATCGGGTCGGGGCTCGTGAGCATCACGTCGATCTCAAAGGACCGCGGCGCCGTCTCGTAGGTCCGGCCGGTCGCCTGCCAGTCCCACTGCACGCGCACGTCGACTTCCAGATCCGCGATGGTGACGCCCAGGCGTTTTCCGAAGGCGCGGATCTGGGTCATGATGCAGCCCGTGAGACCGCCGACAAACAGGGCGAGCGGCGGCGGCGCGCTGGCATCGCCGCCGTGGAAGGAGCCCTCGTCGGTCGCCAGCTCGAAGGTCTCCGTCCAGGGCTGGACCATGGCGACGGCGAGTTCGTTGCGCATCTTGCCCACCGCCTTGCCGCGGCAATCGAACTGCACCACGGCCTCGGTCATCTGATCTTCCGCCATGCTCAACCCTCCCGAATGATGCGATTGCGGAGCGTGCCGATCTTCTCGATCGTCAGCTCGAAGACGTCGCCCGGTGCGAGGCGCTTGCCGATCTCCAGCCCGCAGCCCGTGCCGACGGTGCCGGAGCCGATGACCTCGCCTGCCCGCAGCGTCTCCGAGCGGGAGATATGGGCCAGGATCGCCCCGAATTCGTGGTGCATATCGCGGGAATTGCCGCCGCCCCAGCGCTCCCCGTTCACATGCGCCTCCATGGTGAGCGCGGCGGGATGGGGCACCTCGTCGGCCGTCACGATCCAGGGGCCGAGGATGTTGCCGGTGTCGAAATCCTTGCCCTTGGCGGGGCCAAGCTGCCCGCCCATCTCGATCATCTGCGCGTCGCGGGCCGAGATGTCGTTGAAGATCGTGTAGCCGAAGATGTGATCGGGCGCCGCCTCGGGCGTGATGTCCTTGCCGGTCTTGCCGATGACCACGGCGAGTTCCAGCTCGATGTCGAGAAACTCGGCGTAGGCGGGCCAGATCACGTCGGCCTCGGGTCCGATGACGGAGAAGCGGTTGGCCTTGTAGTAGACCGGCTGCTGGTACCAGACCGGCGGGATGACGAAGGCTCGCCCGGTCATCGCCTCGGCCGCCTTGAACGAGTTCTTCAGGTGCTCCTCAAAGACCAGGCAGTCGCGCATCTGCCGGGGCTCAGGCAGCGGCGCGAGGATGCGGGTGCCCTCCATGGGCAGCGTCACCGCGGCCTCATCAAGCGCCGCGCGCGCCGCCGCCAATCCCTCGGCGCCCGCGTCGATCAGCGCCAGCATGGAGCCAAGCCGCGCATCCCCCGTTGCCGTCAGGTCGACTAGCGTCGCCTCGTCGGCAATGGCGACCAGCCGCTCGCCGTCCGCCTCTACCGTGCCGAGCCGCATCGCCTAGTCCTCCAGGATTGCCACGGCGCGGACGAAGCCGGCCGAGGCTGCCTTGATCTTGTAGGGGAAGCAGCTGATCTCGAACCCCGTCGCCGGCACCTGATCCAGGTTCGCCAGCTTCTCCATGTGGCAATAGCCGATGTCCATCGACGCCCGGTGCCCCTCCCAGATGATCGAGGGGTCCTTCTCCGCCATCCAACGCTGGGCGGTGAGCGCAAAGGGCGCGTCCCAGGACCAGGCGTCCGTCCCCGTGACCCGCACGCCGCGCTCCAGGAGGTACATCGTCGCCTCCCGCCCCATGCCACAGCCCTTCATCACGTAGTCGGGCTCGCCGTAGGCGTCGCCGGCCGCGGTGTTCACCACCACGATGTCGAGGGGTTGGAGCGTGTGGCCGATGCGGGCGAGCTCCTCCTCCACCTCGGCCGCGCTCACCACATGGCCGTCCGGCTTCTCGCGAAAGTCGAGCTTCACGCCGGGGTTGAGGCACCATTCGAGCGGCACCTCGTCGATGGTCCAGGCCCGCTCGCCGCCGTTCATGGTGGAATGGTGGTGGTAGGGCGCATCCAGATGCGTGCCGTTATGGGTGAAGATGCGCAGCTGCTCCACCGCCCAGCCCTCGCCCCCCGGCAACTGCTCCTTCGTCAGGCCTGGAAAGAAGGCCATCACCTGCTCGGCCGTCTCCGCATGGCTCATATAGGTGATCTCGGGCAGCATGATCGGCGGGTCGGAGGCGATGTCGGCCTCGAGCGCGTTCGAGATGTCGATCAGTTTGCGGGCCATCAGAGCACCTCCGGCAGGAACGTCGCGAGACCGGGAAAGACCATCACCAGGGCGAGCACGATCGCCATGATCGCCGCAAAGGGCGCGGCGCCAAGGAAAATCTGCCCGAGGGTGACGGAGGGATCGTCGAGCGTGGACTTGATGACGTAGACCGAGATGCCGAAGGGCGGCGTGAGCAACCCGATCTCCACCGCGATCACCGTGACGATGCCGAACCAGATCAGGTCGACGCCCATCCCGGTCACCACCGGCAGCATGAGCGGGACGAGGATCAGCATGATCGACGAGCTGTCGAGGATCATTCCGAGCGCGATGACCACGAGGACGTAGATCAGCACCGTCCCCCAGAACCCGATCTCCGCCGTGGTGATGCCCTCGGCGAAACCTGCCGGAACGCCGGAGAAGGCGAGCATCCGCGAATACATCTGCGCAGCGATGATCAGGAAGGAGATGGAGGCGGTGACCAGTCCCGTCTCGACCAGCACCCGCCGGAACCCGCCCCAGGTGAGCCCGCCGGACAGGCCCGGGACGCCCGCCCGGACGAGGGCCAGTTTCAGCACGCCGACGACGATCGCGGCAATGGCGCCCACCGCACCCGCCTCCACCGGCGTGAAGATGCCGCCGTAGAGCCCGCCGAGGACCAGCACGATGAGGAGGGTGATCGGCATCGCCTTGAGGAGGAGCGCGCCTGCCGGCTCCTCCTCCACCACGCCCGCTGCCGTGCCGGTAAAGCGCGGGGCGAGGAGGGCGAGGACGATGACGCCGAGCGCGAAGAAGACGGCGAGAAGCAGGCCCGGCACGATCCCGGCGGCGAACAGATCGCCGATGGATTGCTCCGTCAGCAGCCCATAGAGGATGAGGAGGAGCGAGGGCGGGATCAGCATCCCCAAGACGCTCGAGCCCGCCACGATGCCGAGGGCGAAGCGCTGGGTGTAGCCGTGGCGCAGCATCTCCGGCACCGCGATCCGGGTGAAAACGGCGGCCGAGGCGATGGAGATGCCGGTCACGGCCGCGAAAATCGCGTTCGCCCCCACCGTGCCGATGCCGAGCCCGCCCCGGATCCGCCGGAAAAGCGCATTCGCCACGTCATAGGCGTCGCGCCCGATCCCGGCCTCCGACACCACGAAGCCCATCAGCACGAAGAGCGGCACGACCCCGAAGAAGTAGCTCGCAATGGTGTCATTGGCGGCGAGCGCCAGCATGTTGCCCGCAAGCTCCGGCGAGCCGCGGATGGCCCAGACGCCGACGAAGGAGCAGAGCATCAGGGCGATCGGCACGTAGAGCCCGAGGAGCACCAGCAGCACCATGGCGGCGAGCGCCAGGAGCCCGATCTCGAACGGCGTCACGGCCGCGCGCCCCGGAGTATTCGGGCGGCGAATTGCAGGATCAGCATGGCCGAGCCGATCAGGATGATCAGCTTCACCGGCCAGGTGGGCGCGGTGAAGTTGCCGACCGCGCCGATGAAGTCGCCCGAGGTCCAGGAGCGTAGGAAAAAGGGCCAGGTGAACCAGAGGATCACGCCCATGACGGCCATGGCGAGCGCGTCGAACAGTGCCTCCAGCGCTGCGCCGAGGGCCGGGCGCCTGGCGCCGATGGCGTTCAGGAGCGCGTCCGAGCGGGTGAGCCGCCCTGCCCGCACCGCCTGTGGGATCTGCAGGAAGACGATGGCGACGATTGAGAGCGTCACCATCTCCGGCACCCCCGGTACCGGCTGGCCAAGGGCCGCGCGGCCGAGCACGTCCGCCCCGATCAGCACCATGATGGCGACGATCAGCAGCGAGCCCGCGACGTTGAGCGCCAGCGTGGCGAGGTCGAGCAGGCGCACGGCTCTGCTCACGCCGGCGCGCTCATCGGTGGGAGGTCCCGGATACGCCGCCCATGGCGCCGTTCCGGGACGGTTGGGCGTGGGGCGGGCGGCTGCGCGAACCGCCGCCCCGGACTTGATCCGGGGCCTCGCCGTGCGGAGCCAGGCGCCGGGGGTTGCGGTGGCTCCGGAGCCGCGCCCTGGGGGTCGAGGTCCCGGACACACCACCTACGGCGGCGTTCCGGGACGGTTGGATGTGGGGCGGGCAGCTGCGCGAGCCACTGCCCCGGACTTGATCCGGGGCCTCGCCGACTGGGGGCACGCCCCGTGCCGGCGTCACTCCTGGTCCCAGTTGCGGAGCGGCTCGGCGCCCATCGACCGGGCGGTCTCCATATAGAGGCTCAGCACCTCGGTCCCCGGAATGCCGCGCGCGTCGAGATCGGCGGCCCAGGTCTTGGCGGCGTTGTCCATGCCCTCGGCCCAGGTGGCGCGCATCTCGGCACTGGCATCGGTGATCGTCGCACCTTGGGCGGCCATCTGCTCAAAAGACGCGGCGACGGCGGCGTTCAGCTCCGCCGAATACCATTCATCCGCCGCATCGGCCCCGGCGATCAGCGCTGCCTGCACCTCGGCGGGCAACCCGTCATACCAGTCCTTGTTGGCGCCGAGGGAGCCTGCGAACTGCGCGCCGAGGCCCATGCGCGTGACGTAAGGCGCCACCTCGTAGAGCTTGCCGGGCAGGGCGGCCGAGGCGAAGACGATCACGCCGTCATAAACGCCCGTCTGCAACTCGTTGTAGTAGGTGGTGAGGTTGCCGTTCACCCCCACCGCCCCGGTGCCCGAGAGCCAGTTGATCGCCGCCCCCGGCGCCGCGATCTTCTGCCCGTCGAGATCCGCCAGGGAATTCACCGGAAACTTGGTCATCAGCAGGTAGTCGTCGATCTCGATCGCACCGCCGAGATAGACGATGTTCTCCGCCGTATAGGCCGCCTGCATCCGCGGATCCTCCTGGTGCAGGCGGTGCATGATCGCGTTGATCATGTCGCTGTCGGAGGAGACGAAGGGCGTGTAGTAGGTCACGTTCTGCACCGCGAGCTTCGCCGGATCGAAGAGCGCTTGGATGGTACCGAGCTCGGCGAGGCCGATCCCCACCGTCTCCAACTCCTCGCCCACGCCCGCGACCGCGCCGCCATATTGCTCGGAGAAGCTGATCGAGTGCTCCGTCCCCTCGAGCTCTGCCTGGACGGCGGGGATGAACGCCTCCGAGATCATGCGCACCCAGCGAAAGACCGGTGGATGGCCGGCGACGACGGTGGCGGTGATCTCCTCGGCCGCGGCAGGCGTGGCCATCGGCAGGCCGAGCGCGATGAGCCCGGCCGCAAAGATGCGTCTCAGCATTGGATCCTCCCCTGATCTCGCCCGCTCGAAGCTCCCACGCGGCGGGCGTTGATCTTTGATACCACCGGCCGGGCGACCCCGGCAAACCCGATCTGAGCGCGCGGCCCCGGCCCGATTGCCGCTTGCGGATCGGCCCGGCCCCTTGCCAAAAGGAGCAGCGCCCAAGCGAGGAGCATCGCCCGTGACCGAGAGCCCGATCCGCACTGTCCGCGCCCTGCTCGGCGGCCGCGCCGGGCCGGCGCTTGGCGCACCGGGGCGGGCGGATCTCGACTATGCGGGCCTCCGCGCCATTGTGGACGGCCTAGCCGGCGCGCTGGCCGGCCGGGGCATCGGCCCCGGGGTGCAGGTCGCCATCGTGCTGCCCAACGGGGTGGAGATGGCGGTGGCCTTCCTCGCCGTCGCCTCCGTCGCCGTCGCGGCCCCGCTCAACCCGGCCTATACGGAGGACGAGTTCGGCTTCTACCTCGACGATCTCGACGCTAAATGGCTGATCGTGGCGGAGGGGATGGAGACGTCGGCCCGCGCCGCCGCCGCCCGTGCCGGTGCCGAGGTGCTGGAGATCGCAGCCAATCCCGACGCCCCGGCCGGTGCGATCCATCTGGCGGGCGAGGCCGCCGCGCCGACCTTGAACGGGCCGGAGGAGACGGCCCTCGTCCTCCACACCTCCGGCACCACCTCCCGGCCGAAGATCGTGCCGTTGACGGCGCAGAACATCACGGCCTCAGCCGCCAATATCGCCGCCTCCCTGGCGCTGACGGACCGGGATCGCTGCCTGAACGTCATGCCGCTCTTCCACATCCACGGGCTGATCGCGGCGGTGCTCTCGACCATGGAGGCGGGCGGGGCGATCACCTGCACACCGGGCTTCGATGCGCTCCGCTTCTTCGCCTGGATGCGGGAGGTGCGGCCCAGCTGGTACACCGCCGTGCCGACCATGCATCAGGCGATCCTCAGCCGCGCAAGCCGGAATGCGGAGACGATTGCCGAGGTGCCGCTCCGCTTCATCCGCTCCTCCTCCGCCTCGCTCCCCGTGCCGGTGCTGGAGGAGTTGGAGGCGACCTTCGGCTGCCCGGTCGTCGAGGCTTATGGCATGACCGAGGCGGCCCACCAGATGGCCGCCAATCCCCTGCCGCCCGCGGCGCGGAAGCCCGGCACCGTGGGGATCGCCGCCGGGCCCGAGGTGGCGATCATGGACGAGGGCGGCACCCTCCTCCCCCAAGGCGAGATCGGGGAGATCGTCATCCGGGGGGAGAACGTCACCCCCGGTTACCAGAACAACGACAAGGCCAATGCCGAGGCCTTCAGCGACGGTTGGTTCCGCACCGGCGACCAAGGCGCGATCGACGCCGACGGCTACATCGCCATCCGCGGTCGCCTGAAGGAGATCATCAACCGCGGCGGCGAAAAGGTGAGCCCGCGAGAGGTCGACGACGTGCTCGCAGCCCACCCTGCCGTCGCCCAGGTGGTGACCTTCGCGCTCCCCCATCCGAAACTGGGGGAGGAGGTGGCGGCGGCCATCGTGCTCCGCGACGGGGCGGTGGCGGAGGCTGGGGAGATCCGGGACTTCGCCGGCCAAAGCCTCGCCGCCTTCAAGGTGCCCCGCCACGTGCATTTCGTCGACGAGATCCCGAAGGGCGCGACGGGCAAGCTGCAACGCATCGGCCTGGCCGAAAAGCTCGGCCTCGCCTGATGCGGGTCGCGATCTTCGGCGCCGGGGCGATCGGCGGCTATCTGGCGGTGCGATTGGCCCATGCGGGGACGGAGGTGTCCGTCGTCGCCCGGGGGCCGCATTTGGAGGCGATGCGGGCCAACGGCCTCCGCCTGCGGACCGATGAGGGGGAAGAAGTGGCGGAGGTCGCGGCCTCCGACGACCCCGCCGATCTCGGGCCGCAGGACTATGTGGTGGTGACGCTGAAGGCCAACTCCGTGCCCGGCGTCGCTGACCGGATCGCGGCGCTGATGGGGCCGGAGACGGTGCTGGTCACCGGCATGAACGGCGTTCCCTACTGGTATTTCCACGACCTCGCCGGCCACGATTGGCGCCGGGTCGAGGCGGTGGATCCCGGCGGCGCGGTCAGCGGCAAGCTGCCGCCCGACCGGGCGCTCGGCTGCGTCGTCTACCCGGCAGCGGAGGTCGAGGAACCCGGCGTCGTCCGCCTGATCGACGGCGACCGCTTCTCGCTCGGCGAACCCTCGGGCGAGAAGACGGAGCGGGCCGAGCGCTTTGCCGCCGCCCTTAAAGAGGCCGGCTTCCGGGCCCCCATCCGCCCCCGCATCCGCGACGAGATCTGGATCAAGCTCTGGGGCAACCTCGCCTTCAACCCGATGAGCGCGCTGACGGGTGAGACGCTGGACGTGCTCGCCACCCACCCCCCGCTCCGCGATCTGGCCCGTGCCATGATGGTAGAGGCGCAAACGGTGGCCGAGGCGCTCGGCGTCCGCTTCGCCATCGACGTCGACAAGCGCATCGCCGGGGCGGCGGCGGTGGGCGCGCACAAGACCTCCATGCTCCAGGACCTGGAGCGCGGCCGGCCGATGGAGATCGACGCCCTGGTGACCGCGGTCGTCGAGCTTGGCCGCGCTGCGAGCGTGCCCACCCCTACCATCGACGCCGTCCTCGCCCTCGTCCAGGCCAGGGGGCGCACGGCCGGTTGCTATGGCGGATAGGCCGCGGATCGGTATCGTCGGCGCGGGCCTCGCGGGTCTCACCGCGGCCGACCATCTGCGGGGTGGCGGCTTCGAGGTTATCGTCTGGGAAAAGAGCCGCGACATCGCCGGCCGCCTCGCGACGCGCCGGTCCCGCAATGGCCTGGCTTTCGACCACGGCCCGGTCGCGCTCGCGCCGCGCACCGCCACCTTTCGCGCCTTCCTTGATGCCGCCGTGGCCGACGGGCGCGCCGCGCGCTGGCCGGCGGATCGGGGCAGCTATGTCGGCCTGCCGGACTGGCGGTCGCTCCTCCGCCCGCTCGCAACCGACATCGACATCAGGTTCGGCACAGAGGTCGCGGCCATCACCGAAGCCGAGAGCGGCTGGAGCGTCGCTTTGGCGGGTGGGGCGTGCGAGCGTGTCGATTGGGTCGTATGCACGGTTCCAGCACCGCAAGCCGCCCGTCTCCTCGCAGCCGTGCCACCATACGATGGCGCGGGGCGCATCACAGAAAGCATGGACCCATGCTGGACCCTGATGGCGGCTTGGGATGCGGACACCCCGGCGGCCGATATCGTCGACGGCGCGGCGCCCTTTGAGACGATCCACCGCTCCTCGGCCAAGCCCGGGCGCGACGCGACCCCCGTCTGCTGGGTCGGCCACGCAACGCGCGCGTGGTCGGACGCGAACCTCGAGCGGTCGCGGGACGAGGTGGCGGATGCGTTGCTGCCCCACCTGGCCGCGCAGATCGGGGCGGAGCCCGAAACGGCGATCCACGTGGTGGCGCACCGTTGGCGCTATGCCCGGGCCCATGCGCCAACCGGCGTGATGTTCTATGGCTTGGAGGATCGGCTGCTCGTCGGCGGCGACTGGACGTCTGGCGGCGATGCCGATGGCGCCCATGCCGTCGGCCGGGCCATGGCCATCGCGATATCCTGGGCCTGCGCCGATGGAGCAGCGCGTGCCTGAGGCCGCTCATTTCGCTATCGTTTGCCTATGCGCCGCACCCTAGTAGTCAGTCTTCTCACAATCGCGGCGCTCGCCACCGCGCTGCGGGCCGAGGACGACGCGGCGGCCGGCAGCTTCCTCCTCGCACCGCGGATTGCGCCGGATTTCGCGGAGCGGCCGGCGCCCCGGACCCGCACCTGGCCCACCCGGACCGAGCGGATCTGCACTCTGATCGCCGATGCGGCCGAGACGCATGGCCTGCCGGAGGATTTCTTCGCCCGCCTGATCTGGAAGGAGAGCCGGTTCGATGCCCAGGCCGTCAGTCCGGCCGGGGCCCAGGGGATCGCCCAGTTCATGCCGGCGACGGCGGCGCTCCGCGGTCTCGCCGATCCCTTCGACATGGTCCAGGCGATCCCGGCGTCGGCCGCGCTGCTCGCCGATCTGCGGATGCGTTTTGGCAATCTCGGCCTGGCCGCTGCGGCCTACAACAGCGGCGCCGATCGGGTGGCCCGCTGGCTCGTCCGCGGCGGCCGGCTGCCGTGGGAGACCGAGGACTACGTTCTCTCCATCACCGCCCGCCCGGCCGCCTGGTTCCGGGAGGCGGGGCGAGAGATCACGCCCCGCCCGCTCGATCCCGAGACCGATTTCGCCACGGCCTGCGCCGCCCTGCCGGTGCTGGCCACCCGTGCCTTCGCCGGCACGGGTCGCCCCTGGGGCGTGCAGGTCGCAGCCGGCATCAGCGCTGGCGCGGCCCAGCGTGCCGGAGCCAGGGCGCTCCGCCGCTACGGCGCGATCCTGGGTGAGCAGGAGGTGACGGTGGTGCGCCTGCGCCGAAACGGCGGGCGGCCGCGCTACTCCGCCCGGATCGGGGTGGAGAGCCGGGCGGATGCGCGCCAGCTCTGCCGGCAGCTGCGCACGGCCGGGGCGCCCTGCATCGTGCGGCGGAACTGAGCGCGGCGGCAGTGGCTCTGGCGGAGGCGTCGCTTGCCTCCGGCGGAGATATTTGACCCAGCAAGAAAGCCCGATGGCTTTCGCCGTGGTCCAAATATCCATGCTGCGGCAGCGGCCGTTGGCGCCGGCGCTCACCCGGATCGTCCCGACGCCGCAGCGCCAAAAGCCGAGCCCACGACCGGCGCGAAGCCGATCGAGGGTCGCTTTGCTGAAGTGAGTTCGGGCGCCTAGTGCGCCCCGGTCTCGGCGAGGTAGCCGATCACGCCGTGCTCTTCGGCCATGGCGCGCATCATCTTGGCGTCGACGATGCCGGCCAGGTTGCCGTCGTCGTCGAGCCCGGCGATGGGCCCGTGGAACACGCAGAACAGCGTGCAGCCGTTGGGCGAGACCGGGCGGTGAACGTCGCCCGCCGGCTCATAAATGTAGTCGTCCTTGCCGCCGATATCGCTGTCCTCGTAGTAGATCTCGCCGTCCACGATGTAGACCTCGATGGCGCCGAGATGGTGGTGCACCGGCGCCACCGTGCCGGCCTCGACCCGCAACAGGCAGGTGAAGCCGTTGGTCTTGGGATCGGTGGCCAGCAGCTTGTACTCCACCCCCTCCATCACCCAGGGCTTCCAGGGTATCTGGCTGGTCCGCACGAATGTCGGATAGGGCAGCGTCAACAATGCGTTGACCGGCGCGTCGGCGGCTGTGGCGTCGAGTGTCACGTCTTTCATGGCTTGCCTCCCTGCTTCGCTGCCCCAAAACTGCAGGAGGTTGCCTCGTCGCACTGCCGGCGATGTGCGCGGCCGACAGATTTGTGCGACAGAATTCGTGGCCAGCGACGAGAGCCGGATGAGCCAGGCCGCCTTGGACAGCATCGTAGAGAGCTGGGGCATGGACCCGGCCCGCTCCTTCGTCGGTCGCACGCTGGGCACCAATATCTCCGCCGCGCTCTGGCGCAGTCCCGACGGGGGCGAGCGACTGCTGAGCGGGACGGATGCCGACGTCTTCATCGTCGCCTACCATCAGGACGGTCTGCCGCGGGCGCACATGCTGCTCGACACCGACCCGATCTATGACGGTGCGGTCGGGGCCAATTCCTGGCTGGTCGTGCCCCCCGGCCGCAAGCCGTTGGCCGAGGTGCGGGGCGATTGGAACGTGCTGCACCTCTACATCCCGACGGAGTTTCTGCGGCGCATCGCCTCCGACCTGCCCAATGCCTCGATGCGCGCCATGGCGGAGCGCTGCGCCCGGCTGATCCACGACCGCGAGGTGGCGCCGCTCTTGCAGCGCATCACCGCCGAGACCACGGCCGGGGGCGCGCCCAGTCCGGTGCTGCTGGAGGGGCTCTGCGCCCAGCTCGCCGCCACCCTGGTGCATGAGTTCGGCGGCAGCAACACCGCGGCGCGAGCGCTCCGCGAATGCCTCGCCCCCTGGCAGCGTCGCCGGGCGGAGGAGTTGATCGCCCGCGAGGCGGTGTCGGGGCTGACGGCGGGCGAACTGGCCGCGGCGCTCGACCTCAGCCGCTCGCATTTCTCCCGCGCCTTCCGGCGGGAGACCGGCATGACGGTGCGCGATGCCATCTTGGAGCGGCGATTGGATGAGGCCTGGCGGCGCGTCACGCAGAGCGACGATCCGATCACCCAGATCGCCCATGAATGCGGCTTTGCCAGCGCCAGCCACCTGGCCGCGCGCTTCCGCCAGCGCTTCGGCAAGAGCCCGGTCGAGGCTCGGCGGATGGCCGGGCCGTGAGGCTGCCGCCCCTGGCTTCGCCCCGGCGGGAGGGTTATCTCCGATCCAAAGCCGGGAGGTGCCGATGCTGATCAACGCCGACTTCGACGAGCGTGTGCTGCTCCACACCGAAGACATCGCCTGGGTGGCCTCGCCCATGGCCGGGGTCGACCGCCGCCCGCTCGACCGCATCGGCGGTGAGGTGGCGCGGGCGACCACCGTGGTGCGCTACGCTCCGGGCAGCCAGTTCTCGGCCCATCAGCACGGCGGGGGCGAGGAGTTCATCGTGCTCGACGGCGTGTTCTCGGACGAACACGGCGACTTTCCGGCCGGTGCCTATATCCGCAATCCGCCGACCTCGCGCCACACGCCGGGGTCGGAGCCGGGCTGCACCATCCTGGTGAAGCTCTGGCAGATGGATCCCGACGACCGCACCCATATCCGCGCCGATCTCGGCAAGATCGGGGCGGTGGCCGATCCGGCGCGGCCGGGCGTCGCCGTCACGCCGCTCTTTCTCGATGCCCATGAGGAGGTGCGGGTGGAGCAGTGGCAGCCCGGCGTCGCGGCGCAGTGGGACGTGCCGGGCGGGGCGGAGCTTTTCGTGCTCGAGGGCGCGGCGGAGGAACGGGGCGACGCGCTTCGCCGTCATTCCTGGCTACGCCTGCCGCCGGGGGGCCGCGTCGACCTTCGCGCCGGGCCGGAGGGTGCGCGGATCTGGATGAAGCTCGGCCACCTGGCCGAGATCAGGATGCCGGGCTGAGCTCCGGCTCCACCAACCGCGCGGCGAGCAGGGCGCCGATCAGCAGCACCGCCGCGACGATTGCAGTGACCAGGGCCCAGCCCCCGACCGCGAAGGCCTGACCCAGGGCAAAGGCGCCAAGCAGCCCGCCGACGTAGTAGCTGGTGAGGTAGAGTCCGTTCGCCGCCGCCTTCTGTCCTTGGGCAGCGCGGCTGACATAGCCGGTGGCGGCCGCCTGAGCGAAGAAGGTGCCCGCCCCGATCACCGCAAGCCCTGCCAGCGTCACCGGGATCGAGGGCACCAGCGTCAGCCCCACGCCCAGAATGGCGATGCCAGACGCGACCTGGAACACCGGCCGCGGCCCGTAGCGCCGCACCAGCCCGCCCGCGAGCGGCGTGGTGAAGAGCGCCGGGGCGAAGACCAGATAGACCAGGCCCAGCATGGCGGGGGACAGGCCCAGGACGTCGGTCAATTGGAAGTTCACGTAGGTGAAGACGCCGACGAACACGAACAGGATTGCAAAGCCGATGGCGAAGGCCGCGCGCAGGTCCGGCCGGGCCAGATGCCGCCGCCAGGCGACCAGCGGATCGCCGCCCGGCGCCGCCGCCACCTCATCCTTCGGCCCGATCAGGCTGAGCGCCAAGACCGCGCCGGCGAGGTTCAGGACGGCAAAGGCGAAGAACGAGCCGGAGAGGCCGAAGAGATCGGCCATGGAGACGGAGAGCAGTCGGCCGAAGAGGTTCGAGGCGACGTTGCCGGTGATGTAGGCCGCCATCGCCCCGCCCGCCGCGGTGATGTCGCACTGTTCGGAGAGGTAGGTCATGGTGAGCGTAAAGGCCGCCGCCATGAACACCCCCTGCAATACGCGGAGCGCCAGGAAGACCTCGACGCTCGAGGTGAGGCCGAGGCAGAAGGTCGGCACCGACAGCAGCGCGAGGCTCACCCAGATGCCGCGCTTGCGGTCGAGACGATCGGCGAACCAGCCGATCAAGAGGCCCGAGAGCGCCATGCCGAAGGTGGAGGCGTTGACGGCGAAGCCCATCACGGCGGGCTCCACCTGATAGGCCTCGACCAATCGGGGGAGCAGGGCCTGGCTGCCGAAAAGGTCGATCAAGGTGAGGAAGCTCACCAGGCCGACGATGGTGCCGCGGCGGATGATGTCGCGCGGGCGCTCACCGCGGAGCGCGCCCTCGATCACGTACCACATCAGCCGCCGCCCGATGCCGCGTTCATGCGTCGGGCAGGGCGCCCTTGCCCTGGAACATCTCGCGGATATCGACGCTCGAGCGCACGCCGAGGTCGTTGAAATGATCGTCCAGCCAGCGGGTCGCCGCGTCTCGGCCGATCTCAAAGAGATGGCTGAGAAACGCCCACTCCGCATTGAGCTTCGAGGAGGCATCGAGCTGGCGCATCCGCTTGCGGGACTGGATGATGTGCAGGTTCACCCGTTTGTACTCATCGGGGCTAAGCGTGCCGCTGTCGAGCAGCCGGGTGACGAAGTCGATCGCTCGCAGCTCGTGCAGCAGCGAGGAGTTGAAGGTGATCTCGTTCACCCGGTTCTGGATGTCGGTGGCCGAGCTCGGCACCTCCTCCCGAAACACCGGGTTGATCTGGACGACGACGATGTCGTTGCTGGGCGAGCCGTGGAAGAACGGGAAGAGCGGCGGGTTGCCGGAATAGCCGCCGTCCCAGTAGCACTCCCCATCGACCTCCACCGCCTTGTAGATGAACGGCAGGCAGGCCGAGGCCATGACGGCGTCGAGGGTGATCTCCTCCCGCTCGAAGACCCGGATGCGCCCGGTCCGCACGTTGGTGGCGGAGATGAAGATGCCCATATCGGCGCAGGCCTTCACCCGGTCGAACTTCACCAGCTCGTCCACCAGATCGCGCAGCGGATTGTGGTCGAGCGGGTTGAAGTCGTAGGGCGAGACCAGACGGCTCACCAAATCGAACATCACGTAGGACGGCGAGGTGGCGAGCGACCAGGTGCCGAGCATCCGGGCGAGCGGCGAGCGCCGGATCGGGCTGAAGGTCGCGGACTTCGAGACGGCGGTCCAGAACTCCCGCAAGCGCTCCCGCGCGCCCTCGGCCCCATTTTCGTACATGCCCTGGGCCGCAACCACCGCGTTCATCGCGCCGGCCGAGGTGCCGGAGATCGCCTCGATCCAGATCCGGTCATCCTCGAACAACCGGTCGAGCACGCCCCAGGTGAAGGCGCCGTGGGCGCCGCCGCCCTGCAGCGCGATGTTGATGGCCTTTTCGTGCTTGGCGCTGCGGCGAGAGGTGCTGCGTGGCTGTGCCTTCGGCGTCCCTTCCGACATGGGCCTGTCTCCCCGCGCGGCGCGCGCTGCCGATCGCCGGGCACTATGCCCAAGCGTGTGCGCTGCACAACAAAAAACCACCGTAGGCCGGACCGGAACTGGCTAAAGTCTTATCCCAAAACCGAAAAGCTGCTTTCTTCGTTGATTTCGCGCTTGCGGGAATAGAAGCCCACGTCGATCTCCTGGTCGATGTAGGGCAGGCGGAATTGCAGCGGCGCCCGGTCGTGGTCACCGCCCTTCTCCTCATAGTCGATCAGGGCCGCCATCATCTTGCCGGCGATCGGCGCGTTTTTGAACTGATTGCCGCTGGTGCCGCAGGCCATGTAGAAGCCCGGCAGGCTGGAGCGGTCGTAGATCGGGATCCAGTCGTCCGAGACGTCGTATAGGTCGACGACCCCGCGCATCCGGCTGGGGATGCCGAGGGTCGGCACCCGCTGGGCGTAGCGCAGCGCCTGCACCCGCCATTGCTCGGTGAAGTCGCGGTCGTAGTTCGTGTCGTCCTCGACCCACTCATGGGGATCGCAGGGCGGATCCTCCGACCCGATCAGGATGTGGTTGCCCCTCTCCGGCCGGCAGTAGCAGGCGATGTCGCTGTCGGAGACGATGACGCCGTCGCGCTCGAAGTCGAAGCCTTCCGGGGCGGGGACGTGGACCACCTCCTGGCGCAACGCGCGGGTGGCGATGGTCATGTCCCCGGTGACGCCGGCCAGGGCGTTGATCTGGGCCGAGGCCGGGCCGGCGACGTTCACCACGACGGGGGCGTGCAGGCTGTCGCCGTTCGCCAAGCGGACGCCGCTCACCCGGCCGCCGTCGGTCAGGATCTCGCTCACGGTCTGGCCAAGCTCGGTCGCCGCGCCCTTGCGGATCGCCGCCTCCATCAGGTTCTGGGCGGAGAGGGCCGGGTCAGTGATGTAGCCGGCATTCGGCCAGAAGACGCCGCCGGCCAGGGGGTCGCCGGTCGGCTCGCCGAAGCCCGGATCGTCGGGCCGCTTGGCCGGCGCGAATTGGCGGAGGCTGTAGATCGGCAGCCGGCGCTCGACCTCGTCGGCCGACCATTCCTCATGCGGGATGCGCAGTGCCGAGGAGTTCTCGATGTGCTTTGCCAACCCAGCGTTGGCCGCGGTCTTCATCACCAGGCAGCCGATCTCGAGGTATTGGGCCAGCGTCGCGTCGGCCGGCGCCTCCAGATACTCGGCCCAGTCGCGCCAGTAATGGTAGCCCTCCCAGGCGAAGGCCGTCCCCTCGAAGGTCGAATAGTGCATGCGAATGACGGCGCAGGAGCCGGAGGTGGAGCCATGCCCCGCCGCGGCGTTCCGGTCGACGCTGAGCGTGCGATAGCCGAGCTTGACCAGCTCATAGGCCACGGCCGCGCCGATCACGCCCGCCCCGATGATGATCGCGTCCGCGGTCTTGGCCATCCAAGCCCCCTAGCCGTCCACCGTCGCCGCCACCGGGCCGAAGAAATCGGCCGGCAGGGCGTAGGCACGGATGAGCTTGGCGTTGTCGTCCGCCACCCGCTCCCGGATCTCGGCCAGGATCGGGCGGATGCGCTCCTTGTACTCCGCCTCGAAGGCGTCTTTCTCCGCGTCGCTGGCCGACGCCTCGAACTGCTTCAACAGCGGATGGACGTCGCGGCGATGCATGCTGATATCCGGGTTCGCCTCGTGATAGCGGCGGAGCTGTTCGGTCACGTAGAGCCCGCGGGAGATGTTGGCGTTCTCCCGCTCCGCTCCGCTGGCGAACGCCACCTCCACGCCGATCGTCGCCAGGAAATCGGCGACGGCATCGAAGTCGCGCCCGGCCGGGCCGGGATAGGGCCGCAGCACCATGCGCTCGGCCGAAAAGGCCTGGCGCCAGGGCTCCAGCACCTCGGCGTAGCGCACAGTCGGCAGCCAGCGCTCGACGAAGCTGCGGAAATCGCCGGTGTAGCGGATCTTGGGGTTCTTGATGACCTGCTTGTATTTGGAGAGCGCCGCCTCCCATTGCGGCCGGGCGTAGTAGATCACCTGCGCATCGGCGAAAAGCTCCTGGCGGGCCAGGATCGCCGGGTCGGCCAGTCCGCGGGACAGATCGAGGGCGGGCAGAAACACCTCGGACGAGACGACGATATGTTGGGGTTCCGCCTGCGCCACCTCGACAGCCAGGGCCATCATCAGTTTCTCGAGCCGGCCGCCCTGCCCGTTGTCCCCGCGCCGCGCGGCGGCGATCAGGGCCTGGACCAGCGGCACATGGCCCGGCCCGCCATCGTCGTGGGTCAGCGATTTGGGATAGAGCAGCCCGGCATCGCGCACCATCTGCCCGCGGCGGTTGGCCAGGAAGGCCTGGATCGAGGTGGAGCCGGTCTTATAGCCGCCGATGTGCAGATGGACCTGGGGCATGTCGACCCTTCCGGTACGTCCGGTCGCCTTGTTCGCTCTCATTCGCCCCCGCCCTTGTCAAGCATCAGCCGGCGCCGCATCGCCGGTGGCTCTGCCCCGCCGCGCATTTCGGTGGTAAAACTTCTACGTGCGGGCTATTGCCCGACGCTGATGCTGGCCTTGCGGAGGAGATACCGATGAAGCTCGCGTTCATGCACATCCCAAAGACCGGCGGCATCTCGGTCGAGCGGGCCGTCGCCGCGTCGGTCCCCGACCTCAACACTTGCCCGGCCTACTACACCAAGGAATATGCCGGGAAGACCTTCGCCGATATGCCGGACTACGACTTCTACAAGGGGCATTTCGACTTCGATTTCATGGCCTCGATCCCTGACGATTACGTCAAGGTCGTGGTGGTGCGCCGGCCTGTGGACCTGCTGCTGTCACTCTACAACCACATCGGCTCGCGCCAGAAGCATCGGCTGCACGAGGCGGTCAACGCGCCCGATGCGACCTTCGCCAAGGTGCTGGCCGACAACCACGGGCTGACGAATACGCTGAGCAAGTACCTGCTGGGCAGCACCCGCTACAAGGAGATGATGGCGACCGAAGGCAAGCGGGCCGAGCGGGCCGAGGCGGCGGTCGCCCAGGTGCGCCAGCACCTCGCCACCTTCCACGTCATCGGCCTGACCAACAAGCTGCCCGATTTCGTGACCCGCGTGGCCGACAAGGTGGGCCGACCGCTCAACCGGCCGCGGAAAGAGAACAAGAACCCCGGAACGCTGCTCAGCAAGGACAAGATGAGCAA
Organism: Pseudomonadota bacterium; assembly: GCA_039180875.1. Lineage (GTDB taxonomy): Bacteria > Pseudomonadota > Alphaproteobacteria > Rhodobacterales > Rhodobacteraceae > JBCDCY01. Next base: position 444,500 of record JBCDCY010000001.1, on the reverse strand, counting down.
GGAGGATGTGGCCGCCGCCCAGCGCGCCACCTGGCTCGACCGGCCGGTCCATCGCATGATCATCGAGACAGCCTTCAAGGCGGAGCCCGTCGCGTAGCGCTGCATGGACGACCCCTACGCCCTGATTGCCCTGATCGGCCTGCCGCGCTCGGGCACGACGCTCACCGCGCGGATGATCGCCGCCCACTCCAAGGTGGACGGCATCGTCGAGCCGTATCACGTGCGCCGGGGCGACAATTACCGCGAGGACGACGTCCACGCCCTGGCCCAAAGCTTCGACATCACGCCGAAGCCCGCCCGCGCGATCTTCGTGAAGGAGACGACGACCCGGGTGGCCAATGTCGATGCAACCCTGGATCTGCTGCACAAGGCGCGGCAGCAGGGGGTGCCCACCGGGTTGATCGTGCTGCTGCGCTCCCCGTTCGAGTGCTATCTCTCCCAGGTCGAGGCGTCGCAGAAGATGTGGAAACAGAAGTCGATGACCTCGATCTCCGACGAGACCTTCGCCCGCTTCGCCCGCGCGAGCCTGGACGGTATGCAGCAGATCGCGCGCCGTGGCCGGGGCCATCGGCTGCGCTTCGTCTCCTACCCCGCCCTCTGCGCCGATCCGACGAACGAGCTCTCCCGCCTCATGGGCATCTTCCCGATGCGGTTCGAGCCCACCCAGATCGCGCTGGAGCCGACCAAGTCGGCGGGCGGCGACCCCAAGGCCTACGCCAAGCAGCGGATCGAGTTGAGCGACCGCAGCGCCGATGTGGAGGCGTTGCTGGACGACCTGTCGCCGGGCCCGGACGTGGCCAAGATGCGCAAGCTCGGCCGTCTGGGGCGGGAGCTCGCGACGCTCACCGACGCCGGTGCCGTCGATCGGCTGACCGACATCGTCTTGCCGGCGCGCTGAGCATGGGCATCGGCTATCAGATCGTCGACCGGCGCGCCTTCGACTACCAGCTTTGGTACATCGCCGACGGGGAGATCTCGCTTCGCGGGCCGAAGAAGACCCTGCCGAAGGCGCCCGATCTGGTGTTCACCGGCGCGGCCCAGACCTTTGGCCGGTTCGCCCCCGACCCCTTCCCGAGCCAGGTCGCGCGGATGGCGGAGGTGAGCTATCTGAACCTCGGCATCTCCGGCGCCGGGCCGGAATACTATCTGCAGCGGCCGTTTCTGCTCGACATGGTGCGCTCGGGCCGGGTGCATCTCTTGCAGCTGATGTCGGCCCGCTCCGTCAGCGCCGGCATCTTCAAGTGCGGCCGCAATAACGGGGTGCTGGAGTTCCTGTCGGGCCCGCTGAAAGGCGAAAAGCTGCTGGCCGCCAACGCCTACCGCAAGCTCCGCCACAAATACGGCGCCGATGCCTTGGCAGAGCAGGTGGCAGCGGTGCAGGCCCGCTGGGTCGAGGTGACGGGAGAGATGCTGGCGGCGCTGCCGATGACCACCTACCTCGTCTGGGTCTCCACCGCTGAGATGGATGCCAACCTGCGCGACGACCTCTCCATGGGAGACTTCCCGCATTTCGTGACGGCCGAGATGGTGGAGAGGGCGGCGGCCGGCACCGCCGGCATCATCGATTGCACCTTCGGGGCGGCCTATCACCAGCCACTCACCGATCAGATCAGCGGGGAGATGGCCGATATCTTCGACCACCAGCAATTCCCCGGGCGGCCCGAGGCGATCCGCAGCTTCAACACGTACTATCCCTCACCGGCGCATCACGATCTGATCGCCGCGCGGGTCCTGCGCCGCTTGGTCAAGGACGGCCACGTCTGAGGCTGAGGCCTCGGCCCGGGCCGGAGGTGGCGAGCAGCGCAGCGGCCGCCAGCACGAAGAGCGCCGTCAGCATGAAGAGTTGCCCGTGGTCGACATAGGCGAGCAGCGCGCCCGCCGCGACCGGCCCCACCACCTTGCCGAGATTGCGGAGCGCCCCCAGTGCCCCCATGCCGAGGCCGAGGGTGGGGGCCGGCATCTCTCCGGCAAAGAGCGCGGCGGTCGAGGGCAGGATCAGGCCGAGTGAGATGCCGATGCCGATCGCCGCGGGGAAGAGGCTGAAGCCGCTGTCGGCGAAGGCCAATCCGGTGAGCGCCGCCGCCAGGATCAGCAGGCCGAGGCTTATGGTCCCGACCGCACCATAGCGGTCCGACATCCGCCCGCCCACGGGCCGCAGCAGGGTATGCGCCAGCTCCTGGGCGCTGAAGAACAGGCCGACGACGATCAGGTCGACCTCCATCGCCGTCAGCGCGAAGATCGGCAGGAATGCCTTCACCGCATAGGTCGCGATATGCACCGCCAGCTCCAGGAGCGCGGCGAGGCGGAAGGCGGCGCTCGCCCCGATGGCGCGAAGGCCCTCGGCAAGCGCTGGCCTGAAGGCGGGCCGGGTTGCTGGGCGGTGGGAGCTGAGGCCGGCGAGCGGCAGCGCGGCCGCGAGGCTCAGAAAGCCGATGATGGTGAAGACCTGCTCCGGCGGCAGAACGGTCAGCAGCAGGGCGGCCAGGGTCGGGGCGAGGAAATAGCCGCCGCTCCGCGCCATGCCGTAAATGCCCAGGCGCTCGCCCCGCCGCTCGATCCCCATCTCGGCGATATAGGCAAGGCCCACGGGCCCGAAGATCGCCGTCGCCGTGCCGTGCACGAGGCGGAGGGCGAAGAGCTCCTCCGGCGTTTCGACGAAGCGGTAGAGGAAGGGGATGGTGGCGAACAGCGTGAGGCCGATCAGCAGCCAAAGCCGCCGCCCGCCGCGGTCCGACAAAAGCCCGAAGAGCGGCTTCAGCATCAGCCCGGTGAGGGTCGAGACCGAGAGCACCGTGCCGATCATCAGATCGCTCGCGCCCAGGGCCGCTGCGTAGAGCGGCAGGAGCGGCGTCTTCCCCATCTGGTAGGCGGTGCGGAGTACGAAATCGGCGCCGGTTAGACGCCAGAGATCGCCGCCATGGCCAAGGAAGCCGCGCCCGGTCATCGCCCTGCCGCGCGCCGTTTCTGCCGCCTGTCTCAGGGTCGGATCGCCGGGATGTCGGCGGCGCGGACCTTGGCGTTCAGCGCCGGCACGTCGTCGGCCAGGATGGCGTCGTAGGCCGCAACCTCCGCCGCGACGGCCGCCATCACCTCTTCGGCCACCGCCTCCACCTGGCTCGGCGGGCGGGCATCGGCCATGCCGACCGTCCAAAGCAGATCGCCGAGGGTGTCGTCATGGCGGGCGGGGTTGCGGAGCACGTCCCGCGGCGTCTCGCGGTGCACATCGACCAGGGCGCCCTCGATGGCGCCGAGCCGGTCGAGCAGCGCCTCCGCCTCTCCGGCCAGGCCATTGGTCAGGCCCGCCGCCTGTACCGACAATGCCCGGATCTGGCGGCGCATCCGCCGGATGCCGTTCACGGTGCGGCGCAGGCTGTCGCGGCTCGCCACCAGGCGGCGGGACAAAGCGAACTGGGCGGCGAACGCCTCCGCATCCGCGGCGAGACGCGGGTCGGGCAGGATCTGCGCGACGGCGCTGAGCTCTTGCCCCTCCACCTCCAGCGTCACGCTGTAGTCGCCGGGGGGCACGGTGGGGCCGCCGCCCTCCTTCGACTTAGCGAAGGGTTCGTATTTCCGCTCGACAAGGGCGGGGTCGAGGGCAGTCGGCGCGGCCGTGCCACCATTCCAGACGAAGCGGTTCAGCCCCACCTTGGCCGGCAGCCGGTCGGCGGGCATCTCCGCCTCTGAGCTGAAGGCGCGCAGCACCTCGCCCGCCTGATCGCGGATCGTCAGGCTGATCGGCGCCTCCGGTTCGGCCGCCAGCCAATAGGCGAGGATCACGCCCCGGGGCGGGTTCTGCCCGACGTCGAGATAGCGCCGCTCGGCCCGCTCATCGGGGTGTTCGACGTCATAGTAGGCGCCCTCCACCCCGAAGGCCGGGCTGTAGTTCACGCCGTCCCCGTCGAAGACCCCGGTCCCCCAGGTGAGCGTCAGGCGCGGCGTCGGCTTCGGCGCGAACAGCGCCGTCTCTGCCGCCGCCTGGCGGAGCGCGGCGAGGTCGTCGAGGATCCAGAAGGCGCGCCCGTGGGTGGCAGCGACCAGATCGCCGTGCTTCACCCGCAGATCGTAGACCGGCACCACCGGCAGACCGCCGGTCAGCCGCGTCCAGCTCAGGCCATCGTTGAGCGAGCCGAAGACGCCCGTCTCGGTGCCGACGAACAGCAATCCCGCCCGCTCCGGATCGCAGCGGATGACCCGGGTGATCTCGTCGCCCGGGAAGGTGGCCGACAGCGACGACCAGCTTTGCCCGCCGTCGCGGGTGACGAAAAGGTAGGGGGCGTAGTCGTCGGACTTGAAGCAGGTGGCGGCGAGGTAGACCGTGTCGGCGTCGTGCGGCGAGACCTCGAGCGTCGCGACGTAGGCGAGCTCCGGCAACTCGGCCGGGCGCACCTCCTCCCACGCCGCATCGGCGCCGCGGCGGACATGGACGCGGCCGTCGTCGGTGCCGGCCCAGAGCTCGCCCGGGCGGTGCGGGCTTTCGACCAGGGTGGCGAGGGTGGCATAGGTCTCCGCCCCCGCGCTGTCGCCGGTGAGCGGCCCACCGGAATAGCCGAGCTTGCTCTCATCGGCGCGGCTCAGATCGGGGCTGATCTCCTCCCAACTCATGCCCTCGTCGGTGGAGCGGAAGACATGGTTGCCGCCGGCATAGAGCACGCCGCTGTCATGCGGTGAGAAGAGGATCGGGAAGGTCCAGGCAAAGCGATACTTCAGGTCCTTGGGCGCGATCCCCGTCTGCTCTTCCGGCCAGACGTTCACCAGCTTGGTCTGGCGCGTCCGGTGGTCGTAGCGCTGCAGCGCGCCCGAGCCGCCCGGAGACGATCCGACGGCGCCGATGAAGACAACGTTCGCATCGTCGGGATGGACGGCGATGAAGCCGCTCTCCCCCGTGCCGGGCAGGATGCAGTCGCCCATGGTGATCACGCCCCACTCGGTGGCCGAGGGCACGGAAATCGAGGTGTTGTCCTGCTGGGTCGCGTAGACGCGGTAGGGGAACTGATCGTCCACGTCCATCCGGTAGAACTGGGCGGTCATCTGGTTGTAGATCGTCGACCAGGTGCGCCCGCCGTTGAAGCTGACGCAGGCGCCGCCGTCATTCCCTTCGACCATCCGGCGGGGGTTCTGCGGGTCGATCCAGATGTCGTGGTTGTCGCCGTGGGGCGTGGTGACCTCGTGGAAGTCGCGCCCGCCATCGGTGGATTTCCACATCTGGTAGTTGGTGACGTAGACCGTGTCGGCATCCACCGGATCGGCGAAGACGTGGGTGTAGTACCAGGGCCGATGGATCAGGTCGCGGTTGGGGCTGACCTGGGTCCAGGTGGCGCCGTAGTCCTCGCTGCGGTAAAGGCCGGCGGCCTCGTCCTTGGCCTCGACCAGGGCATAGACCCGGCCGGCCTTGGGCGCGAGGCTCACGCCGATCTTGCCGAGGAGGCCGGGGGCGAAGCCGGGGTTGCGGCTCACCTCCTCCCACGTGTCGCCGCCGTCGGTGGAGCGGTAAAGCTTCGAGCCGTCGCCGCCGGAGGAGAGCGTCCAGAAATGGCGGTGCGCCTCCCAGATCGCGGCGAAGAGGATGCGGGGGTTGGTGGGGTCCATGGCGATGTCGACGGCGCCGGCGCGGTCGCTTTCATGCAGGATCAGCTCCCAGGTCTCGCCGCCATCGCGGGAGCGGTAGACGCCCCGCTCAGCATTGGCGCCGAAGGCGTGGCCGAGGGCCGCCACATAGACCGTGTCGGGGTCCGTCGGATGCACCCGGATCTCGCCGATATGGCGGGTCTCGCTGAGGCCCATATGCCGCCAGGTGCGCCCGGCATCGGTGGATTTGTAGACCCCGTCGCCCCAGGAGACGTCGATCCGGATCGTCGTCTCGCCCATACCCGCATAGATCACGTTCGGATCGGACGGCGCGACGGTCAGCGCACCCACCGAGGCGGTCTTCAGGAACCCGTCCGAGACGCATTCCCAATAGGTGCCGCCATCCGTCGTCTTCCAGATCCCGCCGGCGCAGGCGCCGAAGTAGAAGGTCATCGGATCGACCGGATCGCCCGCCACGGCCACCACGCGCCCACCCCGCGGCGGCCCGATGCAGCGCCAGCGGAGCACGTCCGAGGCTAGGAGCGCGTCCTGGGAAGAGGCCTGGGCAGCAGCGTCGGAAAGCGAGGAATTCTTCATGCGAATAATCCTACGTCGGCGGGGGACAGCGTCGAGGGTAGGCAGACATTCATGCCGGCCGCAATGCGGGAAATCGTTGCGGCCCGGGACGGTTCAAGCGCTGCCGACGTGCTGGAAGAGACGACGGCCTCCGGCGGGGATATTTGGACCAGCAAGAAAGCCCCTTCACTTTCTTGCTGGCTGAAATATCCAATGCGCTGCATCCGCCACCGGAGATGAACCGCCGGGTGAGGTTGAGCGCAGCAGGCAGAGCCTCCGTACGTATCTTTAAGGTCCGGGGCGTCGAAAGGCGCGGGCCCGGGCCTCTGGGGCGACGCGGGCGGCCACGGCGCGCGGTGGCGGCAGCAGGTTCAGGCCGCGAAAGGCGCCGGCCGCCTCGTCCCAGGCGCCGAGGAGCAGCAGCTTGGCGATCTTCAGGGCGGAATAGAGGTAGGCGCTCGGCAGGCCGAGCCGGTTGAAGCGGGCGACGAAGCTGATGCGGTTGCGGTAGTTGAAATAGTTGGCGAAGGCCGAGGGACGCCGGCTGGTCGAACCGCTGCCGATCGCCGTGCCGCCGTGGTGGTGCACGATCGCCTCGGGGCAGAGGAGGAGCGGCAGCTCGCCCCGGCGGAGGGCCCAGTCGACCTCCTCGTAGTAGAGAAAGTAGTCCTCCCGCATCGGGCCCACCTGCTCGAGGAAGGCACGGGAGGCGACGACGTTGGCGCCGGAGATGAAGTCGAGGCTGGCAGCCGGCGGCATCTCCACCGCCTCGGGCGCCAGGCCCTGGTTCACGTTGCGGCAGATCCCGGTCCAGAGGCTGACCCGCCCGCCGTCCGATTGGATGCTGCCCTCACCGTGATAAAGCGTGCGCCCGCCCATCAGCCCGAACGTCTCCGCCGCCTCCGCTGCGGCGACATAGGCGGCGGCCGTCGCGGGCTCGACCACGCTGTCGGGGTTCAGGACCCAGAACAGATCGACGCCAGGGTCGGCGGCGAGCCAGCGCAGGCCGAGATTGACGCCGCCGGCAAAGCCGAGATTGTCCTCCCCCCGGATCAGGATGAGACGCGCGGCGGGCCCGGGCGCATCATCGGGGGCCACCTCGGCGAAATCCCAGTCCCCGTGCGCCGCCGCCCAGTCGTGCACCCGGGCGGGGGTATCGTCTGGGGAGGCGTTGTCGACCACCACCACCTGCAGCCGTGGGAAGGTCGAGGCATGCAGGCTATCGAGGCAAGCCGCGATCTCGTCCGCCGCGCCGTAGGTGACGACGACCACGCCCAGTCTGTCGATTGCCTTCGCCGCCATACTCGAGCCAACTGCCTGACCTTGCCCCCGGCCGACGCTTGAGCGATGGCGGTGAGGGCGTCAAGATACCTTCACCCTCTGTGACGGAACTGACACAAAGCCTCGCTACTTCTCGCATCCTGCGAACGACGCTCAGCGCAATAAATTTCGGGGAGACATGATGACACGCACGCTTGGCGCCGCCTTGGTCGGCCTCTTGCTCGGCACCGCCGCCTATGGGCAGAACAGCGACGTCTCGGGGACGTTGGTGGTCTACACCTCGCAGCCCAACGAGGATGCCCAGCAGACCGTCGATGCCTTCACCGCCATGCACCCCGATGTCGAGGTCGAGTGGGTGCGCGACGGCACCACCAAGATCATGGCCCGGCTGGAGGCGGAGTTCGTGGCCGGCAATCCCCAGCCCGACGTGCTGCTGATCGCCGACATGGTGACGATGGAGGGGCTCGAGGCCGAGGGCCGCCTGCGTGCCTATCCGGGCGCCGATGTCTCGGCCTATGACCCCGCGATCATGGATCCGGAGGGGCACTACTTCTCCACCAAGCTGATCACCACCGGCATCGTCTACAACACCGCGGCGCCCTTCGTGCCGACCTCCTACAGCGACCTGATGCGGGCGGAGGCGAACGGCCAGATCGCCATGCCGTCCCCCCTCACCTCCGGCGCGGCGACCATCCACATGGCGGCGCTGACCGCCCACCCCGATCTTGGCTGGGCGTTCTATGAGGGGTTGGCCGACCAGGGCGCCAACCCCCAGGGCGGCAATGGCGGCACCTACCGCGCGGTGGCGGGCGGCGAGCAGATGTTCGGCTTCGTCGTCGACTTCCTGCCGATCCGGGAGAAGGCGAACGGCGCCCCGGTCGAGTTCGTGTTCCCGACCGAGGGTGTGTCTGCGGTGACGGAGCCGGTGGCCATTCTTTCGACGGCGAACAACGTGCCGGCGGCCGAAGCCTTCATCGACTTCCTGCTCTCGCCCGAGGGTCAGCAATTGGCGGCCGACCAGGGCTATCTGGCGGCCCATCCGGCAATCGCGCCGCCGGAGGGCTTCCCGGCGCGGGAGGAGATCTCGCTCATCGCCTTCGATCCGGCCGATGCCCTGGCCAATGCGGAGGCCAATCGATTGAAGTTCGTCGACATCTTCGGCCAGTAGGCTGAGCCGCCTTCGCGCCTATCTGAGCAGCGGCGAGGGATTGACCCTCGCCGCGCTTCTGCTGTTCGCGCTCGGCCTCTTCGTCTTTCCCCTCGGCCTTCTGGCTCGGATCGGGCTGAGCGACGGCGGCGCCCTCTCCCTCGCCCCGGTGGTGGAGGCGCTGGGCAGCCGTGCCGTGCCCCGGGCCTTGCTCAATTCGCTGGAAAGCGCCGGGATCTCCGCCGTGTTCTCGCTGATCGTCGGCACGGCCGTGGCCCTCGTCATCGGTTTGACGGATGTGCGGGGCAAGGCGGTCGCGACCTTTCTGATTCTCATTCCGATGATGATCCCGCCCCACGTGACCGCCATCGCCTGGGTGCAGGCCATGGGGCCGTCCTCGCCGGTGCTGAACACCCTCGGGCTCGCGCCGCCGCCGGGCTCGCCCCATCCGCTCTATGGGCGGGGCGGCGTGATCGCGCTCCTCAGCGTGCAGCACATGCCCTTGGTCTTTCTGGTGGTGCTGGCCGCCTTGCGGGCCCTGCCGCGGGAGATGTCGGATGCCGCCCGGGTCGCCGGAGCGGGCGCGCGCCGGCTGCTTTGGCGGGTGATCCTGCCGCTTCTGGCGCCGACGCTGATTGCGGCCTATGCGCTGGCCTTCGTCTCGGCGCTGGGCAATTTCGGCATTCCGGCCCTGCTCGGCATTCCGGGGCGCTACACCACGCTGCCGGTGCTGATCTGGCAGCGTCTCTCCGCCTTCGGGCCGTCGATGCTGGCGGATGTGGCGGTGATCTCCGCCATCCTGGCCTTCGTCGCCATCGTCGTGGTGACGTTGCAGATGACGCTGCTTCGCCGGGCCCGAAATGCGCTGATCGGGCCGCCCCAGGCGCCGCTTCGGCTGGCGCTTGGCCCGCTGCGCCGGCCGGTGGAGCTGGCGCTGGCGGCGTTGATCGTCACCACGCTGATCCTGCCGGTGACCGCCCTTTTCGGCACGGCGCTGGTCGTCACCTACGGCTTGCCGCTGACGGCGGAAACCATCACCTTCGCCAACTTCCAGGCGATCCTCTTCGAGCAATCGGTGACGGCCCGGGCCTTCCTCAATTCCACCCTGACGGCCGGGGCCGCAGCGGGGCTGATCGCGGGCCTCGGCATTCTGCTCGCCCGCTTTCTGTCCGGTCCGGCCGGGGCCCAGCGCCGGCTCGGCACCGGGATCGCCACGGCGGCGGAGGTGACCTATGCGATCCCGGGGCTGGTGATCTCCGTCGCCTTCATCCTCGCGTTCATCCAGCCGCTGCCGCTCATCGGCTTTTCGCTCTACAACACCCTCGGCATCATTTTCCTGGCCTATCTCTGCGCCTTTTTCTCCGTGGCGCTGAAGCCGATCGCCGCCGCCTATTTGCAGCTCGACCCGGCGTTGGACGAGGCGGCGCGGGTGGCGGGTGCGAGTTTCGCCCGGAGGATGCGCCGGATCGTGCTGCCGCTGCTAGCACCGGCGGCGGCCTCCGGCGCCATCCTGGTGTTCCTGACGGCGTACAACGAGGTCACCGTCTCAGCCCTGCTCTGGTCGACGGGGACGGAGACCATCGGCACCGCGATCTACAACTACGAGGATGGCGGCTACACCACGCTTGCCGCCGCCATGGCCGCGGTCACCGTGCTCGCCACCGTGGCGCTGATGATCTTCCTCGACCTGATGGGCCGCCGCCTCCCCGCCGGCGTCGTCCCCTGGCGGCTTTAAGGCGGCGCGGCCGACCTTAAGCCGGGATCAGCCAGCCGCCGGTGGCTTGGACGGCGATCGGCTCGCCGGGGCGAACCGACTCGGAGAGGTGCAGGTGCAGCGGCGCGGCGATGCCGTCGACGGCCACCGTCGCCTCGACATGGCCGCCGCGGTAGAGGGCGGAGGCCACGCGCCCCGGCAGGGCGTCCGCCGCCTCGCTGCCGGTGGGTGTGAGATCGGAGGGTCGGAGCATCGCCTGGCGCCGGCCCTCGGGCCCCTCCATACCGCGGAGCGGCAGCGGCCGACCGGCGAGGCGCGCGGCACCGTCGGCGACCTCCACGTCCACCACGGCGCCCTGGCCGATGAAGCGGGCCACCTCGACACTGGCCGGGCGGTCGTAGATCTCGGCCGGCGGGCCGACCTGCAGGAAGCGGCCGGACTGCATCACCGCCATGCGGTCGGCCACCGCCATCGCCTCGCGCTGGTCGTGGGTGATGTAGACGGTCGAGGCGCCCGAGGTGCGGTGGAACTGCAGCAGCTCCTCCTCCATGGCGCTGCGCAGATGGGGATCGAGATTGGCCAGCGGCTCGTCCATCAGGATGGTGCGCGCGCCTTGGGCGAGACAGCGCGCGAGCGCCACCCGCTGGCGCTGGCCGCCCGAGAGCTCGGCCGGCTTCCGCCCGGCGAAAGGGGTGAGCGCCACCGTCGCCAGATGGGCGTCGGCCCGCGCCGCGGCCTCCGCCCGGTTGAGGCCCGCCGTCTCCGCCGGAAAGGCCACGTTGCCGCGCACGTCGAGATGGGGCCACAGGGCGTAGGACTGGAAGACGAACCCGACATTGCGCGTCTCGGGCGGCACGTGCAGTTCGGGGCCCGTCACCGCCCGCCCGGCCAGCGCGATCTCTCCGGCATCGGCGGTCTCGAGCCCCGCGATCAGCCGCAAGAGGGTGGACTTGCCGCAACCCGAGGCGCCGACGATGGCGAAGAACTCCCCCGCGCCGATCTCGGCGGAGAGCCCGTCGACCGCGGCGTGCGTGTCGAAGCGCTTGGTCAGATCGCGGATCCGGATGCTCATCGGTGGGGGGACTTGTCCTGGCTGGCGGCGTTGCGCGTGCCGCAGCCGTCCCACGGGCCGGGGCGGCAAGCAAGCGCAATGGCGCCGCGACCGCCCTAGCGCGCAAGCACCACGTCGGCGCGGATGTCGAGGTCCTGCTCCACCGCATCGACCAGATAGGCCGCGACATCGGCGCGGGAGACCAGGCCGTTCCGCCACTCCGCGGGGTCGCGCAGAACCCTTGCCCGGCCCGATTTCGCGCCTTTGGTGAGGATGACCGGGCGGGCGATCGTCCAGTCGAGATCGCTCTCCAGGATCAGCGCCTCCTGCCGGTCCTTGTCGGCGTAGGGCTTGCCCAGCACCATCTTGTGGCCGAAGCGCTCGAGCGCGCTCATCGCTTGCCGGGACCGCCCCGCGCCGAAGCCGGTGACGGCGACCAGCCGGCGGAGACCCGTCACCCCCATGGCCTCGATCAGCCCTCGCGTGGTCTCGGAGAACAGCGTCTCCTCCTCCCAGAGCATGGCCAGACGCTCCTTGATGCCGAGGGCGTAGATCACGGCGCGGGTGCCGCTGAGGGCGGCCGCTATGTCCTCGGGGCGCCGCGCATCGCCGGCCACCGGTTCCAGGAGGTCGCGCGGCGCCAGCTGGTCGGCGCCTCGCGCGAAGGCCCGCACCGGCAGGCCCCGGCCGATGGCCTCCTCCACCGCGAGCGCGCCGATGCCGGAGGTCGCGCCCATCACCAGGATCGGCGCGGTATGTGTGGTTTCTGCAAGGGTCGTGTCGCTCATCCGCGAGGAGCTAGCGCGACCGCGCGCCAAATCCGCCCGATCCGCCGCTCGGTCCGTGACCTTTCGGCAGGTGGAAACTGGCGAGGCTGCGCTACCTCCCCCTGGTCTTAAGAGGAGCCATCAATGCCCGCGTCCCGCTCGACCCAGGATCCTACCTGCCCGAGGCCCGGGGCGTGAGCGACCCTGCCCGCTCCGCCGCCCGGCCGGTCCGGGTGCCGGCGAGCCGCGCGGCCCGGCTCGCCCGGATGGGCTCCATCGCTACGGGCATCGCCGGCAACGTGGCCATAGGCGCCCTCCGCGATGTCGGGCGCGGCACCCAGCCGACGCTGCGCGATCTGCTGATCACGCCGGGCAATATCCGCCGGCTGACCGAAGAGCTCGCCAACATGCGGGGCGCGGCGATGAAGGTCGGCCAGCTCCTGTCGATGGATGCCGGCGAAGTGCTGCCGCCGGAGCTTGCCGAGCTGCTCGCCCGCCTGCGCGACGATGCCCATTTCATGCCGCCGCGCCAGCTGAAGCAGGTCCTGGACGCGGCCTGGGGAGAGCAGTGGTCGAAGGCCTTCGCCAGCTTCGATGTGCGCCCCATCGCGGCCGCCTCCATCGGCCAGGTGCATCGGGCAAAGCTCCGCGACGGCCGCGATCTGGCGATCAAGGTGCAATATCCGGGGGTGGCGCGCAGCGTCGACAGCGACGTCTCCAACGTCGGCGCATTGGTGCGCATGTCGGGGCTGGTGCCGCGGGGCTTCGACCTCGCGCCCTATCTGGCGGAGGCGCGGCGCCAGCTGAAGGATGAGACCGACTACCGGCGGGAGGGCGGCTGTCTGCGCGCCTTCGGCGCACGGCTCGCCGACAGCCCGGTCTTCGAGCTGCCGGGCTACGTGGAGGACTGGAGCAGCGACAACGTGCTCGCCATGTCCTTCGTCGCCGGTCAGCCGATCGAGGCGGTGGTCGACCTCGGCCCGGAGGTGCGCCAGCAGGTGGCCGCGGAGCTGATCGACCTGGCCTTCCGCGAGCTCTTCGAGTTCCACGACGTGCAGAGCGATCCGAACTTCGCCAACTACCGTTTCAACGCCGAGAGCGGGCGGATCGTGCTCTTGGATTTCGGCGCGACGCGGCCGGTCGGGGCGGAGGTCGTGCGGCTCTACCACCGGCTCTTCAGCGCGGGGCTCGCGGGCGATGCAGCCGGCATCGCGGCGGCGGTGGAGGGCTTCGGCCTGTTGCCGCAGGGCACCCGGCCGGCCCACCGCGCCCGCATCCTCGCCATGGCTGAACATGCCTTCGCGCGGCTCAGGGCGACCGAGCTCTACGACTTCGGCGATCTCACCCTGTCGCGCTGGATGCAGGAGGAGAGCATGGCGCTGGCGGCAGAGGGCTACCTGCCGCCGCCGGTGCCGATGGACGCGCTGTTCCTCCAGCGCAAGTTCGCGGGCCTCTTCCTGCTCGCCAATCGGTTCGGCGCCCAGCTGCCGATCCGGCAGATCCTCGAACACCATCTGGCCCGCTCGGTGCCGTGAGGATGCCACAGGCGCGCGCCTTCGCTGATACATCCCTGAAGTCTCAGGCGCTCAGCTGCACATCCGCCGCCGCCCGGCGGGCGTAGCGCCGCGGCGTCTGGCCTGTTGCCCGCTTGAAGGCGACGGTGAACGCACTTTCCGAGGCATAGCCAACCTCGGCCGCGATCTCCGCAACCGAAGCCTCCATCCGGCGCAAGCGCTCCGCCGCGAACAGCATGCGCCATTGGGTGAGATAGCCCATCGGCGTCTGCCCGGCGATCCGCCGGAAGCGGACGGCGAAGGAGGTGCGGGAGAGGCCGGCGCGCGCCGCGAGCTCTCGCACGGTCCAGGCCCGGGCCGGATCGTCGTGCATCGCCGTCACCGCCCGGGAGATCTGCCGATCGGCGATCGCCGCCAGCCAACCGCCGGTCTTGGGGGGCGCTTCCTCCAGATGGCAGCGCATCGCCTGCACCAGCACGAAATGGGAGAGATGCGCGATGGAGAGGGCCGCGCCCGGGCGAGGTTCGCGCAGCTCTTCGGCGATCCGATGCAGCGACCATTGCACTGCCTCCCGCTCCGCTCCGGGGCGCACCACCACGACCAGCGGCAGCGCACGGAGCAGGATGTCGGCCGCCGCGCCCGACAGCAGAAAGCGGCTGCCGGTCATGAAGAAATCACCGCCGCCGCCATAGACCGCCGTGCCGCCATGGGGGATCGGGGCATAGATCGCCTCCGCGTCCTCGCTGAACCGCGCCGGCCGTGAGGAGAGCAGGAAGGGCCGCCCTTTCGGCAGGATGACGCAGTCCCCGGCTGTCAGCCGCCGGGGCTCCGCCGCGCCCTCGACGCGAAGCCAGCAGGTGCCTTTCAGTACCGCATTGCACTTCAATCCGGCATGGCGGTCAAAGCGGATCGACCAGTCGCCGCCCGCATCCAGTCCGGCCGCCACGCAGTCATGTGGACGCAGCAGGGAGACGATGTCGGACAACGGGTCCATGGATGGTCTCTCGAACGATTGAGATAGTTTCATGAACTCTAGAACATAGAGCGTTCGATGCAGCGCTGTAGATCTCCTTCGACCGCAGCAAGGAGACACACCGTGATCCTCATCACCACGCCCACGGGCGATATCGGCGCAAGGGTCCTCGACCGGGTGCTGGACGCCGGCGCCACTGTCCGGGTGATCGCCCGCGACCCCGCGCGTCTGCCGGAGGGGTTGGATCGGTGGGCCGAGATCGTCGCGGGCTCCCACGCCGATCGCGACGTCATCGACCGCGCCCTTTTGGGCGTCGAGAGCGTGTTTTGGCTGCCGCCGGGCGCGCCGCAGAGCGTGAGCGTCGAGGCGGCCTATGTCGGGTTCTCCCGCGCCTTTTGCGACGCGCTGCCGTCCTCCAGCGTCGGCCATGTCGTCGGGATCTCCGCCCTCGGCCGCGGTTGGCCGAAGCCGGCGGGCCATGTCACGGCGAGCCTGCAGATGGACGACATGATCGGCGCGACGGGGGTGAACTACCGCGCGCTGACCTGCGCCTCGCTGATGGACAACCTGTTGCGCCAGGCCGAGCCGATCCGCGAGGTGGGGGCGTTCTACCAACCCACGCCCGCGGACCTGAAGCTGCCCCATGTCGCGAAGGCGGACGTCGCCGCCGTCGCCGCGCGGCTCCTGATGATCCCCGACTGGCAGGGCGTGGCGGAGATCCCGCTCCACGGCCCCGAGGATCTGTCGTTCGAGGAGATGGCCGCGATCCTCTCGGACGTGCTCGCCCGGCCGGTGCGCTTCCAGGAGATGGCGATGGCGGAGTTCAAGGCGATGATGCTGTCGATGGGGGTGAGCGAGGGCATGGCCCACTCCTACGTCGAGATGCTGATCGCCAAGAACGAGGGGATGGACACGATGACCGCCACGGCGACGCGCCGCGAAACGCCGACGACCTTCCACCAATGGTGCGCTGAAGAGCTTTGCCCCGTCATCGCGGTCTGAGAGCGGCGGCCGGGCTGCAGGCGCACGCTCAGCACAGGAAGGCGCGGCGGATGGCGTCGCACATCGCATCGCAGGCGGGGCCGGTACCGCTGGGGCCGTGTTGCAGCACGAGGCAGGTCGGGTGCCGTGCCTCCAGCCCCGCCACGGGCGCCAGACCGGCGGGGTCTTCGGCGGCGCTGAGCAGGCCGACGGCGATGCCCGCATCGACGGCTGCGCGGACGCCGACGCTGCTTTCGCTGGTGAAGACGACCTGAAAGCGCCGGCCGGCCGCTTCCAGGCTTGAGAGCGCGACGGGGAGCGGTTCGTCAGGCGCGAACGCCCGGTCCGCGCGACCGAGCCAGATCAGGGCGTCCTCACGCAGCACTTCCTGGTCCGCCCCAGGAGCCGGCACCTCGAAGACGGCAAGGTCGAGGCTGCCGGCGGCGAGCGCTGCATCGAACCCGATGCCGAGCGCGCAGTGCACCCCGATCTCGACCTGCGCATGCACCGCCGCGAATTCCGCCACGATCCTGGCCAACGTCGCCCGCCCGGCGATCGTCGAACAGCCGCGCCCGGGCGCCGAGCTCGAACGTCCAGGAGGTGCTCGGCAGAACGGCGGCGTGTCGATTCCGGATGCGGCGTTGGTGGTGAAGCGCTCGAATCCGCCTGAGGCATAGCCGCGGGCAACGGACGCGAAGCCGACGATTTTCTCAGTCCAGGCGTAGTCGACGGCAAACCGGCCGGTCACATAGAGGTCGTTGAAGCTGTCTTGCTGGCTGAAGGTCGGCACGGTTCCGGGTAAGCCGTTAGAGGTATAGGTGCTGTCGATTTCCTGATCGTCGAGCGTCACACGGAAGCCGCCCGAGAGCGTCAGCCGCTCCCTCACGGGGACAGAGGCGTCGCCGAACACCGCCAAGGTCTCGCTGTCGATCTCCGTCGCGTAGGTGCCGCTCAGGGAGCCGAAGAAGCTGCTCGACTGCACCCGGTCCTGGTCGAAATCGGAGCGGAAGTAGGAGAGGCCGAACACCCACTCGATGAGGCTCGCGTCGAGATCCTCGCCCGCCACCACCGATGCCGAGACCGGCGCGGTGAAGAGCGGCTCCTCCCGCAATCGCGCCGTGATGGTGATCTCGTCCAATTCCATCGGCCCGTCGCCGATGAACGGGCCGGCCTCCTGCGCTGCCGCCGGAAGCCCCAGCGCGGTAACGGACAGCAGAACGGATGAAAGTCGGAGACATCTTGCCACGATCGCCCCCACCACGACGGATCGGGGGGAGCCTAATTTTGATTGATCCACTCAACTTTCGCGCGGCGAAGCAATGCTTCGTTGCAACGAAATTTACGCGGCGCCGTGGCCCCGCTCCGCCCGCGGCGGATGGCCGAAGCGGCGGCGATAGGCGGTGGCGAAGGCGCCGGCGTTGGTGAAGCCGATCCCATTGCCGACGCTTTCGATGGAGAGTTCGGTCTCCCGCAGCAGCCCCCGGACGATCTCCAGCCGCCGCCGAGAGCACAAGCGTCTGGTTGCGCTTGACGGAGGCCGGCGGCAGGCCCTCGATCTGGATCGGCCGTGCGGTGCCGGAGATCAGCGTGCTGACCTGGACCAGATCCTCAAGCTCCTGTTCCAGAGACACATCAGCGACGTAGCGCAGGGCCAGTCCGGTGCGAATAGGTCCTTCGCTACCCGCTCGACCAGCACGGTTCCCTGCATCAACGCTGCGTCCGGCGGGGCGGTCTCAGTCTGACCGGGGTTGACGCTGGCGGAAAGCGCGGCCGCCGCCCGCTCGATATCGCGGTCGCGCAGATCGCGCCCGGGACTGTGATCGAGGACAGCCATCGAGGCGGCGTCCGGCGCGACGCGCGGAAGATCAACCGGACGGGTCGCCGCGTTTTGGATTGGCGGCGGCACCCACTGCGCGCCGCCGGGCCGTCAGCTGCGGTTGCCGAGGATCGTTGCGTTCGACTGCCCGAGCGTTTCGGGGGGCGAGAGCGTCGCCGGCGTGTCGCAGATCCGGAACGGGCCCCGGGGCGTCGGGTTTTCGGCGGGTCCGGCTAGGAACGCGCGGCCGTTGGCGGCGCCTTCCGCGATCGCGTCCGGCACCTCGCGAAGGCGCGCGGCCGGTACCCCGGCGGCGAGCAACAGCGCCTCCCACGCCTCGGCGCTGCGGTCCGCGAGCGCCGCCTCGATCTCCTGCCCGAGGGCCGCGCCATGGGCGCCCCGCGCCACGGCCGAGCAAAATCTCGGGTCGGTCAGCCAGTCGTCGCAAGCAAGGGCGGTGGCCAACCGGGCGAACTGCGCCTCCTCATTGACGCCAAGGCTCAGCGCGCCGGACTTGCAGCGAAAAACCCCTGATGACGGCGATCTGCTGTTGGCCGCGTTGCCGCGGCGCTGGGGGAGGTTGCCGGTCAGCGCATGGTCGACGATGGTCGAGGACATCAACGTGAAGGCCACGTCCATCATCGCCACATCGACGAAGCGGCCGCGGCCGGTCCGCGCCCGCTCCACCAGCGCCGCACATATACCGAAACCGGCGGCGAGGGCGGTGGCGTAGTCGATCACCGGCGCGCCCACACGCATCGGGCCGGAGGTCTCGGTCCCGGTCAATGCCATCAGGCCCGATGCTGCCTGGATGTTCACGTCATAGGCAGGCGCATCGGCGTGCCGGTGCCCACGACCATAGCCCGTCATCGCGCAGTGGATCAGGCGCGGGAAGCGCTCTGTCAGGTCGACCAACCCGAGCCGGCGGAGAGTGCTCGGGCGATGGTTCTCCACCAGCACATCGGTGTCGTCGAGCAGATCGAACAAGATGCGTCGATCGCCGTCGCGCTCGAGATCGAGGGTGATCGAACGCTTGCCGGCGGCCTGGGTGAGGTAGGCCGTCGACATGCCCTGGGCGGCACGCTCGGGATCGGTGCCGCTCCGATGGCGCATGGCGTCGCCGCGCCCAGGCTTTTCGAGCTTGATGACCTCGGCGCCGAGCAGCGCGAGGTGGTAGGCGCAGGCCGGACCGGCCAGCACGTGGGTGAAGTCGATCACCCGTATGCCGTCGAGCGGCAGGCTCATACCGCGGCCTCCGCGGCCCCTTGCCGGGCCCGCCGCACGCGCCGCACCCGGAGCCAAAGCACCAGCGCCGCGAGCAGAAGAAAGCCGAGCGCCACAGGCCGCTGCAAGAAAATCAGCCAGCCGGCCTCCGACAGCAGAAGCGATTGGCGAAGCGCCTGCTCGGCCCCCGCCGTCAGAACGAAGGCGATCACGAAAGCCGCCGGGTTCAGCCGCGCGCGGCGCATGCCATAGCCGAGCACCCCGGCGCCGAGGGCCACCCAGACGTCGAACATGTTGCCGCGCGTGGCATAGGCGGCGCCGATGGCCAGCAGCAAGACCACCGGGTAGAGCATCCGCGCCGGCAGCCGGCTGATGAGCCGCCCGACGGAGGCCGCGCCGAAATAGCCGATCAGCCCGTAGGCGGCGATGCCGACCAGGCCGCTGGCGAAGAGGGCGTAGACCAGATCCCGATTGGTCAGGAACAGCGTCGGGCCGATCTGGATCCCATGGATCAGAAAGACGCCGACCAGGATGGCGCCGATGGTCGAGCCCGGGATGCCGAGGGTGAGGAGCGGGGCCATCGACGGACCTGACACGGCGTTGTTGGCGGCCTCCGGCGCGGCGACACCCTCCAGCGCGCCGCGCCCCCAGTCCGCACCGTTCCGAGCCCGCCGCTTGCCCTCGCCATAGGCCACGAAGGCAGCGATGGCACTGCCGAGCCCGGGCAGCATGCCGATGAAGGCGCCAATCAGGGAGGAGCGTGCGACGTGCGGCAGGCAGGGTCGGTACTCGGTCCAGCTCAACCGATCGCGATCGGTCCCGGTGGCGCGCAACGCCGATGCCGGCGCGGGATGGGCGACCTGGGTCAGCACCTCGCCGATCACGAACATACCGATCATCAGAGGGACGAGATGGAAGCCCGCGGTCAGCTCGTAGAGGCCGAAGGTCAGCCGCGGCGTTCCGCTGATCGGATCGAAGCCGACGGTGGCCAGCAGCACTCCGAAGGCGGCCGAGGCGATTCCGCGCGCCGGACTTTCGCCGATCACCGATCCGATGACGACGAAGGCGGCGAGGTAGATGCCGAAAAGTTCGGGCGGGCCGAGCCGCAGTGCCACCCAGGCAATGCCGCCGACGAAGAGGATCAGCAGAAGGTCGCCGGTGAAATCCCCGAGGACTGATGAGAGCGTGGCGACCTTCATCGCCTTTCCGGCCTTGCCCTGGCGGGCCAGCGGATAGCCGTCGATCTGCGTCGCGGCGCTGGCTGCGGTGCCAGGGGTGTTGAACAGGATCGCGGCGATCGATCCGCCGTAGCGCCCGGATTTGCCTATCACGTAGAGGAACGCCAGGGCCGCCAACGGCTCCATCCCGAAGGTGAGCGGCAGCAGCATGGCGATAGCGGCCGACGCGGTCAGGCCTGGGATCGCGCCCACCACCATGCCGACGACCGCGGCCAGCACGATCCAGCCGAGCAGCGCCGGCGAGGTCAGGACGGTGGCAAGGCCGGTCGCGATCTCCATCGTCAGAGCGGCAGCAGGTCGGCGAGGTCGAACCAGGCGCTGTATGGCGGAAAGACCCCGAGCAGCCTGAAAAAGAAGAGATGCAGCGCAAGCGGGCAGAGGATGGCGGCGAGCAGCAGAGTGCGGGGAGCGCGCACGCCGAACAGCGCGAAGGCCAGCGGGGCTGTGAGCGCCGTGGCGGCGAGAAAGCCGATGCGCCCGAGGGCCAGGACATAGAGGGCGGACAGCAGAACGAGCCAGAGCGCTCGGAGCCCGCCATCCGTGGCTGAGGCGGCCCTTGCAGCACCGCTCGGTTCGCGTGCAACGGCGATGCCAGCCAGCACCATGGCTCCGCCCCCGAGGATTGGAAAGGTCCGGGCGCCCCAGGCCTCCATCCCCGATCCTATGGTGAGCGCGGCGCCGATGGCGCCGAGGCCGGTCATCGCGACGATGGTGCCGAGGAGCTTCTCGCCGATGGGCTCGGTCATTCCGGCGCCTCCGGGCCGCGTCAGTTCCTGAGGCTTTCTATCACCCCCCGCGTCGCGTCCCGCATCGCGGTAAGCCGGGCTCGCGCTGCATCGCCGGCCAGAAACTCGGGGACGTTCCCGCGCTCCTCCATCGCCGCGGCGAAGGCCTCCGATCCGGCGATCTGCTCGAACAATGCCTGCATGTCCTCGACGGCAGCGGCATCGGTACCTTGCGGTGCGAAGACGACGATGGGCGAGGAGACCTCGACATAGGCGAAGCCCTGCTCGGCTACCGTCGGGACCTCCGCTGCGATGCCGTCGCGCACCGGGGCCAAGAGGCCGAGCACGCGAAGCTCGCTCTCGAACCCCGCGGCCTGCTGAATGCCGACGACTGCGAAGTCCACCTGGGCGCCGATCACCGCCGCCCGGGTCGGGCCGCCGCCCTTGAAGGGCACGCCGGTCGCCGCGAGCCCGTTGGCGTTCAGAAAGCTCTGGCCGGCCACGTTGTGCGCCCCGCCGACGCCGTTATGGGCCCAGCGCAGGCCACCGGGATCCGCCTCCAGCGCCGCGACGAGCTCGGCCAGGCTGGCATAGGGGCTTGCCGCCGGCACCAGGATCGCCGGGTCGAGATCGCCGATCTGGGCCACGATCTCAAAATCGTCGAGAGGGTTGACCGGCGTGTCGCGCAGCATCGAGGTGAGCAGGAACGAGCCGGCCGAGGTGATCATGATGGTCTGGCCATTGGGCCGCGCCCCCGCGGCCTCCGTCGCCCCGGTGATCCCGCCGGCCCCCGGCCTGTTATTAACGACGAGCGGTACATCGAGCAGCCCATCGGCTTCCGCCGCCGCGGCGACGGCGCGGGCGAAGGCATCGGTGCCACCCCCGGCGGAATACGGCAGGATGACGTTGACGGGTCGGTCGGGTGACCAATCGGCAACCGCCGGGCCGGCCGCCAGCAGGACGGTCGCCGCGACGCCTGAGATGAGCGTTCGTCTGTGCATCTGTCTCCTCCCCAGGGCGCATTTTTTTGCTTGTTTTTGCGAGACTACGGCTTTCCAAAACATCTGAATAACGCAATTATTCGATAGATAATTCGAAAAGGTGGAATGATGAATCTCCGCGCCCTCAAGGTCTTCGCCGGTATCATGGACGACGGGACACTGACGGAGGCGGCGGCGCGGTTGAACCTCAGCCAATCCGCGGCCTCCCGCCTGCTGTCGCTGCTGGAGACTGCCGTCGGCGCGCCGCTCTTTCTGCGGGAGAAGCGCCAGCTCATTCCCACCGAGGCGGCGGAGGCGCTCTACCCTGAGGCGCTGCGCATCCTAGCGCAGATCAGCGCGCTGCCCGAGGTTGCGGCCGGTGTGGCGAATGCGTCGGTGCTACGGGTGATCTGCCATTCGCGGCTTGCCGGTGGCCTCGTGGTGCCGGCGATCAGGCGGTTCGCCGAGACCATGCCGGGGCCATCGGTGCGGCTGGAGACCGCGCCCCGGCGGGAGCTTGCGCGCCGCGTCATGGCGGGACGCTACGACTTCGCGGTCGCGGCCCTGCCGCTCTCCCTCGGCGATCGGGTGGCCCTGCCGCTGGCCAACCCGCGCCTCGGTATCGTGTTGCCGAGATCTCATCCGTTGGCTGGGGCGCGGTCCCTGTCGCTCCAGGATCTCGGCCGAACGCCTTACATCGCGCTCGACGAGACCACGGCCGTCCGGCGGACCATCGACGCAGAGCTTGGCGTTTCGGGCCCCGCGCCCGCGCCGCGCATCGAGGTCTCCACCGGCACCAACGCCTATCGCCTGGTGGCCGCCGGCCTGGGCTTCACCTTCGCCGATCCGATCGCGCTCGACCCTGAGCTGCGCGGCGAGCTGGCGCTGGTGCCGTGGAGCCGAAACGTGGCCCTGGCCATCGGCTATTTCAGGCTCAACGAGGATCGATCCGCCGCCCTCGACCGGTTCGAGGAATTGCTGCGGGAGAGCGCCGAGACCGCTGGTCAAGACCTCGCTTAGGTGTGGATAGGCCCCGCCGCTCATTGCGACTTCGCGGATCTGCGGGATGTCTGCTAGGCACGGCTGAGCGGCGAGCAGGCGAACGGGGATACATGGCGATGGGCAGCGACGGTACCGTGATGCGCTGGGCGGCTGGGCTGGCGATCGCATTGCTGGCGGCCTCGCCCGTTCGGGGCGATGCCTTCGACGCCTGCTTCCCGGCGCCGATCCGCGGCGTCGCCGGCGAAGAGCAGGCGCTAAGCATCGACACGCCCGACGGCCGGATCTCCGCCACCTTGGCCGGCCCGTTGGACGGCCGGCCCGCCGCCCTGGTGCTGATGCTGCACGGCTATACCGGGGCCCGCAACGAGATCCCGGTGGCGGGCGGCGAGGGCATGTTCGCCCGCACCGCCCGGGCCTTCGCCGAGCGCGGCATCGCCAGCCTGCGCATCGACTTCATCGGCTCTGGGCAGAGCGACGGCGACTGGGCCGACACCAGGTTTTCCGGCCAGGCACGCGACGCGGTCCGGGCGGCGGAGGCTCTGCGGGAGACGGTGGATGCCCCGGACGCACCGCTCGGCGTTCTCGGCTACAGCCAGGGCGGGCTGGTGGCGCTTCGCGCGGCGGCGGCGGAGGATCCGTTCGACCGGCTGGCATTGTGGAACCCGGTGATGGATCCGATGACCACCTACGCCAAGATCTTCGGGCGCGAGACGATCCTCGATGGTGCCGGTCGCCACGACCAGGGCGCCGATCCGGCGATCGTCGAGGGAACCCGGCTGCGGCCCGGTTTCTTTGCCGAGATCATCGCGGCCGAGCCGATCGCCGACGCGGCCCGGGTGACCGCGCCGCTGCTGATCGTCACCGGCCAGCGCGATCCCCTTGTCGTCGACGGCGCGGCGCTTGCGCGGCAGATCCAGGCGGGCCGCAGCGCCGAGACCCTGATCCTAGATCTGGACGCGGGCCACGACCTCGGTGCCCTGCGCGCGCCGGCGCTGCTCGACCAGGTGATCGCGTGCACGGCTGGATTTCTGCTCTCGGACGCTGAGCGCTGAGGACGCAGCCGAGGCCCCGGGCGCCGTCCGGTCTCCCGGGCGAGGCGTTGAGCGCCGCTCCGGCCTCCGCTGAGCCTCAGCAATAGCGCTCTGGCCCGATCCATTGGGCCTCGGAGTAGCGGTCCCCGTGGGCCCAGCCGACCGGCAGGATCGCCTCGATCCGCCCGAGATCCTCCTCCGACAGCGGCAACGATGCGCCGGCGACGCATTCGCGGAAATGCACCACCGACCGGGTGCCGGGGATCGGGATGACGTGGTCCCCGCGGCCGAGCAGCCAGGCGATGGCGAGCGCTGCGGTCGATGTCCCCATCTCCGCCGCGAGGGCGCGCAAGCCGTCGGTGAGCCGCAGATTCTCGCCCAGGTTCGGCTCCGTAAAGCGCGGGTTGCCGGCCAGGAACGGCAACTCAACGATCCTCTCGGCCGGGATCGGATTGTCGGTGAGCAGCGAACGCCCGACCGGCGAGAAGGCGACGAAGGCGGCGCCGAGCTCGGCGCAGGTCTGCACCAGCCCGAGATCGGGAAAACGGGTGGAGAGCGAGTATTCCGACTGGACCGCCGCGATGGGAAAGACCGCGTGGGCCCGCCGCAGGGTCGAGGGTGCGACCTCCGACAACCCGATCGCCCGGGTCTTGCCCTTCTCGACCAGCCGGCCGAGGTTCGCCGCCGTCTCCTCCGGCGTCAGGCGCGGGTCGCGGCGGTGGGCGTAGAAGAGATCGACGCAGTCCAGCCCGAGCCGCTCGAGCGACGCATCGAGCTCCGCCTCCAGATGTTCGGCGGAGTTGTCGAAGCTGCGCCTGCCCTCGGCGTCGCGGGTGATCGATGCCTTGGTGGCGATCACGAAGCTGTCGCGCGCCGCCGGTTTGGCCTTGAGGTAGCTGCCGATCGCCCGCTCCGACTTGCCCATGCCGTAGACGTTGGATGTGTCGAGGTGGGTCACGCCGAGCTCGCGGCAGGCGTCGAGGATCGCGTGGCTCGCCGCCTCGTTCGTCGGGCCGTACATGTCGGAGAACGACATAGCGCCGTAGCCGACGGCGCCGATCTCCGGCCCGTTCCTTCCGAGTTTCCGCGTCTGCACGACTGCCCCCTGTTTCGGTCTCACGTGGCTGGCGATGGTGGGGGGACGCGGCGCTGTTGTCGATGCGGAAGCGCCGCGATCTGTAGTAGAGCCGCCCGCGCTAGAGATCGTGCACGTCGCAGCCTGTCTCCGCCCGGATCATCCCGGCCACCAGCCGGCGATGGCAGCCGGCGGCGGCGGCTTCGTAGCAGAGCAGCGCCGCGTGCCGGTCGCGGGCGATGGCGACGGCGCGGGCCAGACCGTCCTGCGCCTCCGGCGTCTGCATGTGCTGGGCGTAGATCGCCTCCATCTCCGCGATACGGCCCTTGCGGGCGGCCTCCCGCCCCGGTTTCGGCGTGCCGAGGGAGCGCAGATGTTCGTACTGGATGCCTGCCTCCTCCAGCGTGGTGCGCAGGATCGTCTTGGAGAACCCGGCCCGGCGGGAGGAGGCGACGGCGCGGACGTCCACCACGATCTCGACGCCCGCGGCCTGGAGCGTCGCGATCACCTCCGGCAGGGTCGCGCTCTCATAGCCGATGGTGGAGAGGGGGCGGCTCACGACGCCTCTCCAAGGCAGGCGTCGGATCGGCCCGGAGCGTTTGCCTTCGTCATCGTGCGGTCCCCGGCAGCCTCGGCGGACCGCTATCCTAGGCTCTCCGCCGCCCGGGCGCGATAGGGGCGTGGTCCGTCATCCAATGGGCCCAAGTCCGACGCACCTCTGCCAGTTCGGTTGGCGAATGCGCCGCGCGCCCTAAGTTCCGGGTGGTCAAATGGATGAGCCACCCCAGCGATGCTGAGAGAAAAGCGAACAGACCTGGACGCCGAGAAGCAGAAGAAGCTGCTGCAGCGGCTTGTCGACGAGCTCAGCCGATCGGACGTCGACTTCTACTACCGCCCGACCACCGAGATTGCGTCGGTCCTGAAGACGCGCATCGACGACGACGAGTCGCTGCTGGTGGAGGAGAAGGCCCTCCTACAGCGCCTCACCCAGCGCGATATCGAGGTGCTGTTGAGCCTGCACTAGGCGCGCGCCGTCCGCCCGGCGCGAGGGACGGGTCAGGCGTCGGCGCGAACGATCTTGTAGTTGAAATCAGCGTTGCCGACGACGCCGTACATGCGGAGCCAGAACGTCATCAACCCTTCGGTGCCGCGGGCCGCTTCGATGCCGCCAAGGTCGATCGGCGCCTCCCATCCGAAGCTTTTCAGAAGGTCGGCGACCATCGTCTTCGCGGCGGTGTCGTTGCCGCAGTAGAAGACATCGTGGTCCCCTGCGATGCGGCCCGGTGCGACCATCACCTCGCAGTTCATGGTGTTGAGCGCCTTGACCACGTGGGACCGGGGCAGGGCGTTTTGCAGCGCTTCGCCGAGGGACGTGGTGTTGATCAGATCCGGCAGCAGCGTGGGCGGAAAGCCTGCCGACATGTCGAGCGGGTTGGTGACGTCGAGCAGCACCTTGCCTGCCAGATTGTCCTCTCCGGCGGCCAAAGCAGCCCCGAGGGTGGCGGAGCCCAGGGTGGCGACGACGACCAACTCGCCGAACGCGCCGGCATCGGCGAAGCTGCCGACCTGGCCCTTGTTCTCCGTGGCCCACGCAGACGCCTTTTCGTTGCCGCGGGCCCGCGCGCCCATCATCACCTCGTGCCCCAGCGATGCGAGCTTGCTGGCGAGCGCCCGGCCCACCATGCCGGTTCCGAGTACCCCGATTTTCATATCTCTGTCCTCCTGGCCGCAGTCCTGGCGCACCTGCCACTTAGAGTGCCCGGGCATTCTGTTGCGAAAAAGCTCGCAATATGCTGCCATTCTGTCATGAAAATCGAGACAATCGATCATCTGGATCTGCGAACACTGATCTGTTTCGACCGGGTCGCCGTCCTCGGCAGTTTCGCCGCGGCCGGGCGGCAGCTGGACCTGCCGCGGGCCGCGGTCAGCCGCCTTGTCCAGCAGCTGGAAAGCCGTGTCGGGGCCAAGCTCTTCCAGCGCACCACCCGCAGCGTTGCCCTGACGGAGGAGGGGCAGGCCCTGCTCCAGGCGGCGGGACCGACGCTGGCCACGCTTCGCTCGGCGCTGCTAGAGGCCGCCGCGGCCAAGAGCGCCTATCGCGGCACGGTGAGCTTTTCCGTCAGCCAGGCCTTCGGGCGGCGCTTCGTGCTGCCAGCCTTGCCGAGCTTCGGCCGCGCCTATCCAGAGGTCAGGATCGACCTCTCGATCACCGACGACCTGGACGATCTGGTGGCGGCGGGCCTGGATTTCACCATCCGGATCGGAGAGTTGCCGGACAGCTCGCTGATCTCCCGCAAGCTGGCCGACATCGACGTCGTGCTGGCGATCCCGGCCTCCCTGCTCGGCGACCGGCCGCCACCCGCTACGCTTTCGGCGATCGCTAAGTTGCCGGCGGTGGGTTTCCGGGTGCCGGGGACGCGCCGGCTCTATCGCTGGCAGCTCGAGGGAGACGGTGAGGTGCGCGCGCATGCGCCGGAGGGGGCGCGCCTGATGGTCGATTCAATCGAGGATGCGGCGCGGCTGGTGATCTCCGGCGCCGGCATCTCGCCCCTCCCCAGCTATCTCGTCGCCGATGCGATCGCCTCTGGCGACGTGGTGATCGGCCTCCCCGACCACACCATCCCCTCGATCCCGGTGCACATCTGCTTTCCAAGCGGTGGCGCCCGGCCCGGTAGGGTTGAGGCTCTGGCTGAGCACTTGACCAAATACATCCGACAGGAGGCCTCCAGGGCGCTCACCCCGCAAATACACGCCCTGCGATAGGCGCCTAGCCGGCGTCGAGGCGGGTGTAGTGGCGCATCTCGGTGATCGCGCCGACATAGGGTTTGATATGGGCGAAGAACGCCCGGAACTCGGCGCTGCCGCGAAACTTCTCTATATGATCTGCGGCCGACGTCCATTCGATACGCAGGATGAAAGCGCCCGGATCCTCGTCGCACTGACTGATCTCGAAGGAGAGGGCGTGGGGCGAGGACAGAAGGGGCGCCTTGGCGGCGCGGTAAGCCTCGATGAAGGCGGCGCGCTCACCCTCGGGGACGGAATAGCGGATGTACTCGATGGTCATGGCCGGTCCATCCTATCGGGCGGCGTATTGCCGGATCATGTGGCCGCCGTCGACGTCCAGCACGATGCCGGTGGTGTAGCTGTTGGACATCAGCATCAGCGCGGCCTCCGCCGCCTCCTCCACCGTGCCGACCCGGCCGACGGGCAGGCTTTCGCCCGTTGCCTCGTACATCGTCTCCCGCGCGTCGGCCTCCATCCCGGCATAGGCGTCGGAGCGGATCATGCCGGGCGACAGGCAGTTCACCCGCAGGTCGGGCCCGAGCTCCAGCGCTAGGGCGTAGGTCAGGCTCTCCACCGCACCGTTCACCGCGCCGAGGCCGGAACAGTTCATGCCCGGGCGGCGCGAGAGTACACCGGAGAACAGGGTGATCGAGCCGCCCGTCGCCAGCTTGGGCAGCGCTGCCTTGGCCGTGAGGTAGGGGCCGAAGAACTTCGCATCGAACATGGCCCGAAGCGGCGCCTCCTCCAGCGTGGCGAAGGGACCGTGGGCGGCGGAGGAGGCTGAGATCACCAGGTGGTCGATCTCCGGCAGGGCCTCGGCCCAACCCGCCCGGCTGGCCCCGTCTGTCATGTCGAGGGGTTGGACTTGCGCCCCTGGGATATCGCCGGCCGCCTGTCGCAGCTTCTCCGCATTGCGGCTCGACAGGATGACCTCCGCGCCCTCGGCCGCCGCCGCGCTGGCGACCGCGCGGCCGATGCCGGAGCCGCCGCCCACGACGACGACGGTCTTGCCTGCAAACTTGCTCATAGTGCCCTCGTCTCAGCGGATCGGTTTGGCCTCAGGCCGGATCAGGTTCAGGATCGTGTGCGGCGCGCCACCGGCAAACAGGAAGCGGATGACCATCGCGGCCGCCGCCTCCAACTGATAGGCGCGGGAGTTGTCGCCCAGCCGCACGGGATCGGCGCCGACGTCCCGGATCAGCTCTGCAAGATGGGCGTCCGCTGCATCGTCGGCGGTGTAGAGCGTCACCATCTGGCGGCCGTCATAGGTCTTGTCGGGGTCCTTCCAGACCGCGACCTGGGCCATGTTGAAGGCCTTGCCGACATGAGCGCCTGGCAGCGCATCGGCGATGGCTTCAGTGAGCGACCGGCCGTCGGTGCGGGTGGTGGTGAAGGTCGTCACGTCGATGGGGTTGTTGATGTCGACGACGGTCTTGCCGGCGAAGGCCGCCGCGCCGCCGGCTTCTTCGATCGCGTCGAACACCGCGCTTCCCGGCGTGGCCAGGACGACGACATCGCCGAAGGCAGCCGCGTCTCGCGGTGTCCCGGGTGTGGCGCCGACCTCCCGGGCGGCTGCCTCCACCTTCTCCCGGGTGCGTCCGGACAGCATCACCTCGTGGCTGCCGACCCACTGGCCGGCCAGGGCCGATGCCATTCCACCATATCCGATGATCCCGATCTTCATGGCGTGCTCCTCACGTTGTCACTTGAGATCTGGCGGTAGCTCGTTAATCATTCAAATTAATGGAATTTATTTCAGGCATAATCTGAATGGATCTGAAGCAGAGCGATATCGGCTTGCTGCTGGCGCTCGACGCGCTGCTCGACACCTGCAGCGTCACCGAGGCGGCCGCCCGCATCGGCGTCAGCCAGCCCGCGATGTCGGCGCAGCTGGCGCGGCTGCGCACGCTCTTCGGCGACAGCCTGCTGGTGCCCTCCGGCCGCCGCATGGTGCCGACGCCCCGGGCGCTGGATCTGCAGCCCGATCTGCATGCGCTGCTGCGCGGGATGGAGGGGTTGGTCAAAGCCGGCCGACCCTTCGATCCTGGCGCGACGCGGGAGACCTTTGCCCTGCTCGCCACCGACTATGCCCATGCCGTCATCGGGCCTGGGCTGCTGGCCCTGCTGGCCGAGGAGGCGCCGGGCGCGCGCCTGGCCTTTCTGCCGTCCGCCGCCGCCGAGGTCTGGCCGAGCCTCGAGAGCACCCGCGCCGATCTCGCCCTAGCGACCGGCATCCGGCCGCCGGAGGCGCGCACCCGGGCCGGATTGGCGGAGAGCTTCGTGACCGTGGTGCGCAAGGACCATCCGGAGGCGGCGGCGATGGGCTCGCTCGACGGGCTCTGTGCCGCCGATCATCTGCTCGTCTCACCCCAGGGTGGCGGCTTCGAGGGGGCGATCGACAAGGCGCTGGCGGGGCTGCAGCGCCGGCGCCGGGTCGCCTGCTCCGTTGCCAGCTTCCTGCTCGCGCCGGCGCTCGTCGCCTCGTCCAACTATGCCTGCGTCCTGCCCCGACGCATCGCGCGGCTCTACGAGGGTGCGCTGACGGCCAGTGAGCTGCCCTTCCCCTCGCCCGAGTTCACCGTCGATCTGTTCTGGCACCCGCGACGACAGGACGATCCGGCCCATATCTGGTTCCGCAATCAGGTGCTGCGGGTCATTCGCGGGCTGGCGTAGCGGTCGGGGCGTCTGGAGCGCAGATCAGAGCGCCGCCTGCAGAAACGCCCGCAGATGGGGCATCACCGCCTCGGGTCGCTCGTTCAGGGCGCTGTGGCTCGCATCCTCGATCACCAGGGCCTTGGCGCCCGGGATGGCGTCGGCCAGCTCGTGGGTGCAGGCCGGCACGATCTCGTCATGGGCGCCGCAATAGACCAGGGTGGGGCAGGCGATCCGGCCCAAATCGGCTGATCGGTCCCAGCTCTTCAGCGTGCCGATGACGGTGAACTCGTTCGGCCCGTTCATCGCCGGATAGACCGGCGTGGTCTCCAGGTTGCCGACGCTTTCCAGCAGATCGGCGGGCCAGGGATCGGCGCGGCAGAGATGGCGGGCGTAGAACACCTCCATCGCCGCCAGATAGTCGGGGTGGTCGTAGGCCCCCGTGGCGTCGTGCTGCTTAATCGCCTCGCGGTGCTCCGGCGGCAGGGCCTCGATCAGATCCTTGGTGCCGTCGACGAAGGAGGTGACGCTCGCCGAGGTGCTGGCCAGGATCAGGCCGGCCACCTTCTCGGGCCGGGTGAGGACGTAGTCGAGCGCCAGCCAGCCGCCCCAGCTGTGGCCGTAGAGGATCGCGTCGTCGAGGCCGGCGGCGGCGATCACGGCGTCGAGCTCGTCGCAGAAGCGCTCCACCGTCCAGAGGTTGGGATCGTCGGGAATGTCGGAGCGCCCGCAGCCGAGCTGATCGTAGAGGATGACGGGGCAGAGATCGGCGAGCTTGGCCATGGGGCGGAGATATGCGGCGC
Organism: Pseudomonadota bacterium; assembly: GCA_039180875.1. Classification (GTDB taxonomy): domain Bacteria; phylum Pseudomonadota; class Alphaproteobacteria; order Rhodobacterales; family Rhodobacteraceae; genus JBCDCY01. The sequence goes on along the minus strand of JBCDCY010000001.1, from coordinate 413,601 downwards.
CGGCGCCCGGGCCGCCGTGCAGGCCGATCAGCGCGCGGCGACCGCCTGACGTGCCGCCCGCCGTGCCGTACGTCTCGCAATGGATCGCGCCGCCGGGGACGGCGAGGCGGGCAACGCTCATGTCGGGCATCTCGGGCTCCTCGGACTGCGGTCGGGGTGGGGATGTCGGGCTGCGGGGCCTGACCGGCACGCCTTGATTGGCGTCGCAGCGCCCGTATGGTCGCGGGGAAGCGGCGGCGGGTCTTGCACGCCGGCGCGCGCGCATCGGTTCCAAACCCGCGCCGCCGATGGCCCGCCGCCAGGGGGACCTATGCGCGAAACCGTCTATGCCCAGTTTTTGCGCGCCGGTCCCTACAGCCGCCATGTTGAGCGCACGGCCTCACTGCTCGACGGTGAGCTGTCGATCACCGAGCTCCGCCAGGGCGCCGGCGCCTACCCCGATCCACCGCTCGCCTGCTTCAACTTCCAGCTTCTGCTAGAGGGGCGCGGCGCCGTTCGCCTCGACCTCGACGGTGTGCGATGGGCCGGCGCGGCGCGTCCCGGGCAGGTGTTCGTCGCCGCGCCCCGGGCGCCCACCGACTACCGGGTGGGGTTCCATCATCGGTTGGTCGCGGTCAGCGTTGCCGATCGCCTGATGGGGGAGCTCTGCCAGCAGGCCGGCCTCGCCCCTCCCAGTCACCGGGCGCGGCCGTGTGAGGAGGGGGCGGCGCCGGGGCTGCTCGAGGCGCTCCGGGCGCTGGTGCTGGCGAACGGCCCCGCCGGGTGCCGGCCGAGCGACGGGGCGGCGCGGTCGATCCTGACCTCGCTGGCCTGGGCTCTGAGCCGCGGGCAGACGCCGGCCGATGCCCCCGACCTCGACGAGGCGGCGTTGGCGCGGGCGAAGCGCTTCGCCCTCAATGCCGCGGAACCCGGGATCGGTGTGGCGGAGATCGCGGCCTTTCTCGAGACGGACCGGTTCCGCTTGGCCCGCGCCACCAAGCGGCTGGCCGGCCTTTCCCCGGCGCGTCTGCTGAGGCAGTGGCGCATCGAGCGGGCGCTGTCGCTGATCACCGACACCACCCTGCCGCTTGCCGAGGTCGCGGCCCGCGCCGGCTTCAGCGATCAGGCGCATATGGGCCGGGTGATCCGGCAGGCGACCGGACGTACCCCGGGCGCGCTCCGCACCGGCGCCTGACGGCCAGGGCGGACCGCCCACGCGGCGCGTCAGACCGGATCGGCGCCGCCCTCCTCGGCACGTTTGGCGACGAAGGCGTCGATCTCGTCGCTCCGGGCGCAGTCGAGCGGCGGTGGGGTGAAGGCGTCGACGGTCTCGCGGTAGATCCGATTGGCGCGCTGGGTGGCATCGACAGAGCCGCGCTCGACCCAGGTCTCGAAGTTGCTCCAGTCCGAGACCAGCGGCGCGTAGAAGGCCGATTCGAAGCGGGCCAGCGTGTGCGGCGTGCCGAAGAAGTGGCCGCCCGGGCCCACCGCGTCGATCGCCTCAAGCGCGATGTCTTCGGCCGAGGAGGGGAGCGGGCGGAAGAGCTCGGCAAACATCTGCAGCATCTCGACGTCGAGGATGAACTTCTCGGCGGAGGCCGTCAGCCCGCCCTCCAGCCAGCCGGCCCCATGCAGCAGCAGGTTGGTGCCGCCCATCATCGCGCCCCAAAGCGACATCTGCGTCTCGTAAGCGGCCTGGGCGTCCGGGGCGTTGGAGGCGGTGACGGCGGAGCTGCGCAGCGGCAGCCCGTAGCGCCGGGCGAGCTGGCCCGAGGCGAAGGCTGCCTTCACGTATTCCGGCGTGCCGAAGGCGGGGGCGCCGGTGCGCATGTCGACGTTGCTGGTGAAGCTGCCGTAGCACACAGGCGCGCCCGGCCGGGCGATCTGGGCGAGCGCGATGCCGGCCAGCGCCTCGGCATTCTGCAGGGTGAGCGCACCGGCCAGGGTGATCGGCGCCATCGCGCCTGCGAGCGTGAAGGGAGTCAGCACCATCAGCTGCCCGGCCCGGGCCGCGTCGACGATCCCCGCGCACATCAGCCGGTCGAGCTGCAGCGGAGAGTTGGAGTTGGCCACCGAATAGCTGACGGGGGTCGCGGTGAACTCCTCCGGCGTCAGGCCGTTGGCGATGCGGATGATCTCGTAGGCGTCGGCCACCGCCTCGCGCCCGCGGAAGAAGACGAAGGGCACCTTGTCGGTCTGCGTCACCACCGTCCGCGTCATCTCGAGATGGCGCACGTTGAGCGCCACGTCCTGGGGCTCGACGAACGGGCCGATGATGTGAATGACGTCGAAGCTTTGGGCCAGGCGGCAGAAATCGCCGAGCAGCGCCAGAGTTCCCGGCCGGCGCCCGCCTTCGAGGTCGGAGAAGTTGGGGGTGCCGCCGGTGGTGCAGACGCCCACCTGGCGGCCGCCGATCCGGACATCGCGGTCGGTGCCGCGCGCCCTCAGATGGACCTGGGATGGCGCCTGGGCCACCAGGGCGAGCACTGCGTCGGGATCGAAGCGGACCATCTCGTCCGCCACATGCATGCCCGCCCCGGCGTAGAGCCTGCGGGCCTCCTCGCTCAACACCCGGATGCCGGTGTCGCTCAGGACCTTGAGCGAGCCCTCGTGGATCGCCTCGACCTGGTCGGCGCTCAGCAGCTCCACCGGGGGGAAGGGGTTCACCCACTCCCGCCAGGCGCGATCGAACAATCGGCCGCGCTGGCGCAATGCCCGCCGCGCGGCCCGACCTCCGGCCCGGGCGCCGCTCATGTCCCCGCGTCCCGGTGCATGGCGGCGAAGGCATCGGCGGCCGAGGGGTCGATCTCACGGCCGGTGAAGGCGCGGAAATAGGCCTCGAGATAGCCGAGCCGGGTGGCCATCGGTTCGGCCAGCGCCAGGGCGTAGTAGCTCACCTGGGTGAAGTAGAGAACGCGGGCCCGGATGAAGGCATCCGTCGGGGCGTAGTCCATGCGCTCGAAGAAGGCCGCGATGGCACGCACGCGGTCGTCATCCTCGGCCGCCACCGTCCGATGTACCTGATCGGAGCGGCGGGCCCAGTCGCGCACGGCCTGGTCGAGCCGCGGGTCGAAGCGGCTGTGATCGACCCAGATGGCGAAGAGCGCGAGGATGCCGTCCTCCAGCGTCGCGGCCTCACGCAGGGCCTCGATCATCACCCCGGTATTGCGGGCCCGCCATTCGCCGAGACAGGCCTCAAGCAGCGCCTCGCGGTTCTCGAAATGCCAATAGAAGCTGCCGCGGGTGACGCCGAGGTCCCGCGCCAGGGCGGCGATCTGCACCGTGTCCACGCCCTGCTCCACCAGGGCTGTGAGGGCCGCGAGGATCCAGTCGTCGGGCCCGAGCCGCGGCTCGCGCGCCGGCTGGTCGCGGGTGGAGAGAAGGCTCATCGTGGGCGTTCCAGACAGCATTGTCTTTTTGCATACACTCCTGCATGGTGTGGCTTGTCAAGGTATTCAGGGCCCCGCCGCATGCAGATCCAGCGTTTGCCGAAGGACGATCGGACCAACGGCTGGTCGACCATGCTCCCGCCACGCGAAGGGCAGGCGCCGCTGCAGGGCGATCGGACGGTCGATTGGATCGTCCTAGGCGCCGGCTATGCCGGGTTGGCGGCCGCCCGCCGGCTGGCCGAGAACCGCCCGGAGGAGAGCGTCGCGCTGATCGAGGCCGGCGCGGTGGGCGAAAACGCCTCGGGCCGCAATTCCGGCTTCGCGATCGACCTGCCGCACAATGTGGGCTCCTCGCTGGAGGAGCTCGACGGCTCGATCCGCTTCATGCGCCTCGCCCGGGCCGCGATCGAGGCCCTCGGCAGCGCGGTGGAGATACACGATATCGACTGCGACTGGTCGGAAGATGGCAAGTACCACGCCGCCGTCTCCCCCCGCGGGGTCGACGAGGTGCTCACCCCCTTCTCGCGCGAGCTCGAGGCGCTCGGCGAGCCCTGGGACTGGATCGAAGGCGAGGCCCTGGCCGAGCGCCTCGGCACCCGGCACTTCACCGCCGCGGTCTATACACCGGGCACCGTGCTGATGAACCCGGCGGCGCTGGTGCGGGGACTGGCCGACAGCCTGCCGGACAGCGTGACGCTTTACGAAGGCTCGCCCGTCATCGCCGCGGATTTTCGCAACGGGGTGCAGCTGACGACGCCCCAGGGCTCCGTCCGGGCGCCGCGCATGATCCTGGCCGCGAACGGCTTTGCCGAGCAATTCGGCTTCTACCCCGGCCGCTTCATGCACCTGGCCGCCCATGCCAGCCTCACCCATCCGCTGAGCGAGGCGCAGCAAGCGGCCTTCGGGGTCGAGGCGCCGTGGGGTCTGACGCCGGCCAACGCCTTCGCCGGCATCACCATGCGCTACACCAACGACCGGCGGATCCTGCTCCGGCAGGGCTTGAACTACTGCCCCTCGCAGCGGGTGAGCGAGGCGGAGCGGGCGGCCATCGGGCGGCGTCACAAGCGCCTGTTCGACGCCCGTTTTCCCGCGCTCCGCGATGTTGAGATCGAGCGCACCTGGTCGGGCTTCGTCTGCCTCTCCCGCAACAGCGCCCCGGGCTTCGGCCCCCTCGCCTCGAACGTCTGGAGCGCGGTCTGTCAGAACGCGGTCGGCGTGACCAAGGGCACGATCGGCGGCTTGTTGGCGGCCGATCTGGCCACCGGCCGGGACAACCCGCTGATCGAGGATATGCTGAGCCTCGGCGAGCCCACTCCCCTGCCGCCGCGACCCTTCCTCGACATCGGCGTCCGCGCCCGCTTCGCCTGGGAGCTTTGGTCCAACCGCCACGAGGCCTGAGGGACGCGCCCCGATCGCAGCTCCCCGGCGGGATCGGTGGCGGCCCCTTTTGGCTTCGGCCCTATCTTGGTGTATGCGAACCCTGAGCGGTCCTGCCGGGCCGAAAAGCGTCGGACCTGTGGCCCGCCGCGGACATCGCCAGCAAAATCGGCACGGGAAGGCGCGGATGACCGACGAGACCGGAACTGTAGACGGTGACGACGACGAGGAACGCCGCGCGAGCGCCTACGAGCGCGAGGCGCAGATCTTTCCGCGCCTCACCAGGGACCAGTTAGAGCGCATCTCCCGCTTCGGAAAACGCGAGCGTCTGACGAAAGGGACGGCGACCTTTACCCGGGGCGATCGCAGCGTTGATTGCTTCGTGATCCTGTCGGGCTCGATTGAGATCATCGACCATGCGCTCGAAGGCGATCGGGTGATCACCACCCACGGCCCGCGCAATTTCACCGGCGAGCTCGATCTCTTTAACGACCGCGAGATCCTGGTCAGCGGCCGGATGGGCGAGGACGGCGAGATCGTGCGCCTCGACCGACTGACCCTGCGTCGCCTCCTGACCGCCGAGCCGGATATCGGAGAGGTGGTGACGCGCGCCCTCATCCTGCGGCGCATGGGCCTGATCGAAGAGACCCAGGGCGGCGTCACCGTCCTCGGCGACCGGGACGACGGAGAGACGCTGCGGATCGAGCGCTTCCTGCGGCGCAACGGCTATCCGGTCCGCCTGATCCATGCCGACACAAACCCGACGGCGCTCGGCATCGTTCGCCAGCTTGCCGGCAACGACCTGGCTCTGCCCGCCCTGCTCAAGCCCGGCAGCCTTCCCATCGGCCGCCCGAGCAACTTCGAGATCGCCGAGGCGCTCGGCCTGATCGAGCAGCCGATCGGCCCCTCGGCCTGTGACGTCGTGGTCGTCGGCGGCGGACCCTCGGGCCTCGCGGCAGCGGTCTACGCGGCGTCCGAAGGGCTCGCGACCCTGGTGATCGAGGAGGACGCGCCCGGCGGACAGGCCAGCACCAGCTCCAAGATCGAGAATTATCTCGGCTTCCCGACGGGTATATCGGGCCAGGCGCTGGCCGGCCGTGCCCAGGTCCAAGCCCAGAAGTTCGGGGCCGTCATCGCGGTGGCGCGGCGGGTTGTCTCGCTCGATTGCTCCGTCCGACCGTACATCCTGACGACGGCCGATGGCACGTCGTTTCGGGCAAGAAGCGTGGTGATCGCGTCGGGGGCGGCGTATCGGCGCCTCGACCTGCCCAACCTCGAGAGCTTCGAGGGCGCGGGCGTCCACTATGCCGCCACCGCCATCGAGGCCGAGTATTGCGAGGGCCGCGAGATCGCCATCGTGGGCGGCGGGAACTCTGCGGGCCAGGCCGCCGTCTTCCTGTCGCGCCACGCGCGCCATGTCCATCTCCTGATCCGCAAGGACACGCTGTCGAGCACGATGTCCGACTATCTGGTGAGCCGGATCGAGGCCTCGCCCGACATCACGCTGCACCGCCGGACCGAGGTCGTAGCACTCGACGGGCAACGCGCGCTCGACACGGTGCGGTGGCGCAATATCGAGACGGGGGAGGAGGAGGAGCGCAAGATCGCCAATCTCTTCCTGATGATCGGCGCGGTGCCCAACGCCGGGTGGCTGAACGGCTGCGTCGCGCTGGATGGAAACGGCTTCGTCCTGACGGGGATGGACGCGTCCGATACCTGGCCGCTTGAACGCCGGCCGTTCTTCCTGGAGACCAGCCAGCCCGGGGTCTTCGCCGTCGGCGACGTTCGATCCGGCTCGATCAAGCGTGTCGCCTCGGCCGTTGGCGAGGGGTCGGTTGCCGTTCAGTCGGTGCACCACGTCCTCGCCGAACTCGCGCTCGAGGAGGAGGACGGTCCGATCGTCGACCTGCCGCTGGTCGGCCGGCCGGGCAGCGTTGCCGAGCACCAGGTCCGACGGCTCGAGGAATGGGGGCTGGCCGATATCGCCGCGAAATGCGTCACGCGCGAGCAGGCGATGCTCGTCCACCACTGCGCTCTCTACGTCCGCATGGTCTGGCTCAACAGCGGCCGCGACGGCGACCCGCCGATCGAGGCGATCCGGCACTGCGTGGGCGAGCTGGTGCAGGACGCCGACCTGATCGAGCGGGCCAGCCAGGCCGTCTCGGCGAGTTTCGCGGCGGAAGATCGGGACCCCGACTTCGGCAACGACAAAGACCTTCATCTCAAGGTGAGCGAGGGCCTGGCCCCCTTCCTGGAGACGGAACAGAGCTGACGTCCCTGGGCGCGGCCGTCGCTGGCGGCCCTGATCGCGGGCACACAGATCGCAGCGGCGCGGTCGATCCGTGACGGTGCAGCACGCCCGGATCTCACAGCGCCGGGCACCCCAGACGACGGGTGGAGCGCCCATCTTCGGTCTGTGCGTGACAAGGCTGGTAGCGGAGGAGGGACTTGAACCCCCGACACGCGGATTATGATTCCGCTGCTCTAACCAACTGAGCTACTCCGCCACGCGGGCGCTGGTTTAGCACTCTGCCGGGCTCCGTCAAGCGAGGAGGACGTGGGGGATCGGCGGGGGGATCGGCAGGGGGCGCAGCCCCCTCTTCGCTTCGCGAATTCACCCCTGGGATATTTCGACCAATGCGAAATGGGCGTTCTTGCTGGCCCAAATATCCCCGCCGGAGGCATGAGGCTCTAGCCGTCGACGGCCCAGCGGGGCTTTCGTTTGCCGAGGAAGGCGTCGATGCCCTCGGCCGCCTCGTCGCCCTCCCAGGTGTCGGCGAGGCGGCGGGCGGTCTCCTCGATCACCGCACTGTCGATCACCGGGCCGAGGCTGCGGGCGAGCGCCTTGGCCGCGGCGACGGCGCCCGGGGCGGTGGCGAGGTAGGGGGTGACTTCGGCCTCCGTCGCTGCGTCGAGCTCGGCCTCGGGGACGGCGCGGGCCAGGAGGCCGAGGGCCACGGCCTCCGCCGCGTCGAAGCGGCGGGCGGACATGAAGACGCGCCTTGCCCGGCCCTCGCCCATACGGGCTATGACGTAGGGCGAGATCGTCGCGGGGATGAGGCCGAGGCGGGTTTCGGTCAGGCCGAAGCGTGCGCCGTCGGCCCCCACCGCCACGTCGCAGACCGCCATCATGCCGATGCCGCCGCCATAGGCCTGGCCGTTCACCCGCCCGATCAGGGGTTTCGGCAGGGTATTGAGGGCGTAGAGCATCATGGCGAGCTTGCGCGCCTCGGCCAGCCGGCCCGCGCGGTCGGTCTCGGCCTGGGCCCGCATCCAGGTGAGATCGCCGCCGGCGCAAAAACTCTCGCCGGCGCCGGTCAGGACCACGGCCCGGACGGCGGGGTCGGCGGCGAGGGTTTCGGCCGCCTCCGTCAGCTCGGCGATCATCGGGGCGGACATGGCGTTGTGCCGCTCGGGGCGGTCGAGCGTGAGCGTCGCGACGCCCCTCGCGTCGGTCTCGATCCGGATGGTCTCGAAGCTCATGCCGCCTCCCTCAGGTCCTTCGCGAAGGCGGCCGCTTCGCGGACTTGGGCGAGGTCGATGCCGGTCTCGAAGCCTTCCGCCGCCAGCATCCCTAGCACCGCCTCCGTCGCCACGTTGCCCGCGGCGCCAGGTGCGCAAGGGCAGCCACCGAGCCCGCCGACGGCCGCGTCGAAGGTGCGGAGGCCCTTCTCCAGCGCCACCTGGATGTTCTCAAGGGCCCGGCCGGAGGTGTCGTGGAAATGGCCGGCGAGATGCTCTGCCGGAACAGCGCCGAGGACAGCGTCGAGCATTGCCGCGACGGCCTCCGGCGTGCCGCGGCCGATCGTGTCGCCGAGGCTGATCTCGTAGCATCCGGCCGCCGCCATATGGGCCGCCACCTCCGCCACCTTCGCGGGCGGCGTCGGCCCGTCATAGGGGCACTCCACGACGCAGGAGATGTAGCCGCGGACCGGGATGCCGTCGGCCTTCGCCGCCGCGAGGACGGGGGCGAAGCGCTCCAGGCTCTCGGCGATCGTGGCGTTGATGTTGGCCTTGGAAAAGCCCTCGGAGGCCGCGCCGAAGACCGCGACTTCGTCCGCGCCGGCCGCCTTTGCCGCCTCGTAACCGCGGAGGTTGGGGGTGAGGGCGGCGTAGGTCACGCCGGGGGCGCGGGTGATGCCGGCCATCACCGCGGCGGCGTCGGCCATCTGCGGCACCCATTTTGGCGAGACGAAGGACGTCACCTCGATCTTGGCGAAACCGGCGGCGGAGAGCCGGTCGACCAGGGCGATCTTCTCCGCCGTGGGCACCTGGCGCGCCTCGTTCTGCAGGCCGTCGCGGGGGCCGACCTCGAAGAGCGTGACGCGCTCAGCCATCCTCCGGCTCCAGCGCGATCAGCACGTCGCCGTCGGAGACCTGCGCCCCCTCCGCTACGTGCACCGCCGCGATGGTGGCGTCGCGGGGGGCGGTCAGCGTGTGCTCCATCTTCATCGCTTCGAGGATGAGGAGGGGCGCGCCCGCCGCCACTTCCGCCCCCGCCGCGGCGCGAACGGCCTTCACCAGGCCCGGCATCGGCGCGGCGATCGTGTCGCCTCCACCCGCTGCTGCCTCCGCCGCGGCGAAGGGATCGACGGGGTGGAGCACGTGGCTGCGGCCGTCGAGGAAGACGGTGACGCGACCGGGCGCGGTCAGCACGCCGGCCGTCACCTGTCGGTCGTCGATGCGGAGGCGCAGCGCCTCCGGCCCACCGCCGAGCCGGGTGATCCGGTGCTCAAAGGCGCCGGAGACGTGGAAGGCGCCACGCCCCTCGGGGGTCACGGCGACCTCGTGGCGCTCCTCCCCCGCGGTCAGGCGGACGCGATGGGTGAGCGGGGCCCAAAGCGTGAAACCGTCGAGTGGCCCGGGCGCGCCGAGCAGGTCGAGCACGCCGAGGGCAGCGAGCGCCACGGCCTCCGTCGGCAGATCCTCGGGGACCAGGGCGGCCAGATCCCGCGCGATCAGGCCCGTGTCGACGTCACCGGTGGCGAAGCTTGGGTTGCGGGTGAGGGCGCCAAGGAACTCCAGGTTCGTGACCGTGCCCGCCACCCGGGTCTCGGCCAGCGCCTGGGAGAGCGCCAGCCGCGCCGCGCCCCGGGTCGGGCCGTGAGTGATCACCTTGGCAATCATCGGGTCATAGTGCGGGCTGATCGTGTCACCAGCCCGCACGCCGCTGTCGATCCGGGCATCTTCAGGAAAGCTCAGATGGCTGAGGGTGCCGGTGGCAGGCAGAAAGCCGCGCGGTACGTCCTCGGCATAGAGCCGCGCCTCCATGGCGTGGCCGCGGAGCGGAACGTCTTCCTGCGCCAGTGGGAGGGGCTCGCCCGAGGCGACGCGGAGCTGCCATTCGACGAGATCGAGGCCGGTGATCGCCTCCGTCACCGGATGCTCGACCTGCAGGCGGGTATTCATCTCCATGAACCAGAAGCCGTCGGGGCGGAGGGCGCCGGAGCCGTCGACGATGAACTCCACGGTGCCGGCCCCGGCATAGCCGATGGCCTCCGCCGCCCGGACGGCCGCGGCGCCCATGGCGGCCCGCACATCGGCGGTCATGCCGGGGGCGGGGGCTTCCTCGATCACCTTCTGATGGCGGCGCTGGAGGGAGCAGTCGCGTTCGTAGAGGTGGATGGCGCGGGTGCCGTCGCCGAAGACCTGCAGCTCGATATGGCGCGGGCTCGTTACGAATTTCTCGATAAGCACCGCGGGGTCGCCGAAGGCTGCCGTCGCCTCCCGCTGGGCCGAGGCGAGGGCGTCGGCGAACGCCTCCGCCTTCTCGACGAGGCGCATGCCCTTGCCGCCGCCGCCGGCCCGGGCCTTGATGAGGACGGGATAGCCGATCTGGTCGGCCTCCCCGGCCAGGAACGTCGGGTCCTGCTCGGCGCCGTGATAGCCGGGGACGACGGGCACGCCCGCCTTCTCCATCAGCGCCTTGGCGGCGTCCTTCAGACCCATGGCCCGGATGGCGCTGGCCGAGGGGCCGATGAAGGTGAGGCCGGCCGCCTCCACCGCCTCCACGAAGTCCGGGTTCTCTGACAGAAAGCCGTAGCCGGGGTGGATCGCCTCCGCCCCGGTCGCCTTCGCCGCGGCGATGATCACGTCGCCTTTCAGGTAGCTCTCAGCCACCGGCGGCGGCCCGATCGGCACGGCCTCATCCGCCATCTCCACATGCAGCGCGCCGGCATCGGCCTCCGAGTAGACGGCCACGGTCGCGACCCCCAGCCGCCGGCAAGTGCGGATGACGCGGCAGGCGATTTCTCCACGGTTGGCAATGAGGATCTTGGAGAACATCAGCGCGCGGCCACTGCTTCGATCTCCAGCAGCCAGGCCTCGTCGAATATGCCGGTGACGATGCAGGTGAGCCCGACGGTATGGTCTCCGAGATAGGCCTGCCGCGCGGCGCGATATTCAGGGATATGCTCCCGGCTGCCGAGAAAGATCGTGACTTTGACCAAGTCTTCCCGGGACGTCCCGGCGGCGCGCAGCTGCGCGTCCAAATTGGCCCAGGTCTGCGCAGCCTGCTCGGCGAAGGTCTCCGGCAGCGTCCCGTCGGGCCGCACCGGGATCTGGCCACTGATGAGCAGGAGTTCTTTTGCGTCGGTGAGCTTTATTGCTTGGCAATACCCGCCCACTGGTTGCGGGGCATCGGTGGCGTTGATGTTGGTGCGGTCCATGGATCTCACATCCGAAACACGCCGAAGCGTGTCTCCTCGATCGGGGCGTTCAGCGTGGCCATCAGGGAGAGGGCCAGCACGTCGCGGGTGCGGGCCGGGTCGATGATGCCGTCGTCCCAGAGGCGGGCGGAGGCGTAGAGCGGGTGGGCCTGCTCGGCGAACATGTCGAGGATGGGCTGCTTGAAGGCGGCCTCGTCCTCCGCCGACCAGCTCTCACCCTGGCGTTCGATCCCCTCGCGGCGAACGGTGGCGAGGACGCCGGCGGCCTGCTCGCCGCCCATGACGGAGATGCGCGAGTTCGGCCAGGTCCAAAGGAACCGCGGCTGGTAGGCCCGCCCGGCCATGCCGTAGTTCCCCGCCCCGAAGCTGCCGCCGACCAGCACCGTCACCTTCGGCACCGCCGTCGTCGCCACCGCTGTCACCAGCTTCGCACCGTGGCGGGCGATCCCCTCGTTCTCCGCCTTCCGGCCGACCATGAAGCCGGTGATGTTCTGCAGGAAGATGAGCGGCACGCGCCGCTGCGAGCAAAGCTCGACGAAATGGGCGCCCTTCTGCGCGCTGTCGGCGAAGAGCACGCCGTTGTTGGCGATGATGCCCACCGGGATGCCGTGGAGATGGGCGAAGCCGCAGACCAGCGTCTCCCCGAACCGCGCCTTGAACGCATCGAAGCGGGAGCCGTCGACGATCCGGGCGATCACCTCGCGGATGTCATAGGGGGTCCGCAGGTCCGCCGGCACGATCCCCGGGATCTCCGCAGGGTCATAGGCCGGGTCCTCCGGCGCCTGGCGCTCGATCTTGGCGCCCGCCGGCCGGTTTAGCCCGGCGATGGCCTGGCGGGCGAGGGCGAGCGCGTGCGCATCGTCCTCCGCCAGATAGTCGGCGACGCCGGAGAGACGGGTGTGCACGTCGCCGCCGCCAAGCTCCTCGGCCGACACGACCTCTCCGGTCGCAGCCTTCACGAGCGGCGGGCCGGCGAGGAAGATCGTCCCCTGCTCCTTCACGATGATCGCGACGTCGGACATGGCGGGCACGTAGGCGCCGCCGGCGGTGCAGCTCCCCATGACGACCGCGATCTGGGCGATGCCGCGGGCCGACATATTGGCCTGGTTGTAGAAGATCCGCCCGAAATGATCGCGGTCGGGAAAGACCTCGTCCTGGTTCGGCAGGTTGGCGCCCCCGCTGTCGACCAGGTAGATGCAGGGCAGATGGTTCTCCGCCGCGATCTCCTGCGCACGGAGATGCTTCTTCACCGTCATCGGGTAGTAGGTGCCGCCCTTCACGGTGGCGTCGTTCGAGACGACCATGACCTCGCGCCCATGCACCCGCCCGATGCCGGCGATCACGCCGGCCGCGGGGGCGTCGCCGTCATACATGGCGTGGGCCGCAGTGGCACCGATCTCCAGGAACGGCGCGCCGGGGTCGAGGAGGCCCGCCACCCGGTCCCGCGGCAGCATCTTGCCACGGGAGAGATGCCGCTGCCGCGCCCGCTCCCCCCCGCCGGCCGCAGCTGCGTCCGCCGCCAGCCGGATCTCAGTGAGCGCCTTGGCGTGGGCCGCGAGGTTGGCGCGAAAGCCGTCGGAGGACGGGATGGCTTGGGAGACGATGGCACTCACGACATGCCCCCGGATGTCGCGGCGCTGTGGCGGCGCGCCTTGCCGCCGACGCGGTTCTCGCGCGCCCTCACCTGCGTCGCGATGTACGCGCCGAGGCGCCGGTCGGGCGCCTTCTGCCAGCGGGATTTTGCGAGCCGCGGCGGCGGCGTCTCTCCAACAACGGCGGCGCTGTCTGCCGCGCGCCGAATGCGGCGGTTGGCCTTCGCCTTGTTGCGCGGGATCGCCTTCCGCGCGGCCTTGTCGCTCTGCCCATAATCGTTCCGGCCGTCGCGGCTGAGGCTCGCGCGCTTCTTCTCCCGCGGCCCCATGCGCTTTCGCTTCGCCAAACGCGCGTTCAGCAGATGCGACCTGTCCCCCATCAGCCGGTCACCCGCATCAGCTCCCGGCCGCAGAGCATGCGGCGGATCTCTGAGGTGCCGGCGCCGATCTCCATCAGCTTGGCGTCGCGGAAGATGCGCGCGACCGGGCTGTCGTTGAGGAAGCCGGCGCCGCCCATGGCCTGGACCGCCTGCACCGCCTGCTGCATCGCCGCCTCGGAGGCGTAGAGCACGCAGGCGGCTGCGTCCTGGCGGGTCACCTCGCCCCGGTCGCAGCTTGCCGCCACGGCGTAGACATAGGCCCGGGCCGAGTTCATCGCCGTGTACATGTCGGCGATCTTGCCCTGCATCAGTTGGAAATTACCGATCGGCTCGCCGAACTGCTTTCGCTCGTGCATGTAAGGCATCACATGGTCGAGGCAGGCGTGCATGATGCCTACGCCGATGCCGGAGAGCACCACACGCTCATAGTCGAGGCCCGACATGAGCACGTTGACGCCCTTGCCCTCCTCCCCCAGCACGTTCTCGAACGGCACTTCGCAATCCTCGAAGATCAGCTCGCCGGTGTTGGAGCCGCGCATGCCGAGCTTGTCGAAATGCGGCGAGGTGGAGAAACCCGTCATCGACTTCTCGATCAGGAAGGCGGTTATGCCCCGCGGCCCGCCCCCCGGATCGGTCTTGGCATAGACGACGAGGGTGTCGGCGTCCGGTCCGTTGGTGATCCAGTACTTGGTGCCGTTCAGCACATAGCGGTCGTTGCGCTTCTCCGCCTTGAGCTTCATGCCGACCACGTCGGAGCCGGCGCCGGCCTCCGACATCGCCAGCGCGCCGACATGCTCGCCGGAGATCAGCTTGGGCAGGTATTTCTGCTTCTGCTCCTCCGTCCCGTTCAGGCGGATCTGGTTGACGCAGAGATTGGAATGCGCGCCGTAGGAGAGCGAGACGGAGGCCGAGGCCCGCGCCATCTCCTCCACCGCGACGGTATGGGCGAGGTAGCCGAGGCCGCTGCCGCCGTAGTCTTCCTCCACCGTGATGCCGAGCAGGCCGAGCTCCCCCATCTCGGGCCAGAGTGCCATGGGGAAGGTGTTGGAGGCGTCGATCTCTGCCGCCATCGGCGCCACCCGCTCCTGCGACCAGCGGTGCACCACGTCCCGCAGCGCCTCGACATCGTCGCCAAGGGCAAAGTTCATCGACGCCATGAACATGACCGATCTCCCCATCTCTCAGTGGGCCCGATTCCTTGCCGGCAAAGTGAACGATCGTTCAGATTGAGGCAAGGTGAGTGACGCGCGGGGCGGGTGCGATGGCGGCGCGGTCTTTTGCGTGTGAGTCGGCGTGTCTCCGACCCAGCGACTCGGCCGCCGAACAGCCGTCCGATCGCAACCGGCGATTGTCGAAGCACAACCGTGTGGGGCGCTGCACCCTTGGCGAAGTTTCGCCGATGCCGGGCTGCGGCGCAAATGGCATGCTGTCAGGCGTTTGCGCCCTAACCCCCTGCCACGGCGGCATTCTTCGCCGCGCGGAGAGGTGCGTTCCGGCGGGTTTCTGCCGGCTTGGCTTTGCGCGGTGAGGGCCCGGCTGTTAACACTAATGCCATCAAGTCGCCCCAATCGGGCATCAAGTTGAACACAATGTGAATTGCCTGACGATGGTCGCTGCTCGGGGGGGACGGTGCCGTCGATAATGGGCGCGCATCCCCTCTGGACGAACGAACGGGACAGGAGTTGTCGCAGTAAGCGTCAGCTCGATGAGGAGGGATGCTGTGACTGTTTATCCTCGCTACTTTGACGCCTCAGACGTGGACTCGGTCCCGGGCCTTGCGCCCCGCGTGGCGTTGGACGCGATTTCAGGTGTGCCCGTGCGCGGCACCGGCCTGGCCGGCCAGGTCTATGCCCCGGGCAGCAACATCCGCTCGATCGACGACCTGCGGGAGCTGATCGACGAGGCCACCCCCGACCTGCGCTTCACCGCGACGGAGCTCGCCTACGGTGCCCGCGACAGCGACACCACGGTGGCGGAGTTCCTCGACCACGACGCGGGCTCGCTCAGCGGCAACGGCGATGCGTTCGAGATGGGGCCGTCGGGCCTGGTGATGAAGGGCTTCATCTTCGTCCCCGAGGGTGTGCACGAGATCAAGGTGACGTCGGACGACGGCTTCGATCTGAAGATCGGCGGGCTTGATTTCTCCTCCTTCCAGAACCTCCGGGCGGCGGATGAGACGGCGCGGGTGGCGGAGTTCGAGGGCGGGCTCTACGAGGTCGAGCTGCTCTACTTCGACGCCTACGGTCAAATGGAGCTGATGGTCGAGCTCGACGGCATGCCGATCGACCAGAGCGCCTTCTACCGCAGCGTCGACGACTTCATGAACCCGCCGGCCGGTGTCGAGACGGTGCCGGTCGCGGACTACCACCCGTCCTTCTTCCTCGGCGAAGAGGTGATCGACGATCCCGGCTTCCAGATGGGCCGGCAGAAGCGCGACGTGATCGACGGCCAGGGCGGTGACGACACCATCGGCGGGGCCGGTGGCGAGGACGAGATCAAGGGCGGCTACGGCGACGACAAGCTGATGGGCGGCGCGGGCGACGACGTGCTCGACGGCGGCCGCGGGTCCGACCTGTTGATCGGCGGCGACGGCAACGATCTGCTGATCTCCCGCTCCGATGCCGGTGAGCAGCGCATCGGCCAGGTGGCCATCGGCGCCCAGACCCGCGGCGATCCCGACGACGAGGTGAACTGGGAGCGCCAGAAGCTCAAGGGCTACGAGAACCAGCCGCTGATCGGCGACGACATCATGGTCGGCGGTGCGGGGCGCGACACCTTCCTGATCTCACCCCAGATCAATGCCAAGCTCGACATCATCCAGAAGCACGTGCGGGCCGACGGCACCATCAACTGGGCCGGCGTGGCGGGCGAGAACGATGAGCTGCACGACCACTGGGTCGACAGCTTCGGCATCGACGTGATCGCCGACTACAACCGCGACGAAGACCAGATCGCCATCATCGGCCACACCGCCAATATCTGCGATATCAGCTACCGCGATATCGACGGGGACGGCTATCTCGAGACCATCATCACGGTCGATTCCGACCAGGGCGGCCCGTGCGTGCGCACCGGGGCGCCGGTCTGCGGCTGCATGAATGCCGCAGCACGTGGCGGCGGCGCCCACGACCAGGACCTGATCGGTCAGATCATCGTGCACGGCGACCTGGTCTACGAGGACGACATCATCCTCGACGCCGGCGTCACCTACGGCATCGTCCAGACCTACGCCGAAGTGGCGGAGGCCCTGGTGCCGATCGGCGAGACCAAGGTCACCGAGGTGAACGGGGAGCTGGTCTACGGCTACGACACCCGCGGGCTCAACGGCTATATCGGCGAGATCACCGGCGATCCCGAGAACCACATCGACAACCCCTATCTCGACCAGGTGACGTTCGAGAACCCGACCCCGCGCGGGCCGGAGCTGACCCGCGACCATTTTGAGCCCCTGGGCTTTCGCGAGGTGGCGGGAGAGACCCGGGCCGGCAACGGCTACAACAACAAGATCGGGCCCCAGGAGGATGTCGAGAGCATGCCCGGTGCGCTCGGCTTCTGGAGCTTCAAGAAGGTCCAGCCCGGTGTCTACGACGACGCGAGCGGCGGGCCCTCGGCCAAGGCCTATCGCCTCTACGAAAACCAGGCGCTGCTGCGCACCGATGGCGGCACCCGGGGGCCGGACGGCGGCTGGGGCGAGGCGCTGCACTTCAACGGCGAGGACGAGTTCGCGTTCATCGAGACCTCGACCAAGTACCAGATCACCCAGGGCACCATCGCCCTCTGGGTGCGGCCGGAGGATCTGTCGGACGAGAGCATCTTCGTCTCCCGCGATCAAAGCGGCACCGACGACGGCGGGCATTTCCATCTGGGCCACACCGACGACGGCGGCCTGATCCTGCGCATGGCGCCGGGCGACGGCGGCTCCAACACCACGTGGGAGACCGGCCCCAACGTGCTGCGGGAGGGGCAGTGGAGCCATCTTGCGGTGAACTTCACCGAGGACGGCATCACGGTCTTCAAAGACGGCCGCGCGATCTCTGACCGGTCCTGGACGGCGGTCGAGGGCGGCGTTGGGACGCCGGGTCAGCAGACCGAGGCCTATATGCTCCGCAACTCGGAGCCCTGGGTGCTCGGTGCGGACACCTCGCGCACCCAGGTGAACGGCTCGGCCGCGACCTTTGCCGCCGACGACGACAAGCTCTCCAACGCCTATGAGGGGGCGATCGCCGACTTCGGCATCTGGGGCGGCTTCACGCTCGACGACGTGCTGACCTATCGCCAGATCAACCGCCTGGTGGACGAAGGGCCCGGCGGGTCGCTGCAGAAGGCCTCAGGCCCGCAAAAGCTGGAGGCGGGCAACGACTTCTTCCGCGGCGGCGGCGGCAATGACACGATCAGCGGCGAGGCAGGCGACGACCGCCTGAAGGGTGACGGCGGCAACGATTTCATCGAAGGCGGCTACGGCAACGACAAGCTGATGGGCGATGCCGGCAACGACACGCTGGACGGCGGTCGCGGCGGCGACTGGCTGATCGGCGGGGCGGGCGACGACCTGCTGATCTCCCGCTCCGACGCCGGTGAACAGCGGATCGGCCAGTTGGTGATCGACGATCCGTCCCGCACCTATCCGGATCCGTCGGTCGATGATGAGTATCTGAAGCTCGTCGACTGGATCGACCAGCCGCTCGCGGCCGATGACGTGCTGGTGGGCGGCGAGGGCCGCGACCACTTCTACTTCGAGGCCCTGATCAACGCCAAACTCGACATCCTGGTGAAGCACACCATGCCCGACCGGATGATCCATTGGCACGGCGTGGCGGGGGAGAACCGGCGCCTGCACGACCATTGGGTGGATGCCCTCGGCATCGAGGTGATCGCCGATTTCGAGGCGGACAAGGACAAGATCTCCGTCGTCGGCCACACCGCCCAGGTGGAGGTCAGCTATCAGGCGATCGACACCGACAAGGACGGGGTGAACGACAGCGCCGTCTCGATCATCCGCGCCTATTCCCAACAGGGCAATGGCGGGGCGCATGACGAGGATCTAATCGGCTTTATCGTCGTGCACGGCGATCTGGTCCGTGAAGAGGACATCATCACCGATCCCGGCGTCCATTTCGGCATCGTCAATACGATCGACGAGATCCAGGAGGCCGTCGCGCCGAGCGGGGAGCGCGCGCCGCTCGAGACCCCGGACGGAGAGGAGCTCTACGGTTACGACACGCGGGATGTGGAAGGCGATCCCGTCGGCTCCGACCCTCAGGCCTATTCCAGCAACAAGTTCCTGGAATGGGGCAAGATCAACTTCGCCGACGGCGGCTCGGCCCCGGCCCAGAAGCCCGGCGTGGTGCTGCAGCACGGCGGCGGCACCTTCGCCGACGGCAGCTACGGCGTGATCCGCCACACCCAGGGCCAGGCCCAGGCGGAGGGCACGTGGGCCTTCTCCTTCACCGCCAACAGCCCTGGTGAGGGCTACCAGGCGCTGATCTCGAAGGACCATTCCGGCTACAAGGACGGGGGCCATCTGACGATCTACATCGACGCCTGGGGCAATCTCCGCGCCCGGCTGCAGAGCGAGAACCACAGCGTCGAGCTCAAGCATTCCGGCGACAAGATCGAGGCGGGCGAGACCTACGACGTCGCCCTCTCCTTCGATCGCGGTCAGATCAACCTGTTCGTCAACGGGGAGCTGTCCGACAGCGAGGCCGGCTTCGCCTCCGGCATGCGGGGCAATAGCGAGAAGGCCGTGATCGGCGCCTCCACCCGGCAGCGCTGGGAGGATGACGACCGCCTCGACTGGTTCTTCGACGGCACGATCGAGGACATCCTGGTGCTCGACCGCTCCATCGAGCCGGTGGAGGCCATCCTGCTCGCCGACGGCGGCAGCGCCTGGCTGGGGCTCGAGCCCGCGATCGGCACCGACTGGCCGGAGCTGACGGGCAGCGCCGTGATCGGCAGCAACCGCAACGATGTGCTGGGCGGTACCGAGGCGAGCGAGAAGATCGAGGCCCGTAGCGGTGCCGACCGGGTCGGCGCCGGCGACGGCAACGACGTGGTCCTGGGCGGCGACGGTCGCGACGTCCTGAAAGGTGGCGCCGGCAACGACTTCATCCGGGGCGACTGGCACGACGACACCCTGGTGGGCGGCACCGGCGACGACACCCTGGACGGCGGCCAGCATGACGACCTGATGGAGGGCAGCTACGGCAACGATCAGTTGATCGGCGGCCAGGGGGCCGACACGCTGAAGGGCGGCGACGGCATGGACGTGCTGGACGGAGGCTGGGGCGCCGACGCCTACACCTTCGACATCCACGGCTATCCCGACACCGACACGGTGGAGAACTTCACCAGCGGCGTGGACAAGATCGTGCTCGACAGCAGCGTCTTCGACGTGAGCGGCAGTGTTGGCGCGGCCTTCGTCGAGGGCACCCGGGCCCGGGATGCCGACGACCGACTGATCTACGACAGCGCTACCGGCAAGCTGTTCTACGACGCCAACGGCACTGGCGTCGGCGGCCCGTCCCTGATCGCGCGCTTCGGCGCCGGGACGGAGGTGAACGCGGGCGACATCGACTTCATCTGAGACTCGCGCGCTGCATCGAAAACCGCCGGGTCCCGGCCCGGCGGTTTTTTCATGGGCTGGGGCCCGCGCGCGCTATGATCTCCGCCGCATAAACCCTGTCGTAACGAAGATCGATCAAAGCTCCTCTTCAACATCGAGAGGTTGGGGCAGGCCATGCGATCCGCCGACGAGCAGGGACCGGAAACCGGCACGTTCGACGCCACACGGCGCACTGCGGAGGAGGCGTTGGAGCTCGCCATCGCCCACCAGACCGCCCCCGATCCCCAGACGTTCGAGGTCTGGTACACCTACGCCGAGCAAAGCAACGAGATGCTGACCTCCTGCATCGACGCCGCCCTCCGCAGCGATGGCGGCCTCAGCGACCTCTCGCTCAAGGAGATCTACGATGAGCTGCTGTCGCCCCGTGCCATGCACGACGACCTGGCCGACATTTCGGACAACCTCGGGCAGGAACTCAGCAACGTCGTCGATCTGGTGCAGGGGGGTGTCACCACCTCCGGCGCCTTTGCCGAGACTTTGAAGGTGTCGATCCGCGCGCTCTCCGCCGCCCCGAGCCGGGAGGACCTGCGCTCCGTCGCCGGAACGCTCTTCAAGGCCAACCAGGCGCAGCTCAGCTCTTCCAACGCCCTACAGGCCGATCTGAAGCGGGCCCAGGACCAGGTTCGCGGGATGGAGAAGGAGCTGGCGGACCTGCGCATGTCCGCCTTCACCGATCACCTGACCGGCCTCGCCAACCGGCGGCGGCTGGAGGAGGTGATGCAGGACGCGATCGAGCGGGCGCGCCACACCCAACAGCCGCTCGCCTTCGCCCTGGCCGATGTCGACCGCTTCAAGACGGTGAACGACGTCTGGGGCCACGCGGTCGGCGACAACATCCTGCGCGGTTTCGCCCGGGTGATGATGCGCAACGTCAAGGGCCAGGACACCGCCGCCCGCTTCGGCGGGGAGGAGTTCGCCCTGCTGCTGCCCAAGACGGCGGCGCGGGGGGCGGAGTTCGTCTGTAACACCATCCGCCGCGCCTTCGGCGACATCGACTGGGTGACCCAGCGCTCGGGTGAGAAGATCGGCCGGATCACCGTCTCGATCGGCGCCACCCAATTGCGCGACGACGACACCGCCGAAAGCCTGATCGCCCGGGCCGACGAACTGCTCTATGCCGCCAAGAAGGCCGGGCGCAACCAGGTCTGCGTCAGCGCCTGAAGGGTTCGCGCTGCCGGGGCGCGATCGCGCGATGCGAGACGCGCCGCAGCCTCTGGAATCGTACCCGCCGAGCAGGATTCTCCCCTGGCGCGAGGCCCGTCCCAACCAACGTATCTCGTATCGGGAATTGCGTTCACGATCAGCCCTGGGCTGATCGGGAGGAAGCGATTTCCGATTCCGTTCGATCGGCTTTTGCTCTAGCGTCTCGCCCGGGCAGCCAGGCCGATCTGCGCATTTCGGCGAAGATGTCGACGAATGAGCCCGGACCGCGTCCGGGCCGGCCCCACGCCCCTGACACCGTGCGCCTGGCAGGGAGAGAACCATGGCCGATCGACGCAGCGCGAGCCCGAACGACCTCCGCGCCTTCTGGATGCCGTTCACCGCGAACCGCCAGTTCAAGGCCAACCCGCGGATGTTCGTCGCGGCCGAGGGGATGCACTACACCACCGCCGACGGCCGGCAGGTGCTGGACGGCACCGCCGGCCTCTGGTGCTGCAATGCCGGGCATAAGCGCCCGAAGATCGTCCAGGCGATCAAGGACCAGGTGGAGGAGCTCGACTACGCCCCCGCCTTCCAGATGGGCCATCCCAAGGTCTTCGAGCTCGCCAATCGCCTGACCGGCATCGCGCCCGAGCCGTTCGAGCACGCCTTCTTCACCAACTCGGGCTCCGAGGCGGTGGAGAGTGCCCTCAAAATCGCCATCGCCTATCAGCGCGCTAAGGGCGAGGGCACCCGCACCCGCCTGATCGGCCGCGAGCGCGGCTATCACGGCGTGAACTTCGGCGGCATCTCGGTCGGCGGCATCGTCGCCAACCGCAAGCATTTCGGCACCCTGCTCACCGGCGTCGACCACCTGCCCCACACCCACGACCTCGCCCGCAACGCCTTCACCAAGGGCCAGCCGGAGCATGGGGCGGAGCTCGCCGACGATCTGGAGCGGATCGTCACTCTGCACGACCCCTCCACCGTTGCCGCCGTGATCGTGGAGCCGATGGCGGGCTCCACCGGCGTGCTGCTACCGCCCAAGGGCTACCTGCAGCGGCTGCGAGAGATCACCAGGAAGCACGGCATCCTGCTGATCTTCGACGAGGTGATCACTGGCTTCGGCCGCCTCGGCGCGCCCTTCGCCGCCGAGTTCTTCGACGTGATGCCGGACATGATCGTCTGCGCCAAGGGCCTGACCAACGGCATCATCCCGATGGGCGCGGTGCTGACCACGGCGGAGATCCACGACGCCTTCATGACCGGGCCGGAGCACATGATCGAGCTCTTCCACGGCTATACTTATTCCGGCAATCCGATGGCTGCCGCCGCGGGCCTCGGCACGCTCGAGACCTATGCCGACGAGGGCTTGCTCACCCGCGCCACCGAGCTTGCCGACTATTGGCAGGAGGCGCTGCATTCGCTCCGCGGCCTGCCCCACGTGATCGACATCCGCAATCTCGGCCTGATCGGCGCAGTGGAGCTCGAGCCGATCGCCGGCGCGCCTACCCAGCGTGCCTTCGCCGCCTTCCTCGCCGCCTACGAGAAGGGCGTGCTGATCCGCACCACCGGCGACATCATCGCCCTCTCGCCGCCGCTGATCATCGAGAAGCCGCAGATCGACCAACTCGTCGAGACCCTCGGCGATGTGCTGCGGGGCCTGCACTAGGCACCGCGCCGTCCCGGGCCCGGCCCGGGACCTCGCCCTGAGAGGCCCCGGACCTCGTCCGGGGCGGCGCGCTCCCACCGCATCCGGACAAAGGACCCTTCCATGCCAGCCCCCGGCGAGAACCTGAGGATCAACGGCGACCGCCTCTGGGACGCCTTGATGGAGATGGCAAAGATCGGCCCCGGCATCGCCGGCGGCAACAATCGCCAGACCCTGACGGATGCGGATGCCGAGGGTCGCGCGCTCTTCCAACGCTGGTGCGACGAGGCGGGGCTCACCACCGGCGTCGACGCCATGGGCACCATGTTCGCCCGGCGCGAAGGGGCCGATCCCGCGGCGCTGCCGGTCTATGTCGGCTCCCACCTCGACACCCAACCGACGGGGGGGAAGTATGACGGCGTGCTCGGTGTGCTCGGCGGGCTCGAGATCATCCGCACGCTCAACGATCTCGGCATCAAGACCAAGCATCCGATCGTCGTCACCAACTGGACGAACGAGGAGGGGACCCGCTTTGCCCCCGCCATGCTCGCCTCCGGCGTCTTCGCCGGCGTGCACGACCTCGACTGGGCCTATGCCCGTGAGGACGGCGAGGGCAAACGCTTCGGCGACGAGCTGAAGCGCATCGGCTGGGTTGGTGATGAGGAGGTGGGCGCGCGCAAGATGCACGCCTTCTTCGAGCTGCACATCGAGCAGGGCCCGATCCTGGAGGTGGAGGGCGTCGACATCGGCGTCGTCACCCACGGCCAGGGCCTGCGCTGGATCGAGTGCACCGTGACGGGCAAGGAGAGCCACACCGGCTCCACGCCGATGAAGATGCGCAGGAACGCGGGCCGCGGTCTCGCCCAGATCACCGAGCTGGTGCACGAGATCGCCATGGCGCACCAGCCTGCAGCGGTCGGCGCCATCGGCCATGTCGACGTCTACCCCAACAGCCGCAACATCATCCCCGGCCGGGTGGTCTTTACGGTCGACTTCCGCTCGCCGGATCTCGAGGTCCTGAACGCCATGGTCGCACGGCTCGAGGCCGAGGCGCCGGGGATTTGCGAGGCGTTGGGTGTGAGCTTCGAGAGCCAGATCGTCGGCCAGTTCGACCCCCCCGCCTTCGACGAAGGCTGCGTGGCGGCGGTGCGGGACGCGGCCGAACGCCTCGGCTACTCCCACCGCGACATCGTCAGCGGCGCGGGCCACGACGCCTGCTGGATCAACCGCGTCGCGCCGACCGCCATGGTGATGTGCCCCTGCGTCGACGGCCTCTCCCACAACGAGGCCGAGGAGATCAGCAAGGACTGGGCAAGGGCCGGCACCGACGTGCTGTTCCACGCGGTGGTCGAGACGGCGGAAATCGTGGGGTGAGGCGGAAGCTCAAATTCGGTGGTGTTGGGTTTCTCGCCGGAGGTGCCTTCGGTGTTTTCGTTGGTCGTGGGTACGGCATTGCAGGTGGTGGTGAAGGATACTCTGGAGCATTGATTTTCGGCATTATCGGTGCCGTGATTGGTCTACTCGCCGGTCTTCTACTCAATCGTCGACGTTGACGATCCACTTGATGCTGCGGCAGCCCAACCCGCACCGTCCCGGAAAGCCGCCCAAGGCGGCTTGTCCGGGACCTCTCCCTCAAGCCACCCGCCCATGGCCCACTTCGTCTACATCCTCGCCTCCCGCCCGTTCGGCGCGATCTACATCGGCGCGACCCGAGACCTCAGGCAGCGCGTCGAGCAACACCGGGCAGGCGCGATCCCCGGCCACACCGCGCGCTACAACATCCGCACTCTCGTGTGGTTCGAGCGGCATGAGACGCTGGACGCCGCGCTCAAGCGTGAAAAACAGATCAAGCGCTGGCGGCGGCCTTGGAAGGATCGCCTCATCGCAGAGCACAATCCGCACTGGCAGGACGTGAGCGGCGATATTCCGTTCTGAGGGACGCGGGGAGGTCCCGGACAATCCGCCCGGCGGATTTCCGGGACGGTGCCGTGCGGAGCGCTCTGCCCGACACCCCCCTGAAACGCGCAAAACCAGACAAGCGCTGGCGAAGGCTCTGGAAAGATCGCCTCATCATGGCGCACAATCCGCACTGACGGGACGTGAGCGGGGAGATCCCGCTCTGACGGAGAGGTCGAGGTCCCGGACAATCCGCCTTGGGCGGATTTCCGGGACGGTGCAGGGATGCGAAACCATGAGCAAAGTCATCAAGGGCGGCACGGTCGTCACGGCGGACCGGCAGTTCGCGGCGGATGTGTTGATCGAGGGCGAGACCATCGCGGCGGTGGGCGAGAACCTCTCGGGCGATGAGACCATCGAGGCGGACGGCGCCTATGTGATGCCCGGCGGCATCGACCCGCATGTGCATCTCGAGATGCCGTTCATGGGCACCCACTCCACCGACGATTTCGAGAGCGGGACCCGCGCCGCGATCTCCGGCGGCACCACCACGGTCGTCGATTTCTGCCTGCCGGCGCCCGGCCAATCGCTCCTGGAAGCGTGGGAGGCCTGGCACGCCAAGTCGCATAAGAAGGCCGTCGCCGACTATGCTTGGCACATGGCCATCACCTGGTGGGGCGAGCAGGTGTTCAACGAGATGCCGGAGGTCGTGGCCCGCGGCGTCAACACCTTCAAGCACTTCATGGCCTACAAGGGCGCGCTGATGGTGGACGATGACGAGATGTTCGCCTCCTTCCAGCGCTGCGCCGAGATCGGCGCCATGCCCCTCGTCCATGCCGAGAACGGCGACGTCGTGGCCGCGATGCAGGCCAAATTGATGGCCGAGGGCAATGACGGGCCGGAGGCCCACGCCTTCTCCCGCCCGCCGGAGGTGGAGGGCGAGGCCGCCAATCGCGCCATCATGATCGCCGATGCCGCGGGCGTGCCGCTCTACATCGTGCATGTCTCCTGCGAGCAGGCGCATGAGGCGATCCGGCGGGCCAGGCAGAAGGGCCAGCGGGTCTACGGCGAGCCGCTGATCCAGCATCTGGTGCTGGACGAGAGCGAGTATCGGAACCCCAACTGGGACCATGCGGCGCGCCGGGTGATGTCGCCGCCCTTCCGCTCCAAGGATCATCAGGCGAGCCTGTGGGCCGGCCTGCAGGCGGGCTCGCTGCAGGTGGTGGCGACCGACCACTGTGCCTTCACCACCGAGCAGAAGCGCTTCGGCATCGGCGACTTCACCAAGATCCCGAACGGCACAGGCGGGCTCGAGGATCGGATGCCCGTGCTCTGGACCTACGGGGTGGAGACCGGGCGGCTGACGCCGGAGGAGTTCGTGGCGGCGACGTCGACCAACATCGCGCGGATCCTCAACACCTATCCGCGGAAGGGCGCGATCGTGCCCGGCGCTGATGCCGACATCGTGGTCTGGGACCCCAAGCGGGAGAAGACGATCAACGCCGCCGCCCAGACCTCCGCCATCGACTATAACGTCTTCGAGGGCGTGAAGGTCTCCGCCCTGCCGCGCTACACCCTGTCGCGGGGAGAGGTGGTCTACTCCGCCGGCCAGAACGTCGAGCCGGCGCCCGGCCGCGGCAAGTTCATCGAGCGCACCGCCTACCCCTCCGTCGCCAAGGCACTCTCGACCTGGAAGGAACTCACGGCCCCGCGCAAGGTGGTGCGCGACCCGGCGAAAATGCCGGCGGGGGTGTGATACTGCGCGCAGGATGACGATTAAATATCACCCGGCGCAGGGCGCCATTGTGTTCGTCGATTTCTCGAGCGGGTTCGTCGAGCCCGAAATGGTCAAAAAACGGCCGGCTGTTGTGCTGTCTCCAAATATTAAAGCGCGCGCCCAGCTGGTCACTGTGGTGGCGCTTAGCACGACGGCTCCAAACCCTGTGCAGCCATATCACACAGAGATCGATGTGCCCCTTCAGCTTCCGAGGAACTTGGCCAGCCGCTGCTGGGTTAAGGGCGATATGGTCAATGCGGTCGGCTTCCAACGGGTAGATCTGATCCGCCTCGGCAAGGATCGAACTGGAAGACGGCGCTATCAGGAGAAGCCGCTTCCACCGGACGTTTTTAGGAAAGTACGGCGTTGCGTTCTGCACGGAATTGGACTGTCAACCTTGACGAAACACCTTTGATCTATCACATTAGAAATCGTGAGCGGCTCTCCTTGTGATCCGCGCCTAAGACCCTACCAAGGGCCGTCGTTCCGCCGGAAGATTACAATTCCTGGAACGGCGCAGAAAAGCTCCGCAAAAGCGGAGCTTTTTTTTGGCACTTTGCGTGTTATCGCATTCTCTATGGATGCCTTGACCTCCCCCGTCCAATCGGCCCTTCTGCTGCGGTGCAGCGTGTGGAGGGGCCGTGGCGGCGGTGATCGAGGCCGAAGGGTTGGAGTTGACGTTCGAGACGCGGGACGGCCCGGTCCACGCGCTCTCCGACGTCAATCTGTCGGTCGGCGCAGGCGATTTCGTCTCCTTCATCGGCCCGTCGGGCTGCGGCAAGACCACCTTTCTGCGCGTTGTCGCCGATCTCGAACAGCCGACGGGCGGGACCGTCTGCGTCAACGGCGGCACGGCGGAGGCGGCGCGACTGGCCCGTGCTTACGGCTATGTCTTTCAGGCGGCGGGCCTTTATCCCTGGCGCACCATTGCCCGGAACATCGCCCTGCCGCTCGAGATCATGGGCTACGATCGGGCGGAGCGGCAGGCCCGGGTGGCGCGGGTGCTGAAGCTGGTGGAGCTCGAGGGCTTCGACGGCAAGTATCCCTGGCAGCTTTCGGGGGGCATGCAGCAGCGCGCCTCCATCGCCCGGGCGCTGGCCTTCGACGCGGACCTGCTGCTGATGGACGAGCCCTTCGGCGCGCTTGACGAGATCGTGCGGGACCGCCTGAACGAGGAGCTGCTGCGGCTCTGGCGCGAGACCGGCAAGACGATCTGCTTCGTCACCCACTCGATCCCGGAGGCGGTGTTTCTCTCCACCCGCATTGTGGTGATGAGCCCACGACCCGGCCGCATCGTCGACGTCATCGACAGCCCATTGCCCACGGACCGGCCGCTCGACATCCGCGAAAGCCCGGAATTTCTGGCCGTCGCCCATCGGGTGCGGGACGGCTTGCGGGCCGGCCATTCCGACCAGGAGGGGGAGACGCTTTGACCCATCGCCGCGCCACCCCGCCGCCGGAGCCCCGGGCATGAGATCCGTCCTCCCCGTCCTCACCGTCGTCGCGGCATTGATCTGCGTCTGGTACGCCGGGGCGGTGTCGCTCAACGCCGACTGGACCCGGCGCCAGGCGGAGAATGCCGGCGTCACGCTCACCCCCAGCGCCTTCGTCGCCGACACCTGGAGCCAGGAGCGTCCGGTCTTGCCCGCGCCGCACCAAGTGGCGGCTGAGCTCTGGAAGACCACGGTGGAGACCCGCCCGACCTCCAAGCGCAGCCTGATCTACCACGGCTGGATCACCCTGGAGGCGACGTTGGTCGGCTTCCTCCTCGGCACCGGCCTCGGCATCCTGCTCGCCGTCGGCATCGTGCACAACCGGGCCATGGACATGAGCGTGATGCCCTGGGTGATCGCCAGCCAGACCATCCCGATCCTCGCCGTCGCGCCGATGATCATCGTGGTGCTCTACTCCGTCGGGGTCTCCGGCCTGATCGCGAAATCGGTGATCTCGGCCTATCTCTCCTTCTTCCCGGTGGTGGTAGGCATGGTGGCGGGTCTGCGCAGCCCCGAGGTGGCGCAGCTCGACCTGATGCGCACCTACAACGCCAGCCGCTGGCAGATCCTCTGGAAGCTGCGATTGCCGGCCTCCCTGCCGTTCCTCTTCCCCTCGCTCAAGGTGGCGATCGCCATTGCCCTGGTGGGCGCGATCATCGGAGAGTTGCCGACCGGCGCCCAGGGCGGCTTCGGGGCGCGACTGCTCAATGGCAGCTACTACGGGCAGATGATGGTGATCTGGTCGGCCCTGATCGGCGCGGCGGTCTGCGCCGGGCTGATGGTGGGGGCGATCGGCCTCTTGCAGCGGCTGACGCTGCGCCGCATCGGCCTCGCGCAGTGACGCCGTTTCTGCTGGCGCTGGTCTTCTGGCTCGCTGCCTGGGCCACCAATGTCTGGCTGACCCGCCGGGGAGACGGGCGCTGGACAAGGGTGCTGGTGGCAGCGCTCTTCGGGGCGGCGATCCTGGCGTTGTGGGAGGGTACGGTGCGCGGCTTCGACGTGCCGCTCGTCATTCTGCCGGCCCCGACCGACATCTGGGCCCGGCTGGTTGGTGAGGTGCCGACGCTCTGGGCGGACTTCCAGCAGACCTTCATCCGGGCCGTGCTGCCGGGCTACGCCATGGGCTGCGGCGCCGCGATCCTGACGGCGATCGCCATCGACCGCTCGCCGTTTCTGCAGCGGGGGCTGCTGCCCATCGGCAATCTGGCCGCGGCCCTGCCGATCGTCGGCATCGCGCCGATCATGGTGATGTGGTTCGGCTTCGACTGGCAGTCGAAGGCGGCCGTGGTGATCGTCATGGTGTTCTTCCCGGTGCTGGTGAACACGGTGCAGGGCCTGCGGGCGGCGGAGGCGATGCAGCGCGACCTGATGCGCACCTATGCGGCAAGCTACTGGCAGACGCTGTGGAAGCTGCGCCTGCCGGCCGCGGCGCCCCTGATCTTCAACGGCCTGAAGATCTGCACCACGCTTGCGCTGATCGGGGCAATCGTCGCAGAGTTTTTCGGCACACCCATCGTGGGGATGGGCTTTCGCATCTCGACCGAGATCGGGCGTTTGGCGCTCGACATGGTGTGGGCGGAGATCGCGGTCGCGGCCCTGGCCGGATCCGCGTTTTACGGTGTGGTCACGCTCCTGGAGAGGGCGGCCACGTTCTGGCATCCGGGGCAGCGCAGCTAGACCGCGGATGCGTGTTCGACAGGAAGGATCAGGATGAAACAGTCTCTTACAGCGGCGGTGGTGGGCGCGCTCTCCCTCACCGCGGCCCCTGCCATGGCGCAGGACGAGGTACGCCTGCAGCTTCAGTGGGTCACCCAGGCCCAGTTCGCCGGCTACTACGTGGCGCTCGACAATGGCTATTACGAGGAGGAGGGGCTCGACGTCACCATCCTCCCCGGTGGGCCTGACATCGCGCCGCCCCAGGTGCTGGCCGGCGGCGGAGCCGACGTGATGCTGAACTGGATGCCCTCGGCGCTCGCCGCCCGGGAAAAGGGCTTGCCGGTGGTCAACATCGCCCAGCCCTTCAAGTCCTCGGGCCTGATGCTCACCTGCTGGAAGGACACCGGCATCACCAGCCCGGAGGACTTCCGTGGCCGGACCATCGGCGTCTGGTTCTTCGGCAACGAGTATCCGTTCCTGAGCTGGATGAGCCAGCTCGGCATCCCGACCGATGGTGGGGAAGAGGGCGTGACGGTGTTGAAGCAGGGCTTCAACGTCGATCCGCTGCTGCAGCGCCAGGCCGACTGCATCTCCACAATGACCTACAACGAGTACTGGCAGGTGATCGACGCCGGCGTATCGCCCGACGAGCTGATCACCTTCAAGTATGAGGATCAGGGTGTGGCGACGCTCGAGGACGGGATCTACGTGCTGGAGGAGCGGCTCGAGGATCCGGAGTTCGTCGATGCCATGGCCCGCTTCGTCCGCGCCTCCATGCGCGGCTGGAAATGGGCGGAGGAGAACCCAGACGACGCCGCGCTCATCGTGCTCGACAACGACGCGACGGGGGCCCAGACGGAGACCCACCAGAAGCGCATGATGGGCGAGATCGCCAAGCTCACCGCAGGCTCCAACGGGGCGCTTGACCCGGCGGACTTCGAGCGCACGGTGTCGACACTGCTGGCCGGCGGCTCCGACCCGGTGATCACCGCGGATCCGGGCGAGGCCGCCTGGACCCACGTCGTCACCGACGCGGCGCTGAACTGACCTACGGGTGACCTACTGGGGTGGGCGCCGGTGCGCGCCCACCCCTTTCAGTGCGCAGCGGCGGACAGACCGGCGCGTCCGTCGCTCCCGTATCGCCGCTCCTCCAAGATAGTCTTCGCTCGCCAGTGACCGTCCGCTCATTGGGGGTCTGCCCGGTCGAGGCCGAAGACTCTTCGGCTCCGATGGGAACCGCTTCGGTCCGGTCGCGTTCACTGACCACCGCCGCCGACCTCGGCAGATGCCCGGTCGCGCCACACGCCAAGACTGACCACTGGAGGACATCTCAGATGAAACGGCTCGCCTATGCCACCGTTGCAACCATCGCCTTTGCCGGCGCCGCGATCGCGGCCCCGACCTTTTCGTTCCAGACCATCGACGACAATCGGGACGGCGCGCTTTCGCCGGAAGAGGTGACGTCGGCCTACGCGCTGGTCTCCGAGATCGTCTTCAACACCTATGACGGCGACGGCAACAACCAGCTCGACCGCGACGAATATCGCGAGCTGGAGCAGGACATCGAGACCAACAACCTTGAGCAAGCCGAGCAGTAAGGCTTGCATCGGCCGTCCTGGGGAGCAGATGCGTCCCGGGGCGGCCTAAGCGCTGTGCGTCGCCTCGGCCAGGCTGGCGACGAAGCGAAGCACCTCTGCTGTCTTTTCGCCGGCCCCGATGCGATCGACGATGGCCGAGCCCACGACCGCACCGTCGGCGATGCCGGCGATGGCCTGGGCCGCCTCCGGTGTCTTGATACCGAAGCCGACGCAGACCGGCAGACCGGTGGCGGCTTTCAGGCGCGCCACCTCCGGCCCGACAGCGCCGGCCGAGGCCTCTGCCGCGCCGGTGATGCCGGTGATCGAGACGTAGTAGACGAAGCCCGAAGTGTTGCGCAGCACCGCCGGCAACCGCGCGTCGTCCGTGGTAGGCGTCGCCAGGCGAATGAAGTCGAGGCCCGCTTCCTGGGCCGGAAGGCAAAGCTCGCTGTCCTCCTCCGGCGGCAGGTCGACCACGATCAGACCGTCCACCCCGGCCTCCGCCGCCTCCGCCAGAAAGGCGGTGACGCCCCGGGCGTAGATCGGGTTGTAGTAGCCCATCAGCACGATGGGCGTCGTGTCGTCCCCGGTGCGAAAGGCCCTGACCAGGTCGAGGGTTCGGGTGAGCGTCATGCCCGCCGCTAGCGCCCGCTGCCCAGCCCGCTGGATCGCCGGACCATCGGCCATCGGATCGGTGAACGGCATGCCGAGCTCGATGATATCGACCCCGGCCCCGGGCAAGCCCCGGACGATCTCCAATGCCCGGTCGTAGTCCGGATCGCCGGCCATGACGAACGCGACGAAGGCTTTTTGTCCCTTTGCCTTCAATCCCGCGAATGTCTCCTCGATCCGTCCCATCCCTCAATCCCACGCATTGAAGAGGATCGCGCCAGCCGAGCCTGCCTGCCAGCCCTTCGCCATCTCAAGCTCTGCTTTCGAGAGCGCAGCGGCGGTGTCGCTGTCTAGCGGCGCGTTCAGCTCATACGAGGTCGCTAGGGTCCAGCCGACCTCGCGCTGCACCTGATCGGCATCGCAGATGATCTCGGGAAACACCGGGTCCCAGACGTTCCAATCCTCGGGCACCAGGGCCGTGATGCGGAGGTAGCGATGGGTAAGGCATTGCAGCATGCCGTCGGCCACGGGGACCGTGAACCGGCGGAAGGTCTCGTGCGGTTCGTCCTCAGGCATCGGCGCGACCGACCAATGGGCAGCGCCAGCGGCGTGTGCGACGGCCTCGGCCACGCGGCGGCAGTCCTTCGGGTCGTGTTCGAGCAAGGGTGCCTTCTTGTGCGACCAGAACCCCGTGGCGCCCGGCTGAAGCAGCCCCAGCGGCATCAGCCGTCCTTGCGGAAGTAGGTCTTTTCGCGCGGCTTGCCGTCCCAGCCGGTCTTCGGTTTGGGTTTGGGCTTGTCGGTGTTGCCGGCGTATTTGCGGCCGCCGCCGGCGCGGTCGCCGCCGAAGGATTTGCCGCCCTTGGGCCGGCGGTCGTCGCCGTCGGGCTCGCGATGCTCCCACTTGCGCAGCAGCCTCGCGTCGAACCGGTCGCGGCCGATGACGCCTTCGTGGCACCAGAGGCAGGCGACGCCCGCCTCGTCCACGCCCTCGACCGCCATGCGCATCGAGCCGCATGTGAGAACGACGAGGTCGCCCACCTGAAAGTCCGCCATCCACCTATCTCCGCTGACGCGCTTATGCGCGCCGCTCGCTTAGCCCTCCCTCGGGGTGAGGTCCAGCGGATTCGCGCCGGGCGGGATGGCGGGATGCCCGCGCCCCGGAAGGCGCGGGCAGGGTTCAGTCGCGGAGCTTGACCAGGTCGGTCATCAGGCCATCGGCACCGTTATGCACCGTCAGCATGCCGACCCGGGCCGAGATGGTCTCGAGCGCCTCGAGCTCCTTCAGCCGCAGCATGACCGGGTTCTCGGCCATCACCTTGGCGGTGTTGAGGAGCGCCCGCGTGGCGTTCGTTTCCTCACGCCGGCGGATGACACTCGCCTCCGCCTCCTTCTCGGCCGCCACGACGCGGTTCAGGATCTCGCGCATCTCGCCCGGCAGGATCACGTCCTTGAGCGCGATCGCCCCGACCTCGAGCCCGATCTCCGCCATCTCGGTCCGGACTCGTTCCGCCGCCTCGGCATCGACCGCCACCTTCTCGGCCAGCAGCTGGTCGAGGGTGAGCGCGCCGAGGGTCCGCCGGAAGGCGAACTGCAGCGCCCGGTGCAGCGCCTCCTCGAAATCGCGCACCGCGCGGGCCGCCCGTTCGGGATCGGTCACGCGGTACTCGGCGCCGAGGTTGACGCGCAGCGTCACCCGGTCCTTGGTCAGGATCTCCTGACCCGAGACGTCGTAGGCCCGCCAGCGGGTGTCGATCTGGCGCACCTCGACCTTGCGGCTGACGTTCCAGAACCGGTGCGTTCCCGGCCCGAGCGTGCCCGAGGCGACGCCGTCGACGGTCAGCAGACCCACCGCACCCTCGGCCACCTCGTGCTGGGTGAACCAGCGGTGCGGGCCGAACCGCGCCAGGCGCGCTGCCATCACCGGCTCAAGCGCCAGGCTGTCGGCGATCGAGACGCGCTGCACCTCCCACGGTCCGACGGCCGTCCAGAGCCTCGCCACGTTGAGCGGCTGCAGCAGCGAGATCGGCTGGCCGTCGCGCAGGATCAGCGCCACCTCGCCCGCCTCGGTGCGCACTTCGGTCAAGTGCGCGGCCACCAGATCCGGCCGCTCGCTGAGGAGCGCGGTGGCATAGGTCGAGGTGAAGCCCACGGCGGCGAGGTCGTGCCACTCGATCTCAACATGGCGCGCCGGCAGGATGTGCCGACCCGGGGTCAGGATCGTGCGGAACCGCCCCTTCTCCAGCACCAGGGCCCGCTGATTCTCCGGCACGGTCACGCGCTGAATGCCGATGAGTCGATCAAGAATACGCATCATCTACCCTCCTCTCGCCTTGGGCTGCT
This sequence comes from Pseudomonadota bacterium, assembly GCA_039180875.1. GTDB lineage: Bacteria > Pseudomonadota > Alphaproteobacteria > Rhodobacterales > Rhodobacteraceae > JBCDCY01. Next base: position 379,450 of record JBCDCY010000001.1, on the reverse strand, counting down.
GCCCGAAACGCTCCTTCGCTAGCATCGCGCCCGAAGGCGCAGGGATGAGCCCCGGGACCGGCGGGCCGGACCGCGCGGCGGATCGGCGGCGAGCGGAGCTACGGCCCGGCGGGCGGGGCTCGGACACCAGGGTGCCGTCGCCTGACCCGACGGGGCTTAGCCCATCATCCGCGCGAGCGGCCGACGGCCCGGGCGCGACCGATCCCTCACGGCGCAGCCGGGCCGAAGCCCGACCGCCCGCTCCGAACCGGCCGCGCAAGCCGATCCCGGGACCCCATTCTCGTCTCCACGACACAAACGTGGCGTCTTGTAGGACGGAGGGAATCGAACCCTCGACCGACGGATCCAATGTCCGCTGCTCTACCCAGCCTGAGCTACGTCGTGGTGGATATGACCGGAGTCGAACCGATGACCTCCGGGTCCATGCCCGGCGCTCTCCCAAACTGAGCTACATACCCATCCCGTCCGGTCGCGTTTGCCCCTGGCATGCGGGAAGGCACAGCCCACCGCACCGGCGGAGACCGAAGCTCCGACCGCTAGGATGCGTCCGCTTGCGAACGGGACGCGCCTTCTAGGTCGGGCCTACGATTCGGACCAAGCGGTTTCTGACAGAATGTCGCAACTTGGAGGGGGTGTGGCTTGGCGGCCACAGGGGGTGTCACATCTCGGTGCCGAGCGCCTCGGCCACGGTGAAGATGTCCTTGTCGCCCCGGCCGCACATGTTCATCACCAACAGGTGGTCGGCCGGCAGGTCCGGCGCGATCTTGGCCACATGGGCGAGGGCGTGAGCCGGTTCCAGCGCGGGGATGATCCCCTCCGTCCGGCAGGAGAGCTGGAAAGCCTCGAGCGCCTCCTGATCCGTCACGCTGACATATTCGACCCGCCCCGCCTCGTGCAGCCAGGCATGCTCCGGCCCGATGCCGGGATAGTCGAGGCCGGCGGAGATCGAGTGGCCCTCGATGATCTGGCCGTCTGCGTCCTGCAGCAGATAGGTGCGGTTGCCGTGCAGCACCCCCGGCCGGCCGCCGGTGAGCGAGGCCGCATGCTCCATCTTGTCGTCGACGCCGTGGCCGCCGGCCTCCACGCCGACGATCCGCACCTCCTCATCGTCGAGGAAGGGATGGAAGAGGCCCATGGCGTTCGAGCCGCCGCCGATGCAGGCGACGAGCGTGTCGGGCAGCCGCCCCTCCGCTGCCTCCATCTGCTCGCGCGTTTCGCGCCCGATGATCGACTGGAAATCGCGCACCATCGCTGGGTAGGGATGCGGCCCTGCCACCGTGCCAATGCAGTAGAACGTGTCGGCGACGTTGGTCACCCAGTCGCGCAGCGCCTCGTTCATCGCGTCCTTCAGCGTGGCGCGGCCGGAGGTGACGGGCACGACCTCTGCCCCTAGGAGCATCATGCGGAAGACGTTGGGCTTCTGCCGCTCCACGTCCGTCGCGCCCATGAAGACGATGCACTTCAGCCCGAAGCGGGCGCAGACCGTGGCGGTGGCCACCCCGTGCTGGCCGGCGCCCGTCTCGGCGATGATCCGGGTCTTGCCCATGCGCCGGGCAAGCAGGATCTGGCCCATCACGTTGTTGATCTTGTGGGCGCCGGTGTGGTTCAGCTCGTCGCGCTTCAGGTAGATCTTGGCGCCGCCAAAATGCTGCGTCAGCCGCTCCGCGAAGTAGAGCGGCGAGGGGCGGCCGACATAGTACGCCCAGAGGTCGTTCATCTCGTCCCAGAAGGTCGGATCGTCCTTGGCGTGGCGGTACTGGGCCTCGAGCTCCAGGATCAGCGGCATCAATGTCTCAGAGACGAAGCGGCCGCCGAAATCGCCGAAGCGGCCGTTCGCATCCGGCCCGGCGCGGAAGGAGTTGCGCGGAAGATCGTCCATCATAGCCCCCTGTGTCCCGCGTCTTGTAGCGAGGGCGGGCGGAGGGGTCGAGGGGACCTCAGGCCGCGTGGGCGGCGGCGATGAAGGCCCGGATCCTGGCTGGATCCTTTCGCCCGGGCGCCGCCTCGACGCCGGAGGAGACGTCGACGCTCGCCGCCCCGGTGAGCTCGACCGCGGTCGCCACCGTCTCCGCCGTCAGACCGCCGGCCAGCATCCAGGGGCGGGGCCAGTCACGCCCGGCGATCAGCCGCCAGTCGAAGGTGAGGCCGTTGCCGCCGGGCAGGTCGGCCCCCGGTGCGGGCTTAGCGTCGATCAGCAGGCGGTCGGCGACGGTGGCATAGTCGGCGATGCGGGCCAGATCCGCCTCCGCGCCGATGCCGATCGACTTCATCACAGGCGTGCCGCGCGCCTCCCGGACCGCGGCGACGCGCGCCGGGGTCTCATGCCCATGCAGTTGCCAGAGGGTCGGCGCGATCGCCGCCTCGACTGCGTCGAGCAATGTGTCCTCCGCATCCACCGTGAGCGCCACCCGGCCGACGCCGTCGGGCACCTGGGCGGCGAGCGTGCGCGCCGCCTCCATCGTCAGATGCCGGGGTGATTTCGCGAAGAAGACGAAGCCGAGCCAGGCCGCGCCGGCCGACACCGCGCTCTCGATGGCCTCCGGCGTCGTCACTCCGCAGATTTTGACCTGGGCCAGGGCAGCGCCTCAGTTCAGCAGGGCCAGGACGTCGTCCTCCCCCTCGCCCGTCTTCTTCTTCAATTCCTGGTTTTCCCGCTCCAGGCGCATCACCTCGCGCCGGCGTTGGGAGGAGACGCGGCGGATCTTGCGCTCCCGCACGTATTCCAGAAGCTCCCCGCAGATGAAGCCGATGACCACCGCGCCGATGATCACGAAGAAGAGCGGCAGGGTGACCTCCGCCTGGTAGATGAAGTCGAAGCCCGGCGGCATCAGCTTCAGCGTGACGCTCGCGCTGTTGGCCAGCGACAGCGAGACGATGACGATCAGCAAGATGGCAAGCAGGGCGTAGCGGAGATAGCGCATGGATCAGACGTCCGGACTGGATCTCGGGCAGGTCGCTTACGGGTCGGTGTTCAGGCGGTCGCGCAGCAGCTTGCCGGTCTTGAAGAACGGCACGTGCTTCTTGTCGACGTGGACGGGTGCGCCGGTCCGCGGGTTGCGGCCCATCCGCTCCCCCCGGGTTTTCACGGAGAACGCACCGAAGCCGCGCAGCTCCACCCGGTTGCCGCTCGCCAGGGCCTGGGTGATTTCTTCGAAGATCGTGGAGACGATGCGTTCCACATCACGCTGGTAGAGGTGAGGATTTTCCTCGGCGATCTTTTGGATCAATTCCGATTTTATCATCCGAAAATCCGCTTACCCGACACCCACTTGCCCGGCAAAACCGAGCCCGAGGAAACTGTTGCATGGGGCGTTGGATGCGTCAATGCGGGCCCTAGCGATAGACGGCGAGCAGCCGGCGCGTCCATTGCGGGTCGAGCACGGCGTCCAGCGTCTCCGAGCCCAAGAGTTCGCGGAGCAGCCCGCGATCCTCGCGCGGTACTTTACGGTCGCGGACCCGGAGGTCGGCCAGCCCGGCATCCTGTTCGGTCAGCCAGGCGCGGGCCTCCTGCTCTCCGCCGATGGCGTCGATCAGGTCGCTGTCGATGGCCATGCGGCCGGTGAAGACGCCGCCGGTCGCCACCTGCTCCAGCGCCGCGCCGCTCAGGCCGCGGCGGTCGGCCACCAGGTCGCGGAACCAGCCGTTGCTGTCGGCGATCAGCCGCTCGATCTCGGCCCGTTGGGCCGGGTCGAGGTCGCGGAAGGGCGACGGCCCGCCCTTGATGTCGGAGGAGCGGATGGTGACGATCTCGACGCCGACATCATCCAGCAGCTCCGCCACCTGGGGGTATTCGACGATCACGCCGATCGAGCCGGTCATGGTGCCGCCCCGCGCCACCACATGATCGGCCGCGAGCGCCGCGATATAGCCGCCGGAGGCCGCGACCTCTCCCATCGTGGCGACCAGCGGCTTTTGCTCGGCGATGGCGCGGAGGTTGGTGTAGAGCGCCTCCGACCCCGCGACGGTGCCGCCGGGGCTGTTGATGCGCACGATCACGGCCCGCGCGTTGGCGTCGCGCGCCACCTCGGCCAACAGCTTCGCCCGGGCCGGATTGTCGGTGATCGTGCCGGTGACGGTGATCCGCGCGATGTGCGGCCCGCGCTGGGCATCGCGGCCCAAGACGGCACCCAGCACGCCGAGGCCGATCAGAACGGCGAGGGTGACGAGCACCCCACGCCAAAAGGCGGAGCGGCGCCAGCGTCGGCGCCGCTCCTCGTAGAAATCGCGCTCAAGGCTCACGATTTTTCTTGGTTCTTCAGCGCTGCCCCAAGGATGTCGCCGAGCGAGGCGCCGCTGTCGGAGGAGCCGTATTGCGCCACGGCCTCCTTCTCCTCAGCGATCTCGCGAGCCTTGATCGAGAGGCCGAGCCGGCGCGTCGCCTTGTCGATGTTGGTGACGCGGGCGTCGACCTTGTCCCCGACCGAAAAACGCTCCGGCCGCTGCTCGGAGCGGTCGCGGCTGAGGTCGGAGCGGCGGATGAACGACTTCATGCCGTTGTACTCCACCTCGATCCCGCCGTCCTCGACCGCCGTGACCGCCACCGTGACGATCGCACCGCGCTTGAGGTCGGAGACGCTGTCGACGAACGGATCGCCGCCGAGCGCCTTGATCGAGAGCGAGATCCGCTCCTTGTCCACGTCCACGTCGGTGACTACCGCCTGGACCAGATCGCCCTTCTTGTAGTCGCGGATCGCATCCTCGCCCGACCGATCCCAGTCGAGATCGGAGAGGTGGACCATGCCGTCGATGTCGTGCTCCAGCCCGACGAACAGGCCGAACTCGGTGATGTTCTTCACCTCGCCTTCGACCTCGGAGCCGACCGGGAAGGCCTCGGCGAAGAGCTCCCACGGATTGCGCATGGTCTGCTTGAGGCCAAGCGAGACGCGACGCTTCACCGTGTCGATCTCCAGCACCATCACCTCGACCTCCTGGGAGGTGGAGACGATCTTGCCCGGATGTACGTTCTTCTTGGTCCAGCTCATCTCGGAGACGTGGACCAGGCCCTCGACCCCGGCCTCGAGCTCGACGAAGGCACCGTAGTCGGTGATGTTGGTGACGCGCCCGGTGAAGACGGCGCCGATCGGGTACTTGCCCTCGACCCCATCCCACGGATCGGCCTGCAGCTGCTTCATGCCGAGGCTGATGCGCTGCGTCTCCTTGTTGATCTTGACGACCTGGACCTTCACGGTCTCGCCGATCGACAGGATCTCCGACGGATGATTGACCCGGCGCCAGGCCATGTCGGTGACGTGCAGCAGGCCGTCCACACCGCCCAGATCGACGAAGGCGCCGTATTCGGTGATGTTCTTGACCACGCCGTCGACGGTGTCGCCTTCCTTGAGCTTGGCGACGATCTCGGCGCGCTGCTCGGCCCGGCTCTCCTCAAGCACCGCGCGGCGGGAGACGACGATGTTGCCCCGGCGCCGGTCCATCTTGAGGATCTGGAAGGGCTGGGGGATGTGCATCAGCGGCGTCGCGTCGCGCACCGGGCGCACATCGACCTGGGAGCCCGGCAGGAACGCCACGGCGCCGCCGAGATCGACGGTGAAGCCGCCCTTCACCCGGTTGAAGATGTGGCCTTCGACCCGGCCGTCGCCCTCATAGGCCTTCTCGAGGCGATCCCACGCCTCTTCCCGGCGGGCCTTGTCGCGGCTGATGACCGCCTCGCCCCGGGCGTTTTCCACCCGCTCGAGGTAGACCTCGACCGAGTCACCGGGCGCCAGCTCCTGGTCCTCGCCGTATTTCTGGAATTCCTTCAGATCGACGCGGCCTTCCATCTTGTAGCCGATGTCGATCACCGCATGGCCGCCTTCGACGGCCAGCACGTCGCCTTTGACGACCGTGCCTTCTTCGGGGGTTTTCAGCTCCAGGCTTTCGTTCAGGAGCGCTTCAAATTCGTCGATACTTGCCGTCGCGGGCATTCAGGTCCGTCTCCTATGTGTTTCGGGCCGCGCGGTTGTCTCCGCCGGTCTGTGCTGGGCAGGGGGGCGAACGCAAAAGGGCCGGCATCGCTACCCGGCCCTGCTCGCTCACCCTGGTATCTTGTCGCTGACGGCTGCTGCCGCTTCTTCGACCGCGGCGTCTATAGACAATTCGGTTGTGTCGAGCAAGAGCGCATCGCCTGCCTGGCGAAGCGGCGCATCCGCGCGGGCGCTATCGCGCGCATCGCGGGCGGCAAGGTCCCGGCTGACGGCGTCGAGCGCCATGGCGCGGCCGGTGGCCTGCAGCTCGGCATGGCGGCGGGCGGCGCGGACCGGCAGGCTGGCGGTGACGAAGATCTTCACCTCCGCCTCCGGGCAGATGACCGTGCCGATGTCGCGGCCGTCCAACACCGCGCCCCCGGCTCGTCGGGCGAAGCGGCGCTGCAGGGTGAGGAGAGCCTCGCGGACCGCCGGCATGGCCGCGACGACGGAGGCGGCCTCGGCCACCTCGGCCCCCCGCAGCTCCGCCCGGTCGAGGCGCGCGGCGTCGAGGGTGGCCGCGACCTCTGCCGCCGCTTCGGGCGCGATGGGCCCGCCCTGGGCGAGCATCTGCTGCCCGACCGCGCGGTAGAGCAGCCCGGTGTCGAGATGGGCGAGGTCGAAGCGCGCGGCCAGCGCCCGGGCGATCGTGCCCTTGCCCGAGGCGGCAGGGCCGTCGATGGCCACGGTGAAGGACCGCCCCGCCACGCGCCTAACGCTGGGTCGTCAGCGCCGGATCGGCGCCGGGGGCCGACGGCAGATCGTCGGCGATCTGGTAATAGGCGCCCTTGTCGGCCGTGAAGATATGGCCCGCCAGCCGCACCCCCGGATCGTCGTCGAAGGTGCCGGCGAAGATCGACAGCCGCTCACTCTCCGCGTGGTGCCAGAAGAGGTTAGAGCCGCATACGCCGCAGAAGCCGCGCTTCGCATCCGCGCTTGAGCGGTACCAGGTGATCTGCCCCTCGACCGTGATGTCGGTGCGGAGGGCGGAGGTTGCGGCGACGTGGTGGCCGGAGGTCTTGCGGCACTGCTGGCAATGGCAGGCGATGACGTCGCGGAGCGGGCCGTCGACCCGGTAGCGCACGGCGCCGCAGAGACAGCTTCCGCTTAGCGCGCTCATCGAGCCGGCTCCTCGAACGCCGCGCCCAGACCCTCCAGCATCGGCAGGAAGTCGGGAAAGCTCGTGGCGATGGGGCTGATGTCGTCGACGGTGACGGCGGCCTTGGTGGCGAGGCCGAGGCAGAGGAAGCTCATGGCGATCCGGTGGTCGAGGCGGCTTTCGACCGTGGCGCCGCCCGGCACCTCGCCGGGGCGGCCGTGGACGGTGAGGCTGTCCTCCGTCTCTTCCACCGTGACGCCGAGGGCTTCGAGCCCCCGGGCCATGGCGTCGATGCGGTCGCATTCCTTCACCCGCATCTCACCGATGCCGCGCATCACGGTGCAGCCCTCCGCCGTGGCCGCGAGGGCGGCGAGGATCGGGTACTCGTCGATCATCGAGGGTGCGCGGGCGGGCGGCACCTCGACGCCGCGGAGCGGACGGTGGCGGATCACGAGGTCGGCGACCTCCTCGCCGCCCTCCTGCCGCCGGTCGTGTTCCTCGATCTCCGCCCCCATCTCCCGCAATGTGGTGAGCAGGCCGGTGCGGGTCGGGTTGAGGCAGATGCCCGGGACCGTGATCTCCGACCCTTCGACCAGAAGCGCTGCGACGACGGGAAAGCCAGCGGAGGACGGGTCGCCCGGCACGGCGATCGTCTGGGGCTGCAACTCCGGCTGGCCGATGAGGGTGATGGTGCGGCTGCCGTCCGCCTCCGTCACCTCGAGATCGGCGCCGAAGCCGCGCAGCATCCGCTCCGTATGGTCGCGGGTGGCGGTGGGCTCGATCACCACGGTCTCCCCCGGGGCGCCGAGACCGGCGAGCAGGACGGCGGATTTCACCTGCGCCGAGGCGACGGGCAGGGTGTAGCGGATCGGCACCGGATCCCGCGCGCCGAAGAGCGTGAGCGGCAGGCGCCCCCCGGCGCGGCCGTGGGCGGTGGCGCCGAACTCCGCGAGCGGGGCCGTCACCCGCCCCATCGGCCGGGCGCGCAGGCTCGCATCGCCGGTGAAGGTCGCGCTGATCGGGGTGGTGGCCATGGCGCCCATGGCAAGGCGCACCCCGGTGCCGGCGTTGCCGAAGTCGATCACGTCCTCGGGCTCGGCAAAACCGCCGACGCCAACCCCATGGACGCTCCAGCGGCCGTCGCCCGCGCGCACCACGTCGGCGCCGAAGGCCCGCATCGCGGCGGCGGTGGCGAGGACGTCTTCGCCCTCCAGCAAGCCCTCGATCCGCGTCTGTCCGACGCTCAAGGCCCCGAGGATGAGCGCCCGGTGGGAGATCGACTTGTCCCCCGGCACATGCGCCACACCGCGCAGCGCCGTCGCCCGCCGCGTGCTGAGGCTTTGTCGCCGCGCCTGATCCATCATCCGGTGTCCCGACCGACCGCCCCGCGTCCTTAGAGCAAAGCGTTGGCAAGCGGAATCGCAAATCGCTTCCTCACGCTCAGCAAGATGCTGATCGTGAACGCGATTTCCGATGCGAGATCCTTTGCGTCGGTCACGCGCCGCCGTCGGCGCGTCTGCGGCCGACATCTAGCGCGGCGGCAGCCAGCCGCGCCGGCGCGCCACCGCGTGCAGCATCGCGATCGCCACGATGCCGACCGCGGCCACCACGATCAGCCAGGGCCAGGAGAGGTCGCGCATCCGGGAGCCCATCCAGACCATCATCGCCGTGAGCGGCAGGATGCCGATGGCGGTGGTCCAGAGAAAGGTGCCCCAGCCGATCCGGGTGAGGCCGGCGGCATAGTTGATCAGGTTGAAGGCGATCACCGGGATGAAGCGGCTCACCAGGAGCGTGACGGCCCCCTGGTCGTCGGTCCAGCGGTCGAGCATTTGCGCCTGTCGGGCCGACAGGATCCGCTCGGCAAACGGCCGCCCGAGCCATTTGGCAAGGCCGAAGGCCAGCGCCGCCCCCAGCATCGCGCCGATCCAGACATAGACCGTGCCCCAGAGCGGACCGTAGAGCACGCCGGCGGCAATCGCCACGAGCTCTGCCGGGAAGGGCACGAAGCTGTGGCCGATCATCAGGCCGATGATCGCGGCCGGACCCCAAGGGCCGAGGCGGGCCAAGCGCTCCTCCAACTCGGCGGTGGAGCGGGGCAGGATGTCCAAAGAGAAGGCCAGGGTGACGCCGGCCAGGACCACCAGGCCGAAGACGGCGATACCGGCGACGGCGCGCGCGCCAGCGCGGCGGGGCTGCATCGGGGCATCGCGGCTGGGCAGGGTGCTTCTCCACGCCGGGCTGTTCCGATCCGGTAGGAGAGCATCAGTTGGCGCGAAAGGAAACCTTTCAGATCGCGCCTGCCGTCACCGCCGCGCAAAGGTCAGGTAGATCGGCGTCCGACCCTCCCGCACCGCCTTGGCCTCGTAGCGGGTGCGGGTCCAGTTGGCCCAGGGGGTCCGCCAGTCCGCCGGACGCTCGGCGGTCCAGGCGAAGGCGGGGTGACGGGTGAGAACCTCAAGCGTCTGGCGGGCATAGTCCGGAATGTCGGTCGCCACGTGGAAGCGTGCGCCGGGGGCGAGGATGCGGGCCAGCGGATCGGCGTTCTCGGCATTCACAAAGCGCCGGCGATGGTGGCGCGCCTTTGGCCAGGGATCGGGGTAGAGCAGGAAGAGACGGCTGACCGCGCCCTCCGGCAGCACATCCAGCAGATCGCGGGCGTCGCCGGGATGGAGACGGACATTGCGCACCGCGCTCTTGGTCAGGGCCGAGAGGCACATGGCGATGCCGTTCACGAAGGGCTCGCAGCCGATGAAGGCGACCTCTGGATTGGCCCGGGCCTGGTGCACCAGATGCTCGCCGCCGCCGAAGCCGATCTCGAGCCAGATCGCCCGGCCGCCGAAGAGCGTCGGCAGGTCGAGGGGCCGGCGCGCCGGGTTCTCCTCCCAACTCACGCCTTGCAGGGCAAGGCGCGGCAGCATCTCGGCCAGCAGCCGCTCCTGTCCGGGCCGCAGCCTTTTGCCATGTCGCCGGCCGTAGAAATTGCGCCAGGGCCGGTCGGGCGTGCGCCGCTCCACCATCACCACCTTCTCGATTGCAGCCCAGGCGCATAGGCTGGGCCGGGTGCGATGGCAATGGAGGTGAGGGGTGGAGCGGGTTCTGGCGATCGTCTACGGGCTGCTCGGGCTGGCCTTTTTCGTCGAAAGTGGCCGGGCGGAGGCGTTTTCCGAGCTGCGTCTGGTCTTCACCAAGCTCGTCGCCCTGGTGTTCGTGCCGATCGCCGTTGGCCATCTGGCCTTTCGGCTGACGCGGCTCGGGCGCTTCGGGATGCGGCGCCTGATGCTGCTGACGGCCGGGACGGCGCTGCTGATCGGCGGAATCTTCTTCGGCGTGCGCCTCGACGTCGCGCGGGAGGCGGAGACGCAATTGCGGGGCGATGCGATTGTTGCCCGGATCGAGAGCTATACCGAGGCGCAGGGCCGGTGCCCGGGCGACCTGGCAGCGCTTGGCGAACCGGTGCCGTCGCCGCCGGCACTGGCCGGCAGCCGGTGGCGGCTGCGCGTGGTGGACGGGATGTGTCGCCTCGACTTTCAGTCGACCGGGGGCAAGACCTGCGCGCGGTTCCCGGGAACGGACTGGGCGTGCGACGACTGAGGCGCGGTCTGGGCCTCAGACCGCCGCTTTCAAGGCGTCGACCAGATCGGTCTTTTCCCAGCTAAAGCCGCCATCCTCCTCCGGCTCGCGGCCGAAATGGCCGTAGGCCGAGGTGCGCTGGTAGATCGCGCGGTTCATCTCCAGGTGCTCACGGATACCGCGAGGGGAGAGGTCCATCACCTGGGAGATCGCCTGCTCGATCTTGTCCTCGGGCACCGTGCCGGTGCCGTAGGTCTCGGCGTAGATCGACAGCGGGCGGGAGATGCCGATGGCGTAGGAGAGCTGGATGACGCAGCGCTCGGCCAGGCCCGCGGCCACCACGTTCTTCGCCAGATAGCGCGCGGCATAGGCGGCGGAGCGGTCGACCTTGGTCGGGTCCTTGCCGGAGAAGGCGCCGCCGCCATGGGGCGCGGCACCGCCGTAGGTGTCGACGATGATCTTGCGGCCGGTCAGCCCCGCATCGCCGTCCGGCCCGCCGATCACGAACTTGCCGGTGGGGTTCACGTGCCAGGCAGTGTCGTCGGTGATCCAGGCCTCCGGCAGCACGGCGCGGATATGGGGCTCCACGATGGCGCGCACGTCGTCCGAGGTCAGGCTCTCGTCGAGATGCTGGGTCGAGAGCACGATGGAGCTCGCCATCACCGGCTTGCCGTCGGCATAGCGGAGCGAGATCTGGGATTTCGCGTCCGGGCCGAGGGCCGGCTCCTCCCCCGATTTCCGGACCTCCGCGAGACGGCGCAGGATGGCGTGGGCGTAGTAGATCGGCGCCGGCATGAGCGCCGGGGTCTCCTTCACGGCGTAGCCGAACATGATGCCCTGGTCGCCGGCGCCCTCGTCCTTGTTGTCGGCGGCGTCGACCCCCTGGGCAATGTCGGCCGACTGGGCGTGGAGGTAGCTGTCGACCTTCATGTTGGCCCAGTGAAAGCCCTCTTGCTCGTAGCCTATGTCCTTCACGCAGTCCCGGGCGATCTCTTCGATGCGGCGGAGCACGGCGGCGGGGCCGCGCACCTCTCCGCCGATCACCACGCGGTCGGTGGTCGCGAAGGTCTCGCAGGCGACGCGGGACTGCACGTCTTCGGCCAGGAAGGCGTCGAGGACGGCGTCGGAAATCCGGTCGCAGACCTTGTCTGGGTGGCCTTCCGAGACGGATTCCGAAGTGAAATGGTAGCTATCGCGGAGCATGACGCGCCTCCCTCCAACGCGGACCTTCCGAGGCGCGCCTGCTTAGAGGCGCGCCCGGGACGCGTCAATGCTCATCCGTCGGCTGCGACGATTGCCCTCTCAGGCGACTCGCCAGGCGCGCTGCGGGGCGTCGGCCGGGGCCTGGGCATCGCGGAGCGCGCGCACCAGGTCGAGCAGACGACGCCGCGTCTCCGCATCGCGGATCTCGGCGAAGGCGCCGGCCAGGGCACGTACATCCTGGGCCGCGAAGACCGGATCGTTGGCGTCGATGGCCGGAGTGCTCTCCGCCTCTTCCACCGTTTCCAGATTATCGAAGAAGTACTCGATGGACGTGTCGAGGATGCGCGCCACCTCATGCAGGCGGCCGGCACCGATTCGGTTCGTCCCTTTTTCGTACTTCTGGATCTGCTGGAAGGTCAGGCCAAGCTCGGTTGCCAGACGATCCTGGCTCATCCCGAGTTCAATCCTGCGATTACGCAGGCGCTGACCCACATGCTTATCAACTACGCTTGGTGCTTTGCTCATTCTACAACCTGCAAGACATGGGCAGCGATCTTTGGCGATCAAACCTCGTCAGACCCAACCGCTTTGCCCGGAATTTCCCTCTGGGAGGTAAACGATGGGCTAGGTCGATATCAGACATCCCAGCTAATTTGGGCAAAAATCAGACCAAAAGCCAAAAAAATTTAAGTTTTGGTGAACAGGCGAAACACTGTTACAGCGCCGACAGCGGCCAGGATCGCCAGCATCCAGGGCAGGTCGCCGCTCTTCGCATAGAGCGTCGGGGGCAGCGCCGGGGGCAGGGCGGCATCGAGATGGCCTGCAACGCCTAGTCGCAACTCGGCACGAATCCGCCCATAGGGATCGACCATGGCAGAGACGCCGGTATTGGCTGCTCGGGCCAGCGGCAGGCCCTGTTCGATCGCTCGGGCCCGGGCCTGGGCCAGGTGCTGATAGGGGCCGGTGAGCGTCCCGAACCAGGCGTCGTTTGTGACCTGCAACAGCCAGGCCGGCCGCGGCCCCGGGGCCTGCATGGCGTGGGGAAAGATCGCCTCGTAGCAGATGAGCGGCAGGAAGGCCGGCAGACCGGGCACGGCGATGCGCTGCGGTCCGGGGCCGGCGCGGAAGCCGCCCGCAGCCCCGGCGGCGAGGCCGGAAAGGCCGAGGCGACCGGCCAGGTCGCGGAGTGGCAGATACTCCCCGAACGGCACCAGATGATGCTTGTCGTACCGGGCCGCGACGGCGCCCGAGGGGGCAACGACGGCGAGGCTGTTGAACCAATCCGCCCGCTCGCCGCGTTCGACAGCCCGCCGGGTGCCGAGGATCACCGGCGCGCCCTGGCCTGCAGCGGCGATGCGGTCGCGGACCGCTGCCTCCCGATGGACGAGCCAGGGCACGGCGGCCTCGGGCCAGACGATGACGTCCGGCCGCCGCTCCGCCGGGGCGGCACTGGCGGCGAGCTGGCGCTCGAAGAACGTCGCGGCGTAGTCCGGGTGCCATTTCAGATGCTGGGCCGCGTTGGGCTGCACCAGGCGCACGAGGGTCGCATCGGCCGCGGGCGGAGCGGGGGCCGGGACGCGCTGCGCGCCGTAGCCCCAACCGGCGGCAAGCAGCAGACCGGCCAGCAGCGGCCCCGGCCAGCGTCGCCCGGCGATGCGGGCGAGCAGCAGGGCGCCGGCTAACGCGCTCAGGAAGCCGAGCGTGTGGGGCCCAAAAAGCGCGAGGCCCTGCGCCACCGGCGTCTCCAGCCAGCCATAGGCGAAGAGCGCCCAGGGAAAGCCGGTGAGCACATGGGTGCGGGCATATTCCGCGATCGTCAGCAACCCGGCGAAGAGCAGCACCGCCGCCCAGCCCCGCCCCCCGACGCGGCGGGTGAGCCAGGCGGGCACGATCCAGAAAAGCGCCAGGCCGCCGGCCATGAAGACCAGGGCGAAGGGCGCCATCCAGCCGTGGCGCGCCACGTCGACCAGGAACGGCTCGACGATCCAGAACAGCCCGCTGGCGAAGTAGCCGACCCCGGCGCACCAGCCGAGCCAGGCCGCCCGGCGCCCGGTGCCCGATCCGGCGATCAGCCAGAACATCAGCGCGAGGCCGACAAGCAGCGCCGGCGCGAAGCCGACCGGGGCGTGGGCGAGCGTCATCACCGCCCCGGCGCCGAGGGCCATGAGCGCAGCGCGCCAGCGCCCGGTCAGGGCGGCGGCGCTCGACCGGTCGGCCGTGGCGGCATGGCTCATGGCGGTTCGGTCCCCGCCCGCTATTCGGCGGCCTTGTCCAGGACGGCGGTGCCTTGGTTGAGGCGCAGGCGCAGGCGCTTGATCCGGCGCGGGTCGGCCTCGATCACCTCGAACTCGTGGCCATGGGGATGGGGAATGATCTCCCCCCGCTCCGGTATCCGGCCGGACAGCCGGAAGACCAGGCCGCCAAGGGTGTCGATTTCCTCATCCTGCTCCTCGAGCCGCAGATCGACGCCGGTGGCGGCGCTGAAATCGTCGAGCTCGGTCCGGGCCTGGGCGATGAAGCAGTTCGGCGCCTCCTCCCGCCAAGGACGCACCTCAATCTCGTCGTGCTCGTCCTCGATCTCACCGACGATCTGCTCCAGCAGATCCTCGATGGTCACCAGGCCGTCGACGCCGCCGTACTCGTCGATCACCAGGGCGATGTGGGTGCGGCTGGTCTGCATGCGCTGCAGCAGGGTGCCGATCGGCATCGACGGCGGCACGTAGAGCATCGGGCGCAGCATCGCGCGCATGTCGACCTCGGCCGCGCCGCCGAAGCCGTGGCGGAGCGCCAGATCCTTGAGGTTCAGGAAGCCGAGCGGCTCGTCCAGGGTGTCGCCGAAGACCGGCAGGCGGGTGAGCGCGGTCTCCCGGAACACCTGCACCACTTCGTCCAGCGGGGTCTCGAGGGCCAGGGCCATGATATCGGCTCGGGGCACGGCCACATCCTCCACCCGCAGGTTCTGCAGGCGGCGGAGGTTGAGCAGCATCTCGCGCGCCCGCTCCCCCGCAGCACCACTGGCCGCGCGCAGCGTCGCCTCGGCGCTCGCCTCCGTCTCGGTCGCTTTCTTGTCGCTAAGATCGGCGTCGGCCCAGCCGAACAATCGCGCCAGCAAAGAGGATGTCTCCCCCGCCGGCTTCTCCGCATCCGCCGCCGCACGCGCGCCCCGCGCTGCATTCGGGGACCCGTCAGACGTTTCGCCCATGGCTCCTGTCCAAGTCCGGGCGCGTCGCGCACGCCCCGCTGTCAATATGGGTCCGGAACCCCCAGTTCGGCAAGCGCAATTCTCTCCAGCCCCTCCATCAGGGTCGCGTCGGCGTCGGTCCCGTGGTCGTAGCCGAGAAGATGTAAGAGGGCGTGAACGATCAGGTGGGCGAGATGCTGCGCGAGCGGGCGGTCGGCTTCGATGGCCTCGGCGCGGCAGGTCTCCCACCCGAGCGCAATGTCGCCGAGGTGGAGGTCGGCATCCGTCTCGGGCGGCCGAGGCGTTGAGCCGGGGGTCTCCGGGCGGAGGTCGGCGGCCGGCCAGCTCAGCACGTTCGTCGCCCGATCGCGCCCACGGAAGCCGGCGTTGAGGCGGGCCATCGCCGCATCGTCGGTGGCGAGCAGCGCCACCTCCCATACCGCCGACGGCGCGCCCGCGGCGCGGAGGGCGGCGGCACAGGCGCGCTCGGCCAAGGGTGTGAGCATCGCCGCGTCCCAGGCGCCCGCCTCGACCACCACCTCGACGACCGGGGCCGCCATCTCAGCCGGCCGCTTTGGCCGCCCGGGCCGCATAGGCCTCGATAATCCGCTGGACCAGGGGATGGCGCACGACGTCGCTGCTGGAGAAGCGGGTGAAGGCGATGCCCTCCACGCCGGCCAGGATCTCCTCCGCCTCGATCAGGCCGGAGGTCACGCCGCGGGGCAGGTCGATCTGGGTCGGATCGCCGGTGATCGCCATGCGCGACCCCTCGCCGAGCCGGGTCAGCACCATCTTCATCTGCATGGTGGTGGCGTTCTGCGCCTCATCCAGCACCACGAAGGCGGAGCTGAGCGTGCGGCCCCGCATGAAGGCGAGCGGCGCGATCTCGATCCGCTTCTCTTCGATCAGCTTGGTCACCTGCTTGGCCGGCAGAAAGTCGTTCAGGGCGTCGTAGAGCGGCTGCATGTAAGGATCGACCTTCTCCTTCATGTCGCCGGGCAGAAAGCCCAGACGCTCCCCCGCCTCGACGGCCGGGCGGGTGAGGATGATGCGGTCGACATGGCCCTCGAGGAACAGGTGGGTGGCGACGGCCACGGCGAGGTAGGTCTTGCCGGTGCCGGCCGGGCCGAGGCCGAGGACCAGGGGATGGGACCAGAGCGCCTCCACATAGGCGCGCTGGGTCTGGGTGCGGGGCTCCACCGTCTTCTTGCGGGTGCGGATCTCCGCCCGGCCGGCCGCGAACATCTCGAACTGATCGCCAGGCGTCTCGTCAGCCTCGCTCGGCAATGGCTCCGACAGGCGGATCGCGGCGTCGACATCGCCGGGCTCCACCGAGCGGCCGTTCTCCAACCGGGCATAGAGCGCCTGCAGCGCATCGGCCGCCCGCGGTGCCACGTCGGCCTCGCCATGCACGGTCAGCATGTTGCCGCGGCGCAGGACGAAGACGCCGAGGCTCTGTTCGATGCGCGCCAGATGGGCGTCGAACTCTCCGCAAAGCTCGATCAGCAGCCGATTGTCGGGAAAGTCGAGGGAGATGCCCGGCGTTCCGGTGTCGTCTTCGGTCGGGGTGACTGCGGTCTTCGCCAACGGCTCTCCCAGGCGTGCTGCGCGGGCCGAGATGTGAGACTGCCCGCTGGACGTCGTCGCGCGGACCGTGGCAAAGCCGTTAGCGCATCGCAAGAAGAAAGCGTGTCACGGCTGCGTCATATCGCGGCGGAGCGGGGATCGTGCCACAGCCGGCGCGGCAGCGGCTTCAATCCGACGCTGCGGTGCATCATATTGCGAAGGCGTGTCGTGCGACGCCGGATCGCGCTCGGCCGGAGCGGAGGATCGCGACGTGAAACGCAAATTGACGACGATCTTCTGCGCCGACGCCGTCGGCTATGGCAGTCTGATGCAGAGCGACGAGGTCGGCACGCTCACCCGCCTCAACAGCTGCCGAGGCCTGATGGCGGAGCTCTTCGCCCGCTCGGAGGGGCGCCAGGTCAACACCTGGGGCGATGCGGTGATCGCCGAGTTCCCCTCCGTGGTCGAGGCGGTGCGCTGCGCCATCGACATCCAGGATGCGCTCCGCACCAAGAACCTCGACGGGGGCGAGGGGCCGCCGATGCGCTTTCGCATCGGCATCAACCTCGGCGACGTGATGGAGGAGAACGGTGACCTCTACGGCGACGGCGTGAACGTCGCAGCCCGCCTGCAGTCGATGGCCGAGCCCGGGGGCATCGTCGTCTCCGGCACGGTGCACAGCCTGGTGCACAAGCAGGTCTCGGTGGAGTTCGACTTCCTCGGCGAGCAGACGGTGAAAAGCATCGACGAGCCGGTGCCGAGTTACAGCATCCGCATGGCCGATCGCAACGCGCCGCCGGAAGAGGCGGAGGTGGATGGCGGCCTGGACTATGCCCCCGCGACGCCCGCCGCCCGCCTGGCGGCCCAGGCCGACGGCCTGCTCGGCTGGCTCCGCGCCCAGCCCCGGCGCATCCGGATCTTCGCCGGCATCATCGCCGGGCTGGCGACGATCAACCTGCTGTTCAGCGGCATCGCCACCCCCTGGTTCCTCTTGCCCTCGGCCCCCTTCGCCTTGCTGATCTGGCGCCATTATCGGCGGAGCCAGACCGCACCGCCGGCCGAGGATGCGAACGAGGCGCCGTGAGGCGCGGCGGCCCCCTCGGGTCTCAGGCGGTCTCTCGGCGGCCAGTCTCGTTGGATATTTGAGCCACTGCGAGGGCCCAGGGGCTTTCTTGCTGGGTCAGATATCCCCGCTGGAGGCACTCGTCGTGTCAGGCGGCCAGGCGGGCGGAGAGGGAGTTGGGCTGGGCCGCCAGGATCTCTGCCGGAACAATGGTGCCGAGGGCGCTCTCCGGCGCCGGCATGTGCACGGCCTGGAGGTAGGGGGAGCGCCCGATCATCTGGCCCTCCTCCCGCCCCGGTTTCTCCAGCAGCACCGGCAGGGTGCGGCCGACCTGATGGGCCTGGAAGGCGGCCTGCTGCTCGCCGAGCAGGGCCTGCAGCCGCTGCAGCCGCTCGCCTGCCACCTCGGGCGCCACGCCTTCGCGATCGGCGGCGGGGGTGCCGGGGCGAGGTGAGTATTTGAAGGAGTAGGCCTGGGCGTAGCGCACCTCCCGCACCAGGGCGAGGGTCGCCTCGAAATCGGCCTCCGTCTCGCCCGGGAAGCCGACGATGAAGTCGCCTGATAATGCAATGTCGGGTCGCGCGGCCCGCACCCGCTCGATGACGCGCAGATAGTCCTCCGCCCGGTGCCGGCGGTTCATCGCCTTCAGCACCCGATCGCTGCCGGCCTGCACGGGCAGGTGCAGATAGGGCATCAGCTTCTCGTTCTCGGCATGGGCGGCGATCAGGGCGTCGTCCATGTCGTTGGGGTGGGAGGTGGTGTAGCGCAGCCGCTCCAACCCCTCGATGCCGCCCAAGTCTTTGAGCAGACCGGCAAGGCCCCCCGGATGGCCGTCATAGGCGTTGACGTTCTGGCCGAGCAGCGTGAGCCCGACGGCGCCGCGCTCGACCCGGGCGCGGGCCTCCTCCAGCACCTTCTCGGCGGGGCGGGAATACTCGGCGCCGCGGGTATAGGGCACGACGCAGAAGGCGCAGAACTTGTCGCAGCCTTCCTGGACGGTGAGGAAGGCGGCCGGCGCGCCCCTTGTGGCCGGGCGGGTCGGCAGATGGTCGAACTTGTCCTCGGCTGGGAAATCGGTGTCGACGACAGCCTCGCCTTGGCGCGCCTTCGCCACGATCGCCGGCAGGCGGTGATAGGTCTGGGGTCCGACCACCAGATCGACCAGCGGCTGGCGGCGCACGATCTCCGCCCCTTCGGCCTGGGCGACGCAGCCGACGACGCCGATGCGCAGATCCGGCTTCTCCGCCTTGAGGGGGCGCAGCCGGCCGAGCTCGGAATAGACCTTTTCCGCCGCCTTCTCCCGAATATGGCAGGTGTTGAGCAGGATCAGGTCGGCGGCCGCGGGATCGTCGGTGGCGGCGTAGCCGTCCGCTGCCAGGACCGCCCGCATGCGCTCGCTGTCGTAGACGTTCATCTGGCAGCCGTAGCTCTTGATGAAGACCTTGCGCATGGGTCCCGGGCGTCATCCACGAAAAAGCGCAGCCCGTTCCGGGGCTGCGCCATGGGTCTTAGCCGGCCGGCCGGGCCGGCGCAATCGGCAGAGGGGCTAGGACTTCTTGCCGCGGGGCTTGCGGCCGAGGCCGATCTTCTTGGCAAGTTCTTGCCGCTTTCGGGCATAGCTCGGCGCGACCATCGGGTAATCCGGCTTCAGGCCCCACTTCGCCCGGTACTCTTCCGGGCTCATCCCGTAGGCCGTCATCAGATGCCGCTTCAGCATCTTCAGCTTTTTGCCGTCTTCCAGACAGATGATGTAGTCGTCCGTCACCGACTTCTTGATCGGAACTTTCGGCTCCGGCTTGGCTTCTTCTTGCGGAACGTCAACTGCGAGATCGGCAAGCTTGACGAACACTTGTTGGATAAGGTCGGGAAGTTCAGTCGCCGCAACTGCGTTATTTGCCACGTGCGACGACACGATTTCCGATGTGAGCGACAAGATCTCACTCTTGTCGATATTCTGGTCTTCAGTCATCATGTTTTCTCTCTCGAGATCAGCAAGCGAGGGGTACTTTCGCCGAACAGCCGAGCTTCTGGCTGTTGGGCTGAGCGCGTAGCAGAGGGTAATGGTTGCGCTTTAACAATGCAAGTCGAGCGCACCTGATCTGTCGAATAGTGATAACTTTCACATTTCGGCTTGTTGTTTCGCTGAGCAATAAAGTGCAGCAAGGATTGCTGGACTGCGACTTCGGCAAGATGTTATCGCGCCGGTAGCGTCAGGTGAGGGCGAGCATGGAATTTGCCGGGGTCGAGGCGTTTCGCGCCGACATTCAGCGCGGCGGGCTGGCGCCGGGCCCGGTGGCACTGATCTTTGCCGAAGACGAGGTGGAGGTCGGCTCGACCGTGGCGCATCACCGCCGCCTCGGCTTCGCCAACATCGCGGTCTTCGGCCGGGCCGGCGACTTGGGCGAGCTCGCCGGCGAGGACGGCCTCCACATCGTCGAGGCAGAGGTGACCGGGCGGGAGTGGGTGGCCGAGCAGCTCAACCGCCTGATCGACCCTTTGGCCGGGCGCTGGCTCTACTACGGCTTCAATGCCGAGTACCTATTCTTTCCCTATTGCGAGACCCGGCGGATCGGCGATCTGGTGGCCTTCATGCTCGAAGAGCGGCGCCAGGCGGTCTACGCCTACGCCCTCGACCTCTACGCCGACGATCTGGGCCTGGCGCCGAGCGGCGTGTCGCGGGAGCGGGCGCATTTCGACGGCGCCGGCTATTACAGCTTTCAGCGCTTCGAGGGGGTCGCGCCCCAGGACCGGCAGTTCGACATCTTCGGCGGGCTCGGCTGGCGGTTCGAGGAACATGTGCCGTGGGAGCGGCGGCGCATCGACCGGATCAGCTTGTTCGAGGCGCAGGCGGGTCTCAGGATCGACCCGCGCTTTCTGTTGTCGGAGGCGGAGATGAACACCGTCGCCTGCCCCTGGCACCACAACCTCACAGTTGCCGTGATGTCGTTCCGGGTGGCGAAGTCGCTGAAGCGGAACCCGGGCTCGACCTACGAGATCAACAGCTTTCTCTGGCCGCTCTCGACCCGCTTCGACTGGTCCTCGCAACAGTTGATGGAGCGGGGCTTCATCGAGCCCGGCCAGTGGTTCTAGGCCGGCTGGGCCGCGGGTGAGAGCCCGCCGATCCGATTGCCGGCGATCCTGAGCGTCACCACGCCGGCCAGCACGAACCCCGTGCTGACCGCCGTGAAGATCGCGAGCCAGACGCCCCAGGTGCCGAGATCCAGCCAGACCACGTAGATCCAGCCGAAGGCCGCGATCGCCGCGATCTGGCGGTAGAGGCCGATATAGACCGGCCAAAGCGGTCGCTTCAGCGCCTGCTGGAAGGAGGTCATGGCGAACATCGCCGAATAGAGCGGCAGCATGAAGCCGTCGAGCGTCAGGTACTGCACGCCGAGGCGCACGACCTCCTCGCTCTCGGCGAAGACGCCCATCATCGTGCCGCCAAGCGTCCAGACCAGGATCGCCGCGATCGACATCAGGCCCATCCCGGCCTTGAGACAGAAGAAGAGCGCACCCCGCACCCGGTCGAAGTCTCCGGCCCCGTAGTTCTGGGCGGCGATGGGCAGGAGGGCGGAGGTGAGGCCGATCCCCGGCAGGATCAGGATCTGCTCGACCCGCAGCGCTACACCGTAGGCCGCCACCGCGTCGGCGCCGAAGGGCTTTAGATAGAATTGCACGATCACGCCGCCGATCATCATCACCAGCATGGAGAAGCTGGCGGGAAACGCCTGCTCCACGATCTCCATGATCCGCTCGAGGCGCGGCCGGAAATCGTGCCCGCCGCAGACCTGCATGAGGTCGGAGCCGAAGGCGCGGCGCAGCATCCAGAGCATCACGCCGGTCTGGCTGACCACGGTAGAGAGCGCGATGCCGTCGAAGCCGATCCCCGGCACCAGCCCCGGAATGCCGTAGATGAAGAGCGGGTTGAGCGCGAGATTGGCGAAGAACGCGGCGATCTGTGCCCGCTGCAGGCTGACCGTATCGCCCTGGGCCGAGCAGATGCCGTTGGCGGTGAAGGCCACCAGGAAGCCCGGCGTCGCGAAGAGCAGGAGGTTGGTGTAGTCGACCGCCGCCTCGGCATAGGCCGTATCTCCCCCGATCGCCCGCAGCATCAGCGGCGCGAGGAAGAGGCCCGCGACGAAGAGCAGGCCGGAGAGGATCGCGGCGAAGGTGATGCCCTGCCCGGCATAGCGCGCGGCCCGCGGCCGGTCCCGGGCGCCGAGGGCGTTGCCGATCAGCGAGGAGAGCCCGATGCCCAGGCCGAAGCCGAAGGAGATCAGGATGAAGAACGCCTGGAATGAGATCGAGAGCCCGGCGAGCGCATCGGTGGAGATCAACCCGGCGTAGAACATGTCGACGACGTTGTAGAGCGTCGTGAACAGCATCCCCACGGCCGACGGCACGGCGAGTGCCCGGAAATGCCCGGGGATGGAGCCCGCGGTCAGGTCCCGCTCACGCCCGCCGGCCATCAGGCGGCCTGATCGAGGCCGCGGCCCTTGAGCAGTGCCTCGACCCCAGGCATCCGGCCGCGGAAGGCGGTGTAGAGCTCCGCCTCCTCCGCCCGGCCGCCGGCCGAGTAGATGTGCTCGGCCAGCTTCGCCGCGGTCTCGGGATCGAAGACGTCGCCCGTCTCCTCGAAGGCGGCGAAGGCGTCGGCGTCCATCATCTCCGACCACATGTAGCTGTAGTAGCCGCTGGAATAGCCGTCGCCGGCGAAGACATGGGCGAAGTGGGGTGTGGCGTGGCGCATGACGATGGCCTCGGGCATGCCGATGCGCTCGAGCGTCGCGGCCTGCACGGCCATGGGATCGGCCGGCGCCGGGCCGTCATGCAGGTCGAGGTCCACGAGGGCGGAGGCCACGAACTCCACCGTGGAGAAGCCCTGGTCGTAGTTCTCTGCCGCCAGCAGCCGGTCGAGCAGGTCGCGCGGCATAGGCGCGCCGGTCTCGGCATGGGTGGCAAATTCCGACAGCACCTCCGGCGTGGCAAGCCAGTGCTCGTAGAGTTGGCTCGGCAATTCCACGAAGTCCCGCGCCACCGAGGTGCCGGAGACGGAGGAATAGGTCACGTCCGACATCAGCACGTGCAGCGCGTGGCCGAATTCGTGGAAGAGGGTGCGCGCATCGTCCCAGGTGAGCAGCGCCGGCTGGCCCGCGGGCGGCTTGGCGAAGTTGCAGACATTGACGACCAGCGGCCGCACTTCGCCATCCAGCGCCGATTGCGGCCGGAAGCGGGAGCACCAGGCGCCCGACCGCTTGGTGCCGCGGTTGAAATAGTCGCCGACGAAGACGCCCATATGGCGCTCGCCTTTCCGCACCTCCCAGGCGCGGGCGTCCGGGTGATGCAGCGCCGCCTCGACGGGCTGGAAGGAGAGGCCGAAGAGCCGGCCCGCCACGTGAAACGCCGCCTCGATGATCCGGTCGAGCTGCAGATACGGCTTCAGCGTCGCCTCATCCAGATCATGCAGCTGCTTGCGCCGGATCTCGGAGTAATGGCGCCAGTCCCAGGGGCGGAGGACGTGGTTCTGTCCGCCCTCGGTGATCAGTTCGCCGAGCGCCTCGGCATCGGCCTCCGCCTGGGCGCGGGCGGGTGCCCAGACGGCCATCAGCAGCTCGCGCACCGCGGCCGGGGTCTTCGCCATCTCGGTGGCCAGCTTGAACTCGGCGAAATGGTCGTGGCCGAGGAGGTGGGCGCGCTCCTCCCGCAGCGCCAGGGTCTCCGTCACGATCTCGCCGTTGTCGTGCGCACCGCCGTTCGCTCCCCGCGAGGTCCAGGCGCGGAACGCCTGTTCGCGCAGGTCGCGCCGGGTCGAATACTGCAGGAACGGCACGATGAGGGAGCGGGAGAGGGTGATGATCTGCCCCTCCATCCCCCGCTCCTCCGCCGCGGCCTTGGCGGCGGCGATGACATCTTGCGGTAGGCCGTCGAGGTCGCTGTCGGTGAGCGGCAGGGCCCAGTCCCGCTCCTCCGCCAACACGTTCTGCATGAAGGCGGTGCCGAGCTCCGCCAATCGCGCCATGATGGCGGCGAGGCGGTCGCGGTCCTCCCCCTCCAGCTTGGCGCCGGCGCGGACGAAACGGCGGTGGGTGAGCTCCAGCACCCGGCGCTGCTCCGCCGTCAGCGCCGGATCGGGATCCTCCATCAATGTGTCGACGCGCGCGAACAGGGCCGCGTTCATCATCACCTCGGAATGGAAGGCCGCCATCTTGGGCGCGAGGTCGCGCTGCAGCGCCTCGATCTCCGGCGTCGCATTGGTGCCGGTGAGGTTCCAGAAGACGCCGCCCACCTTCTCCAGCGTCGCGCCCGAGCGCTCCAACGCCTCGATGGTGTTGGCAAAGCTCG
Organism: Pseudomonadota bacterium; assembly: GCA_039180875.1. Classification (GTDB taxonomy): domain Bacteria; phylum Pseudomonadota; class Alphaproteobacteria; order Rhodobacterales; family Rhodobacteraceae; genus JBCDCY01. The sequence goes on along the minus strand of JBCDCY010000001.1, from coordinate 355,466 downwards.
GCGCCGCCGGATCCTCCGCAATGGCGGCGATCGTGGCGCGGGCCTCGGTCAGCGCGGTCTCGAAGGCGGGCGCGAAATGCGCCGTTTCGATCGCATCGAAGGGCGGCAGGCCGAAGGGGGTCGTCCAGTGCGCAAGCAGCGGATTGGCGGTCATGCGGGGGCTCCCTGGGAACGGGCGGACTATAGCCCCTTCCGCCGGCAACGCCAGAGCGGTCGCAATCCGGCGCGGAGCGGTCGCCTGCGCCTCGACGGGGCCAGGCCGCTCCGGCAAAAGGGATGGGAGCGGAGGAGGATGCGATGCGAAGCGAGGCCCGGGCAGTCGTCGTGGGAGGAGGCGCCGTGGGCGTCGCCATTGCCTATCACCTGGCCAAGGCCGGCTGGCCGGTGGTGCTGCTGGAACGCGATGAGCTCACCTCCGGCTCCACCTGGCACGCCGCGGGGCTCTTGCCGCTCTTCAACATGAGCTACGCCGTCAGCCACATCCACGACTACTCCGTGAAATTCTATAAGGAGCTGGAGGCGGAGACCGGCCTCAGCCCCGGCTTCTCGGTCGTCGGCAACCTCCGCATGGCGCAGAGCCAGGAGCGGATGGACGAATACGCCCTCTACGCCTCGACGGCGGAGACGGTGGGCATCCCGCACGAATGGCTGACGCCGGCCGAGATCAAGGACCGCTGGCCGTTGGTGCGTACCGAGGACCTTAAGGGCGCGATCTACCACCCGACCGACGGCTACATCAATCCAGCCGATGTGACGCAAGCCATGGCCAAGGGGGCGCGCCAGCACGGGGTGGAGATCGTGCGGAAGGCCCAGGTCGACGGCTATGAGTGGACGGGCCACGACTGGATCCTGCGCGGCGCCATCATGGCGGAGCGGGGCGGCAACCTGACGCCGGGTGAGGAGACCTTCGAGATCCGGGCCGAGCATGTCGTCACGGCGACCGGCAACCATGCCCAGCGCACCGCCCAGCTTCTCGGCATCAAGATCCCGGCCATCCCGGTCGAGCATCAGTACATCGTGACGGAGCCCGACCCGGCCCTCGTTGACTGGAGGAAGGGCCAGCCGGAGCACCCGGTCCTCCGCGATGCCGACGCCAAGTGGTACGTGCGGGAGGAACGCGGCGGCTGGATCCTAGGCCCTTACGAGGAGGGCGCGCCGGCGCGTTTTGAGTATGCCGTGCCGGAAAGCTTCCGCGCCGATCTCTTCCCCCTCGATCTCGAGCGGATCGAGCAGGAATACCTCTCCATGATCCATCGCATCCCGTCCTCGGAAAGCGTGGGGCTGAAGGACGACTATAACGGCCCGATCTGCTACACGCCCGACGGCAATCCATTGGTCGGCCCGGCGCCGGGGCTCCGCAACATGTGGCTGGCCGAGGGCTTCTCCTTCGGCATCACCGCGGCGGGCGGCACCGGCCACTACCTCGCCCAGATGATGGTGGAGGGCGAGGCGGAGATCGACATGGCCTCCCTCGATCCCAAGCGCTACGGCGACTGGATCACCACCGAATACGCGATGCGCAAGAACGAGGAGTGCTACTCCCACGTCTACGTCCTGCATCACCCGGATGAGGAGCGGGGCGCCTGCCGCCCGCTCCGCACCGCGCCCTGCTACGATCGGATGAAGGCCCATGGCGCCCAGTTCGGCCAGGTGAACGGGTGGGAACGGCCGAACTATTTCGGCCCGCTGGATGCGGCGGCGAGCTTCGACCACGACAGCCGCTCCTTCCGGCGCGGCGCCTGGTGGCAATATGCGGTGGAGGAGGCGCAGGCCATCCGCTCCGGCGTCGGGCTGATCGACGCCTCGGCCTTCACCAAGCACTCCGTGACGGGTCCGGGGGCGACGGCGTTCCTCGACTGGTTCACCTGCAACCGCCTGCCCAAGGTCGGGCGGGTGAACCTGACCTATGCGCTCACGGACGCCGGCACGGTGCGGACGGAATACACCATCCTGCGCCGGGGCGAGGACAGCTACTACCTCGTCTCCGCCGGGGCCTGGACCGCCTATGACCAGGACTACCTGGTGAAGGCGGCCGAGGACATGCGCGGCACCTTCGGCGAGATCATCATCCACGACGTGACCACGCAATGGGGCGTCTTCGCACTCGCCGGGCCGAAATCGCGGGACGTGCTACGCACGCTGATCCGCGACCCGGAGCCCGCGACGGCGCTCTCCAACGCCCGTTTCCCCTGGCTCTCATCGAAGGAGATCGAGCTCGGCATGGTGCCGGTGACGGCGATCCGCGTCGCCTATACCGGCGAGCTGGGGTGGGAGATCCACCATCCGATCGAGATGCAGAACCACCTCTTCGACCGGCTGCTGGAGGCGGGCGAGCCCTACGGCCTGCGCCTGGTCGGCGCCCGGGCCCAGAACTGGCTGCGGCAGGAGAAGAGCTACCGCGCCTTCGGCTCCGACCTCGGGCGGGACGCCACGCCGCTCGAGGCCGGGCTCGACCGCTTCGTCGACCTCGCCAAGCAGTTCCACGGCCACGCGGCGATCGAGGAGACGGGCATCCGCGCCAAATGCGTCACCGTGCTGATCGACGGGCCGGAGGATGCCGACCCCTGGGGCCGCGAGGGCCTGTTTGCGGGTGGAGAGATGGTGGGCCGCCTTACCTCCGGCGGCTACTCCGTCCACTTCGGCAAACAGATCGGCATCGGCTACGTCCGCCCCGACCTCGCGGCGCCCGGCACAGCGCTAGAGGTCCGTATGCTCCGCACCCTCTATCCGGCGGTCGTGACGGAGGACGGCCCCTACGACCCCAAGAACGCCGCGATCCGCGTGGATGGGTGAGGGGGTAGTTGGCGGCGATAGGCCTGATTTCCGCTTTGCGGATGGAGCGACCGTTGACCGGAGCGGCGCTTGGCAGCTTTCGCCCGCCGGAGAGCCTTGTTTCGCGCCCTCTCGCGCTCGATACTGGTCGGATCGGCCATCTGGTGGGAGGTGTTGCAGCATGAAGAAGATACTCGCGGGCTTTGCCTTGTCGTTGGCGGCGATACCGGCCGCCGCACAACAGGGCGCCGACGACTGTGCCGCACTGCATCAGGTGGTCATGCCCGGCGGCCATGTCACGTCGTCACGGGTTGTTCCGGCGTCGGACACGTTGCCGGCCTACTGTGAGGTCCGCGCGACGGCCCTGCCGGCGATCTCGATCGAAGTGCGGCTGCCGATGGAGGGATGGAACGGCAAGTTCTATCAGGCGGGCTGCGGCGGGTTCTGCGGCATCCTCGGTCGCGCCGATGCCGGGTCGAGCTGGATCAATGCGATGCGGCCCGGGCTGGAGCGCCGCTATGCGACCGCGACGTCCGACGGCGGCCATCACGCACTGTCGGTGGTGGACGCGGGCTGGGCCTACAACAATCCGCACGCCGAACGCGATTGGGGCTGGCGGTCCGTCGGCGAGACCAACCGCGTTGCCAACGCATTGATCGAGGCGTTCTACGGCAGCGCGTCCGAGCAGGCCATCTTCCAGGGCTGTTCGACCGGGGGCCGGATGGCGCATGTCGCCTCGCTGCGCTACCCGGAGATGTTCGACGGCATCATCTCGGGGGCGCCGGCCATGGATTATCCGGGCCTGGTGGCAACCAAGATGTCGTGGATCGTGCAGGCGAACACGGCACCCGACGGATCGCAGATACTCGGACCGGACGAGGCCGCGGTCATCGGACAGGCGGTGATGGATCAATGCGATGCCGTGGACGGGGCCGAAGACGGGGCGATTGCCGATCCCCGTGCGTGCACCGTCAGCTACGATGGGCTCGGGCTGACGAACCTGCAACTGGACACGCTCGGCAAGTGGCGCGAAGGGCCGCGCAATGCGGCGGGCGACCAGCTTTATCCCGGGGGTATCCCCGAAGGATCGGAGGCCTTCTGGTGGTTGTGGCTGACCGGGAACGGCGAGGGGGGTGGACGTCTCGTTCCCGCCTTTGCCGACGGTTTCGGAAAGTACATGGCCTTCGATGAAGACCCCGGTCCGAACTGGACGCCCATGGACTTCGATTTCGAGACCGACCCGTCTCGCATGGGCGCCTCTTCCGCGGCCTATAACGGGGACGATCCAGACATCTCGGCCTTTCGCGAAGCAGGCGGGAAGATGATCGTCTTTCACGGCTGGGCCGACGCGATCGTGACGCCCTACAAGACCGTGGACTGGTACGCGCAGGCGGCCGAAGCCGCGGGCGGCGAAGATGTCCTCGAGGAAAACGTCGCGCTGTTCATGGTGCCGGGCCTCGATCATTGCGGGATTCTCCCGGGGCCGGACGGCATAAGCGCGGCGGCCCTCGATCCGCTCACGCCCCTCGAAGCCTGGCTCAACGACGGGGTCGTGCCCCAGTCCATCATGGCGGAGTGATCCAAGGGCTTGCAAAGCAGGACATGTTGCTTTCGGAACCGATGAAGTGTGCGGCACGTTTGCATTCGCATTCGCGCGCTCACGGAGAACAGTGAGGGCTCGCTTCGCTGGGCGTGTGTCTCGTTGTGACCGCGATCTGGCAGACGTCCTGTTTCGCACTGCTCGGTGATGTCCGCTTTGGGCTCCAAGCAGCCGGTAAGGCTCCAGCCCCTAAGCCCCGTATGAGTAGGTCTTCTCGAAGACCTTGCGGACCTTTTCTCGGTCGGGGTCTTCGCCGAGGAACTGGAAAAGTTGCTCCAGCCGCGCTCCGTCCGGTTCCAGGTCGGCGTAGTCGAGGGAGAAGCAGCGGCTGGCGTTGCTGAAGGCGTAGCGGCGAAAGCGCTCCTCCATCTTGTTCAGGCGGTGGGTGCGGTTGCGCGGCGCGACGAACTGCCAGAAGCCGGACTTCGCCACCTCCTCATGATCGCGGGTGAGGAAGATGAAGGCGGAGGCGGTGAAGCGCTCGCTCAGGAAATCAAGATGCTCGGCGAGATCGGGGAGGTCGTACTCCACCTCCTTGAAGCCGTAGACCCGGTAGCGCCCCTTCCGCCGGCCGCGGGGCGAGCGGTACATGATCTGGTTGAGCGCGGTCATCGCCTGCTTCTGGATCAGCGCGAAGTTGATGTGCTGGGCGCCGTAAAGTGCCGAGACGGTGCGCACCCGGCGCCCTTTCTCGAGCCGGCGCAGCATGTCCTCCGCCGCCTTCACCGTCTGGGCGAGGGAATAGACGATGCCGGAGCTCTCGCCCTTGATGTAGTAGCCCTCGATCGCGTTCAGCACCTGCATCAAGAGGGTCGAGCCGGTGCGCCCGTAGGTGACGATGAAGACGTGGCGGAACCGGCCCATGCGCGGGTGATAGCGGCGCGGGGGCCGGGCGAAAAGGTCTGCTGCTCAGACCGCGCGGGGGACCCGGGTCGCCGCGGCGGGCGGCACGCGGACGAAGGTGGTGCCCGGGTTGGGCGCGTCGTAGCTGCCGCGGGCGACGAAGCTCGAGACGGCGAGGAAGATCACGTTGCGCTCGAGAAAGCCGACGTCGGCCGCGATCATCGCCTGCTGCATCACGGCGTTGGCGAAGTCGAAATCCCGGGTCCGCGCGCCCCGCCCGGCGATCCGCTGCCAGGCGAGGAACAGAAAGTCGTGCACGATCGCCGCCTCCAGATGCGGGCCGACCCGGCCGATGAACAGGCGGCCGAGGCGCGGGACGGAGGCGAGGTCGGTGAGCATCCCGCTCGGCACCTGGATCTGGTGGCGCGCCCCGTCGACGGTGACGGAGCAGGTGTAGTCGGCCGCGACGATGTACTCCGCCTCCCGCCCCCGGCTGCCCCGGATCGCGGTCCTGGCGCGGGCGAGGTAGAGGTGCGTCTCGTAGTCGAATTTCTCGACCCGCTGCCAGCCGTCGACATAGGGGTTCGTGATCTCCGGGTCATAGGGTTCGAACCCGTCCATGGCACACTCCTCCCTAGACTGCGCCTGCAAGGATAGCAGCATTCGGCGCGCGGAGTGATCCAATGCCGGCCCGGCCCTTTCGCGCTGGCAAAGGTGTCCCCGAAAAGGCTCGGCGGGAGCGAAAGTGGCCGCGCCCCGCAATCGGCCTCCCGCCTCAAGGCCAGTCCATCACCACCTTGCCGGCGGTGCCGGCGCGCATCTCGGCGAAGCCTGTCTCGAAGGCGTCGATGGGGAGGCGGTGGGTGATCAGGGGGGTGAGGTCGAGGCCGGTCTGCAGCAGCGCGATCATCTTATACCAGGTCTCGTACATCTCGCGGCCGTAGATGCCCTTCAGCGTCAGCATCTTGAAGATCACCTGGTTCCAGTCGATCTCGAAGGCGGTGGGTGCGATGCCCAGGATCGCGATGCGCCCGCCGTTGTTCATCACCGCGATCATGTCGCGGAGGGCGGGGCCGGCGCCCGACATCTCGAGCCCGACGTCAAAGCCCTCCGTCATGCCGATCTCGGCCATGACTTCGGTAAGCGCGGTCGCGCGCGCATCGACGACGTGGGAGAGGCCGGCGGCGCGTGCGAGCGCCAATCGGGCCGGGGTGATGTCGGTGATGACGACCTTGCGGGCGCCCACCCGCTCCGCCACCAGGGCGGCCATGATGCCGATCGGGCCGGCGCCAGTGATCAGCACGTCCTCCCCCACCAGATCGAAGGACAGCGCGGTGTGGACGGCGTTGCCGAAGGGGTCCAGGATGGCCGCGATCTCGTCCGGAATGTCCTCCGGGATCGGCACGACGTTGGCCTCGGGCACCGCAACAAATTCGGCGAAGCTGCCCGGGCGATTGACGCCGACGCCGAGGGTGTTGCGGCAGAGATGCGCGCGCCCGGCCCGGCAATTCCGGCAGACGCCGCAGGTGATGTGACCCTCGGCCGCGACCCGGGTGCCGGGCGGGTACTTGGTGGCGGCCGGGCCGGCCATGGCGATCTCGCCCACGAACTCGTGGCCCGTGACCATCGGCACCGGCACGGTCGCGGCGGCCCAGTCGTCCCAGTTCCAGATATGCACATCGGTGCCGCAGATCGCTGATTTCCGCACCCGGATCAGCACCTCGGTGGGGCCGGGCTCGGGCACCGGCACGTCCTCCATCCAGAGGCCGGGCTCGGCACGGGACTTGACGAGGGCGCGCATGGGCCAGTCCTTCCAGACAAGGGCGGAGCTACCCTGCGCGCTTCGTCCGCCCGAGGGAAGTCCCCGCCGCCGCGGGCGCTTCGTCGGCCAGGGCGAAGAGGTCGTGCACGCTCACCTCCAGATAGCGGGCGAGTTTGAGCGCGAGCAGGGTGGAGGGCACGAAGACCCGGTTCTCAATCGTGTTGATGGTCTTGCGGGAGACCCCGACGGCGGCGGCCAACTCGGCTTGGGTGAGGCCTGCCTCCCGGCGGACGGCCGGCAACGCCGTCAGCAGCGCATCGCTCACCCCGAGCGCCCGGTCAGCCAGGCGAAGGCAAGCATGTAGCTTGCTGCGAGCAAGGCGCCCATAGCGGCGAAGCCGCTCGACCAATCGACGTCCCCCCGGACCAGCAGGATTGCGATTCCGGGGTAGACGCAGAGCAATACGGAGAAGTAGCCGAAGCTCGCGGCCCTGGCGCTTTCACGCTGATGGAGCTCGTCCGTCACCTGCGCGATGCCGCCGCGGCGGAGGGTGAAGGCCGTGCCCCCGATCAGCAGCGCTGTGGCAAGGCCGAGAGCGCCGAGGATCCAGTGAGATATCACGTCGGGCCGCCCGGTGACGAGGACGAGGACCCCATACATCAGCCCCACGAGGCCGGTCAGCCCCATCGCGCCGGCACGCAGCCGGGTATAGACCTCGGGACTCATGGCAGTCTCCTGTATAACCTTGAGGTTACAACTAGCAGATCAACTTTGTCACCTCAAGGTTACTCTATCCCCCAGATCTGCGGCTCGGCGAACTCCAGGCTGTTGCCGGCCGGGTCGCGGAAGTAGATCGAGCGGCCGCCCTTCGGCCAGTCCACCTCGCTCTCGATCTCGATGCCGGCGTCCGTCAGGTGGTCGCGCCAGGCGGCGAGCTCCTCGGCCGTAGCGCGGAAGCAGACATGGCCGGGGCCCGTGGCGCCGTGGGGCGGGATCGGCAACTCGCCCTCCCGTGGCGGGATCGTGGTGGCGGCGGGATTGAAGATCAGCAGCATCGCGTAGCCCGCACGGAAGAAGACCTGGCGCTCGGGGTGGCGATGCACCTTCTCGAGGCCGAGGACGTCTTCGTAGAACCGCTCCGCCGCGTCGAGGTCGTCGGCATAGAGCACGGTTTCCAGGACGCCGCCGGCCCTCATCGGATGACGCCCAGCTCGCGCCCGACCTCGGCGAAGGCGGCGACGGCGCGGGCCACGTCCTCGCCCGTGTGGGCCGCCGACATCTGAGTGCGGATGCGCGCCTCACCCCGCGGCACCACGGGGAAGGAGAAGCCGATGACGTAGACCCCTTCCTCCAGCAGCCGGTCGGCCATCTGCGTCGCGAGAGCCGCGTCGCCGAGCATCACCGGGATGATCGGATGGTCGGCGCCGGCGAGCGTGAAGCCGAGCGCCGTCATCTCCGCCCGAAACTGCTCGGCATTGGCCCAGAGCTGGGCTCGCAGCGCCTTGCCCCCCTCGATCAGCTCGAAGACCTTGAGCGAGGCGGCGGCGATGGTCGGCGCCAGGCTGTTGGAGAAGAGGTAGGGGCGGGAGCGCTGCCTCAGCCACTCCACCACCGGCCCGGACGCCGCAGTGTATCCGCCCGAGGCGCCGCCGAGCGCCTTGCCCAGCGTGCCGGTCAGGATGTCGACCCGCCCCTCCACCCCGCAATGCTCCGGCGAGCCGCGGCCGTGGGCGCCGAGAAAGCCGGTGGCGTGGCAATCGTCGACCATCACCATCGCATCGAACTCCTCGGCCAGGTCGCAGATGCCCCGGAGATCGGCCACGATGCCGTCCATAGAGAACACGCCGTCCGTCGCGATCAGGCGAAAGCGGGCGTCGCGCGCCTCCTCCAACATCTCGCGCAACGCGCCCATGTCGTTGTTGGCGTAGCGCAGCCGGCGCGCCTTGGAGAGGCGGATGCCGTCGATGATCGAGGCGTGGTTGAGCGCGTCCGAGATCACCGCGTCCTCGGGGCCGAGGAGCGTCTCGAACAGTCCGCCATTGGCGTCGAAGCAGGACGGGTAGAGGATCACATCTTCATAGCCCAGAAAGCCGGCGATGCGTGCCTCCAGCGCCTTGTGCTCTTCCCCCGTGCCGCAGATGAAGCGGACCGAGGCCATGCCGAAGCCGTAGATATCCAGCGCGGCCTTGGCGGCGGCCCGCACCTCGGTGTTGTCGGCGAGGCCGAGATAGTTGTTGGCGCAGAAGTTGAGGACGGCGTCGCCCGCCACCTCGATCTCGCCGGCCTGGGGCGAGGTGATCACCCGCTCGGTCTTGTAGAGCCCGCCGTCGCGCAGCCCGGCGATCTCCATCTCCAGATGGCTGAGGAAAGCCGTGGACATCAGCGCCTCCATCGCGGCGCGGACGGGTGCCGCGCGCCCCGCACCGGAGGGGCAATCCGGGGCGCGCGGAAGGCGAAGCTCAGCCGGTGACGGCGTAGTTCGCGCCGTGGGTCACGGCGGCGCCTGCGCGGAGGGCGGCGGCGACGAAGGTGACCTCGGCCAGTTCCTCATCCGTGGCGCCGGCCTTGCGGGCGGCCTCGGTGTGGATCGTCAGGCAGTATTGGCACTGGGTGGTGAGCGCCACGGCGACGGCGATCAACTCCTTCGTCTTCTTCGGGATCGCGCCGTCGGCCATGGCGGCGGCGTCGAAGGCACCGAAGGCCTTCATCACATCTGACTTCGCCTCGCCGAGGGGGCCGAGTTTCTTCAGTTCGTCGCTGGCGCTCATGGATCTCTCCCGGCCGGGCGGGAGGGGACGGGCGGCGCGCCCGGCCGAGCGCCGCACCGCCCTCAGATAGGGCGTGCGGCGCGGGTGGCCGCTGGTGTCAGAGGGAGGCCAGAACCTCCGCCTCGTAGCGGCGGAGCGTCGGGCGGGCGAGGCTGCGCTCGAGCTCCGGATCGGCAAGCTCTGGGAAGAGCTCGATCAACTCGGCCCGACCGGCCTCCGTCACGGCCTCAAGCGCCTGGGGTCCGGGATGCAGGCTTTCCGAGGCCAGACCGTCGGTGAAGACGATCTGGTGGTCGTCGAACAGCACGTGGACATAGGTCGCCCCGGCGCCCGCGCCCTGGCGCACGATGGAGCGACCGTTCAGCAGGGCCAGGGCGGGGGCAAAGACCTCCGCCTCGCCGAACAGCAGCTCGGCCCGCCAGTCGGCGATCAGAATGCGATGCTGGGGCGAGACCAAGATGTCGCGCCGGTTGCCGAGCGCCCCGGCACGGATGCGGATCGGGCGGAGATGCGGCCGCGCCGCAAGCTCCAGCGCGGTCAGCTCCCGCGTCCCGGTCCAGCGCACCGGATGCGGCCCGGCATCGGCCGTCAGTACCAGATCACCGACCGCCAACGTCTCGATCGCCCTTGGACCGTCCGGCGTGTCGAGGCGGGTGCCGGCGCAAAAGCAGACCAGAGGATCGAACGGGGTCGACACCCCGTCGGCCGAAGAGTCGATAGTGAAGATCGGCAAGGGCTCGGGAAACGAATCCGCTGCCGTCAGACCGACGTTTACACCGTCAATACGGACGACAAAAAAAGTATCGCCCGCTGTCGTGGTGATGGAGAACTCAAGCTCCACCTGGCTGCCAATGGGGAATGTCGTGCCATTGGCGGTGACCGGTGCCGTCAGAAGCTGATTGTTGTCTGCCGTGCTTAGACCAGGAGGGTCGATGAAACCGTCATCGAAATTCTCGTCGTCATCTTCCAACTCCACCAGAACGGGAGTCGCCAGCGGGTTGATCAGGAACGTACCCGACTCGCTGACGGTGCCGGTGGTGGTGAAGGGGGGATCTGTCGGCAGCACCGGGATGACGTCCGACAGCGGGATGAAGGTAAATCTGAACGAGGCCACTGCTGAAACCCCTTAAATTCCTGAATATCGCAATAGTCCTTTAACCAAGTAGGATTGCAAGGGCGCTCTCGGGCCTAGGCGACACTCTGCCACGGTCGGTGCCCGTGTCATGGGTCGCCGTCATCGGCGCGAAAAATGGCCGAGCGCGCCCACGATGGCGCACCGATCAGGGGCTTGGAGAGGGGCTGCGCTCAGATCCGGCAACGCCACTTTATGAAACACGCCACGGTTGAATTCGGCGCCGCCCAACGGCCGCCGGATCGGCTCTAGACCTCCGAGACCGCCACGCCGTCGCCGCGGGCGATGCGGCCCGGCTGCAGCACCTCCGCCACCATGCCGCCATGGCCGCGCATGGCGCTGTAGCCGCCGGGGCCGAGCGCCTCCTCCATGCGGGAGCAGGGATGGCAGGGCCCGGTGATGCGCAGGCGCGCCGTGCCGAGGGAGAGCACCCGGTCCCTGAGGGCCAGCAGGTTGAGGCCCGCGACCGCGATATTGCGCCGCAGATCGGCGAGGTCGGCGCCCGGGCGGTGGGCGAGCGCCGCGATGACGGGCAGGTGCTCTGCCTGGATCAGGCTGACCGCGCGTCGCCCCGGGCGGGCCCGGTGGTCGCCGGCAAGCCCCGCCTCCGTCACCTCGGCCGTCTCGACGACCTCGATCGGCGCCCGGCGGCCGGGGCGAAGGCCGATCCAGACGATCTCTCCCGGACCGGCCGTGCGCGCCAGCAACTCGGCCAGCGCGCCTTCCATCGCTTAGACGGTCTCGAAGAGGTGGGCGTAGTCGGCGTAGCCCTCCGCCTCCAGCTTCTCGGCCGGTATGAAGCGGAGCGCGGCGGAGTTGATGCAGTAGCGCATGCCGCCCGCGTCCTGCGGCCCGTCGGGGAAGACGTGGCCGAGATGGCTGTCGCCGTGCTTGGAGCGTACCTCGGTCCGGCGCATGAAGAGCTTGCGGTCGTCCTTCTCCACGATGTTGGCCGCGTCGACCGGCCGGGTGAAGGAGGGCCAGCCGGTGCCGCTGTCATACTTGTCGGTCGAGGCAAACAGCGGCTCGCCCGAGACCACGTCGACATAGAGCCCCGGCGCCTTCTGGTCCCAGTAGGCGTTCTGGAACGGCCGCTCCGTCCCGTCCTTTTGCGTGACTGCGAACTGTTCGGGCGTCAGGGCGCGCACCGCCTCGTCCGTCTTGCTGAAGGTCCTGGCCATCAGTTGCTCCGCTCTGAGTGGGTTTCTGTCATACGATATGGGGGTCGGTCGCGGCGTTTGCCATGGGGTGGCTTATCAGTACGGAAGGCCGACATAGTTCTCGGCCAGCGCCGTCTGGGCCGCGCGGGAGCTGGCGAGGTAGGCGAGCTCCGCCCCCTGCAGGCGCTGGTCGAAGCCGCTGGTCTCTGGAAAGCGGTGGAGCAAGGTGGTCATCCACCAGGAGAAGCGCTCCGCCTTCCAGACCCGCGCCAGGGCCCGGGCGGAGTAGGCGTCGAGCCCCGCCGCGTCGTCGTCCAGGTAGTGGGCGATCAACGCCTCGGAGAGGTAGTGGATGTCGGAGGCGGCGAGGTTCAGCCCCTTCGCCCCGGTGGGCGGCACGATATGGGCGGCGTCCCCGGCCAGGAACAGGCGGCCCCAGCGCATCGGCTCGCAGACGAAGCTGCGGAGCGGCGCGATGGACTTCTCGATCGAGGGCCCGGTGACGAGATCGGCCGCGACCGGTTCTGGCAGTCGGGCCGTCAGCACCTCCCAGAAGCGCGCGTCGGGCCAGGCCCCGAGATCCTCGTAGAGCGCGCATTGCACGTAGTAGCGGCTCAGCATCGGATTGCGCATGGAGCAAAGCGCGAAGCCGTCCGGGTGGTTGGCGTAGATCAGCTCGTCCCGTACCGGCGGGGTTTCCGACAGCACGCCGAGCCAGCCGAACGGATAGACCTTCTCGTATTCCCGCCGGATCGTCGCCGGGATCGCCTGGCGGGAGACGCCGTGGAAGCCGTCGCAGCCAGCGACGAAGTCGCAGTCGATGCGGAGCTCCGCGTCCCCTTGCCGGCAGGTGAGCCAGGGCTGTGCGCCGTCGAGGCCGTGCAGCGCCACATCCTCCGCCTCCTCCAGGATCTTCCCATCGGCCGCGTCCCGTGCCGCATAAAGGTCGTGGGTAACCTCGGTCTGGCCGTAGACCGTGACCGTGCGCCCATCGGTGAGCTCGGCCAGGTCGATGCGCAGTAGATCGCCGCCGAAGGCTAAGGCGAAGCCGGCGTGGACATGCCCCTCCGCCTCCATCCGTGCCGCCACGCCCGCCCGGCGGAGGAGATCGGTCAGCCCCTGCTCCAGCACGCCCGCCCGGATGCGGGAGAGCACGTGGGCCCGGCTCCGCCTCTCCAGCACCACGCTGTCGATGCCGGCGACATGCAGCAGTTGGGAGAGGAGCAGCCCCGACGGCCCGCCCCCGACGATCGCCACTTGCGTCTCGATGCGTTGCACGTCCCCTCCCACCGGCTCACACCACCACTGCTGCTTCGATGCCTCCGGCGGGGATATTTTTCCAGCAAGAAAACCCAGGTTCCTTCGCAGTGGGAGACGTATCCCAGGGGGTGAATTGCGCCGCCAGGCGCGAGAGGGGGGCAGCGCCCCCTTTCCTCGCGACCCACGACCATGATTTCGACACAGAAAGCGCGCAATCACGCGCCCGTTGCAGCGGCCGAGCCTGCGCCGCTAGAGAGAGATCGCGCCGCAACGACGGTGGACGGGACATGAGCGAATACTCCGATCTTCGAGGCGCCAGGGCCTCGATCGCGGCGTGGGGCGGTCGATGAACCGGATCGCGCCGGTGATCCTGGCGCCGACGCTCGTCTGGCTGGCCTTCATCGTCGGCCCGGGCTCGGCGGGGCTCTACACCATCGACGAGGCGCTCTATCTCGTCGGCGCCCAGCGCTTCTGGGACAGCGGAGCGCTCCACCTCTCCAATGGCTGGCTCGCCCATCGGTTGGAGGCCCTGGTGCCGCCGTTCTTCGCCCGGACGGAGCAGGGCCTCGCCCCGCAATACCCCCTCGGCTACATGATCGCGACGGCGCCGCTCGCCGGCATCTTCGGGGCCAAGGGCATGATGGTGGTGAATGCCGTGGCGGCGGGCCTGGCGCTGCTCGCCACCTGGGGCCTTGCCCGCACGCTGTTTCCGGAACGCGACATCGCCCGCCTGGCCGTGCTGATCGTCGCCTTTGCGAGCTTCCTGGTGGACTACGCAGTGGGCGTCTGGCCCCACGCGGTGTCGCTGGCGCTTTTGACGCTCGCCGCCTGGGGTGTGGCGCGGGGGGTATTGGCCGACCGATTTGTGCCACTGGCGCTGGCGGGCCTGGCCGTGGGCTTTGCTCTCCATGCCCGGGTCGACGCGATCCTGGCTGCGCCGGGCTTCCTGCTCTGGCTGATCGCGGTGGCACGGCGCCCGATTGTCGGCGTACTGGCCTTTGCCCTCGGCGCCGCGCCGCCGGCCCTGCTCGCCGCCTGGGCGAACCTGGCGAAGTTCGGCGTGTTCTCGCCCATCTCCTACGGCTCGCGGACGGCGAACCACACGGCGATCGTCGATCCGCTCTACGTCGCCGTCGCGCTGCTGGCCTTCGCGCTCGCCATCGCCCTGCGCTTCGACCGGGCGCGGGATCTGCTCGCGCGGTTTTGGTGGGTCGCGCTCGGCCTCGGCGCGGCACTGCTGTTTCTGGTACCGCCCGTGGCGACCCTCGCCTGGCAGATCGTGCGGGGAACCTGGGTGCTGGCCATCGATCTGCAGGCCTTCTCCCTCGCCGATCGCTATATCGGCATCAGCGAGACCGACGGTTTCCTGGTCTTCTGGCAGATCCATAAGAAGGCCCTGGCGCAGAGCCTACCCTGGATGGCCCTGATCCTCGCCGCCCTGCCGTTCCTGCGGGGGCGTGCCTCGGCCGAGCGGGTGCTGTTCTGCCTATTGCCGATGGCGATCTGGATCGCGCCTTTTGCCCGGACGGAGTGGCATGGCGGGCTGTCGGCCTCCATGCGCTACTTCCTGCCGCTGCTGCCCTTCCTCGCCGTGCTCGCGGCCCTCGGCTGGTCGACGCTGAGCGCGCGGACCACGCGGGTGCCGATCCGGCGCCAGCTGATCCTGACTGTGGCGATCCTCGGGGCGCTGACCGGTGCCGTGGCGGTCTACGTGCAGTTCGGCGCGCCCCCGGCCGCGGTGGTGCAAAGCCGGGCCGGCCTCTGGCTCTTCGCGATCACGCTGCTGGCGGTGGCGGCGGCATTGCTTTTCCCGCGGATGAGCGGCTTGGCGCTCTTCGCGCAATCGGCCGGCCGCGCGGGCTTCATCGCGGCCTTCCTCTTCGGCTATGCCTACGATTTGGTGGAGAACCAGAAACGGCGAGCCCATGCCCACAACATCGCCACCGAAAGCATGGGTCTGCCGGAGGATGCGCTGATCTTCGTCTTTGGCCTCACCCATCACACCGAGCGGCTGCGGGCCGATCAGGGGATGATCGTCGCCTGGAAGACCCCGGCCGTCGGCATGACCGCCTTCGACGTCGCCGTGGCGGAGGGGCGGCCCGTGTTCGTCCAGGGCGTCGGTCGGCGCGATGAGCTGTTGGCGGAGCGGCCCGATCTCCAGGCCACCCCGACGGACTATCCCCCGGCGATGGAGCTCTTCCGGCTGGAGCCGCGACGGTGAAGCTGATCCTGCAAATCCCCTGCTACAACGAAGCCGAGCAGTTACCGGAGACGCTCGCCGCCCTGCCGCGCACCGTCCCGGGCTTCGACACCGTCGAGATCCTGGTGATCGACGACGGCTCCACCGACGGCACGGCGGAGGTCGCCCGGGAAGCCGGCGTCGATCATGTGGTGGTGCTGCCGCACAATGAGGGATTGGCCCGCGCCTTCTCCATCGGGCTCGAGGCCGGGCTGATGCGCGGTGCCGACGTCATCCTGAACCTCGACGCCGACAATCAGTACAGCGCGGCCTCGATCCCGGCGCTCGTCGCCCCCATCGTCGCCGGCGAGGCGCAGATCGTCGTCGGCGCCCGGCCGATCGGCAAGATCGAGACCTTCTCGCCGGTCAAGCGCACGCTGCAGCAGCTCGGCAGCTGGGTGGTGCGCCTGCTCTCGGGCACCGATATCCCCGATGCGCCGAGCGGCTTTCGCGCCATGACGGCCGAGGCCGCGACGCGCCTCTACGTCTTCAGCAGCTATTCCTACACGCTCGAGACCATCATCCAGGCCGGGCGGCTCGGCATTCCGATGACCTGGGTGCCGGTCGAGGTGAACCCGCCCACCCGGCCGTCGCGGCTGATGAAGTCGATGCTCGGCTACATCCTGCGCTCGGCCGTGACGATCGTGCGGATCTTCGTGCTCTACAATCCGCTCCGCTTCTTCACCGGGCTGGCCGCGATCGCTGCGACCCCGGGGATCATCGTCTTTGTCCGCTTCCTGCTGCTCTACCTCGACGGCGAGGGGCAGGGGCACGTGCAGTCATTGGTGATCGGCGGCGCATTGCTCGCGGTGGCCGCAGTCACCTTCGTCGGCGGTCTGATCGCCGATCTGGTGGCGGCCAATCGGATCGTGCTGACCGAGATCCGGGCACGGCTGTTGCGCGACCGGGTGGCGGAGGCGCGGCGGCGTGAGGCGGCCTGACGCCGGGCCGGCTTTGGTGCAGTGCACAAATTGGGCTGAACCCCGGGCCGCGCCGCGCTATGATCACATTAGAGCGTTGCCGAAGGGACCCGTCGGATGCCGGATTTCGCCAAGATCCTGATCGCCAACCGCGGCGAGATCGCCATCCGGGTGATGCGCGCCGCCAACGAGCTCGGAAAGCGCACGGTGGCGGTCTATGCGGAGGAGGACAAGCTCTCGCTCCACCGCTTCAAGGCCGACGAGGCCTACCAGATCGGCGCGGGGCTTGGGCCGGTTGAGGCCTATCTGGCGATCGAGGAGGTGATCCGGGTCGCCAAGGCCTCGGGCGCCGATGCGGTGCATCCGGGCTACGGCCTGCTGTCGGAGAACCCGGACTTCGCCGAGGCTTGCGCCGAGGCCGGCCTCACCTTCATCGGGCCGAAGCCTGAGACGATGCGGGCCCTCGGCGACAAGGCCTCCGCCCGCCGCATCGCCATGGAGGCGGGCGTTCCCGTGGTGCCGGCGACGGAGGTGCTGCCGGACGACATGGCCGAGGTCCGGCGCATGGCCGGCGAGATCGGCTATCCCTTGATGCTCAAGGCCTCCTGGGGCGGGGGCGGGCGCGGCATGCGGCCGATCCACGGCGAGGACGAGCTGGAGGAGAAGGTCCGCGCCGGCCAGCGGGAGGCCGAGGCCGCCTTCGGCAACGGCGAAGGCTACCTCGAAAAGCTCGTCGCCCGGGCGCGGCATGTGGAGGTGCAGCTGCTCGGCGACAGCCATGGCGGGCTCTATCACCTCTGGGAGCGGGATTGCTCCGTCCAACGGCGGAACCAGAAGATCGTGGAGCGTGCGCCCGCCCCTTACCTTACCGAGGCCCAGCGCCAGGAGCTCGCCGATCTCGGCCTCCGGATCGGCGCACATGTGGGCTATCAATGCGCCGGCACCGTCGAGTTCCTGATGGATAGGGACACCGGCGCCTTCTACTTCATCGAGGTCAATCCCCGGGTCCAGGTCGAGCACACCGTGACGGAGGAGGTGACGGGCATCGACATCGTCCGGGCCCAGATCCTGGTCTCCGAGGGCAAGACGCTGGCCGAGGCGACCGGCGTGGCGCGCCAGGAGGATGTGACGCTCGACGGCCACGCCCTGCAGTGCCGGGTGACGACCGAGGATCCGCAGAACAGCTTCATCCCCGACTATGGCCGCATCACCGCCTATCGCGGCGCCACCGGCTTCGGCATTCGCCTCGACGGCGGCACGGCCTATTCCGGCGCGGTCATCACCCGCCACTACGACAGCTTGCTCGAGAAGGTGACGGCCTGGGCGCCCACGCCGGGGGAGGCGATCGCGCGTATGGACCGGGCGCTGCGGGAGTTTCGCATCCGTGGCGTCGCGACCAATATCGCCTTCGTCGAGAACCTGCTGAAGCACCCCGATTTCCTCGAGGATCGCTACACCACCCGCTTCATCGACGAGACCGAGGAGCTGTTCGACTTCAAGGAGCGGCGCGACCGCGCCACCCGCATCCTCACCTACATCGCCGACATCACGGTGAACGGCCATCCCGAGACGCAGAGCCGCCCCCGCTCCTCAGCCGAGGTCCATCCCCCGACGCCGCCCGCCCATCCCGACGGTCCGCCGCCAAACGGCACCAAGCAGTTGCTGGAGGCTGAGGGGCCGGAGGGCCTCGCCGCCTGGATGCTGGAGCAGGACCGGCTGCTCCTCACCGACACCACCATGCGCGACGGGCACCAGAGCCTGCTCGCCACCCGCATGCGCTCCATCGACATGATCAAGGTGGCGCCGGCCTATGCGCATCAGCTGCCGGGGCTTTTCTCCGTCGAATGCTGGGGGGGTGCCACGTTCGACGTCGCCTACCGCTTCCTGCAGGAATGCCCCTGGCAGCGGCTGAGGGACCTGCGGGCGGCGATGCCCAACTTGCTTACCCAGATGCTGCTCCGCGCTTCGAACGGGGTGGGCTACACCAACTACCCCGACAACGTGGTGGAGAAATTCGTCGATCAGGCAGCGAAGACCGGGGTCGACGTCTTCCGCATCTTCGACAGCCTGAACTGGGTCGAGAACATGCGTGTCGCCATCGACGCGGTGAGGAAGACCGGCCGGGTGGCCGAGGCGGCGATCTGCTACACCGGCGACATCCTCGACCCCGACCGGGCGAAGTACGACCTCGCCTACTATGTCGGCATGGGGCGCGAGTTGAAGGGGGCAGGCGCCCATATCCTCGGTGTGAAGGACATGGCGGGGCTGTTGAAGCCCGCCGCCGCCCGCGTGCTCTTCAAGGCGTTGAAGGAAGAGGTGGGCCTGCCCATCCATTTCCACACCCACGACACGAGCGGCATCGCGGCGGCCACGGTGCTCGCGGCGGCAGAGGTCGGCGTGGACGCGGTCGATGCGGCGATGGACAGCTTCTCCTCCGGCACCTCGCAGCCCTGCCTCGGCTCGATCGTCGAGGCGGTGCGCAGCTCGGACCGCGACACCGGGCTCGACGGCGCGGCGATCCGGGAGATCAGCCGGTATTGGGAGGGGGTGCGCCCGCTCTACGCCGCTTTCGAGTCCGGCACGATCTCCGGCGCGTCGGAGGTCTATCTGCACGAGATGCCGGGCGGGCAGTTCACCAACCTCAAGGAACAGGCCCGCTCCCTCGGCCTCGAAGAGCGCTGGGGCGAGGTGGCGGAGACCTACGCCGAGGTGAACCGGATGTTCGGCGACATCGTGAAAGTGACGCCCTCCTCCAAGGTGGTGGGCGATATGGCATTGATGATGGTCTCCCAGGGTCTCACCCGCGCCGATGTGGAGGACCCGAAGCGGGAGGTCGCCTTTCCCGAGTCGGTGATCGACATGCTGCGCGGCAATCTCGGCCAACCCCCGGGCGGCTGGCCCGAGGCGCTGCAGCGGAAGGTGCTGAAGGGCGAGGCACCGCTCACCACCCGCCCCGGCGCCACCATGCCCCCTGCCGATCTCGAGGCGGCACGGGCCGAGGCGACCGAGGCGCTCGACGGCGTCCCCCTCGATGACGAGGACTTGTCGGGCTACCTGATGTATCCCAAGGTCTACACCGACTACATGAAGCGCCACGTGGTCTACGGGCCGGTCCGGACCCTGCCGACCCCCACCTTCTTCTACGGCATGGCCCCGGGGGAGGAGATCGAGGTCGACATCGACCCGGGCAAGCGCCTGAACGTCGTGCTGCAGGCGGTGGGCGAGACCACCGTGGACGGCAATGTCCGGGTGTTTTTCGAGCTCAACGGCCAGCCCCGCGTGATCCGGGTGCCGAATCGCTCCGTCGCGGCCAGCGTGGTGGCCCGGCCCAAGGCCGATCCCGACGATCCCTGTCATATTGCAGCGCCGATGCCGGGGATCATCGCCGCCGTGGGTGTGAGCGTTGGCCAGAAAGTGGCGGCGGGCGACACGCTCTTCACCATCGAGGCGATGAAGATGGAAAGCGCCATCCGGGCCGAGCGGGCAGGCACCGTCGCGGCAATCCATGCAGACAAGGGTGCGCAGGTCGATGCCAAGGATCTGTTGCTCGAATTTTCGCCCGACGTCTCGCAGCGCGTCGCATAAAATTAATGTCATGCGGCCGATCGGCGCGCGGGTGGGCTTAACCTCGCGGTCAGACGTCGAGTGTTATCAGCGGTTTGACCGGATCGGCTGACCGGCCGGTCGTGTGGCGCATCCGACCGCACCGCGCGTGCATCGGCGTTAATTCGGTCTTTGGGCTTGAAGGATGGCCGACAAAGGCGAAATCTACTGAAGGCGCCAAGCGGCGATGGCGGGGGTGACGACGACGCGCAGCCGCTTCGCATGAATTGAGAGGAGGGGCGCGATATGCCGTCATTCTCGGACACCTTGGAAAAAGCGATCCACAGCGCGCTGGCGCACGCGAATGCCCGCCGGCATGAGCTTGCGACGCTCGAACATCTTCTGCTGGCCCTGATCGACGAGCCCGAAGCGGCGCGGGTGATGACCGCCTGCTCGGTCGATCTCGACAAACTGCGCTCGACGCTCACCAATTTCCTGGATGAGGAGCTGGAGCCGCTGGTCTCCGACGTCGAAGGGTCGGAGGCGGTGCCGACCACCAGCTTCCAGCGCGTCATCCAGCGCGCCGCCATCCACGTGCAGTCGACCGGCCGGTCCGAGGTGACCGGCGCCAACGTCCTGGTCGCCATCTTCTCGGAGCGGGAGAGCCACGCGGCCTACTTCCTGCAAGAGCAGGACATGACCCGCTACGACGCGGTGAACTTCATCAGCCACGGGGTGGCCAAGGACGCTGCCCGGTCCGAGACCCGCACCGTCCGCGGGGCGGAGCAGGTGGCTGACGATGCCGAGACCAGCCAGGGCAAGGACGGCGAGGAAAGCGCGCTCGACAAATACTGCGTGAACCTCAACCGCAAGTCCGACCGCGGCGACATCGATCCGCTGATCGGGCGCCATGCCGAGGTGGAGCGCTGCATCCAGGTGCTCTGCCGCCGGCGCAAGAACAACCCGATCCTGGTGGGCGACCCCGGCGTCGGCAAAACCGCGATTGCTGAGGGTTTGGCCCGCAAGATCACCCAGGGCGAGGCGCCTCAGGTGCTCTCGGGCTCGACCATCTTTGCCCTCGACATGGGCGCGCTGCTGGCCGGCACCCGCTATCGCGGCGACTTCGAGGAGCGCTTGAAGGCGGTGATGAAGGAGCTCGAGGATCACCCCGACGCCATCCTCTTCATCGACGAGATCCACACGGTGATCGGCGCCGGCGCCACGTCGGGCGGCGCGATGGATGCCTCCAACCTGCTGAAGCCGGCGCTGCAGTCGGGTAAGCTCCGCTGCATGGGGAGCACGACCTACAAGGAGTTCCGCCAGCATTTCGAGAAGGACCGCGCGCTCAGCCGCCGGTTCCAGAAGATCGACGTGACCGAGCCCTCGGTCGAGGATGCGGTGAAGATCCTGCGCGGTCTGAAGCCGTATTTCGAGGAGCATCACGAGATCCGCTACACCCACGACGCGATCCGCTCCGCCGTGGACCTGGCGGCGCGCTACATCCATGACCGCAAGCTGCCGGACAAGGCGATCGACGTGATCGACGAGGCCGGCGCGGCGCAGCACATCGTGCCCGAATCGAAGCGGCGTAAGACCATCGGTGCCAAGGAGATCGAGGAGGTGGTCGCCAAGATCGCCCGGATCCCACCGAAGAACGTCTCCAAGGACGACGCCGAGGTGCTGAAGGACCTCGAGGTCAGCCTAAAGCGCGTCGTCTTCGGCCAGGATGCGGCGATCGAGGCGCTGTCGGCCGCCATCAAGCTCTCCCGCGCTGGCTTGCGCGAGCCGGAGAAGCCGATCGGCAACTACCTCTTCGCCGGGCCCACCGGCGTCGGCAAGACGGAGGTGGCGCGCCAGCTCGCCGATACCCTGGGGGTCGAGCTGCTGCGCTTCGACATGTCGGAGTATATGGAGAAGCACGCGGTCAGTCGCTTGATCGGCGCACCGCCGGGCTATGTCGGTTTCGACCAGGGCGGTCTGTTGACCGACGGCGTCGACCAGCATCCGCACTGCGTCCTGCTGCTCGACGAGATCGAGAAGGCCCATCCGGATGTCTACAACATCCTCCTCCAGGTGATGGACCACGGTAAGCTGACGGACCACAACGGCCGTCAGGTCGACTTCCGCAACGTCGTGCTGATCATGACCTCGAACGCCGGCGCGGCAGAGCTCGCCCAGGCCGCCATCGGCTTCGGCCGCGAGCGGCGGGAGGGCGAGGACACCGCCGCCATCGAGCGGACCTTCAGCCCCGAGTTCCGCAACCGCCTGGATGCCGTGATCAGCTTCAGCGCCCTGCCGCGGGAGGTCATCCTGCAGGTCGTCGAAAAGTTCGTGCTGCAGCTCGAGGCGCAGCTGATGGACCGCAACGTCTCCATCGAGCTCACGCCGGAGGCCGCCGCCTGGCTCGCCGACAAAGGCTACGACGACCGTATGGGCGCCCGGCCGCTCGCCAGGGTGATCCAGGAGAACGTCAAGAAGCCGCTGGCGGAGGAGCTGCTCTTCGGCAAGCTGATCAAAGGTGGCGTCGTCGTGGTCTCGGTGCAGGACGGCGATCTCCACCTCGAGATCCTGCCGCCGGAAAGCCGCCGCTTGTCGGGCGACAAGCCGCCGCTGCTGACGGCCGACTGAGCGAAGCGCGGTCCGCGCCGATGCATCGGATCGGACCGCTTGCCCTTCTCCTCCTCCTAGCCGAAACGGCGTTGGGGGAGGAGGTTCCATCCCTCGCCTTTCCGGTGGACTGCGCGCTTGGGCGCGATTGCCACATCCAGCAATACGTGGATCGCGCCGCTGGGCCGGAAGCCGCCGATTTCACCTGCGGGCCGCTCAGCTATGACGGCCACAAGGGCACCGACATTCGCCTGATTGATGACGCTGCGATCGCGGGCGACGTTCCCGTGCTCGCGGCCGGCGAGGGTGTGGTGCGTGCGGTGAGGGACGGCATGGCCGACATCCGCCAGAACGTGGACGACGCGCCGGACGTCGCCGGCCGGGAATGCGGCAATGGCGTCGTGCTCGACCACGGCGGCGGCTGGGTCAGCCAGTACTGCCATCTGAAGGAGGGCTCCGTCGTGGTCGCCGAGGGCGAGCAGGTAGCGGCCGGCAGCACGCTCGGCGCCATCGGCCTCTCCGGCATGTCGGAATTCCCGCACCTGCACTTCGAAGTCCGGCAGGACGAGCGGGTCGTCGATCCCTTCGACGGGGCCAGCATGACCGCATCCTGCGGTGCCCCCGCGGCACCGCTTTGGTCCGAGCCCGTGCCCTATGCCGCCGGCGGCGCGCTCGCCTCTGGCATCATGACCGAGGCGCCGGACTACGAGATGATCCGCCAGGACGGGCCCCATGCGCCGCGCCTGGCCGCCACCGCGCCGGCGCTGGTTTTCTGGGCACATTTCTTCGGCGTGCGCGAGGGCGACGAGCTGCACCTCAGCCTCGACGGGCCCGAGGGTCAAGTGGCGGAGCAGACGACGACCCTCGACCGCAACCGCGCCACCCAGTTCGTCTTCGCCGGCCGCCGCCGCCCCGACGCGGGTTGGCCGCCGGGGCGCTACCACGCAAGGGCCGAGCTCAGGCGCGACGGCGCCCCTTACGCGACCATCGAGGCCGTCACGGAGGTGGAGTGATCGGGTCTCGGTGGCCCTCTGGATATTTAAGCCACCGCGAAGCCTGCACGGGTTTTCTTGCTGGCGCAAATATCCCCGCCGGAGGCCTGAGACGCTTCCAGCCCGCGGCCCGCCAGCCTACCGCTCGGTGAACTTCAGCTCGATCCGGCGGTTGGCGGCGAGCGCTTCCGGCGTGTCGCCTTCGGCCACGGGCTGGTATTCGCCGAAACCGTTGGCGGATAGATGCTCGGCCTCGATCCCTTCCTCGTCGATCAGATAGCGCACGACCGACAGGGCGCGGGCCTGGCTCAGCTCCCAATTGTCGGCGAACTCCGAGGCGGCGCTGAGCTGGCGGTCGTCGGTATGGCCGTCGACCCTTAGGATCCAGTCGATCTCGTCGGGGATCTCCGGCGTCACCTCCCGCAGCACCTCGGCGATGCCGGCGATCTGGTTCCGGCCGGCGGCGGACAGCTGAGCCGAGCCGGCGGAGAACAGCACCTCGGAGGAGAAGACGAAGCGGTCGCCCACGACCTCCACATCGTCCCGCGCGCCCAGGATCTCCCGCGTGCGAGCGAAGAACTCGGAGCGGGCCCGGCGGAGATCCTGCGCCTCGCGCTCCAGCTCCTCGGCCCGCCGGCGTTCCTCCGCGGCCACCTGGGCCAGCGCGGTGTTGAGGCGGTTGCCGAGGGCGTCGATCTCTACCTGCGCCTCGGCGTCCCGGGCCTCGGCCGCATCGAGCAGCGCCTGCAGGCTCGCCAATTGCCGCCGAAGCTCGGCCACCTGGCTGTTCAGCAGCGCCACCCGGCGGCGCGCCTCCCCGGTCTGCTCGCGCTCGTCGATCAGTTGCTCATTGGCCTGGGCAAGCAGCGCCCGCTGCCGCTCCAGGGCCGAGAGGTCGTCGGCCCGGGCGGTATCGAGGTTGTTCCGGGCGGCCTCCGCCGCTGCGAGGAGGGTGAGGGTCTCCTCCGCCTCCCGCCGCTTTTCCTCGAGCGCCAGGGTCATGGCGGTGAGCTCGGCATCGGCGTCGGCCAAGCGCTCGCGCAGCGCCTCGGCGGCCGCAGCTTCGGCCAGGCGGGCCTGCTCCGTTTCAGTCAAAGCGGTGTCGGTGTCGTCGATCCGCGCGCGCAGCGCCTCGAGCGCCGCTTGATCGGCGAGCTGCTGTTCTTCGGCCGCCGTCAGGCGGGTGTCGCGGTCGGCGAGGCGGAGGCGCAGGGCCTCAAGCTCCGCCGCGCGCAGAAGGCGCAGCTCCTCCTCCTCCGTCAGCGCGTCCTCCAGTTCCGCGATCTGGCGCGCCTGGGCATCGGTGCGCTCGTCGAGCGTCTCAAGCCGATCGTCCCGGGTCTCGAGCGCCGCGAGCAGCGTCGCGATCCGGTCCGCCTGGGCCCCGGCCTGGCCCTGGGCCTCGCTCAGTGCCACGGCCAGATCGGCCAGGCGCAGGTCGCGAGCATCGAGATCGGCGCGGAGGCGGTTCACCATCGCCTGCAGTGCCTCGCGCCGCGCTGCATCGAGGCGCGCAGCCTCGGCCTGGGCGTCAATCTCGTCCCGGGCACGAGCCAGGGCGAGGCGGAGCGCCTCCCGCTGGTCGATCTCCCGCGCATTGGCCGCCTCGAGCCGATCGATCTCCGCTGCCGCGGCGGTCAGGTCGCGGTCGCGGGCCGCCGCCGTCTCCTCCGCACTGGCCAGCGAAGCGGAGAGATCGGCGTTCTGGGCGAGCAGCCCTGCCACCTGCTCCTCAAAGCTGGCGACGCGGGCGGTGGCGCTGTCGCGCTCCTCCGTCAGGGTGGCGATCAGGGCGGCCTGCTGTGCCTCGCGCAATGCCGCATCGTCGAGCGCGCCGCTGAGCGTGCCGACCTCATCCTCCAGATTGGCGGCGCGCTGCTGCTCCAGCCCCAGGGCCTCTGCCAGCGAGGCGACCTGGCTGGTGAGCGCGTCCAATTGGCGGTCCTGGCCGCTGATCCGTTCGCGCAGGATGAACTGCACGATCATGAAGATCGACAGCACGAACATCAGCACCAGGAGCAGGGCGGTCATCGCATCGACGAAGCCCGGCCAGATGTTGGTCGTGAAGCGGGAGCCCGATCGGCGGATGAGGGCCATCGCGCGCTACCGATGCTCCGCCAGGGCTGCGATGGTGCGTGAGAGGGTGTTCAGGTCGGAACGGATCTCGGAGATGCTGTCCTGGCGGCCGGTGGAGATCTCCTCCAGGATGCGCAGAAGCTGCAGGTCGATGGAGCGGAGCCGGGCCTGCGCCTCGGCATCGAGGCCGCCGTTCTCCTCCCCCCGGGCGCTCAATGCCGCGGCGATCCGGTCCTGGCCGGCGGCGATGCGGTCCATCACCTCGGGCGTGACGGCGGGTTTCTCATCCGGGCTCAGGCGGTCGGAAAGCACCGTGGTCAGCTGGCCGAGACCGTCGACCAGAGCGGTCAGCCGCGCCTCCGACTTCGCGTGCTTTTCCTCCGCCGAGGCCACCATGCCCTGGAGCGTGCCGACCTGGCGCACCGTCTGCTCGAGGATCGAGGCGATGGCGGCGTCGGCGCCCGCCCGCCCCTCTCCGTCGCCGGAGATCACGCCGATCCGGGTGATGGAGGACAACCACTCCTCCAACTCCATGTAGAACCGGTTCTGGCCGTGCCCGGCAAAGAGCTCCAGCATGCCGACGACCAGCGAACCGGCGAGGCCGAGAAGCGAGGAGGCGAAGGCCGTGCCCATGCCGCCGAGCTGATCCTCCAGCCCCGACATCAAGCGGTCGAAGACGGCGATGCCCTCCTCCCCGTCCTGCACGCCGAGGGAGCGGATGGTGTCGACGACCGCCGGGACGGTGGTGGCGAGGCCGTAGAACGTTCCGAGAAGGCCGAGAAAAATCAACAGGTTGATGATGTAGCGCGTGATGTCGCGCGCCTCGTCCAGCCGGGTCGCCACGCTGTCGAGGATCGAGCGGGTCGAGGTGGAGCTGAGCGCCGAGCGCGCCCGCTGATCCTTCAGCATCGCCGCGAGCGAGGCCAGCAGCCGCGGCGACTGGGTGAACTCGTGCCCCGGCCGGTCGAGCGCGAAGCCCTCGATCCAGTTGACCGATGCGGTCAGCACCAGGACCTGCCAGAAGCAGGCGATGACGCCGACGACGAAGACCGCGACGATGAAGCCGTTCAGCCAGGGCGAGGCCAGGAAGACCGGCGCGACGGAGTCGTAGATCAGCGCCACGCCCACGCCGAACAGCACCAGGATCACGACCATCGACAGGACCTGCCGGATCGGTTGGGAGAAATGTGGCTCGCGCTCCCGGTCCAGCATCATCTCTGGTTGCCGCCTCTGCCCCTGCCTCGCGCCCGACTGTAGAGGCGAAGACTATCGTTTCCAACCAGGATTAAGTGCGTCAGTTGACACAAGAGCGTCCGCGGACTTGCGGGGACGGCACAAATTGTGGAACCGTTTAATGGTGGGAGTGGGGACTTGGTGACGATGGGGGCGACATGTCGCGTGTCGTGCTGGCAGCTGTTCTTTGCCTGGGCATCGGGGGTACGGCGGGGGCGCAGACCCCGTGCGAGCCCTACACGGTGGTGCGGGGCGATACACTCAACCTGATCGCGCAGCGCGCCTACGGGGTCGGCCGGCATCAGCTGATCTACGAGGCGAATGTCGAGACCATCGGGCGCAACCTCAACGCCATCGAGGTCGGCATGGTGCTCAACATCCCTTGTCGGGATGGCAGCCTGGGGCCGAACATCGCGGTCTCGCCAGTGACGCACGAGACCATCGCCCAGGGCATCGAGCCGCCGGCGGCCGACCCGACCTCGCCGCCGCCGGCGCCCGATCGGATCGCGGCGCCGTGGGTGCCGGGGCCAGAGATCCGTATCCTCACGGCCGGCAATGACGGACCGCTGGCCGACGAGGGGCTGCCGGGCGGCGGGTTGATCGCGGAGCTTGTGCGCGCCGCGCTGCGGCAGGCGGCACCGGGCCAGCGCTTTCGCATTGATTTCGTCGACGATCGGGAGGCGCATCTGTCGGTGCTCTTGCCGTCGACCGCCTTCGATCTGAGCTTTCCCTGGTTCGGGCCGAATTGCGGGCAGCCCGGCAGGCTGAGTGCCGAGATGCGCCAGCGCTGCGCCGATTTCGCCTTCTCCAACCCGCTCTACGAGGTGCAGATGGGCCTCTACGCCCGGGCTGACGGACCGTATGTCGGCGCCGCGGACATGGGCGCGCTGGCCGGCGCGCGGATCTGCCGGCCGGCGGGTTTTGCCGTCTTCGACCTGGAAGAGGCGGGGCTCGTCTCGGCCGACACGGCGATGCTGCGCCCCGCCACGGCGGCCGACTGTTTCCGGGCCCTGGCCGCCGGCGATGTCGACATCGTCTCCGTCAACTCCCTTGCCGGGGACACGGCGCTGGCGGGGGGCGATGGCGCGCTTGCGCGTCTGGCGGGGCTCGGTACGCGGCAGACGCTGCATGTCGTCACGTCGCGCAGTAATCCGCGCGGGGCCGCGTATCTGGCGCTGCTGAACCGCGGCCTGCAGGAGATCGGGGCGAGCGGGGAGTGGTTCCGGATCGTCAGCCGCTCCCTCTCGGCCCAGCCGGCGGGCGTGGACTAGGTCGCCCGCCAGCGCGCGATGGCCGCAAGCGCGGTGCGGCTCGGCATGAAGAAATAGGCGCCGCCCTTGGTGAAGACGCAGCGCTTCAGCGGATCGACCCGGAAATTTACCGGGGTGCGCTGCACTGTCATGCCGCTGCTGCCGCCACCCGGCACGCCGACGAAGGGGTCGGTCTCGTCCACCAGCCCGCCGAAATGCTGGTCGTTCATCCATTGCGACATGATGAACTCGTATTGCCGGCTGATGTCGGTCACGAAGGCGGCGAAGAACAGACCGCGCTCCTGCCCGTCATCCTCGGTGGCATCCTTGGGCAGGATCGGGCCGTAGTTCCGGCCCCGGCGCAGGATCCGGCTGCGCCTCACCACGGCGTCAGCCGCGGCCGGGCTGGCGGCGATGGCGTCGCGCGGATTGGCCCGGCGGATATGGGCACCGATCGGGCAGTTCATGCCGTGGCCGTCGATATGGCGGAAGCCGAAACCGTTCCAGTGCTGCCGGATCCAGGCCATGCGCTGGGCCGGGGTCTCTAGGTCGTCCGGCAGCTCCGGCGGCATCTCGGGATACTTGGCGAGCGGCGCGCCGTTCGGCCAGCGCCCGACCAGCCGGGCCGCCACCCAATCCTTGGGGTCCGGGGCCGTGCGATCGCTGCCCCGCGGGGCGACTGGCGGTGTGAGGTCCGCAGCGCTCGCCGCGACCTCCTGGCGGAAGGCAAAGACGTCCTGGCGCAGCTGGCGCACCACGAAGTAGCTGCCGTTCGTGCCGATATCGACACCGCGGATGCGGGGCCGCGGCGACAGGCCCCGTGTCTCGTCCGGGTAGCCGAGGATGAACTCCCCGTCCTTGACGATGTCGCGGGCGCGCTGCCCGCCCTCCCGGTGAAAGCGTGGGGCGACGGGGCCGTTCTCCAGGCAGGCGAGCTTCGGCTGGGCGATACCGTCGACGAAGCCGAAATGCTCCGTCAGATCGTCGTGAAAGCGCCCGGTGAAGAGCGGTGTCCGCGTGCCGCCGGTGATGTCGAGCACCTCGGCGAGCGTCTTGCACCCGGTGAATGACCGCCGCTTCGACGGTTCAAAGGGGCGGAAGCCGTCGGGCATGGCGAGCCAGGTCTCCAGCAGCTCCCGCAGGTCGTCCGTGTCCTTGGCGCCGACGATCAGCATCATATCCGGCTGCCGGATGCGACGCGGCCCACCCCAGTCCCATTTGCTGTAGCAATTGTGCGCCACGTCGCCGAGCCGGGCGGCTCGGGCCTGCACGGCCCGGTCGGTGAGGTTGGTCGCCTCGTGTTCCATCCGGAAGGCGGCGGGGAACTCAAGGCGCTCGGCGTCGTTGCCGTCGTCGAGGCCGAGGGCGACGAGCCCGGAATAAGTGAAGGCGAGGTTCACCTTGTGGGGCTCCACGGGCTTTGCCATTCCCGCGCAGTCCCGCTCCATCTTGCCGAGGCGCACCTCATCCTGCCGCACGCGCTCAGCAATCCAATTGCGCGCCGCCGGGGCGTCCTCGACGCTGAGCAGGATGTAGGCGAGCTCCGCCACCTGCTCGAACACATAGGGCGTCAGGATCAGCGACTGGATCTCGTCCGTCTGAACCTCTTTAGACATGGCGCGCCCCTTCGGCGATCTCTTGGGAGCTGCCGCGCTCGAAGACTGCCCGGCGAATGGCGGTGTTGGCCCAGATCGCCTGGGGGCTCAGCGTCGGATAGGCGCTGTACCAGCCCAGCGTCTCGACCTGGGAGTGGCGGATATAGGCCTTGAACGGCAGGCGGTCGGTGCAGCCGTCCCAAAGCACGTAGCGCCCCGGCGGGAAGGCGACGCGGCTTGGCCCCCCCGGGATCGGGTTGCGGATCGCGGTGTGGGTCCAGATGGCGTTCACGCCGCGGGAATTGCCGGACTCAGAGAAGGCGTCGATGTAGAAATCCCACGGGCGCAGGTAGTGGGCCGAGAACAGCAGCCGCCGCCCGCCGTCCAGCATCACCCAGCGCCCGGTCAGGATCATGCTGAGCCCGCCAAGCGCGCCCTGGTTGAAGTACACCCAGGCCAGCACGTGGATGATGCTGAGGATCAGGCGCAGGCTGTAACGGCGTAGCCTGCCGCCCTTCAACCGGGTGATGCTGACCAGATTGTTCTGATAGCTGTTGGGTCCGATGTCCTCGTGCTGGACCGCTTCCGGCGCCGGCACTTTCATCAGCGCGACGGGCGGCATCAGATCCTCGTCTCGCCGCTCCCGGATCTCCTCCAGACTGACGGCAAAGAACCAAACCGCGATGAAGGCGATGAGCGCCACGCCGCCCCAGGCGAGGAACAGCACCGCTTCCGCCAGCCAGGCGAAGACGGCGGCGAGGCCCCCGGCGATCCCGGTCCAGCCCGCCGCCGAAAGGCAAAGCGCGAGGAGCGCGAACAGCAGCACGCCTTGGGCGGCGCGGAGCGGCCAGCCCATCTTCCACCAGAACGCCTTCTCCGCCGGGGAGAGATCGTTGAGCCGTCCGCGGCGGGAGGCGGCGTCAGCCAGCAGGCCGATGGCGTAGATCGCGATGCCGACGACCACCAGGGCGATTGCCGCCTGGCCCCAACCGGCCGGCGCGGCGATGCCGGGAAAGACGATGCCGCTGGCCGTACCCACCGGCGCCAGGGCCGCGGCGTAGCTGACGAGCAGCAGCACCGCCGCTGCAACGAACAGCACCAGCGACACCAGCGTAGCCCCAATGCGGACCGCGAAGGCCCCGGTATGGCGCAGCCAGGCGATCAGCCCGTCGGGCCCGCCCGGCGGCGGCTCGATCCGGGCCAGCGCGCGTTTCTGGATGATGGGCAGACCGGCGAATAGAACGCCCACCGTCAGCAGCAGCGCGATCGCCCGAAACGCGCCGAGGAGCGGTCGGTCGGCGGGCCAGAGCCACGCCTGGGCGGCCTCGACCCCGATGGGCAACGGTCCGAACAGGCAATGCAGCAGCCCCGCCACCACGAAGAGCAGAAGCAGCAGCGCCAACCCGGTGAACAGCCCGCGATGGCGCACCCGGGCTGGCAGTGGCGGCAGGTCGTGGGCCCAGGTCCAGGCGGGTTTCACCAGCAGATTCCGGGCGATCCGGCGGTAGACGCCGACGAAGGTGGCAGGCAGGTTGAGAAGATCGTCGCGGGCCGCGCTCGCCTCTTTCCGCACCTTGCGGCGCAGGCACTGCTCCGACCGGATCTGACCGACGCTCCGCCCGCCGAGACCGGAGTAGAAGAGCTGTGCCCCCGCGTCGTGATGGCGGAGGTAGTGGCGGACGAGGGCGGGGTTGAAGGCCGTCGGCGCCGGATAGCCCACGCCGCGGCGGAAGAGCGCGTGGATCTCCTTTCCGCATTCCTCGAGCAGCACCTCGATCAAGCCGTCGCGGGAGCCGTCGAAGGTCGCCTCCAGCACCATGCAGGCAGCAAAGGGCGGATCGGGCGGCAGGATGTAGAGGGAGGCGAAGTGCAGCCGGGCCAGTTTATTGAACGGCAGATAGCCGCGGCTGACCGGCACGATCCCCGGGACTTCGATCGAGAGGGATGCCCGCGCAAGCTCATGCAGCGTCTTGAGCTCGGACGCCTCCATCGGCTCAAGCGGCACCACGAATGTCGCGTAGTTGGTCATGCCAACGGCTCCAGCGTCACGTAAAGCCGGTCGGCCGCCGTGGCGTCGTACCGGATCGCTGGAAAATTCCGCCCCGCCTCCCGGATCCGGAACCGAGTGGAGAGCGCGACGGAGAGTTCGAGCAACACCAGCTCCGCCAACTGCTCACCCAGGCAGCGATGCGGACCGAAGCCGAACATGCGGTAGACTTTCGGGTCGCGCGTCGGGTCGAAGATATCGGGGTCCGTGACCAGGTTCTCGTCGAACATCGCCGCGATCAGCGGCACGCCGACGAAGGCACCGGCCGGCACGTTGCAGGCATGGGCGGTGCCGGGGGCGAGCACCGTGGGATGCGGCACCTCCCGCGGCAGCATCCACAGCATCGGGCGAAAGCGCAGCGCCTCCAGGAGGTAGCCGAGGACCTGCTTCCGTCTGGCCGCCCCCTTCGCCCCGGCCGCGAGGTCCTGAAACTCCGCCAGCCGGCCCTGGCGGCCGAGCTCATAGATCGCGTGGCAGAAGCTGCGGGCGATGGTGCCGACGCCGGTCACCAGCAGGCCGTGCAGGTTGGCGCGGATCCAGTCTTCGTAGCGCGCGCTGCTCAGACCGCCGAAGGGGCCCTGCGCCTTCAGATGCTCCAAGATGGTCGCGTCGACCGCTGGACTGTCGGCCGGCACCTCCTCCCCAGCGATCTCAGCGGTGAGGTGCTGCGTCCAGTAGGCCGCGGCGCGGTGGGTGGCCATCCAGTGCGGATGGCAGACCGGCGGCGGCACGAAGATGTAGGAGGCCATGCGCCGCAGATCGTGCTGCCCCTGACGCAACGTGGTGTTTTCGGGCAATTCGATGCCGAGATAGGCGAGCACGGTTTTGTAGGCCACCTCCTCCGCATAGGCCTCGGCCAGATCCGTGCGACCGGCCGTCATCTGCGCCACTGCCGTCTCCGCGGTCTCGCGGGCCTTGCGCTCGAGCAACGGGTTGGGCGCGCCCCCCGGCACGAAGGCGCGGGCGAGCCATTGCCGCTCCTGCTCATGCCGGTGCTTCCAGTCGAGGCTGAGGAGGAAGGGCCCGCCCAGCATCAGCTCCGCATTGCGGTCGGCTAGGGTGAACTGGGTGGAGCGCGTCAGCACATCATCGATGTCGGCGGCCAGCAACGGGAAATGGGCGTTGCCGAGGCGCAGGATGGCCGCGATGCGGCGCCAGCGGCGCAGGACCCAGAGTGCCGTCGACGGGGCCGACAGCGCCTTGCACGACAGCCAGTATCCGACGCGCCCCAGGATGCAGCCGGTGAGAGCCAGGACAAACAATATCGGGCCGGACGCCTGGCGGGGCGCCCACTCACTTGGCTCGACAATCATGTCTAGCTCCTCGCCCAAAGCACTTCGCGACACAGAATCGACGCAACGCAACGGCTGCCGTTGAAATGTTAACAGTCTGACGCAAGCAGAGCAGCGGCGATGTGGGGCGACTCACATTTCCCCGGAAGGCCGGCCCGGCGATTGCGGAGTTGCTTTTGCCGCCGCGCTACGTACAGGTCGGGGCGGAACTGCCGGCGCAGATCGGACAGTCCTCTAGTCGCCTGGGGAGGTGCCGATGCCGCTTGCCATGAACCGCGAGGTCTTCGTGACCTGCGCCGTCACCGGCTCCGGCGGCACCCAGGACCGCTCTCCCCACGTGCCGCGGAGCCCGGCGGAGATCGCCGAGAGCGCCATCGAGGCTGCCCGGGCCGGCGCGGCCATCGTGCATTGCCATGTGCGCGACCCGGAGACCGGCGCGCCGTCGCGCGCGCCCGCGCTCTATCGCGAGCTGACGGAGCGGATCCGGGCGGCCGACGTGGATGCTGTGCTGAACCTCACGGCCGGCATGGGCGGCGACATGGTCTTCGGCCCGACCGACACGCCCCTACCGCTCAGCCAAGGCACCGATATGGCGAGCGCGGCGGAGCGGGTGGCCCACATCCTCGACTGCCGGCCGGAGATCTGCACGCTGGATTGCGGCACCATGAACTTCGCCGAGGCCGACTACGTCATGACCAACACGCCCGGCATGTTGCGGGAGATGGCCCGGCGCATGACCGAGAGCGGCGTCAGGATCGAGATCGAGGCGTTCGACACCGGCCATCTCTGGTTCGCCAAGGAGCTGGTGCGGGAGGGATTGATCGCCGATCCCGTCCTCGTCCAGCTCTGCATGGGCATCCCCTGGGGCGCGCCGGACGACCTGCAGACGCTCCTTGCCATGGTTGCGAACGTGCCGGATGACTGGATCTTCTCCGCCTTCTCCCTCGGCCGGAACGAGATGCCCTATGTCGCGGCGGCGGTGCTCGCGGGTGGCAACGTGCGGGTGGGGCTGGAGGACAACCTCTACCTCGACCGCGGGGTGCTGGCGACCAACGCGCAGCTGGTGGCGCGGGCCGTCGAGATCATCGAGCGCATGGGCGCCCGCGTCATCGGGCCGGAGGAGGTGCGGGCGCGGCTGAAAGTCGAGAAGCGGATGCCGGCCGATGGCTGAGGCGGCCGTCCTCGGCGGCGGCGTGATCGGCGCCGGCTGGGCCGCGCGCCTGGTGCTCTTCGGTCGCGACGTCCGGCTCTACGATCCCTCGCCCGCCGCCCTGGCCCGGGCCGAGAACGTGCTGGCGACCGCGCGGGCAGCCTGGGAGATGATCCCCGAGGTCGCCCGCCCAGCCGAGGGCACACTCTCCGCCGCCGCTAGCGTCGAAGAGGCCGTCGCCGGGGCCGACCTGATCGTCGAAGCGGTGCCCGAGCGGCTGGAGGTGAAGGGCCCCGTCTATGCCGAGGCGGAGGCGGCCGCGGCGCCCGACGCCCTCATCACCTCCTCCACCTCCGGCATCAAGCCGACCGACCTGCAGGCGGAGATGGCGCACCCCGAGCGCCTGCTGGTCGCCCATCCCTTCAACCCCGTCTACCTGCTGCCCTTGGTGGAGCTCGTCGCAGGCGCGCGCACGGCGCCCGAAAGCATCGACCGGGCGGCGACCCATCTCTCCGCCCTCCGCATGTTCCCCCTCCGCGTGCGGAAGGAGATCGACGCCTTCATCGCCGATCGCCTGCTAGAGGCCGTCTGGCGTGAGGCGCTCTGGCTCGTGAAGGACGGCGTCGCCACGACCGAGGAGATCGACGAAGCGATCCGCATGGGCTTCGGCCTCCGCTGGGCGCAGATGGGGATCTTCGAGACCTATCGCATCGCCGGCGGCGATGGTGGCATGCGCCATTTCCTCGCCCAGTTCGGCCCGACGCTCGCCTGGCCCTGGACCAAGCTGATGGACGTGCCGGAGCTCGACGACGCCCTGATCGAGCGCATCGCCAGCCAGTCCGACGCCCAATCCGGCCACCTGAGCATTGCCGAGCTCGAAGCCGCCCGCGACCGCAACCTGGTCGCCATCCTCCGGTCGCTGGCTGCCGAGGATTGGGGTGCCGGACGGACGCTCACGAAGGCCGCGCGATGAACTTCGGCCTGACCGATGAGCAGGAGATGATCGTCTCCACCGTCCGTCGCTTCGTCGAGGCGGAGATCTATCCGCATGAGGCGGAGGTCGAGCGGACCGGGGAGGTGCCGCCAGATCTGGCCGAGGAGATTAAGCGGAAGACGCTGGACCTTGGCTTCTACGCCTGCAACTTCCCCGAAAGCGTCGGCGGCGCGGGCCTCTCGCACCTGGAGTTTGCCCTGGTGGAGCGTGAGCTCGGGCGCGGCTCCATGGCGCTGACGCATTTCTTCGGGCGGCCGCAGAATATCCTGATGGCCTGCGCGGGCGATCAGGTGGAGCACTACCTGCTGCCCGCCGTGCGGGGCGAGCGGATGGATGCCCTGGCGATGACGGAGCCCGATGCGGGCTCCGACGTCCGCTCCATGAAATGCGCCGCCCGGCGCGATGGCGGCGATTGGGTGGTGAACGGCACCAAGCACTTCATCTCCGGCGCCGAGCATGCCGATTTCGTCATCGTCTTCGTCGCCACGGGCGAGGATCAGACGCCCAAGGGCCTGAAGAAGCGCATCACCACCTTCCTCGTCGACCGCGGCACCCCGGGATTCGAGATCGCGCCGGGCTACGACAGCGTCAGCCACCGCGGCTACAAGAACATGATCCTGCGCTTCGAGGATTGCCGCCTGCCCGATGCCCAGGTGCTGGGGGAGGTCGACGGCGGTTTCGCGGTGATGAACGAATGGCTCTACGCCACCCGCATCACCGTCGCCACCATGTCCGTCGGCCGGGCCCGGCGCGTCTTCGACCTGGCGCTGGCTCACGCGGCGGAGCGCGAACAGTTCGGCCAGAAGATCGGCAAGTTCCAGGGCGTCGGCTTCCAGCTCTCCGACATGGTGACGGAGATCGACGCGGCCGACTGGCTGACGCTGGCCTCCGCCTGGCGGCTCGACCAGGGATTGCCGGCGAACCGGGAGATCGCCTCGGCCAAGCTCTACGCCACCGAGATGCTGGCGCGCGTCACCGACGCCGCCATCCAGATCCACGGCGGCATGGGATTGATGGCCGACCTGCCGCTGGAGCGCTTCTGGCGCGATGCGCGGGTGGAGCGGATCTGGGACGGCACCTCCGAGATCCAGCGCCACATCATCGCCCGTGACCTGCTGCGACCGCTTGGAGCCTGAGAGATGGACATCGTCATCCACCACAATCCCGAGTGCGGCACCTCCCGCAATGTCCTCGCGATCATCGAGGCGGCCGGCTACCAGCCGACGGTCATCGAGTATCTGAAGGAAGGCTGGACGCGCCCACAGCTCCTCGCGCTTTTCGCCGCCGCAGGGTTGACGCCGCGCACGGCGCTCCGCACCAGCAAATCGCCGGCGGAAGAGTTGGGGCTGACCGATCCCGCCGTGCCGGATGCCGCGCTGCTCGACGCGATGCTGGCGCACCCGGTTCTGGTCAACCGCCCGATCGTGGCGTCGGCCAAGGGCGTGCGCCTTTGCCGTCCGAGCGAGGCGGTGCTCGACCTCCTCGAGCACCTGCCGCCCGGGCCGATGGAGAAGGAGGACGGGACGCTGCTGATCGACGCCGACGGCACGCGCGTCGCCTGAGCCCTTGGCGCGATGATCAGCTACGCCACCACCGTTCCGACCGACTGGATCGACTTCAACGGCCATATGCGGGACGGCTACTACGTGCTCGCGGTCAGCTACGCCAACGATGCGACGATGGAGGCGTTGGGGCTCGGCCCCGCCTATCTCGCGCGGACGGGGGCGACGCTCTATAACCTCGAGAACCAGATCCGGTTCCTGAGGGAGGCGCATGAGGGCGACCCGATCCGGGTCGAGATGTGGCTGGTGGCGGCGGACCGGAAGCGGCTGCATCTCGCCTCCGTCATTCGCCATTCGGCGACCGGCGAGACCCTGGCGGAGAACGCCGCCGTCCTCCTCCACGTGCAGCGCGGGCCGGAGGGGCCGCGGGCCGCGCCCTTTCCGGCCGAGGTCCAGGCGAGGGTTGAGGCGATGCTGGCGGAGGATGCAGGGGCCCCCGCGCCGTCCTTTGCCGGGGCCGTCGGGCTGGGGCCGAAGTGAACCGGGATCTCTCCCGCCTCCTTCGCCCCCGATCTCTCGCCGTGATCGGCGGGGCCTGGGCGGAGAACGTGATCCGCGCGGCCGACAAGATGGGCTTTGGCGGGCCAATCTGGCCGGTGCATCCGACGCGGGCGGAGATCGCCGGGCGCAAGGTCGTGCCCTCCGTCGAGGCATTGCCCGAGGCGCCCGACGCGGCCTTTATCGGCGTGAACCGCCACGCGGCGGTGGAGGCGGCGGGCGCGCTGGCGCGACAGGGCGCGGGCGGCGCCACCTGCTTCGCCAGCGGCTTTGCCGAGACGGGCGACGGCGATCTGCAGGCCGAGCTGGTCGCCGCGGCCGGCGACATGCCGCTCCTCGGCCCCAACTGCTACGGCCTGATCAACTACCTCGACGGCGCACTGATCTGGCCGGATGTGGAAGGCGGGCGCCCGGTTGCACAGGGCGTCGCGGTCATCTCGCAAAGCTCGAACATCGCCGTCACGCTGACCATGCAGCGCCGGGGCCTGCCGCTCGCCTATGTGGTCTGCGCCGGCAACGGGGCCCAGACCGGGGTGGCGGAGATCGCGGCGACGCTGCTGGCCGATCCGCGGGTGACGGCGCTCGGCCTCTTCCTCGAGGGGATCGACGATGCACCCGCCTTCGCGGCGATGGCGGGCATGGCGGAGAAGCCGATCGTGGCGGTGAAGCTCGGACGGACCGAGACCTCCCGCGACGCAGCGGCGAGCCACACCGCGGCGCTCGCCGGCGATGCGGCGACGTCGGAGGCGTTCCTGCGGCAATGCGGCATCGGGCAGGTGGCGGACCTCACCGAGTTCGTCGAGGCGCTGAAGCTCTTGCACGTGTACGGCCGCCTGCGGGGGCGGCGGGTCTTCACCGCCTCCTGCTCCGGCGGCGAGGCGGGGCTCGTGGCGGACCTGGCCGCGGACCAGGCGCTCGACATGCCCCCGCCCAGCACGGCGGCGGAGCTGACCGAGACGCTCGGGCCATTGGTCACCATCGCCAATCCGCTCGACTACCACACGTTCATCTGGGGCGACCGGGGCCGCATGCAGACGGTCTTTGCAGCGATGATGCGCGGCGGCTACGACGCCGGGGCGCTGCTCCTCGACTACCCCCATGCCGAGCGCTGCGACGGCGCGGCCTGGGGCCCGGCGGAGGAGGCTTGGCGCGCCGCCGCCGCCGAGACAGGCCTCGCCGCGCCGATCATCGCGACCTTGCCGGACACCCTGACGGAGGCGAAGTCGGACACCTTGGTCGCCGCCGGGATCGCGCCGCTCGCCGGCCTCAGAGAGGGCCTGTCCGCCCTCGCCGCCGCCGCGACGCCACCGGGCGATGCGGACTGGCGGCCGCTTGCGCCCGCTCACGCCCAGCCCGGTCGGATCCTCGACGAGGCGGCGGCGAAAGCACTGCTGGCGGAGGCCGGCATCCCCGTGCCCACGGGTGCTACAGCGGCCGCGCCGGGGGAGCTGGCCGAGGCCGCCGCCGCCCTCCGCCCGCCCCTTGCGCTGAAGGGCCTCGGCCATGCGCACAAGACGGAGGCCGGGGCGGTGCGCCTCGACCTCGACCCTGCGTCCCTCACCCAGGCGGCGGACGCCATGAGCGCCCCGGCCGGCTATCTGGTGGAGGAGATGGTGGCCGACAGCCTCGTCGAGCTGCTCCTCGCCGTCCGGCGCGACCCGGTCTATGGCGCGAGCCTCACCGTCGGGGCCGGCGGGCAGCTGGCCGAGCTTCTTGCCGACACCGCCATCCTGGTCCTGCCGGCCGAAGAGGCCGCGATCTCGGCGGCCCTGGGCAGTCTCCGCATCGCGAAGCTGCTCGACGGCCATCGCGGCGGGCCGGCGGCCGATCAGGCGGCGGTGATCGCCGTGGCGGCGCAGCTCGCCTCGCTCCTCGCCGCGCGGCCCGATATCTTCGAGATCGAGATCAACCCATTGATCGTCGGCCGGCGCGGCGCGGTGGCCGCCGATGCCCTCATCACCCTCGTCGAGGAGGCGCCCCCATGACCGATCCCATCCGCACACGGCGCGAGGGCCATATCCTCGAGGTCACGCTCGACCGGCCGAAGGCCAATGCCATCGACCTCGCCACCAGCCGGATCATGGGCGAGACCTTCGCCGCCTTCCGCGACGATCCGGATCTGCGCATCGCCATCCTGCGCGCTGAGGGCGAGAAGTTCTTCTGCCCCGGCTGGGATCTGAAGGCGGCGGCCGAGGGCGATGCGGTGGACGGCGACTACGGTGTCGGCGGCTTCGGCGGATTGCAGGAGCTGCGCGACCTCAACAAGCCCGTCATCTGCGCAGTGAACGGCATCTGCTGCGGCGGCGGGCTGGAGCTCGCGCTCTCCTGCGACCTGATCCTGGCGGCGGATACGGCGACCTTCGCATTGCCCGAGATCCGCTCCGGCACGGTGGCCGATGCGGCCTCGATCAAACTGCCGAAGCGGATCCCCTATCACGTGGCGATGGACCTGCTGCTGACCGGGCGCTGGTTCGATGCGGAGGAGGCGCTGCGCTGGGGGCTCCTCCGCGAGGTCTGTCCGGGCGACGAGCTGATGGCGCGGGCCTGGGACCTCGCGCGCCTGCTCGAAAGTGGCCCGCCGCTGGTCTACGCCGCGATCAAGGAGGTCGTGCGGGAGGCCGAAGGCGCACGGTTCCAGGACACCCTCAACCGCGTGACCAAGCGCCAACTCGCGACGGTCGACATCCTCTACGGCTCGGAAGACAACGAAGAGGGCGCCCGCGCCTTCGCCGAGAAGCGCGACCCGGTCTGGAAGGGACGCTGAGGCCAGATGGTCTAGCGAGCGGCATAGCCCTTCCCCATCCGCCGCTGATTTCCCATCTATGGAATGTGAAACAGCGAGCAGCCGGGAGGTGGCCATGCTCACCATCACGAAACCAGCGCCTGACCGGGTCGATATCGAGCTCAAAGGCGTGCTGGACGCCGAAGCGATGCGCCGGGCGCTCGACGACCTGATCGCCAAGTCGGAGGATGTCAGCGGCGGGCGGATGCTCTATCGCATTCCCGAGTTCGCCCTGCCGACGCTTGGCGCGATCGGCGTCGAGCTCCGCCGGCTGCCAAAGCTCTTCGGCCTTCTGGGCAAGTTCGACCGTTGTGCCGTGTTGAGCGATGCGGCCTGGATCAGGACGGCGGCGGAGATCGAGGGGGCGCTCTTCCCCGGCATCACCATCAAGTCGTTTGCCTTGGAGGAGGATGCGGCCGCGGAGGCTTGGCTGAGCGGCGGCGCGTGATCGTCGGAGGGCGTTGGGCGGTTCGGGCCGCCTGGATCGGATCGCGCCCGCACCGCCCCACCCGTCCACCTGCGGTGCGGCCGCGATCCAATTCCCTCCGCTTTCGGCCAGCGGCAGTCGCAATTGTCGAGGTGGAGATGTTGGGAGGCGCTTGCTTCCAGTGGGGATATTTGACCCAGCAAGAAAGCCCCATGGCTTTCGCAGTGGTTCAAATATCCATGATGCCGACCGCCGCCCGAACCGCCGTTTGAGCAAGAGGCGTAAACCTCAAAGGACCAGGTCGGCGAGGGCCGCGATCTCTCGTGCGCCACGGGGCGACAGGCGGTAGACGCCGCGGGTGACGCGCTCGAACCAGCCGTAGTGGTTGTCGCGCAGGATGGTGCCGGCCCGGGCGACGCCTATGGCGCGGGCGATGTCCGCCGGGCGCGCCTCTCCGGCCTCTGCCAGGTGGCGGGCGCAGCGCAGCGCGTCCTGGCGGTAGGCGGTCATGCGTTTGACGCCGGCCGCCCCGCCGAGATTGGGATCGCCCACCCGCTCCTCGAATTCGCGGAGCAGCCGACCGGCCTTTCGCGCATCGCGTCGCGGCGCATACGGGCCGGGATCGAGCAGAGCGGTCACCCGGCCCTCCGGCGGGACCGAGAGCAGGCCGAGGCCGAGGCGGCGGCAGAGGCGCAGGATGTCTTTCGTGCGTCGCCCGGCACCGCGGGCCGGTAGGGGCGGGACGGCGAGGTAGACCGTCTCGAATATCCTTTGCCGCGCCACGCCCTGCAGAACGAGGGTGAGGGAGAAGCTGGTCTTCATCTCCACCACGATCGGCGGCTCGTCGTCTCGGCGGGCCATCAGGTCGCAGCCGCCGATCTCCGCCTTCACGGTGTAGCCCTGGGCCTCGAGGTAGGTTTTGAGCGGCGGGTAGAGATCGGTCTCGCGCATGGCTCCCTTCAGGCCGCCCATGGCGCGATGTCAACCGCAAGGCGTCGCATCCGGGCTTGCCGGCCCCGATTGCCGGTGGAAGGGTGCGCCCGACCGCGCGGGGGAGACCGTCGATGAAAGCTGCCGTCTGCCGCGCCGTCCGCGCGCCGCTGGAAATCGAGGCGGTGACGCTACCGCCGCCCGGGCCGGGGGAGATCGGCCCCGGCGAGATCGAGGTGCGGGTCGCGGCCCGCACGCTCTGCCACTCCGATCGCTCGGCCGCCGACGGCGATGGCGGAGACGCGGGCCCGGGGCGCGGCCCCACCCGCCCGCCCCGCCGCGCCCCGGGCCCGTTCCCTGCCGGCTAAGGGAGGTATGTCGTGAAGCTCCAGGACCTTGAGATCTTCGTTGTCGGCAACCCTCCGCCCGGCTTTGGCGGGCGGTACTTCCTGTTCGTGAAGCTGACGACCGCCTGCGGGGTGACCGGCTACGGCGAGGTCTATGCCGCCTCGGTGGGCCCCGATGCGATGCGGGCGGTGATCGTCGACGTCTTCGAGCGTCATTTCGCGGGCGAGGCACCGGATAGGGTGGAGCTGCTGTTTCGCCGGGCCTATTCGGCCGGCTTTTCCCAGCGCCCGGACCCCACGGTGATCGGCGCCTTCTCCGGCCTCGAGATCGCCTGTTGGGACATCGTCGGCAAGGCGCTCGACCGGCCGGTTCACGCGCTTCTCGGCGGCAAGGTGCGGGAGCGGGTGCGGGCCTATACCTACCTCTATCCGGCGCCGGGTGAGGATCCGGCGGGCTTCTATGCGAGCCCCGAGCAGTCGGCAGCGCGGGCGGCGGCACTGGTGGAGGAGGACGGCTTTACCGCCATCAAGTTCGACCCGGCGGGCGCCTATACGATCTGGGGCGGGCACCAGCCCTCAATGTCGG
This sequence comes from Pseudomonadota bacterium, assembly GCA_039180875.1. GTDB lineage: Bacteria > Pseudomonadota > Alphaproteobacteria > Rhodobacterales > Rhodobacteraceae > JBCDCY01. The sequence goes on along the minus strand of JBCDCY010000001.1, from coordinate 313,099 downwards.
ACATCGCCCGGTCGGAGGCGTTCTGCCGCGCCATCCGGGCGGCGGTGGGCGACCGCGCCGATCTGCTGTTCGGCACCCACGGCCAGTTCACCACATCCGGCGCCATCCGCCTCGGCGCCGCCATCGCGCCTCACCAGCCGCTCTGGTTCGAGGAGCCGGTGCCGCCGGACAACCCGGCAGAGATGGCACGGGTCGCGGCGCAGTGCACGGTGCCCATCGCGACGGGGGAGCGCCTGACGACGCTCTACGAGTTTGCCCAAGTGCTGCGGGCGGGCGCGGCGTCGATCCTGCAGCCGGCGCTTGGCCGGGTCGGCGGGCTTTGGCAGGCGCGCAAGATCGCGGCTTTGGCCGAGGGCTTCAATGCTCAGCTCGCGCCGCATCTCTATGCCGGGCCGATCGAGTGGCTGGCCAACATCCAGCTCGCCGGGGCCCTGCCGAATTTCTTGTTGCTCGAGACCATCGGCACCGGCGGCGACTTTCACCGCAAGCTGCTGACCGACGGCGGCCCGACCTTCGAGACTGGCCATGTGCTGTTGCCGGACAGTCCCGGCCTCGGCTTTGCCCTGGATGAGGCGGTGGCGCGGGCCCATCCCTACGACGGCACGGCCCTGCATCTGGAGATGCAGCAGGCGCCGCCGGACTACAGTCGGCCCTCGGACTTCGCCGGGGGCTGAGATCGGGGCCACAACTGTCAATTTTTCATGACACAACTCACTGTTGAGGCAAATTGACGCAGAGCGGTCCAGGGTGTATGGAACACCCGCCGCCCCTCTGCCCGCGGCCGATGTCCCTTGGCCGCGCGCGCTCCCCTTTTCGGGCGGCGGGACGGTGGCCCCTACGCCGCTGATAGAGACTGGGAGGATCCCGAATGGCCGATAGCCCCGCGCCCGACGTGACCAACACGACCGGGCTGACCGATGAGCAATGCCAGGAGTTGCACGCGCTCTTCACCCGCGGCACCGCGATCTGGGCCGGCGTCGCGGCGGTGGCCCATCTGCTCGTCTGGCAGTGGAAGCCCTGGTTCCCGGCCGGCGGCTAGACCTCGGCGCGGAACCGAACTGCGCTACGACGTGGCGCAACGCACGCAATTCGTCTCAAGGACAGATCCATGAACGATCTCTGGAGAATCTGGAAAGTGATCACGCCACGCGAGGGCGTCATCGCCATTGCCGCAGTGATGGCGGCGAGCTTCATCATGCACATCGTGATCATGTTCGCCTCTGAGAGCTATTCGAGCGGCCTTCTCGGCTGATCCGTTGCTGGGGCCCGGCACCACACCCGGGTCCCGGCGATCACCTACCGCCACCGGAGCCGGACGGCACGAAAGCGCTGGCCATTCCGGCCAAAACCCCTTATGGCACGCCGCAACCCGCCCGGATTGGTCCGCGCGGGCGGCGCTACGGTCCCGACCTTGCTGGACGACATCCCGGCCCGTGCCGTGGTTCGGAGCGCGACCTGAACCCTAGACGGGAGACACGGATGTCGATTACGCCAGAGGTCAAGGCCGACCTCATCAAGGAATACGGGCGCGGTGACGGCGATACCGGCTCTGCCGATGTGCAGATCGCGATCCTGACGAGCCGGATCAACACGCTGACCGAGCACTTCAAGACCCACAAGAAGGACAACCACTCGCGCCGCGGCCTGCTGAAGATGGTCAGCCAGCGCCGCAAGCTGCTGGACTATGTCCGCGGCAACGACGAGGCCCGCTATCGCTCGCTGATTGAGCGTCTGGGGCTCCGCCGCTGAGCGAGGATCGAGCAACCGCGCCCCCCGGGGCGCGTTTGTGTTTTTGGGCGCCGGTTGGGACGCCCGCGCCGCAGCCGATGCTGCGGCCCCTCCTTCCCGACGATCCGTGCGCGCCGGCCACCCGACCCCGTGGTCCACGCCAGATGCATGCAACCCCAGGGGTCAGAACGCGCGCACGTCAGGGGACGGGCGCGCCAGAGGAAACGAGATGTTCGATATCGTGACGAAATCGGTCCAATGGGGCCACGAGACGTTGACGCTGGAGACCGGGCGCATGGCGCGCCAGGCCGATGGCTCGGTGCTTGCCACCTATGGCGAGACCACGGTGCTGGCCGCCGTCGTCTATGAACGCCAACCGCGGGAGGGCATCGATTTCTTCCCGCTGGCCGTGCACTATCAGGAAAAGACCTATGCCGCCGGCAAGATCCCGGGCGGCTTCTTCAAGCGCGAGGCGCGCCCGAGCGAGAAGGAAACGCTCACCTCGCGCCTGATCGACCGGCCGATCCGGCCGCTGTTCGCCGGGGGCTTCAAGAACGAGGTGCAGGTGATCTGCACCGTCCTCTCCCACGATCTGGAGAACGATCCCGACATCGTCGCCATGGTGGCGGCCTCGGCGGCGCTGACGATCTCCGGCGTGCCGTTCCTCGGCCCGATCGCTGGCTGTCGGGTGGGCTTTTCGGGTGGCGAGTACGTGCTCAACCCGCGGGTCGACGACATGGACGCCCTGCGCACCAAGCCCGAGCAACGCCTCGACCTGATCGTTGCCGGCACCAAGGACGCGGTGATGATGGTCGAGTCCGAGGCCTACGAGCTCTCCGAGGAAGAGATGCTCGGCGCCGTGACCTTCGGCCACGCGCAGATGCAGCCGGTGATCGACCTGATCATCGACCTGGCCGAGCAGGCGGCGAAGGAGCCGTTCGACTTCCAACCGGCCGACACCTCGGCCCTCTATGCCAAGGTCAAGGCGGCGGGCGAGGCGCCGATGCGTGCCGCCTTCGCGCTCCGCGACAAGCTGGAGCGGCAGGCGGCGATCGGTGCGGCCCGCGAGACCATCGCGGCGGCGCTGAGCGAGGAGGAGCGGGAGGACCGCGGCCTAGGCGGCTGTCTGAAGAAGCTCGAGCAGGAAGTGGTGCGGGGCGACATCCTCGGCACCAGCACCCGGATCGACGGACGGGATTTGGCCACCGTGCGCCCGATCGTCTCCGAAGTGGGCGTGCTGCCTCGGACCCATGGCTCCTCCCTCTTCACTCGGGGCGAGACCCAGGGCCTGGTGGTCACCACCCTCGGCACCGGCGACGACGAGCAGATCATCGACGCGCTGCATGGCGAGAGCCGGGCGACGTTCCTCTTGCACTACAACTTCCCGCCCTATTCGGTGGGCGAGGCTGGCCGCATGGGCCCCCCGGGGCGGCGCGAGATCGGCCACGGCAAGCTCGCCTGGCGGGCCTTGCAGGCGGTGCTGCCGGCGCAGACGGACTTCCCCTACACGATCCGCGTGGTCTCTGAGATCACGGAGTCCAACGGCTCCTCCTCGATGGCCACGGTCTGCGGTGCCTCCCTCTCGATGATGGACGCCGCGGTGCCGCTGAAGGCGCCGGTGGCCGGTGTGGCCATGGGTCTGATCCTGGAGGAGGACGGCCGCTTTGCCGTGCTGACCGACATCCTCGGCGACGAGGACCATCTCGGCGACATGGACTTCAAGGTGGCCGGCACCGAGCAGGGCATCACTTCGCTGCAGATGGACATTAAGGTCGCAGGCATCACGCCCGAGATCATGGAGCAGGCCCTGGCCCAGGCCCGCGATGGCCGCCTGCACATCCTCGGCGAGATGGCGAAGGCCCTCGGTGAAGGCCGGCAGGAGTTCTCGCCCCACGCGCCGCGGATCGAGACCATGAGCGTGCCGACCGACAAGATCCGGGAGGTGATCGGCACCGGCGGCAAGGTGATCCGGGAGATCGTCGAGACCTCGGGCGCCAAAGTCGACATCAACGACGACGGCATCATCAAGATCGCCAGCCCCAACGCCGAGGCGATCGAGAAGGCCCGCGGCATGATCCACGCCATCGTCGCCGAGCCGGAGGAGGGGCAGGTCTACACCGGCAAGGTGGTGAAGATCATGGACTTCGGCGCCTTCGTGAACTTCTTCGGCAAGCGCGACGGTCTGGTCCATGTCAGCCAGATCGCCAATGACCGGATCAAGCATCCCTCCGACGTGCTGCAGGAGGGCCAGGAGGTGAAGGTCAAGCTGATGGGCTTCGACGACCGCGGCAAGGTCCGCCTGTCGATGAAAGCCGTCGATCAGGAGACCGGCGCCGAGGTCACCGAGGACGCCTAAGGTGCACCCATAAGGATATTGCAGGGCCCGGCGATTTCCGCCGGGCCCTACGCCTTTTCAGGGTTGGTCCGCGCCGCCCGCCTCAGCCCGCCCCCACGACATCTCGCGCGGGGCCAGACATCCTCCCCGACACAAGCCAAGGCCCTTTCGCATTGGCCCAAATATCCCAGGGGTGAATTCGCGGAGCGAAGAGGGGGCAGCGCCCCCACGGCCCCATCGTCAGCACCACGGCGCCGGGCTGGCGAAGCGCACCACCCGCCCGTCCTCGGGATGGCGGAGGGCAAGCGCATTGGCATGCAGCATCAGCCGCGCCGCACGCGCCGCGTCGCCGTAAAGCGGATCGCCGAGGATCGGATGGCCGAGCAGGCGCATGTGTAGGCGAAGCTGATGGCTGCGCCCGGTCTCCGGCACCAGCGTCATCTCGGTCCACTCCGGCCCCCGCTCCAGCACCTGCCAGTGGGTGAGCGCCCGGCGTCCGCCCACCCAGTCCACCCGCTGGCGCGGTCGGCGGGGCCAGTCGGCGGCCAGCGGCACGTCGATCAGGCCGTGGTCGCCCCGCACCGTCCCCGCGACCCGGGCCGCATACCCTTTCCGGACATGGCGCCGCTCGAATTGCAGGCCGAGATGGCGCTGGGCCTTCGGGCTTCGGGCGAAGACCATCAGGCCCGAGGTGTCGCGGTCCAGGCGATGGACAAGACGCACCGCCGGATCCTCCGCCAGCAAGCGGGAGAGCAGGCAGTCCGCCAGATCCGCCCCCTTACCCGGCACGCTGAGCAGCCCGGCCGGTTTCTCCACCACCAGGAGCGCCGCATCCCGCCGGAGCACCCGGACCGGGCCAACGGGCGGATCGTAGGGGGCTGGCGCGGTCGGGCCCGGGTCGCTATGGCGGGTCATGGCCTGGCCTTAGCCCGGGCCGGTCCCCGCTGAAAGGCCGTCCGCGTGGCGCAGCAGAACAATCCCCGCCTCGGCCCGATGCTGATGCTCGCCACCATGCTGGTCTTCGCCGCCCAGGACGGCATCTCCCGCCACCTGGCCTCGAGCTACAACGTCATCCTGGTGGTGATGCTGCGCTACTGGTTCTTCGCGGCCTTCGTCGTCGCGATCTCGGCCCGGCGGCCGGGAGGGCTGCGCGCAGCGGCGCGCACGTCCCAGCACTGGCTGCAGATCGGGCGTGGGGTGCTGCTGGTCGTGGAGATCTGCGTGATGGTGCTGGCCTTCACCCGGCTCGGCTTGGTGGGGAGCCATGCGATCTTCGCCACCTATCCGTTGCTGGTCGCCGCCCTCTCCGGCCCGGTATTGGGAGAGCCGGTGGGCTGGCGGCGCTGGGTCGCGATCGGGGTGGGCTTTGTCGGTGTGTTGATCATCCTGCGCCCAGGCTTCGCCGTTTTCTCCCCCGATGCGCTGATCGCCCTGCTCTCGGCCTTCCTGTTCGCGACCTATGCCCTGCTCACCCGGTTTGCCGCCCGGCGGGACACGGCGGCCACCAGCTTTTTCTGGACCGGCGTCGCCGGGGCGGCGGCGATCACCCTGGTCGGGCCGTTCTTTTGGCAGCCGATGCTGCCCGCCGACTGGGCCTGGATGGCCGTGCTTTGCGTCACCGGCGCCCTCGGCCATTACCTGTTGATCAAGACCTACGAGGTGGCGGAGGCGAGCAGCGTGCAGCCGCTCGCCTACTTCCAGCTGGTCTTCGCGTCGGCCATCGGCCTTTTGGTGTTCGGCGAGATGCTGGATCTGCCCACCGCGCTCGGCGCCGCGATCGTGGTGTCGGCCGGTCTCTACACCCTTTGGCGGGAACGGCGGCGGGATACGGCGACGTAGCGAATTGGAACCGCGCGTCATTAGCGATGGCTTCACCGAAAACTGCGCCTATGGTCGGAACCATGGCCCCGCGCCTCAGGGGCCGCGCTTCGGGGAGACGGTATGATGCATGACCAATCGGAACCGAGCTTTCGCCAGTCGGTCGATCTGATGTTCAGCCGAGCGGCGAGACTGATGGACCTGCCGCCGGGCCTCGAGGAGAAGATCCGGGTCTGCAATTCCACCTACGTCGTGCGCTTCGGCGTGAAGCTGCGCGGCCAGATACACACGTTCACCGGCTACCGCGCGGTGCACTCTGAGCATATGGAGCCGGTGAAGGGCGGCATCCGTTTCGCCACGGCGGTGAACCAGGACGAGGTCGAGGCGCTGGCGGCGCTGATGACCTACAAATGCGCCCTGGTCGAGACGCCGTTCGGCGGCTCCAAGGGCGGGTTGATGATCGACCCGCGGGAGTGGGAGGAGGAGGAGCTGGAGCGCATCACTCGCCGCTTCGCCTATGAGCTCGCCAAGCGCGATCTGATCCATCCCTCCCAGAACGTGCCGGCCCCGGACATGGGCACCGGCGAGCGGGAGATGGCCTGGATCGCCGATCAGTATCGGCGGATGAACACCACCGACATCAACGCCCGCGCCTGCGTCACCGGCAAGCCGACCAATGCCGGGGGCATCGCCGGGCGGGTGGAGGCCACCGGGCGCGGCGTGCAGTACGCGCTCCGCGAGTTTTTTCGCCATCCCGAGGATGTGGCGGCCGCTCATCTGGCCGGCACCCTGGCCGGCAAGCGGGTGGTGGTGCAGGGCCTCGGCAATGTTGGCTACCACGCCGCCAAGTTCCTGTCGGAGCAGGACGGGGCGCTGGTCACCGGCGTGATCGAGCGGGACGGGGCCATCACCGACCATCGCGGCTTGAACGTCGAGTTGGTGCGCGAGCACATCGCCGAGACCGGCGGCGTGCGCGGCTTTCCTGGCGCGGACTATCACGCCAACGGCGCTGAGGTGCTGGAGATCGCGTGCGATATTCTGATCCCGGCCGCGCTCGAAGGCGTCATCAACCTCGGCAATGCCGAGCGGATCCAGGCGCCGTTGATCATCGAGGCGGCGAACGGCCCGATCACCGCCGGCGGCGACGAAATCCTGCGCAAGAAGGGGACGGTGATCATCCCCGATCTCTTCGCCAATGCCGGCGGCGTCACGGTGAGCTACTTCGAGTGGGTGAAAAACCTCAGCCACATCCGCTTCGGCCGGATGGAGCGGCGGCAGGAGGAGGCGCGCCACCAACTGCTGGTCGACGAACTCGACCGCATGAACGTCGAGGCGCAGGGTTTGACCACATTGTCGGACGACTTCAAGCGCGACTATCTGCGCGGGGCGGGCGAGCTGGAGCTGGTGCGCTCCGGCCTCGACGACACCATGCGTGGGGCCTACCAGTCGATGCGGGAGGTCTGGCATCGGCGCAACGACGTGGCCGATCTGCGGGTCGCAGCCTATCTCGTTGCCATCGGCCGGGTGGCCGACAGCTACCGCGCCCTCGGCCTTTAGGCGGGGGGAGAGGTCCCGGACAATCGGCCTCGGCCGATTTCCGGGACGGTGCGGGCTGCGGCGCCGTCGCCGCCGGGGCGCGACATCACGGGCCCTTGTATTGCCGTGGCCCTGCGCCTTCCTCATAAGAGATATGAGGCAAGGAGAAGTCTGATGAGCCGGATCGCTGCCACCGTCGCCACAGCCGTCGTCGCCGTGGGTCTTGGCGCCGCAGGCTGGTACGCCTTCGGCTCGGGCCAGGGCAGCGACCGCTATGCCGCCTGCCGCGCGTCCTCAATGGCCGGCGGTGCGGCGGAGATCGGCGGGCCGTTCTCCATGATCGACGACACCGGCGCGCGGGTGAGCGAGGCCGATGTGATCACGGGGCCGACCCTGTTCTACTTCGGCTACACCTTCTGCCCCGATGTCTGCCCCCTCGACGTCAGCCGCAATGCCGAGGCGATCGATCTGCTGGCGGAGCAGGGCAAGACCGTCACTCCGGTCTTCGTCTCGATCGACCCGGGCCGCGACACGCCGCAGATGCTGTCGGAGTTCACCGACTTCATGCATCCCCGCATGGTTGGCCTCACCGGCACCCAGGACGAAGTCGACAGGATCGTCGATGCCTATCGGGTCTACGCCGAGCGGGCGCGGGGTACGGGCGACGACGACTACTACCTGATGAACCACTCGACGCTCAGCTATCTGATGGCGCCGGGTGAGGGTATGCTGGAGTTCTATCGTCAGGACGTGAGCGCGGAGCAGATGGCCGAAAGCATCGGCTGCTTCGTCGAACACAGCTAGGCGGTCGCATACCGACGGGTGCGCTCAAGCCGGCGAAAACGGTCGGGCATTGTGCTGCGCCCATTTGTGCTATCTCCCTTAAGGCAACGAGAACAGAAGGACGGAGGGTCAGAGATATGGACGAGGCAGGCATCAATCTCGGCGACGACAAATCCATCCTGCTGCTCGACGACGACGAGCCGTTCCTGCGCCGCCTGGTGCGGGCGATGGAAAAGCGCGGCTTCGCGCCGCTGCCGGCAGCTACGGTGGCCGAGGGCAAGGCGATCGCCACCGCCAACCCGCCGGCCTACGCGGTGGTCGACCTGCGGCTCGAGGACGGCAACGGCCTCGACGTGGTCGAGGCTTTGCGCGAGACCCGGCCGGAGGCGCGGATCGTGGTGCTGACCGGCTACGGCGCCATCGCCACGGCCGTCGCGGCGGTCAAGATCGGCGCGGTCGACTACCTCTCGAAGCCGGCGGATGCCAACGACATCGTCGCCGCCTTGCTCACTGCGGGGGAGGACAAGCCGCCACCGCCGGAGAACCCGATGTCGGCCGACCGGGTGCGCTGGGAGCATATCCAGCGGGTCTTCGAGCTTTGTGATCGCAACGTCTCGGAAACCGCACGGCGGCTCAACATGCACCGCCGGACGCTGCAGCGGATCCTGGCGAAACGCTCGCCCAGATAGGCAAATTGCGGCGCCTCCGGCGCCAGGATTTCTTCCCGTCTGCGCATTCGCGCAGGCGGGGCAACTCGATCATGTCCGCTCGGCGGGTGATCGGGATGGCCTAGGGGCAGCGCGCGAGAAGATCGGACAGCAGGCTTTGCCGCTCCTCCGCCGGCAGATCGCTCTGCCCGAGCGATCCGATCTCTTCCGCCGTGATCCGGCACTGCTCCTGCTCCAGGGCCGTCAGATCGGCGAGTTCGGCGTCGAGCGTCGCGATCCGCGCCTCGGCCGCGGCGAGGTCGGCGCGGGCCGCTTCCAGATCTTCGGTGAGCGCGGCGATCTGCTCCCGCGACCCCTCGGCCTGGGATCGGATCGCGCCGGCGGCGTGGCGGGCCGCCTCCAGGTTGGAGTTGGCGTCGCGGAGCCGGGCTTGCACCGCGGCCAGCTGCTGCTCCCGTGCCAGGCGACCTTCGCGGAGGGTGACGATGGCGTAGCGCGCCTGGCGCAGCTCCGCCTCCAACCCTGGCACGCGCAGCACGGCCTGCCGCGCCGCGTCGCGCTCCGGCGCATTCAGAAGCTGCATCGCGCCCACGACGCCGAGCGCGATCAGCCCGCCCACCACTGCGCCGCCGAGCAGCCAGAGGGTCCGGCGATTGGCGCGCGTCAGCGCCGAAGGATCGGCTGTCTCATCGGCGGGCATGGGGCCTCCGCACCTGCGATAGGCAGAGACTAGCGGTCTCGGCCCCGGGCCGCCAAGGGCCCTTGCACTCCCCCGGCCCCGGGCGTATATCGGACTCAACAGCGGCGGAGGCGCCACGCACCTTCCCACCGAAAGATCGAACGGGCCGCTGGCCCGTTTTTTTGTGCCTGAAGACCAGAGGATCGACCCCGCCGTGAGCCCCTCCATGACCCTGATCGCCAAGGCTGCCATCGACCGGCGGCTGGCGGAGATCGTCGGCCCGACGATCGAGGGCATGGGCTATGAGCTCATCCGCATCCGCTTCATGGGCGGCAAGTCGAAGCAGGTGCAGATCATGGCCGACCGGCCGGGCGGCGGTATCGAGGTGGACGATTGCGCCGACATCTCCCGCGCCGTCTCCGCCGTGCTGGACGTCGCCGACCCGATTGAGAGCGAATATGTGCTCGAGGTCTCCTCCCCCGGCATCGACCGGCCGCTCACCCGATTGAAGGATTTCGAGCGCTGGGCCGGTTTCGAGGCGAAGCTCGAGACGGCTGAGGCGATCGACGGGCGGAAGCGCTTCAAGGGCACGCTCGCCGGTGTCGAGGACGGCGAGGTGCTGGTCGAGATCGCCGAGGGCACGATCGGCCTCGCCTTCGACTGGCTGGCCGATGCCAAGCTCGTGCTGAACGACGCCCTGATCGCCGAGAGCCTGCGCCAGCGCCCGAACGCGCCGACCCTCGACACCCATCCCAAAACGACCGACAGCGCGGCCCCGGCCGCCGAGCAAGAAGGACGCTGAGACATGGCCACGGTGACCGCCAACCGCCTCGAACTGCTGCAAATCGCCGACGCTGTCGCGCGGGAGAAGCTGATCGACCCGGAACTGGTGATCGAGGCGATGGAGGAAAGCCTCGCCAAGGCCGCGCGCCAGCGCTACGGCGCCGACTACGACATCCGGGCCCATATCGACCGCAAATCGGGCGATCTGACGATGGAGCGGGTGCGCACCGTGGTCGAAGAGGTCGAGAACCCCTCCGCCGATCTGACGCTCGAAGAAGGCCAGGCGATGAAGTCCGACGCCGAGATCGGCACGGAGTTCCGCGATTCCCTGCCACCCATGGAGTTCGGCCGGATCGGCGCCCAATCGGCCAAACAGGTCATCATGCAGAAGGTGCGCGAGGCCGAGCGCGCCCGCCAGTACGAGGAGTTCAAGGACCGGGTCGGCGAGATCATCAACGGCATCGTCAAGCGCATCGAATACGGCAACGTCATCGTCGACGTAGGCCGGGGCGAGGCGGTGCTGCGCCGCGACCAGATGATCCCGCGGGAGCCGTTTCGCAACAACGACCGGATCCGCGCCTATGTGCGCGAGGTGCGGTCTGAGACGCGGGGGCCGCAGATCTTCCTCTCCCGCACGGCGCCGGAGTTCATGGCCGAGCTCTTCAAGATGGAGGTGCCGGAGATCTATGACGGCATCATCGAGATCAAGGCGGTGGCCCGCGACCCGGGCAGCCGGGCGAAGATCGGCGTGATCTCCTACGACAACTCCATCGACCCGGTGGGCGCCTGCGTCGGTATGCGCGGCAGCCGGGTGCAGGCGGTGGTGAACGAGCTGAACGGCGAGAAGATCGACATCATCCCCTGGTCCGAGGACACCGCGACCTTCCTGGTGAACGCGCTGCAGCCGGCCGAGGTCACCAAGGTGGTGATGGACGAGGATGCCGAGCGGATCGAGGTGGTGGTGCCGGACGAGCAGCTCAGCCTCGCCATCGGCCGGCGCGGGCAGAATGTGCGCCTCGCCTCCCACCTCACCGGCTGGGACATCGACATCATGACCGAGGCGGAGGAGAGCGAGCGCCGCCAGGCCGAGTTCACCGAACGCTCCCGCCTGTTCATGGCCGCCCTCGACGCGGACGAGATGGTGGCCCAGCTCCTGGTCTCGGAGGGCTTCACCACCCTCGAGGAGGTCGCCTATGTCGAGATCGACGAACTGACCGGCATCGACGGCTTCGACGAGGAGACGGCGGAAGAGCTGCAGGCCCGCGCCCGCGATGCGCTCGAGGTGCTGAACGCCCGGGCGATCGAAGAGGCGCGCGAGCTGGGCGTCGAGGACAGCCTGTTTGAATTCGAGGGCCTGACACCCCAAATGGTATTGGCGCTCGCCAAAGACGGTATCAAGACATTGGAGGAGTTCGCCCGCTGCGCCGATTGGGAGCTCGCAGGCGGCTACACCACCGTCGACGGCAAGCGCGTGAAGGACGACGGCCTTCTCGAAAGCTTCGACATGAGCCTGGAGGAGGCCCGCGATCTGGTGATGACGGCGCGGGTGCTGCTCGGCTGGGTCGATCCCGAGGAGATGGCGGCCCAGCGTGCGGCCGAAGCGGCCGAGGCCGAGGCGGAAGAGGCCGAGGAGGAAGCCGATCCGGCGACCGCTTGAGCTTCCGCGCAGCCCGGCAGACAGGGGCGATATCGGGATGACCCGCGGCGGCGCCCGGCGGACGCGAGAGGGGCCGGAGCGGCGCTGTATCGCCACCGGCCAGTCCGGGGAGACCGTGGGGCTCATCCGCTTCGTCGTCGGGCCGGATGGGACGGTGCTGCCGGATCTGGCCGAAAAGCTGCCGGGGCGCGGCATCTGGGTGAGCGCCCGGCGCGAGGCATTGGACCGGGCGGTGAAGCGCAGTCTCTTCGCCCGGGCAGCCCGGGCCGAGGTCACCGTCGCGCCGGAGCTGACCGATCGGGTGACGGCGCTGCTGATCGCGCGGCTGATCGATCTGATCGGCATGGCGCGCAAGGCCGGCGGCGCCGTGGCGGGGTTCGAGAAGGTGCGAGCGCGCCTCGCAAGCGGGCCGGCGGGGGCGCTCATCGAGGCCTTTGACGGCTCGGCCCAGGGCAAGGCGAAGCTGCGCCCGCTGGCGGCCGACGTGCCGCGGATCACGGCGCTCTCCAGCGCCGAATTGGGTTTGGCATTTGCCCGCGATCGTGTGATACATGCCGCGCTTGATGCGGGTGGTCTCACGGAGCGGGTTCTGAGAGACGCCGCGCGCCTATCTGGGTTGCGCATGGATGGGTTGGGCGAAGGGTCGTCCGACCACCTCGCCGGTGGGGGCCCGGCACGAAAGGAATGAGACGGGAATGAGCGATAAAAGCGGCGGACGCACAGCGGGTGGCCGCGGGGGCGGCACGCAGACCAGTCATGTCCGCCAGAGCTTCTCTCACGGTCGATCGAAGTCGGTCCTGGTCGAGAAGAAGCGCAAGCGTGTCGTGGTGCCGAAGCCGGGCGCGGCGGGAACCGCCGCCGGCTCGGGCCAGCCGAAGGCGCCGCCGGTCTCTCCCGGTGGCAAGAACGGCTCCGGCAGCTCGGCCGCCAATCCGGAATTCGAGCGGCGCAAGCGCGCCTTGCAGGAGGCGTTGGCCAAGGAGACCGACCGCCGCGCCAAGGAGGTCGAGGAAGAGAAGCGCCGCAAGGAAGAGCTCGACCGCCTGCGCGAGGAAAAGGAAGCGCGCGAGCGCGAGGAGAAGGAGCAGGCCGAGCTTGCCGCCCGCGAGGCTGAAGAAGCCAAGCGCCGCGAGGAAGAGGAGAAGGCCCGCCGCGACGCCGCCGATGCCCGCGCTGCCACCAAGTCGAAGACGGCCGATGTGGCCGCCGACCCGGCCGAGGTGCAGGCGACGGAGGCGCGGGGTGCCGCGGCCCGCGGGCCGAGCAAGCGCGCCGCCGACAAGCCGGCCGAGGCGCCCCGCCGCACCCCAAGGGGCCGCGACGACGGGCGCCGGCGCGCCGGCAAGCTGACCATTGCCCAGGCGACCGGTGGCGCCGAAGGCGGCCGCCAGCGCTCCATCGCCGCGCTGAAGCGCCGGCAGGAGAAGGAGCGTCGTCGCCAGATGGGCGGCGCCGAAAGCCATGAGAAGGTGGTGCGCTCCGTCCAGATCCCCGACACGATCACCGTGCAGGAGCTCGCCAACCGGATGGCGGAGCGGGTGGCCGCTGTGGTGAAGTCGCTGATGCAGAACGGCATCATGGCGACCCAGAACCAGGTGATCGACGCCGACACGGCCCAGCTGATCGTCGAGGAGTTCGGCCACAAGGTGAGCCGCGTCTCCGAATCCGACGTCGAGGCCGCGATCGCGACCGAGGACGATCGGGAAGAGGATCTCGCCTCTCGCCCGCCGGTCGTGACCATCATGGGCCATGTCGACCACGGCAAGACTTCGCTGCTGGATGCGATCCGCCAGACCACCGTCGCCTCGGGCGAGGCCGGCGGCATCACCCAGCATATCGGCGCCTACCAGATCACGACGGAGGGCGGCACGCCGCTCACCTTCCTCGACACGCCGGGCCACGCGGCCTTTACCTCGATGCGCGCCCGCGGCGCTCATGTGACCGACATCGTGGTGCTGGTCGTGGCGGCCGACGACAGCGTGATGCCCCAGACGATCGAGGCGATCAGCCATGCCAAGGCGGCCAGCGTGCCGATGATCGTGGCGATCAACAAGATCGACAAGCCGGGGGCGGACCCGGACAAGGTCCGCACCCAGCTGCTGCAGCACGAGGTGATCGTCGAGAAGATGTCGGGCGAGGTGCTGGACGTCGAGGTCTCGGCCATCACCGGCGACGGGCTCGATACGTTGCTCGAGACCATTGCGCTGCAATCCGAGTTGCTGGAGCTGAAGGCCAACCCGGCCCGCGCGGCTGAGGGCGCGGTGATCGAGGCCCAGCTCGATGTCGGCCGCGGCCCGGTCGCTACGGTGCTGGTGCAGAACGGCACGCTCAACCGCGGCGATATCTTCGTCGTGGGTGAGCAGTGGGGCAAGGTCCGCGCCTTGGTCAACGACCAGGGTGAGCGGGTGAACGAAGCCGGCCCGTCCGAGCCGGTGGAGGTTCTGGGCCTGAACGGCACCCCCCAGGCCGGCGACGTGCTGAACGTGGTCGAGAGCGAGGCCAAGGCGCGGGAGATCGCGGAATATCGCGAGCGCCTGGCGAAGGAGAAGAAGGCGACGTTGGGCGCCGGCGTCTCCCTCGACCAACTGCTGGCCCAGGCCAAGGCCGATGCCGACGTCAAGGTGCTGCCGATCGTGGTGAAGGCTGACGTGCAGGGCTCGGCCGAGGCGATCGTGCAGGCGATGGAGAAAGTCGGCAATGAGGAGGTGCAGGTCCGCGTGCTGCATTCCGGCGTCGGCGCCATCACCGAGTCCGACGTGACGCTGGCCGAAGCCTCGAACGCGCCGATCATCGGCTTCAACGTCCGCGCCAACGCGCCGGCGCGCGAGGGCGCCAACCAGAAGGGTGTGGAGATCCGCTACTACTCCATCATCTACGACCTGGTGGACGACGTGAAACAAGCGGCCTCGGGCCTGCTGTCGGCCGAGGTGCGCGAGACCTTCATCGGCTACGCGACCATCAAGCAGGTCTTCAAGGTGACCGGCGTCGGCCGCGTCGCCGGCTGCGAAGTGACGGAGGGCGTGGCCCGCCGGGCCGCCGGCGTCCGCCTGCTGCGCGACAACGTGGTGATCCACGAGGGCACGCTGAAGACCCTGAAGCGCTTCAAGGACGAGGTGGCGGAGGTCCGCGCCGGCCAGGAATGCGGCATGGCCTTCGAGAACTACGAGGACATCCGCGAGGACGACGTCATCGAGATCTTCGAGACCGAAGAGGTCGAGCGCGTCCTGGCCTAGATCCTGCTCTTGGCCCCGACCGCACGCGCGGTTGGGGCCACGATCCCACCCCCCGATCCCATCACCTGACCACTGCTGATCGGCCACCGCGGCAACGGCTTTTGCGCATGGCAAAAGCCGCCTAAGCTTGCGCCGGGGAGCGGGGCGCGGCCATGGCGAAGAGCTACGACATCGCGGTGATCGGGGCGGGCATCGCCGGGGCCTCTGCCGCGGCCGAGATGGCGGCGGAGGCGCGGGTGCTGCTGCTGGAGATGGAGGCCCAGCCCGGCTATCACACCACCGGCCGCTCTGCTGCGCTGTTCTCCAAGACCTATGGGCCGAAGCCGATCCGGGCGCTGTCGCGGGCGTCGGAGGCTTTCTACCTCGACCCGCCGGAGGGGTTTTCAGATACGCCCCTCTTGCAGCCCCGGGGCACGCTCTTCCTGGTCCGGCCGGATCAGGGGGAAGCGGCGGAGGCTTTCGTCCGGGACCTCGGCCCGGGCGCCGCGATCTCTCGCATTCCGCCGCCCAGGGCAGCGGAGCTCTTGCCGCTTCTCCGGCCCGAGTACCTGGCGGAGGCGATTTGCGATGACGAGGCCCAGGACATCGACGTCGATGCGCTGCACCAGGGCTATCTGCGCCGTTTCCGGGCGCTCGGCGGCACGCTCACCTGCGATGCCGGGCTCACGGCACTTGCCCCCGATGGCGCGGGCTGGCGGCTCACGACCCGGGTGGGAGAGATCCGGGCCGCCGCCGTCGTTAATGCCGCCGGCGCCTGGGCCGACCAGGTGGCCGTCCTTGCCGGCCTCGCCCCCGCGCCGATCACGCCCAAGCGGCGCACGGCCCTGATCGTCGCGGCGCCCGAAGGCATCGATCCCAGCCCCTGGCGCATGGCCGTCGATGTGGAGGAGCGGTTCTACCTGAAGCCCGAGGCCGGCAAGCTGCTGATCTCTCCCGCCGACGAGACGCCGTCCGAGCCCTGCGATGCCCAGCCCGAAGAGCTCGACATCGCGCTCTGCGTCGACCGGATCGAGCGGGCCTTCGACCTGAGCGTCCGGCGGATCGAGCACAAATGGGCAGGGCTGCGCAGCTTCGCGCGGGACAAATGCCCGGTCATCGGCTTCGACCCCCGGGCGCCGGGCTTTTTCTGGCTGGCGGGTCAGGGCGGCTACGGCATCCAAAGTGCGCCGGCGGCCGGGCGGGTGGCGGCGGCCCTGGCGCTTGGTCGCGACCTGCCGGCGGACGTGGTCGACCAGGGGCTCGAGACGGCGACGATCTCGCCCGCGCGGCTCGCCGGCCGGGGATGATCTGGCCCCTTCCGATCGCGGCGCTGGTTCTGCTCCTCTCGGGCGCGGCGCTTGCCTATGTCATTGGCGGCACGACGGTTCTGGCGTTCCTGGCGACGGGTAACGAGCGCTATCTCGCGATCCTGCCGCAGAAGATCTTCAGCCAGATCGACGTCTTTGCGCTCATGGCGATGCCGCTCTTCATCCTGGCCGGCGAGATCATGAACCGTGGCGGCGTGACTCGGGCCTTGATCGACCTCTCCATGGCCTTGGTCGGGCGGCTGACAGGCGGGCTCGGCCATGTGAACGTGATGACGAGCGTGTTCTTCGCCGGCATCTCGGGCTCGGCCATCGCGGATGCGGCGGCGCTCTCCAACACATTGGTGCCGGCGATGCGGAGCCAGGGCTATTCGGCGACCTATGCCGGCGCGATCACCGCGGCCTCGGCCATCATCGGGCCGATCGTGCCGCCGTCGATCATCCTGATCTTCTACGGCGCCCTGATGCAGACCTCGGTCACTGCGCTGTTCATGGCGGGGATCGTGCCGGGCCTGCTGCTGGCCGGGGCGCTGTTCGTGACCAACGCCATCGCCGCCTGGCGGGGCGGCCATCCCCGCCTGTCGCGGGAGGAGGCGCCGGCCCTCGGCCCCACCTTCCTCCGCTCCCTCCCCGCCCTGTCGCTGCCGGCGATCATCCTCGGCGGCATCGTGCTCGGCTGGATGACCCCGACGGAGGCGGCGGCGATCGCAGTGCTCGCGGCCCTCGGCGCCGGCCTGTTCTACGAGGGTTTGACGCGGGCCGGCCTGGTCCAGAGCCTGGTGCGCACCGCGATGCTCACCGGCTCGATCTTCATGATCCTGACCGCGGTCGCCGCCCTCGGCCATCTCGGCGCGCTCGAGAAGTTGCCGGAGGCCATCGCGGAGACGGTGACGGACTGGGGCCTTGGCCCCCTGGAATTCATGCTGGCGATGAACGTGATGTTCATCCTGGCCGGCATGGTGCTCGACATCCCCGTGGCGCTGGCGCTGCTGGTGCCGCTCCTGGCGCCGGTGGCCCTGGCCCAGGGGGCCGATCCCACCCATCTCGGCATCGTCATCTGCTTCAACCTCTGCATCGGCCTGGTCTCGCCGCCCCTCGGCGGCTGCCTGCTGGTGGTCTCCACGGTGACCGGCGTGAACTACTGGCGCCTTGCCTGGACAACATTGCCCTTCGTGCTGGTGGAGCTTGTGGTCCTCGGCCTGCTGGTCGCCGTTCCTGAAATTTCACTGGCCTTGCCGCGTGCCTTGGGGTTCGCTGTCGGGGGTTAACCATTTGGGGAGGAGAGAAGATGAGACCCGTTGCTTTCGCTTTCGCGGCCGCGCTGATCGCCACGCCCGCCCTGGCCGAGGTGAAGATCGCCCACGACTTTCCGCCGAACGAGGAGGATTCGGGCGGCTATGTCTGGGCCAAGGCCTTCGAGGATCATCTGAACGCCAACGGGATGGAGGCGGTGGGCTACGCCCGCAATGCGCTGGGTGAGGAGGCGGAGCGGCTCGACCAGGTCTCCCAGGGCCTGCTCGAGATCTCCATGTCCGACGTTAAATCGGCGGGCCAGCTCGACAAGCTGATCTACGGCGTCTACCTGCCCTTCCTGTTCGAGGATGCCGCTGGTTTCGACCGCGCGATCGAGGAGAATGGGCTGCTCGACCGGATCAACGAGGGCACGACACCGGAGGGTGTGCGGGTGCTCGGCTTCCAGGCCCTCGGCCTGCCGTCGGGCATCTTCAACACCAAGCAACCGGTCGCGACGCTGGAGGATATCGGCGCGCTCCGCATGCGCGCCCTCGACGAGACCCAGATCGCGCTTTACGAATCCTGGGGGTCGACCGGCACGATGGTAAGCTGGTCGGAGGTACCGAATGCCCTGCAGACCGGCGTCGCCGACGGCTATCTCAACCCGCCGATCGTGCCGCTGCTGTTCGGCCATACCGACTTCATCACCCATTTCACCGACGCGCGGATCACCCCTGCGATGCGGATCATCATCGCGTCGGAAGACTGGTATCAGGGCCTATCGGACGAGGAGCGCGGGACCGTGGACGAAGGCGTGCGCCTCGCCACTGCTGCAAATCGGGAGTGGCTGGCGGGCCGCACCACGGTGCTCGACGACCTGAAAGCCGCCGGGATCGAGGTGCTGGAGCTCTCGGACGAGGCGCGGGCCTCTTTCATCGAAGCGTCGGAGAGCGTCTATGAGGACGGGGTGCTGACGCCCGATCAGGTGCAGCTCTGGCTCGACGCGGCCGGGCGCTGATGCAGGGAGTTGCGCGCGGTCTCGGCCGGCTCTCGGCGGGGCTCGACCGCCTGGCGCTGGCCGGGGCGGCCATTGCGGTCATCGTGATGGTCGCGGCTGCCGTCTGGCAGGTGATCGCGCGCTACCTCCTCTCCGCCCCGCCGATCTGGACGGAGGAGTTGGCCAGCCACTCCATGGTCTGGGCCGGGATGCTGGGCGCCTCCGCCGCCTTCCGCGCCTCGGCCGATCCGACGCTGTTTCCGGGCGCAAGGGCGATCGGCGGCGGGCGCGGCCTGTTGCTCTCGGCCGTGCGGGCGGCGGGCGTGCTGCTGCTTGCGGTGCCGGTGCTCTACTATTCGTTCTTCAGCGCGCGGGGGGACATCACCCGGGGCTTCCTCGCCCGCTCCGCCGCCCGGGATGCGGAGATGATCGACCTCTCGATGGTCTGGTTCACCGTGGCGATCCCGGTCGCCTTCAGCCTGATCGTCATCCATCTCTTGGCCGAGCTTGCGGCCCGCGCCGCCGGGATCGACCCGGTCGCCGCCACGGAGCCCACGACATGAAGGTCTTCATCGCCTGTCTCGGCACAGAGACGAACACGTTCGCGCCGATCCCGACCGGCTATCGCTCCTTCGAGGAGACGATGCTCTACCACGGCGACGCGACCGCGCATCCGCCGAACCTGTTCAGCCAGTCGCTGCATGTCTGGCGCCGCCGGGCCGAGGCAAGGGGGTGGGAGGTGGCCGAAAGCCTCTCCGCCTTCGCGCAACCCGCGGGCACCACCGGCCGCACGGTCTATGAGGGCTTTCGCGATGAGATCGTGGCCGACCTCAAGGCTGCGATGCCCGTCGACATCGTCCTCATCCAGATGCACGGCGCGATGATCGCCGAGGGCTACGACGACTGCGAAGGCGATCTGATGACCCACCTGCGGGCCGCGGCGCCGGAGGCGGTGCTGGGCCTGGAGCTCGACCTCCACTTCCATCTGACGGACGAGCTGATGGAAGCCTGCACCCTGATCGTCGGCTTCAAGGAATACCCTCACACCGACGTCGCCGACCGGGCGGAGGAGCTTTTCACCCTCGCCGCCGACACGGCCGAGGGCAAGATCCAGCCGGTGATGCGCGACTTCGACTGCCGCATGGTTGCCATGTACATGACGCCGATCGAGCCGATGCGCAGCTTCGTCGACGACATGATGGCGGCCGAAGGCAAGGACGGCGTCCTGTCGCTGACCCTCGCGCATGGCTTCCCCTGGGGGGACATGCCCCGGGTCGGCACACGGATGCTGGCGATCGCCGACGGCTCGGCCGAGGTGGCGGCAGAGGCGGCGGAGGCCTGGGGCAAGCGTCTGATCGCCGAGCGGGAGGAGATCTGCCCGCCCCGCCCGGACATCCAGACCGCGCTTGACCGCGCCGCCGGCCACAACAGCGGCACTGTGGTGCTGGCCGACATGGCCGACAATGCCGGGGGCGGAGCGCCGAGCGATTCGACCTTCTTCCTCCGCGCCATCCTCGACCGCGGCATGACCGGCGTGGCGAGCGGCATCTACTGGGACCCCAGCGTCACCCGGATCGCCGCCGAGGCCGGGGAGGGCGCGCGCCTGCCCGTCCGCCTCGGCGGCAAGCTCGGGCCGATGTCGGGGGAGCCGGTGGATCTGGAGGTGACGGTGAAGGCCGTCCGCTCCGGCCTCGTCCAGCATCTCGGCGACGGCACGATGCCGCTTGGGGAGATCGTCTGGCTCGAGGCCGACGGCATCGACCTGGTGGTGAACGACACCCGGACCCAGTGCTTTCACCCCGAGGTGTTCGAGCAGCTGGGCATTCGCCTGGCCGAGCGGCGTCTGGTGATCGTGAAGTCCACCAACCATTTCTACGCCGGCTTCGCCCCGATCGCGGTGGAGGTGATCCACGTGGCGACACCGGGTGCGATCAGCCCGGATTTCGGCGCCATCCCCTTCCAGAACCGCGATCTGAACTACTGGCCGCGGGTGGCTGATCCCTGGTCATGAGCCTGATCGCCGCCCGCGACGTCTTCTCCGCCCGGCATCCTGAAGTCCCGGTCGAGGTCTCGGGCCGCCGCTGGGGCAAGATCCGGGCCGGGGTGGCGGGGCCGGCTTTGGTCCTGCTCCCCGGCACCCTCGGCCGGGCCGATATCTTCTGGCAGCAGATCGAAGGACTGGCCGGGCAGGCGCGCATCCTCTCCCTCAGCTATCCGGCCGAGGGCGGCATCGCCGACTGGGTCGCGGACATCGTACACTTGGCGGAGGAGGAGGATCTCGGCCCGGCGACCATCCTCGGCTCCTCCCTCGGCGGCTATCTGGCGCAATACACGAGCGCGCGGCACCCGGATCGCTTCCCCCGGCTGGTCGCCGCCAACACCCTGGTGACGACCGAGATGCTCGGGACGATGCCGCCCTACTCCCTCGATCTCGAGAACCTGGCGATCGAGACCCTGGCCCGCGGCTTCACCGATGGCCTCGCAGCGATGAAGGAAGCGGCGCCGGCCTACGCCGACCTTGTCGATCTGTTGCTGGCCGAGGTGGCGGGACGGATCCCGGGGCCGGAGCTCCGCCGCCGCCTGATCGCCTTGAAGGAGGCGCCGGGCCTGCCGCCGCCCGGGCCTGCCGCTGCGACGACCATCGAGAGCGGCGACGACCATCTGATCCCAGAGCCCGTCCGCGCCGATGTCCGCGCCCGTCTCGCCCCCGCCCGCGCCTTCCGCTTCGACTGGGGCAGCCACTTTCCCTACGTCACCCGCCCGGCGCTCTACACCGCGCTGCTGGAGGAGGTGCTGGGCCTCAGCGACAGCGCGCAGGGTTGGACGGACGGGCCGAACCCCGCGCCGGCCTGAGGCTTTCGCGGCAAGCTCCGCGGCAAGTGGCCGTGGCCAGGGCCTCGGATATTTGAGCCAGCAAGAAAGCCATAGCCCTTCTTGCTGGTTCAAATATCCCCGCCGGAGGCATGCGGCGCGTCCTCACGCGCCGGGCCGGGGACGTCGGCGCGCTGCCTCGGCCCGCCAGCCGCGCACGAAGAACACGATGGCCACCAGGATCAGCAGGCCGCAGACCGCGAAGGGGGCAGGCGGCAGATAGACCATCGCCCCGGGCGCGGTGAAGGCCCGGAAGGTCGCGGTGGCCATCACCGGTGCAATGATGGCCGCCAGGGCGCCGCAGGAGCCGAGCACGCCCTGCAGCTCACCCTGGGCGTCGTCGCCCACCCGGTTCGACATCAGGCCGGCGAGCGCTGGACTGACGATGCCGCTGATCGCGGCAAAGGGCAGGAAGGCGAAGATCTGCCAGGTCTCCCGGATCATCAGGAGGGAGCCGAAGATCACGACGTTCAGCCAGAGCATCACCAGCACGGTGCGCCCGGCGCCGACAAGCGGCACGATCTTGCGGATCAGCCAGCCCTCCGCCACCACCAGGCAGGCGCCGTAGACGGTGAGGCTGAGGCCCACGGTGCCGATGCCCCAGCCGAAACGCTCGATGGTGTAATAGCTCCAGATCGACGGATAGACGCCCTGGGTGATCTCGAAGATCAGGAAGACCAGGACGAGCCCCGAGAGCCCCGGCAGGAGCCGCATCTGGGCGAGCGCGCCGAGGGGGTTGGCCCGGCGCCAGGAGAACCGCCGCCGTTTCTCGGCCGACAGGGTCTCTGGCAGGATGAAGTAGCCGAGTACCGCGTTGCCGAGGGCGAGGGCGGCGGCCGCCACGAACGGCGCCCGCGGCCCGACGGTGCCGAGCAATCCGCCGAGGACCGGGCCGATGACGAAGCCCGCGCCGAAAGCCGCGCCGATGATGCCGAAATTGGCGGCGCGCTCCTCGGGCACCGAGATATCGGCGATATAGGCTGCCGCCGCCGCATAGGTGGCGCCGGTGATCCCGGCCAGCATGCGCGCGATGAACAGCAGCCAGATCGTCCCGGCGAGCGCCAGCACGATATAGTCGAGCCCCAGGAAGAGGAGCGAGATCAGCAGC
This sequence comes from Pseudomonadota bacterium, assembly GCA_039180875.1. Classification (GTDB taxonomy): domain Bacteria; phylum Pseudomonadota; class Alphaproteobacteria; order Rhodobacterales; family Rhodobacteraceae; genus JBCDCY01. Next base: position 290,366 of record JBCDCY010000001.1, on the reverse strand, counting down.
ACCGGCCGCCGCCCATAGCGATCCGATAGACCGCCGAGGATCGGGCTGAAGACGAACTGCATGGCGGCGTAGGAGAAGGCGAGGTAGCCACCCCAGACCGCCGCCTCGCTCACCGTGCCGCCCGTCAACTCCTGGATCAGGTCGGGCATCACGGGCAGGATGATCCCGATGCCGATCGCATCTATCATCACGGTGACGATGATGAAGATGAACGGCAGGCGGATGCGCATGGGCCGGCATAGCTCGCGCCCGGGTGTGGCGCCACGCTTTTCGCCCGTCGGTTGCCCTTTGCCATCGGGGCGCGGGCAGTGCTAAGCCCCGCGGCTGCACCTTCCCGGACCCGCGACCCCCGACGATGTCAGAGCCCGTCCTCCTCCTCGGCCAGACCCTGCGCTTTCTCGACGATCCGTTCGTGGGCGATCCTGTGACGTCGGCTGCGGTCGAGCGGCGGGGCGCCGTGCTGGTCCGCGACGGCCTGATCGCCGAGGTGGGGCAGGCCGAGGCGCTGCGGGAGGCCCATCCCGAGGTGCGGTGGGAGGATCACGGCGACGCCCTCCTCCTCCCCGGCTTCGTCGATGCCCATGCGCACTATCCCCAGACCCGCATCATCGCCTCTTGGGGCAAGCGGCTGATCGACTGGCTGGAGAGCTACACCTTTCCCGAGGAGCTGCGCTTCGCCGACCCGGCCTACGCGGCGGAGGTGGCGGCGCTCTACCTCGATCTCAGCCTCGCCAACGGCATCACCACGTCCTCGGTCTACTGCACGACCCATCCGGGCAGCGTGGACGCGATCATGGCGGAGGCGGAGGGACGGGGCCTGCGCCTGATCGCCGGCAAGGTGATGATGGATCGGAACGCGCCCGCCGGGCTGCTCGACACCGCGACCGCTGCTTATGACGACAGCGTCGCCCTGATTGCCCGCTGGGCAGGGCGCGGGCGGCTCGGCTACGCCATCACGCCCCGCTTTGCCCCCACCTCCAGCGCCGCGCAGCTCGAGGCCGCTGGGGCGCTCTGGCAGGCTCATCCCGACTGCCTGATGCAGACCCACCTGGCCGAGCAGACGGAGGAGATCGCCTGGGTGGCCGAGCTCTTCCCGGAGGCACCCGACTATCTCGGCGTCTACGAGCGGTTCGGCCTCACCGGCCCCGGCGCCGTGATGGGCCACGCCATCCACCTGACGGCGCGGGAGCGGGCGCATTTGGCCGAAAGCGGCACGGCGGTGGCGCATTGCCCGACCTCCAACACCTTCATCGGCTCGGGGCTCTGCGATGTCGCGGGGCTGCGCGACGCGGGGGTGAGCGTCGGCCTCGCCACCGATGTCGGCGGCGGCTCGAGCTTTTCGATGCTGCGGACCATGGCCGCGGCCTATGAGGTGGCGCAGCTTCGCGGCACAGCACTCCACCCCGCCCAACTGCTGTGGTTGGCGACCGCGGGGGCCGCTGCGGCGCTTCGGCTCGAGGATCGCATCGGCGCGCTCGCCCCGGGGCGGGAGGCCGACATCATCGCCCTCGACCTCGCCTCGACCGAGGTGATCGCCGCCCGCGCCCGCCGGGCCGAGACGCTTTGGGAGCAGCTCTTTCCCACCATCATGCTGGGGGACGAGCGGGCGGTCAGCGCCGTCTGGATCGGTGGACGGCGCCTCCGATAAGCGAAGGCGCCGCCTGGATCAGTTGGGCAGATCGCCCTCCAAGCCCTCGACATAGAAATCCATGCCGAGAAGCGTGCCGTCATCGGCCACCTCGCCGGCCGCGAGCCAGGGCGTGCCGTCCTGCTTCTTGATCGGCCCGGTGAAGGGGTGCAGCTGGCCGGCGGCGATGGCGATGGCGGCGTCCATCGCCTGCTTGCGCACCTCGAACGGGATGCGGTCGGAGAAGCCGCCGATCTCCGTCATGCCGCTGTCGATGCCGCCCCAGGTGTCGCCCGAGGCCCAGTCGCCGTCGAGCGCCGCCTGGACGCGCGCTACGTAGTAGGGCGCCCAGTTGTCGACGATGGAGCTCAGCCGCGCGTTCGGACCGAAGGCCAGCATGTCGGAGGCCTGGCCGAAGGCGAAGATGCCCTTCTCCTCGGCAATCGTCATGGCCGCGGGGCTGTCGGTGTGCTGCATGATGACGTCGGCGCCCTGCTCGATCAGCGCGTTAGCGGCCTCCGCCTCCTTCGCGGGATCGAACCAGGTGGAGACCCAGACGATCTTGAACTCCACATCCGGGTTCACCGATTTCGCGGCGAGGAAGGCTGCGTTGATGCCGCGCACGACCTCCGGGATCGGGAAGGAGGCGATGTAGCCGATGGTGTTGGTCTCTGTCATATGCCCGGCGATCAGGCCGATGACGTGGCGCCCCTCATAGAACCGGCCGGAATAGGTGGCGACGTTGTCGGCCCGCTGATAGCCGGTGGCGTGCTCGAAGTTCACGTCCGGGAATTGCTGGGCCACCTTCACCGTGGGGTTCATGAAGCCGAAGGAGGTGGTGAAGATCAGGTCGTGGCCCGACTGGGCCATCTGGCGGATCACCCGCTCGGCATCCGGACCCTCGGCCACGTTCTCCACATAGGTGGTCTCGACCCGGTCGCCGAACGCCTCCTCGACCGCCAGGCGGCCCTGGTCGTGTTCGTAGGTCCAGCCGAAATCACCGATCGGGCCGACATAGACGAAACCCACCTTCAGCGGATCCTGGGCGACCGCCGGCGCGGCGAGGCCCAGGGCGGCCAGCGCCGCGGCGAAGAGAACTCTCAGGGACATACAGATACCTCCGTGTTGGATGTGCGTGGGCGAGACATCCCCAGCCTCGTGTTATTGGCCTCAGGTCGAGGCGTGGAAGGTGCGGCCGAGCGATGCCGGGGCATTGAGGCTCGCCCGCAGGCGTTGGGCCGACATCAGCACCAGAACCATGATGGTGACCAAATACGGCGTCATCGACAAGTAGGCGGCGCCGAGCACCGCATCGGGCCAGATCAGCAGCACCGCGAGGCAGAGGATGCCGATGGCGCCGACTACCAGGGCGACGGCATAGTCCCCCCGCCCGCGACCCCAGCGGAGCGCCGCCAGCAGCCCCGCGCCGGCGAGACAGCCCCAGGCCAGGAGCGGCAGCAGGTCGATGTCGGCCGCCTGGATGTTGAGCTGCAGGATGGTGACGCCGCCGAACAACCAGGCGCCGAGCAGCACGCGCCAGGGCTTCCAGGTGGCGAAGACCACGATGGCCAGCGCGATCCAGCCGGCGCCGGCCGTCATCCCCTCCGTCCATTGCGGCACCCGGAAGAGGGAGAGGTAGGCGCCGCCCACCCCGGCCGCGGCCCCGCCGAAGGCGATGGCCAGGAGCCGGATGCGCACCACCGGATAGCCGAGGGCGTGGGCCGCGTCGTGGCTCTCCCCCACGGCGCGCAGGATCAGGCCGGCGCGGCTGCGGGTGAGGAAGAGCGCCACCGCGGCGATCAGTGCCACCGCGAGGTAGACCAGCGCGTCCTGGGCGAACAGGATCGGGCCCAGGACCGGAAGATCCGACAGCACCGGCAGGTCGAGCTGCCCGGTCTCCGGCGGTTTGATCCCGGCATAGGGTTGGCCGATCAGCGACGAGAGGCCGAGGCCGAAGAGCGTGAGCGCCAGCCCGGTCGCCACCTGATTGGCCAGCAGCACCTGGGTGAGAAAACCGAAGAGCAGGGCGAGGAGCGCGCTGCCGCTTGCCGCCGCAAGCACCCCGAGGGTGGGGGAGCCGCTCTCCACCGCCACGGCGAAACCGCAGATCGCGCCGACGATCATCATGCCCTCGACGCCCAGGTTCAGCACGCCGGATTTCTCCACCACCAATTCGCCGATCGCCGCGAAGGCAAGCGGGGTCGCGGCGGCGAGCAGCGCCGCAGCCAGGGCGATCCAGTTGATGTCGGAGAAATCCATGCCGTCCCCCACCCAGCGTGATGGTGCCGAGAAAGGACCGGGGCGGCAAGGGCTCAGGCGAGGCGGGAGGTGATGATGCCGGTGTTGAAGCCGCCCATGCGGAGCTCGCCGAACAGGCGCTGGTACTCGATCTTCGGGCAGCGGTTCATCACGACGGTGAGGCCGGCACGCTCCGCCTCCTCCGCCGCGGCGGCGTTCTCGACCCCGATCTGCATCCAGATGGTGTCGAGCCCGCGTTGGCCGAGGGCGGCGATCGCCTCCGTAACGATCGGCCCGACCTGGTCGGAGCGGCGGAAGATGTCGACCATGTGCACCTCGCCCACCGTCTCCGGAATGTCGGCGAGGCTCGGATAGACCGTCTGGCCGAACAGGGTCCGGCCGGCGATGCCGGGATTGATCGGGATGACGGTGTAGCCCTTCAGCGCCAGGTAGCGCGCGACGTAGTAGGAGGGGCGCGTCTCCTTCGCGCTCACCCCGACGCAGGCGACGGTGCGCACGCGGTCGAGGATGGCGCGGAGATGGGCGTCGGAATAGCCGGCGTGGTGCATGTCAGCATCCTAAAGCGCTTGCCGTTCAGACTGGATCACCCTTCTGAACGCAAAGCGCAACGACCTGCCCCTCCTGGATCTCAACCCAACTGACACAATCAGATCGAGAGTCGCCCTAAGCCCTTTGGCCTGCGTCACAAAAAAGCGCCCGGTAGAACCGGGCGCAAAGTTGGAACGAGGGACAGTGAGTGATGAAGCATCGCTAAAGGAGCTCAGCTTCAACTCTCAATATGGGGGTTTGGCCGCGCGATTCAAATGGCGGAAGTGTCAAATATGGGCTTTTTCCGGCGTCAAGGTGAAAAAATCGTGCGTTTCGGTAGCAAAAACGTGACCAATCTCACATCTCACGGCCGGAATGCGAACAGTGAGATGGCCGCGGCGTTTGACACATTGAGCGATCCGAAACTGTCAGTGCCTTCAATTGCAACGATTCGCTGGCAGCTTTCGCGGGTGAGCGCGCGCAGGCCGGCGCCCTCTGCGCCGAGCACGATGGCGGCCGGAACCGTGCGCAAGTCCTGGGCAGCAGCGGCCAGGTCTTCCTCTGCCCCGCCGTCGAGGCCCACCAGGGTCACCCCCATCTCGGCCAGGGCGCCCATGGCCCGGGCGAGGTTGGGCACCCGGAGATAGGGCACGACCTCGAGCGCGCCGGAGGCCGCCTTGGCCAGGGCCCCGGTCTCCGGCGCCGAATGGCGGGCCGGGGCGATCACCGCCCGGGCGCCGAACACGGCGGCGGAGCGCAGGATGGCGCCGGCGTTCTGCGGATCCGTCACCCGGTCGAGCAGCAGCAGGCGGGCCGGCGCCCCTTCCGCCGCCGCCACGACTTCGGAGACGGAGGGTTGGGCGAGCGCCACGGTCTCCAGCGCCACGCCCTGGTGCACCACCTGGGGCGGCAGCGGTGCGGGAAAGCGGCGGGGATCGGCGCTTTCGACCGTCACCTCCGCCGCCTCGATCGCCGGGCCGATGCGCGCGGCGGCGTTCGGCGTCACGATCAGCCGGCGGAGCTTGCGCGTCGGGTTGGCGAGTGCCGCCTCCACCGCGTGCAGACCGAAGAGCCAGACGGTGCCGTCGCCGTCTGCCCGGCGGGCCCGTTCCTTCGCGACAATATGGGGGGGCTTCTTCGCCTTGGCCACGGCGCCCGCTCGCTGCCTGGCGCCGGGCTCGGCGCGCCGCATGAACCTAGGCCGGGCCGGGGCGGCGAGCAAGCGCGCCAGCTTTCAGAGTTGACGGCCCCAAAGCCAACGCTTATTCCCGCCACGCCGCAGGTTGGCCGATGGGCCGGCTGCACGTCCTCGGAGGGGTGGCAGAGCGGTCAAATGCAACGGACTGTAAATCCGTCGGGGTAACCCTACGCTGGTTCGAATCCAGCCCCCTCCACCAGCACCGAGCTCAAAAAAGGACGGCGCCTGCGGCGCCGACACGATGCGTTTGCTGGATGGACTTTGGTGGAGCCAAGGGGAGTCGAACCCCTGACCTCTTGAATGCCATTCAAGCGCTCTCCCAACTGAGCTATGGCCCCCCAAGGTCACAGAGCATGTACGGGACGGACCGGGCGGAGATCAAGCCCAAAGTGCCGGCCGGCTCGGGCTAGCTCTCCCGCTCTTCGTTCGAGACGTCGGCGATGTCGTCGAGGGGCACATCGTCGTTGTCGTCATCATCGTCTTCATCGAGCACGTCGTCGCCCACATCGACGTCCGCGTCCGCGTCATCCGTCTCGTCATTGTCGTCGTCGTCGAGGACCTCGAGCTCGGACTCCTCCTCCACCGCTTTGGGCTTCGGCGTCTTCTGCGGCTCGGCCTTGGCCGACTTGGACCGGCCCGGCGTCTGGGTGGCCAACTCCACCACCTCGCCCGTATAGGGGCTGATTATCGGCGATTTGTTCAGGTCGTAGAACCGCTTGTCCGTCGTCGGGCAGGTCCGCTTCACGCCCCATTCGGGCTTCGGCATCCTCAGGCTCCATACTGGTGCGAAATCCGTCGCGCCCCGTGCCACGGTCTTCACGCTTTGTCAAAGACTCATGATCACTCTCCCTTGACGATGCTGCACTGCACTATTTTAGTCCGGTGTGAGGCTTCGTGCAGAACGAGAACGAACAGCAGGCCATGTTCGCCCTCTGCACCCGAGCAAAGGAGGGTGTGTGGATTGCTGTATCATGCGTATGAACTGACCCATGCTGCGATCAGTCCAATGCGGACGGCCGCGCGGTTGGGGCACGAGGCGCTCTCTAACCCACTGAATCCGTTATCACATACCTACAGCGCCCGGGCCACGGCGGCGGCGTTCGAGATGTTCGTGAACGCCACGCGGCGTTACGGCAAGCCGGAGTTCGGCCTGAGCGAGACCGAGGTCTCGGGCGAGGCCGTGCCGGTGGTCGAAGAGGTCGTCGACAGCCTGCCGTTTTGTGATCTCGTCCATTTCAAACGTGATTCTGCCATTGCCCGGGCGCGCAGCGACCCCAGCGTTTTGATCATTGCGCCCCTTTCGGGCCATTTCGCCACCCTGCTGCGCGGCACGGTCGAGGCGATGTTGCCGGAGCACGAGGTCTACATCACGGATTGGCGCGACGCCCGGGACGTGCCGGTGACCGAGGGCAATTTCGACCTCGACGACTATGTCGACTACGTCATCCGGTTCTGCGAACTGCTGGCCGCCCGGGGGGAGCGTCCGAACGTCATGGCCGTCTGCCAGCCGGGCGTGCCGATGCTGGTCGCCGCCACCCTGATGGCCGCGCGGAAGGAGGCGTTTCGCCCGGCCTCCATGGTGCTGATGGGATCGCCCATCGACACCTCGAAGAACCCCAAGCAGCCGAACGATCTGGCGACCACCCGGCCGCTCAGCTGGTTCGAGCGCAACGTGATCGTCACCGTGCCCTGGCCGAACAAGGGGTTCCTGCGCCGGGTCTACCCGGGCTTCCTGCAGCTTTCGGGCTTCATGTCGATGAACCTCGATCGCCATGTGGACGCCCATCTGCGCCAGTTCCGGCATCTGGTGCAGGGCGATGGGGACTCGGCCGCGGCGCACCGGGCGTTCTACGACGAATATCTCGCGGTGATGGATCTGCCCCGCGACTTCTATCTGCAGACCATCGAGCGGGTGTTTCAGAAGCGCCTGCTCGCCACCGGCAACTACCACTACCGCAAGACCCGGATCGACCCCTCGGTGATCCGCGACACGGCGCTGCTGACCATCGAGGGCGAGCGCGACGACATCACCGGCCTCGGCCAGACCGAGGTGGCGCATGCGCTCTGCAGCAGCCTGCCGAAGTCGAAGAAAGAGCACTACGTGCAGCCCCGGGTCGGCCACTACGGTGTCTTCAACGGCACCCGCTGGCGCCAGGAGATCCAGCCGCGGATCCGCAACTTCATCCGCGCCCGCCGGGTTCCGGTGCGCGGCTAGTGCGGGCCGCCTGGCCCCGGTGGTGGAGCATCTGACAACCGGCGCGCCGCCGATCACGGTGCAGCTGCGTCGCAACGGCCGGGCACGCGGCTTTACGCTGCGGGTCTCTTCCGTCGACAGCCGGGCAACGCTCACCTGCCCCAGCGCCGCTCCGATCCGGGAGGCGCAGCGCTTCCTCGACAGCCGCGCCGACTGGCTGGCTGAGGCGAGGGCTCGGGCGCCGCAACCGATCCGGGTGGAGGAGGGCACGGTCCTGCCGGTGGAGGGGAGGATGCACCGGCTCGTCCTGGGTGATCCCTCGACCCCTGGCGTGCTGGCCCTGCCGGGGCCGCGGGCCCGGCTGCCGGCCCAGGCGCGGGCCCATCTGACGCTGCTCGCGCGCCAGCGCCTGAGCGACGCGGTGGCGCGTTACGCCGCGCGGATCGGCCGGACGCCGGCGCGGCTCACCCTCCGCGATCCCCGCTCGCGCTGGGGCTCCTGCACCGGGCGGGGCAACCTGATGTTCTCGTGGCGCCTGATCATGGCGCCGCCGGAGGTGTTGGACTACGTCGCGGCGCACGAGGTCGCGCATTTGAGCGAGATGAACCACGGCCCCCGGTTCTGGGCGCTGCTGGAGCGTCTGTCGCCGGATCATGGGGCGGAGCGGCGCTGGCTCCGGGAGGAAGGCGCGGCGCTGCATCGCTATCGCTTCGGCGACTAGGGTGGCGCCGGGAGAGACGCAAGCCTCCGGCGGGGATATTTGACCCAGCAAAAAAACCCCACTGCCTTTCGCCGTGGCCCTAATATCCAAAGCACGCCCATGGCACCCGGAGCGCCCTCCGCAGACTAAAGCGCCCTAGCGATCGGCGTCGGCCGGCTTACCGCGCTCGCGCTCGACATTGCTGCTGCTGCCGCCGAGGATGCCCTGGATGACGCTCTCGATCAGGGACTCGGTCTCTCCCCCGCGTCCCACATCGCCGGCCAGGCGCAGACCGCTGCCGGGGGGCGGCTGGCGGATCGGTAATGGCAGGATCGGCGCGCCCTCGTGGATCCGCACCATGGTCTCCTGCCAGATCTGTGCAGGCAGGCCGCCGCCGGTGACGCCGGTCAGCTGGCGGTTGTCGTCATAGCCCATCCAGACGCCCGCCACGTACTGGCCGGTGAAGCCGACGAACCAGGCATCGCGGGCGCCCTGGGTGGTGCCGGTCTTGCCGGCGGCCGGTCGCCCGTCCGGCAGGCGCGCCCGCCGGCCGGTGCCCGTCGCCACCACCTCGGCCAGCATGCCGGTGAGGTAGCCCGCGAGATCGGCGTCGAGCGCGCGCGTCCCCGCCTCCGCGTCCGAGCCGAAGAGCGGCGTGGCGTCGCCGCGCAGCTGGATCGCGTGATAGCCGAAGGGGGCGGCCGTCACGCCCTCGTTCAGGAAGGTGGCGTAGACGCCGGTCATCTCCAAAAGCGTCGCCTCCGAGACGCCGAGGGCGATGGCCGGGCCGTCGGCGAGGTCCGAGCTGATGCCGAGCGCGCGGGCCATCGCCTGCACGTTTTCGCGCCCCACCTCCTCCGAGACCCGCACGGCGGCGGTGTTGACGGAGTGGGCGAGCGCCTCGCGCAAGGAGATATGGCCGCGATAGCCGCCGCCGTAATTCTCAGGTGACCAGCGGCCGGAGCCCGGGATGGTCAGCGTGATCGGCGCATCCTCGACCAGGGTGTCGGGCAGCAGGCCCTGATCCAGGGCCGCGGCGTAGACCACCGGCTTGAAGGCGGAGCCGGTTTGGCGGAGCGCTTGGGTCGCGCGGTTGAACTGCCCCGCCGTGCCGCGGCGGCGCCCGCCGACGATGGCCCGCACCGCGCCGTCGCGGGAGAGGATGACGATCGCCGCCTCGGCCTCCGAGCCTTCCCGCACCCGGGTCTCGAAGACGTGGTCCAGCGCCTCCTCCGCCGCGCGCTGGATCTCCGGGTCGAAGGTGGTGAGGATCTCCACATCCTCTGACGTGGCGGTGGTGAGGAAATCCGGGCCGGCCTCCATCACCCAGTCGGCGAAATAGCCGCCGGCCCGGGCGGAGGCAGCGGTACTGAGGGAGGCCGGGTTGGCCTCGGCCTCCACCACCTGCTCCGGTGTCAGCAGGCCCTGGTCGGCCATCAGGGCGACGATGGTCGCCGCCCGCTCCCGCGCCAGGGTGATGTCGCTGGTGGGCGCGTAGCGCGACGGGGCCTTTAGGAGCCCCGCGAGCATCGCCGCCTCGGCCGGACCCACCACCCGGGCGGAGCGGCCGAAATAGCGCTGGGCCGCAGCCTCGAACCCATAGGTGCCGGCGCCGAGATAGGCGCGGTTGAGGTAGATCGAGAGGATCTCTTCCTTGGAGTAGCGCAGCTCCATCGCCAGGGCGATCGGGATCTCCCGCAGCTTGCGCTCCAGCGTGCGGGCCGGGCCGACGAAGACCAGTTTCGCCACCTGCTGGGTGATGGTGGAGCCGCCCTGGACCAGTCGCCCGGCGCGGACATTGGCCACCATGGCCCGGGCGATGCCGATCGGGTCGATGCCGGGATGATGGTAGTAGCGCCGATCCTCCGTCGCGATCACGGCGTTCAAGAGATGGGGCGACATCTCTTCGGCGTGGACGGTGCCGCCGTACTGGGCGCCGCGCCAGGCAAAGACCTCTCCGTCGCGGTCGAGCAGGGTGACGGAGCCGCGGTCGCGGCCGTCCAACAGCTCGGTGACCGGGGGAAGATCCAGGTAGTAGTAGGTGGTGGAGGCTGCGATGATCGCCGCGATCACCACGGCGATGCGCCAGGTCACCAGCCAGACGAGGCGCAGAACCTTGCGCAACATCCACCTCAAACCGCGCTCAACCAGCCCCGGCGCGCGGGACCTCGCGCCGTCGCGCACGTTTTCCGTGCCCGTCGCCCGGGATCGTCTTGCCATCGTTCGGCACCCTCTTTCGCCTGGGGCTACGCCGTCTGCCTCAAGAACGATCCTACCGGTTTGCGGGTGGTTTGTGGAGGGGGCGCGGCCCGGCCGGGCCATTTCTCTCTGCCCAAATTTTAGGCAGAAGCCGGGGCAGGCACATACGGCCTGAGCAATCGCCCAGAATTTTCGCGTTGGATTTCAGATCTGTGCGGACTCTCCCGCCGGCCGTGCCGATGGTGCGCCCGGGGTGCGGTGGACGCGACGGTGGGTCCGCCGCCATGGCGCTCAGCAATCGGAAAGGGCCGCAATGAAACTCATCATCGCCGTGATCAAACCCTTCAAGCTCGAGGAGGTCCGCGAGGCGCTGACCGCCCAGGGCGTGCAGGGGCTCATGGTCTCAGAGGTCAAAGGCTATGGCCGGCAATCGGGCCATACCGAGATCTACCGCGGCGCCGAATACGTCGTGAACTTCGTACCGAAGATCAAGCTCGAGATCGTGGTGGCCGACGCCGATGTCGAGAAGACGGTGGAGGCGCTCGCCAGCACCGCCAAGACCGGCAAGATCGGCGACGGCAAGATCTTCGTCCTCAACGTCGAGCAGGCGGTCCGCGTCCGCACGGGCGAGACGGGCGAAGACGCGGTCTGAACACCAGGGAAAGAGTGAACCATGCGGAAATTGATGAAGTATTCCGGCCTGCTCCTCGCCGCCATGGCGGTGGCCGAGCCGGCCCTTGCACAGGACGCGGCGGAGGCGGTCGACGACACGCCGCCGACGGGTGAGATCGGCTACATCTTCACCACCTTCATGTTCCTGGTCGCAGGCTTTCTGGTGTTCTGGATGGCCGCCGGCTTTGCCATGCTCGAGGCGGGGCTCGTGCGCTCCAAGAACGTCTCGATGCAGCTGACGAAGAACATCGCGCTCTTCTCGCTGGCCGCGATCATGTACTACCTGATCGGCTATAACCTGATGTATCCCGGCGACGGCTGGCTGGTGGAGGGCTATCTCGGCGCCATCGGCCCGGCGGTGTTGGAGGCCGTGGGACTGGCCGAGACCGAGACCGATCTCACCTACGCCTCGGTCGGTTCGGACTTCTACTTCCAGCTGATGTTCTGCGCGACGACGGCCTCCATCGTCTCGGGCGCATTGGCGGAACGGATCAAGCTCGTGCCGTTTCTGGTCTTCATCGTCCTGCTGACCGCGCTGATCTATCCGATCCAGGCCTCGTGGAAGTGGGGCGGCGGCTGGCTCGACCAGATGGGCTTCCTGGATTTCGCGGGCTCGACGGTCGTGCACTCGGTCGGCGGTTGGGCAGCGCTGGCGGGCGCGATCATCCTCGGCGCGCGGACGGGCAAATACCGCGACGGGCGCGTAGTGCCGATGCCGGGCTCCAACATGCCGCTGGCCACCCTCGGCACGTTCATCCTGTGGCTCGGCTGGTTCGGCTTCAACGGCGGCTCCCAGCTCTACATGGATACCGCCGGCAACGTGGCCGACATCAGCCGGATCTTCTCCAACACCAACACGGCCGCGGCCGGTGGTGCGGTGACGGCGCTGATCCTGACGATGGTGCTCTACAAGAAGCCGGACCTCACCATGGTGCTTAACGGTGCGCTGGCCGGTCTCGTCTCCATCACGGCCGAGCCGCTGACGCCGTCGCTGGGGGCTGCGACGCTGATCGGCGCCGTGGGCGGTGTGATCGTGGTCTTCACTGTGCCGCTCCTCGATCGGTTCAAGATCGACGATGTCGTCGGTGCGATCCCGGTGCACCTCTTTGCCGGCATCTGGGGCACGATCGCGGTGGTGATCACCAACCCTGATGCGTCGTTCGGGGCGCAGTTGATCTCCATCATCGCGGTCGGCGTCTTCGTCTTCGTCGTCTCGCTCGTTGTCTGGGTGATCCTGAACGCGATCCTCGGCATCCGGGTGAGCGCCGAGAACGAGCAGGTCGGGCTCGACCAGTCGGAGATCGGGATCGAGGCCTATCCGGAGTTCGCGAAGTCCAGCGCGTCCTCCTGATCCTTCACGCAATCGCGCCGGGCGGCTCAGCTAGTCGCCCGGCGTTTCCCTGAGCGCCTGCAGATGGGCCACGGGCCCGGCGAGCGCCACTGGAACCTCTGAACCGCCGGGATCCCGGATCGCGGCGAGGCGGGAGCGGGCGAGCTCCTTGCCCAGTTCGACCCCCCACTGGTCGAAGCTGTTCACCCCCCAGATCACCCCCTCGACGAACGTCCGATGCTCGAACGCCGCCAGCAGACGGCCGAGCGTACGCGGGTCGAGCCTCCGGTAAAGCAGCAGCGTCGACGGTCGGTTCCCAGGAAAGCGCCGGTTCGGCGCTGCGGCCCGGGCGGCGTCCTCGGCCCAGCCGGCGGCGGTGAGGGTCTCCACCACCTCCGCCGCGTCCCGCCCGCGCATCAGGGCCTCGGCCTGGGCCAGGCAATTGGCGAGCAGTTGGTCGTGCTGGTCCATCATCTCCGCCTCGTGGCCCGTGGCGGCCACCAGGAACTCCACCGGATGCACTTCCCCCTGGTGCAGCAGTTGGAAGAAGGCGTGCTGGCCGTTCGTCCCGGCCGAGCCCCAGACCACCGGGCAGGCGGGCGCGGCGAGGTCGTTGCCCTCGCGCCCCACGCCCTTGCCGTTGCTCTCCATATCGAGCTGTTGGAGGTAGGCGGGCAGCAGCGCCAGGCGCTGGTCGTAGGGCGCGATGCAGCGGCTGGGATAGCGGCAGGCCGAGCGGTGCCAGATCCCCGTCAGCGCCATCAGCACCGGCAGGTTCGCGTCGAGGGGCGCCGTGCGGAAATGCTCGTCCATCTCGTGGGCGCCGGCGAGCAACGCATCGAAGCGCGCAGGCCCGACGCCCATCATCACCGACAGCCCGATCGCGGACCAAAGGGAGTAGCGCCCCCCCACCCAATCGGCGAAGCCGAAGCAGCGCTCCTCCGGCACTCCGAACGCGGCGGCAAGATCTACGGCTGAGGTGAGGGCGGCGAAGTGGCCCGGCGCTGCTGCCTCCCCGACCGCCGCCTCGATCAAGGCGCGGGCGCGGTGGGCATTCGCCATCGTCTCCGCCGTCGTGAAGGTTTTCGACGCAACAAGGACCAGGGTGCGCGTAAGATCCAGGCCCGCGAACACGTCCGTCAGATGCGCCCCGTCGACGTTTGAGACGAAGTGCAGACGCGGCCCGTCGCGATAGGGCGTGAGCGCGTCGGCCACCAGATGGGGCCCGAGGTCGGAGCCGCCGATGCCGATATTCACCACATCGGTGAAGGGACCGCCCGCACCGGAATAGCGGCCGTCCCGGACCGCCTCGGCAAAACGATAGGCGCGGGCCCGGGTGGCGAGGACGGGGCCGGCGATATCCTCGTCATCCGCCCGGAACGCCGTTCCCTCCGGCAGGCGCAGCGCGGTGTGGAGGACGCGGCGGTCCTCCGTCGTGTTGATCCGCGCGCCGGCGAACATCCGGTCGCGCCAGCCCTCCACGTCCTGCGCCCGGGCGAGGTCGAGCAGCATCGCGCGCGCCGCCGGGGTCATTGAGGTGCGGGAGAAGTCGAAGAGGATGTCCACCATCTGCACGGAGAACCGGGCGAAGCGATCGGGATCGGCGGCGAAGAGCGCGGCGATCTCCGCCCCGGTCTCAGCCTGGAGGGCGTTAAACATCGCGGCTTTCCCCGATGACGATGTCGAGGCCGAGGTCCAGAGGGATTGCCCCCATGGTGAGGCGCGAGCTGGAGATGTAGTCCACCCCCGTCGCCGCGATCGCCGCCACACTCTCCAGCGTCACACCGCCGGAGGCTTCGAGCGTCGCGCGCCCCGCGGTCAGCCGGACGGCCTCGGTCAGGTCGTCCGTCCCCATATTGTCGAGCAGGACCGCCTTTGCGCCGGCCTCCAGCGCCTCCCGCAACTGGGCGAGGGTGTCGACCTCGATCTCGATCGCCACCAGATGGCCGGCAAAGGCATGGGCGCGCGCCAGCGCCGCGCCGACCCCGCCGGCCACCGCGATGTGGTTGTCCTTGATCAGGATCGCGTCGTCGAGGCCGAAGCGGTGGTTGGTGCCGCCGCCGCAGCGCACCGCGTATTTCTCGAAGGCGCGGAGGCGCGGCGTGGTCTTCCGCGTGCAGCAGATCCGCGCCTTGGTGCCCGCCACCGCGGCGACGTAGCGGCTGGTCTCCGTCGCGATGCCTGAGAGGTGGCAGAGGAAGTTGAGCGCCACCCGCTCCGCCATCATCAGCGCCCGCGCCCGCCCGGCGATCCGGGCCACCGTGCCGCCCGCGCCGACCACCGCGCCGTCGCCGAGCATCGGCTCGAAGCTGAGATCGCCCACCAGCTCGCAGGCCATCCGGGCGAGCGCCAGCCCGGCCACCGTCCCCTCCGCCCGGCTGCTGAGCACGGCTGTCGCGGTCGCCTCCGGCGCGAGCGTCGCCTGGCCGGTCAGGTCTCCGGCGCGGCCCAGATCCTCGGCCAAGGCCGCCTCGACCGCTTGGCGCACCAGGGGCAGGGGGAGGTCCGGCGGGTATCTCTCCATCCTAATCCCCCCAAGCGCCGCTTGGGCGGATCTAACGTGGCGCCTGCCGCTCTGTCCAGTTTGCAAGCGCCGCCCGGGCGGCTATAGCGGCGGGAGGAGGGCACGATGGCCAAGGACAGCGCCGACCGCTACCACGAGATCCGCCAGGCGATCCACGCGCTGATCGCCGGGGAGGAGGACGAGATCGCCAAGATGGCGACCATCGCCTGCGAGCTGTTCCACCGCGATGCGCGCTTCGACTGGGTGGGGTTCTACCGCGTCACCGCCCCCGGCCTGCTGAAGATCGGCCCCCACCAGGGCGGCCATGGCTGCCTGGTCATCCCGTTCGAGCGGGGCGTGTGCGGCGCCGCGGCGCGGGAGGAGCGGACGATGCTCGTCCCGGATGTGGAGGCCTTTCCGGGCCACATCGCCTGCGCCTCCTCCACCCAGTCGGAGATCGTGGTGCCGGTCTTCAGCGACGGCCGGCTGATCGCCGTCCTCGACATCGACAGCGACCAGCCGGACGCCTTCGATGCGGAGGATCAGCGGGCGCTCGAGGCGCTGATGGTCGACGCCTTCGGCGCGCGATGAGGACAGCCTTCGTCACCGGCACGGCGGGCTTCATCGGCTTTCACGTCGCAAGGCGGCTGCTGGCCGAGGGTTGGCAGGTCGGCGGCTTCGACGGCATGACGGATTACTACGACCTGGCGCTCAAGCGGCGCCGGCATGCCCTGTTGGCCGAGATGCCGGGCTTCACCGCCCATGAGGCGCGGCTGGAGGACAGCGCGGCGCTCACCTCCGCCATCGAAGCGACCGCGCCCGACGTGGTCATCCACCTCGCCGCCCAAGCCGGCGTGCGCTACTCGCTCGAGGCGCCGCGGGCCTATATCGACAGCAACATCACCGGCACGTTCAACCTGCTCGAGGCGCTGCGCGACTACCCGCCGGCGCATCTGCTGATGGCCTCGACGTCGTCGGTCTACGGCGCCGATCCGGCGATGCCCTATCGGGAGGGGGTGCCGGCCGACCGCCCGCTCTCCGTCTATGCCGCGACCAAGCGGGCGGCGGAGGTGCTGGCCCATTCCTACGCCCATCTCTGGTCCCTGCCGGTCACGATGTTTCGCTTCTTCACGGTCTACGGTCCCTGGGGGCGACCCGACATGGCGCTCTACAAGTTCGTGCGGGCGACGTTGGCGGGGGAGGCGATCGACGTCTACAACCACGGCGAGATGCGCCGCGATTTCACGTATGTCGACGACCTGGTGGAGGCGATCTATCGCCTGATCGACGTGGTCCCCGGTGTCGGGGCCCCAGTCCCGGGGGATACGCTCAGCCCCGAGGCGCCCTTTCGCATCGTCAACATCG
The DNA here is from genome assembly GCA_039180875.1 of Pseudomonadota bacterium. Lineage (GTDB taxonomy): Bacteria > Pseudomonadota > Alphaproteobacteria > Rhodobacterales > Rhodobacteraceae > JBCDCY01. The sequence continues at coordinate 273,791 of JBCDCY010000001.1, read as the reverse complement.
GCAACGGCCAGCCGGTTCTGCTCACCGACTTCATCGCCGCGATCTCCGCCGCCCTCGGCCGACCGGTGCGGCAAAGGAAGCTGCCCATGCAGCCCGGCGACGTGCCGGCGACCTGGGCCGACACGGCGCTTCTGACGGCGCTCACCGGCTATGCCCCCGGCACCGACCTCCGCACCGGCGTCCAGGCCTTCGTCGACTGGTATGGCGACTACCACGGCGTCGCGCCGGCGGATGCCGCACCCCGCGGCACTTGAGGAAAATGCCAAAGATCCCCCCGTTGGTTAACCGATCGCCCCGCCCCTACCTTCCGGACCGGCAGGCGGGGGAGTGTGCGCATGACGTTGTGGCAGCGGATCGGCGGCCGGTCGGTAGAGGCGGCGCTCGCCTATCTCGAGCCGTTCTTTGCCGCGCCCGGCACGCCCGCGCGGAACGCCGTCGAGTATATGGGCTTCAGCTTCGACCGCACGAAGATCGATCTGCCGTTCCTCAACGACGTGATCCGCCTGGTCCAGCGCCTCGACCTGAAGGCAGAGGCGCCCTTCGCCGCCCACCGCCAAGGCAGTGACGCGAGCGACGACCAGATGGCGGGCGGCGCGGCGCGGGAGATCCTGCGTGGTCTCGCCGGGGACGACACCATCACCGGCGGGGACGGCGACGACCGCCTGTTCGGCGACAAGGGCGACGACCATCTGCACGGCGGACGCGGCAATGACGGCCTGATCGCCGGCGCCGGCCATGACACCGTGGTGGGCGCCGATGGCAACGACTGGATCCGCGGGCGGAGCGGCCATGACAGGCTGTCGGGTGGCGACGGCAATGACCGGATCAAGGGTGATGCCGGCGACGACACGGTGATCGGCGGCGACGGCTTCTACGACAAGCTCTATGGCGGCCGGGGCGACGATCTGGTGATCGGAGCCGGCGGCGCTGACTGGATGTTCGGCGGCAGCGGCGACGACACACTCCGCGGCGGTGCCGGTCACGACCGCAGCATGGGCGGTGCCGGCGCCGACGTGATCGTCGACCGCGCCGGCAGCGATTGGCTGAGCGGGCAGGACGGCGACGACATTCTGGTGGCTCACTCCGACGCCGGGCGGCCCACGATGCTGGCGAGCGACGCCGCGATCCGGCCCGACGGGCGCTGGGACGATCTGCTGACCGGCGGCGCTGGCGCAGACAGCTTCCACTTCATCTACGAGATGAACGCCGGCGAGGAGGTCGCCCGCCGCAACGCCGATGCCTCTGGCGCGGTCGATTGGATGCAGGTGATGGGCGAAAACGCCAACCGCCACGACCACTGGGTCGACTGGGGCGGCATCGACCGCATCACCGACTACGACCGGCGCGAGGGTGACCTGATCATCATCGAGGGTCACACGGTCGCCATCCACGAGATCCGCCACTTGGACCAGAACCGCGACGGCCGGGTTGACGCCTCGGCCATCGTCGTCGTCTCCGACCAGGAAGCGATGATGGGTGGTGCCGAGGCCCCAATGGCCCATGATGGCGATCTGCTCGGCATGATCGTGGTCGACGGGGTGACCGACCTCAGGCCCGACGAGATCGTTCTGCGCCCGATGTCGATGGAAGCGGCCTTCGACAACGTCTTCCAAGTCTTCGGCTAAGGTCGCGACCCGCCCAACGAACCTATCTCGCATCGGAAATCGCCCCGCGCGATTTCCGATTCCGCTTGGTCAGCGGCGGACCACCTCGGGCAATAGACCGCGGGGGGCGAAGCGCATCACCAGAAGCAGCAGCAGCCCCATCAGGATCATCCGCATATGGGGGGCAGCGTCGAGCAGATGGCTCCGCACCACATTGCCGTCGGCGAGCCCAGAGGTGAGTGTGCCGATCAGCCAGTTGCCCGCCGGCTCTGCTTGGATCCAGACGAACCAGATCAGAAAACCGCCCAGCACGGCGCCCCAGTTGTTGCCCGAGCCGCCGATGATCACCATCACCCAGATGAGGAAGGTGAAGCGCAACGGGTTGTAGGTCCCCGGCGTGAACTGCCCATCCAGCGTCGTCAGCATCGCCCCGGCGATCCCGACCACGGCGGAGCCCAGGACGAAGACTTGCAGATGGCGGCGCGTCACGTCCTTGCCCATCGCCTCGGCCGCGTCCTCATTGTCTCGAATGGCCCGCATCATCCGACCCCAGGGCGCGTTCAGCGCCCGCTCCGCCAGCCAGAGCAGGATCGCCAGCACCACAAGGAACAGGCAGGCGTAGAGCAGCTTCACGGTGATGCCCGACAGGCTCGCCGGATCGCCGCCCACCCGGGCGGCAAGGTCGATGAACCAGGGCGCGGCCTGCAGATCGACCTCGTAGGGCACCGGCCGCGGCAGGCCGGAGACGTTCTTCACCCCGCGGCTCAGCCAATCCTCGTTCTTCAGGATGGCAATGATGATCTCCGAGATCCCGAGGGTGGCAATGGCGAGGTAGTCGGAGCGGAGGCCGAGGGCCACCTTCCCCACGATCCACGCCGCCCCCGCCGCCAGGAGGCCGCCGACCAGCCAGGAGAAGAGGATTGGCAGACCGAGCCCGCCGAGATAGCCGGTCCGCGCCGGGTCCACGTCCTCGATCGCCGAGGAGCCGGGATCGTAGAACCCCCGGATCAGCAGATAGCCGACGATCACCGTCGCTGCCGTCGCCAGATTGCGCGGCCGGCCCGGCGCCATGGTCCGACGCAGCAGCAGCACCGCGCCCACCGTCGCGACTACCATCAATCCCGCGAGCAGGATCCGCCCGCCGCCGGCCTGCCAGGCCTCCACCACCGGCGGCTGGCTCACCAACACCCCGGCGATGCCGCCGACCGCGGCGAAACCCATGATGCCGACATTGAAGAGCCCGGCATAGCCCCACTGGATGTTCACGCCGAGCGCCATGATGGCCGAGATCAGGCAGAGGTTCAGGATGGTGAGGCTGACATTCCAGCTTTGAAACACCCCGACCAGCACCAGGGCCAGGGCCATGCCGCCATAGAGCAGGACCGCCCGGCCGCTCATGCCGCCGCCCCCCGGAAGATGCCGGTAGGTCGCACGAGCAGCACGACGACCAGGATCAGGAAGGACACCGCGAACTTGTAGTCGGTGGAGAGCAGCTGCACGAGGCCGTCCGGTGCCAGGCTCTCCGGCAGCACATAGCCCAGCACCTTCTTGTAGGCGTAGGTCACCATCACCTCGGAAAAGGCGATGACGAAGCCGCCGATGATCGCGCCCACCGGCTGGCCCAGACCGCCGACGATGGCGGCGGCGAAGATCGGCAGCAGGATCTGGAAATAGGTGAAGGGTTTGAAGGACTTGTCGAGACCATAAAGTGTGCCGGCGATGGCCGCCAGGCTTGCCGCGATCACCCAGGTGATGAGCACCACTCGCTCCGGATTGATGCCGGAGAGCAATGCCAGATCCTCATTGTCGGAATAGGCCCGCATCGCCTTGCCGGTGCGGGTGCGGTTGAGAAACCGGAAGAGCGCGACGACGACGATGAGCGCGATGACGATGGTGAGCGCCTGGGAGGTGCGGAGGGCCAGCCCCTCCTCCAACCCCGACCATTCGCGAAATTCCCGCGCCCGGATCAGGAACCGCGTGCCGTCGCCAAAGCGCTGGTCGTCGGGCCCGATGATGAAGCGCACGACGCCGTTCAGCATGAACATCACGCCGACCGAGACGATGACGAACACCACCGGCGCGCTCCGCTTCCGCCGGTAGAAGCGATAGACCGAGCGGTCGATCAACAGCGCCGCCGCCACGCAGCCGAGGATGCCGACAGGCAGGGCCAGCAAGGCCGTCGGCAGCGGCGCGATGCCGATCCCCGCCGCCTGCAGAGCCCAGGTGACCAGGATCGTCACCATCGCCCCGAACGCCATCATGTCCCCATGGGCGAAGTGGGAGAACCGCAGGATCCCATAGATCAGCGTCACCCCCAACGCCCCCAGGGCCAGCTGGCTGCCATAAGCGAGCGCCGGCACGAGCACGAAGTTCGAGAAGACGATCAGGGCGTTGAGGACATCGATCAATAGCCCGCTCCTCGCTCGCAGATGAGTGGCACGGCGTAGGCCGTCGGAACGCCGTCGAGAACGGCGTCGAGCGTGTAGACCGACTTGCCACCGGTCCCGACCAGGAGCCCTCGCTGCTGACCGACGACGATACCCACGCCATCCTCTCGGACATGTTGGATCGCGGGAGTGTCGTCTTCGATCCAAGGATTCCAGAAGGAAACCGCGCGCCCCGTAGTCGGATCTACCACGCCACTTCTTGCGACCACCCAAATCCTTACGCCGCCGAATTCGGCCGTAAGATCCCAAAAATCATAGGATAGGGGAGGACCAAGCCGACACTCATAGACGATCATGTCGTTCAACGGCGTTCGGAGCGGGACCTCTCTTGCGACGGCAGCTGAGGCCAGGACCGTCGCGAAGATGGCTACCGGCAGTATCATCAGCCCCCCAGGAACGATCGGCGGACCTCGGGGTTGGCGAGCAGCGCCTCCCCGGTGTCGGTGTAGCGGTTGCGGCCCTGCACCAGGACGTAGCCGTGGTCGGCGATGGCGAGCGCCTGGCGGGCGTTCTGTTCGACCATCAGGATGGCGATGCCGGTGCGCTTGATCTCCAGGATCCGGTCGAAGAGCTCGTCCATCACGATGGGGGAGACGCCGGCCGTCGGCTCGTCCAGCATCAGCACCTCCGGCCGGGTCATCAATGCGCGCCCGACGGCCACCTGCTGGCGCTGACCGCCCGAAAGCTCACCCGCCGGCTGGCGGCGCTTTTCGCGGAGCACCGGGAACAGCGCGAACACCTGCTCCATGGTCTCGGCGATATCGTCCTCGCGGATGAAGGCGCCCATCTCGAGGTTTTCCTCCACCGTCAGCGCGCGAAAAACGTTGTCGGTCTGTGGCACGAAGCCCATGCCGACATGCACGCGGTCCTGGGGCGAGAGCTCGGTGATGTCGCGCTGGCCGAGGCGCACCTGGCCCTGGCGCAAGCTCAGCATGCCGAAGATCGCCTTCATCGCCGTCGACTTGCCGGCGCCGTTCGGGCCGACGATCACCGCGATCTCGCCCCGGTCCACCTGGATCGTGCAGTCGTGCAGGATGTCGGTGGCGCCGTAGCCCCCGGTCATGCCCGTGGCGGCGAGGCAGATCGTGTCGGGTGCATCCAGGGCGGCGGCGTCGCTCATGGCGCTCCAGTCCCGGTTGCGGACAACGCCTGCCTCATTCCACGAACCGAATGTCCGCGAGCACCCGCTCGTGGGCGGCGCGGAGCGTGTCCGGCACCGCATCGGCGCGCTCGTCGAGGGAGAAGATCAGCACCAGCGCCCCGCGCCCCGGCAGCGCCTGCGCCACCCAGGAGTTCAGCACGGTCTCGCCATCCCGATGCAGGCCGATGAACTCAACCTGCATGGTCGACAGATCCACATCCTCCCGCCCGCTCCGCACGATCCGGTCGAACGCGGCGGCGGGCGGCGTGCCGCCCCGGACCAACTGGTCGATCAGCATGTCGAAGACGTCGTCCCAGGAGGCGACCTCGCGGTCATAGGGCATGACGGCGAAGAAGTGGGAGCTTGGCGGCGCGTCGTCGCGATCGCGGTAGTTGAAGCGGAGATCGGGGAAGACGGCCTGGCCGTAGCCGCTCAGGCGCTCATTCACCGGCCCGCAATAAGAGATGTCGCTGGTCAGGGCCCGGCAGTCCTCCGACGCCTGGGCCGCGCCCCCGGTGAGGGCCGCCGCCGCCACGAGGGCGGCGAGGCCTCTCCGCCCCATCCGAGGCGCCCCGGGCGGCCGCCTCACTCGGCCACCTCGCGCAGCTTCTGCTTCATGCCGGTGCCGAGATAGGCCTCGATCACGTGCTCGTTCGTGCGGATCTCCTCCGCCGTGCCCTCGGCCAGCACCGTGCCCTCGGCCATCACGATCACCGGATCGCAAAGGCGGCCGATGAAGTCCATGTCGTGCTCGATCATGCAGAAGGTGTAGCCACGCTCCCGGTTGAGGCGCTGGATCGCGTCGCCGATGGTGTTGAGGAGGGTGCGGTTCACCCCCGCGCCCACCTCGTCGAGGAAGACGATCTTGGCGTCCACCATCATGGTGCGGCCAAGCTCCAACAGCTTCTTCTGGCCGCCGGAGAGGTTGGCGGCGATCTCGTCCGCCACCTGGCCGATCTGCAGGAATTCGATCACCTCGTCGGCCTTCTTGCCGACCTCCGCTTCCTGGGCGCGGACGAGGCTCGGGCGGAACCAGGCGTCCCACAGCCGCTCGCCGGCCTGGCCGCCGGGGACCATCATCAGGTTCTCCCTCACCGTGAGCGTGGAAAACTCGTGGGCGATCTGGAAGGTGCGGAGCAGCCCCTTGTCGAACAGCGTATGGGGCGGCAGGCCGGTGATGTCCTCGCCGTCCAGATAGACCTGGCCGGAGGTCGGGCGGTAATGGCCGGCGATGACGTTGAAGAGGGTGCTCTTGCCGGCGCCGTTCGGGCCGATCAGGCCGGTGATGGTGCCGGCCTCGATCTCCAGCGTCGTGCCGTCGACGGCGCGAATGCCGCCGAAATGCATGTGCAGGTCTTCGACGCGGACCACGCTCTCCCCCCGGTTGGTGCGAAACAGCCCGGGACGGCGCCCGGGCTGCTCTGCGGTTCAGCGCGCGATGCTCAGCGGAAGGTGACGGTGGTGTACTCGCCGTCCTTCACTTCGTATTCGCGGTAGGTGCCGGCCGCCTCGCCCGGGCCGATCAGCTCGACATTGGTGGCGCCGACATAGTCGATCTCACCACCGCCGGCGAGGATCTCCAGCCCTTTGGCGAGCTCACCCGGCAGGATCGGCTCTCCGGGCCCGTTGGCGACGTTCAGCACTTCGGCCGCGATGGCGGCGCGGTCGCTGGAGCCGGCGGCCTGCATGGCGAGCGCGATCAGCGCCGCGGCGTCGTAGCTTTCGCGCACGAAGGCGCCGGAGGCATCGACGCCGCCGGCTTCGGCCACGGTGAGGAAGGCCTCGGCCCCGTCGCCCTGGGACCAGGGGACCGAGCCCACCGTTCCCTCGAGCCCGTCGCCGATCGCCTCGAGCAGGCTATCGGCGAACATGCCGTCACCCAGCGCGAAGGTGTCGAACGCGCCGGTGTCGACGGAGGTGCGGATGATGCCGACGCCGCCCTGATCGGCGTAGCCGAGCACGACCAGCATGTCGCCGCCCGCGGCCGACAGCGCGCCCACTTCGGCCGAGTAGTCGCCCTTGCCGTCCTCATGCGGTGCGTTGATGGTGATCGTGCCGCCCGCCGCCTCATAGTTCTCGGCGAAGGCGTCGGACAGGCCCTTGCCGTAGTCGTTGTTGGTGTAGGTGACTGCGACCTCGCTGATCCCCTTGTCCATCAGGATGGAGGAGAGCACCGCCCCCTGGCGCGCGTCCGAGGGCGCCGTGCGGAAGAACAGGTCGTTGTCCTCGATCGTCGAAAGCGCCGGGGAGGTGGCCGAGGGCGAGATGATCAGCACCCCGTTCGGCACCGCCACGTTGGAGGTGACGGCCGTGGTCACGCCGGAGCAGTCGGCGCCCATGATGGCCGCGACGTTCTCCGCCGTCACCAGCCGCTCGGCCGCGGCGGTGGCGGCGGCGCTGTCGATGCAGGTCGAGTCCGCCCGGATCGGCACGATGGTAGTGCCGCCGAGCAGCTGACCGCTGTCGCTCGCCTCCTTGAAGGCGAGCTCGGCGCCGTCAGCCATGGCCGGCGTCAGCGACTCGATCGGTCCGGTAAAGCCGAGGATGATGCCGACCTTCACCTCCTGGGCGAGGCCGGCGGTCGGCGCCATCAGCGCCAGGGCCGCAGTGGCGGCAAGAAGTCGTTGCATGAGGATCTCCCTGTCTCGGTTCGACGGGCCTCTTCCCAGCGCTTTGGCGCGGGCGAGCCCGTTTCCACTCATCACAGCATTTTATGTAGAGGATTTCGTCCGCTGGTGTCTCCCGAAAAATCGGGGCGCCAGCGGCGTCCGGCACCAGATATGAAACGGCCGGCGCCTTGGCACCGGCCGTCTGATCCGCAATGCTCCGCCGGGTTCAGCCCTGGGCGGCCGCCTGATGGGCGGCGAGCATGCCGACCGCTTTGTTCATCTCGACCAGGAACTTGTCGATCTCGATGTTGAAGGTGGCAAGCTCGCTCAGGCTCGCGCCCTGGCCGCCAGCGACTGCGGCGGCGATCGGCCGGATCGGCACCCAGTATTCGTTGGCGAGCGCCAGCTGCTCGGCGATTTCCGGGGTCGGCGGCGCCGGCACGCCGGCCACGGCCAGACCTTCCATGAAGGCGCGGAGGGAGCTTTCAAACAGCTCCAGCGTCGCCGCAAGCTCCGGCCGGGTCTGGTCGAGGTTGTGGCCGCGGGCCATCAGGCAGACCTCTTTGGCCATCTTCTGCGACAGCATGCGCTGGCGACCGTAGAGGTCGATCAGCACCGCGGCGCCCAGGCCGCCATCGCCGATCTGGTCGGCATAGGCGGCGCGCAGCTGGGCCACCATGTCGTTGTTGCGGCGCATGACCTCGGAGGTGAGGCGCATGGCCCGGTCGAAATCCTCCTCCGACACCAGCTCACCGTTCAGCGCGGTGGTGTAGACCTGGTCGAGCGGACCCCACATCAGGTCGACGTCGTTCCAGACCCGCACGACGGACTCTTCCGCCTCCTCGAACAGGTTCATTTCCGCGTCACCGAAGGCCAGGCCGCGGTGCGAGACGGCGTAGAGATCCCGCGCCTGGATCAGCTTCTGCACGTTGGCGACCGCATCGACGCCGGAGCGTGCGAAGCAGAAGAACTTCGCCATGCGCTGGGTCAGCATGCGCTGGCGCCCGGCGACGTCGATCCGCGTCGCCACGGACTCCGACGTGATCTCTTGCGCCGCAAGCGGCACCGGCGTCACCGTAACGACCGCGCAGGTGGCAATGCTGGCCGTGAATGCGGCCAGCGAACGAACTGTAATCACGAGATATTCCCCTTTGTCACTGCCCCTAATGGAGCACCCGTTCCCCCGAAGAAGTTTTACAATTTGAGCGATCTTTTTGGAAGCAAGCCACGGTTGTATTGCGCGATCACGCGAGGCCGTTGCCCTGTTTCGTTAATCATTGTTAACGACGGCTTTGCCTTATTTTTGCCATGCAGCCGACGGTTGCGAAGCGCTCGCACTGCCCCGCGCCCGTCCCCGCGTCGTTGCAATCGCGACGCGCATTGCCGAGGCCAAATGACCCGATATTGGGGCCGATCCGCCACGCCGGACGTCGGGATCGCCCTGCCGGGTAACGCAAATCTGTAGAGCTTGGGCTTGCGAGGGATGGGGTGCCTGCGGGATGTTGTGGATAACGCAATCGAATCGTTTCAGAAAGGACAACCCGTGTCCGCGACCCGTACCCGTGTCCTGCGCCTGCCGATTTTGCTCGCCGCCGGACTTGCGCTGGCGGCCTGTCAGCAGCCGCTCAACTCCAACAACGTTCCGCGCTCCCAGGTCGGCGTTGCCGCCCCGACCTCGACCGGCGTGGTCGAGTCGATCCGCATCGTCAACGTGACCAGCCAGGGCTGCGGCAGCGGCTCCTACCGCTACTTCTACGACGGCTACAACAGCGGCTGCCGCTCCGGCACGCTCGGCACCATCCTCGGCGCCGTGGCCGGCGGCCTGATCGGCTCCACCATCGGCGGTGGCACGGGCCGGGCGGTGGCGATCGGCGTCGGCTCTGCCGTCGGTGCTGTGGCCGGTCGGCGGGCGAGCCAAGCGGTGCAGCAAGAGGGTAACGTGCAGCAGGCGGCCGAATACGTCGTGCGCCTGGAAAGCGGTCGCCTGGTGACGGTCGTGCAGGCCAACGATCCAAACATCTTCCGTGGCTCGTCGGTTTTCGTGCAAGGTACCGGCAACGGCGCCCGCATCACCCCGCGGGCCTGACACGCCCCGGCCAGATGCGTCTTGCGGGGCACCCAACGGAGGAGCCCCGCCATGACCGCATCCGCCCTGCCTGAAGACGTCGTCATCCTTGACGGTGCCCGCACCGCCATCGGCACTTTCGGCGGCGCGCTGGCCGGCACGCCGCCCATCGCGCTGGGTGCCCATGTGGTGAAGGCGGCGCTGGAGCGGGCCGGCGTCGAGGCGGGCGAGATCGGCCATGTCGCCTTCGGCCATGTCATCAACACCGAGCCGCGGGACATGTACCTCTCCCGCGCCGCGGCGATCGAGGCGGGCATCCCCGACACCACGCCTGCGATGAACGTGAATCGGCTCTGCGGCTCCGGCGCCCAGGCCATCGTCTCCGTCGTCCAGGCGCTCGCCCTGGGGGATGCGGAGATGGGGGTGGCCGGCGGGGCGGAGAGCATGTCGCGCTCGCCCCACATCCTGCCGGCCGGGCGCTGGGGTCAGAAGATGGGGGACGCGGCCCTCGGCGACATGATGCTCGGCGCGCTCAACTGCCCCTTCGGCACCGGCCATATGGGCGTGACGGCGGAGAACGTGGCCGAGGAGCATCAGATCAGCCGGGCCGACCAGGACGCCTTCGCGCTCGAGAGCCAGAGCCGCGCCGCCTCAGCCATCGCGGGCGGTCGCTTCGCCAGCCAGATCGCCCCGATCGAGGTGCGGGTGAAGCGCGACATGGTGCCCTTCGACACCGACGAGCACCCCAAGGCGACCTCGGCCGAGGCGCTGGCCGGGCTCAGGCCGGTCTTCCGCAAGGAGGGGACGGTGACCGCCGGCAATGCGAGCGGCATTAACGACGGTGCCGCGGCGATCGTGCTCGCCCGGGCCGATGCGGCGGAGAAACGCGGGGCCAAGGCCCGCGCCCGCGTCCTCGGCTACGCCCATTCCGGCGTGCGGCCGGAGGTGATGGGGATCGGCCCGGTGCCGGCGGTGCAGAAGCTGATGGAGCGCACCGGCCTCTCGGTCGACGATTTCGACGTGATCGAGTCGAACGAGGCCTTCGCCGCCCAGGCCTGCGCAGTGAACCGAGAGCTCGGCCTCGACACCGCCAAGGTGAACCCCAATGGCGGTGCCATCGCCCTGGGCCATCCGGTGGGGGCGACCGGGGCGATCATCACGCTGAAGTGCCTCTATGAGCTGGAGCGCATCGGCGGGCGCCGCGGCCTCGTCACCATGTGCATCGGCGGCGGCCAGGGCATCGCGCTCGCCATCGAACGGCTCGACTGACCGCGAGCGTTGATCGCCAGCCCGGTCTGACGTAGACCCATCGAGCGCTGAGGGGCGCAGGGGTCATTCGTTAGAGGGGATTTGCGATGACGTTCACGATTCAATCGACCGATATCAATGTCACGGGCGACGCCTTCACCCTGGCAGGGGTCAACGACGGCATCCTGGTGACCGAGGGCACCGCGATCGTCAGCCAGGACGGCGACGGCATCGTCGGCAGCTTCGGCGGTCACTCCATCGACATCGCCGGCACCGTGATCTCGGAGGGGCGCGGCTTCGACGATGCAGCGATCGAGCTGACCGAGCCGGATAGCTTTGCCGATGACAACTTGGTCAACGTCTATTCCACTGGGGTCGTCCGCGGACGCGAAACTGGTGTCTCGCTCTACGGTAATCTGAGCAACGATGGCACCATCTTCGGTGGTGAGGTGGGGATCTTAGTAGAAGACACCTCCTCACAGATTCTGAATACCGGCACGATTTCTTCTCATCTCGAAGCGATCGGCGGCGGCTTTGGGTCCAGTGGCCGTCTCACCGTGGTGAACTCCGGCACGATTTCTGGTTCTTTCTCGGCGATTGGTTTCGGTCCTGGGACTCTGAGCGTAACTAATAGTGGATCAATCATTGCCGAGACATTTGCCATTGGTGGGCGCAGCGTTATTATACTTAACTCTGGCGACATAAATGGCTTAATAGCCTCGACTGAAAAAGACTCATTTATTATCAATACTGGCAATATCTCTGGGCAAATCATATTCCAAGGTGGTGGTAACAACTATCTTGGCGCGGCCGGGCGTCTAGACGGCATCATGGCGGCTGAGGGTGGCGGCGAGAACTTCTTCACCCTCGGCAGTGGCGGTGAGATCGCCTATGGCTCCGACAGCGGGACCGATACGATCCACGGCGGCGACGGGGCCGACTTCATCGGTGGGCGCGGCGGCGACGATCACTTATTCGGTGGCGATGGGGACGACTCGATCGCGGGCGATATGGGCGACGGCATACTCGACACGGCCCTCTCCGATCCCGACGACGGCGTCTTCCCGCCCCCGCCCTCCATCGGCAACGATTTCGTCAATGCCGGGCTTGGCAATGACACGGTGGACGGCGGACTGGGACTCGACACGATCTTGGGCGCGGCGGGCGACGACTCGATCTTTGGGGAGGCCGCCGATGACGTCCTGAAGGGCGGCGACGGCGACGACAGCCTCTATGGCGGCACCGGTTCGGACGAGGTGCAGGGTGGCAACGGTGACGACCTGATCGAGGGCGCCGAGGGCTTTGACCTGCTGATCGGCGGCGCCGGCAACGACGATCTGAGCGGTGCGGGGGGTGCCGACACGCTGCACGGCGGCGCGGGCGACGACACGCTCAGCGGCGGCGCGGCCAACGATCTGCTGACTGGCGGCGACGGTCACGATGCGCTCTCGGGCGGTGCGGCGCTCGACACATTGAAGGGCGGGCGCGGCGACGACAGCCTCGACGGCGGCGATATGGCCGATCTGCTGGTCGGCGGGGACGGCGCCGACATGCTCGACGGCGGCTTCGGCCTCGACACCCTGAAGGGCGGCGCCGGGCGGGATGTCCTGAGCGGAGGGGCGGGGGCCGACACCTTCGTGCTCCGCCGCGACGACGGGGCCGACACGATCACCGACTTCGGTTTCGGCGCGGATCTGCTGGACCTGTGCGACTTCGCCTTCGCCGATCTGGACGCGGTGATCGTCGCAGGCGAGGCGACGGCGGACGGGCTGAGCACGCTCTTCGACTTCGGTGGCGGCGACAGCGTGCTGATCACCGGGCTCGCCCTAGCCGAGCTCTCCGCCAGCGATGTGCTGATCTAGGGGCATCGCGCCCACCCCAAGACCGGATGCCTCCGGCGGGGATACTTGGGCCAGCAAGAAAGCCCCCGGGGCTTCGCAGTGGCTAAGATATCCAACGGGCGCCCGCCGGCGGCGCTCAGCCCGACGGCGTGAGAAAGGCCTCGACCGCCGCGACGAAGGCATCGGGCGCCTCGGCGTGCAGCCAGTGGCCGGCGTCGGCGATCTCCTGGATCTCCGCCCCGGGGAACTGCGCGTGGATCGCCGGCGCGTGCTCGGGCCCCACATAGTCGGAGCGGCCGCCGCGGAGGAACAGGGTCGGCCCGTCGTGCCGGCCCTCGACCGCCGGCCAGCCGACGAGATCGGCCATGCCGGCCCCCAGCGCCTCGAGGTTCAGGCGCCAGCGGGTCCCGTCCTCGCCGATGTCCAGGCTCTGCAGCAGGAACGCCCGCACCGCCCGATCCGGCACCGCCGCGGCCATCTGCCGGTCGGCGTCGGAGCGCCGCTCAACTGCGGAGAGATCGACACCCTGCATCGCCGCGACATGGTCGGCGTGGGAGTGGCCGTAGCCCACCGGCGCGATGTCGGCGACGATCAGTTTGCCGAGGCGCGCCTGGCCGCCGAGCGCCAGCATCATCGCCGCCTTGCCGCCCATGGAATGGCCGAGCAGATCGACCGTCGGCCCGAGATCCTGCATCACCCGGCCGAGATCCTCGGCCATCGGCGCGTAGCCCGTCTCAGCACTCCAAAAGCTCTGCCCGTGGTTGCGCATGTCGACGGCGACGACCTGGCGCCGCTCGGCCAGGCGCTTGGCCACGGTGTTCCAGTTGCGGGCCGAGCCGAACAGGCCGTGGGCGATCAGCAGCGGTGGCGTTCCGGCCTGCGCCTCTCCTGTCACGATCCGGTTGAGATCTGCCAACCCGTTCCCCCTTCAAGTCCCGCGCCTCCCCGACGCGAGGCGATTTCAATGACGGCCAATTCGGTCTACGCTGCCACCTCTCGTTGAGAGACGAAAGCCGTTTGGTCCAGTGTGTTTGCCGGGGGTCGCGATGTTGGCCTTTCTCGTCCTTGGTATGTTACTTGCCGGCCTGCTCGCGGTCTTCCTGCTGAAGGGCCGGATCTGGCTCACCCGGATCTTCGCGGTCGAGTTCGGCCAGTCGGACGTGCAGAGCAACTACTCCCGCACCTACGCTTGGCTGGCCAACCAACTGGGGCACATGACCCTCGGCCTGGTCACCGCGCTTGCGTACTTCTGGCTGGTGGAGACGCTGGCGGGTGCGTTGTCGCATGCGGGGTGGTCAGCTGCCTGGTCGCCCTGGATCGTCTCCTTTGTCGTCGCCCTGGTGATCGTAGTTCTGATGGGCGCCCGCAACGGCGCCGACGATCGCCGGCACGGCATGCCAGCGGTCAACGCTTGGGCGATCAAGCGGGGCGTCGCGGCCCTGGCATTGCTCTTTGGCGGCACGTACCTCGTCGCGTCGCCCGGTGCGGCGGCGCTGAGCTCGAGCCTGATGCAGGCCTGGACTGTCACGGCGCAGGCGGCCGACCCAGCCGTACTGGCGCAGGGCACACTTTTTGGCCTGGGCTCGGCCGCGGTCAGCCTGTCGATCTGGTTGACCAAGGAGTTCTGCTCCGACCAGCGCGGCATCGAGGCGGTGATCGCCCGCGCCGCCTATCGGCGCGGCGGCGGGGACGCCACGAGGGCGGTCAATGCCATCCGGACCGAGGGCCTTTGGGACAGCGTCACCGATGGGTTCTTCTACCTGACGGGTGCAGTGCTCTCGGTCGGGATCATCGCCAGCCACCCACAGCTCGACACAGCCTTTCCCGAAAGCGCGTGGGAGATCGGGTTCTCGGTCTTCTTCGTCCTGGTGCTGCTTTTCGTCGGGCGGAGTTACGCCTACCGCCAGCAGGCGCTCGACTTCATCGGCGCGCCCTATGCGGCGCGACTGGCCCTGCTCGGCACGCCGATCGCGGCCGGGGACGGGGCGCCGCTCAGCTACGACACGCTTCACGCCGACCTCGGCGAGTTGGAGAAGACCGCCCCGCCGCGCCACACGGTGATCTTCGGCCCGCCGGGCAGCGGCAAGTCGCCGCTGGCCATCGCCCTGGCCTGCGAGGCGGCGCTGCAGCCGATCGAGGTGCAACCGCGCGTCGGCAAGTTACGCAATCACAAGCTTCGGGCGCGCTACACCACCTTCCAGCGGGCCAATCTGAAGGAGGCTGAAGACCGCCTGAACCTGCGCTATCAGGAGGCGATGGGAACGAAGGCGGTCAAGGACACCGTCTTCGTCGACGGTCGCGTACTTTGGGATCTGAGGCGGGCCAATCTCTTGGTGATCGACAACGTGCCCGCGGCGGAGGTGAGCTGCGTGATCGAAAATCAACCGAGCGCTGCAATGCGCGGATTGATCGAGCTCGCGGCAAAGCCGGGTCTGCGCATTGTTTGGGCACTCGATCTGGTCGCCGATCCCGATCGGGCCGAGCCGGAGCAAGTTGCGGCGACGATGATGAAATCGAGCGGTTACGACTCCAAGCGCGCCGAGGACCTGGCCCAGAGTTTTGCCAAGGGGGTGGCAACCCACCCGGAAACAGATATCCAACTCATTGAAGTGAAAACGGAAGTCTCGGGCGAAGCCCGGTAGATCTCTGCCACCCATGGCTTGGAAAAGGCTGCTGGTTGCGCTTGCCAGCCGGGCCGGTGACGCGTAGGGCTCAAAGGGCCCGGATCGCGCAGGCCAGCAGATGCGCGTATTTTGGGCATTGAGATGTGCGTTTGATGCAACCCGTAGTCACATGACAGCCATACTACTGAAGATTGCAGTCTGCCTATCGGGTCGCGGGGTCGATCGCGCGTCTGCAAAGCCGCCTCGGACCCGCCACGATGTCAAGCCGGACGAGACCTGAGCAGAGCGTGCCCGCAAGGGACGAACGGATAGCGCGGGCGCAGCTGACGGTGCTGGCGACCTCCGACCTGCATGTCGATATCCTGGGCTACGACTACTACTCCGATCAGCCGAACCGGCAGTTCGGTCTGGCCCGTATCGCGCCGATGGTGGAGGCATTGCGGGCGGAGACGCCGAACACCCTGCTTCTGGACAACGGCGACTACCTGCAGGGCAATCCGCTCGGCGACTACATGGCGCTCGCCGGCGGTCTGGCAGAGGCCGGGGTCCATCCCATCCTGCAGGTGATGAACGCCATGGGCTACGACGCGGCGACCCTCGGCAATCACGAGTTCGACTTTGGCGTCGACTATCTCGACCGGGTGAACCGGGAGGCTGCCTTCCCGATCGTCTCGGCCAACGTCGCGCACCGATTGGCTGCCGATCCGCTGCAGGACACGCTACATGGTTCGCCCTACGCGTTGCTCGAGCGCGAGATCGTAGATGAGCATGGTCAGGCCCATCCGCTGACCGTCGGCGTCATCGGCGTGCTGCCGCCCCAGGTGCTGGTCTGGAATGGCCGCCATCTCGGCCAGGGGTTCGCGGCGCGGGACATGCTGGAGGCGCTCGCCGCCTGGGTGCCGGAGATGCGCCGGGCCGGGGCGGAGGTGGTGATCGCGCTCGCCCATACCGGCATCGACCCGCGCGAGGCGGTGCCGGGGATGGAGAACGCCGCCTTCCACATCGCCGGCCTTCCCGGCATCGACGCTGTGGTGGCGGGGCATCAGCACCAGGTCTTTCCCGGCAGCGATTTCCCGGCCGCCCCCGGGGTCGATCCGATCGCCGGCACCTTGCAGGGTACGCCCACGGTGATGCCGGGCTTCTGGGGCTCCCACCTCGGCGTCATCACGCTGGAGCTTGAGCGCATGGACGGCCGCTGGCGCGCCGTCACCGGTAGCGCCGCGGCGCGCCCGGCGGAGGCAGCAGCGGAGAAGCCTGCGGTGGCCGCGATCGACGCGGCCCATGCGGGCACCCTCGACTACGTGCGCCAGCCGGTCGGCGCCATCGCCGCGCCGCTGCACAGCTATTTTGCGCTGGTCGGCTACGACCCTTGCGTCCAGGTCATCAACCAGGCCCAGGCCCACTATGTGCGCGCCATGCTGCAGGGGACGGAGTGGGACGCGCTGCCGCTTCTCTCCGCCGCGGCGCCGTTCAAGGCCGGGGGGCGCGCTGGGCCAGGGAACTACATCGACATCCCGGCCGGAGAGCTGGCGATCCGCAACATCGCCGATCTCTACCCCCACGCCAACCAGGTGCGGGCCATCGTCGTCGACGGCGGCACGGTGCGGGAGTGGGTGGAGAGGGCAGCCGGCATCTTCGCCCGGCTGGTGCCCGGGGTGGCGGACCAGCCACTGATCGACCCGACCGTGCCGAGCTATAATTTCGATGTGCTGAGTGGGCTTTGCTACCGCATCGACCCTTCGGCCGCGCCGCGTTACGACCGACACGGCCGGCTAATCAACCCCGACAGCCGGCGCATCGTCGAGCTCTCCCACGACGGCCGGCCGGTGACGGATGATCAGACCTTCGTCGTCGCCACCAACAGCTATCGGGCGAGCGGCGGCGGCACCTTCCCGGGGCTCGGCCATGCAGAGACGCTGTCGCTCGACCCCGATCTCAGCCGGGACATCCTGCTGCAGCACCTGATCGAGGTGGGCGCCCATGCCTCCGCCTTCGAGCCCGTCTGGTCCTTTGCCTCCCTGTCCGGGATCGAGGCCGTGTTCCTGAGCGGGCCGGCCGGGCGCTCGCACCTCGCCGACGTGCGGCGGCTTCTCGATCTTGATATCGTCGAGACCGGGCGGACGGTGCAGGGTTTTGCGGAGTACCGCGTCACCCGTTGAGCCCGGGGAGGATGGCATGACCGCAGCAGAGAGGGAGGAGCTGCGCGCCCTGATCCGGGCCCGCATCGACGCGGCGGAGCAGGCGGCGAGCGCGGGCGCGGACAACGCCGCCACCGTCACGCTCGATCAGCAAAGCGTCGGGCGCCTCTCGCGCATGGACGCGCTCCAGGCCCAGGCCATGGCCAAAGCGACGGGCGCCCGGCGGCGGGCGGAGATCACCCGGCTGCGCGCGGCGCTTGCGCGCCTCGACGACGACGATTTCGGCGAGTGCGACGACTGCGGCGCCGAGATCGGCCTCGCCCGCCTCCGCATCGAACCGACGCTCAGCCGCTGCATGGCCTGCATGAAAGGCGCCTGAGGCGCTGGACGCGCGCCCCGTTCCGCCCTAGAGGGCGGGCGGTCAGCCCTGCGGAGATACCGATGCCCCCCTCGTCCCTGCCGACGCCGAAGAAGGTGGTCCTTGCCTATTCCGGCGGCCTCGACACCTCGATCATCCTGAAATGGCTGCAGGTGGAGATGGGGGCCGACGTCGTGACCTTCACCGCCGATCTCGGCCAGGGGGAGGAACTGGAGCCCGCCCGGGCCCGGGCCGAACTGCTCGGTCTGCCGCCCGAGAACATCTTTATCCGCGACGTGCGCGAGGAGTTCGTGCGCGATTTCGTCTTCCCGATGTTCCGCGCCAATGCGGTTTATGAGGGGCTCTATCTGCTCGGCACCTCCATCGCCCGGCCATTGATCGCCAAGCATCTGGTGGAGATCGCGGCAGAGACCGGCGCCGACGCCATCGCCCACGGCGCGACCGGCAAGGGCAATGACCAGGTGCGGTTCGAGCTCTCGGCCTATGCCCTGGCGCCCGAGATCCGGGTGGTGGCGCCTTGGCGGGAGTGGGATCTGACCTCCCGCACCCGCCTCATCGAATGGGCCGAGGCGCATCAGGTGCCGATCCCGAAGGACAAGCGGGGGGAGGCGCCGTTCTCCGTCGACGCGAACCTTCTCCACACCTCGTCGGAGGGGAAGGTGCTGGAGGATCCGGCTGTTGCGGCGCCCGACTACGTCTATCAGCGCACCGTGGCGCCGGAGGATGCGCCGGATGCGCCCGAGATCATCGAGGTGGGGTTCGAGGCTGGCGACGCGGTCAGTGTGAACGGCGAGGCCCTGTCGCCCGCCGCGCTTCTCACCCGGCTGAATGAGATCGGCGGACGCCACGGTGTCGGCCGGCTCGACCTGGTCGAGGGGCGCTATGTCGGCATGAAGTCCCGCGGCATCTACGAGACGCCGGGCGGCACGGTCCTGCTCGCCGCCCATCGCGGCATCGAGCAGATCACCTTGGATCGCGGCGCGGCGCATCTGAAGGACGAGCTGATGCCGCGCTATGCCGAGCTCATCTACAACGGCTACTGGTTCAGCCCCGAACGCCGCATGCTGCAGGCCGCCATCGACGAGAGCCAGGGCCATGTGACGGGGACGGTGCGGCTAAGGCTCTACAAGGGGTCGGTCGAGGTGATCGGGCGGTGGTCGGAGCACTCGCTCTACTCCGAGGCGCATGTGACGTTTGAGGAGGATGCGGGCGCCTACGACCAGGCGGATGCGGCCGGCTTCATCAAGCTGAACGCCCTCCGCCTGCGCCTGCTCGCGGCCCGGGACAAGCGGCTGGGCTGAGATGCTGGAACGCCGCCTGGTGACGCGAGAGACGCTCGTGCCGCTCCTGCAGCTCGAGGTGCGCCGCGACCAGGTGGGGCTCGTGGCATCCAACGCCGCCACCATCGCCCAGGTGGCCTACGAGCCCGGGGCGGAGGTCTGGGGCCTTTGGGACGGCGACCGCGCTGTCGGCCTGATGGCGATGATCGACCCCCAGCGCCATCCTTGGCCGGAGGAGGGCGACGATCCCCAGGCGGCCTTCCTCTGGCGCTTGATGATCGGGGAGGAGGTGCAGGGGCAGGGCTATGGCCGTGCCGCCATCGGTCAGGTCTTTGCCCAGGCCCGGGCTTGGGGGTTGCCGCGGCTGGTCTGCTCCGTCGTGCCCGATGCCGCCAGCGCCTTGCCCTTCTACGAAAAGCTCGGCTTCCGCCGCACCGGCCGGATCCTCGACGGCGAGGTGGAACTGTTGGCCGACGTGCCCGCCGCATAGCGGCTCCGCTGCCAGTACCGCACCGTCCCGGAAATCGGCCCGTGGCCGATTGTCCGGGACCTCGCACCAAGAGGAGCACGGCGAGGCCCCGGACCAAGTCCGGGGCTGCGCAGGTGGGTTGGAGACTGCCCCGATTTGCCGCGACCCGGCCTAGCGCTGGCGCATTTCGCCCCGACGCCGCCAATCCCTCACCGTCCCGGAAATCGGCCATTGGCCGATTGTCCGGGACCTCGCACCGAGAGGGGCGCGGGGAGGCCCCGGACCAAGTCCGGGGCGGCGCGGGTGGGCGGGTGTGCTGGCCTGGATCCGCGGGCGGAAGCTTAGACCCGGATGCCGACCTCGGGTTCGTCGGACGCGCGTATGGCCTGGTAGAGATCGGCCGGGCGATCGCGCTCGACGCCCTGGAGCTCGGCCGCTTTGGCTGCGCCGAGTTCCGCCTCTGCGCTGCGGGCGATGGCGTCGGCCAGGGCCGCGATGCGGCGGTCCTGGGCGGAGGGTTCGGCGGGCGCGAGGGCGGCGGCCTTGACGATCTCCATCTTGCGCACCGTCGCCTCGGGGTCGTCGGGCACCGGGGCGACGTCGATCGCCACCTCACCGCCGACGGCGTAGCGCCGCGCGTCGGGGCCGGTCTCGAAGACGTATTCAGGCTCCCCGGCATAGGGGCCACCGACGGTGGCGTGGGCCTGTTCGTGGGCCCGTACCTCGCGATCCCGGGCGACGAGTTTGGCGATCAGGGCCTGCTCCGCCTCAGTCAGGCTGTCGAGGCGGAGGGCGACGCTGGGTGGGTCCCCGGCCTCCGCGCCCTGGGTGCGGGCCTGGAAGAGTGCGCGGGCCGCATCCTCGTTCGGCCGCGGGTCCTCCTGAGCGATCTCAGGACCGGGATCGAGCCGCACCGCCGGTTTGCGCACCGCCGGATCGACGCGGCGGGCGATCTCGGCCGGGACGGCGCTGGGGTTGGCGGGACCGGCCGGCATGATCGGCCCGGTCTCCCGCCCCCGTGCGACCTGCTGCGGCCGATCTATGCCCTGGATCTCCATCATCACGGGATAAAGTACACCGGATCGGGGCAGGCGCGGGCCAAAAGGTTGCGTCTTGGTTAAGCGCCAGGCCCGATCGCGCCGACGAGGGAGAGGAGGAGGCCGGATGCCGCGCCCACCGCCACCAAGAGCGTCATCGCCGGCTGGCGCCAGATCACCCAGAGGCCGAAACCGATGAGCAAGGCCAGCTTCAGCCAATCGGGCGACAGCAGCCCGGCGGGAAAGATCGCCGCCTCCGTTAGATAGACCGCGAGGTTCAGCACCACCCCCACCACGGCGGCGGAGACGCCGGCGAGCGCCCGGCGGACCCAGCGCAGGCGCTGCACGGCCTCCACGTAGGGCGCGATGGCGAGGATCAGCATGAAGCTCGGCGCGAAGGTGTAGAAGCAGGCCAGCGCGGCGGTGAGCGCGCCCATCTGCGCGCCCTCCGGCCAGCCGGCGTAGAAGCCGGCATAGACGTTCACCAGGATGAGCGGGCCGGGGGTGCTTTCGGCGAGCGCCAGGCCGTTCAGCATCTCCGCCGCCGTGAGCCAGCCGTAGCTCTCCACCGCCCGGTCGGCGACGTAAGGAAGGAGCGCGTAGGCGCCGCCGAAGCTCACGAAAGCGGCGGTGGTGAAGAGCTCGGCCACCTCGTCGACCGCGCCGGTGCCGACCAGGGTGCGGGCCGCCAGGAACACGGCGACGACCAGCGTGACGGCGACGGCCACAACGCGCAGCCAGTGCCGCGCCCGCGGCACCCGCCCGCCCACGATCTCCGGCACCGAAGGCGCGGGCAGCAGGAAGCCGGCGAGGGCCGAGAGCGCGACGATCGCCGGAAACGGCACGCCGAGCACGAAGATCCCAACGAAGGCCGCCGCCGCTAGCAACCAATGGGCCGTGCCGGAAAGCGAGCGGCGCGACAGCTTCCAGACCGCATGGGCCACAAGCGCGATCACCGCCGGCTGCACGCCGTAGAAGATCGCGGCGACCCAGCGCGTCTCGCCGTAGGCCGCGGCGATCCAGGCGAGCAGGATCATCAGTGCCGCGCCCGGCAGGATGAAGGCGAGCCCGGCGATCAGGCCGCCCATCATGCCGTGCAGCCGCCAGCCAAGCCAGGTGACGAGCTGCTGCGCCTCCGGCCCCGGCAGCAGCATGGCGACGTTCAGACCCCGCTGGAAGGCATCGGCCGCGACCCAGCCGCGGCGGTCGACCAATTCGCTCTGCATGAGCGCGATCTGACCGGCCGGCCCGCCGAAGGAGAGCAGACCGATGCGCGTGTAAGTGCCGAGGGCGGCGCCAAGGTGCGGCGCAGCGCTCACGCCGGCTCCCCGATCGTTTCCGTGGCCGCGCCCGCCGCGACGAGCCCGTGAAAGCCGCCTTTGACGAAGACCGCCTCCCGGCCGTGGAAGCGGGCGAAGGCGGCGGCGTACTGGCCCACCTGATGACCCCAGACGCAGACGAAGGCGAGGCGGGCGCCGGCCGGCAGCTCTGCCATCTGCAGGTTCTCGGGATCGTGCCACGGCACGCCGACCAGCGCCCGGCCATCGGCCAGGCGTGCTGCCCTGCGGCGCACATCCACCAGCACCAGGTCGGCTGCATCCAGCGCCGCCTCAGCCGTCATCGAGGGAAGCTCGTTCTCGTCCATGCCCATACACCTCTCGAGCGAGAAGGTCGCGCGATGCTTGGGCATGGAGCCTGCAGCGGGAGACCGCGTTACCCCGCCCCGCCACTAACCGCGGCCCCGGGGGCGCTGTCAATCGCTACGCCTGTCAGATCAGGTCAGAACAGGGCCGAGGCGTTGTTGCCGATGATGATCTGCAGCGCGATGATCGCCAGCAGCACCACCAGCGGGGCGAGATCCAGGCCGCCAGTCGGCGGCAGGATGTTGCGGATCGGGCGGTATATCGGCTCGAGCAACCGATTGAGGCCTGACCAGATCTGATAGACGAAAGGTTGCTGCAGGTTCAGCACGTTGAAGCTGATCAGCCAGCTCATGATCACCTGGGCGATCACGATGTACCAAATGACGTCCAGGATCAGAAAGACGATCTGCAGCAGCGATCCCATAGATGATCCCCCACGTCCCAGGCGTTCGGGCGAGAGTTAGGCGAGGCTCCGGCCGGGCGCAAGCGGAGAGGCCGCATCGATGCCGGGCGACCGGGCGCGGCCGGCATGCTAGGAGAGGCCAAAACACGGGGAGATGGGGATGTATCCGTTCGTTCGCCTGGGGGTTGAAATGGCGGTGGCCGGCCTGTCCTCGCCCCTGCCGCTCGACGGCACCCATGTCTCCCACCACGTCTGTTGGCCCTGGGACATCGACCTGTTCGGCGAGATGAACAACGGCCGGATCCTGACGATCTTCGACCTGGGCCGCTTGCCATTGGCGCAGCGCACCGGCCTGTTCGCCGCTTTACGCCGGCGGGGCTGGTCGCTGACCATGGCCGGGGCGACAGTGCGCTATCGCCGCCGGATCCTGCCGTTTCGCCGGGTCGAGATGCGCTCGCGCTGCCTCGGCCGGGATGGGCGGTTCGTCTACCTGCAGCAGTCCATGTGGCGGCGGGGCGAGGCCTTGTCCTCAATCCTCTACCGCGGGGCGGTCTTCAGCCAGAAGGGCATCGTGCCGACGGACGAGGTGCTGACCGAGCTCGGTCAGCCGGACTGGAACCCGGCTCTGCCGGACTGGGTCACCACCTGGATCGCGGCCGAAGACACGCGCCCCTGGCCGCCGGATCGGGGCTGACGCAGCGATCCTCTTGCAGCGGCCGGCCGGCTGGGGTTCAGTTCGGGCAGCTTCAGGGGGAGGAGCGGATGGAGCGGCGCGGGATTTGGGGCTGGATGCTCTTCGACTGGGCGAACCAGCCGTTCTACACCCTGATCCTTACCTTCATCTTCGCCCCTTATTTTGCCGACATCGTGGCCCCCGATGCGGTGACGGGGCAGGCGCTGTGGGCCGATTTCGTGCTCTACGGCAGCCTCGCCGTCGCCTTCCTCGCCCCGGTGCTCGGCGCCATCGCCGATCAGACGGGGCCGCGCAAACCTTGGATCGCGGTCTTCTCGCTGATGTTCGTGATCGGCTGCAGCGGGCTTTGGTGGGCGGAGCCCGGGACAGGCGACCTGTTCTGGATCGGCGCGGCATTCCTGCTGGCCTTCGTGGGCTCGGAATTCGCGCTGATCTTCGTCAACGCCATGCTGCCCGATCTCGCCCCGCGGTCGGAGACCGGGCGGATCTCCGGCTCCGGCTGGGCCATGGGCTATGCCGGGGGGGTGGCGGTGCTGGTCGTGGTGCTGCTCCTGATCGCGCCGGCCCCGGGGCAGGAGGTCACGCTCTTGGGCCTCGCGCCGCTCTTCGGCCTCGACCCGGCGTTGGGGGAGCCGGCGCGGGCGACGGGACCGCTGACGGCGCTCTGGTTCGTGGTCTTCGCGCTGCCGTTCTTCCTCTACACACGCGACGCGCCGCGGGTTGCGCGTCGGCCGGGCGTGGTGGGCCGGGGTCTGCGCGGTCTCGGCCGCACGCTCGTCGATCTGCCCAATCACGGCGATCTGCTGCGCTTTCTGGTCGCGGCGTTGTTCTACCGCGACGGCCTGGCGGCGCTGTTCGCGTTCGGCGGCATCTACGCCTCAGGTGTGCTGGCCTGGCAGACCTTCGAGCTCGGCGTCTTCGGCATCGTCGCGGCGCTTACGGGGGCGGTGGGGGCCTGGCTCGGCGGTCGGGCGGACAAGGCGTTCGGGCCGAAGCCGGTGGTGATGACCTCGATCGTGGTGCTGATCGCGGTCTGCATCGTCACCCTGTCGACCTCACGCTCCTCCGTGCTCTTCATGCCGATCGCCGACGGCAGCACTCTGCCGGATCTGGTGTTCTACATCTGCGGGGGCCTCTTGGGCGCCACCGCGGGGTCGGTGCAGGCGGCCTCCCGCACCTTGCTGATCCACCAGGCGGAGGGGCGCATTCCGATGACCGAAGCCTTCGGCCTCTACGCCCTCGCGGGCAAGGCGACCGCGTTCATCGGCCCATTGCTGATCGGCCTCGCCACCCGGGCCTTCGACAGCCAGCAGCTCGGCATCACGCCGGTCGTTGTCCTCTTCCTGGTCGGTTTGATATTGTTGGCCCCGGTCCGTAGCCGCGACGTGGAGCAGGAGCGTGAGGCATTTCCTTAAGGCACTGATCGCCGCCGTCCTGTTCGCCCCGGCCGCGACCGCTGAGCCGGCGATGGGCCTGTTCAGTGCCGCGCAAGCGCCGGCCGACGGGGATCCGGTGGCCTACGGCACCTATAGCCGCGGCTGCATCGGCGGTGCGGTGGCCTTGCCGGAGAGCGGGCCGAGCTGGCAGGCCATGCGCCCTTCCCGCAATCGTAACTGGGGCCATCCCGACACCGTCCTCTTCGTCCGGCGCCTGGCCCGCGCGGCGGTGGAGGCCGGCTGGCCCGGCATCTACGTGGGCGACATCTCGCAGCCCCGGGGCGGGCCGGCGACGCTGCATCGCTCGCACCAGATGGGGCTGGACGTCGACATCTGGATGCGGCGGCCGGAGCGGCTGGACCTCAGCCGGGCGGAGCGTGAGCAGATCAGCTTCGTCTCGGTCCGCACCGACGATCAGCGCAGCGTCAACGCCAACTGGACGCCGGCGCATCAGCGGATCCTGCGCGCCGCGGCGGAGGATCCGGCGGTCGCCCGCATCTTCGTCGCCGCTGCCGTGAAGCAGGAGATGTGCCGCGCGGCCGAGGGGGATCGCGCCTGGTTGCGCAAGATCCGGCCCTGGTGGGGGCATGACGGACATTTCCATGTGCGCCTCAACTGTCCGGCCGACAGCCCCGACTGCGTCGAGCAAAGCCCGCCGCCTCCGGGCGATGGCTGCGACGCGAGCCTCGCCTGGTGGACCTCGGACGCCGCGCTCAATCCCCAGCCGGATCCCAATGCGCCGGCACCCCAGCCTCGGCGAGAACTGACGCTCGCCGATCTGCCGGCGGAGTGCCGCGCGGTCCTGGCGCGATGATGGTCTGGCCGGGCGGCCTGGCTGCCCTGCTGGCCCTCGTGCTTGGCTCTGCCGCTGCGGCGGAGGATTTGCAGCCGGCCGGCCAGGTCGAATGGCGGGGCAATGCCGCGGGCTTCGGCGGGTTCTCCGGCCTTTGGCTTAGCCCGGATGGCGCCACCGCATGGGTGGTCGGCGACAAGGGCGTGATGGCGGAGGCCCGGCTCCTCCGCCGTGACGGCCGGCTGGTGGGGGTCGAGACGGTTGCCATCGGTCCGCTCCACGATCCCGATGGTGCACCGGTTGCGGGTTTGCAGATCGACGCGGAGGGGTTGGCGCCGCGCCCGGGCGGCGGCGTCCTGGTCTCCTTCGAGGCCGATCACCGCATCTGGGCCTATGCCGCGCCCGGCGCCCCCGCCGAGCCGCTGCCACCCCATCCCGACTTCGCCGGCCTGCAGCTCAACTCCGGCATCGAGGCGCTGGCCGCGGCGCCGGACGGCACGCTCTATGCGATACCGGAGCGCTCGGGCGCGCTCGATCGGCCGTTCCCAGTCTACCGCCTGCGCGCCGGCGTCTGGGACACGCCTTTCGCCGTGCCGCGGCGGGGCGACTTCCTGGTCACCGGCGCCGATATCGGCCCGGATGGCCGGCTCTATGTGGTGGAGCGCAATTTCAGCTGGCTCGGCGGCTTTGCCACCCGCCTTCGCCGCTTCACCATCACTGAGGATGCACTGGAGGACGAGGAGACGCTGCTCGAACCGCCCCGCGGTCAGCTCGACAATGCCGAGAGTGTGGCGGTCTGGCGCGACGATCGGGGGCGGCTGCGCGTCACCATGATCTCAGACGACAATTTCAACGCCCTGCAGCGGACCCTGCTGTCGGAGTTCGTGCTGCCAGAGACCGGCAGCTAGCGCGGGCCCGCCTTGCGGCCTCAGTTAAAGATCCAATCGCTCACCTCGTCGAGCGTTGCGCTGCCGGCCGCGATGCCGACCAGCTTGATCGCCAGGCCATGGTCGGCGAGGCGGAGCAAGAGATCGCCGCCGCCGTTCGCCAGTTCGATGTCGGCGCCGGGCAGATGCAACCGGTCGGTGCCGATCTGGAAGTCCTGGATGGCGTTCCAGGCATCGCCGCTGCGAAAGACGAACTGATCGGCCCCGCCATTGCCGCTCACCCGGTCGCGTCCGGCGCCCCCGATGATGACGTCATCGCCGCCGCCGCCGTAGAGGCGGTCATCGTCGCCGCCGCCGATCAGCCGGTCATCGCCGGCCCCGCCATAAAGGGCATCGCCCCCGGCCCCGCCGACCAGCAGATCGTCGCCCAGATCGCCGAACAGGCGGTCGGCACCGACGCCGCCGCGCAGATCGTCCGCGCCGGCCCCGCCCCTCAGCTCGTCCTGGCCGCGACCGCCGAACAGTCGGTCGTCTTCGCCCCGGCCGTAGATGTCGTCGTTGCCCCGGCGCCCGCGGATCACGTTGGTTGCATCTACGCCCACCAGCACGTCGTTTCGCCCGGCGCCGGTCAGCTCGAAGCGGTCGGCCCGCTCGTCCCAGTCCCACTGCCAGTCGGGGTGCCGCCCCTCGATCGAGCCGCCGTAGAGATGCTGCAGCGCCGCGATGTCGAGCAGGCCGAGTTTCGCCGCGATGCCGGTGACGTTGTAGGACATCACGGTATTGGCGGTGTCGTCGCTCTGCCGCTCAAGCTGGATGGAGCCGTCGTGAGGATGCTGCAGGCCGAGGGTGTGGCCGAGCTCGTGCAGGATCGTGGCATAGGCATAGGTGCCGGGCGCGTAGGTCGGATCGGGGTTGTCGATCACCAGGGCGCAGCCGCAGAGGCAGCCGCTGTTGTCCACATGCGGGATATGCGCCCAGCCGCCGGTGACCGAGCCGGAGGTCGAGAACGCATCGATCATGCCGCCGCTCTCGACCTCGACGAACACGACGCCCGTCACGTCCTCAAAATGCTCGACGGCAGTGCGGAAGCTGTCGCGCTGGGCAGCGTTGAAGCCGTTGTAGCCGTCGTTCTCGAACGGGGCATAGATCGCCTCGTCCGGCAACTCCGCCCCGTCGGCGAAGCTGTAGGTCACGAAGACCGGCGCCCCCCGATCGGCCATCGCGTTCCAGCGATGCCCGTCGTCCTCGTTCGCATAAAGCAACGCACGGAAGTCTGCTACTACGGTCATTTCTACGGTCTGCCCAGTTCGTTTCTGGGCTCATAAATGCGCCTGCTGGGTGGTGTCGTCAAAATTTACATGTCGTTTACTTGGATTAAAGCTGATGATTTAAACAACTTTTTTAATTACCAGCAAAATACTAGTGCCTTTTCGACTTGCTTACAGCAAATACCTAAGGCCCTGCGCGGCAAGCGTCCGGCGATTGCGGAGCGTGACGCGGCGCACTATAGCCTCGGCCGGCAAACACGGGCCGGGTGCACCGCCGATCAGGGGAGTTAACCATGTCGAATGCCGCGCTTGAAAATGCGATCGAGGCGGCGTGGGAGGCGCGCGAGGAGCTCTCCCCCAGCACGATGGGGGAGGTCCGGGCGGCGGTCCAGGCGACGCTCGACGCCCTCGACCAGGGTAGCCTGCGGGTGGCCGAGCGCGCAGCCGACGGCTCCTGGCAGGTGAACCAGTGGGCGAAGAAGGCGGTGCTGCTCTCCTTCCGGCTGAACGACATGGCGCCGATCCCCGGCGGGCCGGGCCACGCGACCTGGTGGGACAAGGTGCCCTCGAAGTTCGACGGCTGGGACGAAATCCGCTGGCGGGAGGCCGGGTTTCGGGCTGTGCCGCCGGCCACCGTCCGGCATTCCGCCTTCATCGCGCCGGGGGTGGTGCTGATGCCCTCCTTCGTCAATCTCGGTGCCTATGTGGGGGCCGGCACCATGGTCGACACCTGGGCCACGGTGGGCTCCTGCGCCCAGATCGGCGCGAACGTGCATCTCTCCGGCGGGGTCGGCATCGGCGGCGTGCTGGAGCCGCTGCAGGCCGGCCCGGTGATCATCGAGGACAATTGCTTCGTCGGCGCCCGCTCCGAGGTCGTCGAGGGCTGCATCGTGCGCGAGGGCGCCGTCCTCGGCATGGGCGTCTTCATCGGCCAGTCCACCAAGATCGTCGACCGCGCGACGGGGGAGGTGTTCTATGGCGAGGTGCCGCCCTATTCGGTGGTGGTGGCGGGCTCGATGCCCTCGGGCAACGGCCCCAACCTCTACTGCGCGGTGATCGTGAAGCGGGTGGATGAACGGACCCGGGCCAAGACCTCGATCAACGATCTGCTCCGCGACTGAGCGGCGATGGCCGAGGTCTACACCCTGCTGGTCGAGGTCGGCCGGGCCACCGGCGACGGCCTGCCCGAGGGTGCGACCGGGGCCGCCCTGATGTGCTACGCCGCCGGCGTGGATGAGGCCGAGGCGGTGCGGGAGACGGTGGCCGTACTGCGCCAGGCCGACATGGCCCCGCTCGAGGTCTCGGGCTACGGCACCCGGGAGGAGCGCGAGGCCGAGGGCCACGACCTAGACCCCCACGACCTCGCCCTGATGGACCGCGCCCTGGCCGAGAACGCCGTCATCGTCGCCCAAGTCACCCCCTTCTTCGACGAGGACTGAGCATGCCTGCAATTGATCCTGTGGCCCTGACGGCCGATTTGGTGCGCTGTCCCTCGGTGACGCCGGAAGAAGGGGGGGCGATCGCGCTCCTGGATCGGGTGCTGGCGGGGGCCGGGTTTCGGACCATGCGGGCGGATCGCGGGGGGATCGCCAACCTGATCGCCGTGGCCGGGGACCCGGGGAGCGGCCCGGTCTTCGGCTTCAACGGGCATACGGATGTGGTTCCGGTGGGCGACGTGGCGGCCTGGTCCCACGATCCCTTTGGCGCGGAGATCGAGGACGGGGTCCTCTACGGTCGCGGGGCCACCGACATGAAATCAGCGGTCGCGGCCTTTACGGCCGCGGCGACATTTGCGGTGGAGCGCGGCCTGCCGCGCGGGGCGCTCATCCTCACCGTCACCGGGGATGAGGAGGGGGAGGGGGTCGACGGCACCCGCGCCATCCTCGATGCCCTGGCCGCCGAGGGCCTGCAGATGGATGCCTGCCTGGTGGGGGAGCCGACCTCGCGGGAGGTGCTGGGCGACACCGTGAAGATCGGGCGTCGGGGTTCGATGACGACCTATCTCACGGCGCGGGGCGTGCAGGGGCACACGGCCTATCCCCATCTGGCGCGGAATCCCCTGCCGGCATTGGTGCATCTGCTCGACCGGTTGGCGGGCCACGGGATCGACGGGGGGTCGGAGCACTTCGACCCGACAACACTTGCGCTCACCACCGTCGATGTCGGCAATCCGGCCAACAATGTGATCCCGGCGGACGGGCGGGCGACGCTCAACATCCGGTTCTCAGACCAACAGAGCTCCGCCAGCCTCACCCGCTGGATCGAGGCGGAGATGACGGCGGTGGGGGCCGAGACCGGCATTGCCTTCGATCTCCGCACCAAGGTCTCCGGCGAGAGCTTCTTGACGCCGCCGGGCGCGCTCTCCGACCTCGTCGCAGCCGCGGTGGAGGCGGAGACCGGGGTCCGGCCCATCCTCTCCACCGGAGGGGGGACGTCGGATGCGCGCTTTGTCCGCGGTCATTGCCCGGTGGTGGAGTTCGGGCTGGTGGGCAAGACCATGCACCAGGTCGACGAATGCGTGGAGGTTGCGCAGATCCGGGCATTGACCGAGGTCTACGGCCGCATCCTGCGCGACTATTTTGCCTGACGGGGTCGGCGGGGACGCTAGATAGTCAGCGATGACAACGCCGGTTCAACTCGTCTGGTTCAAGCGCGATCTTCGGGTCGCCGATCACCCGGCTCTGGCGGAGGCTGCGGCGCGGGGCCCGGTTCTGCCGCTCTACATCGTCGAGCCGGAGCTTTGGGCCGAGCCCGACATGGCGGGCCGCCACTGGGCCTTCATCGCGGAAAGCCTGGCCGAGCTGAGGGGAGAGCTCGCCGCCCTCGGCCAGCCGCTCATCGTCCGCATGGGCGACGCCGTGGCGGTGCTGGAGGCGTTCCGCCGCGCCCCGGGCATCGCTGCGCTCTGGTCGCATCAGGAGACCGGCAACGGCTGGACCTTTGCCCGGGACCGGCGGATCGGTGCCTGGGCCCGCCAGCACGGCCTCCCCTGGCATGAGCCGGTGCAGGGCGGCGTCGTCCGGCGCCTCGCCACCCGCGACGGCTGGGCGAAGCGGTTCGACGCCTTCATGGCGGAGCCGGTGCGAAAGGCGCCGACCCTTCCGCCGCTCACCGTGATCGATCCCGGGCCGATCCCGACAGCCGGCGACCTCGGCCTCGCCCCCGATCCCTGCCCGGAGCGGCAGGAGGGTGGGCGCGCGGCCGGCACGGCGCTGCTCGAGAGCTTCCTCACGGACCGCGCGCGGCCCTACCAGCGGGCGATGTCGGCACCGGGGCCTGGCGCCACCCATTGCTCACGCCTCTCGCCCCATCTGGCCTGGGGCACCGTCTCCATCCGCGAGGTGGTGCAGGCCACCTGGCGGCGGCAGCGCGTGATCAAGGAGAGCGGGGAGCGGGGTTTTGCCGGCGCGCTCCGCTCCTTCAACGGCCGGCTGCATTGGCGCGACCACTTCATGCAGAAGCTCGAGGATGCGCCGCGGATCGAGTGGAAGGAGATGCACCCGAAGATGGCGGCGCTCGACCGCCAGTCCGATGCGGCGCGGCTCGACGCCTTTGCTGCGGGTGAGACCGGGCTGCCCTTCGTCGATGCCTGCATGCGCTCGCTCCGCGCCACGGGTTGGATGAACTTCCGTATGCGGGCGATGCTGCAGGCCGTCGCCTCCTACCACCTCTGGCTGCCCTGGCGGGAGAGCGGCCTGATCCTCGCCCGGCTCTTCACCGATTACGAGCCGGGGATCCACTGGAGCCAGGTGCAGATGCAGTCCGGCACCACCGGCATCAACACCATCCGGATCTACAACCCGGTGAAGCAGGGCTGGGACCAGGACCCGGACGGCAGCTTTACCCGGCGCTGGGTGCCGGAGCTCGCGGCGGTGCCGGACAAGGACCTGCACGAGCCCTGGCGGTGGGAAGGGACGGGCGGCCTGCGCTACCCGCCGCCGATCGTCGATCATCTGGCGGCGGCGCGAGCGGCGAAGGAGAAGGTCTACGCACTCCGCCGCGGAAAGGCGTTTCGCGAGGCCTCAGACCGGATCCAGGCGCGCCACGGCTCGCGCCGCTCGGGCATCGCCTCGACCGGGCGCAAGTCCCGGGACACGCGCCAGATGTCCCTGGATTTGCCGAGCTGATGGGGCGCATGCGCCGCAAGGGCGATCTGCCGAGCAAGACCTGCGTGGTCTGCGGCCGCCCGTTCACCTGGCGGCGGAAATGGGCCGCCGTCTGGGACGAGGTGCGCTACTGCTCGGAGCGCTGCCGCCGGGCCGGGCGCGCGTCGGCGGAGAAGGAAGAGATCGGCCACGACTGAGCCGGGCCGGGCGCCGCGCGACAGGAGATCTCTGGCCTCCAGCGGGGATATTCACCGAGCAAGAAAGCCCCGTCCCTTTCGCATTTGCTCAAGTATCCAAGACACCAATGCTGGCCAAGGCGCACCGCCCTGCGCCGAGGGCGTGAGCCGATCGCGTCATCCTATTGTGGCCGGCGGAGGGCGATCAGCGCCCCGGTTCCCGGCAGCCGTCCCCAAAAACCGTCGGCGGCAAGCTCCACCGCGACCGCCGCCAGCGCTGGATCGAGCAGCAGCAGGCCGCCGAGCCGCACCCGGGTGCGCAGCCGCAGGGCGGAGAAACGGGCCGCCTCCGCCGTCAGCGGGGCGACCGGGGCGTCGATGGCCAGGATATCGACGTCGACGGGCAGCCGCAGCAGGGCACGCGGGTCGTACCAGTCGAGCCCCGGGCGTTCCGGTTGGTAGTGCAGCGGCGTCAGATGGGGCTCGATCCGGCCGCTGGGAACGGCCGGGTCCTCGGCAATCGGCGTCGCGGCCTCGGCCGAGACGGTGACCAGATGGAGCCGTGCCGCCTGCTCCGGCCGGTGGGCGGCCAGCAGGGCCGAGATCGCCCCGGTGCCGCAGGCGATCGCCGTCCAGGCCGGCGGCATCGCCGCGAGGGCGGTATCGATCTCCGCTTGCCCGATCGGGCCGCGTGCCGGCGGGGAAGGTTGTTCGCTATGACCGTCGTTCAATCCATGCCCTCAAATCAAACCGGGACAATTGCCGTCAAACTACTGCGGCCTGTCGGAGCCGGCCAAGCCGAACACTCACATTTGGCGGCCTTTCTTTGCGGAACCCTGCCGGCCCCGGCCCTCCTGCCCGGCTATACGCCGCGCGCGCCCCGGGCTATGGCTCGGGCATGGAACTCGAGATCTCCCACGTCTCTCACGCTTATGGCCCGCTGGCGGTGCTCGACGACATATCGCTCGAGGTGCCGGACGGGCGGATCGTCTGCGTGATCGGGCCGTCGGGCTGCGGAAAGTCGACCCTTCTGCGCCTGCTCGGCGGGTTGGAGCGGCCGGATGCAGGCGAGATCCGCCAGATCGGGGCGCCGCCGGCCGGCTGCCTCAACCCGCTCACCTTCATCTTCCAGCATTTCGCCCTGCTGCCCTGGCGGAGCGTCGCCGGCAATGTGGGCCTGGTGCTGGAGGATCATCGCCTGAGCCGGGCCGAGCGGCGGGAGATCGTGGACGACGTGCTCGCCCGCACCCGCCTGAGCGACTTCGCCCGGGCCTATCCCCGCCAGCTCTCGGGCGGCATGCGCCAGCGGGTGGCGATTGCCCGGGCGCTCGCCGTCTCCCCGGCCGTATTGCTGATGGACGAGCCGCTCTCCGCCCTCGACAGCCAGACCAGGGAGCTGCTCTTGGAGGATCTGATCGGCCTTTGGACCCGGGCGCCCTTCACCGCGGTCTACGTCACCCACAACCTGGCGGAGGCGGTGCGCCTCGGTCACAGGGTGGTGGTGATGTCGCGCCGGCCGGGGCGGATCCGGGAGATCATCGAGATCGACCGCCCGCTCAGCGCCCGGGCCGTGGCCGATCCGGCGATCGAGGCCTATCAGCGCCGGCTCTGGACCTTGCTGAGGGACGAGGCGGCCGATGCGGATCAGGAGTTGATCGATGGCTGAGACGGCATTCGAGCGCCCGACCGACCGCGCGCCGACCGCGCAGCCCGTGCCCTTTCGCGGCGGCGGCTTCGCGCCCCAGGGGCGGCGCTGGGTGGGGCCGGCGCTGCTGATCCTGCTGGTGCTGCTGCTGGAGCTGCTGACGGCCCGGGGCATCATCACCTCCCTCACCTTGCCCCAGCCGTCCGAGGTACTGGCTGTGTTCGAGCAGCTTTGGCGGACCGGCCTCCTTTGGGACCATCTGCTGCCCTCCCTGCAGCGCCTGGTGGTGGGCGCGACCCTCGGTGCGCTCGCCGCGATCGTCGTGGGGGTGCTGATCGGGCTCTTCAGCGTTGTGCGGGCGGGGCTCGTGCCCCTGGTCGCGGCGATCTTCCCGATCCCGAAGATTGCGCTTCTGCCGCTTTTCATCATCTGGTTCGGCATTGGCGAGGGCTCGAAATACGCGCTCATCGCCCTCGGCACCTTCACGCCCACGGTGGTCGCCACCTATGGTGGAGTGGACAACGTGGATCGGACGCTCATTCGGATGGGGCAGAGCTTCGGCCTCTCCTGGTTCTCCATCGTCTGGAAGATCGTGCTGCCTGGAGCGTTGCCGACGATCCTCTCGGGCCTGCGGGTGTCGCTGGCGATCGCCATCATCCTGTTGGTGGCAGCGGAGATGCTGGGGGCGGAGTACGGCATCGGCGCCTATATCCTCGAGGCGGGCGCGCTCTACGATCTGGAGCGGCTGTTCGCCGGGGTGACGATCCTGTCGATCCTCGGATTGATCGTGAGCTTCCTGATCGGGCGGTTGGAGCGCCTGCTGCTCGCCTGGCGCTGAGCGCCGCGCCTGCCGCGCCTATTCCTCCGGCCGGAAGGCGGCGCTGAGGCGGGCGAACATGCGCTCCTCCGCCCGCTGCATGTCCGCACGCTCCATGTCGAGGGTGGCCAGGACGTCGGCATGTTCGATGCTGGCCAGGCCGTGGAGCGCCGACCAGATCACCATGGCGTCGAGATGGGGCGCCGCGCCGCCGGGGGCCTGGCGCAGCGCCATCTGGCCGAGACGGGTTCTGAGGATCGCGAAGGCCCGCTCGGCATTGCGCATCATCTCAGGATGCTCGGGCAGGGGCGGGAGGGCCGCGTTGAACATCAATCGGTACTTCAGCGGGTAGCGCCTCGCATAGTCGAGATAGCGCTCGCCAAGGGCGCGGAGATCGGCGAAGGGATCCGCCGCCGCGGGCCGGGCATCGAGATGAGCGGCGAACTCGTCGAAAGTGCGGGCCACGATCTCTGCCAGGATATGCTCGCGCGACGGGAAGTGCTTGTAGGGCGCCTGATGCGAAACGCCGAGCCGGCGGGCCACGGCGCGCAGGCTCAGCGCCTCGACCCCGCCCTGTTCGATAATGGCGAGCGCCTCCTCGATACAGGCCTCGCGCAGGGGTTTTTCCGGTTTCGCCGTCACGTCGTCCGCCCCTTGGCCATCTCGGACCGAAGGGTGGACGTTCGGGGTTGACGGTGTCAACCAAAGGCACCATGGTTGACGCTGTCAACCTCGGGGCGACGCGCCATGCGACAGGTCTATGTCTCCATCACCGGTCTGCGCCTGCACCGGCCCTGGCACGCGCCGCTTTTCTGGTGGCACGCCCTGGCCTCCATGCGCCAGGCCCAGGCGGCCGACGGCAACCTGATGGCCGAGACGCGCACCATCGACGGCGTGCACCACACGCTCAGCGTCTGGCGCGATCGCGCGGCGCTGCGCCACTACCTCTATTCCGGCAGCCATGGGCGGGCGATCCGGGCCTTCCCGACGATCGCCAGCGGCGCGACCTGCGGCTTCCTGGCCGAGGGCCCTCCCGGCTGGGACGAGGTGCACGAGATCTGGCGGACCCAGGGCCATCCCTATCCCCGCGCTGCGTGAGGTCACCATGCCGTTCTCCCCGATCTCCGAGGCCATCATCCTGTTCTCCGTCCCGGCGGCCTTCTGGCACATGCTGCTGATCCAGGTGCTGGCCCGGGTCTCGATCCGGCAGATGATCGTCGTCGGGGCGATCATGCTGGCCTGGACGGCCTACGCTTACGGCGTGGTGCGCTACGGCATCGACGACGCGATCTTTGCCGAGATCCCGGCCGGGCCCATCCTCTATCTGACGCTTGCGGCCGTGCTCACCTGGATCTTTCGCGAGACGCTGCTCGGCGACGGGGTGCCGCAGCAGGCCCTGATCGCGCTGCAGCTCTTCCGCCCGATCGGGATGATCTTCGTGCTGGAGGATGCCCGCGGCATCCTGCCGTCGAGCTTCGCGCAGCCCGCGGGATGGGGCGATCTGCTGGCGGGTCTCGTGGCCCTCGCCGTGCTGATCCGCTATCCGAGGGGCAAGATCCCGGCCCGGGCGGTCGTTCTGGTCGCGGTCGTGGGGCTGGTGGACTTCACCTCGGCCTTCTTCTTCGGTTTCACCAGCTCAGCCACGCCGGTGCAGCTTTTCGCCTTCGACAACCCCAACCGGGTGATCGAATACCCGCTCGGCCTGATCCCGGTCTTCCTCGTGCCTTACGCGGTGATGGCGCACCTCCTCTCCCTCGCCCAACTCGGGCGCGAGCGCCGCGCCGCCGCGGCCTGAGGGACGCCCCCGGCTCGCGGCATGACGGCTGGCCGGCGGCCTATGCCTCCGGCGGGGATATTTGGGTCAATGCGAAGGCGATATGGCTTTCTTGCTGGCTCAAATATCCAAGGCTGCGGCGCCGGCCCGGGCACTCCCCAGACCGTCAGGGGCGCCTAGAGCCCCGCGTCGGCGAAGATCTGACGGAGGTCGGCCTCCGGCCGGGCGCCGATATGGCTGATGACCTCGCCCGCCGCGGCGCAGCCCATGCGCGCCGCGCTCTCCAGCTCCCGCCCGTTTGCGAGGCCGTGGAAGAAGCCGGCGGCGAATAGGTCGCCGGCGCCGGTCGCGTCCACCACCTTGGTCGCGGTCGCCGGCACCGCCGTGCGGGCCCCGCCGCTCACGACGATCGCGCCCTTGGCGCCCACAGTGCAGGCGACCAGATCGCAGTCCGCCGACGCGGCGTCGAGCGCGGCGTCCAGGCTCGCGCTCTGATAGAGCGAGATCAACTCGTGCTCGTTGGCGAAGAGCAGGTCCACATCCTCCCGCACCATGCGGCGGAAGGCGTCGCGATGGCGCTCCACGCAGAACGGGTCGGAGAGGGTGACGGAGACCTTGCCGCCCGCCCCCTTGGTCGCGGCGATGGCCTTGGCGAAGGCCTCATGGCTTTCCGGCCCGTCGAAGCGGTAGCCTTCGAGGTAAAGCCACTCCGCCCCCGCCATCACCTCCGTCTCGATGTCGGCCGGCGCCAGCGTCTCCGACGCGCCGAGATAGGTGCTCATGGAGCGTTCGCCGTCGGGCGTGACCAGCACCAGGCAGCGCCCGGTCTCGAACTCCGCGTCCCGGGGCGCGAGGCTGACCGGATAATCCGCGCCAAGCGCCTTCAGATCATGGGCGAAAATCGCGCCGAGCTGGTCGTCCTTTACCTTGCCGACATAGGCCGTGCGCCCGCCGAGGGCGGCGAAGCCCGCGATGGTGTTGGCGCCGGAGCCGCCCGAGATCTCCTGCCCCGGCGGCATGGCGGCGTAAAGCTCGGTGGCGCGGGCGGTATCGATCAGGGTCATGATCCCCCGCTCGACCCGGGTGGCGGCCAGGAACGGCTCATCCACCTGGGCCAGAACGTCGACGATGGCATTGCCGATGCCGACCACTTGATACGGTTTGCTCACGGACGCTTTTCCTCGAATTGACACAGATCCTCGATCAGGCAGTCGTCGCAGCGGGGCTTGCGCGCCGTGCAGACATAGCGCCCGTGCAGGATCATCCAGTGATGGGCGTGGAGCGCGAATTCGGCCGGCACATGATCCTCGATCGCCCGCTCCACGGCGACGACGTCCTTGCCCGGCGCGAGGCCGGTGCGGTTGGCCAGGCGAAAGATATGGGTGTCCACCGCCTGGCCAGGATGCTGGAACCACATGTTGAGCACGACATTGGCCGTCTTCCGTCCCACCCCCGGCAGGCTTTCCAGCGCGGCGCGGGAGGAGGGGACCTCACCCCCGAAGCGCTCGATCAGGATGCGGGAGAGCTTCTGCACGTTCTTTGCCTTGTTACGGTAGAGTCCGATCGACTTGATGTGCTCGATCAGGCCGGCCTCGCCCAATGCCAGCATCTTCTCCGGCGTGTCGGCGACCTCGAAAAGCGCCTTCGTTGCCCGGTTCACGCCCTTGTCGGTGGCCTGGGCCGACAGCGCTACGGCGACCAGCAGGGTGAAGGCGTTGGTGTAGTTCAGCTCTCCCTGCGGCACCGGGTTCGCCTCGCGGAACCGTAGGAAGATCTCGCGGATCGTCGCATAGTCGAGCTGGGCGGCCATCGCCCGCTTCTGCCCGCCGCTTCCGCCTTTGGCAAGGCGCAGGAACCGGGTGGGTCGGCCGGTCGCGCCGGCTTAGATTGGCCACAGTCGAGGAGCAGGACCGATGACCGATCAGACCCACGCCGCCTTTCACTACGACCTGATGGCCGAAGCGATCCGCATGATCGAGGCGGCCGAGCCGCGGGAGGTGAGCCTCGAGGCCCTGGCCGACCGCATCGGCATGAGCCCCGCCCATTTCCAGAAGCTCTTCAGCCAATGGGTGGGCGTCTCGCCTAAGCGCTACCACCAATACCTGACGCTCGACCACGCCAAGCGGCTGTTGCGGGAGCGTTTCACGGTGCTGGACGCGAGTTTCGAGAGCGGGCTTTCCGGCCCCGGCCGCCTGCATGACCTCTTTGTGCGGTGGGAGGCGATGAGCCCCGGCGAATACGCCGCGGGGGGCCAGGGCCTGACCATCCGCTGGGGCCATTTCCCCTCCCCCTTCGGCGACACGCTGGCCATGGGCACCGACCGCGGCCTCTGCGGCCTCGCTTTCACCGCCGAGACGGGGCGGGAGCTGGCGATGCAGGACATGCGCGCGCGCTGGCCCGATGCCCGCTATGTCGAGGATCCAGACGCGATCCGGCCCTGGGTCGAGGCCGCCTGGGGTCGCGGGGGCGAGACCCGGCTGCACCTGATCGGCGGGCCCTTCCAGATCAAGGTGTGGGAGGCGCTGCTGCAGATCCCCTCGGGCCACGTCACCAGCTACTCCGAGATCGCACGGGCCATCGGCAACCCCAAGGCCAGCCGGGCCGT
The DNA here is from genome assembly GCA_039180875.1 of Pseudomonadota bacterium. Lineage (GTDB taxonomy): Bacteria > Pseudomonadota > Alphaproteobacteria > Rhodobacterales > Rhodobacteraceae > JBCDCY01. The sequence continues at coordinate 234,662 of JBCDCY010000001.1, read as the reverse complement.
GGGCACCGCGGTCGGGCGCAATCCGATCAGCTTCCTGATCCCCTGCCACCGCGCGCTTCGCAAATCCGGCGCCCTCGGCGGCTACCATTGGGGCCTGCCGGTGAAGCGCGCGATCCTGGCCTGGGAGGGGGCCCGGGCCGACGCGGCGGAGGATGCGGCCTGAGCGTCCGCCCGTCGCGGTGGCGATGCGCCACTCTCGGAAGAGTTGATTGGGCGGGCGCGAGCTGAGGGCTTAGGACTGCTCTCAGCAATCCTGTCGGAGGTTTCCCATGCGCGCCGTCCTTCCCGTCCTCTTCACCCTGGCCAGTGGTTCCGTCGCCCTGGCCGACGAGCCGATCGCCGACCGCGAGGCCTGGCTCGCCAGCGCCGTCGAAGCGATCGAGACCGGGCAGCTCACCAGCCTGCAGGAACAACTCGACGGCACCCTCGGCCCGGAGATGCACGACGACGTGATGCTGACGGTGATGCCCCTGAAACAGGCCCTGGGCGAGGAGCCGGCGCTCTACGTCGACCACCTAGAGACCGAGATGCTGGGCGAAAGCTTCGAGACCCATCAGTACGCGGCCTATTACGGCGAGCGCAGCTTCGTCTTCTACACCTTCACCTTCGCCCGCCTCGACGACGGCTGGCACATCTACGACCTCACCTACACCGACGACTTCGCCGAAGCGCGGGAGTAGGGCAAGGGCGCGGCTTCCTGGCGCGTCCGGCGCTGTCATGGCGTCGCCTTGCTTCAGGTGTCCGATCCCGCGTTAACGCATGGGCGCCGCCTGCCGGATTATAGTGGCACTGCAGAAGCTCCAGCCCGATAGCGTGCCGAGCGCCATAGGGCAGGGTTCGCTGCTGAAGAACTGCGTCTGAGAAGACGCGCCACAGGATCGTCCCATGCGCTGGCTACTCCCCTGTCTCGTCCTGTTGCTGACCGCGCCGCTGTCTGCGCAGGCTGAAGAGCTTGCCGAACGCGCCAAGATACGCGAGCGGGTGATGGCGCTGGTCGAAGCGGACGCGTTCGACGAGATCGAGAGGCTCGCGGCGACCTGGCGGGAGGAGGAGACGCGCACGTCGAGCGGCCTCTGGCGGCTCACGGTGATGCACTGGGCCCTCGAGGGCACCTTTTGGGTCGAGGGACCCGACGATCCACGCCGGGCCGTGCTCGAGGATCGGCTGGAGCGCTGGGCCGAGGCCGCGCCAAGCTCCTCCACGCGCATCGTTGCCGAGGGCTATCTTCTGCACAGAATCGCCTGGGCCGTCCGCGGCAACGGATTTGCCAACACCGTGTCGCGACCGGCCTGGCAGGGCTTTCGGGAGTGGACTGCGAAGGCCATCAACCACCTGGAGGCCAACCGCCATCTGGCCGTGAACGATCCTGCCTGGTGGGCGCTGATGGTCGAGGTGCACTTGGCGGCCGGCACCAGTCGATTGATCTTCGATCGCTTCGTCGCCGAGGCGCTGGAGCGCCATCCGCGCTACTACCAGCTGCATTTCCACGCCCTGTTCTACTACACACCGCGCTGGTACGGCAGTCCGTCCGAACTTGACGAGCGCGCGCGCATCAGCGTCGAGGCGACGCGGGAAACGGATGGGGCCGGCCTTTACGCTCGCAGCTACTGGTACCTCTGGCAGGTCGGTGAGCGCCGAGATTTCTTCGAGCGCCATCCGGTCGATTGGCCGCTGATGCGGGCCGGGATCTACGATGTCGTCGACGTCTACCCGGCCGACTGGAACCTCTCCACGTTCGCCTATTTCGCCTGCGAGATGCAGGATCGTCGCACCTACGACGATCTGTTGGCGCGTATGACAGGCAAACCCGAGGCGCGCATCCAGGTCAGCGGCAACATGTACCAGGTCTGCAGGCTGGGCGAGTAAAGCCGCGCCGCCACGCACCAGTCACCCAGGCCGGTCTAGACGCTTCGGCGCCTCGTCGGCGGCGGGCCGGGTCGCCCGTCGATCGCGGCGAGAGCTTTGAGACACACGTGTACGCGGCCTACTATGGCGAGCGCAGCTTCGTCTTCTGCACCTTCACCTTCACCTTCACCTTCGCCCGCCTCAACGACGGCGGGCACATCTACGACCTCACCTACACCGACGACTTCGCCGAAGCGCGGGAGTAGAGTTTACCTAACTCTGGGCCTTCGATCCTGGGAAGACGATCAAGCACCGCACCCTGTCCGAGTGCGGCACAAGGAACGAAGGACGGTGCGAGCGTCAAGAGAGCCGGACGTTTTCTCCAACAAGGTGGGCACGGCGCGCGCTCCCGATCGCGCTCGTTCAAGCTCCGGCAGCGGTTCGGCAAGCCATCGCGGCGAGCCGGAAGAGCGCTTCCGATTGCTCTCACACGCGTAGGCGCCCAAGCGCCACGCCTCAGCTTTATCCGTCAGGTTGGGAACCCACCACCTCCGCAGAGTTGCCCGTTTCCGGACCCTGCGCGATGGGTCGCGGCACCGCCGCAGCCCAATTCACGGTCCAACACGTTCGTGCATGTTGGCGCTCTTTTCAGCCTATACCCGTTCGACCCCATTCTGGGTGCCCGACGGCGTCACGAACCGCCACCCGTCAGGTCTGGGGAGTCCAAAAAAGCTTCCATGAAACTCTCTCTTTCTCCCCCGCAAATGAGGGTTTTCGGGAAGTAGTGAACAAGGATCAAGAATTCAATCTGTAATCAGGAATTTTTATTTATTCCTGCTTCAGTCGCGGTGGCAACTGGCTTGTATGGGCGATCGTTATGATCTCTACGGTCTGCCGCGCTTCGTCGATCCGGTAGTGAACCCGGTAAGGCAGACCTGAGACGAGGAGCGCCCGGCTTCGGCCGTCCCAGTCACGGCCCAGCTTCGGATGGTCGGCTAGAAGTTCAATCGTCTGGCGGATGCGCACTGCGATCCTGAAGGCGGCGCCAGCATTGTCGAGAGCGATGTAGGACTGGATTTCACGAAGCCGGCGGATCGCCCGCGGCGCGAAGACAATCCTCAATCGAGCCCGAGTGCGGTCCAGACATCCGCTGCAGGAACCCCATCGCCGGCATCAAGCTCGGCAAGGCCAGCTGCGATTTCTTCCGCCAACCACGCGTCGTAGTCGTCTGGAGCGGCGTCGCCGGCAGGCGAAGGTTGTGGGATCATCGGGACCATATCTCAACTATATCCTGCAACCATAGCGGTGAGCAATGCGCCTCAAAGCACATACCTGCTGACGTCCACCGACTTCGCCAGCTCTCCGAGTTCCTGCTCCACCAGCGCCGCGTCGACCGTCACCGCCTCGCCGGAGCGGTCGGGGGCGGTGAAGGCGAGGTCTTCGAAGACGCGCTCCATCACCGTCTGCAGGCGGCGGGCGCCGATGTTCTCCACCGATTTGTTGACCTCGGCGGCGATCCGGGCGAGGGCGGCGATGCCGTCCTCGGTGAAGCTGACCGTCACCTCCTCCGTCGCCATGAGCGCCGCGTACTGACCGGTGAGCGCGTTGTCGGTCTCGGTCAGGATGCGGACGAAATCCGCCTCCGTCAGCGCCCGAAGCTCCACCCGGATCGGCAGGCGGCCCTGGAGTTCCGGCAGCAGGTCGGAGGGTTTGGCGATGTGGAAGGCGCCGGAGGCGATGAAGAGGATGTGGTCGGTGCGGACCGGCCCGTGCTTGGTCGTCACCGTCGTGCCTTCGATCAGCGGCAGCAGATCGCGCTGCACCCCCTCCCGACTTACGTCCGCCCCGCGGGTCTCGGCCCGGGCGCAGACCTTGTCGATCTCGTCGAGGAAGACGATGCCGTTCTCCTCCACCGCGGTGATGGCGTCGCGGGTCAACGCCTCCTGATCCAGCAGCTTGTCGGCCTCCTCCGCGATCAGCACCTCGTAGGACTGCGCGACCGTCAGGCGCCGGCGCACCCGGCGGCCGCCGAAGGCCTTGCCGAAGAGATCGCCGAGGTTGACGCCACCGCCCATCATGCCGGGCTGGCCCGGGATCTCCATCATCGGGAAGGGGTTGGACTGGTCGGCAACCTCGAGCTCGATTTCCTTGTCGTCGAGGGAGCCGTCGCGGAGCTGGCGGCGAAACATCTCCCGCGTCTGCTCCCGCGCGCCCTCCCCGGCGAGCGCTTCGACCACCCGCGCCTCCGCCGCCTCGTGCGCCTTGGTCTTCACCGCCTCGCGCCGGTCCTCGCGCACCATGACGATGGCCTGCTCCACGAGATCGCGGATGATCTGCTCCACGTCGCGGCCGACATAGCCGACCTCGGTGAACTTCGTGGCCTCGATCTTCAGGAACGGCGCCTTGGCGAGTTTGGCGAGGCGGCGGCTGATCTCCGTCTTGCCGACGCCGGTGGGCCCGATCATCAGGATGTTCTTGGGATAGACCTCCGCCTGCATCTCCGGGGTGAGCCGCCGGCGTCGCCAGCGGTTGCGGAGCGCCACGGCCACGGCCCGCTTCGCCTCCTTCTGCCCGATGATGAAGCGATCCAGCTCCGAGACGATTTCCCGCGGCGTGAGGTCGGTCATGGGATCTCCCGGATTGTGCCGCGCTACTTCGACGACACGAGGTTCAGCCCGACCACGGAGGCGATCAGGGTGAAGATGAAGAAGAGGCGCCAGGGATCGGCCCCCTCGCGGAAGGCGACGATGCCGATGATGGCGGTTCCCGCGGCGCCGATGCCGGTCCAGACCGCATAGGCCGTGCCGATCGGGATCACCTGGGCCGCGCGGGAGAGCAGCGAGAATGAGATGAAGGCGCAGGCCGCGAAGATCGCCGTCGGCACCAGGCGGGCGAAGCCGTCCGACGCCTTCAAGGCGACCGCGAAGCCGATCTCGAAGAGGCCGGCAAGCAGCAGCATGATCCAGGCGCCGCTCACGCGGTTCCGGCCCCGATCGTTTCCACCGTGAGGGTGCCGTTTGTGTAGACGCAGATCTCCGCCGCGATCACCAAGGCCCGGCGGGCGACGGTCTCGGCGTCGAGGTCGGTGTCGGCCAGCGCCCGGGCCGCGGCCAAGGCAAAGTTGCCGCCGGAGCCGATGGCGGCGATGCCGTGCTCGGGCTCCAGCACGTCGCCCGCGCCGGTGACGACGTAGAGGTCCGTGCCGTCGGTCACGATCAGCATCGCCTCGAGGTTGCGCAGGTACTTGTCGGTCCGCCAGTCCTTGGCGAGCTCCACGCAGGCCCGCATGAGCTGACCCGGCGCCGCCTCAAGCTTCGTCTCCAGCCGCTCGAGCAGGGTGAAGGCGTCGGCGGTCGAGCCGGCGAAGCCCGCCACCACGTCGTGGCCCCCGGGCGAGAGGCGCCGCACCTTGCGCGCCGTGCCCTTGATCACCGTCTGGCCGAGGCTCACCTGCCCGTCGCCCGCGACCACGACCTCGCCGCCCTTGCGAACGCCGATGATCGTGGTGCCGTGCCAGCCGGGAAACTGCTGCTCTGCCATGCGCGCGATATAGGCCGGGCGCGCCGCGGGCGAAAGCCCTCCGTCCCGGCGCTCCAAATGCGGCCGTAGCGGGAGCCTCCGGCGGGGATATTTCTATCACTGCGAAAGAACCCTTTCCCCATTCGCATTGGCAGAAATATCCTGGGGGTCCGGGGGCTAGCCCCCGGATTGCCTCCGCCCGCCAATCGGGTAAGCCTCTGGCAGGAGTGCCGGAGCCCGCCATGTCGCTGACCCTCAACCATCCCCCGACAGCCGCGATGCAGGCGGCCGATGCCGCGCACCACCTGCATCCCTTCACCGACGCTGCCGCGCTTGCCGCCAAGGGCGCCCGGGTCATCGTGGCGGCCGAGGGGGCCTGGCTGACCGACAGCGACGGCAACCGCATCCTCGACGGCATGGCCGGTCTTTGGTGTGTGAACGTGGGTTATGGCCGCGCGGAGCTGGCGGAGGCCGCCTACCGCCAGATGCGCGCGCTCCCCTACTACAACACCTTCTTCCAGACGACCCATCCTCCGGCCGTGGCACTGGCGGAGCGGCTGGCTGGCCTCGCGCCCGGGGACAAGGCCCGGGTCTTTTTCGCCGGCTCGGGCTCTGAGGCCAATGACACCAACATCCGCCTGGCGCGCCATTATTGGGCGGCCCGCGGCAAGCCGGAGAAGCGCGTCATCATCGCCCGGCAGAATGCCTATCACGGCTCGACCGTTGGTGCCGCGAGCCTCGGCGGCATGGCTCCGATGCATGGGCAAGGCGGCCTGCCAATCCCCGACATCCAGCATATCGGCCAGCCCCATTGGTGGGCCGAGGGCGGGGAGATGGATCGGGCCGACTTCGGCCTCGCCCGGGCCCGGGAGCTCGAGGCGGCGATCGAGGAGATCGGCGAGGACCGCGTCGCCGCCTTCATCGCCGAGCCGATCCAGGGCGCGGGCGGCGTCATCATCCCGCCCGAGAGCTACTGGCCCGAGATCTCCCGGATCTGCCGGGAGCGCGAGATCCTGCTGATCGCCGACGAGGTCATCACCGGCTTCGGCCGCACTGGCGCCTGGTGGGGGTCGGAGACCTACGCCCTCGACCCCGACATCATCACCATCGCCAAGGGCCTGTCGTCCGGCTACCAACCCATCGGCGGCTCGATCCTGCGCGAAGGCGTGGCCGAGGTGATCGCGGGCGCGGGCGAGTTCTTCCACGGCTACACCTACTCGGCCCATCCCGTCGCCGCTGCCGTTGCGCTCGAGAACCTGCGGATCCTCGACGAAGAGGGCATCGTCGCCCGGGTCGCCTCTGAGACCGCGCCGCTGATGCAGACCGCCTGGGCGACCCTCGCTGAGCATCCGATGGTGGGGGAGGCGCGCATGGTCGGCCTGATGGGCGCGCTGGAGCTGACGCCGGACAAGACCACCCGCGCCGCCTTCGCCGCGCCGGGGGAGGTCGGGCTGATCTGCCGCGAGCGCTGCTTCGCCAACGGCCTCGTGATGCGCCATGTGGGCGACAAGATGATCATTTCGCCGCCGCTGATCATCGCGGCCGATGAGATCGAGATGCTCGCAGCCCGGGCCTGGCAAAGCCTCGACGAGGCGATGGCGGAGGCCAAGGACCAGGGCCTCTTCACCGCCGGTTGAGGTCGCGGTGCCGGCGCCCAATTCCCGTGGCATGATGCGCGCCCCATGGACCTTCTGACCGCCAATGACCGGCGGGGGACCTACCCGGCCTCCTGGTACGCCGCCACGGCCAACCCTGCGCCCGAGCGGCCGGCGCTGGAGGGCGCGCGCCGCGCCGATGTCTGCATCGTCGGCGGCGGCTATACCGGCCTCTCCGCCGCCTTGCATCTAGCTGAGGCCGGGGCGGATGTGGTGCTGCTCGAGGCGCACCGCGTCGGCTGGGGCGCCTCGGGGCGGAACGGCGGGCAACTCGGCTCGGCCCAGCGGGTGGATCAGCGGACGCTCGAGGCGCGGCTCGGCGAGGCGCAAGCCCGCGCCCTCTGGCATCTGGCGGAGGACGCCAAGCGCCTCGCGAAGGACCTGATTGCCCGCCACCGCATCGACTGCGACCTCCGCCCGGGCATCTTGAACGTCGTCCACCGCGCGCGCTACGCAGATGGCCTCCGCGCTTATGCCGACCACCTGAAGGAGCGCTACGGCTACCAGCATCTCGAAATCCTCGACCGGGCGGCGACGCGGGCCTTGGTCGGTTCACCGGACTACCACGCCGGCGTCCTCGACCGCGATGCCGGGCATCTGCATCCGCTGAACTACGCCCTGGGCCTGGCTGCGGCGGCCGAACGGGCGGGCGCCACACTGCATGAGGAGAGCCGCGTCGAGCGCATCGACCCAGGCGCGATCAGGGTGGCGACCAGCACCGGAGAGGTCACGGCTGACGCCTTGATCCTCGCCACCAACGGCTATCACGGCGATCTGCTGCCGGAGGTGGGCGCCCGGGTCATGCCGATCAACAACTTCATCGCGGCGACCGAGCCCCTGGGGGAGCGGGCGCGGGAGATCATCGCCGAGGACATCGCCGTCGCCGACAGCCGGTTCGTGGTGAACTACTTCCGCCTCTCCGCCGACGGCCGGCTGCTTTTCGGCGGGGGCGAGACCTATGGCTACCGCTTTCCCGCCGACATCGGGGGCTTCGTGCGCCGGCCGATGTCCAGGGTCTTTCCCCAGCTGCGCGATGTTCGGATCGACTATGCCTGGGGCGGGACGCTCGGCATCACCCGCTCGCGGATGCCGCATTTTGCCCGACCCCGGCCCGGCATCTGGTCGGCCGCCGGCTATTCCGGCCATGGGGTGGCGATGGCGACGCTGGCGGGCAAGCTGCTGGCCGAGGCGATTGGCGGTGAGACGGCGGACTTCGACCGGATGGCCGCCGTGCCGACGCCCGCCTTCCCCGGCGGTGGCACGTTCCGCCCGCCGCTCCTCGCCCTGGCCATGCTCTGGTACGCCACCCTCGACCGCCTTTGACGCTTCCCGCGGGGGGCGAGGCCCCGGCTCGGGGGCCGGGGCGGTGCAAAAAAAAGCCGCGCGTCCTGGGAGAGGACCCAATCGCCCGCAACCCACGCCGTCCCGGACTTGGTCCGGGACCTCGCCCTCCCCGCAGCGGAGAGGCCCCGGCTCGAGGGCCGCGGCGGTGCGGAAACACAGGGCGGCCCCGACCCCCAAAGAGTTATCGCGATGGCGCAACCCACGCCGTCCCGGACTTGATCCGGGACCTCTCCGCCGCGGCAGGCGCCCCAACCGCGAAGCTCCCCTCACCGCGATCCACGAGGCGTTCCCTCCCGCCCAGGGCCGCGATATACCGCTGGAAACGGCGTATCGGGGAGGAGCGGCCATGACGGAAGAGTTGACGCACTATATCGGCGGCGCGCGGGTGAAGGGCACCTCAGGCCGCTTCGCCGACGTCTACAACCCCGCGACGGGCGAGGTGCAGGCGCGTGTGCCGCTCGCCTCGGCCGCCGAGCTCGACGCCGCCGTCGCCCGCGCGGCGGAGGCGCAGCCCGAATGGGGCGCCACCAACCCGCAGCGCCGCGCCCGGGTGATGATGGAGTTCGTCCGCCTCCTCAACCGCGATATGGAGAAACTGGCCGAGGCCCTTTCCCGCGAGCACGGCAAGACCATCCCCGACGCCAAGGGCGACGTGATCCGCGGCCTGGAGGTCGCCGAGTTCTGCATCGGCGCGCCGCACCTGCTGAAGGGCGAGTTCACCGACAGCGCCGGGCCGGGCATCGACATGTACTCCATGCGCCAGCCCCTCGGCGTCGTGGCCGGCATCACGCCCTTCAACTTCCCAGCCATGATCCCGATGTGGAAGTTCTGCCCCGCCATCGCCGCCGGCAACGCCTTCATCCTGAAGCCGAGCGAGCGCGACCCCTCCGTCCCTATGATGCTGGCCGAGCTGATGGAGGAGGCGGGCCTCCCCCCCGGCATTCTGCAAGTGGTGAACGGCGACAAGGAGGCGGTCGACGCCATCCTTGAACATCCCGGGATCGAGGCGATCGGCTTCGTCGGCTCCACGCCCATCGCCGCATATATCTACGAGCGCGGCTGCGCCCACGGAAAGCGCGTGCAGTGCTTCGGCGGCGCGAAGAACCACATGATCGTCATGCCCGACGCCGATATGGACCAGGCGGTGGACGCACTGGTGGGCTCCGGCTACGGCGCGGCGGGCGAGCGCTGCATGGCGATCTCCGTCGCCGTGCCGGTGGGGGAGGAGACGGCGGACCGGCTCATCGAAAAGCTCGCCCCGCGGGTCGAGGCGCTGAAGATCGGGCCCTACACCGCCGGCAATGACGTCGACTTCGGCCCCCTGGTCACGGGCGAGGCACAGCGCCGCGTCCTCGGCCTCGTCGACCGGGGCGTGGAGGAGGGCGCGACCCTCGCCGTCGACGGGCGTGGCTTCAAGATGCAGGGCTACGAGGACGGCTTTTTCGTCGGTGCCTGCCTGTTCGACCACGTCACGCGCGACATGGACATCTACAAGACGGAGATCTTCGGCCCCGTGCTCTCCACCGTCCGCGCCAATTCCTATGAGGAGGCGCTGGGCCTCGCCATGGACCACGAATACGGCAACGGCACCGCGATCTTCACCCGCGACGGCGACACGGCGCGCGACTTCGTCAACCGCGTGAATATCGGCATGGTGGGGGTGAACGTGCCGATCCCGGTGCCGCTCGCCTACCACACCTTCGGCGGCTGGAAGAAATCGGCCTTCGGCGACCTGAACCAGCACGGGCCCGACGCCTTCCGCTTCTACACCCGCACCAAGACCGTGACGGCCCGCTGGCCTTCGGGCGTGAAGGAAGGCGCCGATTTCTCCATCCCCACGATGAACTGAGCGTTGGCGGGCTTCATCAAGCCGAAGATCCGCGAGACCTACACGTCTCTCGGCTGGCAGGACGACACTTGGAGAGGGATCGGCGAGGAACCCCGCCACCACATTGCCATCAGGCGCACGCGGGGCGACCTCCTGCTATGGGGCGGGATCGAGCCGAGATGGTACGGGAACGGCCGCTACGCTGCCGAGGTGCTCGTCCGCGTCCGGCCCGCCGAACTTGCCGCGCTCGATCGTCAGATTCTCGGTTTTGAATATCGCAGCCCCGGCCAGTGGCAAACGCTGCGAGGTGACGCGGAGGACTGCTTTGGAGCCGGTTTGAAGGCGGCCCTTGAAGCTGCCGAGAGCGTGGCGCAGCGCGTCACGGCTGAAGACGTCGTGGCCCGAGTATGGGCAGACATCGAGCGAACGACGAAGCTCAGAGACCTGGGTGCCCTTGCCTGGGCGGGCGCTTGGCATGAGCTCTATCGACGTCTCAGGCGGCGCCAGAACGGTGAGCGGTGCGGCGTGCACCTGCCGCAGCCGCCGGGCACGTACGACGTTTTGGATCCACATGAGCCGCTAACGAACGCGTTTTCGATTGCCATAGATCGCGCCCCGGACTTGCTGGTGGACTGAAGACATGGCCAGTGTGGCGTACGACTTTTGGGTCTGCGGCAGACGGAGCGCGATCATGCAGTTCGACTTTTGCTTGGGCGATTCCCACGATGAACTGAGTGGCTGAGGCGCCGCCCTTCTCCATCGGGATCGAGGAGGAATATCTCCTCGTCGATGCCGAGAGCTTCGCGCTCGCCGAGGCGCCTGACGGCTTGATGGAGGCCTGCGCGGCGCGGCTCGAGGGGCAGGTCTCGCCCGAGTTCCTGCAATGCCAGATCGAGATCGGCACCAAGGTCTGCGCCGGCATCGCGGAGGCGCGCGACGATCTCCGCCGCCTGCGCGCCACCGTGGCGGAGGAGGCGGCGCGCCACGGCCTCGCGCCCATCGCCGCCTCCTGCCACCCCTTGGCTGACTGGAAGGAGCAGCAGAAGACCGACAAGGAGCGCTACCACGATCTGGAGCGCGACATGGCGGGTGTCGCCCAGCGCCTGCTGATCTGCGGCATGCACGTGCATGTCGGGCTCGGCGAAGGCGCGACGGGCGATGCGCTCCGCCTCGATCTGATGCCGCAGATGAGCTACTTCCTACCGCACCTCCTGGCGCTCTCGACCTCCTCGCCCTTCTGGCAGGGGCGCGACACGGGCCTCGCCTCCTACCGGCTGACGGTCTTCGACAATCTGCCCCGCACCGGTCTGCCACCGCTCTTTTGGAGTTGGGCGGAGTACGAGCGGGTGACCAACGTGCTGGTCGATCTGCAGATTATCGAGGACACCTCGAAGATCTGGTGGGACCTGCGGCCCTCGCACAGCTACCCGACGCTGGAGAGCCGGATCTGCGACGTCTCTCCCCGGCTCGAGGACACGCTGGCGCTGGCCGCCGCCACCCAGGCGATTCTGCGCATGCTCTGGCGGCTGAAGACCCGGAACCAGCGCTGGCGCGCCTACGACCGCTTCCTGATCGACGAGAACCGCTGGCGCGCCCAGCGCTACGGCGTGGGCGAGGGGTTGATCGACTTCGGCCGGGGCGAGATCGAGCCGTTCGACGTGTTGGTCGAGGAATTGCTGGGCCTGATCGCCGAGGATGCCGCGGCGCTCGGCTCGATGGCGGAGGTGGAGGGTCTGCGCCGGATCGCGGCCGAAGGCACCTCCGCCGACCGCCAGCGCCGGGTCTTCGCCGAGGCGAAGGCGAAGGGCGAGGATGACGAGGCCGCCCTCCGCGTCGTGGTCGCCGCCCTGATCGCCGAGTTCCGGGAGGGGCTGTGAGCGTCTATACTAGATCGATTTCATATATTGAAATTAAATTTTCGATATTTAATTTACGTATTAGTTATAAACAAAAATGGAGAATGTGATGAAATTCAAAAAATATTTGATCGCCTGGAAAGAAGACGAATCTCCCGGGGGTGATTTTGCACGAGATGCCTTGGACGATGCAGACTTTCCGGAGCATTTTCGGTCTTGGCAGGGCTTGAAGAGGTACTTAGAGGGCAAGTCTGCGGATCAAAAGGCTATTCGCGCGGCAGAGCAGGTTTGGGACACATACAAAAAGTAGCGAGAGAGCCATCGGAGAGTCGTAATGTGACGATTGATCCAAAGGGCAAGAACTTCACCGCAGTCTACACGGTGCAGTCTGGTGCAATCGCCGTCTCTTGTAGGGGATCAGGTTCCACGATTTTGCATGTAGATGCCATCCTTGAGGCCAAGGGACTCTTGCGGGAGTTCGTAGTGTTCAACACTGAAGCAAGAGACGGTTCCTGAAGGAGGAGGAGCGGCATGGACTTCGCACTGACGGAGGAGCAGCGGGCGATTGTCGAGATGGCGGAGGGGTTCGGCCAGGACGCCATCGCCCCCAACGCCCAGGCGTGGGAGGAGATGGGCACGATCCCGCGCGAGGTGCTGCGCCAGGCCGGCAGCCTCGGCCTCGGCGGCATCTACGTGGCGGAGGCCCATGGCGGCTCCGGCCTCAGCCGGCTCGACGCGGCAATGATCTTCGAGGCGTTGGCCAAAGCCTGCCCGTCGGTCGCGGCCTTCATCTCCATCCACAACATGTGCGCCTGGATGATCGACCGCTTCGGCTCGGACGCGATGCGGGCCGCACGCCTGCCCGCGCTTTGCGCCTTCGATCAGGTCGCCTCTTACTGCCTGACGGAGCCTGGATCGGGCTCCGACGCCGCGGCGCTCCGCACAAGGGCGGAGCGGACGAATGCCGGCTGGCGGCTGACGGGGACCAAGGCCTTCATCTCCGGCGGCGGCTACTCCGAAGTCTATCTGGTGATGAGCCGGACGGGGGAGGACGGGCCCCGCGGCATCTCCTGCCTCCTGGTGGAGGCGGGGTCGCCCGGCCTCTCCTTCGGGGCGGAGGAGAAGAAGATGGGCTGGCGCGCCCAGCCGACCGCCCAGGTGCAGCTCGACGCCTGCGAGGTGCCCGCGGAGAACCTGCTGGGGGAGGAGGGTGCGGGCTTTCGCTACGCCATGGCGGGGCTCGACGGCGGGCGCCTCAACATTGCGGCAACGGCGCTGGGCGGCGCCCAGGCGGCCCTCGATGCCGCGCGGCGCTACATGGGCGAGCGGAAGGCGTTTGGTCAGGCGCTGAACGACTTCCAGGCGCTGCAGTTCCGGCTGGCCGATATGGAGACCCAGCTTCAGGCCGCCCGCGTCTTCCTGCATCAGGCGGCGTGGAAGCTCGATCAGGGGGCGGCCGATGCGACCAAGCACTGCGCCATGGCCAAGCGCTTCGTTACCGATGCGGCCTTCGACGTGGCGAACGACGCCCTGCAGCTGCACGGCGGCTATGGCTACCTCTCGGACTACGGCATCGAGAAGATCGTGCGGGATCTGCGCGTGCACCAGATCCTCGAGGGCACGAACGAGATCATGCGCGTCATCGTCGCCCGGTCGCTACTGGCCGAGCCCGCATGAGCGATCTGATCGCCCGGGTCGAGGACCGCGCCGGGCGCATCACGCTCAACCGGCCGGATGCACTGAATGCGCTGACCCACGAGATGGCGCTGGAGATGGAGCGGGTGCTGCGCGCCTGGGCGGAGGACCCAGCCGTCGCCCTCGTCATCGTCGATGCCACGGGCGACCGCGCCTTCTGCGCCGGGGGTGACATCCAGAAGCTCTATGAGACCGGGCGGGCCGGCGACTTCGCCTATGGCCAGCGCTTCTGGGCCGATGAATATCGGCTGAACGCCCTGATCGCGGGCTACGCGAAACCCTACGTCGCGGCGATGCAGGGTTTTGTCATGGGCGGCGGCGTCGGCATCTCCGCCCACGGCTCCCACCGGATCGTGACGGAGACCACCCAGGTGGCGATGCCGGAATGCGGCATCGGGCTGATCCCGGATGTGGGCGGGTCGCACCTGCTGGCGCAGGCGCCCGGGCATCTCGGGGCCTATCTCGGCCTGACCGGCACGCGGATGGGGCCGGCCGACGCGATCCTGGCGGGCTTCGCCGATCACTTCGTGCCTGCCGCGCGGCTTGCTTCGGTGCTGGAAGAGGCGGCGGAGGCGGGCGATCCCGCCGCCATCGTGATGGCCGCCGCCGATCCCCCGCCTGGTGAGCTCGCAGCAAGGCGCGAAGCAGTCGACGCCGCCTTCGCCAGCGGCGATGCGGCGGCGATCCTCGCCCAGCTTCCGGAGGCCGACTGGGCCGGGGCGGCGGCGAAGGCGATCCGCCGGGGCTCTCCCCTCTCCATTGCCTGCGCGCTGCACACGATCCGGGCAGCGCAGAGGGAGCCGGGGGTCGCGGCGGCGCTCCGGCGCGAATACCGCTTCGTCGCGCGGTGCATGGAGTATGGCGACTTCCTCGAAGGCATCCGCGCCGCCGTGATCGACAAGGACCGCTCGCCGCAATGGTCCGCCGCCTCTGTCGAGGGCCTGACCCCGGACCGGGTGAGCGCGATGCTGGCGCCGCTGCCGGACGGAGACCTGGCGCTGGGGTGAGGGGCGCTGCCCCTCTTGCTCCTCTGGAGCAATTCACCCCGGGATACTTCGGCCAGCAAGAAGTTCCTTTCTTGCTGGCCCAAATATCCCCGCCGGAGGCATTCGTCTCTTTCCGTCCTCGCAGACTGGCGAGACTGCGCCAATCCTGCGATGACATCCGAAACGGGGAGGGATCGGATATGAAGATCGGCTTCATCGGGCTCGGCAATATGGGCGCGCCGATGGCGCGGAACCTGGTGGCGGCGGGGCACGAGGTGACGGGCTTCGACGTCTCGGGCGTTGCGGTCGAGGGCGTCGCGCGCGCCGGATCAGCGGCGGAGGCTGCGGGCGCCGCCGAGGCCGTCATCACCATGCTGCCCGACGGCCGCATCCTCCGCGCCGTCGCCGCCGAGATCGTGCCGGCCATGGCGCCGGGGGCGCTCTTCCTCGACTGCTCGACGGCGGACGTCGAGAGTGCCCGGGCCGTCGCGGCGGAGGCGGAGGCGGCGGGCCTGCTGCCGGTCGACGCTCCGGTCTCGGGCGGCATCGGCGGTGCGGCGGCCGGCACTCTCACGTTCATGGCCGGGGGCTCAGAAGCGGCGTTCGCGAAAGCTCTGCCGCTCTTCGAGATCATGGGGCAGAAGGCGGTGCATTGCGGCCCCGCGGGCAACGGCCAGGCCGCGAAGATCTGCAACAACATGATCCTTGGCGTCACCATGATCGTGACCTGCGAGGCCTTTGCGCTTGCCGACAAGCTCGGCCTCGACCGGCAGAAGATGTTCGACGTGGTCTCGACCTCGTCGGGCTATTCCTGGACGATGAACGCCTATTGCCCCGCCCCGGGCGTCGGGCCCGAGAGCCCGGCCGACAATGACTACAAACCAGGCTTTGCGGCCGAGCTGATGCAGAAGGACCTCGGCCTGGCGCAGGAGGCGGCCGAGGGCGTGAATGCCGCGACCCCCCTCGGCGCCCATGCCCTCGCCCTTTACCGTGCGTTTGTCGAGCAGCATGGCGGTGAGGGCATGGATTTCTCCGCCATGCTGCCACATATCTCCGGTCGAACGCGGGAGGAGATGACATGAAGGACGCCAGCCGAGAGGGCTTTGGCCCCGAACTTGCCGGCTTCACCTGGGAGGATCCGTTCCTCCTCTCCGATCAACTGACGCCGGAGGAGCGGAGCATCGCCGAAAGCGCCCGCGCCTTCGCCGACGAAAAGCTCCGCCCGCGCGTGACCGAGGCCTACCTGAACGAGACGGTGGAGCCCGAGGTCTTTGCCGAGATGGGGTCGATGGGCCTGCTCGGCACCACGATCCCGGAGGGCTATGGCGGGCTCGGCGCCGGCTACGTCACCTACGGCCTGGTGGCGCGGGAGATCGAGCGGGTCGATTCGGGCTACCGCTCCATGATGTCGGTGCAGTCCTCCCTGGTGATGTACCCGATCCACGCCTACGGGACCGAGGCGCAGCGCCAGAAGTACCTGCCGGGCCTCGCCGCCGGCACATTGATCGGCTGTTTCGGACTGACGGAGGCCGAGGCGGGCTCCGACCCCGGGGGCATGAAGACCCGGGCGGAGAAGACGGCGGACGGCTACCGCATCAGCGGCACCAAGATGTGGATCTCGAACGCGCCGATCGCCGATGTCTTCGTCATCTGGGCCAAATCAGACGCCCATGATGGCAAGATCCGGGGCTTCATCCTGGAAAAGGGGATGCCCGGCCTCTCCGCCCCGAAGATCGGTGGCAAGCTCTCGCTCCGCGCCTCGGTCACCGGTGAGATCGCGATGGAGAACGTCGAGGTTGGGGAGGATGCCCTGCTGCCCGACGTGCAGGGGCTGAAGGGCCCCTTCGGCTGCCTCAACCGCGCGCGCTACGGCATCTCCTGGGGCACCATGGGCGCGGCGGAGGAGTGCTGGCACCTCGCGCGGCAATACGGGCTCGACCGGGTGCAGTTCGGCCGGCCGCTCGCCCAGACCCAGCTCTTCCAGAAGAAGCTCGCCGATATGCAGACGGAGATTGCCCTCGGCCTGCAAGGCGCCCTCCGCCTCGGCCGGCTGATGGAGGAGGGGCGCGCGGCGCCCGAGGCCGTCAGCCTGATGAAGCGCAACAACGCCGGCAAGGCGCTCGCCATCGCGCGGGAGGCGCGCGACATGCATGGCGGCAACGGCATCATGGCCGAGTACCACGTGATGCGCCACGCCCAGAACTTCGAGACCGTCAACACCTACGAGGGCACGCATGACGTGCACGCGCTGATCCTCGGGCGGGCCCAGACGGGATTGCAGGCCTTCGTCTGAGCCATGCACCGCCAGGTTGCGCGGGCGCACGCATTGGGAAAGAGTGTCGCGTCTGACCAGGGAGGGTCGGCGCGATGCGCAAGTTCCTCGTCGTCATGGATGACACGCCCGAATGCCTGAACGCGCTCCGCTTCGCGGCCCTGCGCGCCGCCAAGACCAAGGGCGCGGTGGAGGTGCTGGCGATCATCGAGCCCGAGGATTTCCAGCACTGGATCGGCGTCGGCGACATCATGCGGGCTGAGGCGCGGGAGGCGATCGAGGCCCGTTTTGCCGAGATGGCCGAGCGGGTTACCGAATTGACCGGCGTCGCGCCCAACCTGGTGGTGCGGGAGGGGGAGCGCGCGGCCGAGGTGCTGTCGCAGATCACCGAGGATCGCGACATCGGGGTCTTGGTGCTGGGTGCCGGCACCACCGGCGACGGGCCGGGGCCATTGGTCAGCCAGCTTGCCGGGCGGATGGCCGGCGACATGCCGGTGCCGGTGACGGTGGTGCCGGGCTCGCTCACCTGGGATCAGCTTCAATCGGTGTGCTGAGGTCGGGCCCTGCCGCGGCCGGTGTCGGAGCAGGGTGCGGCGGCGGATGCCTCCGGCGGGGATACTTTTGCCAATGCGAAAGCTGGTAGCGCCGGTCGCGCTTTGCGTGCGTTCGGACCAGGGTCCGAGGCTTGTTGGTGTCCGAGCCTAGTCGAAGATGTCCTCGATCTCGTCCCAGACGTCCTCCAAGCGGTCGAAGAACGACTTGCGCTTGCGCTTCTTGGGGCGGCGGCGCTCGTATTCCGGCGCGCGCTTTTTCGGGCGGGGGGAGGGCTTGGCCCCCTCCGCCCGGCCGCTCGGGATCTGCTTCAGGCTATGGAGCGGTGCGCCGCAGGCCGAACAGGCAAGCTCGTGCCGGCCCTTGTCGAGCACAAGGGCCGCACGGGTTCCGCAATAGCAGCAGGTGGCGATCTTCGTCGGGCCGGCCATCGCCCCGATCTGCGGCTTTGGTGGGCGGAGGTCAAGCGACGGCCGGCCGATCGCTCACCACTGCCCCGAGGCGCCGAAACGCGACGGGGGCAACTCGTCCGCCCAGGACCGGCTCCGCCGGCGCGGGCGATCATGCGATCCGGCCCGCGGTCGCGCCAGACCCAGCCAGCGGCGGAGCGTCAGGCAGCAGCCACCGGATCCTGCCGGCCGACCAGCGGCCGTCGTTGAACGTCGCTTTGTCATCTCTGAAACTCGCCTTCCCGGATGCGCGTCGGACGATCCGGTCCACGCGCTGCAACCAACCCATGGAGCAGAATAGCGGCCGGCAGCCACCCGATCTGTGAGATGGCCGACAGACCCGGCGATGGATGGGAAGGCGGCTGGCGACCCCTGTAGGACTCGAACCTACAACCTGCGGATTAGAAGTCCGCTGCTCTATCCAGTTGAGCTAAGGGGCCGGCGCTGCGGCGCGCCGCGTTCTAGCCAAATAGGCCGGCTGGGGGAACCGTTTCCGCCACCGGCCCTCAGTGGGTCCAGGCGCCGCGCCTTGCATGGGCGAAGTTCTCGCCATAGCCGCGCGGGCGAATCGTCTGCTTGCGGGCCTGGGGGGCGCTCACCTGATAGGCAAGGCCGTGCCGAGTGGCATACTCGATCGCCGCGTCCTTGCTGTCGAAGCGCAGGCGAACCTGGCGGTCGGTGTCGCCGGAGCCGCTCCATCCCATCAACGGATCGATTCGCGTCGCCTCCGCCGGCGCGAACTCCAGCACCCAGTCGCGGGTCTGGGCCTGGCCCGACTGCATAGCGGTCTTCGCAGGCTTGTAGATGCGTGCGCCCATGGCCCTCTTTCCCCGTGCGATGCTGGATATAGCACGCGATGGGCGTCGCCGCGCAAGGGATCGTCTGGGGGAGGGAAAGTTGGTTGCCGGCCGGATACGAGGGAGCGAGTGTGGGGTGGGTGGTGCAGTAGCCGGCCGGCAACCGGTGCCCTTTCGAGCAATCCAAGTGTACGACTGGTGGAGTGCGATGCAACCTAAAATGTAACCGTGGGTTGCAAAAAAACGCCGACGACAACCGCTGCGGATTAAGCCGATCTTAACCTTGAAACGCCCTCGCCGCCGCGCGATGTGAGGAAGCAGCGCTGAAAGGGTCGCCATGACAACCGATCTGCTCGTCACCGTTCCGAAGCCGCCCGAGCGGGAAAAGCTTGAGGGCGGCCGCCGCCTGGTGATGCAGACGGAGTTCGAGGCGGCCGGCGACCAGCCCGTGGCGATCGAGGAGCTGGTGGATGGCCTCAAGGCCGAGGAGCGCGACCAGGTGCTGCTCGGCGCCACCGGCACCGGCAAGACCTTCACCATGGCCAAGGTGATCGAGGCGACCCAGCGCCCGGCCATCATCCTCGCCCCCAACAAGACGCTGGCAGCGCAGCTTTATGGCGAGTTCAAGACCTTCTTTCCCGAGAACGCGGTCGAGTATTTCGTCAGCTACTACGACTACTACCAGCCTGAGGCCTACGTTCCGCGCTCCGACACCTATATCGAGAAAGAGGCGCAGATTAACGAGCAGATCGACCGGATGCGCCATTCAGCGACACGGGCGCTCCTGGAGCGCGACGACGTGGTGATCGTCGCCTCGGTCTCCTGCATCTACGGCATCGGCGCGGTGGAGACCTACGGCGCCATGACCCAGGACATGATCACCGGCAACAGCTACGACCAGCGCGGCGTCATGGCCAACCTGGTGGCCCAGCAGTACCGGCGGAACGACCAGGCGTTTCAGCGCGGCGCCTTCCGGGTGCGGGGCGACAGCCTGGAGATCTGGCCGGCGCACCTGGAGGATCGGGCCTGGCGCCTCTCCTTCTTCGGCGAGGAGCTTGAGAGCATTCAGGAATTCGACCCCTTGACCGGGGAGCGGACCGGCACGCTCGAGAAGATCCGGGTCTACGCCAACTCCCACTACGTCACGCCCCGCCCGACGCTCACCCAGGCGATCAAGGGCATCAAGGTCGAGCTTGCCCAGCGCCTCGACCAACTGGTGGGCGAGGGGCGGCTGCTCGAGGCGCAGCGGCTCGAGCAGCGCACCAACTTCGATCTGGAGATGATGGAGGCCACCGGTAGCTGCGCGGGGATCGAGAACTATTCCCGCTACCTCTCCGGCCGGGCCCCGGGGGAGCCGCCGCCGACGCTCTTCGAGTACATCCCCGACAACGCCATCGTCTTCGCCGACGAGAGCCATGTCTCCGTGCCGCAGATCGGCGGCATGTACCGGGGCGACTATCGGCGAAAGTTCACGCTGGCCGAACATGGCTTCCGCCTGCCCTCCTGCATGGACAACCGCCCATTGAAGTTCGAGGAATGGGACGCGATGCGGCCCCAGTCCGTCTTCGTCTCCGCCACGCCCGGCGCCTGGGAGATCGAGCGCTCGGGCGGCGTCTTCGTCGAGCAGGTCATCCGCCCCACCGGCCTCGTCGATCCGGAGGTGGAGATCCGCCCGGTCGAGACCCAGGTCGACGACCTGCTGGACGAGGTGAAGCGGGTCGCGGCCGACGGCTACCGGGCGCTGGTGACGGTGCTGACCAAGCGCATGGCCGAGGATCTGACGGAATACCTGCACGAGCAAAGCGTGCGGGTGCGCTACATGCACTCCGACATCGACACGATCGAGCGGATCGAGATCCTGCGTGACCTCCGCCTCGGCGCCTTCGACGTGCTGGTCGGCATCAACTTGCTGCGGGAAGGGCTCGACATCCCGGAATGCGGGCTGGTGGCGATCCTTGACGCCGACAAGGAGGGGTTCCTCCGCTCCGAAACCTCCCTCATCCAGACCATCGGGCGGGCGGCGCGGAACGCCGAGGGCCGCGTCATCATGTACGCCGATCACGTCACCGGCTCGATGGAACGCGCCATCGGCGAGACCAACCGCCGGCGCGAGAAGCAAGTCGCCTACAATGAGGCCCACGGCATCACGCCGGAGACAGTGAAGAAGAACGTGGCTGACGTGCTGGAGGGCACCTGGAAGGGCGACACGGACCAGTCCCGCGTCACCGCCAAGGTCGAGAAGCCCATGGTGGGCGCGAACCTCCGCACCCACCTCGACGCGCTCAGGAAGGACATGCTGAAGGCCGCCGAGAACCTGGAGTTCGAGGAGGCCGCCCGCCTGCGCGACGAGATCAAGCGCCTGGAGGAGGTGGAGCTGACCGTGGCCGACGACCCCCTCGCCCGCCAGTCAGCCGTCGAGCAGGCGGTGGAGGATGCCCAAAAGGCCGCCGGCCGCTCGCAAGCCGGCCGCCCCGGCACCCGTGCCTACAAGGGTAAGTCGAAGAAGAAGATGCGGTAGCGGCCCGTCGCTTGCCCACTTGGCTCAACAGCGCCGACGCCAAGCAGATCCGCCTTGGCTGTCTTCCACCTCGAGCCAGCAGCTTTCGCATTGGCTCAAATATCCTTGGGGGTGAATCGGCCGCAGGCCGAGAGGGGGCAAAGCCCCCTAGGCCCTTACGTCCCCAGCCATCGCGCGTAGTCGGAGACCAGTAGCCGCATCGGCGTCGCGTCCTCCTCCACCTCGGTGAAGCGGGGGACGCCGGCCTCGAAGACGTTGTCGGCCGCGTCGTCGTTCACGGTGGAGACCTCACCGGCCAGTGCCCGGCCATCCTCGCCCCAGAAGGCGTGCCAGATATCGGTGGTCAGCGTCACGCTCTCCCCCGGCGCGAGGCGCAGCAGCTCGCCGGGCCCGAGCTCGCGCCAGATCCCGTCCGTCATCACCCGCACGCCCTGGGCCCGGTCGATGCCGCCGTCGGGGGTGGAGGGATAGAGCTCCAGCGCCAGGGTCGCGCCGCCGCGGTTGATGATGTCCTCGACCTTGCGGTGATGACGGTGCATCGGCGCCACCTGACCCTCGCCCGAGATCAGCAGCTTTTCGGCGTAGACCCCGCCGCCGCCCGCCGCGAGGTCGGCCACCCGCCCATTCCGCACGGTGAAGAGCGTGAGCCCGACCGAGGCGAAGTCGTCTGAGCCGTAGTCCGTCACGTCCCAACCGAGCTGGCCGTCGAGGATCTCGCCGATCTCGGCGCGCCGGGCCTGCATCTCCTCCGGCGACCAATGGGCGAAGGGCGGCAGGCGCATCTGATGCGCGGCCAGGAATTCCTGCGCCTCGGCGATGACGCGGTTGATGGCGGAGCGTTTCATGCGGCCCTCTCCCCGTTTGCCAGGACTCTGAGCGCCATGGGGCCCGCCGCCAACGAAAAAAGCCGACCCCGCGGTATGCGGGATCGGCCCATAGTCTCGCAGGACAAGCGCTACGACGGGATGTCGCTCCGCACCCTGAGATAGACCGTGCCCCGCACCGGCGTCGACCAGCGGAGGGAGATCTGGTCGCCGTTCGTCCCCTGCTCGGTCAGCACATGGGGCATCTCGTAGACCGGCTGACCCGATCCGTTGGTGATCGCACCGATCGCGGACACACCATCGACGCCGAGCGCGCGGCCGTTGAACGGCAGCTTATCGTCCAGCGCCAGGGTCCAGACCGTGGTGGGCGAGGAGCGGGTCACCGCCACATAGGCCGGCGACTCGGTGCGGAAGCGCACCTCCTCATAGGCATTGCCGGAGAACGTCATGTTCTTCGTCGCGCCATGCACGATGGTGCCGCGGGAGGTGTCGATGGATTCGACCCGGTCCAGCGTGCTGTTGCCGATGGTCTTGAAGGTGTTGCCCTGCACCACCACGCCGTCGATCGGGTGATTGCTGCCGTAGGGCGCGAAGCGGATGTAGGTGAAGTTGTCCGGCACGTCGCCCGCGGTGAAGACGTTGCTGGTGATCGACATCGTGCCGAACGGCTTCGATCCGGCCGTCGCGTCCGGCGTGTGGTCGTATTCGTTGGAGAACTCGACCCAGGCATTGTCGACGTAGTTGCCGGTGAAGGACGATTTGGTGTTGCGGCTCGCCATCACCAGACCGGCCGAGCGCTGGCCGTTGGTCGCGTCGTCGCCCTGGAAGAAGTGGTTGCCGGAGACGATGTGGCCGCCCCCCGCCATCACGCCGAAATGCAGGAACTGCACCGCCCGATTGTTGCGGATCTTGAGGTCGTTCTTGTTGGTGTTGAAGGCCACCGTCCGGCGGTTCTGCACCAACTCCTGCGATTCGTTCGAGATGAAGTGGTTGCGGTCGATCTGCAGGCCGTTGCAGCCCTCGCCGATCGAGGTGATGCCGCGGTTCTTCGGCCGCAGGAACCAGCAGTCGCGGATGCTCCAGGCAATGCCGTCCGGCGGCAGCATGATGCCGCTGGACCGGCCGAGGCAGGCGAACTCCACGTCCTCGATGTTGAAGCGCTGCAGCACGTTGAAGCCCGAGAAGTCGAGGATGTACTTGTGCCGGCGGAACTCATAGCTCTGGTTCGCGGCCACACCCCAGAGCGGTTGGCTGAGCCGGATGCGCCCGCCCGCCACGTCGACCTCCCGCGCATAGACCTCCCGGCCGACGCCGTTGCCGATGATCCGGGCACCGACCGGGATGTTGGCGATGTTGGCGACGTTGGTCAGGTAGTCTTCGTTGGAGGTGTTGTAGGTCGCCGTGGAGTTCACCACGGTGTCGTTCCAATCGGGGGAATCCAGCGCCTCCAACTGGCCGTTGCGCAGCACCCGGCGGTTGGAAAACGTGGACTGATTGTTCACCGCCGCCCGCACGTCGATCGGACGGGTAAGCTGGATCCGCCGCCCGCCAAGGTCGAGCGACTCGTGATCGCTGAAGTTCATCAGCGCCTGCAGCGCCTTCTCAAGCGCCACCGTCTCGTCCCCGAAGGCGTCGACGTAGTGGTTGAAGCTGAAATCGCCGGTCAGCGCCAGCCGCGCGTTCTGCGGCATCACCATCGTGCCCTCGAACCGCGTGCGGGAGGACATGGTGAGGTTGCGGTCGACGAAATAGGTCCCGGCCGAGACCAGCACCTGCCGCCCGTCCGCCGCCACGTCGGCGGCGTCGAAGGCGTCCTTGTCATCGGTCACGCCGTCGCCGATGGCGCCGAAATCACGCACGTCGACCCAGTCCATCATCTTGCGATGGAAGATGGAGGTGACGTCGTCGATCCGGATGGACTCGATCCGAACCAGGGCGCCGTTGCCGTTCGATGACAGGATGTCGAGGCCGAAATGGCCGAACACGGCATCGACGCCCCAGACCAGGTCAACGCCGGTCCGATCGCCGCTGCCGACGATCATGCTGACCTCGTAGATCTCGCCGTAGTTTTCCAGGAACACGGCCGGTCCGCGGCGCGACACGCCGCTCACCTGGGACCCACCCGCATCACCCGGGAAACCGGCCATCGCGACCGAGGGGCGCGGGCCGCCCACCAGCTTCACCCGAGTCGAGACCTTCAGGTAGCAGCCGGGAAAGATCGGCGTCTCGCCGGTGTAGCGCAGCTGGGTGGAGCCGTCGCGCTGCAGCTCGAGACAGGCGCCGAAATCGGCGTCGTCCGGCACCAGCGTGCCGCGCGGGTCGGTGGCGTAGGTCGGATCGCCCGGACGTCCGTCGAGGGCCGACCACTGGTCGAGACCGCTCTCGAACGGGGGCGGCATCAGGATGATGCCATCGGTAATGGCCTTGTTCATACGTCGATACCCTTCCGGCCCCGCATCGCGCACCCCGGCGCGACGGCAAAGGAGCGCGGGAGCGCGGACCGGCGGGGTCGCGGACGATCGGACCATGCTTCTCGTTTGGGGAAACGCAGCCCTGCCGGGCGCGTGAGGGCTGGGATAGCAGACCAGGGTTAATCGCCGTTTAACGGCCCAATCGTAAACAGCGTGGGGGAGGGGGCGCCCGGCGTCCGGCATGGCCGGAGAGGGGACGGGATGACGGCGCTTTGGCACGGCCAGCATCGGCGTTGGGGCCGCCTTTGGGCGCTCCTTTTGCTGTTCGCGGCCCTCGCCCCGGGGATGGCGATGG
The DNA here is from genome assembly GCA_039180875.1 of Pseudomonadota bacterium. GTDB lineage: Bacteria > Pseudomonadota > Alphaproteobacteria > Rhodobacterales > Rhodobacteraceae > JBCDCY01. Next base: position 209,756 of record JBCDCY010000001.1, on the reverse strand, counting down.
CCGGTCCCTGGCCGCGCGCGGTGGGCGAGACCTTCGCCGCGTTCTCCGTCAGCCGAAACCTCTCGCCCGGGTCGGCCTTCATCGGTCAGACCGACTTCGACGCGCAAAAGACCAGCACCGGCCTGTTCCTAGAATACGGCCTGACCGAGCGTTGGACGATCGGTGCCCAGGGCGATCTGAGCCGGGACGACGGCAGCTTCACCGGCAGCGGCGCGGTCTTCGCCCGGCGCTTTCTGCATCGGTGGGAGAACGGCGTGCTGATCGCCGCCGGCGCGTCGCTTGGCGCCGACGTCCGCCCGGATCGAACCGATCTCTCCATCGCCCCGTTCCTCACGGTCGGTCGGGGCTTTGAAAGTCCGCTCGGCAACGGCTGGGCGACGGCCGATCTCTCGGTCGAGATCGGAACGGCGACGACAGCGGTTTTCGAGGGCTCGGCCACGGTCGGTCTCAACCTGGGCAATCGCTGGCTCGCCTTCATCGACACGTTCGGCGAGGCGCCGGCGATGACCGAGCTGCAGCTCACGATAGCCCCAAGCGTCGCCGTCCGCGTCGGCGAGCGGCGGCATCTGGCCGCGAGCGTGTTCACCAACGTGATCGGCGAGGCCGAGACCGGGTTTCGCATCAGCCTCTGGCAGCGCTTCTAGGCGCCCAGCGCCTCCGGCCGGCGGAGCGTCACGCCGTTGATCTGCCATGCGCCGTCGACATTGATCATCTCGTAGTCCGCGACGTAGAGCGCACCGGCCGCGTCCGTCAGATAGACCGGCTGCACGATGCGCCCGCTCGACTGCAACACGTCGCCGAAACGCACGCTGCTCGGCCGCCAGACCATTGGATAGCCCTGGCGCACCATGGCGCCGAACCGCTCCGGCGTGCCGAAGATCCCCTGGATGGTCGGGGAGGCGAAGGTGAAGGCCCGGACGAAGTCATCGACGCGGAACGCGTCGATCTGGGCCGAGATCACCCCCTGGATCGCCGCATCGCGATCGGCTTGCGCATGGCCCGGGGCGGAGAGGAGCAGCGTCGCCGCCACAGTCAGGGCGGCAAAAAACGGCAACAGTCGGGCGGGTCGTCGCGTCATCATGGGCATCTCCGTTCGATCCAGCAACTCATGACATGGAGACCTAGTCCGAAGTTGCCCGCCGGCCCACAGTTTTTTGCGAATCTGTCGCGGCACTCCGATCATGCGGCGGCGAGCTCTCCGGCCAGCGCCCGGTCGATCAGATCCGCCGTTTCCCCGACGCCGTAAAGCGCGATGAAGCCGCCGAAGCGTGGGCCTTGGGACGCGCCGAGCAGCACCTCGTAGATCGCTTGGAACCAGGCCCGCAGCGGCTCGAAGCCATGCGCCTTGCCGACGGCGAAGACCACCGACTGCAGCGCCTCGGCCGCGTCCTCCTCCCCGCTCCCGGCCCAGCTGCGCAGCCGATCGCGGAGCTCGGCGAGCGCCGCCGCCTCCCGCGCATCGGGGGACCGGTAGACCTTTGCAGGCTTCACGAAATCCCGGAAATAGGCAACCGCCCGTTCGGCCGCCGCATCGAGGCCGGGATGGCTCTCCGGCCCCGCCTCGGGCGCATAGCGGCGGATGAAGCCCCAGAGCGTCGCCTTGTCCTCCGCACTCGCCACCGAGGCGAGATTGAGGAGCATGGCGAAGGACACGACCATATCGCTCGCCGGCGGTGCCCCCCCGTGGATGTGCCAGACCGGGTTGGCGAGCTGCGCCGCCCCCTCCTGCGCCGGAAAGGCGCGGAGCTGCTGGTGATACTCATCCACCGCCTTCGGGATCACGTCGAAGTAGAGCCGCTTCGCCGTCTTCGGCTTCTGGAACATGAAGTAGCTGAGGGATTCCGGCGTCGCATAGCTCAGCCATTCCTCGATCGACAGGCCGTTCCCCTTGGACTTCGAGATCTTCTGACCGTGCTCATCGTTGAAGAGCTCATAGGACAACGCCTCGGGCGGTGGCGCGCCGAGCACCCGGCAGATCTTGGTCGCCTGCACCACGCTTTCGATCAGGTCCTTGCCCGACATCTCATAGTCCACACCCAGGGCGGCCCAGCGCATCGCCCAATCGGGCTTCCACTGCATCTTGACGTTGCCGCCGGTCACCGGGACCTCGACCCGCTCCCCGTCCGGCTCGGCATAGACGATGCTGCCGGCGGCCACGTTACGCTCCAGCGTCGGCACCTGCAGCACGTGGCCGGTCTTCGGGCTCACCGGCAGGAAGGGGGAGTAGGTCGCCTGGCGCTCCGGCCCGAGGGTCGGCAGCATCACCTCCATGATCCGGTCGAAGCGTTCGAGCGCCGTCAGCAGCATCGCGTCGAAGCGGCCGGATCGGTAGTACTCGGTCGACGAGGCGAATTCGTACTCAAAGCCGAAATCGTCGAGGAAGGCGCAAAGCCGCGCGTTGTTGTGGGCGCCAAAGCTCTCATGCGTGCCGAAGGGATCGCGCACCCGGGTGAGCGGCAGATGCAGATCCTCGGCCAATCCCTCCCGGTTCGGCACGTTGGTCGGCACTTTCCGCAAGCCGTCCATGTCGTCGGAAAAGCAGATGAGCCGGGTCGGGATGTCGGATAGCGTCTCGAACGCATGGCGCACCATGGCCGTCCGCGCCACCTCGCCGAACGTGCCGATATGGGGCAGGCCGGAGGGGCCGTAGCCGGTCTCGAACAGGACGTAGCCCTTCTCCGGCCGCTTGGCCTCCACCCGCTTCAAGAGCTTGCGCGCCTCCTCGAACGGCCAGGCCTTGGAGCTTAGGGCGACGCTCCGGATCTCCTCCGATGGGCGGGTCATGGCGGTTCTCATCCTTGCCGATCACGGTTCCGCGGGGCGGGCGCACTCCTATTGCCGCGCCCGGCACGGGTCAATATGGTCCCGATCTGTCACGATCCTCCAGCGTCGGAGAACCCCCAATGACAACCGCTTTCTCGCCGCAAGACGCGCTGATCGCCGTCATGGTCGCGACGTCGGCTGCCGATGAGAGCATGTCGACGACCGAGCTCATGTCGATCTCACGTATCGTCGATGCCCTGCCAGCGTTCGAGGGCTATGACCGCGACCGGATCCGCGCCGTCTCCCAGACCGTGTTCGACCTGTTTGAGGAGGAGGACGGCATCGACGCCCTGATCGGCCTGGTGTCCGATGCGCTGCCGGACGGCTTCAACGAGACCGCCTATGCCCTGGCCTGCGATGTGGCGGCGGCCGATGGCACCGTGCGGATGTCGGAGCTGCGGTTGCTCGAGATGCTGCGCCACGACCTGCGGGTCGGCCGGCTCGCCGCCGCGGCGATCGAGCGCGGCGCCAGGGCCCGCCATCTGCGGCTGCCGGAAAGCACCGCACCCGCCGAGAGCTGAGGCCGGCTCAGGCCGTGCCTTCCTGACGGGCCCAAAGCCGCAGTAGCGCCCGCTCCTGCGCCCGGGCCCGGCCGAGCCAGGCGCGCCCGCCCCGCGGCCGTTCGCGCTGGCTCGGCGCCAGCAGGTCGCGCGCCCCGGGATCGGCGGCAAAGATCGCGAAGACCAGCGGCCGGCCGCCCGGCGGCGTCAGATAGCCGCCCAGACCGCGGATGAAGTTCATCGTCCCGGTCTTCGCCGCCACCCGGATCGGCGCCCCGGTGCCCTCCTGCGCCAGCTGCAGCTCTTTGAGCAGAGTGGGTAGCCCGGCGGGCGCCGTCCGGGCTGCGTCCCGCAGGATCGTCGCCATCTCCACCGGGGTAATGCGGGAGGCGCCGCTCAGCCCCGAATGGTTGCGCAGATCGAGAGTGGAGGCGACGGCGTGCTCCGTCCCGTAGGTCCAGCGGCACATCGCGGCAGCACTTTCGCGGAGCGAGCCGTGGGGCTCCGCCAGGCGCCGCGTGGCAGCCAGTCCCAGCGCCTCCGCCGTCAGGTTGGTGGAGTGCTTCAGCATGCCACGCACGGTCTCGGTCAGCGGTGCGCCGCGCCAGGCCGCGATCTCCACGGCTCCGGTCGACGCTCGCCCGGCGACGGCGGGCGGCAGGCTCAGGCCTTCTGCGGCGGCGAGCGCGCGAAACACCTCGCCGCCATAGGCTGCGGGGCTGCGCACCGGCAACCAGCGGCCGCCCTCCCGGCCGAGGGCACGCTCCAGCACCGACCAGACCTCGCCGCCTTCGCCTCGGCGGTAGCTGAAGACGTCGGATTGCTGCGGCACCACCTCGACCCGCACGCGGTCGACCGCCGGACTGTTGCGCAGCGCCCGTGCCTCCACCCGGGTCTCGCGCGCGCCGTTCTTGCGGTCCCACTCAAAGAGCACGCGGTTGTAGTTGAGGTTGAGCGCCGCGACCGAGGGGTTGTAGCCGACATGGGCCGGCTGCTCCGGATCGATCTGCTCGATCAGCGGCTGCAGGCCGTCGTCGATTATGAAGCGTCCGCCGACCCGGACGAGACCGCGTTCCTTCAGCTGCTCGACGAGAGCTGCGAGGGCATCGGTGTCGAGCGCGGGATCTCCACCGCCGGCGAGCACCAGATCGCCCTCCAGCACGCCGTCGACGATCGGCCCGGTGGCCAGAACGCGCGTCCGGAACCGGTGGGCGGGGCCGAGCGTGCCAAGGGCGTAGTGCGCCGTCACCGCCTTCACGACGGAGGCCGGTGGCCGGGCGCGCCCCGCTTGGTAGCTGTCGATGATCTCACCGGTCTCGAGATCGGCGAGGGCGAAGCTGGTCTCCTCCAGCAGGCCGGCGGAGGCCACCACGGCGCGGCTTTCCGGCCGTTCGCTGAAGTCGGCGGGCCGGGCCGGCGGCCGCGGCGCCTCGGCCGGCGCGCCGGCGCAGGCAGCGCTCGGCAATAGGCTCGCAAGGCCCGCGAGCACGGCCCGGCGGTTCGGCTTCACCGCTGCTGTCACCCGATCCATCGGCGCGACTATGATGGGCTCGGCCCCGGGATGGCAAGGAATTATGGCCTCACGCTGTGGATGGTTTCGCAGTGAAACCACAGCTCCGGCGCAACACCGTGTCTTTGCCGCAACGTAAGGTTTGTCGAAGCGACGCATGCCTCCGGCGGGGATATTTGACCCAGCAAGAGAGCCCCATGGCTTTCGCAATGGTCGAAATATCCAGATGCCGCTACGGCTCGGCGCCGCGGACTGGCTCAGATGCCAGGCCAGCTGCCACGTCGGCGGAGCTCGGTCGAGGAGATGTCGATCATCGGGCCTGTCAGCAGCGCCCAGGCCGGCGCCTCGGCGAACGGCAGGAAGGCGGCGTCGCGGTCGGCCAGGCGAAACCGCCGATAGCGCCGCGCCGCAGGGCTGAGGCCGGCGCGAACCTGGGCCCCCGGCCGGGCCAGCACACCGACCGGCACATGCTCCATGATCCAGTCCCAGCGCTCCCAGCGATGGAGCGAGGCGAGGTTGTCCGCTCCCATCAACCAGACGAAGCGCGTGCCGGGATAGAGGCGGAGGAGCGCCTGCAAGGTCTCGACCGTGAAGCGGGTGCCGATCCGCGTCTCGATATCGGTGATCTCGACCCGGGGATGACGGATATGGGCTGCGGAGGCTTCCATGCGGGAAGCGAGATCGGCCGGGCCCTCCCGCTTCAAGGGATTGCCGGGGGTGACCAGCCACCAGACGCGATCCAACCCCAAGCGGCGGAGCGCCATTCGGGTGATGTGCGCATGGCCCGCATGGGGCGGGTCGAAGCTGCCGCCGAGCAGGCCGACACGCAGCCCCGGCGCCGCCCTTGGAAACGCATGAAACACGGGGGCTGGGGCCTCCTACAGGCGAGAGGTTCCCTATCGCCGGCCCGGACCGCCGCTGTCAACGTACCCGCCCCGGACCCGCGGCCCGGGGCGCCGGTCTTAAAGGTTGGAGCCGATCCAGCTTTCCAGCGCGGATTTCGGGGCGCTGCCGGTCTTGTTGGACGCGACCTCCCCGTCCTTGATCAGGAAGAGCGCCGGAATGCCGCGCACGCCGTACTGCGCCGGCAAGTTCGGATTGTCGTCCACGTTGACCTTGGCGATCTTCACCCGGCCGGCATACTCGTCCGACAATTCCTCCAACGCAGGGCCGATCTGCTTGCAGGGACCGCACCACTCCGCCCAGAAGTCCACGACGACGGGCACGTCGGATTTCAGCACCTCGGCCTCGAAAGTGTCTTCGGTGACGTTGACGGTGGCCATGGATCGCGCTCCTTCGGCGTTTCGGGATCACGCTACCTAGGGAAGGGCGGCGGCCGGATCAAGGGCGGTCTGGAGCTCTGCCGCCGCGCGGGCGAGCGCCGCATCGACCAGGGACGCCGGCAGCGGCATCAGCGCTGCGGTCGCGGTCCAGAGCAGCGCGACCTCCGCCCGGCGCCCGGGATAGAGCGCGGCGAGGGCGGCGCGGTAGGCGCCCATCTGGCGGAGCAAGCCTTCGGGCACCGCATCAGGGCGTTCCGGCACGGCGCGGTTCGATTTGAAGTCGACGGCGGTCACGGTGTCGGGCGCGAGGATCAGGCGGTCGATGCGCCCCCGGATCGACCGGCCGAGGACGGCGATCAGCGCGGCGATGTCGACCTCGGCCAGGGTATCTTCGGCGAAAACGTGGGTGAGATCGGGGTGGCTGAGAACCTGCTCCGCCTCCCGCAGCAGGTCGCCGTCGTCCTCCCGCAGCAGCGTCGCCGCAACCCGGGCGCGGGCGTCGGCGGGTACGGCCGGCAGGACCTCGAGCAGCTGATGGATCAGCTCGCCGCGGCGGCGCGCCACCTCTCCCTCGTCGCCCTCGGCCGAAGGGAGCGCATGGGCCCCGCCGAGATCGGAGGGGGCGGCCGTCGTCGGTGCGGCACGGGGCGCGGGCGGCGGGTCGTGCGCCCAGGACGGCAGGGTGTCTGCCGGGGCCGCGGTGGACGCCGCGGCTTCCTGCGCCTCCTCCCAGTAGTGGAGCAGGAGCTGTGACTTGCCCTCAAGCATCTCCGGGGCCGGCCCGGGCGTCGGCCCACAGGCCTGCATCGCCTCGGCGACCAGGCCGTACCAGCTGGTCTCGATCCCCTTCTCCGAGCCGCCGCCTGCGATGATCAACCAGCTCTCGGCCCGGGTGAGTGCGACGTAAAGCAGCCGCCGCGCCTCCGCCTCTTCGGCCGCGATGGCCGCCTCCTCCGCCCGGCGCTGCGCCTCCGGCTGCTCGGCCTTCACCATGCGCCAGGCGACGTCGTCCGCTCCTACTTTGAGGAGCGATGGCGTCCGTCCACTCCGCCCACGCGGCGCGGTGTCCGGCAGGATGACCACCGGCGCCTCCAATCCCTTGGCACCGTGGATGGTCATCACCCGCACGACGCCGGGGCCGGAGCCGCTGCCATGGTCGAGATCGCGCTTCAGTTCGACATCGCTCTCATCCATCCAGGCGAGAAAGCCGGTGAGCGTCGGCGGCTCTCCCGCCTCGAAGCGCAGGGCCTCGGCCAGGAGCGCGTCGATCGCGTCCTCCACCTCGTCGCCGAGCCGTGCGCGCAGCCTTCGCCGGCCGTCCTGCAGCGTTAGGATCCGCTCCAGCATCTCGTAGGGCCTGAGAAAATCCGCCTGGCGGAGGAGATCGCTCAGCGCCTCGACCACCACCGGCTGCCCATCTTTGCGCACGCTCTGCCAAAGCGTGCCCTCCCGGCCGTGGGCCAGCCCAAAGAGCTCGGCCTCGCTCAGCCCGAACAGCGGCGAGCGCAGCAATGCGGCAAGCGAGAGGTCATCCTCCGGCGTGCTGGCGAAGCGCAGGGCGGCAAGCAGATCCTTCACCACAAGCTCTTCGCCCAGCAGCAATCGGTCGGCGCCGGAGACGGGCACGCCGCGGCTCTTCAGCTCCTTGATGAGCGTGTGGAACAAGGGACCCCGCCGGCGCACCAGGATCAGCACGTCGCCCGGGCGCATCGGGCGGGGGCCGTCCCGGGTGGGCAGAACCCGGCCGGAGTGGAGCCAGCCCGCAACCTCCACCGCGATCAGGCGGGCAAGCCGCAACTCCGGCTGTTCCGGCGAGGGCTGGTCGAGGGGCAGGTACCAGGGCTGTTCCTCCGCTTTGTCCGGCGCCCGCAGGTAGGGCCAAAGCTCCACCCGCCCGGGTTGGTCGGCGTGAAACGCCTCATGCCGCGTCTCGACCGGCATCCCTGCCGTGTCGATGACCTGATCCACCAGTTCCAGGATCGGGCGGGCCGAGCGGAAAGAGTAGATCAGCCGCCGGTCCGCCAGCCCGATGTCAGCATCCCTAAGCTGCGCCTCGAAATGCTCGCGCATCGCGCCGAAGGCCCGCGGCTCCGCCCCCTGGAACGAGTAGATCGACTGCTTCTCGTCCCCTACGACGAAGATCGTGCGGTGCCGATTGTCGGCGCCGGCGTGGAACTCGTCGGCGATCGCCCGGATCACGTCCCATTGCCGCGGGCTGGTGTCCTGGGCCTCATCCACCAGGATATGGTCGATGCCGCCGTCGAGCTTGTAGAGCACCCAGGCGGCCATCTCGGCCTGGGTGAGCAGGCTGCGCACCCGCTCGATCAGATCGTCGAAGTCGAGGCTGCCCTGGCGCAGTTTTTCGGCCTCGTAGCGGTCGAGGAAGGCATCGGCGAACCGGTGCAAGTCCCGGCCGCGGGCGGCGGCGATGGCCGCCAGGCGCGCTTCGCGGGCTTGCAGAACGGCCTCCTGGAGGCTCGCGATCATGGCGCCCGCCTCCGGCAGTGCCGTTAGCGTGCCCTTGGTCGGCAGGCCGCGGGCCGGCGGCTTGAGGTCTTTGGTGAGGAGCGCCGCCTCAAGCGCCGCGATCGCCTCCTGCGACGGGTGCGCGGCGGCTGCGCGCAGGGCCTCCGCCGCCTGCGCCTCGGTCTTGCCTCCCGTCGTGATCGTCTCGATGAGGCGCGCGAGGTCGGCTGCCGTCACCTCGGCCAGGATCGCCGCCAGCTGGGCCTCCGGGCTAGGCATCGGGACCTCTGCGGGCGGCGCGCCGAAGCGCGCGCGCTGGGCAAGGATTTCGCCGATCGTGTTGCCGGGGGGCTCGCCTCCGGTCAGGCGGGCGAGCAGGTCGAAGCTCTCCGGCGCCTCGCCCGCCATGGTGTCGAGCAGCGTTGCCCGCAGATGGAGCGCGGCGCGGTCGTCCAGCACGCGAAAGCGCGGCGGCACCCCCGCCTCGACCGGAAAACGGCGCAGGATTGCGTCGCAGAAGGCGTGGATCGTCTGGATCTTCAATCCGCCCGGCGTCTCCAAAGCCCGGGCGAACAGCCGCCGCGCCCGTTGCAGCCCCTCCGCCCCCGCCGTGGCGCCATCATCCTCGAGCGCCGCCAGGGCTTGGGCGAGCTCGGCATCCGGCAGCATCGCCCAGCCGCCGAGCCGGGCGAACAGGCGGGTCTGCATCTCTGCCGCGGCCGCCTTGGTGAAGGTGAGGCAGAGGATGCGCTCCGGCGCCGTGCCGGCCAGCAACAGGCGCGCCACCCGGTCGGTCAGCACGCGGGTCTTGCCGGCGCCGGCATTGGCCGAGACCCAGGCGGAGAACCGGGGATCCGCCGCCTGGTTCTGGGTCCGGGCGGCATCGCTGAGCGGCGGCTGCGCGCTCATCCCACATCCTCCACCGCGGCGGCATCGCCGTCGTCCCATTCGCCCCGCCGCGCCAGATGGTCGTAGTCGCCGGCATAGGCGATGTACTCGGCCCGGGCCCGCGCCGGATAGGCGGTTCCGGGATCGGCGAAGGCGGCGATCAGGCGGGTGAACTCCGCCCAGATCGCCGTGATGTCCTGATCCTCCATATCGAGCCGCATGGTCGCCGCAGCTCGGTTGAGACCGATGAACTCCAGATGCCCGACCGGTGCCGGGTCGATGTCGGTGAAGCCCCCCGCCTCCGCCATCGACGCCTCGAGCGGCAGTTGCTTTGCGAAGGCGCTCACCTGCTTCTTCGTCGGCGGCGTGCCGCTCTTGTAGTCGTAGATCGCCAGGGTGCCGGCGGGGGAGCGGTCGATGCGATCGGCCCGGGCGGTGAGGGTGAAGCCGAGGGTCGGGATTTCCCGCGCGCCCGTCACCTCGACGCCCAAGGGCCGGCCCCGGGCGCGGCGTTCGGCCTCTCCCGCGAGAAGCGTGTCGGCGATATCGGCGATCCGCGCCTGCCAGAAGCGCCGCGCCGCGGCCCACGGCACCTCGGCGAGCTCCACCTCCGCCGCCGTCTCGAGCGCTTGGCGCAGATCCGTCCCGTCCTCGGCGGCGAGGGCGAAGCGGGCCATGATCCGGTGCAGCGCCTCGCCCCGGGCCAGAGGATCGGCCTGCCGCCCCGGCGAGGGAAGGGGGCGCAGGCCGAGAATGTGGCGGGCATAGATCGCGTAGGGGTCGCGGATCAGCGTCTCCACCGCGGTGACGGACAGCGCGCGGGGCCGTGCCGCCGCCGGGGGTCGTGGCGCGGGCCGTCCCGCCGCCGCGATGCGCTCGGCCGGACGCTCCAACGCCACCGCCTCGGCGAGCAGACGCGCGCCCCGGGCCTGCATCTCCTCCAGCGCCGCCGCGCCCTCCGGCCCGAGACCGCCGATCAGGTTCTCGAGCCGCACCAGCCAGCGCGAGGCGACGGTCGGGCCATCGTCATCGCGCAGGCTGCGGCTCAGCACCACCTCCGCCGCGGCGCTCGCCTGCTGGAAGTCGTGGGCGGAGAGCCCGATCTGCTGCTCGGCCGGCGGCAGGGCGAGGGCGCTCCGCATCGTGCGGCTGAGCCAGGGATCGGCCGCCGGCATCACCGGCCAGATGCCATCGTTGAGGCCCGCCAGGATCACCAGATCAGCGCTTTGCATCCGCGCCTCGAGCAGGCCCAGAATGGCGATCCCGGGATGGGGCCGAAACGCCTCCTGCCGCACCTGGCGGTCGGCCAGCATCGTCTCGAGCAACGCGCGGTAGTCGACCGGCGTCAGGGGGCCGGCGGCGTCGGAGACCTCGGCCAGGTTGGCGAGCAGCCGCTCCGCCTCCTCGCCCGCCGCCTTGTCCCAAAGCGGCAGATCGGGGCCGAGGCCGCGGGACAATGCCTCCGCCGCCGCGCGGTGGTGCGCGGCCATGTCGGTGAGGCTGGCCCGGCCGAGGTGCTCAAGCGGCGAGAGGGCGGCGGCCAGGTGCTCGGCCCAGGGCAGGCGGGCTGCGTCCTTCGCCGCCCAGGCCTCGACGGACCGCCAGGCGATCTGCGGGGCGCGGCCGCGGAGTATGTCGCGCTCGAACCGGCGGAGATGGCCGAGATGGCGGCCGCGCACTTCCCCGACCCCGCCGGCCAGGGGATGTTTGAGCAATGCCAGCAAAGTCGCGGCCTCTGCCGGCCGGCCGATCGCCGTGGCGACGAGGCGGAGGAAGACCCCCGGCGGCGTCTGTCCGAGCGGTCGGCCGGCGGAGTCGTCCGGCACGATGCGCCAGCGCGCCAGCGCCGCCGTCACCCGCCGCGCCAAGGTCCGGTCCGGGGTCACGAGCGCCGCCTGCTGTCCGTCCTCCGCCGCCGTGCGGAGGCGCCAGGCGATGGCCGCCGCCTCCTCCCGCGCGGTGGGGGCGGTGAGGAGCGTCATGCGCGCCGTCGCCTGCCCCACCTCCACCGCGCGCGCGGGGGCCTCCTCCAGCCATTGGTCCGTCACCGGCGCAGGGCGAAGAGCAAGAGAAATCAGTCGGTTGCGCGGCTCTGACGGCGGCTCGGCCGTCGGGCACCAGGGCGCGATCGCCGCGGGATCGGCCGCGGTCGCTACAAGCACCTGGGCCAGGGCCGATTGTGGATGATCCGGGCCGAGCTGCTCCCAAACCCCGGCCGGCAGATCGGGATCGAGCCCTGGCAACACCAGGGCGCCGGACGGCAGGTCCAGCACCGCCTGCATCAGCTGCCGCGTCGTCGCCCGCGACCCGGTGGAGCCTGCGACGATCACCGGATGATCCGGCGGCGCAGCCTGCCAGGACGCGGCCAGTGCTGCGACGGCGCGGCGCTGCTGCACCTCCGGATCCGGGGCGCCGGAAGCCGCCTCCGCCCGAAGCGCCGGCCAGGCCTCCACCAGGATGTCGAGAAAAGCCCGGCTGTGCTGCCAGTGTTGTGCATGCTCGCCCAGGTCGAGGGCTGCGATCGCCGCGGGATCGGTCCCGGCCATCTGCAATTCGTCGAGCAGCGCGGCGAGCGCGTCGGCGATGTCGAAGGCGGACGCCGCCGGGGCGAGGCCCGGCGCCCCCTCGATCAACGCCCGGACGAGGCGTGCCAGCAGCAGCCGGCGACGCAATGGCTCGATCGGCATGGGCGGTTCGAGGGCCAGGGCCGGATCGCGCATCAGATCCGGGATCAGCCGGATCCGTGGCAGCAGGCGTGGTGGCCCGCCCGGCGGTGCCAGCTGCTCGGTCAGCCGCCGCGCCGCCCGGCGGGTGTTGAGCCAGATCTCGACCCGGGCCAGCGCCTCGGGCGGCGCGTCCCCCAAGCGCTCGATCAGCCCCCGCGCCAGCACGGCGGCGCCGTCCCCGCCGATCGGCAGCCGGTAGAGGCCGGAGATTGCCGGCGTCGCCCCGCTCATGCCCGCAGCAACCGATCGGCCATGGCGAGGCCCGCGCCGGTGCCGACGTCGACCCAGCGCCCAGGGTAGACCGCGCCGTAGAGCCGCCCCGCCGCCAGCATCCGATCCCAGAGCACGTTGAGCGAAAAGGCCCCCGGGGCGAATGCCTCCAGCCCAGCGGTGCGCAGGATCTGCGCCCCAGTGTAGACATAGGGTGCCTCCGCCGCCTCGCCCCGCCGGGTGAGCCGCCCGTCCGGCGCCATGGCGAAATCGCCGGTCCCCGGGTGGCAAAGCGCCTGGCTCCGCGGTACCAGCAACAGGAGCGCATCCATCTCCGCCCCGCGCCACGCCGCTTCCAGGGGCGCGAGCGGGTTCTCCCCCTGCCAGACGGCGTCGCTGTTGAGCGCCACGACCGGATCCTCGCCCAGCAGGGGTCCGGCGGCCCGCAGGCCGCCGCCGGTGTCGAGGATCTCCGGCCGCTCCGGGCTGAAGCGCAGGCGGGGGCGGGCCCAGCCGGTCAGCCGCGCCTGCACCTGCTCCGCCCGATAGTGCAGGTTGACGACAACCTCTGCGACGCCTGCGTCGGCGGCGTGGCGGAGGGCATGCTGGATGAGCGGCGCGCCGCCCACCTCGAGCAGGGCCTTCGGGCGGGTGGCGCAGCGCTCTCCCATCCGTGTGCCGAAGCCAGCGGCGAAGATCATCGCCGTCACCGGCAGGCTCACGATGCCGCCTCAAGCCGGGCGCACAGTGCTGCGTCCGGGATCGGAGCCCAGCGTGCGACGAAGGCGCGGAGGGCGGTGAGCTCCGGATGCTCCAGATCGCGCATCAGGTGCTGCCAGACCCGCGGCAGATGGGCGAGATAGGCCCGCTTGCCATCCCGCCGGGCCAGCCGGGCGAAGATCCCGAGGATCTTCAGATTGCGCTGGGCGCCGAGGGCGGCATAGGCCGCCAGGAACGGCTCTGACGCTGCGCCGGTTGTCTCCAGATAGTGGCGCTGCATCGCCTCCCGGAGCTCCGGCGTGGTGTCGCGGCGGGCATCTTCGAGGAGCGAGACCAGGTCGTAGGCCGGGTGGCCGATCAGCGCGTCCTGATAGTCCAGCAGGCCGACCCGGGCCAACCCCCGGCGCTCGGCGAGCCAGAGCAGGTTCTCGGCATGATAATCGCGCAGAACCAGAACGGAGGGGGCGAGCTTCGCCGTGGCCTCGGCGATGTGGCCGAGATATTCGGCTCGCAGATCGGCCGACGGCGGCTCGGGGCGCCCGCCGGCGACGTACCATTCGACGAAGAGCGCCGCCTCGGTGGCGTAGGTCGCGGCATCGTATGGGCCCAAGCGCTGCTGCCCGGCCGGGGGATTGCGGTGGAGCTGGGCGAGGACGTCCACGGCGGCCTCGTAGAGCAGACGTTCCCGCGCCGGCGTGGTCGCCTCGCGGACGTAGAGCGCATCGCCCAGATCCTCTAGCAGAAGGAAACCTTGGACCGGGTCGGCCGCCAGGACCTGTGGGGCGCTCAGGCCGGCGGCGTGCAGCAACTCGGTCACGGCGAGGAAGGGGCGGGTGTCCTCGCCGAGCTCCGGCGGCGCGTCCATCAGCATCGCCCGCCGGTCTTTGGGGCCGATCAGCCGGATGTAGCGGCGCATCGAGGCGTCGCCGTCAAGGGGGAGGTGGCGGGCGCCATCCCAGCCGGCCGATGCCACGAACGCCTCCCGCGCGGCGGTTCGCCGGGGCTCAGCCATCGCGGCGGGCGCCCGGGTTGGTGGCGAGGCGGGCGGCAACGCGGTCCCAGCCCGGGCCGGCCATGCGCACGGTCAGGTGCCGTGTGTCGGCGGCGCTGGGGTCCATCGCGAAATCGAGGGAGAGATGGCGCTCCGGTTGCGTCGGCCCGAGGCGATCCGGCCATTCGATCAGCGCGATAGCCGTGCGCATCGCCTCGTCGAGCCCGAGCTCGGCGATCTCGTCGGCGCTGCTGAGGCGATAGAGGTCGACGTGCCAGATCTCGACCGGCCCAGCCTGGTAGATCTGCACCAGGGTGAAGGTGGGCGACGGCACCTCCTCCACCTGGCCGATGCGTGCCAGGCGATGCTGGATCAGGGCTCGGGCAAAGTGGCTCTTGCCGGCGCCGAGGGGGCCGGAGAGGAGCAGCGTGTCCCCCGCCGCCAAGCCATCGTCGAGCGTGACCGCGAGGGCCGCCGTGGCTGCGGGACTGGTAAGCGTCAGCCGAAGCTCGCCCGCCACGTCCGACAGGGGCGGCGCACTAGCGGGCGGCTCACTCACGGGGGCAATCGCACGGGCTGGCCATCGCTCAATCAGATAGCCGAGCCCCAGGGCAGATGCAAAGCGCGCCGGCGATCCCTCAGGCGCTGGCGATGCGGGAGGGGTGGAGCGTCGGATCGCCCAGGAGATTGAACCAGCTGAGGGTTACTTCGCGGACCGGCTGGCCATCGTCGTCCAGCATGTCGCGCACGCTCAGGGTGACCTCGGAGACTTTCGTCGCCGCGGCGCCGAGATCGCCGGGTACGGCCTCGACCGAGCCGCTGACCAGCAGGAGCTCGCGCCCGCCCTCTTCCTCCAGCCGCAGCGCCAGATGCGCGCCCGCCGGAACCCGGTCGATGCAGGCCCGCCCGAGATGGGAGAGCTCGCGCGACACCTCGACCGCGACCGCTGCGGCGAGATCGACGCCCGGTCCGAGCGCCACCTCGAGGGTGATTTCCTTCGACGCGGCGTTGGCCTCGAACTCAGCCAGCAGATCGCCCAAGGTGGGATCGCGCCTGTCCTTGCCGGTGCCCGCGCCCTCGGCGATTTCGTCGAGGCGTGCGAGCAACGCGGCGCGATGCTCTCCACCGCTGTCGACGCTCTCCCCGTCGCGGAGCAGGGCGCGCAGATCGGCGAGGGCCGTGTCGAGCTGGCCGGGCGATCTGGCGTGGCTGCCCTCCCGCCGCTCCGGCGTCGTGAGCCGGGCGAGGGCCCGCTCCTCGTTGGTGATGTCGGAAAAGCTCATCATCGTCGCGCCGCCCTTCAGCGGCGCGAAGCGACCGCGAAGCAGGCGGCCGTCGCGCAGCCGGATGCGCGCGGTCCAGCCGGAGCGGTTCTCTGCCCCGGTAGCGAAGCCCAGCAGCCGGGCCCAGACCGGCGAGGGCTCGCTCGCTGCCTGCCAGGCGCCGAGCACGTCCTGGATATCGCTCGGCTGCTCCTCCTCGTCCGGTGCGAAGCCCCAGACGCCGGTGAAGGCGGTGTTGGCGAACACCAGTACGCCGGCGCTGTCGAAGACGCAGACCGCGCTGTGCAGGCCGTCGAGCGCGCCCTCCCGCAGCTCGAGGGCCGAGCGATAACGGCTCTCGAGCGCCCGGGCCGTCGTGATGTCCTCGAACAGAAATGCGATGGCGCCCTGGGGATGGGGCCGGCCGGTCACCCGCAGGGTGCGGCCGTCGGGCAGATACCAGGTCTCTTCGTACTGCCCGTCCGCGGCCGTCGCCTCCAAGGTCACCAGCTTCTGCCGCCAGTCCTGGAAATCGGCCTGATCGGGCAGGGTGCGCGCCTCCCGCAGCTTCTCCAGAAACTCGCCGAGGGTCGGGCGGCCGGCCATCCAGGCCGGGTCGAGCTGCAGCAGGGAGGAGAGCGAGGGGTTGAAAAGGCCGAGCTGGCGCGCCTTGTCGAAGATCGCGAGGCCGATCGGCAGATGCGCGAAGGTCTCCGTCAATGTCGCGACGAAGTTCCTGAGCGCCGCCTCGGCCTGCATGACCGGGCCGGCATCGACGGCGAAGCAGAGCCTGGCACCATCCTCGTCGACCGCCGTCGTCACGTCGTACCAGGCGGCCTCTGCCGTCAGGCCGGTGGAGACGGCGACCCGAGCCGGGCCCGCACCGTCGCCGGCGTCGCTGCGCGCCACCCGCACCCCGGGTGTGCTGGCGTTAGCCGACGAAAGGTCCGGCAGATCGTCGAGGTCCTCCGCCCCGAACAAGGCCAGATAGGCGCCGTTGGCGTAGGTCACCCTCTCCCCCACCGAGCGCCACAGCAGGATCGGCGCGGCGTCGAGCAGGCGATCGAAACGGCCGCAGGCGGACTGTAGCCGCACCCGCGCCTGCTCCGCCGTGCGGCGGGCGGCGCGGTCGGCTGCGATGTCGCGCACGATCAGGGCGGCGAGCGCGCCCCGCGGTTCGCCCACCAGATCGTAGAGCCGGCCATCGGCCAGGGCGATCTCCGCTGCGAAGGCCGTGCCGTCGGCCAGCAGCGCTTCGAGCGACGCGGTAATTTCTGCATCCCCGGCCGCCAGATGGCTCAGCAGCCGCTCCCACGGGGGGTCATCCGTCGGCAGATCGGCCAGCATCTCCTGACCCGCATGGCTGGCGGCGCGCAGCTCCGTCCCGTCGAACAAAAAAACCCGGCCGTCGCCTAGGAAGGCGGCCAGGCGCGCCGTGTCGCCAGCGTCGCGCAGCGCCTCCCGCCGGCCGACGCGGCGCCCCAGGAACAGCCCCGCCGCAAGCGCCGCGAGGCCCGCCAGAAGCGCCGGCACCAGCCAGATCATCGCCGAACTCACTGCCATGAAAACCGTCTGAAACACGCTCGTCATGTCGATGGACGCCTCTGGGACGAAGGTCCCTGCCGCGGAAGGTCGCGGATGTGACTTAAATTTCCCTTAAGTCGAATCGCGTGTTGCGCGCCAGCGGCCCGCGCACCGCCTCCCGACTGGGGGCGAGGACGGCCCTGGGCCAGACCACGTCGGCCAACGCCCCGGTCGGGCGGGCGAGGTCGAGCGGCGCGCTCGCCGGCACCGGGGTGCGGCCCGGCGTCTCGGTCCCGTTGGCGAAAGTCAGCGTCGCGCCGGAGCGCTCGAGTAGGGTCTTGGCGATGAAGAGACCCAGGCCCATCCCCTCATACGCCGGACGTTCAGACCGCCGGTCGCGCACCGGGCGGTGGCGCAGGAACGGGTCACCGATCCGGCCGAGAAGATCCGGCGGAAAGCCGAGCCCGTCGTCGCCCACCCGCACCCGCAAGGTCTCGTCGTTCCAATTCACGTCGATCCAGACCGTGGTGCGGGCGAAGTCGACAGCGTTCTGCACGAGATTGCGGAGGCCGTGAATGACCTCCGGATGGCGGGAGATCTCAGGCTGATCCCGCGCCGTCTCGCCATCCACCACGCCATCGACGCGGAGGATGATGCGCTTGCCGCGGTCGAAATGCGGCTCCGCCGCTTCCTCGACCACCGCCGAGATCGGCGCGTGGTGCAGGTGGGTGTCGTCCTTGCCGGCCCGCCCCATGCTTTGCAGGATCTCCCGGCAGCGCTCCGCCTGAGAGACGATGAGCGCCGCATCCTCGCGCAGCGCCTCCGTCTCTCCCCCCTCGGCCAGATCGTTGGCGAGCTCAGCGGCGGTCAGCTTGATCGTGGCGAGCGGCGTGCCGAGCTCGTGCGCCGCCGCCGCCACCACACCGCCGAGGGCGGTCAGCCGCTGCTCCCGCGCCAGCGCCATCTGGGTGGCGGTGAGCGCCTGGGACATGGAGAAGATCTCCGTCGTCACCCGTCGGGCGTAGAGCGCGAGGAAGACCACGGCGATCACCAGGGCCGCCCACATGCCGAGCAGATAGATCTCCGGCAACTCCAACATCCGCCCGTCGGCGAAGCTCAGCGGGCGGTAGATGAAGGCGAGGAGGCTGATGAAGACCAGCGCCGTGGCGCCGAGCGCGATGGTCGCCCGCAGCGTCAGCGCGGTGGCGGCAATGATCACCGGCGCCAGCATCAGCGAGGCGAAGGGATTGGTCAGACCGCCGCAGAGATAGAGCAGCAGCGCCAGCTGGATCAGATCGAAGAGCAGCGTCAGCGTGGTATCACGCTCCGACAACCGCTTGTTCTCTGGATGCAACACCGCCGCGATCATGTTGAAGCAGACCGAGGCGAGGATGACGAACAGCGTGAGGTCGAGGGGGATCTCCACCTCGAGCATCAGCGCCGCCGCCAGCACGGCCGCCAGCTGTCCGGCGATGGCCAGCCAGCGAAGCGCGATCAGCGTGCGCAGGCGCACCCAGTCGCTGCGCACCGCGCCGCTTAGAAGAGGTTGCGTGCCCTCCGGCATGGCTTGAAATGACGCCGCCGCCCGCCCGCCGTCAAGCGACCGCTGGCCGCGGCTGCATTTCCGCGCGGATTGCCGTAGCCTTACCCGCGATCACGACGCGCCCCGGGCACGTCGACGCCGACGAGCGACGCTGAAGCCAGAGGGGCCGTGATGAACAACCATCCCCAGCGCTATGCCCTGACGAACGAATTGCACGCCCGACCCTTTCCCGAGGTCCGGGCGCCGTCCCGGGCGGTCTTCGTGGCCTTCATGGACGAGGCCGGGGCGGAGCGCGACCGGGACCGCGACCGGGCCCATCTGGTCGATCTGCTCGACCGCCACGGTGCGGTCCATCCCGCCCCGAACGCCAGCCACTATTTCGGCCAGCTCGGCCGGCTCCGCCTGAAGTGGGAGCAGCATACGGAGTTCGTGACCTACACCCTGTTCGCCGACGGGGTGGCGGAGACGCCGTTTGACGGCTCGACCCTCAAGCAGTTCCCGGCGGAGTGGCTGGCGGCGGCGCCGGGGCAGGTCATCACCTCCGCCCTCGTGCGGATCGAGGCGGCGCCGACGGCCGAGGCCGCGGTGGCGCGGCTGCGCGACGGCCTCACCCACTACTTCGTCAACGAGAGCCTGGCCTCCAGCCTGGTGGTGGATGGCGGCGTCCTGGTGGCGAGCGACTTTCGCATCCATGAGCACGATCAGGTGCGTTTCGCCGTGGCCGCCCTGCCGGAGGTCGGGCCCCGCCGGCTTGGCCGCATCGTGCAGCGCCTGTTGGAGGTCGAGACGTACAAGACCGCCGCGATGCTGACCTTGCCGATCGCGCGGGAGGTGGCGGGCCGCACCAACGCCATGGACCGAGAGCTCTCGGCCCTGGTGCAGGAGATGGCAGACGAAAGCGGCGCGGATCGGGAGCGTCTGGCCCGCCTCCTCGCCATGTCGGCCGAGATCGAGGCCCTGTCAGCCGGCAGCGCCTTCCGCTTCGGCGCTGCCGGGGCCTACGAGGCGATCGTGCACCAACGCATCGAGGTGTTGCGGGAGGAGCGGGTGGCCGGGCGCCAGACCTTCGGCGAGTTCATGCTCCGCCGCTTCGATCCGGCGATGCGCACCTGCCGCTCCGCCGCCGATCGGCTGCATGCCCTGGCCGAGCGCACGGGCCGGGCGGCCGATCTGCTGTCGACCCGGGTGGACGTGAACCTCGCCTCCCAGAACCGGCAGTTGCTCGAGAGCATGAACCGCCGCGCCGCCCTGCAACTGCGTCTGCAGGAGACGGTGGAGGGCCTCTCGTTCGTGGCCATCAGCTACTACGCCGTCAGCCTCGCCGCCTTCCTCCTCGCCCCGGCCTCCGCGCTGACCGGGATCGCCGAGGTCTGGCTGCTCGCCGCCGTGACCGTACCCGTCGTCCTCCTCGTCTGGCTCTTCGTCCGCCGCGTCCGCCGCCGCATCAACCGCCGGCAGGAGTAGCGGGCCTCAGCAGCTTTTGCAGGACAATGGCGCTCGTCTCGCCGTAGTACGCGGGGCGGCGGCCGACCTCGCTGTAGCTGGCCTGATGGTAGAGCGCGCGGGCGGCGGCGTTGGTATCGGCGACGTCGAGGAAGAGGGTCCGAACGCCCCGGTCGCGGAGGGTGGCCTCGGTGTCGGCGAGCAGGCGACGGCCGAGGCCCTGGCGGCGGTGGTCGGGGTGGACGGCCAGTGTCAGCAACTCCGCCTCGTCGGCGGCGATGCGGCTGAGGGCGAAGCCGGCGTCCGCCGTCAGCAGCAGCACGCCCGGCTGGGCCAGCAGGGCGGCGAAGTCACGCGCGCTCCAGGGCGGCGGGGCGTCGGTGAAGCAGCGCCGATGCAGCGCGGCGAGCGCCTCCGGCGTCACGGCAGGCGCGGTGGTGGCGCCTCGGATGGCGGTGCGGCGTCGGCAGGGCGGAGGTAGAGCGGCGCGGGGCGAGGTGCGCCGCCGCTGAGGCGGTCCCGGGCGATCTCGGCGAAATGTGCGAGCGGTGGGTTCACCTCGGCGCTGCCGGCGCTAAGGCCGGCCTGGGGCGCGAGCATGGTGGCCGCGTCGCCGAGCACGGTCAGGTCCGCGGGCCACCTCCGCGCGGAGAGGTCGGTGATATCTGCCACCTCAGGCTCGCCCCCCGCCTCATCGGTGAAGAGCTGAACCGCAAGGCGCCCGCGCCCCGCATCTATCCCGACGAGGGTCGGGCGGGGGGTACGATGGGCCAGCGCCTCCAACCGGCTCACGCCGATCGCCGGGCATCCCAGCGCCAGAGCCAATCCCCGCGCCGCGGCGACGGCGATGCGCACGCCGGTGAAGCTGCCGGGTCCAGTGGAGACGACGATGGCGGCGAGGTCGGAGAGCGCCACGCCCGCCTCTGCCATGGCATCCTCGGCCATCGGCATCAGCCGCTCGGCATGGCCGGTCCGCCGCGCCTCACTGCGCTCGACCAGTGTCTGCCCACCGGTGAACAGGCCGACGGCGCAGCGGTCGGCCGCGCTGTCGAGGATCAGCAGGTGAGGGCCGCGGCCGTCAGACACCGACGGGCCGCACCTCCGTCACTTCGGGGATGTAATGGCGAAGCAGGTTCTCGATGCCCATCTTCAGCGTCATCGTCGAGGACGGGCAACCGGCGCAGGCGCCCTGCATGTGCAGGTAGACCACGCCGCGCTCGAAGCCGTGGAAGGTGATGTCGCCGCCGTCCTGAGCCACCGCCGGCCGCACCCGCGTGTCGAGCAGCGACTTGATCTGGTTCACCACCTCGACGTCGGGGCCGTCATGTTCGGCATGGCCGACAGTCTCGGCCTCCCCCTCGATCACCGGGGCGCCGGACTGGAAGTGCTCCATGATCGCGCCGAGGATCGCGGGCTTCAGATGCGCCCAGTCGAGATCGGCCTGCTTGGTCACGGTCACGAAGTCCATGCCGAAGAAGACGCCATCGACGCCTGGGACGGCAAAGATCCGGCGGGCGAGCGGCGAGGCGCCGGCGGCGTCCTCCGTCGGGAAGTCGGCAGTACCCGCCTCCATCACCTGCCGGCCGGGCAGGAATTTCAGCGTCGCCGGGTTTGGGGTCGCTTCGGTCTGAATGAACATCGGTGTCCGCTTTCCAAGCTTTCGATGCAGGTGGGCATCGCCACGCTCGAAAACAACTTAGTCTAGAGCCGTTCTAAATTCCAGCCTTGGCGAAAGAGTGGTGAGCCCGACAGGATTCGAACCTGTGACCTACTGATTAAAAGTCAGCTGCTCTACCAACTGAGCTACGGGCCCGGCCGGCGCGGAAACTATGTGGGCGGCCCGCGCCGGTCAAGGCGTTAATCGGGCCCCGCCGGGCGGCGCCCGCCACTGCAAATGCCAGCGCAGGAGGGGCCGGTCGAGCCAGGCGTGATGCGGCCAGGGGAGCGGCTCTTCCCGCGGCGCCGGCATGTCGAAATCATAGCCGGCGAGAGCGATCTCGTACCAGTTCGCCCGGGCGACCCGGGCCCGGGCGCGCGCGTCGTACCAGTCCTGAAACGGCCGTTCGGGAAAGAGCCGCCGGTCGCCCTTCAGCCGCGGCAAGGCTCCAGTGGGCATTGCGCTGAGCCGGGCGAAAAGCGCGGCGACATCGGCCTCCAGCCGCTCGAAGACCAGGAGCGCGTCGATGCAGGGCCGGCCACTGGCCGTGAGCTGCGCGAGGTTCTGATCCAGGGTCGCCGTCCGGAGCCAGGCGCGAAACTGCTCGGTCGCTGCGTCGAACGGTTGCCGGCCAAGCCGCGACCGTTCGCCCCCCGTGAGGTCGGAGGAGAAGGCCGAGACAGCCCGGTCCCACGGATTGCGGATTGCGGCGATCTTCAGATAATCGCAAAAACGCGCGCGGCCGAGGGCGCGGCGTACGGTGGCGGCGGGCGCGTGGTTGCGCCAGACCCGTTCCTCAACGCCGCGGCGCGGCCCGCCGCGCACACCGACGATCCCGGCCTCGGTGATCTCGGCATCTCGCCGATGGCTCCGCGCGGTGACGGTCCCCTCCGGCAGACACAGAGGCTCTAGCATCACCTCGACGGAGGTGGAGGCCGTCTTGTGGGTCTTCAGGTAGACGAACCGGTAGCGATGGCTGACCAGCACCATGGCAGATCCCTGGCCCCCTCCCATCGCGGTTCTGGCGTGCGCTGGGCGCTCGGTCTATATACCGCCGCTTGAACGGGCAAGGTTAGGGCGATGGCGGGCCTGGCATTCCGAAAGATGCACGGCGCGGGCAACGACTTCGTTGTCATCGACGCCCGTGGCGGGACCGATCCGATCACGGCATCCCGGGCGCGTGCCATCGCCGACCGGCACCGGGGCGTGGGCTTCGACCAGATCGCGGTGATCCTCGACGATGCGGAGGCCGCGGCGCGGCTGGTCTTCTGGAACGCCGACGGCTCCCAGGCCGATGCCTGCGGCAACGCCACCCGCTGCATCGCCGATCTATTGATGGCGGAGACCGGGCGGGCGGCGCTGACGCTGCGCACGGGCTACGGGTTGCTCGCGGCGGAGCGTCGGGCGGGCGGCGCCGTTTGGGTGAACATGGGGCCGCCTTCGCTCGACTGGGCCGACGTGCCGCTCGCCGAGGCGCATGACACCGTCGCCCTGCCGATCGAGGGGGCGCCCGGGGCGCTTTCCATGGGCAATCCGCACTGCGCCTTCATCGTCGAGGATGCCGAGGCGGTGGATCTCGCCCGTTTCGGCCCGGCGCACGAGACCCACCCGCTCTTCCCCGCCCGCACCAATGTGGAGGTGGTGGAGGTCCGGGGCCCGGAGCGGCTGCGGGTGCGGATCTGGGAACGGGGGGCGGGGATCACCCTCGCCTCCGGCTCCTGCGTCTCGGCCGCTGTTGTCGCGGCGACACGCAAAGGCCTGATCGCCGGCTGCGCCCGGGTCGAGGCCGATGGCGGGGTGCTGGAGGTCGACTGGCGCGACGATGGCGTCTGGCAGACCGGGCCGGTGGCCTATGTGTTCGAGGGCGTGATCGCGGCCGACTGGCTCGCCGCCGCCGATCCGGGAGCGGCGGCATGACCGCGCCGCTTTTCGAGACCTTCGGCTGCCGCCTCAATGCCTATGAGACGGAGGCGATGCGCCGGCTCGCCGCCGAGGCGGGGGTCGAGGACGCGGTCGTCGTCAACACCTGCGCCGTCACTGCCGAGGCGGTGCGCCAGGCCCGCCAGCGCATCCGGCGCCTCCGCCGCGACCATCCCGAAGCCCGCATCGTCGTCACCGGTTGCGCCGCCCAGACCGAGCCCGAGACCTTCGCCGCCATGGGCGAGGTCGACCTCGTCCTCGGCAATGGCGAGAAGATGCGGGCCGAGAGCTGGCGTGCCCTCGACCTGATCGGGCCGTCGGAGCGCGTGCAGGTCGACGACATCTTCGCGGTGCGCGAGACCGCCGGCCACCTGATCGACGGCTTTGGCACGCGGGCCCGCGCCTATGTCCAGGTGCAGAACGGCTGCGACCATCGCTGCACCTTCTGCATCATCCCCTATGGCCGCGGAAACTCCCGCTCCGTCCCGGCGGGCGAGGTGGTGGGCCAGATCCGCCGGCTGGTGGCGCGTGGCTACAACGAGGTGGTGCTGACCGGCGTCGATCTGACGAGCTGGGGCATGGACCTGCCGGGGACACCGAGCCTCGGCCAGCTCGTCCGGCGGATCCTGCGCCTGGTGCCGGAACTGCCGCGCCTCCGCATCTCCTCGATCGACATGGTGGAGGCTGACCCCGCGCTGCTCGCGGCCATGGCGGAGGAGGAGCGGCTGATGCCCCACCTGCACCTCAGCCTGCAGGCGGGCGACGACATGATCCTGAAGCGGATGAAGCGGCGCCATTCCCGCGCCGACGCCATCCGTTTCTGCGCCGAGATGCGCCGGGTGCGGCCCGACATCGTCTTCGGCGCCGACATCATCGCGGGCTTCCCGACGGAGACGGAGGCGATGTTCGCCCAGTCACTGGCGCTGGTCGAGGAGTGCGGCCTCACCTGGCTCCACGTCTTCCCCTTCAGCCCCCGCCCCGGCACGCCCGCCGCGCGCATGCCCCAGGTGCCCCGCGCCGAGGCCAAGGCCCGCGCTGGCCGCCTTCGTGAGGCGGGCGATGCGGCGGCTGCGCGCTACCTCTCAGCCCAAGTCGGCCGCCAAGCCGCCGTCCTGATGGAGACGCCCACCATGGGCCGCACCGAAGGCTTCGCCGAGGTCGAGGTCGGTCAGCCGCGGCCTATTGGAGACGTCATCCAGACGCAGATTGAGGGGATCTCCGCGCGCGGCCTGATCGGAATGACCTGCTCCTAGAATCGCGTGTCCTATCACTGCGATTTTGGTGCAATCGCATCACCGTGCTATTCTGCAACCGATTGAATGGCTTCGATTGGTGGAGGAGCGGCCCACGCCCGGGCCCAAGCAATGGTGGAGCATCGCCAGATCGCGCGTGAAGCAGAGGGGCCCAAGCTTGAGGTCATCGAAAGCTATGCGCGCTACCTCTACGAAGGCGAGCTTGAGCGCACGCAGCGCATGAAGGCGATCAGCGCCACGTACCTCGCCGTCATCACCACGACTTTCACGGCGGCCGTGGCCGTCGCCCGGGCGCTGGAGATCGCGCCGGATACGGCGGGTCTCGAGACTGCGCCCTTCGCCGCGGCAGCGCTCTTTCTGATTGTGGCGTTCATCTGCGTTGTCCTCTCCATGCGGGTCGAGCGTTATGAGCGGTTGAGCGATCCGCCGTCGTTCGTGGTCTATGCTGAGATGGTGGCGCTCGATCAGGTCCGCCGAGACATCATCGCGAACTATGCTGTCGCGACGGCGCGGAACTTCGAGATCAACGAGGGACGGGCGCAATGGCTCTCCCGCGCGCTGCTGACGTATTTTCTGTGCCTCTTCATGCTGTTTCTGTGGGGAGGCTTCCTCGCCTGGGCCCGCTAGCGCCGGGCCGGATTGGATAGGAGGTAGCGATGTTTGCAGCCTTGAAGCGCCTCTTTGGACGCCGAAAGACGGCGTCCGCTGTGGCATCGTCGGCGCCCAAACCGGTGGATCCGGCCGTCCGCGCGCTTGCCGAGCGCCTTGGCCGCAGCCCGGCCGAGGTCGCCACTGCCGTGGAGTTGCACGGCGGCGATCTCAAGGTCGTCGAGATGCTGGCAAAGCAGGGCTTGCCCCTCTCGCAGACGCTCGCGCTCCGGATGCAGAACCGGCAACCCGCGCGCGACGGCGCAATGCTCGCAAGCCTGCCGAACCGACGCTAGATCGGGCGCGATCTTACTCACCGACGGGCGGGGCGGGTCTTTGAAGCAGCTGCTTTGGCGCGACCGTTCTGTCCGCCGAGCTTGGCTCGACGTTCAGCGCCTCACTCCGCCGCCAGGGCGCCTCCGTCGGTGGGGGTGATGCGGCAGGCGGAGAACTTGAACTCCGGGATCTTGCCGTAGGGGTCGAGCTGGGGGTTGGTGAGCACGTTGGCCGCCGCCTCGACATAGGCGAAGGGGATGAAGACCATATCCTCGGCCACCGCGCGATCGGCCCGGGCGGCGAGCTCGATGGCGCCGCGGCGGGTCTCCACCCGCACCATGTCGCCCGGGGTGATGCCCATGAGGCGGAGCGTGCGCGGGTGAAGGCTCGCATGGGCCTCGGGCTCCACCCAGTCGAGCACGGCCGCGCGGCGGGTCATGGAGCCGGTGTGCCAGTGCTCCAGCTGCCGCCCCGTGGTCAGGATCATCGGGAAGTCTACGTCCGGCACCTCGGCCGGGGAGCTCACCTGGGCCGGCGTGAACTTCGCCCTGCCCGAGGCGCGGGGGAAGCCGTCGGCGAAGACCACGGCCTGGCCCGGATCGTCCTCCGCCAGCGAGGGGTAGGTCACGGCATCCTCAGCCTCCAGTCGCTCCCACGAGATGTTGTTGAGGGAGGCCATCGACCGCTTCATCTCGGCGAAGACGTCGCGCGGGTGGGCGTAGGTCCAGCCGAGGCCGAGGCGCCGGGCAAGCTCCGTGGTGATCCACCAATCCTCCCGCGCCTCGCCGGGGGGCTCCACCGCCTTCCGGCCCATCTGCACCTGGCGGTTGGTGTTGGTGACGGTGCCCGTCTTCTCCGGCCAGGCGGTCGCCGGCAGGATGACGTCGGCAAACATCGCGGTCTCGGTGAGGAAGATGTCCTGCACCACCAGATGTTCGAGCTTGGCCAGGCCGGCGCGGGCATGTTCGACATCGGGGTCCGACATCGCAGGGTTCTCACCCATGATGTACATGCCCCGGATCTCTTCGCGGTGGATCGCCCCGATGATCTCGACCACCGTCAGGCCGGGCGTCGGATCGATCTCCGTCCCATCCCAGAGATCGCCGAACAGATCCCGGACCTTGGGATCGGCGACGGACTGATAATCCGGCAGCACCATGGGGATCAGCCCGGCGTCGGAGGCGCCCTGGACGTTGTTCTGGCCGCGGAGGGGATGGAGCCCCGTGCCCGGCCGCCCGACCTGGCCGCAGAGCAGCGCCAGCGAGATCAGGCAGCGCGCATTGTCGGTGCCGTGGATGTGCTGACTGACGCCCATGCCCCAGAAGATCATCGCCCGGCTGGCATCGGCGAAGGTGCGCGCGACCGTGCGGATCGTATCGGCCTCGATCCCGCAGAGCGGTGCCATCTTCTCCGGCGCGAAGCCCTTGATGTGCTCGCAGAACGCCTCGAACCCCTCGGTAAAGCCGTCGATGTAGTTCCGGTCGTAGCGCTGCTCTTCGACGATCACGTGCATGATGGCGTTCAGCAACGCCACGTCGGTGCCCGGGCGGAACTGCAGCATGTGCTCGGCATGGCGCTTCATGCCGTGGCCGCGGGGATCCATCACGATCAGTGTGCCGCCGCGCTTCACGAACTGTTTGAAGTAGGTCGCGGCGACCGGATGGTTCTCGGTCGGATTGCAGCCGATGGCGATCGCGACGTCGGCATTCTCGATCTCGTTGAAGGTCGCGGTGACGGCGCCGGAGCCCACGTTTTCCATCAATGCGGCGACGGAGCTTGCGTGGCAAAGCCGGGTGCAATGGTCGACGTTATTGTGGCCAAAGCCCTGACGGATGAGCTTTTGGAAGAGATAGGCCTCTTCGTTCGAGCATTTGGCCGAGCCGAAGCCGGCGATCGCCGTGCCGCCTGACGTGTCGCGAAGTGTGGAGAGGCCGCGCGCCGCGACGTCCAACGCCTCCTCCCACGTCGCCGGGCGGAAGTGGGTTTCGGGGCGGGAGGGGTCCACGTTCAGGCCCTTTTCCGGCGCATCCTCCCTTCGGATAAGCGGGGTCTTCAGCCGGCCGTCATGGTCGATGTAGTCGAAGCCGAAGCGGCCCTTGACGCAGAGGCGGTTGGCGTTCGACGGCCCCTCCGCCCCGTCTACCCAGGCGATGCGCTCGTCGCGGATCTTGTAGCTGATCTGGCAGCCGACGCCGCAATAGGGGCAGACCGACTGCACCTCGCGGTCGCGCACGGCGCTGTCGCCGCGCTGCGCCTCATCGAGCACGGTGGCCGGCATCAGGGCGCCGGTCGGGCAGGCCTGCACGCACTCGCCGCAAGCCACGCAGGTCGACTGACCCATGGGATCGGCCATGTCGAAGACGATTTGCGCGTCGTGGCCCCGGCTGGCCATGCCGATCACGTCGTTCACCTGGACCTCGCGGCAGGCCCGGACACACAGGTTGCAATGGATGCAGGCATCGAGGTTGACGCGCATCGCCAGATGGCTGTCATCGAGCAGCGGCACCCGCCCCGCCTCGAGCGCCGGATAGCGGCTGTCCCGCACATCCTGCATCGCCGCCATCTGCCAGAGGTGGGAGGAGCGGTCGTGCGCCTCCTCCTCCGCCGGCTGGTCGGCGACCAGCAGCTCCATCACGCCCCGCCGGGCCTTCTCGGCGCGGTCTGAGGCGGTGCGGACCACCATGCCATCCGTCGGCTGCCGCACGCAGGAGGCGGCGAGCACACGCTCCCCGTCGATCTCCACCATGCAGGCCCGGCAATTGCCGTCGGCGCGGTAGCCCGGCGCATCCTTGTGGCAGAGATGGGGGATGGTCGTGCCAGCCCGCTTGGCCACGGCCCAGATCGTCTCACCCGGCGCGGCGGAGACCTCCTCCCCGTCGAGGGTGAACGTGATCGTCTGGCTCGCGTCGAGCATGCGCTGGCCCTGGCTTGGCGTCCCTTGCCCGAGCCTAGACCATAATGCGACCGGTGCGTAGTTCGCCGATGCGACATCACACGCTGAATTTGCGCCAGCAGATGGGGCTCGGGCGCTAGTTGCCGCCGTCGCGCCAGCGGTTGACGATTGGGTAGCGGCGGTCGAGCCAGAAGGCCCGCGAGGTCAGCCGCGCCCCGGGGGCGGCCTGGAAGCGCTTGTACTCGGAGAGGTATACCAATCGCTCCACCTGCCGCACCGTGGCATCGTCGAAGCCCGCGGCGACGCAATCGGCGACGCTTTCGTCCCGGTCCACAAGACGCTCGAGGATCGCATCGAGGACGGAGTAGGGCGGCAGGCTGTCCTCGTCCTTCTGGTCGTCGCGCAGCTCGGCCGAGGGCGGCTTGTCGATCACCCGGGTCGGGATCACCGCGCCCGCCGGCCCCTTCATCCACGGCCGGTGGGTGCGGTTGCGCCAACGGCAGGTCTCGAAGACCCGGGTTTTGTAGAGGTCCTTGATCGGATTGTAGCCCCCCGCCATGTCGCCGTAGATCGTGGCGTAGCCCACCGCGACCTCGGACTTGTTGCCGGTGGTGAGCAGCATCTCGCCGAACTTGTTGGAGAGCGCCATCAGCATCACGGCGCGCAGACGCGACTGGATGTTTTCCTCGGTGATGTCGGCCTCGCGGCCGTTGAAGTGGGGCGCGAGCGTCGCCTCCACCGCCTGGCGCGCCTCGGTGATCGGCACCTCGTCGAGGTGGCAGCCGAGCGCCTTTGCCACCGCCGCGGCATCCTCCAGGCTCTCGGCCGAGGTGTGGCGCGAGGGGAGCATGACGCAGCGCACGTTCTCCGGCCCGATGGCATCCGCCGCGATGGTGGCGACCAAGGCGCTGTCGATGCCGCCCGAGAGGCCGAGCAGCACGCGCCCGAAGCCCGATTTCCCGAGATAGTCCGAGAGGCCGAGGACCATGGCGCGGTAGTCCTGCTCCCAAGTATCGGGCTCCTCGGCGATCGTGCCTTCGACCGCCCGCCAACCCTCCGGCCCCTGCACGAACTCGACGATCTGCACCGCCTCCTGAAAGGCTGGCAGCCGCGCGGCTAGGCCTCCTCCTGGGTTCAGTACGAAGGAGGCGCCGTCGAAGATCTGGTCATCCTGCCCGCCCACCAGGTTGAGGTAGGCGAGCGGCCGCCCAGCCTCCACCACCCGCGCCACGGTGTGGTTCAGCCGCACTTCGCCCTTGTTGCGGTGATAGGGGGAGCCGTTGGGCACCAGCATGATCTCCGCCCCCGCCTCCGCCTGGGTCTCCACCACATCGTCGAACCAGACATCCTCGCAGATCGGGCAGGCGATGCGGGCGCCCTGCACATCGATCGGGCCGGCAATCGCGCCGGGGGTGAAGAGGCGGTACTCGTCGAAGACATCCGAGTGGGGCAGGTGATGCTTGCGGAAGGTGGCGACGATCTCGCCACCCCGCAGGATGTGGTAGGCGTTGTAGAGCTGCCCCTCGATCTCGGCCGGGGCACCGATGGCGAGCGCCGGACCCTCCGCTGTCTCCCGCGCCAGCGCCTGCAAATGATGGGCGACGTCGGCCACGAAGGCGGCGCGCAGCACCAGATCTTGGGTCTGGTAGCCGGTGAGAAACATCTCCGGCAGCGCCACCAGATCGACATCGCCCGCCTCCGCATGGGCGGCACGGGCCTTCTCCCGATTGCCGGCCAGATCGCCGACGGTGGCGTTGAGTTGCGCGAGCGCGAGCCGGAACCGTTGGGTCATGCCATCCCCTACCGCGGCGCTGCGCCGCATCGGCGCCGGGTCTCACCGGTCGCCTTATCAGCGCCATGCTCTTGCCTTATGGAGCCGCGAGACGCGAGCGCAAGGGGGGTTGCTGCCGCAAGGGGAAATGCGTGTTGTCTCCTCCAGACCATATTTCTACACTCCCGCCACTGCGCGGAGGGCGTAAGAGCACGAGGCCGGCGGGCCGATGCGCGGGGAGGCACCGGGGAACAGGCATGGTGAATCGATACGCTTTAGTTGGCGCCCTTGCGGTTTGCGGCGCTCTGATCGCCGCCCAGCCGGGCATGGCGCAGTCCAACGTACAGACCAAACAGTACGAGACGGGCGGCGTTTACGAGGGTGAGTTCAAGGACGGTCTGCAGCACGGCCAGGGCACCTACACCCTGCCGAACGGCTACGAATATTCGGGCGAGTGGGTCGAGGGTCGGATCGAAGGCCAGGGTCGGGCCCGCTTCCCGAACGGCTCGATCTACGAGGGCGCCTTCCTCGACGGCAAGCCCCATGGCGCGGGCGCCATCACCTTTGCCGACGGCGGCACCTATGAGGGCGACTGGGCCGAGGGCCGGATCGAGGGGGAGGGCGTCGCCGTCTACGCCAACGGCGTGCGCTACGAAGGCGGCTTCCGGAACTCGCTGCACCATGGCCAAGGCACCATGACCAGCCCGAACGGCTATCGCTACGAGGGGATGTGGGTCGACGGCGCCAAGGACGGCAGCGGCCGGATCACCTACGACAACGGCGCGATCTACGAAGGCGACGTGGTGAACGGCATCCGGGCCGGCACCGGCACCATCACCATGCCCGACGGCCTGACCTACACCGGGGCGTGGGAGAACAACCAGATCAACGGCGAGGGCACGCTTGTCCTGGCCAATGGCGACACCTATCGCGGCGCCCTGGTGAACGGCCAGCGGGAAGGCGAGGGCGTGATGGAATACGCCAACGGCGACCGCTACGAGGGCACCTTCGTCGGCGATCTCCGCCAGGGAACGGGCGTGTTCGAGGGGGCCGACGGCTACCGTTACGAAGGCAGCTGGATCGAGGGTCGGATCGAGGGCGAGGGGGTGGTGAACTACCCCGACGGCTCGATCTACGAGGGCGAGCTGCGCAACGAGCTCGCCCATGGCCAGGGCAAGGTGACCTATCCCGACGGCTCCTCCTACGAAGGCGAATGGGTCGACGGCGTCATCCAGGGCGCGGGCATTGCGCGCTACGACAACGGCCTGGTCTATGAGGGTGAGTTCCTGAACGCCAAGAACCACGGCCAGGGCACTATGACCTATGCCGACGGCTACACCTATACCGGCACCTGGCAGGACGGTCTGAAGCACGGCGATGGCGTCTCGACCTATGCCGACGGCACCACCTACCAGGGGGCCTTCCTGAACGGCCAGCGCGACGGCGACGGCACCATCACCATGGCCGACGGCTTCACCTACACGGGTGAATGGCAGGCCGGCGAGATCCACGGTGAGGGCGTCGCCACCTACGCCAACGGCGACCGCTACGAGGGCTTCTTCGTGCGCGGCCAGCGCCAGGGCCGGGGCAAGATGATCTACGCCTCGGGCGAGGAGTACGACGGCTTCTGGGCCAACGGTCGCCGCGCCACGGAGGAAGAGGCACGCCAGGCGGCCGAGGAGGAGAGCGGCGAGGTCGAGCCGACCGAGGCCACGGTCACCGAATAAGGCGCCGCAGTGCCCCCGGTGGAGGACGCCCCCCGCGTCCTCCTGATGGCCTGCGCAAGGAACGAGGCGCCCTATCTGCCGGAATGGATCGCCTGGCACCGCCTGATCGGCGTGCAGCAGATCCTGGTCTACACCAACGACTGCTCCGACGGCACGGTCCGGATGCTGCAACGCATGCAGCAGCTTGGCCTGGCCACCCACGCCTTCAACACTGGCCTCACGCGGGACGGCGCGCAGATGCCGCCGCAGCAGCGCGCCCTCCGCCATGTGCGCAAGCACCCGCTCTACGCCGAGGCCGAGTGGTTCCTGCACATCGACATCGACGAATTCCTGGTGATCCACGCGGGCGACGGCCGGATCGCCGGTCTGCTGGCTGAGGTGCCCGAGGCCGACGTGATCCCGATCGCCTGGAAGCTCTTCGGGCCGGACGGGCGCTTCCACCTTGGCCGGCGCCTGTTGACGGAGGGACTGGTGGATTGCGAGGGGCCGTCCCATGCCGAGAGCCCGCCCCGGACCTTCAAGGCCCTCACCCGGCTCTCGGACCAACTGAACCGCTATGGCGTGCACCGCCCGGGCTTCCGGGCTGAGGCGCGCCGCAGCATCCGCTGGCGCACACCGGCGGGCCGCGCCGTCGATCACCTGGCCGACGGGGGCTATGCGCTCGCCGGTGAGGTCGGGGACGCGGTGGCGCAGCTCAACCACTACGCGCTCCGCACCTACACGGCGTTTCTCGGCAAGCAGGCGCGCGGCTCCTCCGCCCGCCCCGGCCGGGCCTTCGATGCAGAATACGCCGCCCGCCATATCGGCACCGGCACCACCGATCTGGCGCTCTGGCACGAGCGGAGGCGTCTGCGCACGGCGCGAGACGATATCCTCGCCGACCCGACGCTCGCCGCCCTCTGGCAAAAGGCGCGCTCGATCCACGCCATGCGCACCCGCTCCGCCCTCCGCCGCAAGGAAGGCCTCACCCTCCTCGCCGAAGTCCACCGCCTCGACCGCCCCCAAGGCGGCCTAAAACGCCGCCTCCGCCAATGGTTTGCCAAGGCGCGAGGGGCGGGTGGGCGGCCTGGATAGGAGGCAGAGCGCAACCATGGCCGGTCGACGCTGGTCTGCGCCAAATGGTCCATCGGTTGCCGAACGACCAGGATCCGCCTTTCGGTGAATGCGGATCACCGCGGGGCCAATCCCTCGGTTCACCCGGCTTCGAGCGGCTTCACGGTGGATCTCGCGATCGTCTGTCTCCCGTTGGAGACAGCAGCGTCATCGACATCGGCGACCCTGACGTCCGTAGCCAGGCCGATGGCCGCCAGCGCCCGGATGACCCACCAACCGGGATCGGGCTGACCGTCGGTCAATCCCATACGTGCGGAGCGTGGGAACGCGTGGTGATTGTTGTGGAAAGCTTCGCCGAAGGTCAACACTCCGAACATCGGCAGGTTACGACCATCGACGGCGATGTCGTCTTGTACAAACGGCCGCTCGCCTACGGTGTGAGCGAAGTGCACGGTGCACCAGTGCCCGGTGAGAGAGACCGCGATGCGCAGACATATTCCCCAAAGAACAAAACCAATGCCGCCGATCGACCAAAGAAGCAGCGCCAACGGCAGCTGCTGCCAGCGCCATGTACACTCAAGCCCCTGATAGAACCGGTCCTGCGTGACCCGATCTTCGATGACCAGATCAGGTGGCTGCGTGAGGATCTGTTCGCAGTGCATCTGCCAGATCGCGTCGCGCCAGAAGCCGACATCGTGCTTGGCGAAGGAGTGGCAGTCGGGCTGCTGCTGCTGCCAATCGCGGATCTCATGAATGCGAAACATGCCGATGGGGCCGGCCATGCCGACGAGCGTGCCTAGGTAGACGAGGGTGTATTCGAGCCATCGCGGCGCCTCGAACGTGCGATGGATCAACAGGCGGTGCATGCCGACGGAATGGCCGAGGCAGAGGGTCAGGAGCAACAGGACGAAAGCGGCTGCGGCCGCTTCGACCGAGGGATAGAGAACGATCCCCGCCAGTCCGCCGAGCAGCATGGCGCTGTACCAAAGGGACTTGCCGGGCGACCACCTCACATAGCCTGCCGTCGCCGAACAATCGGACGTGGGGAAGACGCGGTCGGTGGCGCGCATCTGCGTCATTGCAATTCTCCTTTCAGTGGTTAGCCTAATGCCGAACTCTCTAATTAGCCTGTTAGCTAAATGGTTACATATGTCAAGCCCTGACAAAGTCTTCGACGCGCTGTCCTCTTCAGCGCGTCGCCGCATCCTGGCTTATCTGCGCGATCGCCCGCTCAATGCCGGGGCGATCGCAGAGCGCTTTGAGATGTCAAAGCCTTCGATTTCCAAGCACTTGGCGGTTCTTGAAGCGGCCGGTCTGATTTGGCGGAAGCGGGAGGGCCAGTTTGTGATCTATGGCATGGAGGAGGAGAACCTCACTGGCCATCTCTGGACCTTCATGCAGGAAGTTTGCCCGTCTTCACGATCGCTTCGGCGCGAGGTGCGAGAGGAATTGGAGAATCACGCGGTCTCGAGCGCTGTTGGAGAGCCGTCCGTCGAAAAGCCGTGACGGCGTATTCGACGTCACGTTGATCGTCGATACGTTCGAGAGCAGCAGTTTGGATACTTGGCCCCGCGCCCGCGTGGCGCTCTGTGCCTAAGGCGGCGTTACCAGGGGATCTGCTCGCCCTTCCAGTCGAAGGCTTGGCCGGTGTCGTCGGGCGTGAGTCTCGCGAGGACGGAGAGGAGGTTCTCGGCCGCCTCTGCTGGCGTCACCGTCGGGTGGTTGCCGGCGTATTTCTCGGTCAGCGGGGTGGCTACGGTGCCGGGGTGGAGGGCGACGACGATGGCCTCGGGGCGTTTGCGGGTGATCTCGATGGCCGCCGTATGGACGATCTGGTGCTGCGCCGCCTTGGCCGCGCGGTAGCTGATCCAGCCGCCGAGGCGGTTGTCGCCGATGGAGCCCACCCGGGCCGAGAGGGTGGCGAAGACCGATCGCCCGCTCCGCGGCAGCAGGGGCGAGAGGTGCTTCAAGAGCAGCGCAGGGCCAAGGGCGTTCACCTCGAACTGCGCTCGCATCGCCGCGGGGTCGATGTGGGCGATGGTCTTTTCCGGCGCCGCGCCGCCAATCTCCAATGCGCCGGTGGCGTCGAAGATCAGGTCGAAGGGGCCCGACAGACCCTCGGTGGCGCGGGCGATCGTCGCCTCCTCCGTCACGTCGAGGCCGTCGGTGGAGCGGCTGAGGCAGGTGAGGTCGCCACCGCCCAGCGCCTCCCGCAGCGCCCCGCCGATGCCGCCGCTGGCGCCGATCAGCAAGGCGCGCTCGAACTCTGGTCCGGATGCCATGGATGGGAGCTATCGCGCCCATCCCGCCCGTCCAGTCAGTCGCCCGCCACGGCGCGGAGTGCGACAAAGTGCGTGTCCCAGCCCGGATCGAGGGCCGCGAGCATCTGCGCACCGACCGCGCCCGCCGCCAGGATCCCAGCGTGGTGGAGCGTCACCCGGGTGCCGCCGGGCGCCTCCTCCAGGATCCAGGTCACCGTGGTCTTGGCGCCGTCGAGCGGCGCGACCTCGAAGGTCGTCACCAGCTCCCGCGGCGGATCCCAGCGCAGAACCCGGCCCCAGACCAGCGGCTTGCCGTCCTTGGTCAGGGTGTAGGGCGCATCGGGTGCGAGATCGGCCTCGGCCGTGTTGTACCAGCGGTCGAGATAGCGCTTTTCGGTGAGGAAGGCCCAAACCCTCTCCGGAGGAGCAGCGAGGAAAATCGTCTTGACGAGGTCCGCGGACCCCCGGGTGATCTGGTCGTCAGCCATCGTTGTCCTCCGCTTCGATTGCGTCTTTGAGCTGGCCCAGGCGGGCCGACCAGAACCGGTCGATCTCTTCGATCCAATGCCGGACGGCGGCGAGGCCCGCGGGGTCGAGCCGGTTGATCCGCTCCCGCCCCCTGGCCTCGACGCGGATCACGGCGCCGGCCTCAAGGATGCGCAGATGCTTGGCGACCGCGGGTCGGGTCATGGCGAAGTTCGCGGCGACGTCGCCGATTGTCATGTCCCGCTCGGCCAGCAACGCGACGATCGCCCGCCGCGTCGGATCGGCGAGGGCGCGAAAGGCGTGGTCTGAAGGGTTCGGGTCGGTCATAGCGCTCATTATGAAACTGAGTGGTTTCTCTATTTATGAAATCATTTGGTTTCATGTCAACCTCGAAATGCCCCCCTTGGCCCCCGGACCCGACTTGGCCTATAGTCCCGCCATGGCGCAGCCGCATGACATCCCATGCTTGGCCCGGGCAGGTTTGCCCGGCGGTGCGCTGCTTCTCCTTAGCCGCCTCTGAGCGTGTCCGGGATCCGGCGCGCGCGCTCAGAGGTCCCCAACGGAACGCGCCCACCACCAGACCCGGCCTGAGGAGATCGCCGAGATGAGCACGGAGCAGACGGAGACCCGTCCGAGCAACGCAGAGGGCGCCGCGGACCACGTCCTGATTTTCGACACCACCTTGCGCGATGGGGAGCAATCGCCCGGCGCGTCGATGACGCTGGCCGAGAAGCTCGACATCGCCCAGATCCTCGACGAGATGGGCGTCGACATCATCGAGGCGGGCTTTCCCATTGCCTCGGAGGGGGATTTCGAGGCGGTCTCGAAGATCGCCGAGCGCACCAAGGAGGCGGTGATCTGCGGCCTCTCCCGCGCCAATTTCGGCGATATCGACCGCTGTTGGGAGGCGGTGCGCCACGCCAAGCGCCCGCGCATCCATACCTTCATCGGCACCTCGCCCTTGCACCGGGCAATCCCGAACCTCGACCAGGATCAGATGGCCGATCTGATCCACGAGACGGTGAGCCATGCCCGCAACCTTTGCGACAACGTGCAGTGGTCGCCGATGGACGCGACGCGGACGGAGCACGATTACCTCTGCCGCGTGATCGAGATCGCCATCAAGGCGGGTGCATCGACGATCAACATCCCCGACACCGTGGGCTACACCGCGCCGCGGGAGAGCGCCGATCTGATCGCAATGCTGATCGAGAAGGTGCCGGGGGCGGACGAGATCGTCTTCGCCACCCACTGCCACAACGACCTTGGCATGGCGACGGCCAATGCGCTGGCCGCCGTGGAGGCTGGCGCCCGTCAGATCGAGTGCACGATCAACGGCCTGGGTGAGCGGGCCGGCAACACCGCGCTCGAAGAGGTGGTGATGGCCATGAAGGTTCGCCGGGACATCATGCCCTACGAGACCGGGATCGACACCACCAAGATCATGCAGGCGAGCCGGCTGGTCGCCCAGGTCTCTGGCTTTCCCGTGCAGTTCAACAAGGCGATCGTCGGCAAGAACGCCTTCGCCCATGAGAGCGGCATCCACCAGGACGGCATGCTGAAGAACGCCGAGACCTTCGAGATCATGCGGCCGGAGGATGTGGGTCTGAACGCCACCTCCCTGGTGATGGGCAAACATTCCGGCCGGGCGGCGCTGCGGGCGAAGCTCGCCGAGCTCGGCTATCAGGTCGGCGACAACCAGCTGAAGGACATCTTCGTCCGCTTCAAGGCGCTGGCCGACGCGAAGAAAGAAGTCTTCGACGAGGATCTGGTCGCCATGATGGCGGACGAGGCGACCCAGGCGGCGAACGACCATATCCAGGTTCGCCAGCTTCGGGTAATCTGCGGCACCGACGGGCCGCAGACCGCCGACCTGACGCTGGCCATCGACGGCGACGTGCGGCGGGTCGAGTCGCGCGGCAGCGGCCCTGTGGACGCCACCTTCAACGCCGTGCGTGAGCTCTTCCCCCACGAGGCGGCGCTCGCGCTCTACCAGGTGCATGCGGTGACGGAGGGCACGGACGCCCAGGCGACCGTCTCCGTGCGGTTGGAGGAGGATGGTCGCATCGCCACGGGCCAGGCGGCGGATACCGACACGGTGGTCGCCTCGGCCAAGGCCTATGTCAACGCGCTCAACAAGCTGCTCGTGCGGCGGACCAAGACGGCGCCGAACGCGATCAGCGCTGCGGGCTGAGCGGGCCCCTCAGCGCAGGCGGGGCGGCTGGTCGGGCGCGCGTTGCGGGGGTGCCTCGGGCGCCGGCAAGTCGATCTTGATGCCGACGCGGGTGAGGCGCTCGGCCAGCGATGTGCCGGCGTCGACGAACGTGATGTCGATCGTCTGGCCGGCGCTGTTGAGGTGCAGGGTCTCGGCCAGCGTCTCGGCGATCGCCGCGGTCAGCTCCTGCGGCGCGCCGAGGATGGCGAGGACGGTGCCCTCTCGGCCGTCCGCGTAGCTGAGATCGGCGAGGATCGCCGCCTCGGCCAGTCCCGCCATAGTGGCGAGCTTACGGTCTAGGGCGGCCAGCAGGCCCGGCGGTGGATCGGCGGGCGGGCGCACGGCGCTGGGGCTCGCCGCCACCTCCTCCGGCCGCTGCAGGGTCGCCTGGTGCAGCCAGGCCATCGCCTCGGCCGGCAGAAGGATCGAGGACGGCGCCACGCCAACATTCAGCCCGAGGCCGAGGTCGCGCGCGCTCAGCATCTCGGCCAACCGTCGGCCGGAGAGCGCGAGGTAGGGCGACGGCGCCTCGGCAAAGCTGGCCAAGCGATCCTCCCGATCGAAGGCGAAGGCCAGCGCGCCGGCCTCGGTCTGCAACACCAGGGGCTTGGCTTGACCGTCTTCGGCCGGGGCGTCGAGGAGGAGGAGCAGCTCCGCCCCCGCCAGCACCTCGTAGAAGCCGAGGCGCGACGCCGCATCGTCGGGCCGGGCCTCCATCGCCCGGTGGGCGCGGTCGAGGGGGGTGTCGGCGCCGCCCGTGGCGGTCACGGCCCCTCCCCATTGGCGATGTTGCGCGCCTGGTCGGCGACCTCGCGCCAGACCACCTCCGCCTCCAGATCGCGGAGCAGCATGTGCCAGCCGGTCTCGATCTCGACGAAGGTCTTTGGGGCGGTGACCGCGTCATAGGCGCGGCGGGCGGCCTTCTCCGGGATCACTTCGTCGTTGCTGCCGTGGATGAAGACGATGGGCATCTCGGCCCGGGGGGCGGCCTGCATGGCGCGGTCCATCAGGCGGATCAGGCCCACGAACTCTCGGCTCGAGGGATTGCCGAACTGGATCGGGTCGGCGGCGAGGCGGCGCAGAAGCTCGATATTGTCGGTGGGCCAGATCTCCGCCACGCCCTGGCCGTCCCAGCGCCGTTCGGGCCAGGTGACGGCCGCGAACCAGGCCCCGGCGCGGTAGAGCGGCGGCAGGGTGTCGAGGCCCCAGACCGCCGGGGCGAGCAGGATGGCGCCGTCCGCGTCGAGGCGCCCTTCGCCGGCCGCGATCAGGGTGACGCCACCGCCCATGGAATGGCCGACGACGATGAGGGGGATGTCGGGGTGCAGGCCGCGGATCGCCTTGGCCGTCGCCTCGAGATCCGAAACCAAGGCCTCCGCCCCCGGCCAGCGCTGCCAGGAGGCGTTGCGGCCGAAACCGCGCTGATCGTAGGCGTAGACCTGGATATTCTCCTCGGCCCAAAGCTCCGCCGCCGTGCCGAAGGTCGAGGGGCCGTAATCGCCGAACCCGTGCAGGCCGAGGATCACCAGCTCCGGCGGACCGGCGGACGGCCAGCTGGAGAGGGCGAGCTCGGTCTCGCCCCCCTCCACCATGTCGAGGGAGATCTGCGCGACGCCGAGGGGCGTCGGCGCATCGAGGGGGCCGCCGGCCGTGCAGGCGGTCAGGGCCGCGACGAGCCCAAAAGCTGTGAGACCTCGTGCCGGAGCCATGGCACCACCTCCGCCTCGAACCAGGGATTGCGCTTCAACCAAGCCGTATTCCGCCAGGACGGGTGCGGCAAGGGCAGGATGCGGGGCAAATGGCTGCGCCAGGCCTCCACCGTGGGGGTGACGCCCGCCTTGGCGGCATCACCCAGATGCCAGCGCTGCGCGTAACCGCCGATCAGCAGCGTGAGGCGGATATGGGGCATGGAGGAGAGCGCCCGGGCCCGCCAGGTCGTCGCACAGACCGTCGGCGGCGGCCGGTCTGAGCCCTTGGCGTCATAGCCCGGAAAGCAGAAAGCCATGGGCAGGATCGCGAAGTTTTGCTGGTCGTAGAAGCTGGTGCGGTCGACGCCGAGCCAGTCCCGGAGCCGGTCGCCGGAGCGGTCGTCGAACGGCTTGCCGGAGGCATGGACCCGGGCGCCCGGTGCCTGGCCCGCGATCATGATCGGCGCCCGGTCCGAGAGCCAGGCGACGGGGCGCGGCGCATGGGCTGTCTCGGTCGCGGCGAAGCGTCCGGCGCAGATCCGGCAGTCGCGGATCTCCCGCACCAGCATCTCGAGCGACGGCATGGGGGAGAAGTGGGGCCGCTGGGGCTGTGTGGTCAAGGGCAGGGGGCGGATCGGTGGCCGAGGCCGGCGACCGCGCCCGTTCCCCGCCCGCCCACCCACGGATGACCGCCTGCTGCGGCCATCCTTGGAACAGGCGCGGTGGATGCCCGGTCGGCGGGGGTTGCGGGCTGGCGCGCGGCTAGAGTGCGGCGAGGCAGGGGTCGAGCTTGCCGAACGATTCGCTCCAGCCGCCGTGGTGGCCGTCGCGCGATGCGACCGAGGCAAAGCCGGTCTGGGCAAAGCGCATGAGCGTGCCGGGGCCGGTGTCGGCGAGGGTGACGGTCGCCACCGTCTCGTGCCCCAGCAGGCCAACGCCCTCCTCCCAGCGATGGCTGAAGACCAGCCGCTCCTCCGCCACGATCTCCCGGTAGATGCCGCCGCAGACATGCAGCGTGTCGTCGGGCGCCCGCATGCCGGTGCGCCAGGCGCCGCCGACCCGGAGATCGCCCTCGCACAGCGTCACGGTGAAGTCCTTGGGGCAGATCCAGCGGCGCAGGATCTCAGGATCGGTCCAGGCGCGCCAGACCTGGGACCGGGGAAAGTCGAGCCGGCGCTCGATCAGCAGGCCGTCCTCCAGGGACGTAGCGGGGTTCAGGATGGTCATTGCGCGGGGTCCTCCTCTTCCTTGAGGGTCTCGAGGAGGGCTTCGAGCCGGTCGAAGCGCTCCTCCCAGAGATGGCGGTAGCTCTCGAGCCAGGAGGCCGCGAGGCCGAGGCCCTCCGCCGCCAGGCGCACTGGCCGGCGCTGGGCATCGCGCCGCCGGGTGACGAGCCCGGCGCGTTCCAACACTTTGATGTGTTTGGAGATCGCCGGCTGGCTGAGGCCGCTCGGTGCGGCAAGCTCCATCACCGTCGCCTCGCCCTCCGCCAAACGGGCGAGGATGCCGCGGCGGGTCGGATCGGCCAGGGCGGTGAAGGTCGCGTCGAGATCGGTGGGCATCTTACATCGCTATATAGTTATATAACTGATTGGCGATATAATGCTGTCGTTCTGCCGTGTCAACGCAGCGCTTGACATTATTTCGATACTTCTAGAAATATAGTGACATGACGGATCAAAGCCCCGTGCACGACCTGACGCTCGAAGAGGTCGCCCAAGCCTTCGCCGCCCTGGGATCGGAGCAGCGCCTGAGCGTGCTGCGCACTCTGGTGCGCGCCGGCCCCATTGGCCTCAGCATGGGGGATCTGGCCCGGCGGACGGAGATCGCCGCCTCCACCCTCACCCATCATCTGCGCTTTCTCACCCAAGCCGGTTTGGTCAGCCAGGCGCGCCAGGGCCGCTCCGTCATCTGCGCCGCGGCCTCGTTCGAGACGGTGGACCGGCTGTCGCGCTTCCTGCTGCAGGAATGCTGCGCGGATGCTCCGGCGGAGGCGCGCCATGACCCCGAGGAGCATCGGACATGAGCACCCTGATCGCCGCCCTGGAAAATGTCGGCGCGGGCTGGCGCCGGGTCGACGCGGCCTGGCTGGCGGTCCTTGCCATCCTCCTGCTGGTCGCCGTCCTCACGCCATCAGATCTTGCACCGGTGATGGGGGAGGCGGCGGCCGCGCTCGCCAGAACGGCGCCCTTCATCCTGTTCGCCATCCTGGCCATCGCGCTTCTCAAAGCCACAGGGGCGGAGACCCTGCTCGCCCGGGCCTTCATCGGGCAGGAGAGCCGGATGATCGTGATGGCCGCCCTGCTCGGCGGTCTCTCCCCCTTCTGCTCCTGTGAGGTCATTCCGTTCATCGCGGCGCTTCTGGCGCTCGGCACGCCGATATCGGCGGTGATGGCCTTCTGGCTCGCCTCGCCGCTGATGGATCCGGCGATGTTCCTCATCACTTCGGGCACGCTTGGGGTGGAGTTCGCTGTGGCCAAGGCGGTGGCGGCGGTCGGGCTCGGCCTGCTCGGCGGCTTCGGCGTGCGGCTGTTGATGCCGACCGGGATCTTCGAGGACGCCCTGCGGCCCACGGCGGGCGGTGGCTGCTGCGGCGCCAAAAAACCGTTCGAGGGCGCGCCGGTCTGGCGCTTCTGGCAAGAGGCGCCGCGGCGGGAGACCTTTCTCGATGCCGTCCTCTCCAACGGTCATTTCCTGCTGAAATGGCTGACGCTGGCCTACCTGATCGAGGTGCTGATGATCCGCCACGTGCCCGCGGAATGGATCGCCGGTGTGCTCGGGGGTGAGGGCGTCACGCCGATCATTCTCGGCGCTCTGGTCGGGGCACCCGCCTACCTGAACGGTTATGCCGCCGTGCCCCTGATAGACGGCCTGCTGGCCCAGGGCATGAGCCCAGGTGCCGCCATGTCCTTCGTCATTGCCGGCGGGGTGAGCTGCATTCCGGCCGCCATCGCGGTCTGGGCCCTGGTGAAGCCAAGGGTTTTCGCCTGCTACCTCGGCTTCGCCTTCATCGGCGCGGTGATCGCCGGGCTCGGCTGGGCGGCCATCGCCTAAGACGCGCCAACCCATTGCCGGAGGCCGTCTATTCCCCTAAGACGCGGCGTCCGTGCATGGGAGCTCGCCGATGTATCGCGTCTGGTCGTTCCTGACCAACTATTCCCTGCTGTTGATCATCGGCGCCGTCATCGCGCTCGTCTGGGCCAATCTGGACGCCGAGAGCTATCACCACTTCGTCGAGTATCCGCTGGTCGATCACGCCTGGATCGGCCATATGCACGTGGATGAGGAGGGGCACGCCCACCGCACCCTGACGCTGCACTATCTGATAAACGATGTGCTGATGGCGCTATTCTTCGCCATCGCCGGCAAGGAGGTGTGGGAGGCGATCGCGCTCCGCGAAGGGGCATTGCGCGGCAAGCGGGCGCTGACGCCGCTGGTGGCGACCGCCGGTGGGAT
Source organism: Pseudomonadota bacterium (assembly GCA_039180875.1). GTDB lineage: Bacteria > Pseudomonadota > Alphaproteobacteria > Rhodobacterales > Rhodobacteraceae > JBCDCY01. Next base: position 166,563 of record JBCDCY010000001.1, on the reverse strand, counting down.
GATCGGGCCGATCTCGGTCTATCTCGGCATCGCGGCCCTGCTCGGTTCCACCACCTTTGACGCGGTAGCGAACGGCTGGGCGATCCCCACGGCGACCGACATTGCCTTCTCCTACCTCGTCGGGCGCCTGGTGTTCGGGCCCAACCATCCGGCGGTGGGCTTCCTGCTGCTGCTGGCGATCGCCGACGATGCCGCCGGTCTGATCATTCTGGCAGTGTTCTATCCGTCGGGCGAGCTCGCGCCGGCCTGGCTGCTGGTCTCCCTCGCCGCGGCCGTCGGGGTCTTCCTGCTCGCCAACTGGTTGCCGCGCCGTCTGGATCGCGGCCGGGCGGAGAAGCCGGTGTCGAGCTGGGTGCGCAAGCGCCTGGGCTTCCTGCCCTACATCCTGGCCGCGGCCGTCAGCTGGTTCGGCTTCCAGGAATCCGGCATTCACCCGGCGCTCGGCCTGCTGCCGATCGTGCCAACGATCCCGCATGCGGATCATGAGTTCGGCATGTTCGCGGCGGCCGAGAAGCATCTGGTGGATCTGCTAAACCGGGCCGAGCATTTGCTGCGCTCGCCGGTGGAGATCATCCTGTTCTTCTTTGGCCTCGCCAATGCCGGGGTCGAGTTCTCCGCCATCGGGGCGGCGACCTGGCTGGTCCTCGCCGGTCTGCTGATCGGCAAGCCGCTCGGCATCTGGGGCTTCGGCTGGATCGCGGCCCGACCCCTCGGCCTCGGCCTGCCGGACGGGATGCGAACGTCGGATCTTTTCGTGCTCGGCTGCGTGGCGGCGATCGGCTTTACCGTGGCGTTGTTCGTGGCCTCGGTCGCCTTCCCGGCGGGCGATGTGCAGGACGCAGCGAAGATGGGCGCCCTGCTCAGTTTCGGCGCGGCCGCGGTCTCGATCATCGCGGGCATCCTATTCCGGGTGGAGAAACGCTCTCTCTAACGGCGCGCCTTGCCTTTTTCTCTCCGCGCTTTGGCCTTGGCCTGGCCGCAACGGAGCGTTAACCTTCGCCGCAACTGGCCTGAGATTGCTGTTCTTTCCGGCGAATTGGCCGGAAATGGGGGACGAATAAACACTTGGGTTACCCGAAGCTGCCACAACGCGGACACGCGCACCGTGCCGGGATGGGTCCTCGCCGCCGATGATCGAGTTCTTGAACGTCAGCAAGTCCTATTGGACGGGCACAAGACGCAAGGTCATCCTGGATCAGGCGACCTTCCGGATCGAGCTTGGCCGAAGCATCGGCATCCTCGCCCCAAACGGCACCGGCAAGACCACCATCGTCAACATGATGGCCGGCCTGATCCGCCCGGACGAGGGGGAGATCCGGCGCCGGTCCCGCATCTCGTTCCCGCTCGGCTTCAACGGCACGATGAACACCGCCCTTTCGGCGGCGGAGAATGTGCGCTTCGCCGCGCAGTTCTACGGCGTCGATCCCGATTACGTGGAGGCGTTCTGCCGCCATCTCTGCGATATCGAGGAATATTTCGAGCAGCCGGTGAAGACCTACTCCGCCGGCATGCGCTCGCGCCTGTCGCTCACGCTGCTTCTGGCCCTCGAGTTCGACATCTATCTGGTCGATGAGGGCATGCCGAGCACCCTCAGCAGCGATTTTGTCCGCAAGGTCGGACCGATCATGGAGAAGCGCTTTCGCAATTCCACCCTGGTCATGGTCTCGCACGTCCCCAAGGTGCTAGATCGCTACTGCAGGAGCGCGGCCGTGCTGTGGAACGGCCGACTGCGCTTCTTCGACCGGTTGGAGGACGCCAAGCGCGTATACGCTCATGTCGTCGAGAGTTCGCAAGCTCAACGCCAAGTCCGCGCCTGATCCGGCCGACGGCGATGCCGGGGCCGACCCGGCGTCGGTCGAGGTGTCGTGGTCGGGGCAAACGGATGCGGAGGTCACGCCCCCGGGCGGCCGGGACAACGTGGCCAGCTTCCGGGCCGACGCCCGCGCCGATGCCGCGGCAGGATCGGAGGAGGTCTTCGGTTCCGACGAAGATGACGAGGCCCTTGGCGGCGCCTCGGCCGAAGCGCAAAGCGCGCGCTACAAGCGCCGGGCGCGGCGCCGGGCAAGGCGGCTCGGCTTCGATCCCCAGTCCGACGAGGAGGCGATCGAGCTTCTGGTCTCCCGCGGCATCGACCCGATGGCGCCCGAGGCCGACACCTCCTACGAGGCGCTGCTGCCCGTCCCCGCCCCGCAACCGGCCGAGCGGCCCGGGGTCTTGCTCGAGCAGACCATCGACGAGGCAGCCGACGACCAGATCAACCAGATCGAAGAGATCCAGCAGCAACTGGTCGAGCGCCGCCGGCGCCGTTTCATGCTGCTGGCGCTGCGGCTGATCTTCTTCGTCTTCCTGCCCACGCTGGCCGTCGGCATCTACTACTTCCGCTACGCCACCGACATGTACGAGACCAAGTCGGAGTTCGTGATCCAACAGAACGAGGGCGGCCAGGGCATCGGCTCCCTCCTCGGCGGCACCAGTTTTGCCACGGCGACGGACTCGATCGTTGTCCAGGGTTTCCTCACCTCGAAGGAGGCGATGCTGCGCCTCGATGAGGAGCACGGCTATATCTCCCACTTCCAGGACGAGCGGATCGACCCGATCCAGCGCCTGTCGGCGGACGCCACCATCGACGAGGCCTACGGGCTTTACGGGCGCAACGTCGTCGTGGGCTACGACCTGACGGAGGGCGTGCTGCGCATGGACGTGATCGCCGCCACGCCCGAGGCGGCGGAGACCTTTGCAGCGGCATTGGCAGGCTATGCCGAGGAACGGGTCGACGACCTGACCACCAAGGTGCGGGAGGATGCGCTGACCGAGCAGCGCATGAACGTGACGGAGGCCGCGACCCGGGTGGACGAGGCGGCCGAGACGCTGGCCCGATTGCAGGGTGAGCGCGGCGTCTTCAGCGCCGAGATGGAAGTGACGATGCTGCAGTCGATGATCCAGCTCCTGATGCAGCAGCGCCAGGAAAAGGAGCTCGAGCTCGTCCAAATCCAGGGCAATGCCCGCCCGAACCAGACCCAGGTCGAGGTGCTGCAAGCCGAGATCGCCAATCTCACCACCGCCATCGACGAGCGCCGGTCGGAGATGATGGCGGAGACGGCGCAGGGCGGCACCCTGCTCGATGCCAATGCCGAGCTGCGCAAGGCCGAGGCCAACCTGCTCACCCGCCAGACCATCCTGTCGGAGGCGCTCAGCTCCTACGAAAGCGCTAGGGTCGAGGCCAACCGACAGGTGCGCTACCTCTCCGTCAGCGTCTATCCGATCGCGCCGGACGTCGCGACCTATCCGCGGAAGTTCGAATACACGGTGCTGGCTTTCCTGATTTTCCTTGCGGTCTACGTGCTGTTGTCCCTAACCGTGTCGATCCTGCGGGAGCAGATGAGCTACGGCAACTGATCGCGGCCGGCCCCGGCCCGAGCCTCCGGAAAAGCGAGTGTGTCCATGGTAGAGCCGCGCGCCGACCTGACGCCCAACACCTGGGAGTTCCTGCGCGAGCCGCTGATCGTGCCCACCGGCTTTCGCGAATACGACGCGCGCTGGCGCTACCCGGAAGAGATCAATCTCGCCGGCATGACCGCCCTCGGCCTCGGTCTCGGCACCCAGTTGCATGAGGCGGGCCGGCCGCCGCGCATCGTCGTCGGGCACGACTACCGCGACTATTCGGCCGCGATCGCCACGGCGCTCACCCTCGGCCTGGTGCGGGCGGGGATCGAGGTGCACGACATCGGCCCGGCCCTCTCGCCGATGGCCTACTTCGCCCAGTTCCATCTGGAGGTGCCGGCGGTGGCGATGGTCACCGCCTCGCACAACCCCAACGGTTGGACGGGGGTGAAGATGGGCTTCGAGCCGCCGCTCACCCATGGGCCGGACGAGATGGCGCGCCTCCGCGATATCGTGCTCGGCGGCGCGGGGGAGGAGCGCCCGGGCGGCGCGGTCCGCCGGGTCGACGGGGTGCGGGAGGCCTATCTCGACGACCTGGCCGGCGACTTCCGCCTGACACGCCCCCTCAAGATCGTCTGCGCCACCGGCAACGGCACCGCCTCGGCCTTCGCGCCGGAGCTGCTCACGCGCATTGGGGCGGAGGTCGTGGGCGTGCACACGACCCTCGACTACACCTTCCCGAACTACAACCCGAACCCCGAAGCGCTGGAGATGCTGCACGACATGGCCGACCATGTCCGCGCCTCGGGCGCCGACCTGGCGCTCGGCTTCGACGGCGATGGCGACCGGTGCGGCGTGGTGGACAACGAGGGCGAAGAGATCTTCGCCGACAAGATGGGCGTCATCCTGGCCCGCGACCTCGCCCGCCGCCATCCCGGCGCGCGCTTCGTGGCGGACGTGAAATCCACGGGCCTCTTCGCCTCCGATCCGGTGTTGAAGGAGCTCGGCGCTACGGCCGACTACTGGAAGACCGGCCACAGCCACATGAAGCGTCGGGTGCACGAGATCGGCGCGCTCGCAGGCTTCGAGAAGTCGGGTCACTACTTCCTCGCACCCCCGGTCGGCCGGGGCTACGACTGCGGCATGCGGGTGGCCGTCGAGGTCTGCCGGCTGATGGAGGCGAACCCGGAGGAGAGCCTCGCCGATCTCCGCCGCGCCCTGCCGCGCACCTGGTCGACGCCCACCATGTCGCCGGCCTGCCCCGACACCGAGAAGTATGAGGTGCTGGCCCGCATCGTCGCGCGGATCGAGGCCCGCGCCGGCGAGGGCGGCCAGCTCGGCGGTCAATCGATCGAGCAGGTCGTCACCGTGAACGGCGCCCGGGTGATGCTGGCGAACGGCGCCTGGGGCCTGGTCCGCGCCTCCTCCAACACGCCCAACCTGGTGGTGGTCTGCGAAAGCCCGGCGAGTGAGGAGGAGATGCGCGCCATCTTCACCGACCTCGACAGCATCATCCGCGAGGAACCCTCGGTCGGCGACTACGACCAGACGATCTGAGCGCGCCCTTTGCCGGGAGAGGTCCCGGACAATCGGCTTTGGCCGATTTCCGGGACAGCTGGGTCCGGCTGGCTAACCCTCGCGCCTGTTCCAAGGGTGGGCGTTCTGCGCCCGCCCGTGGGTGGGTTGGGGAACAGGCGCGACGCCGGCGGTGCCGGGCAGGTGCGTTCAGGTATCGCGGCGGACGGGCGCCTCCACCGCCGCAGCGGCGCCGGCCGGGATCTCATGGGGCTGCTTGCCGTAGGTGGCAAAGCGCGCGATCACCCGCTCCATCTCCGCATCGTCGAGCAGCACCGGCGTGCCCGTCTGGCAGGCGATGACGTATTGCCGGCAGAGCGTCTCGATCTCCACCGCCAGCCAAAGCGCCTTCTCCAGCGTCGGCGCGTGGCAGACCATGCCGTGGTTGGCCAGCAGACAGGCCGTTCGCCCCTCGAGCGCCACGAGCATCGCGTCCGACAGCGCCTGCGTCCCGAAGGTCGCATAATCCGCGCAGCGCAGCGTCGTGCCGCCGGTCACCCCGATCATGTAGTGAAATGCCGGCACCTCCCGACCCAGGCAAGAGAGGGCGGTGGCATAGGTCGAGTGGGTGTGCACGATCGCCCCTGCCCCCCCGGTCGCGCGGTAGAGGTCGTGGTGCATGCGCCATTCCGACGACGGCAACCAATCGCCGCGATAGCCGCCATCAAGGTCCATGGCGACGACCTGCGCCGGCGCCATCGCGTCGTAGGCCACCCCGCTCGGCGTGATCAGAAAGCCCTCGCCCGACCGGGCGCTGACATTGCCCGAGGTCCCCTGGTTGATGCCGAGGGCATTCATCTCCCGACAGGTGGCGATGATCTTGCGGCGGAGCTCGGCGTCGTCGGGGCTTGTCATAGATCTCGCGCGCTCCAAGGATGCAGGGCGGGGATGGCGGTATGAGGCAGGCATGACGCACCCGGGCCCGAGGGGGATTGCCGTTCTCGATATCGGGGCGAGCCATACCCGCCTGGCGCTGTTCGATCCAGAGCTGAACGAGCGCGGCGTGGAGCAAATCCGCTCCACGGTGCGGGCGGGGCCACCCTATCTGCATCTCGACCTCGGCCCCGCCCTGAACCTGGTGGCGCGGGCGCTGCCGCGCCTCGACGCCATCCTGCCGGTGGACGCACTGGTGCCCTGCGCCCACGGCTCGGCGCTGGCGCTGCTCGATCCCGCAGGCGCGCTCGTCCTGCCGATCATGGCCTACGGCGCCGATCCACCGGGCGAGATCGTCGAGAGCTATGCCCGGATCGCGCCTCCCTTTGACGAGGTCTTCGCCCAGACCAATCCCGCCGCCTTGACCCTGGGCCGCCAGCTCCACTGGCAGGAGACGGCGTTTCCCGAGGCCTTCGCGAACGCGGCGGCAATCCTGCCGCTGGCGCAATACGCCGCCTATCGCCTCGGCGGGCGAGGCGTGGCCGAGGTCACGGCCCTCGGGGCCCAGACCCATCTTTGGGCACCTGAGGCACGGACGTTCTCCACCCTGGCCGAGGCGCGCGGCTGGGCCCGGCGCATCGCTCCCATGACGCCGGCTTGGGAGGCCCTTGGCACCCTTGACCTCAAGCTGCGTGGCGAGGGCCGGATCCTGACCGGCATCCACGACTCGAACGCCAATCTGCTCCGCTACCGGGCGGCGCGGCCCGATCCCTTCACCCTGCTCTCCACCGGGACCTGGATCATCGGTTTTGACACCGGTGCAGGGCTCCAAGGGCTGGAGGCAGCGCGGGACCTCGTTTCCAACACCGACATTTTCGGCGCGCCGGTGGCCGCGAGCCGCTTCATGGGCGGGCGTGAGTTCGAGATCCTGGCCGCCGGTGCCCCGGCCGAGGTCGGATCGGTGGAGGCGGTCCGGGCCCTGGTCTCCGCGGGGACCATGGCGCTCCCCTCCTTCACCGACAGCGGCGGTCCGGTCCCGGAAACGGGGGGACGTGGGCGCATCATCGGACCTCCGCCAGAGGGCCCGCCCGCCCACGCGAGCCTGGCGGCGCTCTACACGGCCCTGATGTCGTCGGTTTCCCTCCGCGGGCTCGGCCCCTCGGCGCCGGTGATCGTGGATGGGCCTTTTGCGGCCAACGGGCTTTATCTCGGCCTGTTGGCCCGGGCGTTGCCGGAGGTTGAAATCCTGGCCTCGGCCGAGACGAACGGCACCCGGGCGGGCGCCGCTTTGCTCGCCCTGATGCCGCCCAACGGCGCCCTGCCGGAGCGCCCAATCGACCTGACGCCCGTCGCCCCGGCCGACATTCCAGGCTTTGACGCCTATGCCGCGCAGTGGTGGGCCTGGGCGCACCGAGGCGACCCGCCGGAACATCCCGAAGCGACCCATGCCTCCGGCGGGGATATTTGAGCCAGCAAGAAAGCCCCATGGCCTTCGCAGTGGTTCAAATATCCATCAGCCGCGTGCGGGACGCGCAGGCCCAGCCGCGGGGCCTCGGTCACGCGCCGGACTACCGCCCCGGAAAGAGCGCGGCGATGCCGTCCTCAGAGGCCTCGCAGATGCCGGCCTCGGTGATCAGGCCGGAGACCAGGCGGGCCGGCGTGACGTCGAAGGCATAGTTCGCCACCGCTGAGCCCGGCGCCACGATCTCCGTCGTCACCACGCTGCCGTCGGGCAGGCGGCCGGTCATCTGGCTCACCTCGGTGCCCGAGCGCTCCTCGATCGGGATGTCGGCCAGGCCGTCCTTGATGGTGAAATCGATGGTGGGCGAGGGCAGGGCAACGTAGAACGGCACGCAGGTGTCCTGGGCCGCCAGCGCCTTGAGGTAGGTGCCGATCTTGTTGCACACATCGCCCGCCGCGGTGGTCCGGTCGGTGCCGGTGATCACCAGGTCGACCATGTCGCGCTGCATCAGGTGGCCGCCGGTATTGTCGGCGATCACGGTGTGGGGCACGCCGTGATGGCCGAGTTCATAGGCGGTGAGCGCCGCGCCCTGGTTGCGCGGCCGGGTCTCGTCCACCCAGACATGCACGTCGATGCCGGCGTCATGGGCCATGTAGATCGGCGCTGTCGCCGTCCCCCAATCGACGGTGGCGAGCCAGCCGGCATTGCAATGGGTGAGGACGTTCACCGTGCCGCCGCCGCGTCGGGCCGCCGCAGCCTCGATCAACGGCAGGCCGTGGCGGCCGATGGCGGCGTTCATCTCCACATCGGCGTCGCAGATCTCGGTGGCCCGGGCATAGGCGGCCTCCGCCCGCTCGCCGTGGGGCCGGTTGCGGAGCGTCGCCTGCATCTCCTCCAATGCCCAGCGGAGGTTGACGGCGGTGGGCCGGGTGGCGAGGAGCTCGGCCGAGGCGGCCTCGAGCCGGGCGTCGCTCGGATCTTCGCGCATGGCGAGGGCGATGCCGTAGGCCGCGGTGGCGCCGATCAGGGGGGCGCCGCGCACCACCATGGTCTGGATCGCCCGCGCCGCATCCTCTGTGCTGCGCAGCGTCAAGGTCTCGAGCGCGAAGGGCAGCTTCGTCTGGTCGATGACCGCGACGCCCCAGCCATCCTCCGCCAGCCAGATCGTGCGGTAGTGCACGCCGTCGATTTTCACCGCTTTCTCCCCGCCATGGCCGCCTCGAGACTAGGGCTGCGGATGGCGGGGAGGCAAGCGGGTCGGGTGCGCGGGCTCAGGCTGGCTGAGGTACCGTGCCCGCCGGCGTCGCGTGGACGGGCGCGCCGAACCGGCTGCTCTCCCCCCGGCCGTAGATGTCGGCATGGCTTCTGGGCGCGCCCGCGGCGTCGGGGAAGTTCAGGAAATAGCCGAAGGTGACAGGGATCGAGCCGTCCGTGGGCACGTCGAAGGTGCCCGCGCTCCGTGTATTGCGGTGGAAGGTCTCAAGGTCGATGCCCGCGGCCCAGGCCATCAGCGCGTCCCAGGCCTCCACCCGCACGCAGCCATGGCTGAGCGCCCGCGCCTCCCGATCGAAGAGCTGGGGGCGGTTGGTGCTGTGCAGGTAGATCAGCATCCCCGGCTCCAAGCGCAGGGCCGCGAGGCCGAGCGGATTGTCGGCACCGGCCGGCCAGACCCGGTCGGGATACTCGCCCCGCCGCACCATGGTGGGTGTCGGCCGCCAGGTCGGGCGAAAGCGCACGACCGAGGTCCGGGTGCCCATCACCGGCGTCTGGTCCCGCCGCGTGCCGACGATGGCGCGGCTGCGCAGCACCGGTTCCCCGTCCTGCAGCGCCAGAACCTCGAAGCCCGGGATGTTGACCAGGATCGCCTTGCCGGCCTTGGGCGCCTGATAGGGCACGCCCTGGGCATCGAGCAGGCGCTGGAAGGTGGAGCGCGGGTCGACCGCCGCCACCTCGACCTCGGGCACCGGCGCGGTGCACCCCGCAGCGACGGCGCCGAGCGCGCTGGCGAGGAACCCTCGCCGGGAAAGATCGTTTGGTTGGCCGAACACACGCATGGCCTTACTCCCTCTACAGACGCTGCCGACGCTACCGCCGGCCAATCATCCAAAATAGATGATTCGCTCTCTTCAGGGGTGAAGGCTCAGGTCAGGTCCTCGAACGCCACCAAACCGCGTCCCGGGGCATAGACATAGCGCTCGCGGTAGATCACCCGGTCGGCGGCGTCCCGGGCGGTCCAGTCGTAGCGGAGCGCGCCGGGCGTATCGTCAAAGATGAAGTCGAGATCGCGGACGAAGATCTCGATCCGACGCGGTGCCGGGCCGACCACCGTTTGCTCGACGGCGCTGAATGTCCGCCGCTCCCGATCCCGCCAGGGGCCGAGGGGGAAGATGATGTCGTCCTCGAAATAGCGGATCGGCGCGTCGCTGCGCTCGTCCAGCACCCGGCCGAGGCCCTGGCCGCCGTGGGTCGGGGTCAGCAATTGCCGCTTCTGGCGCCGGCGGCCGGTCTTGGTGCGCTCATAGACCCGCAGCCGCTCGCCGGTGGTGGGGTTGCGCCAGCGGATCGGCCCGCGGATCCGGCGGTTCTGGTTCCGCCCGCCGACGGTGTCGACCCGGGGCAGCTCGGCGTCGCTCGCCGGTGCGCCCGCCCAGAGGGCGATGTCGAGCACGCGGGGCGCCCCGGTGCCCTCTGCCGGCACGCAGGCCGGCAGCGGCAGCAGCATGAGCGCGAGGCTCGCGCCGCCCTGGCCGAGAAGTCGCCGCCGAGCCGGTGACGCCATATCAGGGGAGGTGAGGCGCCTCACCGCCGTCTCCCGATATGGCGAGCGGATCTCACGCCCGTCCCTCCGAGCGGCGGATGAGGCGCAGGGCGGGGGTGCGCGACGCCTCGGCCGGGCGCCGTCCGCCTGGGATGCGCAGGGTGACGCGCGCGCCGCCCAGGGGGCTGGCGTCGATGGTGACGCCGCCGCCGTAAAGCTGGACGATCTCACGCACGATGGTCAGGCCCAGGCCATGGCCCGGCGCCGCCTCGTCCAGACGCTGGCCGCGGGCGAAGATGCGCTCCCGCTCGGCCTCCGGCACGCCGGGACCGTCGTCACCGATCTCCACGACAAGGCCGTGCTCCGCCGTCCGGGCCGAGACCTGGATCTGCCAGCGCGCCCATTTGCGGGCGTTGTCCACCAGATTGCCGAGCAGCTCGTAGAGGTCTGCCTCGTCGCCGTGAAAGACCAGATCGTCCGGCACGTCGAGCGCCACCTCGAGGCCCTTCCCCTCGAACTCCGGGCCAAGCGCGGTGACGATGTCGCGGGCGGAGGCCGCGATCTCGGCTCGGCGATGACCGGTGCCGGCGGCCCGGCTGCGGCTGAGATGGCGATCGAGATAGGTGTTGATCCGGTCGACTTGACGCCGCATTGGCAGGGCCATCGCCTCCGGCGCCTTCACCGCGAGCTGCTTCAGGACGGAGAGCGGCGTCTTCACGGCGTGGGCCAGATCGGCCGCCTCGCCGCGCGCCCGCTCCACCAGGCGGTCGATATGGGCCTGCAGGCCGTCGAGTTCATCCGCGATCGGCGCAAGCTCCCGCGGCCAGGGGCGAGGGGCCTCACGGCGCCCGTCCCGGATGCTCGCCACCTTCTCGAGCAGGGCGGCGAAGGGGCGAAGGGCGGTCCGCATCAGGAAGAAGTTGGCAACGATCAGGCCGAGGCCGAGGGCGGAGAAGGCGATCAGCACGGCGCGCTGGAACTCCGCCTCTGCCGCCGCCAGGTCCGATTGCGGCATAGAGACCACGAAGATCAACGGATCGGTGCCGTCGCGCACCGTCACCGTGCGCGTCTCGGCGCGGGAGGCGATGCCCCCCGGCGCCAGGTAATCGGCGACCCGGCCGTCGCCGGGATCCACGGGCGGCTGCAACGCCTCCATCACGCCGGGGACCATCGGGCCGAGGGAGACTGATTGGGCCACGATCGCGCCGCCCTGGCGGATCTGCCAGGCCCAGCCGGAAAACGGGATGGTGAAGCGGGCGCCGGCCACCTGGCCCTGAACCCGGACCGCGCCGCTGTCGTCGATCTGGGTGATCGCCACCAGACGGATCAGATGGTCGTGCAGGGTCGCGTCGAACTGGCGCTCGACATGGTCGCGGAAAAGACCGACCAGGATAAGACCGGTGACGGCCAGCACCGCACCGCCCCAAAGCGCCGCGCCGATGGTCAGGCGGGCGGTCAGCGACAGGCGCCGCAGTCTTCGGCGGATCCCCTCAGTCGACATAATAGCCGTGCCCTCGCTGGGTCTTGACTAGATCGGCGCCGAGCTTCTTGCGCAGCCGCGCGACCAGCACCTCGATGACGTTGGAATCGAGGTCGAAGTCCTGGTCGTAGAGATGCTCGGTCATCTCGCTCTTCGAGATCACCCGGCCGCGGTTGAGCGCAAGATAGGCGAAGGCGCGGTACTCCGTCGGGCTGAGCGCCACCGCCTTGCCCGCGCGGGAGACCGTGCGGCGCGACATGTCGATCTCGGCGCATCCGAGGCTCACCACCGGTGTGGTTTGGCCGCGGGAACGGCGGATCAGCGCCTCGACCCGGGCCAGCAGCTCCTCCGTCTCGAACGGCTTGGCGAGGTAGTCGTCGGCCCCGGTCCGCAGGCCCTGCACCTTGTCACGCCAGCCGCCCCGGGCGGTCAGCACCAGCACCGGCGTTTCGATGGCGGCGCTCCGCCATTCGGCCAGGACGGAGAGGCCGTCCATCACCGGCAGGCCGAGGTCGAGGATGATGGCGTCGTAGCTTTCATGGGCGCCGAGATGGGCGCCGTCCTCGCCATCCGCGGCGGTGTCGACGACGTAGGACGCCTCGCGCAGGGCCTCGGCCAGCATCGTGCGGAGCGCCGGCTCGTCCTCAACGACCAGCAGTCGCATCGGTCCCTCCCCGCGCCATGGCAGTGCGTTCAGTCATCGTCCCCGCCGTCATCCCCGCCATCGTCGCCGCCGTCATCACCTCCATCGTCCCCGCCGTCATCACCTCCACCATCGCCGCCGCCGCCGCCGCCGCCGCCGCCGTTGTCATCTCCACCGTCGTCTCCGTCGTCGCCATCATCTCCGTCGTCGCCCCCGTCATCGTCCCCGCCGTCATCTCCGTCGTCGTCCCCTCCATCGTCGCCATCATCGCCGTCGTCGCCGTCGTCCCCACCGTCATCGTCGTCGCCATCATCTCGGCCGTCGTCGTCATCATCGTCATCATCCCGACCGTCATCGTCGTCGTCGTCGTCGTCGTCGTCGTCATCATCATCGTCGTCGTCCCGGCGGCCGAAGCCGTTGCCGCCCGGATCGGGGCTGTCGGCGAAGCCGCCCTGGCTGCCGGTGTCGTAGTCACGCCAGTCGCCGCCCGAGACGTCGCCCAGGTCCTCCAGCGTTTCGGCGTCATAGGTGAGGACGTCGATCCGTCCGTTCGGGGTCAGCACTTCGACGGCAAAGGCGAAGCGGCAGCTCTCCCGGCGGTGGATCAGCATGCGCACGTTGAGCAGATCGCCCTGGCGCACCGCGTCGACATCGGCCAGGCGCTGACCGAGGCGGGAGAACTGCGCACCGATCCCCGCGCAACCCTGCGCGTAGGCATCGACCGGCCAGAAGCACAGCAGTGCCGCCGCCAGGCGCAATTTCGTGACCCGTTTCATGCGCTACTCCCCACCGGGCAAGCGAAGCAGATCGTAGCTTACAATTGGCTGACAGGCATCCTCAGACGCTTGTCAGGTTCGCGGCGCTAGAGCGTCGTCATCGGCGGATCGAACCGGCCCGCCCTCACGATGACGGAGCGATGCGATGATCACGAGCGACGTGGCGCGGCTGGCCCGGGCCAAGCGGGCCTTCACCACCCGGCGGGTGCCTGCGGACGAGATCTTCACCCTGCTGGATCAGGCGGCGCTCGACCAGCGCTTCCTGGTGCGCAGCTTCCGCCCCGGCGATCTGGCGCTGGCGCGGGTGGAGGAGGTGGGTCACCACACCCGGATCGAGCGCTGCGACGGCCGCCGGGCGCGCCTGTTCCCGGGCGACGAGGTCATCGTCGCCCTCGGCAGCCGCTATGCGCCGGATCAGTTCGAGGCGGTGGTGCCGGAACAGCTCGGCCCCTGCCATCTGGCCGCGGCAGGCGGCATCGCGGGCGTGGTGCGGGTGGTGCACGACCGTATCATCAAGCCGACGGAGCTGCGCCTCATCGGCCTCATCGCCTCGGCCAAGGGGCGCGTGCTCAACCTCGCCGACTATGCCATGGCGCCGATCCCGGCCGCGCCCGATCTGCCGGCCGTCGCGGTGGTCGGCACGGCGATGAACGCCGGCAAGACGACCTCGGCCGCCGCGCTCATCCGCGGTCTTGCGGCCGCTGGGCGGCGCGTCGGGGCGGCCAAGGTGACCGGCACCGGCGCCGGCGGCGATGTCTGGCACTACCGCGACGCCGGCGCGGCAGAGGTTCTGGACTTCACCGATGCCGGCCATGTCGCGACCTATCAATTGCCCCAGGCCGAGCTGGTCGAGATCGTCAACACCCTGATCGCCGGACTGGCCGAGGCCGGCTGCGACGTGGCGGTCGTCGAGATCGCCGACGGCATCTGCCAGACGGAGACGGCGGCGCTGCTCGAAAGCCCGGCGATGGGACGCCTCACGCCGCGGGTGCTGTTCGCCGCGCGGGAAGCGGCCGGGGCCGCCTTCGGCGCCGGTGCGCTGCGCGCCCGAGGCTACGACGTGGCTGGCGTCACCGGTCTGATCACCCGGGCGCCGCTCGCGGTGCAGGAGTTCGAGGCGCTCGGCAACGGCCGCTGCCTGACGCTCGACGATCTCTCCGACCCGGCGACGGCCGTCGATCTGCTGCCGGCGGCTGAGCCCCTGCTCGAGATCGCGTCGTGACCCCACCGGCCATCCTCGGCACGGCGGCGCGGCAGCGGATGCTGGCGCGCCTGGTGGGGGTCGGCCTGCTGCAGGCGGCCCTCGCCGCCGCGGGTGCGGTGGCCCTCGGCCGCTTTCTCGCCGCACCGGACATGGGCGCGGGGATCCTGCCGCTGCTGATCGCCGGCGGCAGCGGGATCGCCGCGCTCTTCCTGCATGCCCACGGCCGGGCCTTGGCGGAGCGTTTCGGCCAGGCCTATGTCGCCGTCTGCCGCGTGCGGCTGCTGAAGGCCATCGTGCGGGCCGGCGGTGATCGGGGCAGCCACGGTATTACCATGACACGGCTGATCAGCGATCTCTCTTCGATCAAGAACTGGGTGAGCCTCGGTATTGCCGCCGGGACCACGGGCCTCGCGACCTTGCTCGGCCTCATGCTGGCGGCGGCGCTGCTGCATCCCTCCGCCGTACCGGGGCTGCTGATCGTCACGCTCACCACCGCACTGGCCGCGGCTGCTGCCTACCGCCCGCTCCGCCGGGCGGTGCGCGATGCCCGCGCGGCCAGGGGGCGGATGGCCGGCCGGGTGGGCGAGGCCGTGCTCGGCGCGCCACGGCTTCGGGCCTATGCAAGGCTGGATGACGAGCGCCGGGTGCTCTACCGCCTGGCGGAGCGGATGGCCGGCCTGCTGGCGCTGCGATACTGGTGGGCGAGCCTTCTCCGCCACGCGCCGGAGACCGGCTTCGTCGCCGCACTGGCCTATCTGGCGGTTTCGGCCGGAGGGGAGGGTGGCGGCATCGCCGCCATCGCGCCGGCCCTGGTTTTCGTCGGTAGTGCCGGCGTGGCGCTGCGCGACCTCACCCGCACCCTCGATCTGTGGCTCAACTTTCGGGAGGGTCGCCGGCGCCTGGCCGAGGCGCTGTCGCGGGCCGGTCCGGCGGCGGTGACCTGGTCCGGCACCGGCCCCCTCGGCCTCGACGCCACGGCGCTGGCCCTCGGGCCGGAGGGGCCGTTGGTCGACCTGCGCGTCGCCCCGGGAGAGCGTGTGGCCCTGCGGGCGGAGCCCGGGGCGCGGGCCTTCGTCAATCTGGTCGCCGGCCTCACCGTGCCGGAGGAGGGGCGCCTCAGCCTGGTGGCGGAGGACGGCACCGCCTGGCGCAGCCACCGCATCGCGGGCGCCGCCATCCCGGTGGCGCCGAGCTGCCCGCTCGGCCGCGGCACCATCGGGGCGCAGCTGACGGCGCTGGCCAAGGACTGGGAGGAGGCGGAGCGGGCGGAGGTCCTGCGCCGCGCCGCGATCTCTCCGGCGGATCTCGACCGCAATGCCGGGCAAGCCGCCCCGGCGCTCGCCGCCCGGGCCCGATTGGCGGCTGCGGTGTTCGCCCGCCCCGGCCTGCTGATCATCGACGATCCGGTGTTTGAGCTCGACGATCTGGCGCGCCAGGCCCTGGCTGAGACGCTCGCCGAGGTGCGGGCGACGGTCCTGGTTCTCCGCCACGGGGACGCGCCGGCCCTGCCGGTCGATCGCACCATCGCCCTCGGATCGCCGAGCGGGGCAGAGGCGCCGACCCTGGCGGTCGTCGGATGACGGCGACCCTGGCGCGAGCGCCAGGCACTGCCCGGGTCGAGGTCGTGGAGACCTCGGCCGGTCCGATCCGGCTGCACCTCCCGGCGCCGCCGGTCGGTCATTCCGCTAGGCCGTCGCGCGGGCTGCTGGTCCTGCACGGCATGGATCGGGCGGCGGCGCGCTATGCCCGCCAGTGGGGGCCGCTCGCCCGCTCGGGCCAGCAGATCGCGGCGCCGGAATTCGAGCGGGCGCGCTTTCCCGACTGGCGGGCCTACAACCTCGCCGGCATGTGGGACCGCCGCGACCGGGCGCGCCCGCCGGAGCGCTGGCTGTTCGGCGCGATCGAGGAGCTGCGGCAGTGGATGGCGCGGGGCTACGACCTCGACCGGGTGGACCTGTTCGGCCATTCGGCCGGCGGCCAGCTGGTCGCGCGCCACGCGCTTTTCGCACCACCCTCCGCGCTGCCCGGGGCGATGATCGCGGCCAATGCCGGCTGGTACACCCTGCCGGATCAGACGGTGCCCTTTCCCTACGGCCTCGGGGCGGCACCGGCCCGGCCGGAGCTGGGCCGCGTGTTGGCCCGGCCATTGACGCTGCTGGTCGGCGACCGCGACACCGACCGCAGCCATCACGGGCTCCGCCGCGATGCCGGCGCGATCGCCCAGGGCGCCACGCGCCTGGATCGGGCGCATCACTGCTTCACCCGCGCGGCGGGGATGGCGGCACGGCTCGACACGCCGCTCGGCTGGCGGCTGTGCGTGGTGCCGGGGGCGGGCCATTCCAACGGCCAGATCACCGCGGCGGCGCGGCGCCTGCTCGACGCTTGACCGGTCGCGCCCGGCGCGCCCATGCTCGGCGTGGCTCAACGGCGACCGGACCATGGCGGAGCGCGATCTCAACCAACCCCTCGGCGGCAACGAGATGCCGCGCTTCGCCGCGCCGCACACCATGCTGCGCCTGCCGGCGGCGGAGCGGCCGGAGGGGCTGGATGTCGGCTTCATCGGCATCCCCCTCGACATCGGCACCTCGTTCCGCCCGGGCACCCGGCACGGCCCCCGCGCCATCCGGGCCGAAAGCGCAATGATCCGGCCCTACAACATGGCGACCGGCGCCGCGCCGTTCGAGGCGCTGCAGGTGGCCGATCTGGGCGACGTGGCGCTCAACACCTTCGACCTCAAGGACAGCGTGCGCCTGATCGAGGCGCGGTTCGATGCCATTCTGGCCGTCGATGTCGTGCCCCTCGCCCTCGGCGGCGATCACACACTCACCCTACCGATCCTGCGGGCCATGGCGCGCAAGCACGGGCCGGTGGCGCTGGTGCATGTCGATGCCCACGCCGACGTCAACGAGCACATGTTCGGCGAGGCCATCGCCCACGGCACGCCCTTCCGCCGGGCGGTGGAGGAGGGGCTGCTGCAGACCAGCAAGGTCTGGCAGATCGGCCTTCGCGGTTCGGGCTACGCCGCCGCCGACTTCGACTGGCCCCGCGCCCAGGGCTTTCGCATCGTCCCGGCAGAGGAGTGCTGGCACCGCTCCCTCACACCGTTGATGGAGGAGGTGCGCAGCGCCATCGGCGACGCGCCCTGCTACCTCTCGTTCGACATCGACAGCCTCGATCCGGCCTTTGCGCCCGGCACCGGGACGCAAGAGGTCGGCGGGCTCACCAGCCCCCAGGCCCTGGAGATCGTGCGGGGCTGCGCCGGCCTCAATCTGGTGGGCGGCGACCTGGTGGAAGTCTCGCCGCCCTGGGATCTCACCGGCGCGACGGCGATGCTGGGTGCCAACCTGCTCTACGAAATGCTCTGCGTCCTGCCCGGGGTGCCGCGCCGGGGGGCTTGATCGCCCGGCCGGTTCACGCTCTATGCCGGCGGACCGGGGTGCCGGAGAGCCCGATGACCGACTATCTGATCGAAGGCGCCCGGGTGCTGCTGCCCGGCGGCCTGGAGGACTGCGCGGTGCGCGTCGGGGGCGGCGTGATCGCCGGCATCAATGCGCCTGCCGGCCGCGCGGCCCTGCGGATCGACGGGCGGGGCCGGATCCTCGCCCCGGCCCTCGTCGACATCCATGGCGATGCGTTCGAGCGCCAAGTGATGCCGCGCCCCGGTGTCTTTCTGCCGATCGAGACCGCCCTGATCGACACCGACCGCCAGCTCGCCGCCAACGGCATCGCCACCGCCTACCACGCCCTGACGCTGAGCTGGGAGCCCGGCCTGCGCTCCGTCGCCCAGGGCACGCGCTTCGTCGAGGGGCTCGCGACCCACGGCCACCGGCTGACCGTCGACCACCGGGTGCAGCTCCGGTGGGAGACCTTCGCGTTCGAGGCGATGGCGATGATCGAGACGGCGCTCGCCGGGCCGAAGACGCCGGCCATCGCCTTCAACGACCACACCAGCATGGCGCTGCGCGCTTTCGACGTGCCGCTGCAGGCAAGGGCGTTCGAGCACGATCCGGCCTTTGCCACGGCCGATCCAGCCGACCCGCGACTGCTCGCCCGGCTCGCGGGCTCGGCCCGGCGGGCGGGCATGACGGCAGAAGACTACCGCGCCCAGCTCCTCGAGATCTGGGATCGGCGGGCGGACGTGCCCGCGGCCATCGCCCGGATCGCCGCAGCCGGCCAGGCGGCGGATGCGCCGATGCTCAGCCACGACGACAGCCAGGAGGCGACACGCCGCTTCTACCGCGACCACGGCGCCCGGATCGCCGAGTTCCCGATGGACGCCGATCTCGCCAGGTCGGCCAGGCGCCAGGGCGATGCCACGGTGTTCGGCGCCCCGAACGTGGTGCGCGGCGGCTCCCATATCGGCTCGCCCGATGCGGCGGCGATGGTGATGGAGGGGACGGGCGACATCCTCGCCTCCGACTACGTCTATCCGGCGATGCTCGCGGCGGTCGGGCGAATGCGGCGCGAGGGGCGGGGCGATCTGGCGCGGCTTTGGCGCACGGTCTCGACCGCGCCGGCCCGGGCCCTCGGCCTCTCCGACCGGGGCGAGATCCGGGAGGGGATGCGCGCCGATCTGGTGCTGCTCGACTGGCCGCAGGACGGCATGCCCGCAGTCGATCTGACGCTTTCGGCCGGGCGCATCGCCTATCTCGGCCGCGATCTGGTCAGGGCCGGCTGAGCTTGTAGGGGCTTACAGCGGCTCCTGCGCCAGGCCCTTGCCGAGGATCGGTCCGGTGGGCAGCCCGGTCGGGGAGCCGCCGGGTGCCTCGAAGGTGATCTCGTAAAGCTGCTCGGCCGAGGGCACCGGTAGGCCCTGCACCCGGAAGGTGGCGGCCCGGGCGCTTTCCAGCACGCCGAGGGAGATCGGCGGCCCGTCCTCCTCCGGCTTGGTCCAAAGCTGCATGACCCGGTCGCCGGGCACCGCCGGATCCTCGAGCAAGGTGACCAGCGTGGTGTTGTCGGCCGCACCCTCGACCACCGCCACGGGCTCCCCGGCGTCGTTCAGCAGCACGGCGATCACCGTGGGCTCGGGTCGCGACATCAGGGTCCAGACCAGCATCGCCGCCAGCACCAGCGAGGCCGCGAGGCCGAGGCCGCCGGCCCATTTCCAGGGCCGGGTGGCTGCGGTGCGGTCAAAGGGTACGACGCGGGCCGGCTCCGGCGGTGCGTCCGGCGCTGGTGCCGGCTCGGTGTCCGGCATCGCCAACGCCCCCGCCACCCGGTCCCAAAGATCCTCCGGCAGCGCCAGCGCCTCCGCCGTCTCGTCGAGCTCGCGGAACCGGGCGCGGGCCGCCTCGATGGCGGTGGCGAGCGCCGGGTCCTCCGCCGCCAGACGCTCCAGCGCCGCGGCCTCGGCCGGGTCGGCCAGGCCGATCACGTACTCGTCGATCCGTTCGTTCAGCGGTCGTGTCTCGGTCATGCCAGACACTCCCTCAACGCGCTCAGGCCCCGCCGGACCCAGGCCTTGGCTGTGCCGAGCGGGACGTCGAGCCGCCCGGCGATCTCTCCATGGGTATAGCCGAAAAGGTAGGACATCAGGACAGAGGCACGCTTCTCAGTGTCGAGCGCCTCCAGACAGCGGCGCAGGTCGGAGCGGTGGTCGAGCCGGGCGAACGCCTCCTCCAGCGCGGCGCTGTCGAGCCGCCGTTCGAGCTCTCCCGCCTCCGTCGCCGTCTCGCGTCCGTCGTCGCGCAGCATCGTCAGGCAGCGGTTGCGCAGGATGGTGTAGATCCAGCCCTTGGCGCTGCCGCGCGTGCCGTCGAACTGCGTGGCCCGGCGCCAGATCGTCACCAGCGTGTCCTGCACCGCATCCTCGGCCCGATCGCGCCGGCGGAGAAGGCGCAGCGCCACGCCTAGCATGCGCCCGCCCTCTGCCTGCATGATCGCGCGCAGGGCCTGCTCGTCGCCTGCCGCGCAGCGCGCGATCTGATCGGCGTAGTCTGTCACGACGCGCTCCCTGCGATGGCGCCGACGAGGCGACGCCAGCCCGGTCAAGGCGCTAGCGGGGCGGGGCCCCAAGGTCAATCTCGACAAGGTCGATCCGCCCGGAGCGACGGCAGACCTTTGGGGATCCGGCGGCATCTGTTGGGGGGGGGCCTTGAGCGCCGCCGGATCCCCGGCAGAGCCGACCGCGCATCGCTGCGGCGCCGGCTCTGCGTCCCGTGCACGGCGCCTAGTGCGCCGTCATGAAGGTGATGTCGCGGAGTGCGGCGTCCGCACCGTCGAGCGGCCAGCTCTCCATCACCTCGCCGGTCTCGAGGGAGACGGTGTGCAAGCCCCCGGCCGCGGCCAGCCAGGCGGTGTTGTTGCCGGCCTCGTCAGTCGCGATGTCGAAGGCATAGCTCGCCTGCGGGTCGATCCCGAGCTTGCCGATCGCGGCGAGGGTGCCGTCGTTGGGCGAGGTCTGGCGGATCAGCGCAATGATGGTGGCGTCGACGTCGTACATAGCCGTCGCATCGGGCTGGCCGAAGGAGTTGGAGTAAGCCGCGGCGACGATATTCGGCGCCTCGCCGGCATGCATGTCGCTTGCCTCGAAGGCGAGGCTGCCGTCCACCGTGACCGCGCCGCTTTCGATGTCGACCCGGTGGTTGGTGGTGCCGGTCATGAAGCGCAGCTTGTTGGCCTTGGGGTTGAAATCGACGATCACCGGCTGGCCGTCGACCAGCGGCAATTCGGTGTCCATGGTCGAGATCACCGCGGCCGCGCCGCTTTCGAGGTCGATCTCCACGATCTCGAAGCTGTCCGTCACCCCGATCAGTTGACCGGTGGCCGGGCGCAGGTCGATGCCGAGCAGGCGGTCGACGCCGCTCACCTCGACGCTCGCCTCGACCGTCGCGGTGGCGCTGTCGATGACGTGCAGGGTGCGCTCTCCGCTCAGGCCCACGGCCTTCAGCGCGTGCCCGTCGGCCTGGGCGGCCGTGGCGGCGCAGAGGGTCGTGAGCGAGACGGCGAGGCTTTTGGTGAACCGCATGGGATCCTCCTGTCGAACGTGGGCGCCCGGCCGATCCGGGCGCTTGGTAGACGGGGGACTCGCGGGACAGGCGGTTTGGATGCAGGCGCCCCAAAAAAAAAATCGCGGACGCGGGCCGACCGCTCACCACGCGCTGACGGGCTTGTGTGTTCCGGCGGAGGGTGCGGCTGCTACGCTCAGACAAACGCACGCTTGGCGGTCCTGGCGGCCCCGACAGGATTCGAACCTGTGACCTACCGCTTAGGAGGCGGTCGCTCTATCCTGCTGAGCTACGGGGCCCGGCCCCGACCTCTACCCACCACCCGCGCGCCGGTCAATCCAGCCGGCCGAGGGCCGCCGGGCGATCAGGAGTGTTCGCGATGCCGTCGATCCCAAGACTTCTCTCCAGTCTCCTGATCAGTGCGCTGCTGGCCACCGGCTGCGCCCCGGTGCCCGGCGGCGGTGGTGGCGGCAGTGGCAGCGGCGTCTCCAATCCTGGCGACCGCAGCGTGCGCCGGGCCGACGCCCAGCGCATCGGGGCGGAGACCCACCAGCAGCTGCTGGCGGCCTATGGCGGCGCCTATCGCGACCCGCAGCTGCAGCGCTATGTCGAAAGTGTCGGCCGGCGGATCACCGCGGTCACGGAACAGCCGAACGAAAGCTGGACCTTCACCATCCTCGACACGCCGGAGGTGAACGCCTTCGCCACCCCCGGCGGCTATATCTATGTCACCCGCGGCCTGCTGGCGCTGGCCAATAACGAGGCGGAGCTGGCGGGCGTCCTTGGCCACGAGATCGGCCATGTGACGGCCGACCATAGCTTTGCGCGGCGTCGGCGGCAGGGCCGGGCCAACCTCGGTGCCATCGGCGCCGCGGTCCTCGGCGCGGCGGTCGGGGGCGATGCTGGCGTGATGATCCAGCGCGCGGGCGTCCTCGGCGCCCAGGCCAACGTCGCCGCCTTCTCCCGCGAGAACGAGTTCGAGGCTGACATGCTGGGGGTCGAGTACATCGCCCGCGCCGGCTACGACCCGTTCGCCCAGGCGGAGTTGCTGAGCTCCCTCGGCGCCCAATCCGCGCTCAACAGCCGTCTTCAGGGGCGGGAGTACAACCCCAACCAGGTGAGCTTCCTCGCCACCCACCCGGCCAATGCCGATCGGGTGAGAGAGGCGATCGCCGCCGCCCGTCGGGCCGGCATGACGATCGACGAAAACGCGCCGACGCGTGAGGCGGAGTACATGGCCGCCATCGACGGCATGACCTACGGCGACAGCGCCGAGCAGGGCTTCGTGCGCGGCCGGCGCTTCAGCCATCCGGTGCTGCGCTTCACCTACCAGGTGCCGGAGCGTTTCACGATCATCAACTCGGCCGCCCAGGTCACGGCGATCGGGCCGAACAATGCGGGCATGATCCTCGACGGTCTGCGGGACGAGGGGCAGCCGCTCGACGCCTATATCGCCCGGGCCTGGGCCCCGGCGATTGCCGAGGAGACCCGGACGAGCGAGCTCCGCAATCTGCGCCGGCTGCGCATCAACGGCCTGGACGCGGCCCAGGGCGAGATGATCGTCGAGCTTCGCGCCGGCGTCTTCAATGCCCGCCTGACTGCGATCCGCCATGGCGGCCAGATCTATCGCCTGACCGCGCTCAGCCCACGCGGCAACGGCGGTCTGAACGCCGCGCTCGCCGACGCCACCCGGTCGTTCCGGGCGCTTTCGGCGGCGGAGGCCGGGCGGCTGCGCCCCTACCGGATCCGCACCTATCGCGCCCGGGGCGGCGACACCGTGCAGTCCCTCGCCCGCCGCCTGCCGGCCCAGCAACTGCGCGAACAGCGTTTTCGCGTGTTGAACGACATCGAAGGGCCATTGGTCGCCGGCGATCTCGTCAAACTGGTGGAATAAAGACGCTCAGCAGCCAGAGACCGAGGGCGGCGAGGGCCGCGCCGGCGACCACGCCGATCCCGGCGACGACGCCCATGAGGGCCCAGAGGATCAACTGCTCCCGCCGCCGTGACGGCTCCTGCACCGGTTCCTGGGTGGCGCGCATCAGGGCGGCCTCGGCCAGATGCGGCAGGCGCGGGCCGAAGCGGCTGAGCACCCCCACGGTGCGCGCCAGATCGCGCAGCGTCGCCGCCGGCCCGATATTGTCGCGGATATAGCGCCCGACGATGGGCTGCGCGACCTCCCACATGTTGATGTTGGGATCGAGGGAGCGGGAGACGCCCTCCACCACCACCATGGTGCGCTGCAGGAGGAGGAGCTCGGTCCGCGTCTCCATCCCGAAGCGCTCCGTCACGTCGAAGAGATGGGCGAGCAGCCGCCCCATCGAGATGCGGGAGGCATCCTGGCCGAAGATCGGCGCGCCGATGGCGCGGAGCGCCTGGGCGAACTCGTCGACATCGCGGTCGGCCGGCACATAGCCCGCCTCGAAATGCACCTCCGCCACGCGGCGGTAGTTCTGGCGAAGAAAGCCGTAGAGGATCTCGGCATAGACCCGGCGGGTATAGGCGTCGATCCGCCCCATGATGCCGAAGTCGAAGGCGATCAGCGCCCCGTCCGGCCCAATCTTCAGGTTCCCCTGGTGCATGTCGCCGTGGAAGAACCCGTCGCGCAGCGCATGGTTGAGGAAGGTCTGGATGATCAGCGCCCCGGTCGCGCGGAAGTCGACCCCGGCCTCGTGCAGAGCCTCGATCTCGCCGAGGTTGATGCCGTTCACCCACTCCGTCGTCAGCACCCGTTGGGACGAGAGCGGCCAGAGCACGCCAGGC
Source organism: Pseudomonadota bacterium (assembly GCA_039180875.1). Classification (GTDB taxonomy): domain Bacteria; phylum Pseudomonadota; class Alphaproteobacteria; order Rhodobacterales; family Rhodobacteraceae; genus JBCDCY01. The sequence goes on along the minus strand of JBCDCY010000001.1, from coordinate 142,701 downwards.
ACCCGAAATCCCGGATCCTCCGTGGCGTTGGCCGCGAACTCCGCCGCCGCCGCCGCCTCCATCCGGAAGTCGAGCTCGCCCCGCACGACGCTGGCGAAATGATGCACCACCTCGGTCGGCTTCAGGCGGCGGGCGGCCGGCGCAAGCCACTCGATCGCCCGGGCGACGAAAAAGAAGGCGTCAATGTCGCGGCGAAAGGCGCGGGCGATGCCGGGGCGGAGCACCTTGACCGCCACCTCTGCCCCGCTCTCGGCCAGGGTCGCCTTGTGCACCTGGGCGATGGAGGCAGCGGCGACCGGGGCGGAAAAGCTGGTGAAGAGCGCGTCCACCGGCGCGCCGAGCTCCCGCGCGATCAGCTCCCGCGCCTCGCCTTCGGGGAAGGGCGGCAGGCGGTCCTGCAGCACGCGCAGCTGGCGGGCCAATTCCTCCCCCGCCACATCGGGCCGGGTGGAGAGGAGCTGGCCGAACTTGATGTAGGCGGGACCAAGAGCGGTCAGCGCCCGCACCACTGGCGGCAGGGCCGGATCGCCGCGCAGGCCCAGCCAGCGAAACGGCAGGCCGACGACCCGGGCGGCAAAGCGCAGGGCCGGCGGCGCCTCCATTGCTTCGAGCGCGATGTCCATCGCCCCCGTCCGCTCGAACGTCGCGCCCGTGCGGACCAGGCGGACGATGTTGGTGAGGACGCTCACGCGGCTAGAGCTTCCATCCGGAATGCAGGGCGGCGATGCCGAAGGAGAGGTTGCGGTACTTCACCTGCTCGAACCCCGCCCCCCGGATCATCGCGGCAAATCTCTCCTGATCGGGAAAGCGCCGGATCGACTCGACCAGATACTGATAGCTCGCCCGGTCGCCCGTCACCGCCTCTCCCAGCGCCGGGATCGCTGTGTAGGAGTAGCGATCATAGGCCCATTGCAGCAGATCGTTGGGGATCCGGCTGAACTCGAGGCAGAGGAACCGCCCGCCGGGGCGGAGCACGCGAAAGGCCTCGGCCAGTGCGGCCTCGATGTCGGTCACGTTCCTGATGCCGAAGGCGATGGTGTAGGCGTCGAACACCCCCTCCGGGAACGGCAGGGCCATGGCGTCGCCGGCGATCCACTCCATGCGCTCGGCCAAGCCCTCCGCCTCCGGGCGGGCGCGCCCGGCGGCCAGCATGTCGACGGTCATGTCGACGACCGTGGCGCGTCCACCGCCGCGGCGGAGAAAGCGAAAGGCGATGTCGCCCGTGCCGCCGGCCACGTCGAGCAGATGCTGATGCGGCCGCGGCGCCAGCCAGTCCATCGCCGCGTCCTTCCACAGGCGATGGACGCCGGCGCTCATCAGATCGTTCATCAGGTCGTAGCGCGAGGCGACGGAGCGAAACACGCCCTGCACCCGCCCGGCCTTCTCGCCGCGCGGGATCTCCTCTTCGCCGAAATGGGTGGTGTCGTCGTCGTGCATCATCGTCGCGAAGCTAGCTTGCCCAAGGGTTGGCCGCTACTCTGCCGCGCGCCGAGGGGAAACAGTGCGGCGATTTAGCTTAGGGGGGCGACATTGGAAACGTTGTGGGAAATGTCGGATTGGCTCCTACCAGTCATGGTGATTTTCTTACTCGTCTTACCATGGATCATGATTGCGTTGGCGGAATGGTACTTTGACAGGAAGCGCGTGCCTTACCCGCACGTCTGGCACTCGGACACCGATGCGCGACTCGTAGGCGACCCGACACTAAAGCCGCGGCACGTTATCCGCCTCGTCGCTGCGATCGCTGTCGCAGTCGTGGTCAGTCTTGCGATAGGCGGCCCGCCGACGACAACGACGTCCTATGTGACGCTGATCGTTGCAGCGCTTTTCATGCTCTCGTGGTTCTCGCTCCACATCCTGTGCATTGAGAGAACTTGGCTCCGGTACGGGGCCGACGTCCTAACGATAGGCGGCCCGTGCACCAAGACGCGGCACTATCCGTGGGCGACGCTTAAGACGGGTCGGCGCCGCCGCCTCGGATACGAGCTCGACTTCGGGCCACACGGTCTTGCTCATGTTGATACGAAGAAAGATGGCGCAGATGCACTCATCGCGACCATTGAGCGCCATCTCGAACGCAATCGCGCAGGGGCCGCTTGAAAGCCGTGTCTGAGTTGTCTGCGATCGATACGACGACACAAAACACGCCCCGCAAGGAGCCTGCGAAAGGCCCGCTCGCATGAGCGCAATGCTGTTCGTACCGCTCGCCGTGTTCTTGGTGATCCTGCCCTGGATCTTGTTTGCTTTGGAGAGGTGGCTCTTGAACCGGAAGCGGGTCGAGTACGCCTATGCATATGCGGCCGATGAGGAGGTGCTGACCATCGGCAACCCTCGCTTGATGCGATGGAAGGTCCTGCTTTTGGCAGGCGGGATCGGCGCCATGATCCTATTCGGCCTTTGGCGCCACGGCCTGCCCGCGACGCTCGGGGACTACTTCGACATCGTGTTCCCGGCGCTCATCGTCTGGGCGGTAGCCGCCTCGGGTATCTTCTGCGAGTCCCGGTCCTGGATGCTCTGGGGCGCCGACGTGCTGACGACCGGGGCGCCTTGCAGCGGGACGCGCCACTATCCCTGGTCGGAACTGGAGAGCATCTGGCACGGCATGACCGGCCCGCGGCTTGAATTCGGTCGCTACGGCACGGTAGGCGTCGACGAACGGCTCGAGGGCGCGGACCTTCTCTTGGAGGCAGCCGAGCGCCATCTCGAACACAACCGGGCGAGCTGAGCGCCGATGCCCGAGCTGCCTGAGGTCGAGACGGTGCGGCGGGGGTTGCAGCCGGTGTTGGAGGGGGCGGAGATTGCGGCGGCCGATGTGCGCCGGCCGGATCTGCGCTGGCCCTTGCCGGCCCGGATGGCGGAGCGGCTGACGGGCGCGCGGGTCGCGCGGCTCAGGCGGCGGGCGAAGTACATCCTGGCGGAGCTGTCGACCGGTGAGACGCTGCTGATGCATCTCGGCATGACCGGGCGCTGGCTGATCTCGGCCCCCGCGGCGGTGCGGGCGGCGCCCGGGGCGTTCTACCATCAGCATCCGGCGCCGGAGCTGCATGACCATGTCGTCCTCGACCTCACCTCGGGCGTGCGCCTCACCTTCAACGACGTCCGCCGGTTCGGAGCGATGGATCTCGCCCCGACCGACGCGATCGAGCAGCACAAATGGTTGGCGAGCCTCGGGCCGGAGCCCCTCGGCAACGCCTTTCACGCCGACCACCTCGCGCTGCGCTTCCGCGGCAAGCTCTCCCCGGTGAAGGCGGCGCTCCTGGATCAGAAGGTTGTGGCCGGGCTCGGCAACATCTACGTGGCGGAAGCGCTCTGGCGCGCCTTCATCCATCCCACGCGCATCGCCGACGGGATCTCGGCCCGGCGGATCGCCGATCTGGCAGAGGCGATTCGGGCCGTGCTGGAGGATGCGATCGCCGCCGGCGGCTCCTCCCTCCGCGACTACCGCCAGGCCGACGGTGAGCTCGGCTACTTCCAGCACGCCTTCGCCGTCTACGGGCGGGAGGGGGAGCCCTGCCGCCGGGACGGCTGCCGCGGCACCATCCGGCGCATCGTGCAGTCCGGCCGCTCCACCTTCTACTGCCCGCGCTGCCAGAGATAGCTGGACAAGCCAGGGCCGATCCGACAGGGTCCGCGCCGATTTTCAGATGAGCACCGGAGGCGCCCCCGTGGCCTATGAAACCCTGATCGTCGAGGTCGAGGACCGCGTCGCGCTGATCCGCCTCAACCGGCCGGACGCGCTGAACGCGCTCAACTCCCAGCTGCTGAGCGAGCTGGCCGAGGCCTTGGCCGACGCCGACGCCAACGACCGGGTGCGGGCCATCATCCTGACCGGCAGCGACAAGGCCTTCGCCGCCGGCGCCGACGTGAAGGAGATGGCGGAGAAGAGCTTCGTCGACATGTTCAGCGAGGACTTCTTCACCCCCCAGACCGAGGCGCTGCTGCGCACCCGCAAGCCGATCATCGCGGCGGTGGCGGGCTATGCCCTGGGCGGTGGCTGTGAGCTGGCGATGATGTGCGACTTCATCCTGGCCGCCGACACCGCGAAGTTCGGCCAGCCCGAGATCAACCTCGGCGTCATGGCCGGCATCGGCGGCACCCAGCGCCTCACCCGCTTCGTCGGCAAGTCGAAGGCGATGGAGATGCACCTCACGGGCCGTTTCATGGAGGCCGAGGAGGCCGAGCGCGCCGGCCTCGTCAGCCGCATCGTCCCGGCCAAGAAGCTGCTGGAGGAGGCGCGAGCCACGGCCGACAAGATCAGCGAGAAATCCATGCTCACCGTCATGGCGGTGAAGGAGGCGGTCAATCGCTCCTACGAGACGACGTTGCGGGAGGGCGTGCTCTTCGAGCGGCGGCTCTTCCATGCGCTCTTTGCCACCGAGGATCAGGCGGAGGGAATGGCCGCCTTCGGCGAGAAGCGGGCCCCGCAATTTCGTGATACCTGACCTTGGGGCAGATCCCCGAGCGGCAGCGTTGACTCGCCCCAGACCCCTGTGTATCACGCCGCCTCTATCCCGGAGAGGAGACAGCTCGCACCATGGCAAACTCGCCATCCGCCAAGAAGCGCGTGCGCCAGATCGCCAAGCGCACCGCGGTCAACAAGGCGCGTCGGTCCCGCATCAGGACATTCCTGCGCGGCGTGGAGGAGGCGATCGCCTCCGGTGACAAATCGGCTGCGGCCCAGGCGCTGCGCCTGGCCCAACCCGAGCTGATGCGCGGCGTGACCAAGGGCGTGCTGCACAAGAACACGGCGAGCCGCAAGGTCTCCCGCCTCGCTGCCCGGATCAACGCACTGCCGGTCTGATCCGCTACGCCGCCCCAGGGCGGCGCACATCGTTTGTCGGCGGTTTCCGACCCTCCTGTCGCAATTCTGTAATGTTCGCGCTTCGATCCTGTTGAGCGAATCTTGCTACACCGGTACCTTGCCTGCGGGTGGTAAGACGTTTGAAAAGCGCAAGCCAGACGCAGTTGCTCCGAATATTGTTCGGAGAACAATAATGTACGTGAACAGAAGAGACGAAAAATAGCCGCCCACCGAGGCGGCTTATTTTTTATCTATATTATCAATACTTAGGGAATTTTTGCGAGCCAAGTCGAGTTGTACTTGCGGCACTCTATCCTGCGGGCCTAATTTGTGGCTATCGCGAGTCAGTCATGCGGCAGGGAGGTACGCAATGGTCGACCGAGGCGTCGAAGTTCTGTCACCGCAAAGCGCCTGGGATCTGCTGAAATCCCAGAACTCTGCCGCGCTCGTCGATGTGCGCAGTCGGGCAGAGTGGAGCTTTGTCGGGGTGCCGGATCTCTCCCCGGTCGGCAAGCAGGTGGTGCTGGCAGAGTGGCGCAGCTTCCCTGGTATGGCGGTCAATCCGCGCTTCGTCGAGGAGCTGGAGGAGGGCATGGGCGACCCGCCGCCGTCCGACATCCTGTTCATCTGCCGGTCCGGCGCCCGGTCGATGGAGGCGGCGACCATCACGGCCGAAAGACTGAACGCAAACGGGCACGCGGTGCGGTGCCACAACGTCGCGGAGGGCTTCGAGGGCGATCTCGACGCTGAAAGCCATCGCGGCGCGGTCAGCGGCTGGAAAGCTCGCGGCCTGCCTTGGCGCCAAAGCTGACGCTGAGTGAGGGAGCGCTTCCGCGGCACGGCCGCGGGGCATGGGGACAGCATGGAATGGGCGGATACGAGGGATATGACGGATTTGGAGCAGTTCTGGGGAAAGATCGCAAAGGAATTGGAGAAGTCTGTGGGCGCGGAGGCCTGCCGGAATTGGATCGCGCCGCTGTCGCTGCGCTCGCTTGAGGATGGCATCGCGCGGCTCGCCGCTCCGTCGGATTTCGTCGGCACCTGGGTGGATCGGAATTACGGGGAGAAGATCCGCGACCTGTTCGCCGCCGTCGATCGGCCGGTCGATCGCCTGATCTTCGACGTCGAGCGGACGCGGCCCAACCAGGCCAACGGTGCGGCCGCGCCGAAGCGCCAGGCGGGCGCACCGGCCGCCGCCAAGGGAAAGAACGGACGCGATCTGCCGGGCGCGCCGCTCGACGCCCGTTTCACCTTCGAGACCTTCGTGGTCGGCAAGCCGAACGAGCTCGCCCATGCTGCGGCCCAGCGGGTGGCGGAAGGCGGGCCGGTCAGCTTCAACCCCCTGTTCCTCTACGGCGGCGTCGGTCTTGGAAAGACCCACCTGATGCACGCTATCGGCTGGCAGATCCGCGCCGCCCGGCCGGACTACAAGGTGCTCTACCTGTCGGCCGAGCAGTTCATGTATCGCTTCATCCAGTCGCTCCGCGACCAGGACATGATGACGTTCAAGGGGCTGTTCCGCTCGGTCGACGTGCTGATGGTCGACGATGTGCAGTTCATCGCCAAGAAGGAGAGCACGCAGGAAGAATTCTTCCACACCTTCAATGCCTTGATCGACCAGAACAAGCAGGTGGTGATCTCCGGCGACCGCTCTCCGGGAGAGATGTCCGGGCTGGAGGAGCGCATCAAGTCGCGCCTGCAATGGGGCCTGGTGGCCGACCTGCACCCCACCGACTACGAGCTGCGCCTCGGCATCCTGCAGTCCAAGGCCGAGGCCCAGTCGGCCCATAACCCCGGGGTCTCCTTCAAACCGGGCGTCATGGAGTTCCTGGCCCACCGCATCTCCTCCAACGTGCGGGTGCTGGAGGGGGCGCTTACCCGGCTCTATGCTTTCGCCGCGCTGGTGGGCCGTGAGGTCGATCTCGACATGGCCCAGGAATGTTTGGCCGACGTGCTGCGTGCCTCGGCCCGCAAGGTCACGGTTGACGAGATCATCCGCAAGGTGGCCGACCACTACAACCTGCGCCAGGCCGATATCCTGAGCGCCCGGCGCGCCCGCGCCATCGCGCGACCGCGCCAGGTGGCGATGTACCTGGCGAAGTCCCTGACTCAGAAGAGCTTGCCGGAGATCGGCCGCCGCTTCGGCGGACGCGATCACACCACGGTCATCCACGCCGTGCGCCGGATCGAGGAGCTGAAGCTCAGCGATGCGCAGATCGCCGAGGACGTTGAGCTCTTGCGCCGGATGCTGGAGGACTGAGCTGAGCGGGCAGGGGCCGCCCCCGGGGCCGCCTGAGGGCCGCCGCAAAGGCATTTGCGTCGGTCCCCGAATGTCTCTAGGTTTTCGCGTCCGTGGGGTTGCCGCACGATGAAGGCGGCCAGCAGGGACGGGCGAAACCATGCAAATCAGCATCGAGCGTAGCGACCTTCTGAAGGCGATGGGACGCGCCCAGGGGGTGGTCGAGCGTCGCAACACCATCCCGATCCTCGCCAACGTGCTGATCGAGGCCGAAGGAGAGACGCTGAGCCTCCGGGCCACCGACCTCGACATCGAGGTGATCGACCGGGTGAAGGCGATCGTGGCCAAGCCCGGGGCGACCACGGTGGGTGCCCATACGCTCTATGAGATCGTGCGCAAGCTGCCCGATGGCGCAACGGTCGAGCTTGCCGACGACGGCTCCTCCGGGCGGCTCGAGGTGCGGGCCGGCCGCTCCCACTTCTCGCTGGCGACCCTGCCCCGGGAGGACTTTCCGATCATGGCGTCCTCGGAATACGCCTGCAATTTCGCCAGCCCCGCCCCGACGCTGCGGCGCCTGTTCGACAAGGCGAAGTTCGCGATCTCGACGGAGGAGACGCGGTACTATCTGAACGGCGTCTACATGCACACCGCCGACGGCGCCGACGGCCATGTGCTGCGCTGCGTGGCGACCGACGGCCATCGCCTGGCCCGGATCGACGCGGAGCTGCCCGAAGGGGCGAGCGAGCTGCCCGGTGTCATCGTGCCGCGCAAGACGGTGCAAGAGCTCCGCAAGCTCCTGGACGACGACGACGCGACCATCGCCGTTTCGGTCTCCGAGACCAAGATACGGTTCGCCACGTCCGAGGTGACGCTGACCTCCAAGGTCATCGACGGCTCCTTCCCGGATTACAGCCGGGTCATTCCGATGCAGAACACCAAACGGATGGAGGTCGATGCTGCGGCCTTCGCCCAGGCGGTCGACCGCGTCTCCACCGTCTCGTCGGAACGCTCGCGGGCGGTGAAGATGGCGCTGGAGGATGACCGGCTGGTGCTCTCGGTGAACGCCCCCGACAGCGGTGCGGCGGATGAGGAACTCGCCGTCGCCTACGATGCTGAGCGATTGGAGATCGGCTTTAACGCCAAGTACTTACTGGAGATTGCCGGCCAGGTGGATCGGGAAAACGCGGTCTTCCTCTTCAACTCCTCCGGCGATCCGACCTTGATGCGCGAGGGCAACGACGAAAGCGCGCTTTACGTCGTCATGCCGATGCGCGTCTGAGCGGATCGCCCGCGTGGCGGGCCTGTCGCTGCGCAATCTGCGGATCGCCGAATTCCGCTCTCACCGCCAGGCGGTGCTCTCGCCGGGCCCGGGGCTCGTGGCGCTTTACGGGCCGAACGGGGCGGGCAAGACCAACGTGCTCGAGGCGATCTCGCTGCTCTCCCCCGGCCGCGGCCTCCGCCGGGCCCAGGTGACGGAGTTGGCGCGGGCGCCTGCGCGTGTCGGCTGGCGGATCCGGGCGGAGGTCGCCGCGCCGTCGGGGGTGCTGGAGATCGTCACCGGCGCTGTGGGCGAGGCGCCCCGGAGCGTGGAGATCGACGGCAAGGCCGCGACCCAGGCCGCCCTCGGTCATCATCTGCGCGTGCTCTGGCTGGTGCCCGCCATGGACCGCCTCTGGCTCGAGGGCGCGGCGGAGCGGCGCCGGTTCCTCGACCGCATCACCCTCAGCCTCGCGCCCGGCCATGCCGAGGCGAGCATCGCCTACGAGCGGGCGATGCGAGAGCGGAACCGCCTCTTTCGCGATGACGTCCGCGACACGGCGTGGTTTGAGGCGCTGGAGGCCCAGATGGCCCGCGCCGGGGCCGAGATCTCCGCCCGGCGGGCCGAGGCGCTGGCCCGCCTGACCGCCGCCCAGGACGCGGCGGAGACGGCCTTTCCCGCCGCCGACGTCACCCTGCTCGGCCCTGATGGCGGATCGCCGGCGCCGGCGGATGCCGAGCGCCTTGCCGCCGCCCTGGCCGAGGGGCGGGGGCGGGACAGGGTGGCGGGGCGGACGCTGACCGGTCCGCATCGCGACGACCTCTCCGCCATCTACGCGGCCAAGGGGGTGGAGGCGCGGCTTTGCTCGACCGGGGAGCAGAAGGCGCTGCTGATCTCGCTCGTCCTGGCTAATGCCCGGGCAGTCGCCGCCGATTTCGGTGCGCCGCCGATCCTGCTGCTCGACGAGGTGGCGGCGCATCTCGACGCGGATCGGCGCGCGGCGCTCTATGCCGAGATCGCCGGGATCGGGGCCCAGGCCTGGATGACGGGGACCGATGCCGCACTCTTCGAGGCTTTGCCCGAGGGGGCGGAACGGCTGGAGGTGCGGGAGGCCGAAGGGGAGAGCGTGGTCGAGCGGGTCTAGGGGGCGCTGCCCCCCCTTGGCGCCGGGGCGCCAATTCACCCCCGGGATATTTGTGTCACTGCGAAAGTGAGGTGAGTGGTTTGCGGATCCTGGGCGCGCGCCGGGCCGAGGGAGCTTGACAGAGCGTCGGGGCGCGGGATTGCTGCAGGCATGACCCTCACCCTCTCGCAGATACTGCTTTATTCCGGCGCCTTGGCCATTCTGGTGATGACGCCGGGCCCCGTGGTCGTGGCGATCCTGGCGCGCTCGGCCTCGGGCGGGGTGTCGGCCGCGGTGCCGTTATCGCTCGGCGTGGTGGTGGGCGACATCCTCTGGCCCCTGGTAGCGATCTTCGGGCTTTCGGCGATCGTGCTGGTCTATGCCGACTTCCTCACGGTGCTGCGCTATGTCGGGGCCTTGGTCCTGATCTCGATGGGGGTGCAGCTGCTGCGGGGCGGTGGCATGGCGATCCGGGCCGACGGTGAACTTGTCCGCGCCTCAGGCTGGCAAGGCTTCATGGCAGGGCTTTTGGTGATCCTCGGCAATCCCAAGGCGATCCTGTTCTACATGGGGATCCTGCCGGGCTTCTTCCTGATCGCGGAGCTCACGGTGGCCGACATCGTGATCATCTGCGCCCTCTCGGCCCTCGTCCCCTGGATCGGCAACATGGTGTGGGCCGCCGCCGCCGATCGGGCCCGGCGATTTCTGCGCTCGGAACGCGCGATCACCCGGGTTAATCGCGGCTCCGGCATCGCGCTGATCCTCGTCGGATTGGCGATCGCGGTGAGCGGTGACAGCGAGGCCGCGAAAACGCAAAATATGGCGTCTCAACCGTGACAATACCCTGTTGAGAGACTATATTTCGGGGGTTCTGAGAGGGATCCCTGATGGCCGAAAACAAGCCGCCTGAAAACGGCGAAAACGGGTCGTCCGACTACGGTGCCGATGCGATCAAGGTGCTCCGCGGGCTCGAAGCCGTGCGCAAGCGCCCCGGCATGTATATCGGCGACACCGACGACGGCTCCGGCCTGCATCACATGGTCTACGAGGTCGTCGACAACGCCATCGACGAGGCGCTGGCGGGCCATGCCGACACCGTCCGGGTGATCCTGCACCCCGACAACTCCGTCTCCGTCTCAGACAATGGCCGCGGCATCCCCACCGACATCCATGAGGAGGAGGGGGTGAGCGCGGCCGAGGTCATCATGACCCAGCTCCATGCCGGCGGGAAATTCGACCAGAACTCCTACAAGGTCTCGGGCGGGTTGCATGGCGTCGGCGTCTCCGTCGTCAACGCCCTCTCCGAATGGCTGGACCTGCGGATCTGGCGGAACGACAAAGCCCATGCCGCCCGTTTCGAGATGGGCGAGACGGTGCAGCACCTCTCCGTGACCGGCGACGCGGAGGGGCGCCAGGGGACGGAGGTGCGCTTCCTTGCCTCCGACCAGACCTTCTCCAACACCGAATACAGCTTCAAGACGCTGGAGCATCGCCTGCGCGAGCTCGCGTTCCTCAATTCCGGCGTGCGCATCTCGCTCCGCGATGAGCGTCATGCCGAGGTGGTCGAGACCGAGATGGTCTATGAGGGCGGCGTGCGGGAGTTCGTGCGCCATCTCGACCGCTCGAAGACCGCATTGATCGCAGAGCCGATCTTCATCGCCGGGGAGCGGGAGGGGATTTCGGTCGAGGCGGCGCTTTGGTGGAACGACAGCTACCACGAGACCGTGCTGCCCTTCACCAATAACATCCCCCAGCGCGATGGCGGCACCCATCTCGCGGGCTTCCGGGGGGCGCTGACGCGGACGATCAACACCTACGCCGCCGGGGCGGCGGTGGCGCAGAAGGACAAGGTCTCGCTCACTGGCGACGACGCGCGGGAGGGGTTGACGGCGGTTCTCTCGGTGAAGGTGCCGGATCCGAAATTTTCCAGCCAGACCAAGGACAAGCTGGTCTCCTCCGAGGTGCGCCCGTCGGTCGAAAGCCTGATGAACGAGAAGCTCGCCGAGTGGTTCGAGGAGCACCCGGCCGAGGCCAAGGCGATCGTCGCCAAAATCGTCGAGGCGGCTTTGGCGCGGGAGGCTGCGCGGAAGGCACGGGAGATGACGCGCAAGTCCGCGATGACCATCGGCAAGCTGCCCGGCAAGCTCGCCGATTGCCAGGAGAAGGACGCCGCCAAGGCCGAGATCTTCATCGTCGAGGGCGACAGCGCCGGCGGCTCGGCCAAGCAGGGGCGGAGCCGGGAGTATCAGGCGGTGCTGCCCCTCCGCGGCAAGGTGCTGAATGTGGAACGGGCGCGCTTCGACCGGATGATCTCATCCGATCAGATCGGCACATTGATCACCGCCCTCGGCACCGGCATTGGACGCGACGAGTTCGACCTCGCCAAGCTGCGCTACCACAAGGTCGTCATCATGACGGACGCGGACGTGGACGGCGCCCATATCCGCACGCTGCTGCTCACCTTCTTCTACCGCCAGATGCCGGAGCTGATCGAGCAGGGGCACCTCTACATCGCCCAGCCGCCGCTCTACAAAGCTGCGCGCGGGCGGTCGGAGGTCTATCTGAAGGACCAGCAGGCGCTCGAGGATTTCCTGATCGGCCAGGGGTTGGAGGAGGCGGCGCTGCACTTGGCGGCGGGTGAGGTGCTGGCCGGCCCCGACCTCGCCCGGGTGGTGGAGGAGGCACGCACGGCCCGCGCCGTCCTTGCCGCCTTCCCGACCAACTATCCCCGCTTCGTGCTGGAGCAGGCGGCAATCGGCGGCGCCATGCTGGACGGCGCCGTGGCACGCGATGCCGCCGGCGTAGCCGCGACCGTCGCCGCCCGGCTCGACGCCATCGCGCCGGAGACGGAGCGTGGTTGGAGCGGTCGGCCGACCCAGGACGGCGGCCTGCGCTTTGCCCGCACCGTGCGCGGCGTGGAGGAGGTGCGGACGCTGGACGGTCGCGCCTTCGGCTCGGCCGAGGGACGTCGGATCGGCACGATGACGGCGTCCTTGCAGGAGGTCTACCAAGAGGCGGCCGAGTTCCGGCGCAAGGATCGCTCCGCCGCGGTCTACGGCCCGCTCGATCTGCTCGACCAGGTGATGGCGGAGGGCGAGAAGGGCGTCTCGCTCCAGCGCTACAAGGGTCTGGGGGAGATGAACCCGGATCAGCTTTGGGAGACCACCCTGGATCCGGAGGCGCGCACGCTGCTGCAGGTGAAAATCGACCAGGTTGACGAGGCGGATGAGATCTTCACCAAGCTGATGGGCGACACGGTGGAGCCCCGGCGATTGTTCATCCAGGAAAACGCCCTCAGCGTCGAAAATCTCGACTTCTAGCGGTGCCGCCTACCCGCCGATGGCGTTTTGCTCTAGCTGACGGCCATGGTTGCGCTGCCGGACTATCTCTCCGCCTGGTTCGAGCGTCGGGGCTGGTCGCCGCACCCGCACCAGATCGCTTTGCTGGAACGGGCCGAGCAGCCCGCGACCCTGCTGATCGCGCCGACGGGCGGGGGCAAGACGCTGGCCGGCTTTCTGCCGACCCTGATCGAGCTTGGGCGGGCGCCGGGGCCGGGCCTCCACACGCTCTACGTCTCGCCGCTCAAGGCCCTGGCCGCTGACATTCGGCGCAACCTCGAAGGGCCGGTGGCGGAGATGGATCTGGCGATCCGGGTCGAGGACCGCACCGGCGACACGCGCCAGGCCCAACGCCAGCGTCAGCGCACCGATCCGCCGCATATCCTGCTGACGACGCCGGAATCGCTCGCCCTCCTCCTCTCGTATGAGGAGGCGCCGCGGATCTTCGCCGGGGTCCGGCGCATCATCGTCGATGAGATCCATGCCCTGGCCGAGTCCAAGCGCGGCGATCAGCTGATGCTCGGCCTCTCCCGCCTCGCCACCCTGGCGCCGGAGATGCGGCGTGTCGGCCTCTCCGCCACCGTCGATGATCCCCCCGCCTTGGCGGAGTTCCTGGCACCGGCCAAAGGCGCCTGCGAGATCTACGCGGCCGACCCCGGCCCCGATCCCGACATCGCCATTCTCGAGACGGAGGAGCCGCCGCCCTGGGCCGGTCAGGGCGGCCGCTATGCTGCCGAGGCGGTAATGGCCGAGATCCGGCGGGGCAAGACCACGCTTGTCTTCATCAACACCCGGGCCCAGGCGGAGCTGTTCTTTCAGGCGCTCTGGGCCGCCAACACCGACGATCTGCCGATCGGGTTGCACCACGGCTCCCTCTCCCGCGATGCGCGGGAGAAGGTCGAGGGCGCGATGGCGGCCGGCGATCTGCGCGCCGTGGTCTGCACCGGCTCCCTCGACCTTGGCATCGATTGGGGCGACGTCGATCTGGTGATCCAGATCGGTGCGCCGAAGAACGTGAAGCGCCTGGTGCAGCGGATCGGCCGGGCTAATCACCGCTACAACGCCCCCTCCCGCGCCCTTCTGGTGCCGGCCAACCGGTTCGAGGTGGTGGAGTGCCGCGCGGCGCTCGAGGCGGTGCGGGAGGCCGATCTCGACGGCGCCGCCCGCGGGCCCGGGCCGCTCGACGTGCTTTGCCAGCATATCCTGCTGACCGCCGCCGCGGGCCCGTTCGATGCTGATGCGCTCTATGCCGAGGTGCAGGGCGCCGGCCCCTACCGCGATCTCAGCCGGGCCGATTTCGACCGCTGCCTCGATTTCTGCGCCACCGGGGGCTACGCGCTCCGCGCCTACGACCGCTGGCAGCGCCTGCTCCAGGGCCCTGACGGGCGCTGGCGCCTGCGGGACCCAAGGGCCGCCCGGATGCTGCGAATGAACATCGGTACCATTGTCGCCACGGAGACCTTGGGCGTACGTTGGAAGGGCCGCCGCGGCGGGGGCGAGATGCTGGGCGAGGTGGAGGAGGCCTTCGCCGCCACCTTGAGCGCCGGCGACAGCTTTCTGATCGGTGGCCAGGTCGTGCGCTTCGAGGGCCTGCGGGAGATGACGCTCGAGGTCTCGCGCGAGCCGTCGCGGGAGCCGCGCATCGCCGTCTTCGGTGGCACCAAGCTCGCCATGTCGACGCTGCTCTCCCACCGGGTGCAGGAGATGATCGCCGCGCCCGAACGCTGGCGTGATCTGCCGCGTCATACGGCTGAGTGGTTGGAGACCCAGGCCGCCGTCTCCCGCCTCCCCCGTCCCGACCGCTTGCTGGCCGAGAGCTTTCCCCGGGGCGACCGCCAGCACCTCGCGCTCTTCGGCTTTGCCGGGCGGAACGCGCACCAGACCCTCGGCCTGCTGGTCACCAAGGCGATGGAGGAGCGGGGCTACGACCCCCTCGGCTTCGTCGCCAACGACTACGCCGTGCTGATCTGGGGGCTCTCGGTCGTCGATGATGTGGCGGCGTTGCTCGACGGCGACGCGCTCCGCCGCGGGTTCGAGACCTGGCTCGCTGGCAACGCCATCATGAAGCGCACCTTCCGGCAGCCCGCCGTGGTCGCCGGCCTGATCGAGCGCAACCAGCCCGGGCGGCGGAAGTCCGGGCGGCAGGCGACCTTCTCCTCCGACATCCTCTACGACACGCTCCGGAAATACGATCCCGACCACCTGATGCTGGAGATCACGCGGGAGGAGGCGATGCGCGGCCTCGTCGATTTCGACCGGATCGAGGAGATGCTGGCCCGCACCGATGCCCGCATCGACCATGTGCACGCGCCCCACGTCACACCGCTCGCCGCGCCGCTGTTGCTCGAGGCTGGCAAGGTGCCGATCCAGGGCCGGGCCGAGGATCGCCTGCTGGAGGAGGAGGCGGAGCGGGTGATGCTCGACGCCGGCCTCGCCCCCGCCCCGGCGGCTTAAGGGCGGGCGCCTCTCAAACGGAATCGACAAATGCCCTCACGATCAGCAAGGGGCTGATCCCGAGAGCACTTGCCGATACGAGATGCTTTGACGGGCGCCTGTCGCCGGCAGAAAGCACAAGCACTTGAGGGGCTTACCCGCCTCAGCCAGCGATTGGTTTAGCTCACCACCCGGATCAGCTTGCGCTCCAAGACGCCGAGGACGCGGCGCAGGTCCTGGCCGCGCTTCAGCACCCGCCCGTCCATGCCGATCACCGCGTAGGCCCCCTGGCGCTGCGCGAGCTTCGGCCGCTTCTCGACCCGGTAGAGCGGCATGTCGGCCGTGCGGCGGAAGATCGAGAAGATCGCGACATCGGAGAGATGCGAGATCCCGTAGTCCCGCCACTCTCCCAGAGCGACCATCCGGCCGTAGATCGACAGAATCAGCGAAAGCTCCGATCGATCGAACCGCACCTGGTGATCGCGAACGGGGCGGTTCATCCCGATTCGGTATGGCGGCTCGGTCTCCATCGCGGGAAGCATGCGACCGCAATCGGGCAAGCGCAAGTCGCGGGCCTGCAAAGCAAAGGTTACCTCGCGCAACGGTTGCCGCATTCCGACCACAAATTGAACCTTCGCCAGCCACGATTGCCGAGCATCTTCATCCGCGGTGCCAGAGGGGCCCACCCGGTGCCGCATCTAACCAGCCCCCAACTCGGAGGATGCGGTACCGGGTCCACTCCCTCGGACCCGGCTGAGACCAGGTCGGCACCAGCGCTCCCGTAGACATCCTGCACCGTCATTGCGACCCGGCCGGAACCGGCTATGCTCGCGGCCTTAATGCCGATCGAGGGGTGGCCGATGCGCGATTTCCACAGTCCCGGCCGCTCCGCCGTGTTCGCGGCCGAGGGGATGTGCGCCACCTCCCATCCGTTCGGCGCGCGCATCGCCATCGAGACGCTGCAGGCCGGCGGCAATGCGGCAGACGCGGCGATTGCCAGCGCCGTGGCCATGGGCCTTTGCGAGCCGCATATGACCGGCATCGGCGGCGATTGCTTCGTGCTGTTGAAGCCGGCGGGCGAGGATCGGCTCTACGGCCTCAACGGCTCGGGCCGGGCGCCGGCGGGGTTGTCGGCGGCAGCGCTCCGGGCCGAGGGGTTGGAGGCATTGCCCGGCCGCTCCCCCCAGGCGGTGACGGTGCCCGGCGCGGTGGATGCCTTCGACCATCTCTCCCGCCGCTGGGGCCGGTTGGGCCTGGCCGACTGCCTGGCGCCGGCGATTCACTACGCCGAGGCGGGCGTGCCGATCGCGCCGCGGGTCGCCTTCGACTGGGCGACGATCGGGCCGGGCCATTTCTGGGGACCGGGGGCGGAGGTGCTTCGCGCCCACGGCCGGGCACCACGCCCCGGCACGCTCTTTCAGTTGCCGGCCCAGGCCGCGGCGCTCCGCCGGATCGCGGCGGAGGGGCGGGACGGCTTCTACACCGGCCCGGTAGCCGAGGACATGGTGGCCGCCCTTCGCGCCGTCGGCGGGCCGCACACCCTCGACGACTTCGCTGCCACGCGCTGTGACGAGGTGGAGCCGGTCGCCGGCAGCTATCGCGGCGCCGAGCTCTGGGAGCTGCCGCCGAACGGCCAGGGCGCCGCGGCGATCCTGCTCGCCCAGATGCTGGAGCACTTCGATCTGGCCGATCTCGATCCCCTGGGGCCGGAGCGGGTGCATCTGGAGGCCGAGGCGACCAAGCTCGCCTACGACGCCCGCAACCGCTTCATCGCCGATCCGAGCCGGGTCGACGTGCCCACCGACCGCTTGATCGCCAAGGCGACGGCGGAGCGTCTCGCCGCCGATATCCGGCCCGACGCCCTGCTCGCCGACCCCGCACCCCTGGTGGAAAGCGTGCATCGCGACACGATCTACCTGGTCGTGGTGGATGGCGAGGGCATGGCCGTCTCCCTCATCTACTCGCTCTTCCACGGTTTCGGCTCCGGCATTGTGTCGGAGCGCTACAACATCCTGCTGCACAGCCGCGGCGCGGGCTTCACGCTGGAAGAGGGCCATCCGAACGAGGCGCGGCCCGGGCATCGCCCGATGCACACCATCATCCCGGCCTTCCTCAAGACCGAGTTGGGGGAGTGGATGCCCTTCGGCGTCATGGGCGGTGCCTATCAGGCGACGGGCCACGCGCGCTTCGTCTCCAACCTCGTCGACTACGGGCTGGACCTGCAAAGCGCCATCGACGGGCCAAGGGCGTTTTGGGACGACGGCACGCTGAAGATCGAGCGCGGCTATGACGACGCCACCCGCCAAGCCCTGATCGCCCTCGGCCATCGGATCGCAGTGCCGGAGATCCCGATCGGCGGCGCCCAGGCCATCCGCATCCGCAAGGACGGGGTGCTCGAAGGCGCCTCCGACCCGCGCAAGGACGGCTGCGCCCTCGGCTATTGAGGCGCCGGTGGCCCGGGCGAGATCCGGCCCATTCAACGCATCTCGTCTCAGAGGATGCGGTCGCGATCAGCCCCGCGCTGATCGTGAACGTGGCCTCTGAGGCCGTTTAACGGGATCTCACGTCAGTGGAGCGGGCGGTCCATGCGGTAGCGGTCGCCCTCGAGTGGGCCGAACATCTTGGCCACCTCGGGATGCTCGACCTCTTCGCCGCTTTGATCGACCACCAGGTTCTGCTCCGAGACATAGGCGACGTAGTAGCTGGTCTCGTTCTCGGCCAGCAGGTGATAGAACGGCTGGTCCTTCCGCGGCCGGTACTCCGCCGGGATCGCCTGCCACCATTCCTCGGTGTTGTCGAAGATCGGGTCGATGTCGAAGATGACGCCGCGGAACGGATGAATCCGATGCCGCACGACCTGCCCGATCGCGTATTTCGGCTTCGCCTTCAGCATCTTTTCCGTCACTGCGACCCCACTCGGCAGCTTTCTCCCGCAAGGGCGGTAGGCTGATCCCCCGGCCCCGGCTGTGATATAGGCCCAGACCTTGGGTGTCCATAAGGCGCCGGCGCGACGTGAATGGGGCCTGCGGTCACCTTTCTGCGAGCATCGCGCTCGATCTGGCCAACAGGCCGATCATCGGTTATATTGTTATCTCAGACAGGCAACCTAAAGACCTGAATGAGCAGTATGATCCGCTTTTTGTCGTTTGCGGCGCTGGTGCTGCTGGGCTCCTGCGGGGTGTCCGGTCCGCCGATGAATTTGAGCGATGCCTGCTCGATCTACGACGAGCGGCCGTCCTGGCGGCGGGCGGTCGAGCGTACCGAAAGCGCTTGGGGGGCGCCGGCCAGCATCCAGCTCGCCATCATGTGGCAGGAGTCCCGGTTCGTCGCCGATGCCCGCCCGCCCCGGCGGCGCGGTTTCCTCGGCCTGTTCCCCGGCGCGCGGCGCTCCTCCGCTTACGGCTATGCCCAGGCCATCGACGGCACCTGGGACTGGTATCGCAGCGATACCGGCCGGCGCGGCGCCGACCGGGACCGGTTCTCCGACGCCTCCGACTTCATCGGCTGGTACATGGCCAAGACGACCGAGACCAACGGCGTATGGATGTTGGACGCCTACAACCAGTACCTCGCCTACCACGAGGGCCATACCGGCTATCGCCGTGGTTCCTACAGCTCGAAAAGCTGGCTGACCGATGCTGCGCGGCGGGTGGCCGATCAGGCGGCGGTCTATGACCTGCAGCTCAGCACCTGCACCTGATCCGTCGGTGAAGAATCGTTGACGATCCGTCTCTGAGCTTCGCATTATTGCCCGTATTGGAAACGGGGCGACAGCGCGATGGACAGATTGACGGAGATGGAAGCATTCGTTTCGGTCGTCGATCAGGGGGGCTTCACTGACGCGGCGCGCAAGCTCGGCGTCTCCAAGTCCGCGATTTCCAAGCATGTCTCGGCGCTCGAGGCCCGGCTGGGCGCGCGGCTCCTGAACCGCACGACGCGGCGGGTGAGCCCGACGGAGATCGGTCTTGCCTACTACGACCGAGCCAACCGGGTGTTGTCGGAGGCGGGAGAGGCCGATGCCATGGTCGCGGCCATGCAGTCCGGCCCGCGGGGGGAGCTGCGGGTCTCCGCCCCCATGAGCTTCGGCGTCACTCACCTCGCCCCCGCCGTGGCCGGGTTCCTCTGCACCTACCCCGATGTCTCCGTGCATCTGGTGCTCGACGATCGGCGGGTGGAGCTGGTGGCGGAGGGCTTCGACCTCGCCATCCGCATCGGGGAACTGCCGGACAGCTCCCTCCGCGCCCGGCGCTTCGCCGATGCCCATGCCCGGCTGGTGGCCTCGCCCGACTATCTCGCGCGGCGGGGCGTGCCCGAGACCATCGAGGATCTGACGGCGCACGAGCTGCTGCACTACTCCAACCTCGCCACCGGCAATTACTGGAAGATCCGCACGCCGAGCGGGGAGGAGCGCCATATCCGCGCCCGCGGCCGTCTGACGGTGAACAACGGCGAGGCGCTGAAGCTCGCCGCGGCGGAGGGATTGGGCATCGCCCTCGTCCCCACCTTCATCCTGCGCGACGAGTTGCAGATGGACCATCTGACCGAGGTGCTGCCCGGCGTCATTCAGGAGGAGCTCGGCATCTACGCCGTCTATCCGCCCGGCCGCTACCCGCAGCCGAAGCTGCGGGCCTTCATCGACTACCTCGCCGACACCTTCAAGGGTCAGACGGTGTGGTAGGCAGATCCGCCGGATCGGCCCGGATGTAGCTCGGCATCAGCACCACCACCTCCGGCGTGCTCGGCAGATCGCGGAGCGACAGGGTGATGCCGCTCCCCTCCGGCCGCACGATACGGAAGGTGTCGGACATGCCGGCCAGAAAAGCCTCCAACGTGCCGGTGCCGAACCAGTGCATCGGGATCACCACCTGGGCCCGCACCCGGTTCATCACCCGGATCATCGTCGCCAGATCCAGGGTCAGCCCGCCGTCGACCGGCGCCAGCACCACGTCGAGCCGGCCCATCAGGGCGTATTGCTGCTCCGTCGGCTCATGGTGGATATGGCCGAGATGGCCGATGCAGAGCCCGGCGATCTCGAAGATGAAGATGGAGTTCTGATCGTCGAGCCGCCCGCCGCCGAAACTGCGGATATCGGTGGTGACGTTGCGGATCAATGCGTCCTCGAGCTCCAGCCGATGCTCGGCGACCGAGCCGGGGCCGTCGGTGCCCCAGCCGCGCAGCACATGAGGAATGCGCGGATCGGGACTGTCGGTGTAGTGGCTCGAATGGGCCCGGTTCATCGTCACCACATCCGGGATCACCCCCGGCCCGACGAAGCCGGTGAAGTCGGTGGCGATGGTGTTGCCCCCAGCCGTCTCGATCACGAAGGTCGCATGGCCGGTGAAGTGGATCCGCACCTCGTCGGAGGCGAGATCCGGGCCGAGCAGGCCGGCATAGCGCACCCCCGGCACGGCGTTGGAGAGGGCGATGCAATGGCTCGCCATCGTCGCCGCTCGCGCCCCGTCGGGGATCGGCAGGGTGCCCATCAGGGCGAGAAGGGGGGCCGCAAGCCAGCGTCGTCCGATCATCGCGCACTCCGTTGTCCCGACGGATCGGGGCGAGGTTGCCCAGGCGTCAGTTCGCTCTGGCCGCCGGCTCCCCCACGCGCCCGCGGCGATCATGTCTGAGGTTCGCAAATAGGACGTGGGTGCGCCAGCGTCCATCAATCTGCAGATAGGATTGGGCCACGCCCTCGTATTTGAAGCCGCAGCGTTCCAAGAGGCGGCGCGAACGGGTGTTCTCCGGCAGGCAGGCGGCCTCCACCCGGCTGAGGTCGAGGGTGGTGAAGGCGTAGTGCACGATCGCCGCCAGCGCCTCCGTCATATAGCCCTGCCCGGAATAGGCGCCGGCGATCCAGTAGCCGATGGTGGCCGACTGGGCCGGTCCGCGGCGGATGTTGTCGAGGGAGATGGCGCCGAGCAGCGTGTCGTCCTGGCGCCGGATCAGGAACAGCGGCAGGGCCCGGCCGTCGTCGATGGCGCCGCGCGACCAGTTCACCCGGGCGCGGAAGGCGGCACGGCTCAGATGATCGCGCGACCAGGTCGGCTCCCACTCCTGCAGGCGATCGCGGTCGTGGCGGCGGAGCAGGGCCCAGGCGTTGTGATCGCCCACCTGGGGCGGGCGCAGCGTCAGCCGCTCCGTCGGGATGTCCAGCCGGCTGCCGCGGCGGAGGAGCATGGCCTACCCCCGTCCGGTCGGTCCGGCGACGTGGCGACCGGCCATGGCCTCAGGCGGCGAGCCGGGCGGCAAGCTCCGCCACCTCGGGCGCGCCGCTCACCGGGCCGTAGACCGCCATCGCGGCCGTGCCGGAGTTGGCGATGCGCTCCGCCTCGCCCCGCAGGTCGGCCAGGGTGACGGCGTCGAGCTTGGCCACCGCCTCCTCCATCGTCGGCACCCGCCCCCAGGTCGAAAGCATGCGGGCGATGCGCTCGCACCTTGCGGCGGAGCTTTCGAGGCCCATCAGCATGCTCGCGCGGATCTGGGCCCGGGCGCGGGCCAGTTCCTCCTCCGACATGTCCCCGGCCGCCCTGCGGATCTCATCCACCGTGATCTCGGCGAGCGCCCGCACATCCTCGCCCGACGTGCCGGCATAGATGGTGAGGAGCCCGGTGTCGGAGTAGGCTGCGGCCTGGGCGAAGATCGAATAGCAAAGGCCGCGCTTCTCCCGCACCTCCTGAAACAGGCGAGAGGACATGCCGCCGCCGAGCGCGGTGGCGAAGATCTGGTTGGCATGCAGCCGCTCGTCCCGCACCACCGGCGCCTCGAAGGCCAGGGTGAAGTGGGCTTGCTCGAGCGGCTTTTCCTCCCGCCGCAGGCCGGTCTGGAACTGCGCGGGCTCGGGTGCCGTCGCCTGGCGGGGGGTGAGATGGCCGAACTGCTCTTCGGCCAGGCGCCGGATCTCGTCCGGCTGGATCGCGCCGGCGGCGGCGATGATCAAGCGCTCCGGCCCGTAATGATCCTCGATGAAGCGGGCGAAGTCGGCCCGGGCGAAGCGGCGCACCTGCTCGGCCGGCCCCAGGATGGTGCGGCCCATCGCCTGGCCGGGATAGGCCACCTCCTGCAACCAGTCGAAGATGATGTCGTCCGGCGTGTCGAGGGCCTGGCCGATCTCCTGCAGGATGACGCCGCGCTCCACCTCGATCTCGTCCGGATCGAAGATCGAGTTCAGCACGATGTCGCCCAGCACATCGAGGGCAAGCGCCACGTCGTCCTTCAGCACCCGGGCGTAGTAGGCCGTCATCTCGCGGGAGGTGTAGGCGTTGATGTAGCCGCCCACATCCTCGATCGCCTCGGCGATCTCGACGGCGGAGCGGCGCTCGGTGCCCTTGAAGGCCATATGCTCCAGGAAATGAGCGATGCCGTTTTGTTCGGCTTGCTCATGCCGGCCGCCGGCCTCGACCCAGATGCCGACGGTGGCGGAGGCGAGGCCCGGCATCGGATCGGTGACGATGCGCAGACCGTTCGGCAGGGTATGGATTTCTGTGCTCAAGCGCGTGTTCTCTCCGATATGATCGCCTGCAGTGCGGCGAGATCGTTCGCCACCCGCGTCACCCGCTCGGCCCGATCATAGAGGTCGGCCATCCGCGGCGGAAGCTCTGGCCGGATCCCGATGGCCGCTTCCACCGCATCGGGGAACTTGGCGGCGTGGGCGGTGGCGAGCGTGACCATCGGCACGTTGGGATCGCCGCGTTCGCGGGCCGCGGCGTGCAGGCCGACGGCGGTGTGGGGGCAGACGATCTGGCCTGCCTCGGCATAGATCTGTTTGAGGCTGGCGGAGGTCTCCTCCTCCGAGGCCCGGGCGCTGGCGAACCCCTCGCGCAGGCGGGCGAGGGTCTGATGGCCGAGCTGGAAGCGCCCGGTGGTGCCGAGCGCCGCCATCAGCTTCAGCACTGCGGCGCCGTTCCTGTCCAGGAGCTCAAACAGCAGTCGCTCGAAGTTGGAGCTTACCTGGATGTCCATCGAGGGGCTGATGGTCGGCGCCACCTGCGTCTTGGCATGGTCGCCGCTGTCGAGCGTGCGGTGCAGGATGTCGTTGCGATTGGTGGCGATCACCAATCGCTCGATCGGCAAGCCCATCTGGCGCGCCACGTAGCCCGCGAAGATATCGCCGAAATTGCCGGTCGGCACGGCGAAGCTGACGGGCCGCGCCGGCGCGCCGAGGGCCACGGCGGCGGTGAAATAGTAGACCGTCTGGGCCAGCACCCGGGCCCAGTTGATCGAGTTGACGGCGCCGAGACGCACCCGGTCGCGGAAGGCATGGTCGTTGAACATGTCCTTCACCCGGGCCTGACAATCGTCGAAATCGCCGGCGACCGCGAGGGCATGGACATTGCCCTCGGCCGGGGTGGTCATCTGCCGGCGCTGCACCTCGCTGATCCGCCCCTCGGGGAAGAGGATGAAGACGTCTACATTGTCGAGCCCACGAAAAGCCTCGATCGCCGCGCTGCCGGTGTCGCCCGAGGTGGCGCCGACGATGGTGATCCGGTCGCGTCGCCGGGCGAGCGCGGTTTGGAAGAACTGGCCGATCAGCTGCATGGCCACGTCCTTGAATGCCAGCGTCGGGCCGTGGTGCAGCTCCAGCAGCCAGTCATTCACGCCGATCTGCACCAATGGGCAACGCGCCTCATGCGAGAAGCTGGCGAAGGCCGTGTCGACCAATCGCTGCAGCGTTGCCGGGTCGAAGGCGTCGCCAATGAAGGGTGTGATCACACGAGCGGCCACATCTTCGAGGCGCTGGCCGGCGAAGCCCGCGATCTCCTCCGCCGGGATCGTCGGCCACTCGGACGGCAGGTAGAGACCGCCGTCCCGGGCCAGCCCGGTGAGCAAGGCGGCCTCAAACGTCAGCGCCGGCGCCTGCCCGCGCGTGGAGATGTAGCGCATCGCACCCTGTCCCTTCGACCGCCCCGATGTAGCGCCCCGGGCGAACGCTTGAAAGGCCGGAATGACGGCGACAAAGACGGCGACGTTCCGCAGCGGAACTTGCCGCCACGGCACCGTTGCCGGTCGCGGGTCGAACCGCACATGACGTTAACGTCAAGTGCGCGGGAGAGCCTCGATGGAACCCGTAGAGATCCAGACGACGGACGGTGCCCGGCTGGTCGGGCAATGGACCGTCCCGTCCCAGCCCCGAGCTGCCGCCGTTCTGCACGGGGCCACCGGTGTCCCCGCCAGCTACTACGGTCGGTTCGCCGCCTGGGCGGCGGAGGCCCGTGGGCTCGCCGTGCTCACCTACGACTACCGCGGCATGGGCGCGTCCGCGACCGGGCCGGTGCGTGAGGCCCGTGTCTCGATGGCCGATTGGGGGGTGCGGGATCAGTCGGCGGCGCTCGACCATGCGCTTATGCGCTTTGCCGATCTGCCGGTCTGGACGATCGGACATTCGCTCGGCGGCTTCTGCCTACCGTTTCATGCCAACGCGGACCGTGTCGCGCGCCATATCGCCGTCGCCTCGGGGCCGGCCTATTGGCGTGCGCATCCCTGGCGCTTCATGCCGAGCGTGCTTGCGTTTTGGTTCGTGCTCGGCCCCGCGGCGACGGCGTTGCTCGGCTATCTGCCGGGCCACCTGATGGGGCTGAACGCCGACATTCCCGGCCCGGCCTATTGGGAATGGCGGCGCTGGTGCGTGCGCGCGGCGTTCTATCGACCGGATTGGGGACGCACGCTGCCGATGCCGGGGCGGGTGACCTGCCCGGTCGATCTGGTGGGCATCGCCGACGACGTGATGATCCCGCCCCATCGCGTCGCCAAGCTGGCCGAGTACTTTCCCGCGGCGCCGACCCGGTTTCGCGAGATCGCCCCGGCCGACGCCGGCGTCGCGCAGCTGGGTCACATCGCCGTCTTCGCCGGGCGGAATGCCGGCGCCTGGCCGCTTATTCTGCCGGCGGCGTAGCCTCGGCTTCCAGCCGGAGTTCGGGCGCCGGCAGGGCGGAGAGGTCGTCCGTGGTGAGTGGCGCGGTTGGCCGGGCCAGGCGGTAGCGGGTGACCCAGATCAACCGCTCCTCCGCCCGGGTGATCGCGACATAAGCGAGGCGCTTCCACAGTGGCAGGCCGGCCTCCTCCCGCCCCGATTGCGCGGCGGCGTAGAGGTCGGGGGAGAAGACCTGCACCGTCTTCCATTGCGAGCCCTGGGCCTTGTGGATGGTCGACGCTGCGCCGTGCAGAAAGGCCGCCCCCATGCGGGCGGCCGAGGGAATGAACGGCTCCTCCTCCCCCGGCGCTTCGATCTTGATGATGGTGGCGGCGTTCACCCGTGCATCCTCCGCCCCAACGACGTGCAGGCGGGAAAAGCCTGGCTTTCGCCCGGGGCCGAGGTAGATGACCTGGGCCCCTTTGACGAGGCCGCGGGCCTCCAGATCGATGCGCTTCTTGCGGTGGCGGACGGGCAATTCCACGCCGTCGCAGATCAGCGGCTCCCCCGGCAGCAGGGCATCGGGCGGCGCGCCGTAGGCGCTCCGAAAGGCGGCGATCAGGCGGATCCGGGTGTTGTTGCGCCAGACCAAGACGGGCGCCCGGGCCATCAGGGCGGCATCCACCCGCTCGGCCACCTGCACCCGGTCGTCGCGGCGCGCGGCTTCCTCCACCAACGCCTCGAAGGCGTGGAAGTCGACGGCCGGATCGCCCAGGGCATGGGCCAGATCCAGGATCGGGTTGTCGGCGGCCTGGCGGTGCACCGTCTCCAGCCGGAAGAGCCTGCCGTCGCCTAGCGTGTCGAACACCATGTCGCCCGACTGGCCGACGGGGGCGAGCTGGGCCGGATCGCCGAACAGCACGATGGTGGAGAAGATCTCGCCCAGATCCTCCATCTGCTGCGCATCCAGCATCGAGGCTTCGTCCACGAACGCCATGTCGAGCGGCGCCTCCCGCCGCTTCCACCCGGTGATGAAGTCGGACCCGCGCAGGCCGGCCGCCGCCAGGGCGCCGGGCACCGAGGCGTGGGCGGCAAAGAAGGCGGCCGCGCGGTCGAGCGCCGCATCATCAAGGGCGGCGACCTTGGGGCGCGGGCGCTCCTCCGTCAGCCACTCGGCGATCTTCTCGTACTCCGGGTCGTAGACCGGAGTGTAGATGATGCGATGGATCGTGGTCGCGCGAACGCCCCGATTGCGCAGCACACTCGCCGCCTTGTTGGTCGGCGCGAGCACGGCAAGCGTCCGCTTGTCGCGGTGTTTTCTCCCCTCCCAATCGGCCGAGACGATTTCGACCCCGGCGCCGGTCAGCGCCGTGACGAGATCGGCTAGAAGCCGTGTCTTCCCCGTGCCGGCCTTGCCGAGAACCGCGAGGACGGAGCGGCGCGATGGCGCTTCCGCTGCGATCTCTCCCGCGTCGAGGTCGACGCCGGATCGTTGCAAGACCTTGCTGAGGCCCTCCCAGGCAATGGCCTGATCCCCTGACAGGTGCATGACCGGTCTCCCACGGGCTGCTTCCGAACGGCGCAGGCCCCTGACCGGTTCCCCTTACACACCGCTGGTCGCTCAGGCCACCATCGCGGTTTCGGGGATCGGCTCTGCCATCGGATCGGTGATGGGGAACGAACGCTCGAACCACTCCGCGGCCGTGGCTTCGGCGATGCCGGAGCGGGCGGAGATTTCGGCGCGCGAGTCGGCCTCGATCGACCAGAGGCCGACGCTGATCCGGCTCCGACCCTCACCGGTCGAGCCCAGGATCTCCGGCTCCCAACCGATAGAGCGGTAGATGCGCACCATCCGTGCGTCGAAGACGCCGACGGCGTGGCTGAGGCCGAAGCGCAGGCCGAGCTCGCAGCCCGCCATCATCAGCGAGGAGGCGATCTGACCCGCCGCCGGGCCGACGCGGGGCGACAGGCAGAACCGCGTGCACTCCCAGATCAGGGGAGAGGAGATGCGGACGCCACCGGCGGTCTCCAGGAAGTGGTCGTTCACCATCGCGTCGCCGGTCGTGGGCAGGATCCGCATGGAGCCGCCATGGCTCCCGTCCTCGCATTCCCAAACGACGTAGAGGGGGTTCAGGTCGTCGTATTCGTCGCGCTCGTGGCCGTTCTCGTCGACCGTGACATCCCAGCTCAACCGGTCGCGAAACTGTTTTGCGCGGTCGCAGAACATTGTATCGTGCAACTGTGGATTGAGGCAGAGGTCGTCAGGATACAGGTAGCGGATCATTGTCGTCTCCTTGTGCTAGGCAAGAAGACTTTGGCCATAATCGCCTAATTTAAACAACGACTAACCGCGCGGCACTTTTTGCGAATGCGCAACGGCCGCGTGTGATCACATTGCGATCAATCCTCGCGTCAGCGCCAAGGCAACCGCATGGGTTGTGTTGAGCGCACCCAATTTATGCCTTGCGCTGTCGATGTAGACCCTGAGCGTGTGTTCGGAAATCTCCAGTGCTTCGGCAATCTTCGCGCGGTTACGGCCGAGGCCCAGCATAGACAGGGCGTCGCGCTCCCGCGGAGAGAGATCGCTGTTCGGGATCTTCTCCGCCACGTTCTCCACCGACAGCACTTGTTGGTGAACGTAGTGAGCGATCAGCAGCATGTCGCGAACGTAGTCGTTCACGAAGTGCTGCCAGGTATCGTCCGATTCGGACTGGTTGATGGTGAAGAGCGCGAACTGCCCGTTCGGGCCCCGGATCGGGATCGACAGGCCCTGGGTGCCGACACCGCCGTCCCGCGCCTCGCTGTAGAACTGCCGGCTGGCCGGCGTCGACCAGTCCAGCCGCTTCCAGTCCATCGGATGGAAGTGACGCAATGCGCCTTGGACGACCGGATCGACCCGGTGGAAACTGTTTTGGTAGTAGTAGTCGGTCCACTCTTGCGTGTAGGTCAGCGCCGCGTAGGGCGAGCCCGCAAGATTTACAGCGTGGTAGACGACATGCTGGACGTCATAAACATCCCGCAAACCCTCAACACAGGTTTGCAGATCCTGTCTGGTCGTCGTGCTCTGAAGCGTCTCCAGATATGTCTCGAGCTTCGTTGCCATACACGCCCGCCAGCGCAACCGAACGCTTCGGCGACATTTCCGCTGCCGCCACGATCACTGCGTCGTCAAGTTTCTCCGCCAAATCCATCATGGCATTTCTTTGCGCAACTTGACGCAAATCCATGAGGATGTCGATCATCCACTGCTGCGACTTCATCATGGTTCCCCGAAACGGTTAACGCAAGGCTAAGACGAGTTTTCCGCTCACTTATGTAAAGTGCCAGATGTCGGCCGGTCCCAATATTCGCTATTTTTGTGGAGGGAGCACTTGCTAACCCATTGATTCTGCTTGTTCGCGCCGCTTACGTTAGCCTTCCGTTCACGTCAAGTTCCTAATTTGCCCACCGGTGCTTCCGGCCTCGGACAGCTGTGATATAGCTCCGGCGCTGCTCTGGTTCACGGTGCCCGATGCTCTCTGGTCGACACCTTCTCGGCATCGAGGCGCTCGCGCCCGGCGATGTCGGCGATCTGCTGGATCTGGCGGAGAGCTATGTGGCTTTCAACCGCCGCACCGCGCGGCGGAGCACGGCGCTGGCCGGTCGCACCCAGGTCAATATGTTCTTCGAGGCCTCGACCCGCACCCAGGCGAGCTTTGAGCTCGCCGGCAAGCGTCTCGGCGCCGACGTCATGAACATGGCGATGCAGGCGAGCAGCCTCTCCAAGGGCGAGACGCTGATCGACACGGCCATGACGCTGAATGCCATGCGCCCCGATCTGCTGGTCGTGCGCCATCCCCATTCCGGCGCCGTAGCGCTGCTGGCGGAGAAGGTCGACTGCGCGGTGCTCAACGCCGGCGATGGGCGGCACGAGCATCCGACCCAGGCCCTGCTCGATGCCCTGACGATCCGCCGCCGCAAGGGGCGATTGCAGCGCCTGACCGTGGCGATCTGCGGCGACATCGCCCACAGCCGCGTCGCCCGCTCTAACATCCTGCTGCTCGACAAGATGGAGAACCGGATCCGCTTGATCGGCCCCCGCACGTTGATGCCGGCGGGCGTGGAGCAATGGCGGGTCGAGGTGACCGACGACATGGAGGCCGGCCTGGCCGACGCCGACGTGGTGATGATGCTTCGCCTGCAGCGGGAGCGGATGGATGGCGCCTTCATCCCGTCGGAGCGGGAGTATTTCCACCGCTTCGGCCTCGACGCTACCAAGCTCGCTCACGCCAAGCCCGACGCCATCGTCATGCACCCCGGCCCGATGAACCGCGGGGTGGAGATCGACGGAGAGCTGGCCGACGACCTCCGTGTCTCAGTGATCCAGGAGCAGGTGGAGATGGGCGTCGCCGTCCGCATGGCCGCGATGGACCTCCTTCTGAACGGCCGCGAGGCAGCGGCCGGGCAGGAGGTGCTGGATGTCTGAGGCGGGGGGAGACGCCTGGGCGCCCCACCTGGAGGACGGCGAGACGATCCTGTGGGAGGGGCGGCCCGACGGCAGGATCCGAATAAGGCGCGGCAACCTGCCGACGGTCCTTTTGGGGCTCTGGTTCATAGTCTTCGGGATCGCCTGGCTCGGCCTCACCACGGCTGACCTCGGCAACGCCCCCGCCGGCCCGTCCCTCTTCTCGCTGGTAGGGATCGCAATCGTCCTCATCGGTCTCTATTTCGCCGTCGGTCAGCATGTTTGGGAGGCTTATCGGCGCCGCCGGACAGTCTATGCGCTCAGCACCCAACGTGCCTTCATCGCGGTCAATGCGCTCGGCCGGCGCCTGTCCTTCTATCCGATCAAGCCCGATACGGAGATCCACGGCGTGTTCGGCCCGCCCGACGCGATCCACTTCACGACGGAGCCGCGCGCCCGACTTCATCCGCTCCGTGGCCTCGAGCGGATGGAGAACCCTACGGGCTTTGAGGATATCCCCGAAGGTCGCGCGGTCTACGCCCTGCTTCGCAAGGTGCAACGGGGGGAGGTGGGGTGAGCCTCGTCCTGAGCCACGCGCATTTGATCGACCCCGAGGGTCGGGAAGGCGCCGGCCATGTCCGCATCGAGGCAGGTCTCATCGCGGACATCGCCTTCGGCCCGGCTCCGGGCGTGCCGGAGGGGGCGGAGGTGATCGACTGCATGGGACACTGCCTCGCCCCCGGGATCGTCGATCTCGGGGTCAAGGTCTGCGAACCGGGCGAGCGGCATAAGGAGAGCTTTCGCTCTGCCGGGCTCGCCGCGGCCCGGGGCGGCGTGACCACCATGGTCACCCGGGCCGACACCGATCCGGCGATCGACACGCCGGAGATTCTCGCCTTCGTGCATCGCCGCGCCATCGAGGCCTCGGTCGTGCGCGTCCTGCCGATGGCGGCGCTCACCAAGGGCCGCGACGGGCGGGAGATGGTGGAGATCGGCTTTCTTCGCGACACCGGCGCTGTCGCCTTCAGCGATGGCGACCGGGTGGTGACCGATGCCCGGGTGCTGCAGCGCTGCATGACCTATGCCGCGGGCCTCGGCGCGCTGGTCATCGGCCATGCGCAGGAGCCGACGCTGTCGGCCGGGGCGGCGGCGACCTCGGGCGCCTGGGCCTCCCGCCTCGGCCTGCCGGCGGTGGGCACGGTGGCCGAGCGGATGCAGCTCGCCCGTGACCTGGCCCTGGTGGAGACGACGGGGGTGGCGTTCCACGTCGACCAGCTCTCCACCGCCGCCGCCCTGCCGATCCTGGAGGCGGCGCGGGACCGGGGCCTCGATGTGACGGCCGGGGCCTCGATCCATCACCTGACGCTCAACGAGCTCGACATCGCCGACTACCGAACGTTCTTCAAGCTGAAGCCACCGCTTCGGGCGGAGGCGGATCGCGAGGCGCTGGTCGCTGCCGTGGCAAGCGGCGCCGTCGACCTCATCTGCTCCATGCACACGCCGCAAGACGAGGAGTCCAAGCGCCTGCCGTTCGAGGCGGCGGCCTCCGGCGCCGTGGGGTTGGAGACGCTGCTGCCCGCCGCCCTGCAGCTGGTACACGCCGGCGCGCTCGACCTTCCGACGCTCTTCGCCCGCCTCGCGCTTGCGCCAGCCGCGCGGATCGGCAGCCCCGCCGGGCGGCTCGCGCCCGGGGCGCCGGCCGATTTGGTGCTGTTCGACAAGGACGCGCCGTTCGTGCTCGACCGGGCGACGCTGGCCTCGAAGTCCAAGAACACACCCTTCGACCAGCGCCGGATGCAGGGCCGCGTCCTGCGCACCCTGGTGGGTGGCGAAACGGTCTATCGGAGGGACGGGGCGTGAGGGCTTGGCTCCCCGACATCCTTGGCTGGCAGATGGCGTTGCCCTGGCTGCTCGGGATCTTTTTCTGCGCCTACCTGCTGGGCTCCGTGCCCTTCGGCCTGCTGCTCGCCCGTGCCTTCGGCCTCGGCGATCTCCGCCGGGTGGGCTCGGGCAATATCGGGGCGACGAACGTCCTGCGAACCGGGCATCGGGGGGCGGCGGCGGCGACCCTGATCCTGGATGCGGCAAAGGGCGCGGTGGCTGTCCTGGTGGCGCGGGAGATGTTCGGCGAGCTCGCCGCCCAGACCGCGGCGCTCGGCGCGTTTCTCGGCCATCTCTTCCCCATCTGGCTGCGCTTTCGTGGGGGGAAGGGCGTGGCGACGTTCCTCGGCACCCTGCTGGCGCTGGCGCCGGTATGCGGCTTGGCGGCCTGCGGCACATGGCTCGCCACCGCCGCGCTCTTCCGCATCTCCTCCCTCGCGGCGCTAGTGGCGGCCGCCCTCTCGCCGATCTGGATGGCGCTCTTTGGGGCGGAGGGGGCGATTTGGCTGACCATCGTGATGGCGGCCCTGGTCTGGCTCCGCCATCACGCCAATATTTGGCGTCTCCTCAGGGGGATGGAGCCGCGCATCGGCGGCTCGAAGTAACGTCAGCCCGCCGGCGCGACCTCGATCAGCACCTCGTTTCGCCGCAGCGGCCCCGGGGTGAGCGGGTCGTTGTAGTAGGCGATGGTCGCCGGCCCGACCGGGGTGAGATCGCGCGTGAAGATCCAATCGCGGAGCGCATCCTCCGCCTCCGCCACGGTCTCGTCCGTCGCCACGCCGCTGAAGCGGATGGCGGCGATCTGCTGCGGCGGCAATTCGCGGAGCGTGACCTCGCTGCCGTCGGCCGGGGCGGGCAGCTCGGCCAGGTCGTAGTCGCGGGGCATCACGAAGCGGACGGTCCAGTTCGGTCCCTCCGCCTCCGGCGTCTGGGTGACCGGCGCGGTCATGGCGATCTTGTCGCCCTCCCGCTCGTCCGCGAAGATGTAGGCGGCCAAGGGCCGGAAGCCGGCGCGCACCGCCTCCCGCCGGCTGCCCTGGCGCATCACCTCGGCGACGCGAAGCGCGGGGTAGTCGCGGAGCTCGATGCTGCCCTCGCTCTCGCTCACCGCATAGTCCGGCGTCTCGATCCCGGTGGTGGCGTTCAGCCACAGGCCGCAGGCCGCGACGAACAGCACCAGCACGCCACTGCCGATCCACCAGAGCATCCGCATCATCCGTCTCCGTTCATCCCGGGGCGTAAGATAGCGCCCGCCTCAGCCGGTCAACGCCGGGCTCTGCGGGACGGAGGCGAAGACCTCCACCGGCGTGCGCACGTTGTGCAGACGCTGGGGGCCGAGCGCCTCGGCCTCCTCCGTAGCGTTGGCCACCTCCTTGGTCATCAGCACCGGCTGGTCGAGCGCCTTGCCGAGGTCGGAGAGCCGCGCCGCCAGGTTCGCCGCATGGCCGATCACCGTGAAGTCGAGCCGATCGCGGGCGCCGACATTGCCGTAGGTGACCTGCCCGAAGCTCACGCCAATGGCGCAGTTCGCCGGCCCACCTTCGAGCGCGAGGGCGCGTACCGCATCCGGGATCGCCGCCGCGGCCCGGGCCGCGCGGCGGCAGGCGGCGGCCGCGCCGTCCTCCTCCACCGCGAAGACGGCGAGGACGGCGTCGCCGATGAACTTCAGCACCTCGCCCTCCTCCGCCGCCACAGCCTCTGCCACGGCGTCGAAAAAGCCATTGAGAAGAGCGAGATAGGCGTCCCGCGGCAGGCTCTCGGCCAGCCGGGTGGAGCCGCGCAGATCGGCGTAGAGGATCGCCGCTTCGATATCGTCGCCATCGCCTCGCCGGATCTCTCCCCCCAGCACCCGGGCGCCGGTGCGCGGCCCGACATAGGTGCCGAGCAGGGCCGAGGCGGTGCGCTGCAACGCCTGCACCTCAAAGAACCGGCTGATCGCGCCGGCACATTCGAAGATCAGGCCGAGATTGGCGGTGGTGAAGCCCGCTGGATGGTCGGAGGCGAGTGTCATCACGTTGGTCATGCCGCCGGCAAAGGGGAGCGGCATGGCGACATAGTCGGTGGCGCCGCCGGCCCGCAGCTCCTCCAGGATCGGAAAGTCGAACTCCGGCTCCGCCACAGTGAGCAGTTGGCGCACCCCGCCGCGCCCGGCCGCGACGTGGCGGAGGGGGCTGTTGGCGAAGGCCGGTGTCTCCAACGTCTCGTAGCGCGGATGGCGGATCTCCACCTCGCCGCTGTCGCGCCGCCAGACTGCGTTGGTACCGGCGATCTGCGGGTCGAGGGACCAGACCAGGACGGAGAGGCGAGAGACGGCGATGCCGTTGGCCACGAAGCGCTCGCCGAGCTGGCGGGTGAGGGAGACCATGTCGGGGGCGTTGGTCGCCTCCCGCATGATCCAGTCGACAAGCGGCCCGGAGATATGGCCGTCGTCGGTGCGCGCCGGCAGGCCGGCGCTGGCGTCATAGCCGTCGGCCAGCGTCGGCATCAGGCCGAGCATGCCCTCGATCGGCCGCGCCTCGGGCAGGGTGCGCTCGTAGGACCAGACGCCGTCCTCGATCCGCGCATCGCCCAGATCGGCGTGCCAGTAGGTCGCGGTGCCCTTGAACGGGCAGAACGTCCGCCGCTCCGACGGGACGAGGGTGAGCTCTTGCAGGGCTGTCCGCGGGAAGTAGAGCGCCGGGGCAAGCCGCGTCTCGTGCATCACCTTGGCCGCATCCGACCGTGCCACCGGCCGGGCGCCCAAACGGGCCGTCACCGTGCCGGGCACCGGATCGACCTGCAGACGATAGGGGATGCTCATGAGAGCCTCGTGGCGCGAGATCCGACCAGCGGCGCGCTTATGGCTGCGCACGTCCCGTCGCCTCGTCGCACTTTCATCAAGCTGGTGCCGATCCTGTCGAAGCTTCGCATCGGCCTCTCCTTTATCACGCCTTTGGGAAGTGGGGGCGGAAGACGGCACTCTTCAAGTCCGGCGGACGTCATGACGCGCAGGCGCGGCGCGTCGGCGGTGCGCAAGGATACGCCAGCCGGTGGCGGAGAGAGCGCCGTAGGGCCACACATCTGCGTCAATTGCGCCACCGTGCCGGGTGGCCGGGCTTGTGTCGCCAGCGCCCGATCCTTACGCTTTTTCCTTTCAGTCCCGCGCGGTGGAGGGGCCAGTGCGCATCGCTCAGATCACCGACAGCCATATCGTGGCCGAAGGGACGCTGTGGAAAGACACCCTCGACACGTCTGCGACCCTCGCGCGGGCGGTCGACGCCCTCAACCGGATCGAGCCCGATCTGGTGGTGCATACCGGCGATCTGGTGGACGACGGCCTGCCGGAGCAATACGCCCACGCCGTCGATCTGCTCACCCCGCTTAAGCCGCCGCTCCGCCTATTGCCCGGCAATCACGACGCGCGGGAGCCGATGCGGGCGGCCTTTCCGGACCAGGCCTGGGACGGCGATTTCCTGCAGTTCCGGGAGGAGCGCGACGGCCTCCGCATCCTCGGCCTCGACACCCTCCAGCCGGGGGAGACGGGGGGCCATTACTGCGACGCGCGGCGCACCTGGTTGGCCGAGCACCTCGCGCCCGCGCAGCCCACGCTGATCTTCCTGCACCATCCGCCGGCGCCGATGGGCCTCCCGTTCATGGATCAGTGGCCGTTTGAGGAGACGGCGGCCTTGGCTGCCTTGCTCGCAGAGCAATCCGACGTCCTTCGTCTGGCCTGTGGACATGTCCACACGACGGCGGAGCGGCACTGGGCGGGCACCCTGATTTCGGCGACGCCCGCCCTCTCGATCCAGATCCCTGCGCTGCAACCCTACGCCGTGGCGCCGCCGATCTGGCGGGCCGGGGGCCAGGCCATCCGGCTCTACGACTGGTCGACTGATGACGGCCTGCGCGTCACCCTCATTCCGCTCGACGAGGTCTAGGGCCGTCCAAGCCCAGATGCGCGATGAGGGCGGGCGCGATGCGATCGGCCTCCGCCAGGGGCGCGTAGGACCAGTCCGCGGGACCGTCGGCGGCCGGACGGGCGATCCCGCGGGCCCGCAGCGCGCTGTGGAAGTGGCGGAGCTTGCGGGCCAGCCGCACCTCGCCGGAGATGAAGATCGGCCGACCCGTCGCGGCAGCTTCCGAGCCCATGTTGACGCTGTCCGCCGTCACCAGGATTGCCGCCGCGTGGGCCAGCCAGCCCGGGTAGGGATTGGCCCCGCTGCCGTCCCAAACCATCATCTCAGGCCGGGCCTCGCGCAGCCGGTCCGGCAGATCCGCCGGCGTGCGGCGAGAAGTGGTGGCATGGAGCGAAAAGCCCGCCGCCCGGAACCGCGCGAGATCGGCGATCAGCGCGTCGGCGTCGAACCCGGCGCTGCGCGACGGGCCACCGATCAGGGCGACCAGCGCGCGGGGGCCGAGCGGATGGTCGGCGCCGGCCCGGGCCAGACCCTCCCTCGTCAGGCGGTTGGGCGCGCCGAGGGTGGTGAAGACGCCAGGCCCCGACAGGCCGTCATGCTCCGGCACCACGATGGCGTCGAAGCGCAGCCAAGGGAGCGGCGGACGCAGCACCGCGACGGCCGGACGCCGCAGCCGTCGGCGGGCCCGGGCGGCGGCGCGATTGCCGGCTTGCCCGGCGCCGATGATCAGGTCGGCCTCCGCCAATCCCTCCTCCCCCTCGACGATCTCAGCCGGGCGTTGCCGGGCGATCGCTTCGGCCACGCCCAGGCCGAGGGTGCGGTTGCCGGCGCGCCCGTCGGTCAGCACCGCGAGGCGCAGCGGATCAGCCATCGCCATCATTTCTTGCGCAGTTCTGAAATTTTATTGCGCAAGCGGCCGCGCGTGGGTAACAGAGGCGATCCGAAGTCGCATCCCAGACCCCCTCATGCCGCGTATCAAACTCGATCCGATCGACCTGAAGATCCTCGCCGAACTGCAGGCCGACGGACGTATGACCAATGTCGAGCTCTCCCGCCGGGTCGGGATCTCCGCCCCGCCCTGCCTGCGCCGGGTGCGGGCGTTGGAGGAGACCGGGCTGATCCGCAGCTACCACGCCCATGTCGACGTCCGCCAACTCGGCTTCGAGGTGGAGGTCTTCGCCCTCGTCAGCCTGCAAAGCCAGGCGGAGGCGGCGCTCACCGCCTTCGAGGATCGGGCGCGCGGCTGGCCGCTCGTGCGCGAATGCCACATGTTGAACGGCGAGATCGACTTCATCCTCAAATGCGTCGCCCCCGACCTCTCCACCTTCCAGCGCTTCCTCACGGAGGAGTTGACCGCGGCGGAGAATGTGGCGAGCGTCAAGACCTCCCTCGTCATCCGCTGTGCCAAGGACGAGCCCCAGGTGCCGTTCGAGGTCATGGACGGAGAGATCGCCCTGACCGGTTAGCCGGGGCCGCATCGTCGCCCGTCCGTGGGCGCGGACGATGGGCCTGGCGCGGCCCGTGGGAGGCGGCGCGGGCCACCGCCGGCAAGGCCCGGAACAGTGCCGCACTCTCCCGCCCGAGGGACAGGATCAGCTCACTCGGTAGGGCACCCGGCGAAAGCTCGTCGGCCGGCCGGCGCAGCTCCACCGTGCCGAGGGCGGCGCCGGTATCCTCCGTCACCGTCCAGCGCAGATGCAGCCGTGGCTCCCCGTCGTTCAGCACCAGGTCCAGCCGGCCATCGAGGACGAAGAACGCCTCCGCCATCAGCAGATCCTGCGGCCGGCCGACATAGCCGAGCGCCCCGGCGGTGGCTTGCAGCAGGGCCTGGGGCACCGTGCGGTCGCTGCTGTCGACCAGCAGGCCATGGCGCCGGGAGAATTGCAGGGCCACCGGCTCCAACCCCGAGGCACGGCTCGGCGCCACGACCTCTCCCGGCACGGGGGGCGCGAGGTTGGTGAGGGTGAGGAAGCGCGCGGCCGTCTCCCGCCCCAGGGCGTCGGCGATATCGCTGCCGGGGACGGGTGCGGGCACCGCAATCTCTCCGATCGGGCGGTCGCGGTCGAAGACCTGCCAGCGGAGCGGCGGATCGCCCGTCGCCAGCACCCCGTCGAGGGTGTAGCGCGGCGTCTCCGCCAACGCCCCCGGCGGCAGCACGGCGCCGAGGCCGAGGCCCGCGGCGCGCAGCACAGGACCAGGTACGCTACCGTCGCGGCTGACGAGGCGCACCACAGGGCCTGTGGGATGGACGGCGAGCACCGTCCGCACCGTGGCCGCGGCTGCCACCAGTTCTGCGATGTTGGCCGGGCGAGGCTTGGGGCGCTCCGCCGCCTCGGGCGCATTGGGGCTCGCCAGGGCGGCGATCATGGCGAGCGGGATCAGCGCCCGCCTCACCGGACCTCGAGATCGAGGGGCAGGCCGGAGAGCGGCTCCGCCCCGCTCTCCGTCACCAGGCTGGTGCGGCCGAGGGTGACGGCGGTGCCGCTCTCCTGATCCATCAGGATCATGTGCAGGAAGTAGACCTGGTTCACCCCGATCAGCCCCGGCGCATCGGCGTAGAACATCTGGGGCTCCATCCAGCTTGGGCTGAAGCGGGCGCCCAGGGCATAGCCGCAGGCGTTCAGGCGATGGGCGCCGAGGCCGTGATGGTCGAAGGTCTCGGCATGGGCGGCAAAGACCGCACCGAGCGTGGCACCGGGGCGGAGCGCCGCCTCGCAGGCCAGCAGGGCCTCGTGCGCGGCCGCGTGCATCGGCCGGTGGGTCGGGCGCGGCTCCCCGATCACCACGGTGCGCATCAAGGCGGCGTGGTAGTGGCGCCAGGTGCCGGCCCATTCCAGGGTCAGCTGATCCTGATCGTCCAGGATGCGCCGGCCGGAGTAATAGCGGCAAAGCAGGGCCTGGGGGCCTGAGCCGATGATGAACTCGTTCCCCGGATAGTCTCCGCCGCCGGCGAAAATCGCCCCCTGCATGGCGGCAAGGATCGCGGCCTCGCTGCCGCCCGGGCGCATGTGGGGCAGGGCGGCGCGGTGGGCCTCGTCGCCCAGTTCGGCGGCCCGGCGCACCATTGCGATCTCGGCCGGCGACTTGGTGAGCCGCAGCTCAGGCACGAGGTCCGAGGCCTCGACCAGGGTGACGCGCCCGGCCAGCGCGGTCTGCAACCGCTCTCCGTTCCGGGCCGTCAGGCCGTGGGTCTCGGTCTCGAGCCCGAGGCGCTTGCCGCTCAATCCCAGATCAGCGAGGAGCGCGGCCAGCATGCCGGCCGGATCGGCGCCCGCGCCGTCAACCCAGATCCGCACATCCTCGATCGTCGAGGTAAGCTCCGCCTGCAGCCGGTCGGCTGAGCGGGTGAGCAGCACCGGCGCCCCATCCGCAGGCACCACCAGGCACTGGAAGAAGCAGTAGCCGAAGGTGTCGAAGCCGGTCAGCCAATACTGGCTTTCCGGCGCGAAGAGCAGCATGGCGTCGAGCTCCCGCGTCGCCATGGCGGCATCGAGGCGGGCCCGGCGGGCTGCGAACTCCGCGAGCTCGAAATGCAGGACCGGCCCGCTCATGGCCGGATCGCCGCGATCTGGCGGCCATAGTCCGGCTCACCGGCATGGCAGGACCGGCGGTAGGAGTAGAACCGCTCAGTGTCGCTGTAGGTGCAATGGCCGATCCAGTCGGCGCCGATCCCGGCCCCGCGAAGTCGGCCGAGGGCGTAGCCCGGCAGGTCGAACTGCATGCGATCCTCCTTGCCGCCCGCGAAGTAGCGGGCGTTCTCGCTGTCCTCCTCCATGAAGCTGTCGAAGAACTCCGGCCCCACCTCGTAGGCGCGCTGGCTGATGCAGGGGCCGATGGTGGCGTGGATGCGGCTGCGCTCCGCCCCCTCGGCGACCATGGCGTCGGCCACGGCCTCCAACACGCCGCGCTGCGCGCCGCGCCAGCCGGCATGGGCTGCACCCACCACACCCGAGGCGGGATCGGCGTAGAGCACCGGCATGCAGTCGGCCGCCAGCACGCCGAGGGCGAAATCCGCATCCCGCGTCACCATGCCGTCGGCCTTCGGGCGGGCCCCGGCCCAGGGCGCGGTCTCCGCCGAGACGGTGATGACGTCGGCTGAGTGTGTCTGATGGAGCGACATCAAGTGCGTCGGTGCGACGCCGAGCGCCTTGGCCACGCGGGCCCGGTTCTCCGCCACCGCATCCGCTGCATCGGCCGAGCCCGGGCCGCAGTTCAGGCCGTCATAGAGCCCGGCCGAGACGCCGCCCCGCCGGGTGAAGAAGCCGTGGCGAACGTCGCCGAGGGCGTCGGAGGTCAGGATCTCAAGCGTCATCGTCGCTCTCAAAACCGGGCGGCAGGGGGCCGTCGGGGCTCGCCAAGGCCAGGGCCTGGAAGAGCGTTCCCATTTCCTCCGGATGGGTCAAGCGGCGATGCGCCGTGGCGACGCCCTGACGGGCGGCCGGGTCGCTTTGGGCATTGGCGAGGCGCTGGGCCCGGGCGGTGATGCCCAGGCGTTCGAGCAGAACGCCCTGCGCGACCAGCGCGCTCGCCTGCGCCCCCGCCGCCACCGCGGCACCGGCGAGCGGCGCGAAGGCGACGTGCGCCGTCAGATCGGCCAAGCCTGGCTCCGCGAACGGATCGGCGACCGCATGGTCCCGCACGGCCTGGAACGTGTCGCCCGTCCCGGCCCAGGCGCCGTAGTCGATCAGGATCGCGGCGCCTGGGTGGGCGGCGAGGCGCCCGCCGATCTCCGCCGCGATGGCCTCGCCTGCGGCGCAGGTCTCGACCACCGTTCCGACGGGCGGCGTGCCGAAGCGTTGATCGAGGAGCGGTTGCGCCAGCTCCGGCCCCAGCAGCGGCTGCGGCCCGCTGTCCCAGCCCACCAGACGCTCCTGCCAGCCCCGCGCCCCGCGCACGTACTGGCGAATGGGGAGCGCGTCGAAGAACTCGTTGGCGACGAGGAAAAGCGGCAGATCCGGCACCTCGTCCAATCGGTTCGCCCAATGCGGCTGCTGGGATGCCAGTGTCTCCGCCTGGCGGCGGCGAAGCGCGGGGCTGGTCTCCACCAGCCAGATTTCCGCCGCCTCAGCTCCGCGAACCTGGGCCGCCACCCGCAGGATGTCGGCCATCAACGTGCCGCGCCCGGGCCCGAGCTCCACCAGAGCAAACGGTGTCGGCTGCCCCTGGGCCTGCCAGGCGCTCAGCAGGCTCGCCCCGATCATCTCGCCGAAAAGCTGGCTCACCTCCGGCGCCGTGGTGAAGTCACCGGCCGCGCCCAGGGGATTGCGGCTGATATAGTAGCCGTGTTCGGGGTGAGAGAGGCAAAGCATCATGTACTCCGCCAAGGAGATCGGGCCGGTCAGGGCGATCTGGCGCTCCAGGACCGCCGCGAGCGGGCTCACGCCGCCCGGCGCCGGCGGAAGGCGGCGGAGAGGAAGGCGAGCCCGATCAGGATCATCGGCAGCGACAGCGCTTGGCCCATGGTGACGCCGTAGCGCGCCACCATCTCTGAGAGTTGCGGGTCCCATTGCCGGAAGAACTCCACGAAGAACCGCGCCGCCCCGTAGCCCACGAAGAACAGCCCCGTCAGCGCCCCGGGCCGCAGCAGCCAGCGCCCGCGAAACGCCAGCAGCCACATGATGGCGAACAGCAGCACCCCTTCGAGCGCCGCCTCGTAGAGCTGGCTCGGATGGCGCGGCTCCGTCAGCAGGGCAAAATCCCGCTCCCCGGTCGCAGGGTTGATCTGGGGAAAGCGCATGGCCCAGGGCACGTCCGACACGCGGCCATAGAGCTCGGCATTGATAAAATTGGCCATCCGGCCGAAGAACAGCCCGGGCGTGGTGACGAGCGCGATGGCATCGCTCACCTGCAAGAGCGGCATGTTGTTCCGCCTGGCATAGAGGATGGTGGCGAGGATCACGCCCAGGAACCCGCCGTGAAACGACATGCCGCCGTCCCAGATCCGCAGGATCGCGCCCGGGTTCTCCAGAAAGAACAAGGGATTGTAGAAGATCACATAGCCGAGCCGCCCGCCGAGGACGACGCTGAGCGTCATCCAGGTGAGCAGCTCCTCCGGCTGCTCGTCGGTCATCGGCGCCTGCTGGCCGGGCCAAAGCCGCGGCCGGCGCATCAAGAGCACCATCAGCCGCCAGCCGAGGATCAGGCCGCCGATATAGGCCAGCGCATACCAGCGCAGGCTGAACTCGAAGAAACCCAAATCGACGGTGAAGAGGGCCGGGTCGATGTCGGGAAAGGTCAAGGCCGCGGCCGGCAAGAGGTGCATCGGGATCCCCCGTGGCGAAGCGCGCCCTCCTTCCCCGGCCGGGCTGCGACTGTCAAGCGCGCTTGGCTTGGGGCCGAAGACAGGTCATATCTCTGTCGACCGCCACGATAAGAAACTGCCGGAGACGAGGCCGATGCAGACCCGCAACCGCATCTTCGACGATCTCTCCCAACTGATGACCAACGCCATGGGCGTGGCCCAGGGCGCGCGGGAGGAGGCGGAGGGCGCCTTTCGCTCCATGATCGACCGCTGGCTGGCCGAGCGCGATTTCGTCACCCGTGAGGAATTCGACGCCGTGCGCGCCATGGCCCAGAAGGCGCGGGAGGAGAATGCGGCCCTGATGGAGCGCATCGCAGCGCTCGAGGCGGCGCCGAAAACATCGCCGGGCCGCAGCGGCGGCGGCAAATCCAAGGCGAGCGATTAACACTTTCGCGCCGGGCACCACCAATCCGCCTTATTTGCGTGCTCTCGTTTTCTGGCCCGGCTTTATTCGGGACCTGGCCGGGCGCTGGGGCAATGCGAGTTACAAAGATGTCGAAAATCGGCTCTTTACAGCGCTACGCTTTCGCCACACCATATTTTGCGATTGGGAATGAGAGGCCCCGATCATTTTGGAATGCTCTCAGTCCCTAGAGGACGCAAACTCCCGGGACGCAACAGCTAGAGGGAGCACGGCATGGACACCGTCGAGCAGCTGCTGAATACCGAAGACCTTCATCCGATCGACATCGTCGAGACACTCGCCGAGCGGCACGCGTGGGATTTCGATCGCGTGGGTGAGGACCAGATCGCCATGGCCATCGAGGGCTCCTGGCGCACCTATTCCGTGACGCTGGCGCTCTCCAGCGGCGATGAGATGCTGCGCCTGATTTGCACCTTTGAGATGGACCCGCCGGAGGAGAAGCTGCCGGCGCTTTACGAGGCGCTGGACCGGGCGAACGACATGTGCTGGGCCGGCTCCTTCAGCCTGTGGCGCGAGCGCAAGTTGATGATCTGGAAGTACGGCCTGACGCTGGCGGGGGGTGCGGCGGCCGGGGCCGGACAGATCAACGACATGCTGGCCAGCGCCGTGGAGGCGTGTGAGCGGTTCTACCCGGCGCTGCAACTGGTCTGCTGGGGGGAAGAGACCGTGGATGCCGCCATGGGCATCGCCATTGCCGAGGCTTACGGCCGGGCCTGAGCTCTGCCCAGATTGCTGCGGCGCGTGCCGGGCTTGACCCGGCACCTCTCCTTCGCTTCGCTCACCGCGATGTCGGAGCGTAGGATCAGGCGATGATCGACGGATCGGTGATGGAGCGGGGCCTCGTCCTGCTCGGATGCGGCAAGATGGGCTCGGCCATGCTCGAGGGCTGGCTGGCGGAGGGATTGCCGGCCGGTGCCGCGACCGTTCTCGACCCCCAGCCGTCACCGCGTCTTCAGGAGCTTGCCGCCGAGGGTCTGCGTTTGAACGCCGAGTTGCCGGAGGCACCCGCCCTTTGCCTCCTCGCCGTGAAACCGCAGATGATGGTGGAGGCTTTGCCCCAGGTCCGCAACCTGGCGGGGTCGGGCACGCTGTTTCTCTCCATCGCGGCGGGCACACCGCTGGCGTTCTTCAGCGCGGCGCTCGGGGCCGACGTGGCGATCATCCGGGCGATGCCCAACACGCCCGCGGCCATCGGCCGGGGGATAACCGCGCTG
Organism: Pseudomonadota bacterium; assembly: GCA_039180875.1. Lineage (GTDB taxonomy): Bacteria > Pseudomonadota > Alphaproteobacteria > Rhodobacterales > Rhodobacteraceae > JBCDCY01. Next base: position 99,505 of record JBCDCY010000001.1, on the reverse strand, counting down.
ATCGGCAATGACGCGGTAAGCGAGGCACAGATGACGCTCGCCGAGGGTCTGCTCGCCGCCATCGGTGGCACCGTGCGCCTCGACGACGAGGCGCAGATGGACGCGGTCACGGCGCTCTCCGGCTCCGGCCCGGCCTATGTCTTCCACCTGATCGAAGCGATGACGGAGGCCGGCGTGGCTGAGGGGTTGCCAGCCGAGCTTGCCCTGACGCTCGCCCGCCAGACCGTCGCCGGGGCCGGGGCGCTGGCCGCCGATGCCGCCGATCCGGGCCAGCTCCGTACCGATGTCACCAGCCCGGGTGGCACCACGGCGGCGGGCCTCGCTGTCCTGATGGAGGAGGAAAAAGGCCTCCGCCCGCTCCTCCGCGCGACCATCTCCGCCGCCGCGCGCCGCAGCCGGGAATTGCGCGGCTAGCGGCCCGACCCGGGCGCACTCTCTCCATGGTTGACTAATGCTGCGCTGCAGCATACTTGCGGCGCTATTCCGCGCGCCCTCTGACCCAAAGGACCCGAGATGAGCGACAAGCCGTTCTTCCCCTTCGATGCCGAGAAGCTGACCGAGATGTTTCGCACCGGCGAGTTCGCCAAGATGCTCGGCGACATGAAGATGCCGAACGTCGACGCGACCGCACTGATGGCGACCCAGCGCAAGAACATGGAGGCGCTGGTCGAGGCCAACCGCGCCGCCGCCGCCGGCTATCAGGAGCTGTTCCGCAAACAAGTGAAGATGTTCGAGGAAACCATGGAGGGCGCCCAGGCCCACATGCGCGACTTCGACACCAGCAACATGACGAGCGAGGCCGCTCAGGCCCGCGCGGAGGTGATGCAGAAGGCCCTGGAAAAGGCGCTCGCCCACATGACCGAGCTTGCCGAGACCGCGCGGAAATCGAACACCGAGGCGTTCGAGATCGTCTCGGCCCGGCTTCGCGAGTCGATGGAGGAGCTGAAGGACCTCTCCGGCAAGACCGGCCGCTGAGGCCGTCACACCCCTTGCCCCGCGCCGCCACTTTGCGATGGTGGCGGCACGGTGGTTTGGGAGCGGCCGATGACGGAGCAGATCGACTACGAGACATTCGCCGCGGTAGAGATCCGCGTCGGCACCGTGCGGCGGGCCGAGCCGTTTCCGGAAGCGCGCAAGCCCGCGCTGAAGCTCTGGATCGACTTTGGGCCCGAGGTCGGGGAGCGCCGTTCCTCCGCCCAGATCACCCAGCACTATGCGCCCGAGACCCTGGTAGGTCGCCAGGTGCTGGCCGTCGTCAACTTCCCGCCCCGCCAGATCGGGCCGGTGCGGTCAGAGGTGCTGGTGCTCGGCCTCGCCGATGCCGACGGCGCGGTGGTGCTGATCGGGCCGGACCAGGCGGTGCCCGACGGCGCCCGACTGCACTAGGATGGCCGCGAAACCCCGCATCCTCGTCACCCGCCGCCTGCCCGCGGCGGTGGAGGATCGGCTGCGGTCCGAGTTCGACGCGACGCTGAGCGCGGACGACGCGGTCCTCTCGCCCGCCGCCTTGGCCGAGGCCTGGGGCGCGTATGACGGCCTGCTCACCAGCATCACCGAGGGCTTCGATGCCGATCTCATCGCTCGACCCGGGCGGGTGCGCATCCTCTCGAACTTCGCCGTCGGGGTGAACAACATCGACCTCGCGGCGGCCAAAGAGGCGGGCATCGCCGTCGGCAACACCCCCGACGTGCTGACCGATGCCACGGCCGAGATCGCCCTGCTGCTGATCCTCGCCAGCCTCCGCCGGATGCGGGAGGCGGAGGAGATGCTGCGCCAGGGTCGCTGGCAGGGCTTTGCGCCCACCATGCTGCTCGGCGCCGGCCTCGGCGGCCGCACCCTCGGCATCGTCGGCATGGGCCGGATCGGCCAGGCCGTCGCCAAGCGGGCCGAGGCGGGCTTCGGCATGAAGATCCTCTATTTCAACCGCTCGCCCGTCACGCCCCCCGTCCCGGCGGAAAGGGCTGCGACGATCGAGGAGGTGATGGCCCGGGCCGACGTCGTCTCCCTCCACATTCCCGGCGGGCCGGAGACGCGGGGCCTGATCTCCGCCGCCCTGATCGGTCGGATGAAGCCGACCGCCCATCTGGTCAACACCGCCCGGGGCGACGTCGTCGATGAGCCGGCCCTGATCGCCGCCCTGGCCGAGGGTCGGATCGCCGGCGCGGGCCTCGACGTCTACGCCGCCGAGCCCGAGGTGCCCGAGGCGCTCCAGGCCCTGCCGAACGTCACGCTGCTCCCCCATATCGGCTCCGCCACCGTCGAGACCCGGACCGCCATGGGCATGCTCGCCGTCGACAACCTCGCGGCGTTCTTCGCGGGGGAGGAGATGCCGGCCCGGGTGGTGTGAGCGGGGGCGGTTTTGGGGGCGCTGCCCCCCTTGCTCCTGCTTGGGCAGGAGCAATTCACCCCGGGATATTTGAACCAATGCGAAAGGGGCTAGGCTCTTCCGCCGGTGCTCCGCGGCAAGTCTTCCGCGCTGGCCTGGTGCTAGATCCTTGCCACGATCTCTGCCGCGGTGCCGTCGGCGAGGGGTTGGGCGCCGGTCGTCAGGCTTCGATCCCCGGCCAGGCGGGTGTGCACGAAGGCATCGGCAACGCTCTCCGGCGCGTGGCGGAGGAGGAGCGCGGACTGGAGGAGAAGGGCGAGGGTCTCGACCACCTGGCGCGCATCCTCCTCCCGCGGTGGGGCTTTGAAGCGGGCGAGGGCCGCGTCGAGGGCAGCGTCGTAGCGGCGGTCGGCCCCCCGGGCGCTCTCCAACTCCTCGACCAGTGCCGGCAGCGCCTCCGGCTCCCGCCCGAGGGTGCGGAGGACGTCGAGGCAGATGACGTTGCCCGACCCCTCCCAGATCGAGTTGAGCGGTGCCTCCCGATAGAGGAGCGGCATCGGGCTTTCCTCGACATAGCCGGCACCGCCAAGGCACTCCATCGCCTCATAGGTCACGACCGGGCAGCGCTTGTTGGAGAGATACTTGGCAAGCGCCACCGCCAGCCGGGCGAAGGCGCGGGCCTGGGGATCGGCGGCGCTCTCGTCGAACGCCCGGGCGACCCGCAGGCCGAGGGTGGTCGCCGCCTCGACGTCGAGCGCCAGATCGGCGAGCACCGCCGTCATCAACGGCTGGTCGATCAGGCGGCGCTGAAAGGCGGAGCGGTTGCGGCACCACCAGGCGGCCTCAGCCACCGCCGCCCGCATCAGGCCGGCCGGCGCGATTGCGGTGTCGAGGCGGGTATGGTGCACCATCTCGACGATGGTGCGGACCCCCGCGCCCTCCTCCCCCAGGCGCTCGGCCCAGGCGCCGTGATACTCGATCTCGGACGAGGCATTGGACCGGTTGCCGAGCTTTTCCTTCAGCCGCATCAGGTGGATCGCGTTGCGGGCCCCGTCGGGCGTCCAGCGGGGCACCAGAAAGCAAGTGAGGCCCTCCGGCGCATAGGCGAGCGTCAGGAAGGCGTCCGACATCGGGGCGGAGCAGAACCATTTATGCCCGGTCAGGCGATAGCCCGCGCCGTCCGGCACAGCCGTCGTGCTGTTCGCGCGGACGTCGGAGCCGCCCTGCTTCTCCGTCATCGCCATGCCGATCGTCGCGCCGGTCTTCTCCGCCGCGGGGCGGGAGGCGCCATCATAGGCCCGCGACAACACCCGGGGCCGCCAATTCGCCGCGACCGCCTCGTCCACTGCGAGGGCGGGAACGGCGGCATAGGTCATGGTGAGGGGGCAGCAGGTCCCGGGCTCCACCTGGCTCTGCAGATAGACCATGGCCGCGTGGGCGCCATGGCCGCCCGGCGCCTCCTCCCACGCGATGGCGGAGTAGCCGGCCGCCGCGCCTCGGGTCATCATCGCGTGATAGGCGGGATGAAAGCGCACCTCGTCGATCCGCCGCCCGGCCTGGTCGAATTGCTGGAGCTGGGGCGGGAAGGCGTTGGCGTCGCGCCCCTCCTCCCGCACTGCAGCGGTGCCGAGCGCCTGGCCGTAGGCGGCAAGCGCCGGGGCGTGGGCCTCCGCCCCCTCCCGCGCGATGGCGCTTTGCAGGACGATATCGGTCTCCCAAAGATCGACGTCGCCCCGCGCGCCGGGCTGGTTCGTGACCTCGTGGGTGGCGAGGTCGGTGCGGGGGGCCAGATGGGCCATGATCCTCTCCTCCACCAAGCCCCCCGACGCTCGGCGATTCGAGCGTGGGAGACAATGCAATGCGTCGCCCCGCCCTCTCTTCCCCCGCGCCGGGCGGCGTCCTATATCTGGGCGCCACAGCAGCCGCCGGAGGTCCTGTCATGGCCGAGACGCGCCACACCCGTCTTCTGATCGTCGGCTCCGGCCCCGCGGGCTACACCGCGGCTGTCTACGGCGCTCGGGCGATGCTCGACCCCGTGCTGGTCCAGGGTATCGAGCCGGGCGGCCAGCTTACCATCACGACGGAGGTCGAGAACTGGCCCGGCGATACCGAAGTGCAGGGCCCCGACTTGATGCAGCGGATGGAGGCCCATGCCCGCGCCGTCGGCACCGAGGTGATCGCCGATCACATCAACAAGGTGGAGCTCGGCCACCGCCCGTTCCGCGCCTTCGGCGACAGCGGCACGGTCTACACCGCCGATGCCCTGGTGCTTGCCACCGGCGCCCGGGCCAAATGGCTCGGCCTGCCGTCGGAGGATGCGTTCAAGGGCTTCGGCGTTTCGGCCTGCGCTACCTGCGACGGCTTCTTCTTTCGCGGCAAGGAGGTCGTGGTGGTGGGCGGCGGCAACACGGCGGTGGAGGAGGCGCTCTTCCTCACCAACTTCGCCACCAAGGTCACGCTGATCCACAGGCGCGACAGCCTGCGGGCCGAGAAGATCCTGCAGGATCGCCTGTTCAAGAACCCCAAGATCGAGCCGCTCTGGACCCATGAGGTGGTGGAGATCCTGGGCGATGCGGAGCCCAAGGGCGTCACCGGCGTCCGCGTCCGCCAGCGCGAGACGGGGGCGGAGCAGGTGGTGCCCTGCGACGGCGCCTTCATTGCCATCGGCCATGCGCCGGCGAGCGAACTGGTCGCCGACGTGCTGGAGACGCATCACGGCGGCTACGTGGTGACCGCGCCCGACAGCACCGCGACCTCGATCCCTGGGGTCTTCGCCGCCGGGGACCTGACCGACCATATCTATCGCCAGGCCGTCACCAGTGCCGCGATGGGCTGCATGGCCGCGCTCGAGGCGGAGCGGTTCCTGGCGGAGATGGACGCAGCCCTCGATCCCCAGACCGCCGCGGCGGAATAGCTGCCGCGGTCCGCTGCGCCGGCCTTAGCCGCCGGGTTGCCAGTCGGTGAAGCCGAAATTGCCGTAATCCCTTGCGTAGGCCCGGCGGGCCAGCGCCTCGAGCTCTGCGGAGTAGATCTCTTCGATCGGAAAGGGATAGGTCGGGCGCCAGCCGCGGAGCGGGCCGTTGCGCACCCGGGTGAGATCAAGAAGGGCGCGGATCGAGGTGCCGGCCTTGGGCAGCCGCTCCTCCCGCACGATCAGGGTGAGGGGGCGGATCGCGCCGTAACCCTCGACGATCGCACTTTGGCTCGCCCAGGCACCGTCGATCCGGGTCGCCGTGCGTTCGGTCAGGTTGAGCTCGAGGAAGCTCAGGAACTTGCCGAAGGCCGCCGCCATCTCGGCCGGTCCAAACCCCGCCGCCTCGAGCGCTGCGCGGCTGCCGTCACCCATGGCCTCGGCCGAGGGGAGCGTCATGTCGTGGCTCTGGGCCAGCAGCTCCCGGATATGGGGAAACGCCTCCTCCCCGGTGGAGAGGATACGGCGGTTGAACGCCTCGTAGGCGCGGGCAAGGGGGTGGCGCACGGCCGTGAAGTAAACGGCATCGGGATGGGCGATGAGCCAGTCCGTCAGCTCCCGCCGGCTCATGTTGGGGAGCAGCGCCTGGCCGCCCGCTAAAGTCTCCGGAAAGCCCGCATCGTCGGGATCGCCGCCGTCGAGGCCGTGCATCCAGCGCAGCACCGCCATGTCCGGCCCGCTCGGGATCTGGGCGAACAGCACCGGGCGGGTCCGGCAGGCAACCATCATGCGCACGCCCGCGCCCCGCGCCGGTTCCTGCGCCGCGCCCAGCACCGTCGCACCTCCGTAGCGGGGCAGGATCGGTGCCACCTCATCGAAGTTCGACAGCTTGTCGCGAAGCGTGCCCGGGTTCTGCTTCTTGATCGGCTCTTCGACCGTCTCGAGCCGCGACTTGCTGCCCACATGGGCCGCGGCGCCGTTCAGCACCGCCAGATCCTTCAGATCGTCGTAGGCGAGCACCATTGCCGTGGTGCCGGCGGTCGCCATGCTCCGCCGGATCTGGCCGTGGAAAGCTTCGATCTTCGCCTGATAGCGCTCGAACTCCTCGGCATCGAAGGGTACGCGGGCGAGCTTTCGGCGCTTTTCGTTGCCGATCAGCCATTGATCGGTCTCCCGCGCGATCTTCAGCGAGACGAAGCTGTCGAGCGGGTTGCGGGTGAGCACGATGCGGGCGCAGTCCGGGTCGGTCAGCACCCGGCGCAGGATGCGCGGATCGTGGTCGCGAAAGATGCGAAAGCCCGGCGTCACGCCGGGATCGTGGCTGACGATGCGCTCGATCAGGCGTTCAGGGTCGGCATCGCGGGCGGCCCGGGTCACGCCCAGATATTCCGTGGCGTTGGCCTTGGCGACGAAGGCGGGGTTGAAGAGCTCCCCGTGGCACTCGAGGTCCGGAAACTGGTTGAGCGTGCGCTCCAGCAGGTTCGATCCGGTCCGCATCGAGGCGAGGATGGCGAAATATCTGATGCGGCGCGCCATCAAGCCCGTTTTCTGGCCGCCTCATCGGCCTCATCCCGGGCGCCGAGGCGGTCGGGCAAGGCTCCAATGGTCTCGATCGTCAGGCCAAGCCGCGCCAGGCGGGCCAGCGTCGGGCGCAGCTCCGCCATCTCGGCAAAGGGCGGAAGCGCGATGGGCGCGCCCCGGGCCGTCCCCGCCTCGCCGTAAAGCGCGCGGATCTCGCTCAGCACGGCGTAGGGATCGGCAAGCAGGTCGCCGAGGGTGGTGCGATGGACCACTGCGGCGCTGTCCTCCTCCGCCAGGTCGTCGAGATAGGTCGCCTCAAGCTCCGCCAGTCGCTTCACTCGCTTGGCGAAGGCGGCGTCCTCCTCCCCGAGCGGTTGGATCAGACCTAGCAGCCAGGCGCCGGTCACGATGTGCAGCGTCGCGTTCGGATCGCGCCGCACGAAGCCCGCCATGCGCGGGCTGTCGGCGACCGCCAGCAGGAAGCTCTGATGGGTGTCCTGGGCGTTCCAGATCAGGTTGGTCAGGAACTGCTCCGGATTCCAATCGCGGATCGCGGGGACGGAGGGCAGGGCCCCCTCCAGCATCGGCACGTCGCCGGCGAAGTCCACCGCGCGGCGATCGAAGATCCGGCCGTGGGCCCGGGTCGCGCCATGACCGGCGAGCCATGCCTTGAAGTCGGGAAAGACGAAGTCGAAGCCGGAGAAGACGGCGTAGGGCGCGGCCGTCTCCTGCTGCGGCGCATGGGCCCGGCAGGCGAACCGGCTTTGCATCGCCAGGCCCGGCCGGCCCTTGGAGCGACGCTCGTGCGCCCGGGCGAAGGTATCCTCCAGCCGCCGCGGGGCGAAGCGCAGGCCGCGGATATCGCGGCGCTCGGGATCGAGATAGCGGTTGTAGAGCCCGTCGGCCCCGCGCCAGATCTTGCGGGCGAAGAAGCAGTCCGACTGCTCCAGCAACGGCCGGTGGTCGTCGTAGAAGACGTGGGGCCGCCCCTGGGGATCGAACTTCGCGAAGGTGAGGGAGCGGGGCACGATCCGCTCGGCATGTTTGCGGGCGAGGGTGGCGAAATAGCTCTCATCCGGGATCCAGGTCGTGCGGAAATAGCGCTCATAGATCGGGCGCTTCGGGTCTTCCAGGATGGCCAGCAGCGTCTTGCGGCTGAGGCACCACCATTGGGAGCCGATATGGGGGCGCAATCCCTCCGGCATCCGGCGGCGAACGCCGAGGCGGCGCTGCAGCGTCACGAACCGGTCGAACAGCCAGCGTTGCCGGCGCCAGTTGAAGGGGAAGTGCAGGGTGAAGCGCTCCAGCGACAGGCCGTCCTTTACCCAGTCGTCATCCTCCAGATCCCAGCTCTCGATGAAGTCGATGCCGGCATTCGCGATCAGAAAGGCCTGCAATTCCCGCACCGGGCGGAGCGGCAGGCAGGTGCCGCTGATCAGGCAGACATGGCTGACATCGTCGTAGCGGGCGAGGAGCGCCGCGGCGGCCTCCTGGCTCGCCTCGACCAGGGAGAAGCCGCCCCAGGCGCAGGCGCGCCGCGGGGCATAGAGGATCTCGTCGAACTCGGCGAGCGTCGCCTGCATCTTGGCGTAGGCGTCGTCGGAGGTGCGCGCATCCACGTGGATCGCCACCCGGCAACCCTGCACCACGAGAGAGCGGGCAAGCTCCGCCGCCCGCTCCAGCCGCCCATGGGCCATGATGCAGATGCCGACGCTCATCCCCGCCTCAAAGCCAGCCGCCAGGCGACATCAGGCCGAGCTCGTCCAACTGGCGCCAGCCCTGATAGCGCTCCGACCACGGGGTCTTGAGCTGGGTGCCGGCGCCAAGCTTGCGACGATAGGCGCGGTATTCCCGACTGCCGGCATAGTGCTGGCGGCGGTCCAACTCCTCGATCGCCTTGTCCCGCATCAGGTGCAGGAACTTGGCGTGCAGCAGGCAGCCCGAGGCCTTTTCGCCGCCGAACTCGTCATAGACCTGGTTGAGGCCCCGCGGCAGCAGGCTGTGGGTGGAGCTCACGTAGACATAGCCGCCCCGCCAGCGCACCAGCGGGATCTTGTTGAGCGCCGGGGCGAGGTGCGGCTGGTCGGCGAAGTAGGCCCGCATCCGCGGCCCGCCCTGGATCCAGAGATTGCCGTAGCGCCGGTCGCGGCGCATCGTGTAGTTGCCGCCGTCGAACCATTGGGCGACGGTCAGCGGATCCTGGCCCTGGATGTAATGCGCCTCCTCGATCGGGCCGTCGGGATAGAGATCAAGCAGCATCGCCGGGAAGGTCTTGAGCGAGCAGCTGTCGAGCCAATCGGTCAGCGCCGGCAGCGGCCGGGTATCGCAGTAGGGATAGACCAGGAACTCGTCCACATCGACGACCAGCACCCAATGGTCGCGGCCATGGCGCGAGAGCAGGCCGTTCAGCCAGTCGACGCCGAACTTCGAGCGCTTGTAGCTCGCGCCCGTCGACCAGAGCGAGCAGTCGGGCTGATCGGCGAGGTAGGCGGCGGTGCCGTCGTCGCTCTCATTGTCGACGAAGCAGAAATGCCGGACGCCCATGCGGCGGTAGTAGTGCAAGAACCAGGGGAGGCGGATGAACTCGTTCCGCACCGTCGAGAACAGGATGATGTCGTCCCGGCCGATCCGGGCCGTGCGGTCGACCAGACAACGCAGCTCTCCGCGTTTGCGCCGCGCGCGGATCTGCCTGCGCCGCCGCTCCATCCGCAGCGCTACTTTCTTGAGCGGTCTCATACCTGTCCGTCGTCCTGCCGGCCTGCTCTGCCCGTTGTTCTCTCGTGCAATCAAACCATGGCGGACAATCGTGTCAGAAGTTCGTTAACGTGTGTTTCCCAATCTTGGAACCGGATTTTTGCCGGCCGCGGCGCGTCGGGCCGGGCCTGGGCCAGAATGGCCGCGGTCCAGGCGTCGGGGTCGTTGAGCGGCAGGTAGCGCGCGTGGCTGCCGCCGGTGGCGCGGAGCGCGGGCAGATCGCTGGCCAGGACCGGCACGCCGAGCTGCAGGGCTTCTGCTATCGGCAGGCCGAAGCCCTCTGCCAGGCTGGGGAAGAGCAGGCCGAGGCTGCCAGCGAGCCGGGCGCGCACCTCTGCATCCGGCAGGGGGCCGAGGTGAAACACCGTTTTGCCGGTGGCTGCCCCATGCTCCAGCCGCCGCAAGAGTGCGGGCGCGGCCCAGCCCCGGGCGCCGATGACGTGGAGATGGGGCATCGCGTCGGCGCCCCTGGTCTCCGTCAGACGCTCCCAGATGTCGAGGAGGAGGGCGTGGTTCTTCCGCGGCTCGATGGTGCCGAGGGTGACGAAGGCGGGCGGATCGCTCACCCGCGCCTCGACCGGCTCCGGCGGCGCGAGGCCGAGGGGCAGCACCGCGCCCGACGGCACCCGGCCAAGCGTCGCGCACCAGCGCTCGGCATCGCCGGCGGTCGCGGCCGATGGGTAGAGGACCAGGTCCGCCGCCCCGCTCACCGCTGCGAGCCTTCTGCGGAACGCCGCCTCCGTGCCTGCCCGGACCAGATCTGGATGGTCGAGCGGGATGGTGTCGTGGATCATCACGACGATCGTCGCGCCGATGGCGGAGAGCGCCGCCATGGTCTCCGCCCGCAGGTTCGTGTGCCCGATGTTGAGATAGATCGGGCTGGCCGGCGCGGTTCTCAGCAGCCGCGCCAGCTCCCGCGCCGGTGCGCGGTGGGTCGCCCGCCGCCGCGCGGCCGCCTCGGCCCGCCGCCGATCGGCGTCGCGCCAGGGGGTCAGATGGCCGCGGATGTCGAGAGCGGCATCGGCCTTGTCGATCGCCATCGCCTGAAGCGCGCCTCGGTCGAAGAGCAGCACATCGCCGGGGATCCGGGCGAGGCCCCACAGGTCGACCTCCCGCCGCAGAAGCTCTGTCAGATAGGCCCGTTCCACCCGGTCGATCCCTGTGGGTGCTGGGCGGTGGCCGCGCAGCACCAGGCGCGAGCAGTCGAGCAAGATCGGGCGCGCGAGGCTGGTCCGGGACGTCGCCAAGCCTCAGGCGCGGTAGCCGTCCGCCTGGTGCCAGGCCCAGGCATCGCCGATCATCGCGGGCAGGGTGGAGCGGTCTTGGCGCCAGCCGAGCATCCGCATCGCCCTGTCGCCGCCGCTCACCAATTTCACCGCGTCGCCGGGGCGCCGGGCACCGATGGTCATCGGCACGGCAGCGCCCGTGACCTCCCCCACGGTGGAGACCACCTGGCGGACCGAAAAGCCGTTGCCGGTGCCGAGGTTGAATACCTCCGACCCGCCGCCCTGCAGCAGCCAGTCCAGCCCACTCAGATGCGCCTCGATCAGGTCGAGGACGTGGACGAAGTCGCGGATGCAGGTGCCGTCCGGCGTCGGATAGTCGTCACCGTTGATGGTGAACCCGGAGCCCCGACCGCTCGCCGCGTCGAGGGCGAGCGGGATCAGATGGGTCTCCGGCCGGTGGAACTCGCCGATCTCGTGGTCCTGATCGGCGCCGGCCACGTTAAAATAGCGAAAGCTGACGGAGCGCAGATCGAAGCTCGCGCTGTAGTCGCGCAGCATGTGCTCGACCGCCAGTTTCGAGGCGCCGTAAGGGTTGAGCGGCAGCTGGCGCGAGCGCTCGCTCAGCAGGCCGTCCTCCGCCTCGCCATAGGTCGCGCAGGTCGAGGAGAAGACGATCTTGTCGATCCCCGCCGCCACGCAGGCGTCGAGCAAAGTCATCGAGCCGATCGCGTTGTTCCGCCAGTAAAGATCCGGCCGCGCGGTCGACTCGCCCACATTGGAGAGGGCGGCGAAGTGCATCACCGCCGCTGGGCGATGGGCCGCCAGCACTGCGTCGAGCCGGGCGCGGTCGAGCAGATCGCCCTCCTCGAACGGGCCGAACTTCACGGCATCGCGCCAGCCGGTGGAGAGGTTGTCGTAGGCGATCGGCTGGTGTCCCGCGGCCCGCAGCGCCTTGCAGGCGTGGGAGCCGATATAGCCGGCGCCGCCGGTCACCAGAACGTTGGCCACGTCCGCCTCCCGCCCCGCCGCGCGGCCTATTCGGCCGCCTGCAGCATATTCACCGTGTCGCGGAGATAGGCCGCGAAATCGTCGCGCAGATCCTCGCGGGCGAGCGCGAAGGCGACGGTCGCCTGCAGGAAGCCCGCCTTCGAGCCGCAGTCGAAGCGCTGACCGCGGAAGCGGAAGCCGAAGACGCCGTCGGGCCCGTCGATCTCCGCGGCGATGGCGTCGGTGAGCTGAATCTCGTCGCCCGCCCCCCGCTCCTTGCGGTTGAGGTTGTTGAGCACTTTGGGCGTCAGGATGTAGCGCCCGATGACGGCGAGGTTCGACGGCGCGTTCTCCGCCGCCGGCTTTTCCACCATGCCGCCGACCGAGACCAGGGCGCCCATGTCTTCGGCCACGTCGACGATGCCGTAGGAGCTCACCTTCTCCTCCGGCACTTCCATGGTGGCGACCATGTTGCCGCCGGTCTGCTCGTAGGCCTCGACCATCTGCTGCAGGCAGGGTTTCTCGGCCGAGATCACGTCGTCGGGCAGGATCACGGCAAACGGTTCGTTGGCGATCAGCCGCCGGGCGCACCAGACGGCGTGGCCGAGGCCCATGGCCTCGCGCTGGCGGACATAGGCGATAGCGCCGCTGTCCATGTCGGTGCGCCGCAACTCGGCCAGCAGGGTGTCGTTGCCCTTGCGGCGAAGCGTCTTCTCCAGCTCCGGCGCGCCGTCAAAAAAGTCCTCGAGCGCCGACTTCCCGCGCGAGGTGACGAAGATGAATTCCTTGATCCCGGCGGCCCGGGCCTCGTCGATGGCGTATTGGATCAGCGGACGGTCGACCAGCGACAGAATTTCCTTGGGGATCGACTTGGTCGCCGGCAAGAACCGCGTGCCGAGCCCGGCCACCGGAAAGACTGCCTTCGTCACCTTGCGTCGCATCGTCGGCTCCCCAAACTCGCGCTGCCGTCGCGCACCCTAGTGTGCCGCTCGGGGCGCCGATGTGTCGTTTCTCACGCCGCCCCGTGGTCGATCGCTCCAAACCTGGTCCGGTTGACAGCAAATTGTGACGAAAGAATGCGCTGCCGGCGCTAAGGCACGCACTCGCGGCCGTCGCTTCCCAGGATAGTTGTGAACATACGCTGCGCGGCGATCCGGGACAATTCCATGCGCCAGCGATTTCTGAGTGTGTCGAGGCGGATGCGCCACTCCGTCCGCTCCGTTCGGCCCCAGATGCCGCCCTGGTGCAGCCAGTAGCCCGCCGGATCGAAGCGTACGGTCAGGGGGCGGAGGGAGGGACGGAAGGCGAGCAGCGTGGTCTCCGCCCCTTCTGCCGCAAGGGCTGCGGCCCGGTCGCGCGCCTCGGCGAGGCCCCACGGCTCGGCCAGCACCGCGATCCGTGGCGCCTCGCGCGCGCTCGTGGCGAAGTGTAAGCCGTTTTCCGCCGACATGCCGAGCGCTGGGGTGGAATGCTCCGGCGCCAGGCGCCCTTCCTCCAGCCCGCGCGCCACCTCGTCGAGCAGCGGCCGCACCTGGGAGGGCGCCAACAGGCCGAGGGCGAAGGCCCGATGGACCTGCCGCCGGGTGCTCTGCCGGAACGCCTCCATCGCCTCCCCATGGGTCGAGGTTGGGGCGTGGCGGGCGAGGAAGTAGCCCTTGCTAAAGGCTGTCTGACAGAGCGTGCGGGGCACCCGATCAGCCGCGCGCTGGGCACTGGCGGCAAAGCTGTGGTGGACCTCTGCCCCCGGCACCACGGCGGTCCACCAGCCGGCTTCGCTCAGACGCAGGTTGGCGTCGGTCTCGTCGAGGAAAAAGGCATAGGCCTCGTCGAACCCGCCGATGGCCCGCAGCGCCGCCACGCGGAAGGCGGCGTTGGTGCCCACGGTCTTGACGAAACGCCCGGCCTCCGGCGGGAAGAGCGCCACGGGTCCGTCCGCCGACAAGGGGAGGGGGCTGTCCGTGCCCGTCCGGTCGAAGGCCGTTCCCCGCCACTGAAAGCTCACCCCGTTCCGGCCGCGGACAAAACCGCCGGCGGCGCCCACCTTCGGATCCTCGAAGGGCGCGATGAGCGCGGCGAGCCATCCAGGCTCCGGCACCGCATCGTCGTCGCAGAAGGCGATGATATCTCCCGTCGCATGGGCAAGCGCCAGGTTCCGGGCCCGGGCCACATTGGCCTCGGCCAGATGCTGGAAAGAGAGGCGACGGCCCGCCTCCCCAAGCTCTAGTGCCGCGGCCGTCGGGGCGTCGGAGACCAGCACGACGGCGAAGTCGCGAAAGCGCTGCTGGCCGAGTGCCACGATCAGCCGGCGCAGCTCGGCCCGGCGGCCACGATTGAGGATGGCGACGGTGACGTTCGGCGCGCCGGCGCGGCCCGTCATGCCGGTCGGCAGCGTCTAGGCCGGCATCAGCGCCACGCCCGGGGCATGGGCGATGAAGAACGGGTTCTCATACCCCGCCTTGCCGTAGGTGAGCGGGCGGTGGTCGTCGAAGCGCACCACATGGCCGCCGGCGCCCCTGAGCACGGCGTGGCCGGCGGCGGTGTCCCACTCCATGGTGCGGCCGAGGCGGGGATAGAGGTCGGCCTCCCCCGCTGCCACCAGGCAGAATTTGAGCGAGGATCCGGCGGAGCGGAACTCCCCCACCTCGTAGCGCGCGATGTAATCGTCCGTCGCCTGGTCCCGGTGGGATTTCGAGGCGACGACGGTCAGCGCCCCGGCGCCAGGCCGGCTGACGGCGATGGGCTGCTGCGGGCCGATGGCCTCGAGCGCGTGGCCGCCCGCCTCCTCCACCGCCTCGCCGCCGCCGCTCGTGTAGAAAAGCCGCCCCTTGGCGGGGGCGTAGACCACGCCGCGGGTCGGCACGCCGGCCTCGATGAGCGCGATGTTGACGGTGAAGTCGCCCCGGCGCTGCACGAACTCCTTGGTGCCGTCGAGAGGATCGACCAGGAAGAAGGTCTCGGCCGACAGCGTGTGGCTTTCGGCCAATTCCTCCGTCACCACCGCGATCTCGGGATGGGCGGCGCGCAGACCTTCGTGGATGATGGCATCCGCCGCCTCATCCGCCGCGGTCACGGGGCTCGCGTCGCCCTTGGCCCGGACATCGAGGTCGCCCCCCTCGTAGATCGCCATGATCGCCGCCCCGGCCTCCAGCGCCAGGTGGCGCATTGTCAGGCAGATCGCTGCATAGTCCATTAAGCTCTCGCCCATACCGTTGCGCCGCAGCACGTCGCGGCGGGATCTTCCGCCGCAGGCGCTTATCGGTGTATCTTTGCCGCGCGGCAACCGATATGGAGCGGGCTGCGCGAAAATCGGCCCGGGAGTGGGGGCATCGGGGCTGAGGTCGCGAAAGCAGGGGAAGCGACGGGCAGGATGGAGCGGCTTCAGCGCTATTATCGCAACCGCGGCTTCGTGGACGCGGCCCTGTCGTTCCTCGACCTGCTGTTCGTCAGCATCGTCCGGGATTTCCGCGAGACCACGGGGAACAGCCATTTCGGCATCCTCGCCGCCCTCTCACGGCCGATCCTGCTCTTCACTATGTTCTACGTGATGTTCGAGCTGATCGGCCTGCGCACCATGGTGGTGCGGGGCGATTTCTTCATCTTCATGATGACCGGGATTTTCCTGTTCCTCTCCCACATCCTGGCCGTGCGGCGCTTGCGGAGCACCAGCCACAGCACCAGCGGGATGATCTACAACCAGAAGACCTCGGCGCTGCTGAGCATCCTGACCAGCGCGCTGACGGAGCTTTACATCCTCACGCTCTCGCTCTTCCTGATCGCCGGAACAGGCTATCTGATCCAGGGCGAGCTCGACGTGCACCGCCCGCTCGGCGTGCTCTACGGTTTCGTGCTGGCCTGGGCGAGCGGGCTTGCGGTCGGCATGATGTTCATGATGGCGGAGCCCTATGCCCCGGGCCTGGTCAACCGCCTATTCATGTTCTACCGCCGGGCCCAGCTCTTCACGAGCGGCAAGATGTTCCTGGCGAACTCCATCCCGTTGCAGATCCTGCCGTTTTTCGCCTGGAACCCGCTATTTCACCTGATCGACCAGGCGCGGGGGGCGGCCTTCGTCAATTACTTCCCGAAGCACACGAGCTGGGAATATCCGATCTATCTCTCGCTCACCTTGCTGGCGATCGGCCTGATCGGGGAGTTCGCCTACCGGGTCAACCAGAACCGCGGTTTGAGCTGAGGGCCTTGAGGTCGGCGGCAGTGTCGACGTCGCGGAGCGTGGCCGGATAGGCAATCCGCTGGCCGCGGAGGCTCGCCACCGTATCGGCGAGGGCGTGGGGGCTCGACCAGCGCACACCGTCGAACAGCCCCGCCGGCGCTGCCTGCCGCCCCCGGGCGAGCCCGACCAGCCAATAGCCCCCATCCGGTGCCGGGCCGAGCACCGCGTCGTGCCGACCTAGCTGACCAAAGGCTTCGGCCAGATGCTGCGCCCGGATGCCCGGAATGTCCGCTCCAATGATGATCGCGGGCCCCGGCGGCAGGGCGCGAAACACCCGCCCCATCCGCGCACCGAGATCGCCTGCCCCCTGGGCCATGCGCGGCAGATGGGCCGGCCAGACGCGGCTCCGCAGACCCCGGTAATTCGGCGCGACGGCGAGCCAGGTCTCCCACCGCGGATCATCGCCAATGCGCCGCAGTAGCGCCCCGACCTGGTGGCGAAACCACCAGGTGGCGGCAACGGTGCCGATGTCGCGCGCCAGGCGGGTCTTCACATTGCCCGGCCGCGGCTCTTTGACAAAGACGACAACGCGCCGCTGAAAGGGGATTTGAGGGCGCTTGCCGTGCGGCCACCAGGGGCGAGCGCGATACTGCTTTGCGCTCACCGACTAGGCCGCGCTCGACGCCGCCTCAATCCGCGTAATCCGACCCCTCCGCATCCAGGATCGCGCAAAGCTCGTCCAGATGGATCCGGGGCGTATCGTCCTCGTAAATCTCCATCTCCCGCGTCGTCTTTTCGGCGATCTCATCGGACAGATGGCGGAGCGGCTGGCCGGTGGAAAGCGCAGTGATGTAGGTCTCCGCCGAGCGCTCGAAGAGGTAAAGCGTGTAGAGCGCCTTGGCCACATCCTCCGCCGCCACCAGCACGCCGTGATTGCCCATCACCATGGTCCGCACCTTGGGATCGGTGAAGAGGGCGGCGATGCGCTCGCCCTCCTCCTCCAGCGCCAGGCCGCCATAGCCCTCGTCGATCACCACGCGGTTGTGAAACATCGCGCTGTTCTGGTCGATCGCCGGCAATCGACTGTCGGCCAGCGAGGCAAGGACGGTGGCGTACTTGGAGTGCACGTGCAGCACCGCCCGGGCCCAGGGTACGCGCCGATGGATCGCTCCGTGCAGGCCCCAGGCCGTTGCGTCGGGCGCATCCGGCCGGTCCATGGTCCGCGGATCGTTGGCGTCGATCAGGATGAGGTCGGAGGCCCGGATCCGCGAAAAATGCCGCCGGTCGGGGTTCATCAGAAACTGGCTGCCATCGGCGTTCACGGCAGCGCTGAAGTGATTCGCCACCGCCTCGTGCCAGTTCCACCGCACCGTCCAGCGAAAGGCGGCGGCCAGGTCGCGGCGGATCGCCTGCTCCTCCCTCAGATTGGTGCCGGCAAGCTCAGGATGGCTCATGACGCTCGACATCGCGGGCTCCTCCCATCGCGGATGTCTCAGCCTGACGCGACGGCGGAGCGCTCGCAAGCCCCGGCGCCGGACGCGGCGCAATCAACGCATCTCGCATCGGAAATCGCAGCCGCGATTTTCGATTCCGCTGATTTTCGACTCCGCTGAGCAGTGGATACCTCAGCGGCGGGAATAGCGGAGGGCGAGCGCCTCCGGATCGCGGCCGGCGAAGTAGAGCGCCAGGGTGCTGAGATTGCGCCAGCCGCGACGCAGCCAGCCGTCGCGCTCGAACCGCGCAGCGCTCGTGATCGCGGTGACGGGGAGCGGGACCAAGTGGCCGCGGAGCGCCCGGGCGATCGCCACATCCTCCATCAACGCGATCTCGCGATAGCCGCCGACCCGGTCGTAGAGCGTGCGCGGCAGCAGCAATCCCTGATCACCATAGGGCAGGCCGAGATACCGGGCCCGGACATTCGCCCACGCCGCGACGAAGCCCGGCAAGACGCCCGCCTGGTCGAAGCGCAGCCGGCCCCAGCCCGCCTTCCCCGGCCGCGTCGCCAGATGGCTGCGCACCGCCGCGGCCCAACCCGGTGCCAGCACCGTATCGGCGTGCAGCACCATCAGCCACTCCCCCCGGGCCATCCGCGCCCCGGCGGCAAGCTGTCGCCCGCGCCCGCGCGCCGCCGTCACCAGCACCGCCCCCACCTCGTCGGCCACCTCGGCCACCGCGTCGGAGGAGCCGCCGTCGGCGAAGATCACCTCGCGGATCAAACCCTCCGTCACCCCCTCGGCCAAGGCGCCGAGGCAGGGGCCGATGCCGGCCATCGCATCGAGGGTGGGGATAAGGACGGAGATCGGCGCGGGCATGGACGCTCTTGCTGACGATGGGACCGCGATTGCCTATATAGGGGCGCTGCTCCACCCAAAAGCCCCGGAGGCGCCGATGCCCGCATTGCTCGCAGAGGACCGGACCGTGCTGCGCCTCGGCGGCGCCGACGCGCGGAAGTTTCTGCAGGACCTGGTGACCAACGATGTGAGCACCTTGGCCGAGGGGCCGGTCTATGCCGCGATCCTGTCGCCCCAGGGCAAATACCTGTTCGACTTCTTCCTGGTGGATGACGGCGAGACGGTGCTGCTCGACGTCGTAGCCGATCGGGCGCCGGATCTCGCCAAGCGCCTGGCGCTCTACCGCCTGCGCGCCGATGTGACGGTGGAGGAGACCAGCCTCCGCGTCGCTCTCATCTGGGGAGAGGCGCCGATCCCCGGCGCCGTGCCCGATCCCCGTCATCCCGCTCTCGGCGCGCGGCTCTATGCCGAGGCACCGGCGATCGGCGACCTCCAGGCCGGGGCCCGCGCCGACTACGACGCGCTCCGCGTCACTCATCTGGTGCCCGAGACCGGTGTCGAGCTCCAGCCCGACGCCACCTACATCCTCGAGGCCGGCTTCGATCGCCTGCACGGCGTCGACTTCCGGAAGGGCTGCTATGTCGGGCAGGAGGTGACGGCCCGCATGCATCACAAGACCGAGCTGAAGAAGGGCCTGGTCCGCGTGGCGGTGGAGGGGCCGGCCCCGCCCCCCGGGACCGAGGTGACGGCCGACGGTCGGGCCGCCGGCACGCTCTTCACCACCGCCGACGGCACGGGCCTCGCCCATCTGCGCTTCGACCGGGCTACGGGGGAGATGCAGGCCGGCGCGGCGACGCTCCGCCGGCTCTAGGTCTCAGTCCATCGGTTGGCGCTTGCGAATGAGCTGGCTGATCGAGACGGCGACCACCAATCCACCGCCGTAGAACAGGTTCTGCACGAAGCTGTCGGCGCCGAGAAAGTTCAGCCCCATGATCCCGGTCGAGAGGAAGTAGACCGCGACGAACGCCCCCGGCGCATTGAAGCGCCCGGGATAGATCGCGGTGGAGCCGAGGAAGGCCGCCGCAAAGGCCGGCAGCAGGAAGGCCAGCGCGCTCGTCGGATCGGCCGAGGCCCGCATGCCGGTGTAGAGGACCCCGGCCAGCCCCGCGATCATGCCCGACGCGATCAATGCGCCCGCCCGCATGCGCACTACGTTGACGCCGGAGAGCCGCGCGACCTCCCGCCCCTTGCCGACGAACAGCAACCGTCGGCCAAGCGCGGTGTGCTGGAAGACGTACCACAGCAGTACGGCCAGGGCCGCCGCGTACCAGAAGGTGAGCGGGATGCCGAGGAACCGGGTGAGGATGACCGCCTGGACGAGTTCCATCGAGACGCCGGCGATCACCGCGCTGTTGGAGACCCAGAGGATCACGCCGTTCACGAAATACCCGGTGCCGAGCGTCACGATCAGGGAATGGATACCGAAATAGAGCACGAAGACCGCGTTGATCGCGCCGATCACTGCGCCCGCGCCGATCGCCGCCACGACGGCCACCCCGATCCCCACCCCCTGCTGCACGTTGAGCACCGCAACCAGCATGGCCGCGAGGCCCATGGTCGAGGCCACCGACAGATCAAAATCACCGGCCGTCAACGGGATGAGCAGGGCAAGCGTCAGCACCACGATCATCGCGTTCGAAGCAAACATCGAGGCGTAGGGGTTCCAGCTGAACATCGTGTCCGGCCGAAAGGCGCCGAGGACGAGGATGAGCAGTCCCCAGGCGATCAGCAGGCCGTAGCGCTCGAGCCAAAGCGCTGAACTGGCCGATGGCGGCGGCTCGGCGGCGGAGGCCTCGAAGGCGGCGATCCGGGCCTCGAGCGCCGCGATCCGCGCCTCGTAGTCCTGGGTTGGGAGCCCCTGCCGACCGTCGTCCATCCCCGCTCCCCCTCAGGCCGCCTGGCCGGCTGCGCCGAAGCAACGCTCGGCGATCGTCTCTTTGCGAAGCGCCGCGCCGGTGAGGTCCGCCACGATCCGACCGTCGGCGAAGATCAGCACCCGGTGGCAGAGCTGGGCCAGTTGCTCGTAGTCGGTCGAGCTGAGGAGGATGCCCGTGCCCCGCTCCGCCGCCCGGTCGAGTGCATCCCAGATCGCCTGGCGGGCGCCCACGTCGACGCCCTGGGTCGGTTCGTCGAGCAGCAGCAGCCGGTCCGCCACCTGCAACCATTTCGCCATCAATGCCTTCTGGGCGTTGCCGCCCGAGAGGGCCGAGAGGGGCAGGGCCGGTCGGTTGGGCCGCACATCGGCGTCCGCCCCAAGCCGCGCGGCATGGGCCAGGATCGCCCGATCGGTCAGGCCAAACGTGCCCCGCAGCCGTTCGTAGACCGGCATCGCGACGTTGTCGCCGACGGGAAGCGCGCCGATCCCCGCGGCGCCCAATCGGTCAGCCGGCAGATAGGCAACGCCGTGGCTGAGCGCGATCTCCGGCGTCATCTCGGGCAACGGGCGCGTGCGGTGGCCGAGGCGGATCTCGCCCGACGCCGCCACCTCGGCGCCATAGAGCAACGCCGGCACCCGCTCCGCCCCCGCGCCGATCAGACCGGTGAGCCCGACGATCTCGCCCGCCCCGACCGAGAGGTCGATGGGCCCCAGGCCGGGGGCGGTGAGGCTGCGCACCTCGGTCTGCGTCTCCCCCCGGGTCGGCACCTTGTGGGCGCCGCCATAGTGGTCGAGGGAGCGGCCGATGATGCGCTCCACGAACGCGGTGTGGGAGGTGCGCGCGGTCTCCACTGTGTCGATCAGGTGGCCGTCGCGCAGGATGGTGGCGCGGTCGGTGATCTCGCGCACCTCGTCGATGTCGTGGCTGACGAAGACGACGCTCGCCCCTTCGTCGCTGAGCTGCCGGATAAGGCGGAAGAGCTGGGCGACACCGCTCCGCGGCAGGAAGGGGGTCGGCTCATCCAGGATCAGGACGCCGGGCCGGTCGCTGCCGGGGGGATGAGCGGCCCGCAGATCCTCCACCGCGCGGACGATGGCGAGCAGCGCCTGCTCCACGGCCGAGAGCTGGGCGACGCTGGCGGCGGGGTCAAGGCTCAGGTCGTAGCGGGCGAAGACGGCCCGGGCGGCGCGCGCCTCTGCCCGCCAGTCGATGAACCAGTCGTTGGCGTTGGCGAGGCGGCCGAGGCGCAGGTTCTCCGCCACCGTGAGGCTCGGGATCAGGCCGAGGTTCTGGTGCGCGAAGGCGAGGCCCAGGTCCCGCGCCGCCGGTCCGCTCATCGGCAGAGAGGCGGGCGTGTCGTAGAGGCTGACTTGGGCGCCGGGCTCCGGCTCATGGAAGCCGGCGAGCACCTTGATCAGCGTCGATTTGCCCGAGCCGTTCGAGCCGAGCAGCCCGTGGACCTCCCCCCGCGCGACGCTGAGCGAGACGTCGCCGAGCGCCACGGCCCCGCCGAAGCGCTTCGAGAGGCCGGAGATCTCGAGGGCGGGGGTCATGCTGACGCCACTACGGGGACACGAACGCCGCCCCCGTCATGCGGCCGCCAACCGTATCCGAGGATCGCGCCGGACCCGAGGGTGGGCGCATCGCGCCCGCCCTGGGGGGCGGGTCGGGCGCGATCCGGTGCTGGCGCACCGGGAGTGTTATTGGCGGACGGCTTCCTCATCCGATACGGCACGCAGCGCACGGGTAGCCGCCGCGAGGCGACGTCACTCCAAACCCCAAAGCGCCCGGAAGCCGGCGATATGCACGTCGCCGTAGCCGTCGTTGAAGGTGGCAGGCACCCCGGCACTCTCCACGTTCGCATCGGTGAAGATGTAGGCTGGGGTGTTGAGCGTCGTCACCGGATCGAGGCCACAGAGCATCCGCATGTTCGCGTCCACCCCGGCAAAGCCCACCCAGCCGAGGCTCTCGCCCACGTTCATCTCCACGATATCGCCGTCGCGCATCAGGTCGAGCACGAAGGGCGTGCCGTTGAAGCTCACGATCTTTGCGTCCGAGCCCGCGATCTGGATCGCCGGCACGATGAACTGGCTCATCGAATCGTAGACCGGCAGCACGTAGTTGATGGAGGCGTCAGCCAGCAGCGCGTTCTGCACCTCCGGCTGGATCTTCGTCGCCCATTCGTTCACTGGGGTGTTGATATAGCGCCAGGTGCAGTCGGGGCAGTTGGCGTCCAGATAGCCGGTGATGGCGTCGCGCAAGGGCGCGGTCGGCGTGATCTCGTCGGGGCCGAGGACCAGGGCGTTCACCTGGCCCTCCGTCTGCACCATGGCCCAGGCGGCGATGATCTCACCCACCGTCACGTAATCCGTCTTGGCCGAGCCATCGAGGAAGTCGGGCGTCGCCTGGGTCGTGGCGTCGTAGTTGTGGGTTGTGGTCACCATCAGCCCGGCGTCCCGCGCCTCGGTGATCTGGGGCACGATGAACTCCGGCGGTAGGCCGCCCTGCAGGTCGATCAGGTCGAAGCCTTCCGAGACGGCGGTGTTGATCCCCTGGATCCACTGGGTCGGATCGAGTTGCGTCTCCCACGAGCGGAGCTCGAAGCCCACCTCGCCCGCGGCCTGGATCATGCCCTGGCTGATCGTCTCGTTGAATGGATTGGCGTTGGTGAGCGGGATCACGAACATCGACTTGTCGGCCATGCAGGCCTGCGCGTCAAAGGCGGGCCCGGGGGCAGTGAACTCCGGCAGCACGCTGTGCTTTTCGATCAGGGCCCGGGCGGCGTCGAGGTCGGCCGCAGCCGGGGTGGCGATCAGGGCGGCCAGGGCCGCCAGGCTCAGATATCTCATGCGTCGCTCCTCTCTCTGTCGGTCTCGTGCGCCGGTGTGCCCAGCGTCTGCAGGTAGGCGATGGTCGCCTCGGTGGTGGCGAGGTCGGCGTATTTCGCGCTCATATCGAAGAGGTTGGCGCGGTGCGGCTCCTCCGCCCGGTCGCCCACCGCATCCTCGATCACGATGGTGACGAAGCCATGGCTGATCGCGTCGATGCAGGAGGCGCGGATGCAGCCCGAGGTGGTGACGCCCGCGATCAGCACGGTGTCGACCTTCAGCCAGCGCAGCGTCGCGTCGAGCGCCGTGCCGAAGAAGGCCGAGGGGTATTGCTTGGTAACCAGGATGTCGTCCGCCTCCACCGTCAGCCCCGCCGCCAGCGCCTGCAACGGATTGCCGGCATCGAAGCAGGAGAGCGCCGGCACCTTGGCGTAGAATGCCCCGCCATCGGCCCCGCCGGACTGGTACTTCACCTCGGTGAGCACCACCGGCACGCCGGCCGCCCGGGCCGCCGGGGCGAGGCGGATGGCATTCTCCAGCGCCGCCCGGCAGCCCTGCCCGCCGAAGAGCGGCGAGGGCTCCTGGAAATACGCCTCGGCGAAGTCGATCAGCAGGAGCGCCGGTCGCCGGCCCCAGGTCTGCGCGGCGTGATAGCCCGCGCGGGCGTAGTTCTGGTCGAGGCTCTCACCCATCCGCCCTACTCCGCCGCGCTCATGTAGCGGTGGAAGACCGGATCGGACGGCGGCTCGAAGCCCGTCTCGGCCCGGCAGCGGCGCTTCAGCTCCTCCAGGCTCTCGAAGCCGCGGTCGAAGAGTTTGGTCTCGCCCCGCGCCCGCGCCATCTCTCCGCGCAGACGCTTGGTGCCGGTCTCGTCCACCCGGCCGTTCGAGAGCACGACGCCGTAGCACTTCGCCCCCTCGACCGTGACGAGGCCGCGCTCCACGTCCAACAGCACCTTCTCCGCCGGGCGCTCCAGCGGATCGCCCCAGCCGCCACCGCCCCAGGTGTTGAAGTGCAGGATATCGCCCGGGCTGACAGCGATGCGGTCGCATTTGGAGGGGATGTTCTCCTCCGTTCCGTCCGCCCGCACCAGCCGCTTGGTCGACCGCATCCCCGGCGCGCCGCCGTTCACGCCCCAGGGATAGGTGAGCCAGCGGTCGTCGTGGATGGAGATCTCGCCCGCCTCCAGCATCTCGTAGGCGATGGTGATGCCGTTGCCGCCCCGATGCAGCCCGGCGCCGCCCGAGTCCGGGATCGTCGCGTAGGTGCGAATGCGGAGGGGGAAGTATGCCTCCAGAAACTCGTTCGGGACATTGGTGAAAGCGGGCCAGAGCGAGTGCCCATCCGGCCCATCGCCCGCCGGCCGCCCCGGAATGCCGCCGAAGCCGATCTGGAAGAGCTGATACCACTCGCCCCGCCCGTCAAAGCCCGAATACATGAAATGCGGGCTGTCGCTGAACCCGGCGGCATTCAGCGCATCCGGCGCCCCCTGGCCCAGAAGCCCGCCCATCAGGTCGAAGATCCGGCCCAGCATATGCGTCCGGCAGGAAAGCGCTGCGGGCTTCTTCGGCTTCAGGATGCAGCCCTCGGGGATCCGTACATCGACCAGATCATAGAACCCGTCGTTGAACAGGATCTGCGGGTCGAACAGGTTGATGGTGAACGCCCCGAAGAACATTTTGAACATTTCTTCGTTCAGGAGGAAGTTGATGGAGGAGAGCGACTGCGGGTCGCTGCCCGCGAAGTCGAAGACCGCCACCTCCCCCTCGCGCCACAGCTTGCAGGCGATCTTGTAGGGGCCGTTCCCCATGCCGTCGTCGTCGATCCAGTCCTCGAAGGTCGACGGGCTCTCCGGAATGATCATCTGGATGATCGCGCCCATCGCCGCCTTGTTGCGGTCGAGCATGTCCCACATCGCGGAGATGTAGGTGTCGACGCCGAAGCGCTCGATATTCTCCCGCACCCGACGCTCGGCCAGGCGCAGCGAGGCGATGATCGCGAAGAAGTCGGATTTGTTCCACTCCGGCATCCGGGTGTTGGCCAGCAGGATGTTGAGGAGCTCCTCGTTCACTGCGCCGCCCTTGAAGATCTTGGAGGGCGGCACGATCAAACCCTCCTCGTAGATCATCTTGGCATCCGTCGGCAGCGAGCCCGGCACCTTGCCGCCCACATCCGTCATGTGCCCGAACATCGCGGCCCAACTCACCAGCCGGCCCTGGTGAAAGATCGGCATCATCATCAGCCAGTCGTTCAGGTGGCTGACCGCGCCGTTGCAGGAATAGGGATCGTTGGTGATGAAGATGTCGCCATCCTCGATCGTGCCCTCATAGCCCTGGATGAAGCCGTAGAGGAAGGAGCCGAACTGGCCGACGACCATCTTGCCCTCCTGATTGGCGATCATCGGAAAGGCGTCGTGCTGCTCGCGGATGCCCGGGGACATGGCGGTGCGGAAGAGCACGGCGTCCATCTCCGCCCGCGCGTTGCGGAGCGCGTTCTCCACGATGTCGAGGGTGATCGGGTCGACCGCCACGCCAGTGAAGGGGCTGGGGCTTTTCTCGATGATGGTGGCAGGCATCTCAAAGCTCCCTTTGGTTGTGAACCTGCGCCGCCCCGGACGTGATCCGGGGCCTCCTCGCCCCCGGAGGTGCCGCGCGGCGGGGGGTGAGGTCCCGGACACTCGGCCGAGGGCCGAGTTCCGGGATGGTGCGTTCTGGGGATGGTGGCGCCGCTTTAGCCGGCTCAGAGGCAAGGCGCAGTCGGGGCGGAGCCAGTCCGCCGGCTCTGTAGCCCCCCGCGGCCTCCCTACGCACCGCCCCGGACTTGATCCCGGGCCTCCTCGCGAAGGGGAGTGCGGCGTGGCGGTCGGCGAGGTCCCGGACAATCGGCCATCGGCCGATTTCCGGGACGGTGTGGGTGGCGAGGGGGATCATGGCTGGGCCCCCTCGTGACCCTCGGGCCAGATCAGGATATTGCCGACGCCGTCGATGATGCCGACATGGCCGGGCAGGATGAGGGTGGTGGAGTCCATCTCCGTCACGATGGCCGGCCCCTCGACGCGGTTGCCGGTCTTCAGCCCTGCGCGGTTCCAGATCTTCGCGGGCCAGCGCCGGCCCTCGGCATAGATCTCCGTCTCATGCACCACCGCCGAGGGGTCCGGCGCCGCACCGCCAGCGCCGATCTCGCCCTTAATGAACGGCTTCTCGGCGCCGAGGACGACGGCGCGAAGGCCGACGAGCTCATGCGCAGCGTCGAGCGCAAAGGTGAAGAGCTTCTCGTGCTCCCGATCGAAGCGGTCGGTGATGCCCCCAAGCCCCTCGGCCCTAAAGGTCGCGGGGTCGACGTCCACCGTCAGCTTCATCCCCTGGCCGTGATAGCGGATGTCGATCTGGTAGAGATCCTCCATCTCGCCCGGCGCCACGCCCTCCGCCTCCAGATCCCGCGCCGCGGCGGCCCGCAATTCCTCCAGCATCCGGGCAACCTCGGCATCCGAGGTCTCGGAGGTGCGCCGCACGAAGGTCTGGCTCGCCTCGTTCCTCAGCTGCGTGGTCGCATCGCCATAGGCGCAGAGCACCCCCGGCCCCGGCGGCACGATGGCGGGCCAGGAATTGATCAGCTTGGCCAGCGCATTGGCGTGGAGCGGCCCCGCGCCGCCGAAGCCGATCAGCGCGAAATCGCGGGGATCATAGCCCTGCTCGACCGAGACGAGGCGCAGCGCGCCGCACATGTTCTCGTTCACGATGGCGATGATGCCCTCGGCCGTGTCCTCGACCGACTTGCCGAGCACCCCGGCGACGGTCTCGACGGCCTGCACCGCCAGATCCCGCCGGATCTCCATAACGCCGCCGAGCCGCGCGTCCGACGGCAGATAACCGAGCACCACGTTGGCGTCCGTTACCGTCGGCGCCTCGCCGCCCTTGGCATAGGCCGCCGGCCCCGGCACGGCGCCGGCCGATTGCGGCCCGACGCGGAGCGATTTGGTGAGCTCCGGCGAATAGGCGACGGAGCCGCCGCCCGCACCCACGGTCCGCACGTCGATCGAGGGCGCGCGCACCGTCACATCGCCCACCCGTGTCTCGCGCCGGGTGCGCGCGACGCCCGCCTCGATCAATGCCACATCGGTCGAGGTGCCGCCCATGTCGAAGGTCAGCAGGTTCTCGAACCCCGCCTGCTTGGCGATCCAAAGCGCGCCGGAGACGCCGCCGGCTGGCCCCGACATCAGCAGGTTCACCGGCTGATCCATCGCCGCCTCGGCCGACGACAGCCCGCCGTCCGAGCGCAGGATCTGCAGGTTCACGTCGCCCATCTTGGCGGCGAGCTCGCGGCGCAGGCTGTCGACGTATTTCGAGACGACGGGCCGGACGTAGGAGTTCACCACCGTCGTCTCGGTCCGCTCGTACTCATACATCTCCGGGATTACGGCCGAGGAGGTGGAGACCGGGATCCCCGGCATCACCTCCGCCGCGATGGCCGCACAGCGCGCCTCGTGCACGTCGCTCACATAGCCGTTGAAGAGGCTGATGGTCAGCGCCTCGATCCCCCGCGCGGCCAATGCCTTCAGGTCGCGGCGCAGCGCCGCCTCGTCGAGCGCCACCAGAACGTTGCCCTCGGCGTCGATGCGCTCGTCCGCCTCGATGGTGAGCTCGAGCGGCGCAAGCGG
Source organism: Pseudomonadota bacterium (assembly GCA_039180875.1). GTDB lineage: Bacteria > Pseudomonadota > Alphaproteobacteria > Rhodobacterales > Rhodobacteraceae > JBCDCY01. The sequence goes on along the minus strand of JBCDCY010000001.1, from coordinate 71,899 downwards.
ATCGGCCTTGTTCCAGATCACCCAGCCACCGAGGCCGCCCGGCACATAGGACCGCGCGATCTGCAGCGTGTCCTTGTAGCCCTTGGTCGTGACCAGCCCGACCTTGGCCCCCGCGCCCGTCAGCACGGTGTTGGTGGCGACCGTCGTGCCGTGCATTACCTCGGCGATGGCGCCGGGGTCGATGCCCGCCTCGCGGCAGATCTTCTCGATGCCGTTCAACACGCCTTGGGAGCTGTCCTCGGGCGTCGAGGGCACTTTGGCCGTGAACGTGCGCCCGCGCGCCTCATCAAGCAGCAGGAGGTCGGTGAAGGTCCCGCCCACATCGACGCCGAGGCGGAGGCCACCGGCCCGCGCCGCCCGTCGCGGGGCCGCAGCAGGGCTCGCGCCCTCGATCCGGGCAACGCGGGCCTCGATCTCGGCCAGTCTCGCCTCGTAGGCGCGGATCAGATCCTCGGTCGTCGCCATGCTCTCTCTCCCTCGCTCACCGGCCGAAGAGCCGGTCCACCAGCCCGCGCCGCCCGGGCCCGCGCCCGCCGGCCAGGCCCAGCGTGCGTTCGGAGAGCTGGAAGAGCCGGTCGACCATGCCCTCCTGCGTCCGGATGATTTCGGCCTTTTCGCGGTTGGCGGCCTCCAGCGCCTCGGTGGCGCGGAGCGTGCGCTCCATCAGCGCGGTGAGGCGGCCGGTCTCGGCCTTGGACTGCTCCAACTCCGTCACCGTCCTGTCGAGCAGGCTGAGGGCACCCTCCGCTGCTGGCGTGAGGCCCGGCCCGGCCCCCTCCGCCACCGTCAGCGCCCGGTCCAGCAACGCTGAGAGCCGCATGCTCTCATCCCGGCTCCGCTCCAGCGCGTCCGTCGTGCGTTCCAAGAGCGCCTGCTGCCGCCCCGCCAGGCCCTCGAGCGCGAGGACGGAGGCCTCGCGTTCCAGGAGGTCCGCCTCCAGCTCCTCGATCTCGTCTAGCAGCGCCGCCGCGGGGCTTTCGGGCGCATCGGCGAGCGCCGCCGCCAGATCCTCCGGCGCTCCGGCCACATCGACGCGCCAGGCGAGCTCATTGTCCCGCCGGGCCGGGAGCAGGCCCCGGGCGATGGCCTCCCGCACCCGGCGCCGGCTGACGCCCAGGCGCTCGGCCGCCTCGGCCACAGTCAGGAAGTCGTCTCGCCCCGCCACGCCCGGCTCAGATGATGCCACGGGCGCGGTAGTCGTCGAGCGTGCCGTCGGCGAGCCCGAGGAGCTCGCGATAGACCGCATCGTTGTCCGCGCCGAGCGCCGGCCCGGCATGGGAGATGCCGCCGGGCGTCTCCGACAGGCGCGGCGCCACGTTCTGCATCTTGATCGGGCCGAATTCGGGATGCGCGACCTCCACGATCGCCTCCCGCGCCGCGAAGTGCGGATCGGCGATCATGTCTGCGGCGGTGTAGATCAGGCCGCAGGGCACGCCCGCCTCCGACAGCAGCGCCTCGAGCGGCTGCAACTCCATGGTCTTCGTCCAGTCGTTGATGATGGCGTCGAGCTCCACCTGCCGCTCCCCCCGCGCGGCATGGGTGGCGTAGCGCGCATCCTCGGCTAGCTCTGCCCGGCCCATGGCATCGGCCAGGCGGCGAAACACCGTGTCCTGGTTCGCCGCGATCAGCAGCAGCTTGCCGTCAGCCGTGTCGTAGACGTTCGAGGGCGCGATGTTGGGCAGGATCGCGCCGGTGCGCTGCCGGGTGAAGCCCGCGACATCGTACTCCGTGACCAGGCTCTCCATCATCGCCAGCACCGCCTCATAGATTGCGCTGTCGACCACCTGGCCCCGCCCCGTCCGGTCCCGGGCGTGCAGCGCCATCATCGCGCCGAGGCAGGCATAGGTGGCGGCGAGCTCGTCGCCGATGGAGATCCCCATGCGCGAGGGCTGGGTGGAGGGATCGCCGACCACATACCGCAGCCCGCCCATCGCCTCACCGATCGCGCCGTAGCCCGCACGCTTGGCATAGGGCCCGGTCTGGCCGAAGCCGGTGACGCGCACCATCACGAGCTTGGGGTTGATCTCGGCCAAGGCCTCATAGCCGAGGTTCCAGCGCTCCATGGTGCCGGGCCGAAAGTTCTCGATCAGCACGTCGGAGGAGGCGACGAGATCGCGCACGATCTGCTGGCCCTCCTCGGTGCGGAGGTTGAGGGTGATCGACTTCTTGCCGCGCGCCACCACCGACCACCAAAGCGGCTTGCCATGGGCCTTCTCCCGGCCCCATTGGCGCATCGGGTCGCCCTCACCGGGCTGCTCGCATTTGATGACCTCGGCCCCGAAATCGGCGAGCAACTGGCCACAGAAGGGCCCGGCCAGAAGCTGGCCCATCTCGATCACCCGAATATCGGTCAGCGGCCCCTGGCGGGTCGTGGCGGCCATCGGGACCTCCCCTGTCGGCAGTGCGCCCGCCTTGTTCTGGCCGGCATCGTTCTAGATTGATATGCAGCACTGTATCCAGAAGGGAAGGGATAGCCAGTGGATTCGCCGCAAAACGTGGAAATCGTCGAGGTTTCGTCCCGGGACGGTATACAGAACGAGGCGACAATCCTGGATCTTCCGACGAAGCTTGAGCTGATCCGGCGGGCTGAGGCGGCGGGGCTGCGGCGCATCGAGGTCACCAGCTTCGTCAATCCCAAGCGTGTGCCGCAGATGGCCGATGCCGATGCGCTGATGGCCGCCCTGCCGCCCCAGGGGGAGCGGCAGGCGCGCTACACGGGCCTCGCGCTCAACCGCCGCGGCTTCGAGCGGGCCGTGGCCGGCGGCGTCGACGAGGTGAACTTCGTCGTCGTCGCCAGCGACACCTTCAACACCCGCAACCAGGGCGTCCCCACGGCCGAAAGCGTGGCGGCCTGGACGGAGATGGCGGCGGCCGCCGAGGGCCGGATCGACGCCACCCTCAGCATCGCCGCTGCCTTCGGCTGCCCGTTCGAGGGCGAGGTGCCGGTGGCCCGGCTCCTCTCGGTCATCGAGGCTTGCCTTACCGCCCAGCCGCGGGAGTTGACGCTGGCCGACACGATCGGTGTGGCGAGCCCCCGCGATGTGACGGAGCGTGTAGGGGCGATCCGCGCCCGTTGGCCCGATCTGCCGATCCGCTTGCACCTGCACAACACCCGCAACACCGGCTTTGCCAATGCCTGGGCCGGGATCGCGGCGGGGGTGACGGCGCTCGACAGCTCCTTCGGCGGCGTCGGCGGCTGCCCCTTCGCGCCCCGAGCCACCGGCAACATCGCGACCGAGGATCTGGTCTACATGCTGGAGCGCGGCGGCATCGCCACCGGCATCTCGCTCGATGCCGCGGTGGAGGCGGCGGAGTTCCTGGAGCGCGCCCTCGGCAAGACCGTCCCGGGTCTGGTGATGAAGGCCGGCGGCTTCCCCACAGGTGAGGCCGCATGAGCGCAGAGCGCGCCTCCGCCGCCGAGCAGGCCTATCGCCGGATCCGCTACGACATCATCACCGGCGTACATGGCGAAGGCGCGCGGCTGGCCGAGACGAAGCTTGCCGAGGCGCTCGGCCTTTCCCGCACTCCGGTCAGGGAGGCGCTGAGCCGCCTGGCGCTCGAGGGGTTCGTGACCAGCGGCACCGGCACCAGTGCCCGCGTCGCGCCCTTTCCCGAGGACGAGATCGAGCAGGTTTTCCAGATCCGCGTATTGCTCGAGACCTACGCCGCCCGCCGTGCCGCCCAGTTCGCCACGGCCGAGGAGATCGCCGAGCTCCGTGCGCTGTCCGAGAGCATGAGCGCCCATACGCCCCCGCGCACGGATGCGGATTTCGAGACGCTGAGCACCGCCAACGAACGCTTCCACAAGCTCATCATGCAGGCCGCCCGCTCCCGCCGGCTGGCCGCGCTCCTCGGCATCGCGGTGGATGTGGGCATGGTGCTGCGAACCTACCGCATGTACTCGGAGCGCGATCTCATCCGCTCCTCCCAGCACCACCACGAGATCACCGACGCCATCGCCGCCCGGGCCCCGGACTGGGCCGCGAACGTGATGGCCTCCCACCTTCTCGCCGCGGCCGCCACGGCGCAGCGCCGGCCGGCTTCTCAGAGTGCGGCGGAGTAGATCGCCAGGGCGTCGTCGTACGTGACCTCGCGGGGGTTGTTCACCAGAAGCCGCGTCTGCTTCATCGCATCCTCGGCCAGCATCGGCAGATGGTTGTGTCCCACCCCCACCTCCGCCAGCCGGGTCTTCAGTCCGATGCGCAGGGCAAGGGCGCGGAACCCCGCGACCAGATCCGGCGCGCCGGGGAAGGCGATGGGCGCAAGCTCGGCATACATCGCCGCCGCCGCGCCCATGTTGAACTCCAGCACATGGGGCAGCACGAGGCAGTTCGAGAGACCGTGCGGCACATGGAAATGCCCGCCGAGGGGATAGGCGAGCGCATGCACCGCCGCGACCGGCGCATTGGCGAAGGCCATGCCGGCGAGCGCCGAGCCAAGCAGCATCGCCTGGCGCGCGGCTAGGTCGTCCGGCGCTTCGCACGCCCGCTCGATGTTCGCACCGAGAAGGCGCAGCGCCTCCCGCGCCAGGGCGTCGGAGACGGGGTTCTTGCGGTGGGCCGAGGTATAGGCCTCGACCGCATGCACCATGGCATCGACCCCCGTCGCCGCCGTCACCTCCCGCGGTAGGCTGAGGGTGAGGGCGGCGTCGAGCAGCGCCCAGTCGGGCAGAAGCTGGGGCGAGACCACGCCCATCTTCTGCGCCTCGCCGGTGGTGATGATGGAGATCGGCGTCACCTCCGACCCTGTCCCCGCCGTCGTCGGCGCCAGGATCAGCGGCAGGCGTTCGCCGGAGATGTTGCCGACCCCATAGATCTCCCCGATCTGCTGCTTGCCCGCGAGCAGCACGGCGCACAGCTTCGCCACGTCGAGCGACGACCCCCCGCCGACCGAGGCGATCCCGTCGACCCCGCGGAGCCGCTCGACGGCGGAGAGCACCAGCGCCTCAGGCGGATCGGCCACCACATCGTCGACGATCTCCACCGACAGCCCGGCCGCCCTGAGGCTCGCCAGGGCCGGATCGGCCAGCCCGAGCGCCTGGATCCCGGGATCGGTGACGAAGCCCACGCGCCGCACACCCATGGCGGCGAAGAGCGTGCCCATCTCCTCCGTCGCGCCGGCGGCCGAGCGTAGGTTCGGCGTGGTCTGGAAGGTGAAATCCGTCATCGCGGCCTCCGGGGGCTGATCCTCCAGCCTATCGCGCCATAAGGCGTGCCGAAACCGGGCGCTGCGAGGAGACGATAGCCTCCGGCAGGGATACTTCTGCCACCGCGAAGGAGCTTTCGCATTGGTCCAAATATCCCGGGGTGAGTTCCTCCGCAGGAGGAAGAGGGGCAGCGTCCCTCAACCACCCTCTCAGGCGGCCTCAGTCTCCACCCGGATCGTGCTCTCGAAGCTCCGATGCACCGGGCACTTGTCGGCGATCTCCATCAGCCTCGTGCGCTGCTCGTCGTCCAGATCGCCGTCCAGGCGGATCACCCGGCGAAAGACGTCGATCTTGCTCTCCGTCGTTTCGCAGCGGGCGCAGTCCTCGGCGTGGATCTTGTCGTGGCTGACATCGACGGTGACGTCGTGCAGCGCCCAGCCCTTCCTGCGGGCATACATCCGGATGGTCATCGCCGTGCAGGCGCCGAGCCCGGCGGCGAGAAAACCGTAGGGCGTGGGCCCGAGGTCGGTGCCGCCGTAGGAGGTCGGCTCGTCGGCCAGCAAGCGGTGCTTGGGCCCGGCGGCGATCGACTGCAGGAAGCCGCCGGGGTCGAGCTCACTCACCCGAACGACGTTCTCCGGCACGCCCTCCACCGTCGTATGCTCCAGATCCAGATAGCGCTGCGACCAGGCGGCGATCACTTCGGCGGCGTACTCCGCATCCGCCGCGCGGGAGAGCAGGTGGTCGGCGTTGTCGAGGGTGACGAAGCTCTTCGGGTGCTTGGCCGCCGCGAAGATCTCACCGGCATTGTCGATCGCCACCGTCGTGTCTCGCGGCGCGTGCAGGATGAGGAGCGCGCGCTTCAGCCCTGCCACCTTTTCGGCGAGGGTGACGGAGGCGAGGTCGTCGAGGAAGTCCTTCTTGATGGTGAAGGTCCGGCCGGAAAGCGTCACCTCGGCGATGCCCTCCTCGGCGATCTCCTCGAGCTTCTCGCCGAAATTGTGCACCACGTGGCCGGGATCGTAGGGCGCGCCGATGGTGACGACGCCCCGGGCCGAGGGGATGTCGCCCGCCGCGGCCAATACCGCGGCACCGCCGAGGGAATGGCCGATCAGCAGGTCGGGCGCCATGTCGATGCTCGCCAGATGCTTGGCGGCGGCCAGCAGATCCTCGACGTTCGAGCTGAAATGGGTGTTGGCGAACTCGCCGCCGGAATGGCCGAGCCCGGTGAAATCGAAGCGCAGGACGGCGATGCCGAGCGCGGCGAGCCGGCCGGCGATCCGGCGTGCCGCCGCGATGTCCTTAGAGCAGGTGAAGCAGTGGGCGAAGAGGGCGACGGCCTGGGGCTTGCCGACCGGCATGTCGAACCGGGCGGCGAGGGTGTCGCCGGCATGGCCCGAGAACTCGAGCTTCTCGCTTTTCATCGGCGGATCGTCCTTCTGCGACGCTTGGCTAGGCTCAGGTTTGCCCCGTCGTCGCATCTGCGCGCGGCCTTGATCAAGCCGAGATCGCCCAAGGCTTGCCGCCTGGGACGAACCCGGTTGGGATCACCCGGCCGGCGATCGCCTTATCCGGTGTTGATGATCAGCTTGGTCCACCAGTCGATCACCCGGACCCAATCGGTCGCATCCTCGACCCGGCGCCGTTCGGAGAGGAAGCTGCAGCGGATCACGAAGACCTCGCCGCCCTCGCCGCTGCCGCGGACATAGAAGATCATCTCGTTCATGAAGAGCCGCTGGCGCGCCGCGCCGTCGAGCTCCACGTCCCGCAGCACGGTCTGGTAATGGGCAAAGAGCGCGCCCGTCCCCATCCCCTCGACCTGGCGGAGCCGGGGCCGCATGCCGCGCAGATCCTGGGCGGCGTTGCGCCGTTCCAGGTCGTTGTTGAAGGCGCTCCAGACCGCGTCCATCTCCTCCCCGCGGGTGCCCTGGGCGATCGGCGTGCGGTAGATCGAGAAGAACGAGGCGAAGCGCTTCAGCCGCGGATGGCCGCCGATATCCTGGGTGTCGCCGATCTGCCAGACATGCTCGACAAACAGCGGCTCTTCGTCCGGCGTCTCGTCGAGATCGACGCTTTCATCCAGCATGAACTGCTGCATCTGGCCGAAGGCGAGCTCGCGGTGGATGACGTCGGGGGGTGAGGGCCGCGGCGCCAGGATCCGCCCGCTGTAGATCGGAAAGACCGGCTCCCGCGCCACCACCGCATCGACGTCGAGCACCCGCCGCAGGCGGTCCTGCAGGAAGAAGCGGTCGCAGCTGCCGCTTTCCCGGCAGGCGACGAAGGCGGCGCTGGCGCTGCGCAGTTGGGCGTTCTCCGCCTCGACCTTTTGGATCCGGTCGTTGAGCTCGCGCAGGGCGGATTTGTGCGCGTCCCGCTCCTCCTCGAAGGACTGGCTGAGCTCGCCGAGGGCGTCTTGCTGTACGTTCGCAAGGCGCATCACCTCTTCGCTGAGGCGCACCCGGGCATCGCTGCGCTCGGCCTGGATGGCGCTGTCGGCGACATAGGCCCCGGCGCCGGCGACCACCGTGGCGGTGGCGGCGCAGCAGGAGAAGAGCACGACGAGGATGTTGTCCTCGATCCGCTTTCTGAGGGGTTTTGGCGCTGCCTTTTCAGACTGGTCGGGCATGGCGGATCCTCCTCGTGAGCCTTAGGCGGATTTCGATCTGACTGACTCCGTCAGGTCGACATCCAAGACAGGCACGTCGTTCGCGTCGTTGCGCTTTCCGTTCAGACCGGTGGTCCGGCCTGAACGGAAAGCGCCCTAGCGCGTGACGCCCTCCACCGAGCCCGAAGAGGTCGGGCAGGTGCAGACTGATCCGATCGGTTGCGGGCTGTAGAGGGGGCAGACGCCCGACGGGGTCTCGCAGACCGATCCCGTGGACTGTGCCAGCCGCCAGGGCACCGGCATAGTGGCATCACTCACGCTCGCCGGCGCCGGGTCGGTCCCCGACGGAAGCGGCGTCTGGTGCAGCGCAAGCAACGCGAGGCACAGGACAAACCAACGGTACATTCTCACCTCAACGCAGACTGACCAAAAGGTTAACGTACCACGACTTTTCGCCCTGACAAAGAAAACTGCCAGCGCTGGTTGTGCCGGCGAGGGCCGTGTCAGGCAAGCAGGCGGGCGTCGAAGGGGTAGGTGGTCAGGTTCTCGTATCCGTCCTCGGTGATCAGCACCTGATCCTCGAGCTTGATGGAGAAATCGCCACCCCGATGGGCGAGCAGCACCTCGACGCACAGCATCATGCCGGGCTGCAGCACGTCCTCGAAGGCACCCTCGACGAAATCCTCGGGATAAAGGATCGACGGCCATTCATCGCAAAGGCCGACGCCGTGCATCTTGCAGCCATAGCGGCTGTCGACGAACTCCGCCGGCAGGAGGTGACCGCCGAAACTGAGCTCGCGAAACGGCACGCCGGGGGCGAGCAGGGCCATGTTCTCCATGATGTGCTGATGGGCGATGCGGAACTGGCGCCGCATCTCGGCCGGCGGGTCGGCATCGCCGATCCACCAGGTGCGGGAGATGTCGGCGCACATGCCGTAGCAGCCCACCAGATCGGTGTCGAAAGCCAGGATCTCGTTCGGTTTCAGCCGCCGCGGCCCGCATTCCTGAAACCACGGGTTGGTGCGCGGCCCGGTGGCGAGCAGGCGGGTCTCGATCCACTCGCCCCCGCGGCGGATGTTCTCGGCATGCAGGACGGCCCAAATGTCGTCCTCGGTCAGGCCGGGGATGGCCTGGCGCTCCATCTCCGCCACCGCTTGCTCGCAGGCGTGCATGGCGCAGCGCATGGCGCGGATCTCGTCGGGGCCCTTGATGGCGCGAGTGCGCTCCATCAATTCCTCGCCGTCCTCCACCTCGAGCCCCGCCTCGATCAGTGCGCGGTAGCCGTGCACCATGATCTTGTCGACGGCGAGCCGACGCTCACCGGGGGCGTGGTGGGTGAGCAGATCGCGGACCTCGGCGGCGAAGCGGGAGGCGGCCGCCTCCCCCCGATCGCCGCAGGCGAAGTAGAACATGCTGGCGCCGCCCCGCACCTCCCGCACCAGGGGGTTGAAGTCGGAGAGGAAGGCGAAGCTCGCCCCCTTGTACTCCCACAGCACCATATGGCCGTCGGCCAGCACCAGAAGCGCCCGGAACGGATTGTGGCTGTTCCAAAGCTGCATGTTGGTGCTGTCGGTGGCGTAGCGGATGTTGAGCGGATCGAAGAGCAGGACGCCGCCATAGCCCCGGGCGGCGAGCGCCGCGACGATGCGGCGATGGCGATGGGCCCGCATCGCCGGCAGGTTGGGCGGGGTGAGGCCGGCTGCCTGCCACTCGGCAAAGGCCAGCGGCGTCGGCCCGATCTCTGCCCGATCCTCGTCAAGCGGCGTGCCGTCGGGGCGGGTCGCCTGCCGACTTGGGTCGATCTTGCGGACGTCGCGATGATGGCTGTTCATCCGGCTGGCCTCTCCGCTCGCAGCAAAAGCGTGGAGAGGGGCCGGCCGGCCGGCTTGCCCGTTCGCGCCGACAATCCGTCGCTTTCAGCGCTCGTCCGATGCGGTGTGGAGCGCGGGGTGGCGGGAGAGTTTCTTGATCGCCGTACCGACCGCGTCGCGCAGCGTGTAGCTGAGCTGGTCGCCGGCGGGCAATGCCGCCTCCGCCTCCGCCGTTCCGTCCGGCGCACCCTCGGCGAAGCGACGCTCCGACCAGAGCCGGTGGAGCGCGGCGTCGACCGCGTTCTCCCGCGCGATCCGGGCGCGGAGATCCTGCGGCAGATCCTCCGCCCGCAGCGTCGGCCCGGCGCCGACATTGCGCGGCGTGACCTCGGCCGGCAGCCCCAATTCAGCCGAGGCCGCGGCGATGACCTCGCCGGCAAAGCGCAGATCGCCGACGAAGTGAAAGCGGGCGAGATCGCGATTCAACCGCCGCAGGCGCGTCTGGGAGGAGAGGGTCAGGATCTCCGGATACCCCACCTCGAAATAACGGTTCAGGATGAAGCGGCTGATCGGATTGGTGCGCTGCCCGCGATACCAGGTGGCAAAGCGGGGCGGGGCGGGCTCGCCCCACTCCCGCTGCCGCCAAAGCCGGTAGTTGTAGAAGGAAAGAAACCAGGAGAGCGGCTCGCGGATCAGCAGCACCTCCCGTACCTCCCGCCCCGGCAGATGCCGGCGGAGCGAGGTGGAGAGGGAATGGCCCGAGACCACGGCGACCCGGTCCAGCGCGCCCGGCGCGAAGTCGTAGCGGTTGCCGATGAAGTTCCGCCGCACCGACTCCCAGCGCGGCGCGATCAGAAAGCCATCGCCGAGGGCGGCGGCGAAATGCTGCTCCACCGTCGTGCCGGCGCATTTCGGGACGTGCAGGAAGAAGTAGACCGGCCGGCCCACCGGGCCGCCTCAGAACGCCTGGAAGGTGAGCGTGGTCAGCGAGCGGCTGATGCCCGGGATGTTGGCCACGTTGTCGTTGATGAACTTGCCGATGTCGGCGTCCTCGGGGATGTAGAGCTTCATCAACAGGTCGTAGTCGCCGGAGGTGGAGTAAAGCTCCGACACGATCTCCCGCCCATAGAGCGCATCGGCCACCTCGTAGGTGCGGCCGGGCTCACAGCGCAGTTGCACGAAGACGGTCTGCATGATGCCCCGTCTTGCCCCGGCGGGCCCGGACGGTCAACCGGGGCTTGGCGCGCGCGGCGGGGTGGGTAAGCTGGGCCTATGGGCACATCCATATCCTCGATCCGCAATCTCGGCCCGGCGATGGAGGCAGCCTGTGCCCGGGCCGGCATCACCACGGCGGAGGAGCTGCGGGCCCTCGGCACCGATGCGGCCTACCGCCGATTGCTGGAGACCGGCCACCGCCCGCATTTCATCGGCTACTACGTGCTGGAGATGGGCCTGCAGGGCCGGCCCTGGAACGATTGCACGGGGGCGGAGAAGGACGCGCTCCGCCAACGTTTCGACGCGCTCAAGGCCACCGCCTTCGACACGGGCCGGGCGGCGATAGAGATCGAGCTCGACGCGCTCGGCGTGGTTGAGACCGTCAAAGATCGGTCCTGACGGCCCAAAGGTCGGGGAAGAGGACGACGTCGAGCATCCGGCGGAGGTACTGCACCCCGCTGGTGCCGCCGGTGCCGCGCTTGAAGCCGATGATGCGCTCCACCGTGGTGACGTGGTTGAAGCGCCAGCGGCGGAAATAGTCCTCCAGATCCACCAGCTTCTCGGCGAGTTCGTAGAGCGCCCAATGCTCGGCCGGGTTGCCGTAGACCGTGGCCCAGATCGCCTGCACCGCCTCCTCGGGCCCGTGGGGCTTGCTGCGGTCGCGCTCGAGCACGGCCGCCGGCACCGGAAAGCCTTGGTCGGCCAGGCGTTCGAGGGCGACGTCGTAGAGGCTCGGCCGCGCCATCTCCTCGGCCAGCTGGGCCGAGACCTCCGGCACATGGGCATGCGGGCGCAGCATCGCGGGATTGCGGTTGCCGAGGATGAACTCGATCTCGCGATACTGGTGCGACTGAAAGCCCGAGGATTGGCCGAGATCGCTGCGGAACTCGGTGTACTCCGACGGGGTCATGGTGCGGAGCACATCCCATGCGTTGTTCAACTGCTCGAAGATCCGGGCGACGCGGGTGAGCATCTTGAAGGCCGGGCGCAGCCGATCCTCGGCAATCGCGGTGCGGGCCGCTTGCAGCTCGTGGATGGCCAGGCGCATCCAGAGCTCCGAGGTCTGATGCTGGATGATGAACAGCATCTCGTCATGGGCGCCGGAGAGCGGATGCTGCGCCGTCAGCATCTGTTCGAGATGCAGGTAGTCGCCGTAGGACATGCGCCGGTCGAAGGCCATCTCGGCCCCTTCGCGGGCGGGGTCGTAGGGATCGCTCATGTCACCGCGGCGCGCTGGCGATGCTCCGGCCGATCCCAGAGGCGATCCGCCAGGACCTCGGCCAACACCTCAACCGCCCGGTCGATGTCGTCGGGGCCGAGGTAGAGCGGCGTGAAGCCAAAGCGCATGATGTCGGGGGCGCGGAAATCGCCGACCACGCCCCGGGCGATCAGCGCCTGCATGGCGGCGTAGCCCTCGGCGAAGCGGAAGGAGACCTGGCTGCCGCGGGCCTCCGGCGCCCGGGGTGAGGCGAGCGTCAGCTCGGGGCAGCGTGCCTCTACCCCCGCGACGAAGCGTTCGGAAAGGGCGATGGAGGCGCGGCGAACATCTGCCATCTCCACCCCCTCCCAGACATCGAGCGCGGCATCGAGGGCGACGAGGCCGAGGATCGGCGGCGTCCCCACCCGCATGCGGGAAACGCCCCGCGCCGGGCGGTAGTCGAGGTCGAAGGCGAAAGGCGCCTCGTGCCCCAGCCAGCCGGAAAGGGCGGGCTGCACCCGCTCGGCATGGCGGGGGGCGACGTAGACGAAGGCCGGCGCGCCAGGCCCGCCGTTCAGGTATTTATAGGTGCAGCCGGCGGCGAAATCCGCCCCTGCGCCCGCCAGATCGACCGGTAGCGCGCCGGCGGAGTGCGCAAGGTCCCAGACCGTGAGCGCGCCGACCGCGTGGGCCCTCTCGGTCAGCGCCACCATGTCGTGCAGCCGGCCGGTGCGGTAGTCGACCTCCGTCAGCATCAGTACGGCGACGCGGTCGTCGAGGGCGTCCATCACCTCTTCGGGCTCGACCAGGCGCAGGCTGCCGGCGCCGCGGGTCCGCAGGAGGCCCTCCACCATGTAGAGATCGGTCGGGAAGTTGCCGGTATCGGAGAGGACCACGTCACGCCCCGGCCGCAGGTCGAGCGCCGCCGCGACCGTCTGGTAGACCTTGATCGACAGAGTATCGCCCATGGTGACGCTGCCGGGCTCCGCCCCGATCAGGCCGGCGATCCGGTCGCCGACCCGGTCCGGCATGTCGATCCAGCCGGCCCGGTTCCAGCCGCCGATCGCCATCTTGCCCCACTCTTCGTGCATCGCCCGCGCCACACGATCCGGCGCGGCCTTGGGCAGCGGGCCGAGGGAGTTGCCGTCGAGATAGACCAACCCCTCAGGCAGAGTGAACTGCGCCCGCTGGTGGGAGAAATCGGGCAGGCTCATTCCGGCTGCTCCAGCGCGATCGTCAGGTTGACCTGGGCCGAGATGGTGAGCTCGCCGCCGGCCACCGGCACGTCGATGGCGGGCGCCGCGGCCCGCTCCGTGGCGAAGAACCTCTCCTGCGGGCGAAAGCCGCCGGCCTCCGACATCTGAAGGATCGGGCCGAGCCCGATGCCCGCCGCATCGGCGTAAAGCCGGGCCTTGGCCAGGGCATCCTCGACCGCCGCGGTGCGGGCCAGATCCTCCAGCGGCGCGGGGTCCTGGAAGGTGAAGCGCACCTGGTCGATGCGGTTCGCCCCGTTGGTCACGAGCTGATCGAGCAGACCGCCGAGCACGTCGAGATCGCGCACCCGCACGGTCAGCGCATTGAAGACCCGATAACTCAGGATCCGCGGCTGGGTCCGATCCGATTGGTGGTCGTAGATCGTCTGCAGGCCGAGGCCGCGGGTCTGCCGGTCGGCCTCTTCGATGCCGGCCTCCCCGACGATGCGGAAGAGCTCGGCCATCCGCTCGGAGTTCTTGGTGAGTGCGACGTCCGCCTTGCGGTCGTTGGTCTCCACCGCGACGGTGACGATGGCCATGTCGGGCGCTGCGGCGACCTCTCCCGTTCCGGTAACGATCATGTGCGGCGGCCGGACCTCCTGCGCCAGGGCGCTACCGGCCGTGGCCAGCCACGCAAGCGCCAGAAGGCAGGAGGGAAAGGTCCGTAAAACAAGCATATGCGACACCTGTGGCTGGAGTTCGCAAAACGGTGGGTTGCCCGCCGATCCGTGTCAACCGCGCACTGCCGGGGCTGGTCCCTGCGCGCGGACGGCGATAGGGTAGACATGTGGTGAGGTGAGGCACGCGCGTCACGCGCGACAGTACCGGAACAAAATGTGCCGCTGACGACCCAGGACACGCCGGCCGCTCTTGAGCTTTCCCAAGAGGGCATCGCGCTTTGGCTGCGGAGCGCGGCCGGCTGGACCGAGCAGCTGAGGGTTCCCGTCAACGACGCCGCCCGGGATCCGCGCCTGGCCGAGATGCGCCAGATCCTCGGCCGCTCTCTCGGCCGGGTCCGCCCGGTGGCGCTCTGGCTGCCGATGTCGGAGGCGCTGGAGAAGCGGGCGGTGCTGAGCGCAACCTCGACGGAGGATCGGCTGGACGAGGCGGCCGCCTCCATCGCCGCCTCCACCAGCCATGGTGCCGCGGCCCTGGCGCTCGCCCTTGGGCCGGCCGATGCCGACGGCAAGACGCCGATCACCGCGGTGCCGCTCCGCACGGTGGAGGAGGCGCGGGAATTCGCCGCCGGACATGGCTTTCGGGTGCGGGAAATAGCGCTCCGCGATGCCGCGCAGCAGACGCCGATCTGCCTCGAGGTGCCGGCCGAGCGGCGGAGCCGGGTGGAGCGCCGCCGGGCAGCGGTCCTCGCCGGGGTGTGCGCTGCCATCGGTCTGGCGATCTTCCGCGTCGTCGATCCCTTCGTGCTCTGGCCCAATCCGCCGCGGGTGACGGCGAGCGTGGTGATCCCGTTCGCGCCCGGGGGCGATGACCTGTCGTTCCGCGCCGCCGATCCGGGCCTCGATGTCTGGGCGCCGGCCCGGCGGGCCTTGCCGCCCGATCCGGCCGAGCTCGAGGCCACGGCGCCGGCTCGACCGGGCACGATCCCGGGCCTGCCCGAAGAACAGCCGACCCAGATCAGCATCGCCGACGGCGCCCTGCCGCCGGCCGCCCCCTCGGTCGAGGTGGCGGCGCTGCAGATCGACGACCGGATCCGGGCGGCTGCTCCGCAATCCCTGCCCGCGCCCACTGCTGGAGAGGGGAGCCCGCCCGCAGCGCCGGCCGAAGCGACAGACGCGCCAGCCGATCCAGCCGAGAGCGCGGACGGTGCGGACGATCCGCCCGCGACGGCCGAAGAGATCGAGACCGGCCCGACGGACGAGCCGACGCAGGCGGAGATCGCCGCCGTGCCGGTGACGGAGGGCGCGCCGCCGCTTCGCCCGACCGGGCGGCCGAGCGCCGAGAGCGTGACCGTCACCGAGGGTCCGCCGCCGCTCCTGCCGCCGCGCCGCCAGCCGGCGGACGTGGCCGAGGCGCCGCCGGCAACGGCCGAGGATCTCGCCGCGGTGGAGGTGATCGAAGGCCGCCCGTCGCTCCGCCCGCCGCGGTCGGGCCCGTTGCCGCCCGAGCCCGCAGAAACCGATGTGGCCGAGGCCGATCCGGCGACGCCGGAGGACGCAGCAACGCCCGAGCAGGGTGAGGAGGTTGCGATCCGCGAGGCCATCGACGCGGCCCAGATCGACCCCGACCGCCCGCTTTCCCCCATTGCCCTGGCGGCGACCGAGCTGGCGCCGAGCGACATGCCCCGCCCGCGCTGGCGCCAACCCTCGCCGCAGGACCTCGACCCCGATCTGGCACCGACAGAGAATGCACCGGCCAGCGCCATGGCGATGCGCGCCCGACCGATCGAGATCGTGCTTCGCGTCGCCGCCCTGCGAAGCTCGGCCGACGTGACGCCGCCCGCTGCCACCGCGCCCACCATCGAAACGGCCCCGCTCACCCAGACGCCTGCACCGCCGCCGCAGACTGCGGAGCCACCGCCGGCCGAAAGCACGCCGCCGGCCACCACCACCGCCGCCCTCGCGCCGCCCGCCGCAGCGCCCCCGGTCGAGGAGGAGGCGACGGTGCCGCGCCGCGTCGGGCCCCGCCCGGCGACCCCCACGGCAGTGGCCCAGGCCGCGACCATCCCCGACGCCATCAACCTCGACGCCATCAGCCTGATCGGGGTCTATGGCAGCACCTCGAGCCGCCGGGCCCTGATCCGCCTGCCGAACGGCCGCTTCGTGCGGGTCGCGCGCGGCGGCAATCTCGATGGCTGGGAGGTGCTGGCGATCGACGAGGACTCGCTCCGCCTCCGCCGCGGGCGGGAGACGCGGACGCTCAACATTCCGGACTGAGGCCGTCCAGGCTCGGCGGCTCAGCCGCCCTCGGTCACGCCGAACCGGTGCATCATGCCGGCGATCGAGCGCTCGGGATGGTGCGGAAAGCTGCCGACCCCGGTATCGGCGGCGGCGATCCGGTCGATGCGGAAGGAGCGGAAATCGGTCCTGAGCTCGCACCAGGCATAAAGCGTCCAAACGGCCCGCCAGCGCATCAACGCGATGGGCCAGACCACCCGGCTGCTCTGCCGCCCCATCTCGTCCTCGTAGGTGAGGCGCAGCTTCTCCCGCGCCTCGCAGGCCTTGCGCACGGTGAGATGCAGGGCGCGGATCGGCGCCTCCTCCGCCAGGACCGGCGTGAGATAGGGGGAGCGGTCGGCCCGCGCCCGGCCGGCCTCGTCCAACACCGCCCGTACCTTGGTCTCGGCCCGCTTCGCCGCATCGCCGAGCGCATCGTCGGTGAGGGAGGCTGCCAGGCGCAGGCCCGCGAGCAGCGCCTGCACCTCTTCGTTGTCAAACATCAGGGGTGGCAGGTGGTAGCGCGGGTCGAGGCGGTAGCCGACCCCCGCCTCGCCCTCGATCGGCGTGCCGGTGGCCTGCAGCGCCGCGATGTCGCGATAGACCGTGCGCGGCGAGACCTCGAGCGCCGTGCCCAGCGCCTCCGCCGTCATGGCGAGCCGCCGGCCCCGCAGCAGCTCGATCAACCGGAAAAGACGCTCGGCCCGCCGCATCGCCGGCGGCCCTCACGCGAAGACCGGCGCGGGCATCGGCGCGCGCTCGACGATGGAGCCGTCGCCCCGGTACGGCACCGGGTGCAGGCCGCTCTCGATCGTCCGGGGGTCGATCGCCGCCATGAAGGCGGTGGCGCCGAGGGCGCCAATGAACTTGCGCGCCGCCGCCTGGGCGGTCGCGGTGCTGTCCCACCAGATCAAGTCCATCCAGCTCCCGCCCGCGCCTTCCACCAGGGTGCGGTACTGAAAGCCCGGCTGGCGGGCGAACCAGTCGGTCACTTCGGGCGCAGTGGCCAGAAAGGCGTTGCGGCGGGCGCCGGGGACAAGGCGAAAGCGCACCATTACGAGGCATCCGGTCATCGGTCTCTCCCATCGACATGATCGCGGCGAATCCGCCGATAGGAAAGGTCTCGCACGGCCCTGCTGACACCGTTGTGTCAGGAGGGTGTCTAGGAGAACAAAGAATGTACAGATTTGGCGCGTCGGGCGGTAGGTCGGGTGGCCATACGCCTGGCTGTTCGTGCTCAGCCGTGGCCCCGGGCGGCGCGCCAATCGGCCCAGGCTTCGGGGGTGTCGAGGTCGATAACGGCGCCCTGACCCTCGGTCGCCACGTCCACCAGGTAGTCGGCGCCCTCAGCCACCACCGGCCGCGCACCGATGTCGCCGGAGAGCTGGCTGAGGGTCTCGAAGAACCGCCGGCCGAAGAGGACCGGATGGCCGACCCTTCCATCGGCGGTGGCGGCGCGGCAGATCTCGCGTCCGTCCTCGGGCGAGAAAGCAGCGATCAGGCGGTCGATATGGGCGGCCGTCACCTCCGGCATGTCGGCGAGCAGGATGACGGCGGCGTCCGCCTTTGCCGGCAGCGCCGCGATCCCGGCGCGGAGGGAGGCGGCCATGCCCTCGGCCCATCCCGGTGCTTCGACGATGGCGAGATCCAGGCCGGTGAGGGCCTCGCGCCGCGCCGCGGCCTCCGGCGGCAGCACGACATGCACAGCGTCGGCTCGGCTGGCGCGCGCCGTCTCTGCCACCTGGCGGAGGATCGGCTGGCCGCCCACCTGCTCCAGAAGCTTGTCCCTCCCGCCCATCCGGCGAGAGGCGCCGGCGGCGAGGACGACGGCCTCCACCCGCGGCCGGGCGGGCTGGGCCGGCTGCGGCCGCCCGCGGGGTTGGGGCCGGGTCGGGATCTCCTTCAGCAATCCACCCACGCCCATCGCGGCGATCTCAGGCCCGGTGACGTCGAGACCGGCCGCCACCCGCTCCAGCACCCAATCGGCGCCGTTGAGCGCGGGGGAGCGGGCGCAGCCCGGCAGGCCGATGACCGTCTGGGCGCCCCGCGTCCCGAGAAACAGCAGATTGCCCGGGTCGACCGGCATGCCGAAGCGCAGCAGTTGCCCGCCGGCCGCTTCCAGGCCCGCCGGCCCCACATCGGCCCGGTCGGAGGTGGCGGAGGCGGTGAGGATCAGCACCACCTCGCCCTCGGCCCGGGCGATCGCCTCGGCCACGTCCCCGGTGCGATGGGCCACGACCTCCGTCGAGAGAAGCGGCATCTGCAGGGCGTCGAGCCGGGCGCGCACCACTTCTTCCCCCTTCTTGAGGAGGCTCGGCTTCATCCCCGCGCCCTCGGTCAGGATCAGCGCGGCGGGGCGCGCGGTGAAGGGATGGAGATGGAGGACGGGGCCGTTGAGCACCCCCTCCGCTGCCTCAAGCGCCGCGGTCGGCACGCCGTAGGGGATGATCTTCACCGTCGCCACCATGGTGCGCGCGGCGACCCGTGCGTGATCGGGCAGGGTGGCGAGCGTGATGGCCTCGTCCACGCCGTTGAGTGCTGCCACCGCCGCGGCATCGACGCGGAGGATCCCCGCCCGCTCCGCATGCAGGTTCACCCGGCCGGTGAAGGGGGCGGTGACGGAGAGCTCGGCCGTGCCGTCGGGCAGAAGCGCGGCGACGCGGGCGGCGGCCATGTCCTCGCCCACGTCCGTGCCGGGGTCGAGGCGGGCCGCGATCACGGTGCCGATCCCTTCGGCCGCGAGCCGGTCGATGTCGTCGGCGGAGAGGACCCGGCCCTTTCGGAAGCGCTCTTTCCCGACGATCAGGCCGTGGGCGAGGATCGCCCCGACTGCCTCCGCCGTCGGGATGGCGCCGAAGATCAAGCGGCGACGCCCGGCAGCTCTCCCGGCCGGGTCTGGGGCCGGCGCAGGCGCTCCGTCATCTCGGCCATGACGGAGACCGCGATCTCGGCCGGAGAGGTGGCGCCGATATCCGAGCCCACCGGCGCGTCGATCCGGGCGATTTCTTCTGGCGAGAAGCCGTCGCCGGCAAGGCGCGCCACGCGCTTGGCGTGGGTCCGGGTGGAGCCGAGGCAGCCGAGATAGAAGATCGGCGCGCCAAGCGCGGTGCGGATCGCCGGATCGTCGAGCTTCGGGTCGTGGGTAAGCGTGACAACCGCCGTCCGGGCATCCAGGCCGTGGGCCGCGAGCGCCGCGTCCGGCCAGTCATGCACGATCCGCTCACCGGGAAAGCGGGCGGCGGAGCCGAAAGCCTCCCGCGGGTCGACGAGCGTGGTGTCGTAGCCCGCGAGCTTCGCCATCTGCAGGAGCGGCTGGGCGATGTGGACCGCGCCCACCACCACGAGGCGGAGCGGCGGGTTGTGGGTGCCGATGAACCAGCTCTCCGCACCCTCCGGCCCGAAGCCCGAGCGGTCGTGGGTGAGCGCCCGCGCCACGGCGGGCCCGAGCGGTGCTGGGGCGGCGGCGTCGAGCAACCGCCGCTCCCAGGTCTCGGTGTTGACGCAATAGGCCGCGGCCCGGCGTGCGGCCCGGGCCTCGGCCAGTTGCTCGAGCATCCCCACTTCTGGTCCCCGCCCGACACCGATGGGCTCCACCAGGACCCGGATCGTGCCGCCGCAGGCGAGGCCCACGGCGAAGGCCTCGTCCATCGAGACGCCGTATTTCAGGATCCGGCAATCGCCGTCCTCCAACGCCTCCAGCGCCTCGGCCACCACCGCGCCCTCGACGCAACCGCCGGAGACCGAGCCCATGATCTCCGCCTCGGCCGAGATGGCGAGTTGGCTGCCGACGGGGCGGGGGGCCGAACCCCAGGTCTCGATCACCGTGGCAAGCGCCGCGCCCTTGCCGGCGCGGTGCCAGTCGAGCGCGATCTCTGGGATCCGGTCGTGCTCGGGGCGGGCCGGGGCGGCGGCTGGAGCATCCTGGGTCATCTCCCGAATATGGGCCATCGCCCGGCCCCGCGCCAGCCCCGGCGGTCTCGCCGGGTCGGACTGTGCCGAACCGCCATCGCCGCCCACAGCACCGTCCCGGGCCCGACCCGGGACCTCTCCCTCCGCGCCGGAGAGGCCCCGGCTCGGGGGCCGGGGCGGGTGAGGGGTGCCGCTAGCCCTCGGCGAGGAGCTGCATCAGTCGGTCGCGGTCGCCCGAGTCGTCAGCGTGGTTGAGGGCGTCCGCCAGATCCTCGAGCGAGGCGAGGTTGTGGGCGGCGCGGAAGGCATCGACCCGGGGCAGGAGCGCGCGGATGCCCTGGGCCTTGGGCGCGAAGCCCTCCCACCGGAGCAGTGGGTTGAGCCAGATCAGGCGGCGACAGGAGAGGCGCAGCCGCTCCGCTTCCGCCGCCAGAAGCCCCGGATCGTCCCGGTCGAGGCCGTCGGTGATCAGCAGCACGACCGCGCCCTGGCCGAGCACCCGGCGGGACCAGTCGCGGTTGAAGGCGTGAAGGCACTGGCCGATGCGCGTGCCGCCCTCCCAATCCTCGGCCTCCGCCCCCGCGGCCTTCAGCGCCGCGTCCACGTCGCGGACGGCCATATGGCGGCTGATGTTGGTGAGCCGCGTGCCGAAGGTGAAGGCGTGCACCTTGGCCCAGCCCGCGCCCTTGGCATTCGCCGCGGTGTGCAGAAAGTGCAGCAGCATCCGCGAATAGCCCGACATGGAGCCGGAGATGTCGCAGAGCGCGATCAGGTTCGGCCAGCGAAGCTTGCGGGAGCGGTAGGCGAGCCGCTCGACCTCGCCGCCCCGCCGCATCGCGTCCCGCATGGTGGAGCGCCAATCGGGCCGCCGCCCGCGCGGATCGGGGGTGGTGCGGCGCGAGGCGATGGGGCGGACCGGCAGGTCGAGCCGCGCGATGGCGCGCTGGGCCTCGGCCTGTTCGGCCAGCGTCATCTGCTCGAAATCGAGATGCTTCAGCCGCTCTTCAGTGGAGTAGGTGAGGGTGGCGTCGATCTCGATCTCCGTCCCCTCCTCCTCGAGCTTTTCCGGCGGCGGGGGGAGGTCGGCCTCGTCCAGCAGCGCCTCCGCCGCCCGGCGCTCGGCAGCGCGCGGATCGGGCGCCTCGTTCACGCCGCGCACCATGGGCGTCAGCATCGACATCATGTGCTCGAGAAACTGCGGATCGCGCCAGTAGAGGCGAAAGATCTGGGCGAAGACCTCGCGATGCGCGGGTTTCGAGACGAAGCAGGCATGGAGCGTCCAGTAGAAGTCCTGCTTCTCGGTGAAGCCCGCCGCCTCCACCGCCCGAATGGCATCGGTGACACGCCCGGGCCCCACCGGCAGCCCGGCCTTCCGAAGCGCCCGCGCGAAATGCGTGATGTTCTGCGCCAGCTTGCCGTCGGGATTGACGGGGAGATCGGCGAGGTCGGCCATCAGGGTGCACCCTCGGGCACGTCGATCCGCTTGCCGTCGCGGTAGCGGGCGACGACCTCGATGCGGCCGACGATGCCGGCGTTGAAGGTGTCCAACTCCGCGGCCGGCACCCAGAGCTCCCGGTGCGCCCGGCCGCCGGCCTCTTGCACGGGGTAGCGGGCGGCCGTCGCGGCGTCGATCTCGAAGCGGGTGACGAAGCCCTCGTTGTCGGGCGCGGCTTGGGTCGAGTTCCAGTCGCGCGCGATCTTCTCGGCATAGTCGAAGGTGAGCACGGGGTAGAAGATCGGCTGGTCCGGCAGGCGCGGCGGCCAGGTGCGCCAGTCGGCGGCTTCCAACAGGTCGAGCTCCTTCCGGCCGGTCGGGCGGTAGAGGATCATCGCCTCAGGCCGGCTCCAGCGACGCCTTGGCCTCATCGAGGAGGCGCTTGGCCTCCGATCCCTGCAGCTTCTGGATGTCGTCCTGGTATTTCAGGATCGCGCCGAGGGTGTCGGCGATCACCTGGGGGGAGAGCTGGACGGTGTCGAGGGCGACCAGGCATTTGGCCCAGTCGATCGTCTCGGCCACGCCCGGCTTTTTGAAGAGATCCTCGTTGCGCAGCCGCTGCACGAAGGCCACGACCTCCTGGCTGAGCGTCTCGGCCGCCTCCGGCGCACGGGCGCGGATCACCTCCATCTCCCGCTCGAAACTCGGATAATCGACCCAGTGGTAGAGGCAGCGGCGCTTCAATGCGTCATGCACCTCCCGCGTGCGGTTCGAGGTGAGGATGACGATCGGCGGCTCGGCGGCCTTCACGGTGCCAAGCTCCGGGATCGTCACCTGGTAGTCGGAGAGGGCTTCGAGCAGGAAGGCCTCGAACGGCTCGTCGGTGCGGTCGATCTCGTCGATCAGCAGGACCGGGGGGCCGCCGGCCTGGGGGCTCATGGCCTCGAGCAAGGGCCGGCGGATCAGGTAGTCGTCGGCGAAAAGCTCTTCGGTCAACGCCTGGCGGTCGGCGCCGCCCACGGCCTCCGCCGTGCGGATGGCGACCATCTGGGCCGGGAAGTTCCACTCATAGACCGCGGAGGCGGCATCGAGCCCCTCATAGCACTGCAACCGGATCAGCCGGCGGTTCAGCGCAAGCGCCAGGGCCTTGGCGATCTCGGTCTTGCCGACGCCGGCCTCGCCCTCCAGAAACACCGGCCGCCCGAGCTTCAGCGAGAGGAAGACGACCGTGCCGAGGGCGCGGCCGCAGATATAGTCGACGCTGCCGAGCAGCGCCTGGGTCTCGTCGATCGTCTCGGGCAGCGTGGCCACGCGGCGTCTCCCTGGGCTGGTTCCGGGCCCGGTCTATGGACAGGACCCGGCGCCGGAATTCAAGGGGCCGCAGAGGCGCGGCTCAGAGCAGCACCACGGCGGCGAGGCCGAGGAAGGCGAAGAAGCCCACCACATCGGTCACCGTGGTCACGAACGCGCCGGAGGCAAGCGCCGGGTCGGCGCCCACCCGCTCCAGCCCCATGGGGATCAGGATGCCGGCGAGGCCCGCGATCAGAAGGTTCACCACCATCGCCGCGGCGAGTACCAGGCCAAGGGCCGGGGAGCCGAACCAGGCCGCGCCCACCACCCCGATGATGACGGCGAAGGCGACGCCGTTCAGCAGCCCGACCAAGGCCTCCCGCCGGATGATGCGAAGCGCGTTGGCCGGCGTCAGGTCGCGGGTCGCCAGCGCCCGCACCGCCACCGTCAGGGTCTGGGTGCCGGCATTGCCGCCCATCGAGGCGACGATCGGCATCAGCACGGCAAGCGCGACCAGTGCCGCGATGGTGGCGGAGAACTGGTCGATCACCATCGAGGCGAGGATGGCCGTCACCAGGTTGACCGCCAGCCAGGGAAAGCGCGCCCGCGTGGCCTTCCAGACCGTATCCTCCAGCTCCTCATCCCCGAGGCCGGCGAGGCGCTTCATGTCCTCTTCCGCCGCATCCTCCAACACCGCCATGGCGTCGTCGATGGTGATGACGCCCACCAGCCGGCCCTCGGCATCGACCACCGGGGCAGAGATCAGGTGGTACTGGTTGAAGGCATAGGCCACGTCCTCCTCCGTCTGATCGACGGGGATCGGGCGGAAGTCGTCGTCATGGAGCTCCGAAATCGGCGTCGCCCGGGGATGGGACATGATCCGCCCGAGGGAGACCTTGGCCACCGGATGCAGGCGCGGATCGACGACGATCAGGTGGTAGAATTCGTCCGGCAGATCGTCGGAGGCGCGCATGAAGTCGATGGCGTCACCCACCGTCCAATGCTCCGGCGCCGTCACCACCTCGCGCTGCATCAGGCGGCCGGCGCTCTCGTCCGGGTAGGCGAGCGCCTGGGTGACCGCCTCCCGCTCCGTCCGGTCGAGGGCATCGAGCACCTCGGCCTGCTGCGGCGCCTCCAGATCCTCGACGAGATAGACGACGTCGTCCGTCTCCATCTCTTGCACGGCGGCGGCGAGCTGTTCGGGGGCCAGCGCGGCCAGCACCTCGTCGCGCACGCCCTCCTCCAGCTCGGCCAGCACGTCGCCCGCGACCTCGGTGCCCCAGAGCGAGAGAAGCTGCTGGCGCTTGGCCGGGCCGATCTGCTCCAGCAGGTCGGCGATGTCGGCGGCGTGAAGATCGGCGAGGAGGCCGCTCAACTGGTCGGCGGCGTCGACCTCGACGGCGGCGAGCAGGGCATCGACGGTGGAGGTATTGAGCGCGTAGACGTCGCCCGGCTCGACCTCTTTCTCCTCGACATCGGCCATGCTGCGCCCTCCGCGGTTTCCGGGCGTTTTACCGCCTCTGCCGCGGGGTTGGAACCGAGGGGCCAGCGATCAGGGGCTCGCGGTCAGGGGGCCGGCGCCACCGTCGGCGCCGTGCGGGCCCGGAGGTTGAGCAGGAGAAGCCCCAGCACCACCACGACGCCCGCCGCATTCACCAGGATCATGCCCGGCCAGAGGCAGGCGATGCCTGCCGCCCCGGCGACCAGGCGCAAGGCGATGTTGAGCGGTGCCTCCATCGCGCCCTGCAGCGCCGCCGCGAGGCCGTAGATGCCGACAAGCGCGAAGCCGAAGATCTGCAGGGCCGCGAGCGGGTCGCCCGACAGGAACGGCGTGTAGGCGAAGAGCACCGGCACGATGTAGAGCCCTTTGGCGATCTTCCAGCTGACGAGCCCGGTGGCCATCGGCGGCGATTTGGCGATGGCGGCCGCGGTAAAGGCGGCGAGACAGACCGGCGGCGTGACGTTGGAATCCTGGCTCAGCCAGAAGACGATCATATGGGCCGAGAGGAGGGCGGTCGCCATCACCTCCGGCGCGATCATCATCTCCCGCAGCGTCGCTCGGATCTCGAGTGGCAGACCGGCCACCAGGGTCTGCGCGGCGCCGGGGTCGAGATTGCCGCCGGTAAGCGCCGCCGCAGCCTCGGGCGCGGCCAACAGCACGACGGCGGAGATCGCAGGGTCGAGCGTGCCGGCAGCAAGCTGGGTCGCCACCTGGGCGTCGGCGATCATCCCGGCCAACGCCGGGGCCGACAGCGTAGCCAAAACGATATAGGCCGCCGTCACCGGCAGCCCCATGCCGAGGATCAGCGAAGCGAGCGCGATCAGCACGATGGCGATCAGGATATTGCCCCCGGCCCAGGAGGAGATCATCAGGGAGAAGGTGTTGCCCACCCCGGCCGTGGCGATGACGTTGACGATCAGGCCAACGGTGCAGAGCAGCACCGCCGTCATCACCATGTTGCGGGCGCCGAGGGCCAGCGCCTCCACCACCGCCCTCGGTCCCATCGGATGCTCGGTCAGCCAGCTCGAGACGATGACGGCGACGACGCCGATGACGGCCGCGAAGGTCGGGCTGAAGCCGATCACCAGGAGGGTGATGAGGACGCCGATCGGGATGATGAAGCTCGCCCCACCGCGCCGCACGGCCTCCCCCAGGCTCGGCCCGTCCGCCTCCATGGTGCCGAGGCCCACCCGGCGCGCCTCGATCCGCACGAACATCGCGACCGAGGCGAAGTAGAGGAGCGCCGGCAGCGCTGCGACCGCCACGATGGTCTCGTAGGGGATAAGGGTGAGGGAGGCCATGACGAAGGCGCCGGCCCCCATGATCGGCGGCATCAGCTGCCCGCCGGTGGAGGAGGAGGCCTCCACCCCCGCCGCGAACTTCGCCGGGAAGCCGGCCCGGCGCATCAGCGGGATGGTGATGACGCCCGTGGACGCCGTGTTGGCCACGGCCGAGCCTGAGATCGTGCCGGTCAGCCCGCTCGCGATCACGGCGACCAGGCCCGGGCCGCCCACCAGTCGCCCGGCGACCGCGCGGGCGAGGTTGATGACGAAATCCCCCGCGCCGGATTTCAGCAGGAAGGCCCCGAACAGGATGAACAGGAACACCGTGGTGGCCGAGATCCGGGCGATGCCGCCGAACATCGCATCGTCGCCGTAGAGCGAGCGGAAGAGCACCGTCTCCGCCGACAATCCGTTGAAGGCGAAGACCCCGGGGATCGAGGGGCCGAGCCAGGTGACGTAGCTCAAGGCCAGAACCACGAGGATCGGGATGATGATGCCGGTGGCCCGCCGCGTCAGCTCGATACCGCCGATCACGACGACGATGCCGGCGATCCAGTCGAGGGTGGAGAGCTTCACCCCCCGGTCGTAGATCGCGCTTTCGGCCAGGGCCACGTGCATCGCCGCCGCCGCGACGGCGAGGCCGAACAGGATATCGACGGCCAGGAACGGCCGCCCGGCCGCGCCGAACGGGCGGTAGAGCAGGGCGCAGAGCAGGGCAAAGCCCGCGAAGTGAAAGGCGTTCTGGGTGAGCACCGCCGGGATTGGCAGGTTCGGCAGGTCGAGCGCCAGGCCGAAGACCGCCCCGACCGCCTCGATCCAACCGGCCAGATTGCCGCCGATGGCGAAGTAGAGATGGGTGAGCGAGATGGCGATGCAGACGAGCGTCAGTAGCCGCTCGCCTGTCCGATCGAAGCTCCGCCGACCGGGGTCGGACGCGCCGACCTCCGGCCCGGCGTCCCCGTCCGTCGGGGCCGACCCGGCGTTTTCCGCCACCGGCTCGGCCCGTTCGCTCATGTCTCGGGACCTTGCCCGCGATCCGCCATCGTCACTTGGCGATCAGGGATTGCGGCACCTCGACGCCCACCTCCTGATAGTAGCGCAGCGCCCCGGGATGGAGCGGCGCCGGCAGGCCGGTGATCGCCTGCTCGATGGCCATCGCCCGGGTGGCGGGGTGGATCGCCTGCAGGAACGGTAGGTTCTCATACATCGTCTTGGTGATGAGATAGACGTGCTCCTCCGACACATCGGCGTGGGTCGCCAGGAAGTTCGGCTGGGCGATCGTCGTCACGTCGTAGTCCTGGCCCGGGTAGGTGCCGGCCGGAATGGCATAGGCGGTCCAGAGCCCCGCCTCACCGTCGGCGGCGAGCATCTGCTCCTCGGTGAAGGAGAGCAGCCGCACGTCGTCCCCGGCGGTGGCGAAGAGCTGGGTGAGCGCCCCCACCGGCACCCCGGCCGGCGTCGACAGGGCCTGCACCTGCCCGTTCTGCAATGCCTCGGCCGACGGGCCGTAGCCGGCGAAGAAGAGCTCGAAATCCTCCTCGATGTTCATGCCGAGATTGCCGAGCAGCATCCGGTTGGAGCCGATCGTGCCGGAGTTCTGCCGACCAAGCGCCGCGGCGCTGCCCTTCAGCGCCATGAAGTCCTCGATCGTGCCGGTGGCCGCAGCATCGGCCGGCACCACGAAGTGCTCCACGTTCTGCCAGAGCATGGAGACGGAGCGGAGATGGTCCTGCGGTCCCGCCTCCTCCACCGGACCGGTGCCGGTCACGGCGAAATGGCCGAAGAGACCCTGGAGGATGGCGAACTGCGCCTCGCCTTCCCGCAGCAGGCGCACATTCTCGCCCGATCCGGCGGAGTTGATGGCGGCCATGCCGATCTTTTCGCCCGGCTGCAGCTTCACCTTGGTGAGCGTGGCGATGGCCACGCCGACCGGATAGTACGTCCCGCCGGTGGAGGCGGTGGCGAGGATATAGTTCGCCTCCTCCTGCGCCGTCGCGGCGGAACCGAGGCCGAGCCCCAGTGCTGCGGAAAGCACTGCCGCCCGCGTCGTAAGCGTCAAGACATCACGTCTGCTGGTCATCCAAACCTCCCGTCGATCTTTGTCGTTCCTTGCGCGCGACGCTACGCAAGGCGACATGGGCGGGTCAAGCGGGCTTGGCCACTGGCGGTCGGATGGCCGGGCTTCTGCACGTCCCGTCCTGCGGCGAAGGTCTGATGGGCGTCCCGATTCACCGGGGCCGTATTTGCGCGCGACGGCGGGCCTCGCGCTTCCAGGCAGAGAAAACCCGCGCACCTGGCCAGTTCCAACGATTTTCTCCTTTAACGCTCTAGAGGGCGCGTCTACCGTTTCCGTCACATGAGATCCTGGCTCACAAGTCTCCTCGGTCGGACGGTGCTTTGGCTGCTGCTTGCGCCGTTCGTCGCTGTGTCTCTGATCTCGGCGACCGTCATGCCGGTCGCCACCGCGCATGGCATCACGATGGTGATCTGCTCTAGCGACGGTATTGCGGAGATCCTCGTCGACCCCAAGACCGGGCAACCGATCGAGACGGGCGAGCCATCGGCGCATTGCGACTGGGCAGCGGTCAAGACCGTCGCCACCTCAACGGCTTCGCCCGCGGTCGAAGCGCCGCCCTTCTCCATGGCCGCGATCAGGCCAGTGCTGCCAACGACCATGCTTTCGCATGCCCGCGCAGCGGGGCTGCCGCCTTCGACGGGACCTCCATCGGCGATCTGACGCCCTCAAACCGAAGCTCAGATCCACCCATACTTGAGGTCCCCATGACGGATGCGACGTACGGAGATGGGACTCCGACCGCGCCCTCTGCGCAAAAATTCTACTTCATAGCCTGGCGCTGGCACTTCTATGCCGGGCTCTACGTGATCCCCTTCCTCACCATGCTGGCGGTCACCGGCCTCGTGATGCTCTGGATATCCTGGGGCACGGGCGTCGGGGCCGAGCGGATGGCCGTGACCCCCTCGGGCAGTCCGGTGCCCGTGACCCAGCTTCAGACCGCGGCGGAGGCCGCAGTCCCCGGTGGCAGCGCCGTTCAGTACATCGCCCCCTTGGCCGACGACCGGGTCGCGACCTTTGTCGTTGTCGCCGAAGACACCAGGACCGGTGTCGCGCTCGACCCCTATACCGGCGAGGTCCTGCAGAGCTTTGCCTGGCGCGCGGGCTGGTACGATTTCGCCAACGAGATCCACGGCACGCTGCTTCTCGGCACGTTCGGCGACTGGATGATCGAGATCGCCGCCAGCCTGGCGATCGTGCTGATCGCGAGCGGGCTCTACCTGCACTGGCCGCGAAACGGGACGGGTTGGCGCAAGACCCTGATCCCGCAGTTCACGGCAAAAGGCCGGGCCTTTTGGAAGTCACTGCACGGTGTCGTCGGGTTCTGGATCTCGCTGCTGCTGCTGGTCTTCCTGATCTCGGGCCTCAGTTGGGCCGGCATATGGGGCAGCAAGATCGTGCAGGCCTGGAACACCTTCCCGGCCGAGAAATGGGGCGCTCCGAGCTCGGATGTCACCCACGCCTCGATGAACCATGGCGCCTCTGAAGAAGTCCCTTGGGGCCTTGAGCAGACGCCGATGCCTGCCTCCGGCTCCCTCGCCGGCGTTGCGGCCATCCAGGGCGAGGTCACCATCGACAAGGTCGCCGCCTTCGCCGACAGCCTGGCGTTCGACGGCCGGTTCCAGATCAACCTGCCGGCGGACGAGACAGGCGTCTGGACGATCAGCCATGACAGCATGTCGAATGACGGACCCGACCCGACGGCCGACCGGACGCTGCATATCGACCGCTACACGGGCAACGTGCTGGCGGACGTCCAGTTCTCCGACTACTCGCCCTACGCCAAGGCGATGGCCGTCGGCATCGCCTTTCACGAGGGCGATATGGGCGTCTGGAACCTGGTGCTCAACACCGTCTTTTGCCTGTCGGTCATCCTGGTCTCTGCCTCCGGCCTCGTGATGTGGTGGAAACGGCGGCCCGCATCGGCCGCCCGTCTCGCCGCGCCCCCGCGTCCCAATGATCTGCCGTTCTGGAAAGGTGCGGCGGTGCTGGTGGTGGCGCTTGGGGTCATGTTCCCGATGGCGGGCGCCGCGATCCTGGCCGTCTTGCTGATCGACGCGACGCTGTTGAGGCTGATGCCGGGAATGAAGCGCGCCGTTTCCTGATGGCGTGGCGCACGGCCGTCGTGCTGACGGTCGTGCGCGCTGCCCCGCTCTTTCGCGCGGCGCCCTGGCAGCCGTCGCAACGCTCCCCCCAACATGCTTGTCGCATTTGGAGAATTCCCGCAGAGTGCCGTTGCGGACGGCATCGGCAGGCTGGGAGAGACGGCATGAAGACGCGCGCGGCGCTCGCGGTGAAGGCGGGCGCGCCGCTCGAGATCACGGAGGTGAACCTCGAGGGGCCGAAAGAGGGCGAGGTGCTGGTCGAGATCATGGCGACCGGGCTTTGCCATACCGACGACTTCACCCTCTCCGGCGCCGATCCCGAGGGGATCTTTCCGGCGATCCTGGGGCATGAGGGTGCGGGCGTCGTCGTCGATACCGGCCCGGGCGTCACCAGCGTGAAGAAGGGCGACCACGTCATCCCGCTCTACACCCCCGAATGTCGGGAGTGCGAGTACTGCCTGCATCCCAAGACCAACCTCTGCCAGAAGATCCGGGAGACCCAGGGCAAGGGCCTGATGCCCGACGGCTCCTCCCGCTTCACCACCCTCGATGGCGAGCCGATCTTTCACTACATGGGCACCTCGACCTTCTCGAACTTCACCGTGTTGCCGGAGATCGCGGTGGCCAAGATCCGCGAGGACGCACCGTTCGAGAAGGTCTGCTATATCGGTTGCGGCGTGACCACCGGGATCGGCGCGGTCCTCAACACCGCGAAGGTCGAGCCCGGCAGCCGGGCCATCGTCTTCGGCCTCGGCGGCATCGGCCTCAACGTCATCCAGGGCTTGCGATTGGCCGGTGCCGATCAGATCGTCGGCGTCGACGTCAATCCCGGCAAGATCGCGATGGCCGAGAGCTTCGGCATGACCGATTTCGTCAACCCCAAGGAGGTGGAGGGCGATCTGGTGCCCTACCTCGTCAACCTGACGAAGGGCGGCGCCGACTACACCTTCGATGCCACCGGCAATGTCGAGGTGATGCGCGCGGCGCTTGAGAGTGCGCACAAGGGCTGGGGCGAAAGCGTCATCATCGGCGTGGCGCCGGCAGGGGCGGAGATCTCTACCCGGCCCTTCCAGCTCGTCACCGGCCGGGTCTGGCGCGGCACGGCCTTCGGCGGCGCGCGGGGCCGCACCGACGTGCCGAAGATCGTCGACTGGTACATGGACGGAAAGATCGAGATCGACCCGATGATCACCCACCAGATCGGCCTTTGTGAGATCAACCAGGGCTTCGAGATGATGCACGCCGGGGAATCCATCCGCACGGTCGTGGCCTACTGATGGCGTGGGGCCAGAGCGCGGAGGCCCGTCCCCCCCTTCTCGCTGTCCTGATCGACGCCGACAACACCTCGCCCCGGGTGGCCGATGCTGTGTTCAAGGAGATCGCGACGTTGGGCGAGGCCTCCGTCCGTCGGCTCTACGGTGACTTCTCCACCGGCCAGCTCCGGGCCTGGGAGAAGAAGCTGGCGCCGCTCGCCATCGTGCCGTTCTGGCAGCCGGCCAATACGGTGGGCAAGAACTCCTCCGACATCGCCTTGGTGATCGACGCGATGGATCTGGTCCATTCGGGGCGTTTCGACGGCTTTTGCCTGGTCTCCTCCGACAGCGATTTCACCCGGCTCGCCAGCCGGATCCGGGAACAGGGGCTCGACGTCTACGGCTTCGGCGAGCGCAAGACGCCGGAGGCCTTTCGCCAGGCCTGCAAGCGCTTCTTCTACGTCGAGAACCTTGGCGATGTGGAAGGTGAGAAAGCGCCCGGCACCAAGGCGAAGACCGAGAAGCCGTCGGCCGTCGCCCCCCTCGTCCGCGCCGCCATGGAGGCGTGTGATGACGATGACGGCTGGGTCCGGCTCGGCCCGCTCGGGCAGCAATTGCAGGCGACCCACCCCGACTTCGATCCGCGCACCTTCGGCAGCCGCAAGCTGTCGGATCTGCTGGAGAAGGCGGGGTTCGAGGTCGACACGGCGACCCGCCCGGCCCGGATGCGGCTGAAGCCCAAGACCCGATCGCGGGGCAAGGGGTGAGAGGGCGCGCGCGCCCGACGCACGCCAAGCCGCCCCGGCGCTGAGGCCCGATGCTGCCGATCTTTCTGCAGACCCTGCCGTTCTTTGCCCTGATCGGCTGCGGCTGGCTGGCGAGCCTGCGGGGCGTCTTCCCGGCCGATGCGGCGGCGATCCTCACCCGCTTCGTCTTCTACTTCGCCCTGTCGGCCATGCTGTTCCGCCTGGCTGCAACCCTGCCGGTGGAGCAGATCTGGAACCCGGAGTTCCTGCTGGCCTATCTCGCGGCGACGGCAGTGCTCTACATCCTGGTGCTCGCCGCGGGGCTCCTGCGGAAGGAGGCGGTGGCGGTCGCGGCGTTCGAGGCGCAGACGGCGACCATCGGCAATGTCGGCTTTCTTGGCCTGCCGATGTTCGTGGCGCTCTACGGCCAGGCGGCCGCCCTGCCGGTGCTGATGGGTCTGGTGGTCGACCTCGTGGTCTTCGGCTCGCTAATCGTGATGGTGGTGGAAGCCGGTCGCGGCGGCGGGGGTCTGCGCACCGTGGCGACGGCGCTGCTGGGGCTCGCCCGTAACCCGATGATCTTGTCGGTGGTGGCGGGGCTTGCCTGGTCGGCGAGCGGCTGGGCGCTGCCCGGCCCGATCGACGACTTCCTCACCATCCTCGGGGCCGCGGCGACGCCCTGCGCGCTCTTCGCCATCGGCTGTTCGCTGGCCCAGCAATCGGCCGACCGGCGACGCTCCGCCGCCGTCGGCTTGTCGTTCGTGAAGCTGGTGCTGCACCCGCTGGCGGTGGCCGCGGCGATGCTGCTGGTCTTCGACGTCGACCCGTTCCTGGCCGCCATCGCCATTGCCTCTGCCGGGATGCCGGTGGCGGGCAATGTCTTCATCCTGGCCCAGCACTACGGCATCGCCGCCCAGCGCGTCTCAGCCGCCATCCTGATCTCGACGGTGCTGAGCGTGCTGAGCGTCACGATCGTGCTGGCCCTGGTCTCCCCTCAGGCCTAGGTCGCCCGGTCCTTAGCGGGCCGGGCGGGTGCCGTAGACGGCCTGATGGGCCACGTCCGGCAGGCTCCACCGGCTCAGGCCCAGGTCGTCGAGCGTCGACTGGTCGAGCGCGTTGAGCGCGGCCAGCGTGCTCTCATACTGCCGCCACCGCCAGAAGCGCAGCGCGAGGCTTTCGACGCGGTGCAGCAGGGCCGCGGGCAGCAGGCCGCCGACGCGGCTGTGGATGGCTGAATGTGCCATAGGTCGTACTCCGTAGATGTCGGTTTTGCCCGGCTCCCCTCGGCCCACCGCTCGGCCGGGACGTCTCGGGCGATGGGCATGGACTGCATGTGGGATTTTGCTGCACTGCAACAACTGCTGTCTTTGCAGACCCGATCTGCGTCTATTGCAAGGCTCGGGGCGGCGCCGGGCGAAACTGGCCGCGGGCCGGGCACTCCGCTACATCTGGGTCATGGTTCCCCGCGCGCTTCGCCACCCGACCTTTCGGATCTATGTCATCGGCAGCTTCTTCGGCCTCACCGGCATGTGGCTGCAGCGCGTGGTGATCGGCTGGATCGCCTGGGATCTGACCGGTTCGGCGAGTTTCGTCGGCCTGATCGCCTTCCTGATCTTCGCGCCCGTGATGGTCTCCGGCCCGTTCTTTGGCGTGCTGGCCGACCGGATCGAGCTTCGGCGCGGAGCGTTGACTGTGCAGGCGATACTGGCGAGCCTCACGGCCATTCTCTGCGTCGTGCAGATCACCGGCGCGATGTCACCGCCGCTTCTGGTGGTGCTGACGGTGCTGATCGGCGTCGTCACCTCGGCCCATCACCCGGTGCGCATGGCGCTCGCCCCGCGCCTGGTGCCGACGGAGGACATCGCGAGCTCGATCTCCGTCGTCTCCGTGAACTTCAACCTCACCCGCCTGCTCGGCCCGGCGGTGGCCGGCGTGTTGATCGGGGCAATAGGTACGGGGGCGACGCTGGTGGTGAACCTGGCGCTCTTCGTGCCGCTCTTCCTCGCGCTGGCCGTGGTGCGCCTGCGCCCGCGCGAGGTGGAGGCAACGGCGACCCCGCCCCGGGTACTGTCGGCCCTGCGCGACGGGGTGCGCCACGCGGCCGCGATGCCCATAGTGCGCCGGGCGATGATCCTCACCGGGCTCTTTGCATTGGTAGGCCGCGGTACGTTGGAGATCCTGCCAGCGATCGCTGACGGGCTGTTCGCCGAGGGTGCGACCGGCCTCGGCCAGATCACGGCGATGGGGGGTGCGGGGGCGCTCGTCGCCTCGCTCCGCATGGCGACACGCCCGCCTTACGAGGGGGCGGGGCTGCCGCGGGCCTCCGTCTGGGCGGCGGCAGCGGGGATTGTGCTGGTCGTGGCCTTGGCGTTGATGCCGGTCTGGTGGGGCGCCTTGCTGATCGCGGCCGGCCTCGGCTTTTGTGGCGCGACGGTGGGGATCGGCATGCAGTCGGCGATCCAGGTGCGGCTGACCGACGACATGCGGGGCCGGGTGATGAGCCTTTGGATCGTCGTCGGCATCGGCTCGGCCGCCTTCGGGGCGATCCTGCTCGGCGCGCTCGGCGATCTTTTCGATCTGCGCACGGGGTTGCTGGCCGGCGCCGTGGTAAGCGGGCTGGCCATGCTCTGGGTCTTGCGCCGCGCGGCGGAGGTTCAGCCGAAGCGGGAGAAGATGCGCGGATCGGTCTGAGCCGGCACCCCGCCGCTTCGCCGCGCCGCCTCGTCGAGCCAGGCCTCGCTCGGGGCCAACAGGCGCTGGTAGACGGTGCGCAGCGCCGCCCGCGCCGGTTCGGCCGGCCAGTCTGAAGGCAGCAGCGCCGGCGGCAGCCCGGGATCGCGCAACACCGCCCGGCGCCAAGCATGGATCAGCAGCACCCGGGCGGCGATCGCGTCGAGCGGCACGGGTGTGCCCTCCCCAAGCGCGGCATCGGTCGCGGCAATCAGTTCGGCCACCGTCGCGTAGGCGGCGGCGATCTCCTCCAGCGGCCAGGTGTCGTGCGGCAGATCGCTGGCCAGTGATGCCTCGCGGAAGAGGAGGGCGTCGGCCTCCGGCTCGACCGGCGGCATCAACTCCGTCTCCGGCCGGACGAACGTGCCGGGATGGGTCTGGCCGAAGCCCAGGCGCTGCCAATGCTGGCGCTCCCGCGGCGACGATGCGGCGGTGAGCAGGATGGTCCACTGCCCGCCCCATCCCGGCGGGCCGGCGGCATAGATGCGCCGCGCCGCCTCGTCGAAATCCCGCTCGCCCTCCGCCGCGAGGCGATAGAAGGCGGCCCGCCCAGCCCGTTCCCGGGTCACCCAGTTCTCCTGCGCCAGGCGCGAAAGCGCGGTGCGCAGTGTCCCCGCGCCGATGTCGAGGCGCGCCATCAGCTCCTGCAAGGTCGCCATCGCCACCCGCCCGCTCCGCGGCAGAATGGCATCGCCGAAGACGGTAATGACCAGAGACCAGACCCGCAGGGGTCCGGTGTGCAAGTGGCTGAGAAGGGGCTGGAGCGGATCGGGCGACGCTCGGCCCCGGTGGCTGCGGAGGCGCGCGCCCGGCGTCATCCTCCGCCGCGCTGATCGAGCACGCGCCGCGCCTTGCCGGCGGAGCGCTCGACGCTGCCGGGCGCGCCGACGTCGATCTTGGCCGAGACCCCGATCACCCCCTTGATCTGGCCGGCGAGCGCCGCGGCGGCTTCGGCGCGGGCCGCCTCCTCCACCCCCGGCAGGGCCTCGACGGCCACTGTCATCACGTCCATCGGCCCATCCTTGGTGAGCACGATCTGATAGTGGGGCGCCAGCGCCCCGACCTTCATGAGCTGCTCTTCGATCTGGCTGGGGAAGACGTTCACGCCCCGCACGATCATCATGTCGTCGGAGCGGCCCGTGACCTTCTGCATCCGCCGTACGCTGCGCGCCGTGCCCGGCAGCAGGCGGGTGAGATCGCGGGTCCGGTAGCGGATGATCGGGCAGGCCTCCTTGGTGAGCGAGGTGAAGACCAGCTCCCCCTCCTCGCCGTCGGGCAGTACCGCGCCGGTCTCCGGGTCGATGACCTCGGGGTAGAAATGATCCTCCCAGATGTGCAGGCCGTCCTTGGTCTCCACACATTCGTTGGCGACGCCGGGGCCCATCACCTCGGAGAGGCCGTAGATGTCGACGGCGTGCATGTCGAACGCCTCCTCGATCTCGGCCCGCATCGCGTCGGTCCAGGGCTCGGCCCCGAAGATCCCGACCTCGAGCGGGCTTTGGCGCGGGTCGAGGCCGCGCGCGCGGTACTCGTCGAGCACCGAGAGGAAGTAGGAGGGGGTGACCATGATGGTGGTCGGCCGGAAATCCTCGATCAGCGTCACCTGGCGCTCGGTCATGCCGCCGGAGATCGGGATGACGGTGCAGCCCAGCCGCTCCGCCCCATAGTGCGCGCCGAGGCCGCCGGTAAAGAGGCCGTAGCCATAGGCCACGTGCACCATGTCCCCGGGCCGGGTGCCCGAGGCGCGCATGGAGCGGGCGACGCACTCAGCCCAGGTCTTCAGATCGTTCCGGGTGTAGCCCACCACTGTCGGCCGGCCGGTGGTGCCGGAGGAGGCATGGATGCGCTCCACCTCCGTCTGGGGCACGGCAAACATACCGAAGGGGTATTGCGCCCGCAGATCGGCCTTAGTGGTGAAGGGGAACTTCGCCAGATCCTCGAGCGATTGCAGATCGTCGGGGTGGACGCCCGCCGCCTCGAACGCCTCGCGGTAGTGCGCCACGTGCATGTAGGCGTGGGCCAGCGACCATTTCAGGCGCTTCAGCTGCAGCGCCGCGATCTCGTCACGGCTGGCGATTTCGATCGGGTCGAGATCGGCGCGGTCGGGGGTCAGGTCCCGGGGCATCTCATCCTCCCAGATGGCCGCTCATGCCGGCGGCTCGAAGAGACAGGCGGTGAAGCGGCGGGCCAGCGCCTCGACCACGTCGAGCTGCGGGCGATGACGGGCGTCGAAGCGGGCCCTGACGCGGGTCTCGGCGGCGTCGATGATCAGGGTGCAGTCGGCCGCGGAGCAGTGGAGGCTCGCGGTGATGCGCCCGTCGGCATCGCGGCGAAGGAAGAAGTCGGCCGGCCGCGGGTCGTCCCGCGCGCCGAGGACCGGGCGGAAGCCGTCCGCGTCCGCGGGGCCGAGCTCCACCCGGCCCATGCCTGTCGACATCTGGCGGGTTTCACCGGCATGCGCTGCGTGCCTCACCCAGCCCGAGCCCACGAAGGGCTGGATCTGCGCGGTGGTGGGCGTGGCAATGCGGAGCGTCAGCGTGTCTTCCGGCACCGCGGCCGGTCCGCCCGTCGCGAGATCGAGCGCGGCGCGGAGGATGGGCTTACCAAGCGGTCCGCCTTCGGCGGGCTCCCTTGCGTCGTATTGTACCGAGATCCACGCGGTCCGCGGCTCTCCGCCGGGATCCGTCGGAGGGAGGTTGACGCTGTGGAGCGGCGCTTGGCGGAAGGCATCGCAGGTCTCGGCCGCGGCCGGGCCGGCGATTAGGCAGAGAGCGAGGGCCGCCAGGCGGAGCACGCTCAGACCTTCTCCAGCATCAGGGCGATGCCCTGGCCAACGCCGATGCACATGGTGCAGAGCGCGCGACCCGCATCCCGCTCCGCCAATTCATGGGCTGCCGTGAGCGCCAGGCGTGTGCCGGAGGCGCCGAGGGGATGGCCGAGGGCGATGGCCCCGCCATTGGGGTTCACGTGCTCGGCATCGTCCGGCAGGCCCAGCTGCCGGGTGACGGCGAGGGCTTGCGCGGCGAAGGCCTCATTCAGCTCGATCACGTCAATATCGCCGATCTTGAGGCCCAGCCGGTCGAGCAGTTTCTCCGTCGCCGGCGCCGGGCCGATCCCCATGATCCGGGCGGGCACGCCGGCCGTCGCCATCCCGGCGATCCGGGCCATGGGGGTGAGGCCGTAGCGCTCCACCGCCGCGGCCGAGGCGACGATCACCGCCGCGGCGCCGTCGTTCACGCCGGAGGCATTGCCGGCCGTCACCGTGCCGCCCTCGCGGAACGGCGTCGGCAGGCTCGCGAGTTTTTCAAGGGTGGTCTCGCGCGGATGCTCGTCCGCCTCCACGACGACCGGGTCGCCCTTCCGCCGCGGAATGGTGACGGAGGTGATCTCCTTGGCCAGCCTACCGTTCCCCTGGGCCGCCGCCGCCCGGGATTGGGAGCGCAGCGCGAAGGCGTCCTGATCGGCGCGAGAGATCTGGAAATCCTCGGCCACGTTCTCCGCCGTCTCGGGCATCGAATGGGTGCCGTGGGTCTTCGCCATCTTCGGATTGACGAAGCGCCAGCCGATGGTGGTGTCGAAGATCTCGGCCTTGCGGCTGAAGGGCTGCTCCGCCTTGCCCATGACGAAGGGCGCGCGGGACATGGATTCGACCCCGCCGGCGAGCACCACCTCCGCCTCGCCCGCCGCGATGGCGCGGGCGGCGGTGCCGATGGCGTCGAGGCCGGAGCCGCAGAGCCGGTTGACCGTGGCGGCCGGCACGCTGTCCGGCAGGCCAGCGAGCAGGGTGGCCATCCGGGCGACGTTGCGGTTGTCCTCGCCCGCCTGGTTGGCGCAGCCCATGATCGCGTCGTCGATCGCCTCGCCCGGCAGATCCGACGCCGCCGCCATGGTGGCCGCGATCACATGGGCCAGGAGGTCATCCGGCCGGACCGAGGAGAGCGCGCCGCCGAAGCGGCCGATGGGCGTGCGGGTGCCGTTGCAGAGAAAGGCGTCAGCCATGGCCCGTGTCCTCCTCGAAATGCTGCCCGCCGATGGTGCGGGACTGGCCGCGGAAGGTGGCGATGACCGCATCTTCGACGGCCACTGTCACGTCGTAGATCCCGGTGCGGCCGGAGCGCGCCACCTCCGTCGCCGTGGCGATCAGGCGATCGCCCTCCCGCCCCGGGGTGAGATAGGTGATCTGGTTGGTCTGGGCCACCGCGCGCTCGTTGTAACTGTTGCAGGCGAAGGCGAAGGCGGAGTCGGCCAGGGTGAAGATGAAGCCGCCATGGCAGATGCCGTGGCCGTTGCAATGGTGTGCCGCGACCTCCATCGCCAGGGTGGCGCGGCCAGGCGCGATCGCCTCGATCCGGGCGCCGAGCCAGGCAGAGGCCCGGTCGTTCGCCCACATCACGGCCGCGCTGCGCTCGGCCCGATCCTGGGCGCTCAGGCCGCCATCGCCAATATCCTGGTGAGTGAGGGGCATGGAGATCTCCGCCATCGGCGCCGGAGTATTTACACATGTTACGAATTCGTCAATGATCGCGGAAATTTCGTAACACAACGAGGCCCCAGGTGTCCCTGAGCACCGAGACCATCGGCTTCGATCTGAGCGCCCCGCCCGCGGGGTTCATCGACGATCCCTATCCGGTCTACGCCGCGCTTCGGCGCGAGGGGCGGGTGCTGGAGCAACCCGACGGCTCCCGCCTGCTCACCCACTGGCAGGATCTCGACCGGGTCTATCGCGACACTCGGGCCTTCAGCTCCGACAAGGTGGCGGTCTTCGGACCAAAATACGGGGAGGGGAGCCCGCTCTTCACCCACCACACCACGTCGCTCGTCTTCAGCGACCCGCCGCTCCACACCCGCGTGCGCAAGATCATGGTGGGCGCGATGACGCCCCGGGCGCTGGCGCGGATGGAGCCGCGGCTGGTGGTCCTGGTCGACGGATTGCTCGACGGGCTCGCCGGCCGGGTCGATCTGATCGAGGACTATGCCGCGGCGATCCCGGTCGAGGTGATCGGCAACCTCTTCGATATCCCGCGGGGCGAGCGCGGGCCGCTCCGCGACTGGTCGCTCGCCATCCTCGGCGCGCTCGAGCCGGTGCTGACGGTGGAGGAAGAGGCGCGCGGCAATGCTGCCGTGCGCGACTTCAGCGCCTACCTCGAGGATCTGATCGCACGGCGCCGGGCCCGGCCGGGCGACCCGGAGACCGATGTGCTGACACGGCTCTTGGCGGCGGATGCGGGCGGCGGCCTCTCCCTCGTCGAGCTCGTGCAGAACTGCATCTTCATCCTCAATGCCGGGCACGAGACGACGACCAACCTGATCGGCAACGCCCTCGGCGCGCTCGCAGCGGACTGCGCGGCCCGGGCCCGGCTCATCGCGGAGCCGGAGCTGATCGAGACGGCGGTCGACGAGTTCCTGCGCTTCGAAAGCCCCAACCAGTTCGGCAACCGCCTGACGACGGCGCCGGTGGAGATCGGCGGCAGCCGCATCCCGGCGGGCGTCAACCTCCACCTCTGCATCGGCGCCGCGAACCGCGATCCGGCCCAGTTCGGCGACCCGGAGCGGCTGGACCTCGCCCGCCGGCCGAACAGGCACCTGGCCTTCGCCGGCGGTCCCCATACCTGCGTCGGGCTGACGCTCGCGCGGATGGAGGGGCGGGTGGCGATCGGGCGGTTCCTGCAGCGCTTCCCGGAGTTCGGGCTGGACGGCCGGGGTGCGCGTTCGCCGCGGCTGCGCTTCCGGGGCTATACGCATCTGCCGGCATGGGTCTCCTGATGCGGCGATGTCGGGGGCGCTGCCCCCCTTGCTCCTGCGGAGCAATTCCCCCCGGGATACTTGAGCCAATGCGAAAGGACCCCCTTCTTCGCAGTGACCAAAATATCCCCGCCGGAGGCATTCATCTCTTCGGGCTTCTCTTCGGGCGCGACGACCGCCTTACGCAAACACACTGAGGAAGGACGACCATGGTGCTGGCACTCGAGAGTTACGCCGCCGGACGCTGGGTGGCGCCGGCGAACCCGCGGCCCATCGCTTCCGCCGTGACGGGAGAGACGGTGGCAGAGGCCGGGACCGGGGCGCTCGACTTCGCCGCGATGGTCGCCCATGCCCGCACGGTCGGCGGCCCGGCGCTTCGGGCCATGACGTTTCACGACCGGGCCTATCTCTTGAAGGACCTCTCGATCTGGCTCCGCGAGCGGAAGGAGGCGCTTTATGCGCTCTCCCTCCACGCTGGGTCCACCCGGGCCGATTCCTGGATCGACGTCGACGGCGGTATCGGCACGCTCCGCACCTTCTCCTCCAAGGGCCGGCGGGAGCTGCCGGACGCCCATGTCTATCTCGACGGTGAGGTCGAGCAGCTGTCGCGGCAGGGGACGTTCCTTGGCCAGCACATCGCCGTGCCGCTCCAGGGCGTCGCGGTGCACATCAACGCCTTCAACTTCCCGGTCTGGGGGATGCTGGAGAAGCTCGGGCCGACCCTGCTCGCCGGCGTCCCGGCCATCGTGAAGCCCGCGACCGCCACCGCCTACATCGCCGAAGCCGCGTTTCGCATGATGATCGAAAGCGGCCTTCTGCCCGAGGGCGCGATCCAGTTGGTGGCGGGCGGCGCCGGCGATCTGCTCGATCATCTCGGCCCGCAGGACGTGCTGAGCTTCACCGGCTCGGCCGAGACGGCGCTCAGCCTGCGCGCCCGGCCGAACCTCCTGGCCAACGCCACCCGCTTCATCGCCGAGCAGGACAGCCTGAACGCCTCGCTCCTCGGGCCCGATGTCACCCCCGACGCGCCGGAGTTTGAGCTGTTCGTCAAGGAAGCGTCGCGGGAGATGACGGCGAAGGCGGGCCAGAAATGCACCGCCATTCGCCGCATCCTGGTGCCGGAGGCGATGGTGGATCCGGTGACGGAGGCGCTCGCCGCGCGGCTCGCCAGGACCAGGATCGGCGATCCGGCGCTCGAGACCACGCGGATGGGCGCCCTCGCCTCGGCCGCGCAAAAGGCCGATGTGCTGGAGAAGGTCGCGGTGCTCGCCGGCGAATGCCAGCGGGTGGCGGGCGACCCGGACGCCTTCGAGGTGGACGGCGCCGATCCCGTCCGCGGCGCCTTCCTGCCGCCCATGCTCTTTCGCTGCCCCGACCCCGACGGGGCGGAGGCGGTGCATGCCGTCGAGGCTTTCGGGCCGGTTTCCACGATCATGGGCTACCGCGATCTCGATCATGGCGTGGCGCTCTTGAACCGTGGTGGCGGGTCGCTCGTCGCCTCTGTCATCACCCACGATCCGGCGGTGGCGCGGGGTGTGGCGATCGGCGCCGCCGCCTGGCACGGCCGGCTCTACATCAACGACCGCACCTCGATGGGCGAGGCCACGGGCCACGGCTCGCCCCTGCCGCACCTCACCCATGGCGGGCCGGGCCGGGCCGGCGGGGGGGAGGAGATGGGGGGCGTGCGCGGTGTCATGCATTACATGCAGCGCACGGCCGTGCAGGGCTCGCCCGACATGCTCTCCGCCGTCGGCGGCACCTGGATCCCCGGGGCGGCGGAGCACGATCCGGGCCGCCACCCCTTCCGCAAGCGCTTTGGCGAGCTTTCCGTCGGCGAGACCCTGGTGACCGAGGCGCGGGAGGTGACGCTCGCCGATATCGAGCATTTCGCGGAGTTCACCGGCGACACCTTCTATGCCCACATGGACGAAGCTGCGGCCGCGGCCAATCCGTTCTTCCCGGGCCGGGTGGCGCACGGCTATCTGCTGCTCTCCTTCGCCGCGGGGCTTTTCGTCGATCCCGATCCGGGGCCGGTGCTCGCCAATACCGGCCTCGATGGGCTGCGCTTCCAGAAACCCGTCAGCCCCGGCGACCGCATCGCGGTGCGGCTCGTGGCGCTGAAGAAGACCAAGCGCAACGACGAGTATGGCGAGGTGCGCTGGCATGTGACGCTCACCAACCAGGACGGGGAGCAGGTGGCGGAGTATCAGCTGCTCACCATGGTGGCGCACTGAGGAGTGCGGCGAGGGGGCGCGGCGAGGGGGCGCGGCGAGGTCCCGGACAATCGACTTGGTCGATTTCCGGGACGGCCGGGGCTTAGGGCAGCACCTCGAGCACGGTGGCGAGCACCCGGCCGTTGCCGTCGATTTCCAGGAGATGGTCGCCGAGGCGATGCCAGGTCGTGCCGTCGGCGGTCTGCGGCAGCCGGCCCTCTAGCCGGTCGGGCACCGGGCGGAGGCGGACGCTGTCGGGCACGCGCTGGGTCTCCTGGATCGCGTCGATGACGGCGGCCGGCACCTCCTCCCCCGGGCTGGTGTCGAGGACCGCGTTTGCGCCGTAGACCTCGCTCACCACCCGCACGACTTCGGACTCGATGGCGATGGCGATCTCCTGGTTTACCGGCGCGACGAACGGCTCGTTGGCATGGGCCGTCGGTGCGGCGAACAGGAGGAGGGCGGTCAGACCATGGATGCGCATGGGGCAGCTCCCGAACTTGGTTTCGTCGCCAGGCTAAGCGATCTTGGCGTCGCCTGCATCCCCGCCGCTGCCCGGACCGGCGGAGCGATGCCGGCCGAACATCCGGTCCGACTACGCATCTCGCATCGGAAATTGCGTTCGCGATCAGCATCTTGCTGATCGTGAGGAAGCGATTTCCGATTCCGGTTGACCGGATTTTGCTCTAGCCTGCGCGGATGACGACGGCGCTCTTCACCCATCCCGATTGCCTGACCCACGTGACGCCGGAGGGCCATCCCGAGCGGGTGGCGCGGCTTGAGGCAGTGCTCGCCGCCCTCGATGCGCCGAAATTCGCCAATCTCGACCGATGGGAGGCGCCGCCGGCGACGGATGAGGCGCTGCTTCGGGCCCATCCAACCGCCCATCTCGCCCGCATGGCCAAGGCGGTGCCGGAGAGCGGTCAGGTCCCCCTCGACCCCGATACTTACGCCACGCCGGGCTCGGAGATCGCGTCCCGCCGCGCCGCCGGGGCGGTGGTCGCGGCGGTCGATCTGGTGCTCTCGGGCGGCGCCGCCAATGCCTTCTGCGCCGTCCGGCCGCCCGGCCACCATGCCGAGCGGGCCCAGGCCATGGGCTT
The DNA here is from genome assembly GCA_039180875.1 of Pseudomonadota bacterium. Taxonomy (GTDB): domain Bacteria; phylum Pseudomonadota; class Alphaproteobacteria; order Rhodobacterales; family Rhodobacteraceae; genus JBCDCY01. Next base: position 28,396 of record JBCDCY010000001.1, on the reverse strand, counting down.
CTGCTTCTACAGCTCCATCGCCGTCGGCGCTTTGCACGCGCTCGACCATCACGGCCTCTCCCGGGTGGCGGTCGTCGATTTCGACGTACATCACGGCAACGGCACCCAGGACGTGCTGTGGGAGGAGCCGCGTATCCGCTTCGCCTCCACCCACCAGATGCCGCTCTATCCCGGCACCGGCGCGGCGGAGGAGAGGGGCAGCGCAGATCAGATCCTGAACGTGCCCCTGCCGCCCGGGGCGGACGGCGCCGTCTTCCGCCGCGCCGTCGGTGAGCGTATTCTGCCGGAGCTCGATGCCTTCGCGCCGGAGCTCGTGCTGATCTCCGCCGGCTTCGATGCCCACCAGGCCGATCCGCTCGCCAACCTGGCGCTGGATGAGAGCGACTTCGTCTGGGTGACGGAAAAGCTCGCCGATCTCGCCGCGCGCCATGCCGGCGGCCGCCTCGTCTCGACACTCGAAGGCGGATATGATCTGGAGGCGCTGGCGGCGTCGACGGCGGCCCACGTGGCGGTACTGATGGAGCGGGGCAATGGCTGAGAGCGAGGCGAAGACGCCGGTCGACGAGATGAGCTTCGAGGAGGCGATGGCCGCGCTCGAGGCGATCGTCAGCAAGCTCGAAGCAGGCGATGTGCCGCTGGAGGACTCGATCACTCTCTACGAGCGTGGGGCGGCATTGAAGGCCCATTGCGAGGCGCGCCTGCAGGCGGCCGAGGCGCGGGTCGCCCAGATCACCACCGGGGCCGAGGGTGCGGCGACCGGTGCGACCCCGGTCGAGACCGACTGAGATGACGGACGCCTTCCGCGCCCGCCTGGCCATCGTCGCGGCGCGGGCCGAGGCGACGCTCACGATGCTGCTCACCCCGGGCGATGGCGGAGGCGATGGCCAGATCCGCGATGCGATGCGCCACGCGGCCCTGGCCGGCGGCAAGCGGCTGCGCGCCTTTCTGGCGGTCGAAGGGGCGGAGATGCTGGGGGCCGCGCCGGCCCAGGCGGACCGGGTGGGCGCCGCGCTCGAATGTCTGCACGCCTACAGCCTGGTGCACGACGATCTGCCCTGCATGGACGACGATGACCTGCGCCGGGGCCAGCCCACGGTGCATGTGAAATGGGACGAGGCGACGGCGGTGCTGGCCGGCGACGCCTTGCAGACCGAGGCGTTCGCCATCCTGGCCGATCCCGCCACCCACGCCATGGGCGAGGTGCGGGCGCGCCTGATGGCCGGGCTTGCCCGGGCGGCCGGGGTTGCCGGCATGGTGGGCGGCCAGGCGATCGACATCGCGGCCGAGACCGCCGCCGTGCCGCTCGACCTAGCCGAGGTCACGCGGCTCCAGGCGCTCAAGACCGGCGCGCTCATCACCTATGCTGGCGAAAGCGGCGCGATCCTGGCGGAGGCGGGGACCGGGGCAGAGGCGGCGCTCTCGGCCTATTCCGGTGCGGTCGGTCTCGCCTTCCAGATCCAGGACGACGTGCTGGATGTGGAGGGCGATCAGGCTGCGGCCGGCAAGCGGCTGAGGAAGGATGAGGCGGCCGGGAAGGCCACCTTTGTCTCCCTCCTGGGCCTAGAGGGGGCGAAGGCGCGGGCGCGGGAAGAGGTGGACCGCGCGGCCGCCCATCTCGACCCCTTCGGCCCGAAGGCCGACATGCTGCGCTCGGTCGCGCGCTATGTCATTGAGCGCAGTACCTGAGCCGACGCACCGTGCGGCCGGACCGGACGCAGGACATACTCCCGACCCGGCCAGGCGGCTCACTCACTTGAGGTTGGCGTGTGGGGAGCGCGATCTTCTCGGCTTGGACGACGGCCGGAAGACCTGTCTTGGTTTTCTGCGCTCCCCACAGCCCCCTCAGGCTGCGTTGATGTTCCAGTCGTAGTCGTCGCCGGCGATCCGGTTGATGCCGGCCAACTGAGCGGCGAGATCGGGGGCCGCGTACTGGCGCAGGTGGCTGATGACGCCTGAGTCGGTGCCGCCGAAATCGGCCTGGAACCAGTCGTAGATCGAGGACACCCGCAGGCTGCCCCCACTGACCTGGGCGCCCCTCGGGTGGTTCACATAGTCCCGCGCGGCCGCGTCGAGAGCGCTGCTGAGTTCCGCCGCCCGCCACGACGTCGCCTTCAGGTTCGGGCAGCCGATCGAGGCGCAGTTGACCGCGTAGTGCACCCGGGCGTCGCCCCAAACCGGGCGGAGGATGCCGTGCTCGATATCGTCGAGCGACAGGGCGACGCCGGCCACCGTCGTGCGCTTGTCCTTCCACGGTCCGGGGGAGAACAGGCTGCCGCCGATCCGCAGGATCGAGCTCACCGGCCAGTTCTCCAGCACCACCTGGATGGTGACGGCGTTGTAGAGGTTGGCCCAGTAGGCGAAGGCCGCGTCGCGCGACAGGCTGGTCGGATCCACGGCCTCGAGCGTCGTGACATAGGCCGTGACCTCCGGCAGCGAGGCCCCCGCATAATCAAACAGCGCGACGCCGTCGCTGCCGAGGCGCAGGTGCCGCGACAGGATCGCATCCCAGGCGGCGTGATCGGGGTCGCCGCCATTGCCGAAGCGCTGCCACGGCCCGTCGATCAGTTCCGAGCGGGGCGCGGCCTCCACCCTCGGCGCGGGGGCGAGTGCGGCGGCGGTGGCAGCGAACATCAGCGCGGCGCGGCGGGTGAGCATCGGATCGTGGCGGGTCATGCGGGCCTCCTTGGTTGTGATCGCAGATAGGGGCCGCCCCGGGCCCTTTCCGCCCGGATTTCAGGATGCTCACGCCCTCGTTCGCAGTTGTGATGGGAGCCGGGGCGTCGCCGCCTCGTCCTGCGGCCATGCGCCACTCTCGCCCGCCCGGCTCACGGATTATTGTCTCCAAACGGAACTGGAAATCCGCCGCCGACGGGGGTAGACCGCGCCTCCGGAGAATGACCGCGCCGGACAGGCGCAGGCACAAAGGCGCCGGCAAGACGAGGACAGGGCGTCGCATCGCCGCGGTGGCAAATCGCGCTTTCTTCTTGCCCGAAGGAGCGGGCGCGGCATCTAAGGCGTTGGGACGTCTGAGACAGGGGAACTTCCGGGGGGCGTCGGGGCTTCCCTCCAAGCGCAGATTGCGTTTCAGGACCGAAGGTAGGTAAGAGCGCCAGCGGGCGTACCGAGAAGGACTTGAGGGAGGCCAGGATGGCCCACACGGACGAGGTGAACGGCGATCGCCGTGATTTTCTCTACATCGCCACTGGCGGTGTGGGCGTGGTGACGGCGGGGGCCGCCGTCTGGCCGCTGGTCGACCAGATGAACCCGAGCGCCGATGTCCAGGCGCTTTCGTCCATCCGCGTCGACGTCTCGGGCGTCGCCGAAGGCACGCAGATCAGCGTGCTGTTCCTCGGCAAGCCGATCTTCATCCGGCGCCGTACCCAGGCAGAGATCGAGGCGGCGCGCGCGGTCGAGGTGGACGATCTGCCCGACGGCGATGCGCGCAACGCCAATGCCGAGGGGGAGCCCGCCATCGACGCCAACCGGGCGCTCGACGAAGCGGGCGAGTGGCTGGTGATGCAGGGCGTCTGCACCCATCTCGGCTGCGTGCCCCTGGGCGACGGCGCCGGCGATTTCGGCGGTTGGTTTTGCCCCTGCCACGGCTCGCACTACGATACGGCGGGACGGATCCGGCGCGGCCCGGCGCCGACCAATCTGCCGATCCCGGTGGCGACGTTCGTGGAAGACGGTATCATTCAGCTCGGTTGAGGAGGCGCGAGATGAGCGGCATCCCACACGATCACTACGAGCCCAAGACCAAGCCTGAGCAGTGGCTGCACCGCCGCCTGCCGGTCGTCGGCCTGCTCTACGACACGCTGATGATCCCCACGCCCAAGAACCTGAACTGGATGTGGATCTGGGGCATCGTGCTGGTCTTCTGCCTGGTCTTGCAGATCGTCACCGGCATCATCCTGGTGATGCACTACACGCCCCATGTCGACCACGCCTTCGACAGCGTCGAGCACATCATGCGCAACGTGAACGCCGGCTGGGCGATCCGATACGCGCACCAGAACGGCGCCTCGCTGTTCTTCATCGCGGTCTACTTCCACATCTTCCGCGGGCTCTTCTACGGCTCCTACAAGGCGCCGCGGGAGATCACCTGGATCATCGGCATGCTGATCTACCTGCTTATGATGGCCACGGCCTTCATGGGCTACGTGCTGCCCTGGGGTCAGATGTCGTTCTGGGGCGCCACGGTGATCACCGGCCTGTTCGGCGCCATCCCGTTCATCGGCGAGGCGTTGCAGACCTGGCTGCTCGGCGGCCCGGCGGTGGATAACGCCACGCTCAACCGGTTCTTCTCGCTCCACTATCTGCTGCCGTTCGTAATCGCGGGTCTGGTGGTGGTCCACATCTGGGCCTTCCACACCACCGGCAACAACAACCCGACCGGGGTTGAGGTGCGCCGCGGCTCGAAGGAGGAGGCGGAGAAGGACACGTTGCCCTTCTGGCCCTACTTCGTGATCAAAGACCTGTTCGCGCTGGCCGTGATCCTCGCCGTCTTCTGGGCGATCGTCGGCTTCATGCCGAACTATCTCGGCCACCCCGACAACTACATCGAGGCCAACCCCCTGGCGACGCCAGCGCACATCGTGCCCGAATGGTACTTCCTGCCGTTCTACGCGATCCTGCGGGCCTTCGATGGCGATGTCTGGATCGTCATGCTGTCGAGCTGGCTGACCGGGGGCATCGTCGACGCCAAGTTCTTCGGTGTCATCGCGATGTTCGGCGCGATCGTGGTGATGGCGCTGGCGCCTTGGCTCGACACCAGCCGGGTGCGCTCGGGCCGCTACCGGCCGATGTTCCGCTGGGCCTTCTACGTGCTGATCGTCGATTTCGTCGTGCTGACCTGGGTCGGCGCGCTGCCGGCGGAGGGGATCTATCCCTACATCGCGCTCGTCGGATCGGCCTACTGGTTCGCCTACTTCCTGATCATCCTGCCACTGCTCGGCGTGATCGAGAAGCCGCTGCCGCAGCCGGCGACGATCGAAGAGGATTTCAATGCCGCCCATCCCGAGGCCGGCGAGACGCCGAAGAAGGCCGGCGCCTCGGTCCCGAGCCCGGCCGAGTGAGCGGAGGGAGAGAGAGGATGCGCCCGCTTAAGACCCTGCTTCTGGCTGCCACGGCGGCCGTCGGGCTCACCGCCGCGGCTCCGATGGCGCATGCCGCCGGCGCACCGGCAGCGATCGAGGACTTCGACTTTCCGTTCGAGGGGCCGCTCGGCACCTACGACCGGGACCAGTTGCAGCGCGGCCTGCAGGTCTACACTGAGATTTGCTCGGCCTGCCACGGCCTGCGCCTGGTGGCCTTCCGCACCCTCGCCGATCCCGGAGGCCCGTCCTACAGCGAGGACGAGATGCGGGCCTATGCCGAGACCTTCGAGATCTACGATGCCGAGATCGACGATTGGCGCCCGGCCACGCCGACCGACCACTATCCCGGATCGCTTCTGGAGAACGCCCCGGACCTCAGCCTGATGGCCAAGGCCCGGGCCGGCTTCAGCGGTCCCTATGGCACCGGCATCAACCAGTTGGTGCAGGGCATCGGTGGGCCGGAATACATCGCCTCACTCCTCATCGGCTATGTCGAGACCCCGGAATGCGGCCTCGATGCCGATCTGGACGGGGCGTACAACAAGTACTTCACGGCCGGCGCCATTCCGGATTCCTGCAAGGACGAAGACGGCAACTCCCTGGTCGACGGCAGCTGGATCGCCATGGGTCAGCCGCTCTGGGGCGACGACGTGTTCTACGCCGACGAGACCGAGGCGACGATCGAACAGCAGGCGGAGGACGTCGCCGCCTTCCTGATGTGGGCGGCCGAGCCGAAGCTTGCGGCGCGCAAGCAGGCGGGCCTGACCGGCGTCGGTCTGCTCGCGCTTCTGGCGGTGATGCTCTACCTCACCAACAAGCAGCTCTGGGCCCCGATCAAGCACCGGCAGCGGCCTGACGACGAGTAAGCCGCGGGCTCAGCCGCTGCCGAGATAGGTGGCGAGAGCGGGCGGCGGGGTCTCGAGCAAGGTCGCGGTCTCTCCGGCCGGTCCGGCCCGGCCCTCGGCCACCGGCACGGTGCGATTGGCGATGCGGCGGGCATCCTCCGGCGCATGGGTCACCATCAGTACGGTCGTGCCGCGCCGTTCCGAAAGTGCTTGAACCAGATCCAGCATCTCGGCCCGCTGCGCCGGACCGAGGGCGGCGAAGGGCTCGTCGAGCAGCACCACCGGCCGGTCCCTGAGCAGCGCGCGCGCGAGCGCCACCCGCTGACGCTCCCCGCCGGAGAGATCACCCGGCCGGCGCTCTTCGAAATCCGCGAGCCCGACTTCGGCCAGACCGGCGGCGACCGCGGCCCGATCCTCGGCCCTCAGCCGCAGATCTGGGCGGCGGCCGAGCCCCACATTCTGGCCAACGCTGAGATGGGGAAAGAGGTTGTGCTCCTGAAAGAGCAGCGTGACCGGCCGGGCCGCCGGCGCCACGCCGTGCATGTCCCGCCCGTCGATGGAGAGCGTGCCGGCCACCGGTTCCTCGAACCCGGCGATGGCCTGCAACAGCAGGCTCTTGCCCGCGCCGGAGGGGCCGATCAGGGCGACGATCTCTCCCCGCGCGACCTCGAAGTCCGCCGTCAGCGCGAAATCCCCAACGGCGAGGCGCAGATCCTCGACCTGGATCATCACGACCTTCCGGCCCGGTCGAAGACGGCGAAGAGCGCAAAGGAGAGGAGGACGAGCAGCAGGCTCGCCCCCGCTGCCGTCTCCATCCGATAGGCCGCCATCAGGCCCTGGATCTCGAGCGGCAAGGTCCCGCCCCCGGGCGGCGCAAAGAGCGCCACGACGCCGAGATCGCCCATGGAGAGCGCGGCGGCGATCCCGGTGGAGAAGCCGATGGGTGCCCGAAGCCGTGGCCAGACCACGTGGCGGAGCCACGGCCTCCCCGCCATGCCGAGGCTTTCGGCCAGCATGCCGTAATCCCGCCGGACCCGCGCAACCTCCGGCCGGAGGAGGACAAGCGCGAAGGGCAGGGTCATCACCGCGTTCACTAGCATGGTGACCGGCAGGACGAGGGCGAAGGGATCGAGAAACGGCCGCACGACGAGGAACAGCCCGGTCCCTAGCACGATCGGCGAGGTGGCGAGCCCGAGAAGCGCTAGACCCTGCAAGCCCTCGGCCAGGCGATGGGCCAATCGGTCGAGCAGCAGCGCGACGGCGAGCGCCAGCAGCAGGACCAGGGCGGCCGAGCCGAGCGCCACCACAAGGCTCCGCCCCGCCGCCGCCCAGACCGCCGACGGCAGGCCGGAGAGGAGCGGCACGAGACCCCGCTCCAATACCGCGACAAGCGGCAGGCCGATGAAGAGGACCGTTGCGCCGATCACCAAACGGTCGACGATGCACCAAAGGCCCCGCGCCACATCGGGCCGCAGCACCGGGCGGTCGAGCCCGGGCCCGAACGCCTCCGCCCGCGCGACCCGGAGCGCCACCAGGGCCACGCCGGCGCAAAGCGCGAACTGCACCACGGCCAGCAGCGCCGCTTGGCCGAGGTCGAACTCGAAGCGGATGGCCTGGTAGATCGCGACCTCCAGCGTCGTCGCCCGGGGTCCGCCGCCGAGGGTCAGGGCGACGGCAAAGCTGGTGGCGCAGAGCAGAAAGACCAGGAGCGCCGCGCCCGGCACGGCGGCCCGCAGCATCGGCAGCTCCAGCAGGCGAAAGACGGCGCCGGGCCCCATGCCGAGCTGGGCGGCGAGGCGAAAGTGCTCCGCGGGGATACCGGCCCACCCGCGGAGCAGAATGCGCGCCACGAGGGGTAGATTGAAGAAGACGTGGGCGAGCACTACGCCGCTCAGCCCATAGATGTCGAAGGGCGCGAGACCGAGCTGTCCGCCGATCTGGCTGGCGAGACCGGAGCGCCCCCAGACCGCGAGGAGGCCGAAGACCGCGACGATCACCGGCAGCAGGAACGGCGCGCCAAGCACCGTCATCAATGGCCGCCGCCCGGGAAAGCGCCGCCGCGCTAATGCCCGGGCGAGCGGTACGGCGATGGCGACGGAAAGCAGGGTGGAGAGCACCGCCTGCAGCACCGTGAAGCGCAGCGCAGCCCAACCCGCCGGGCCGAGGCTGGGCGCTTCCTCGACGCCCGCCCGCCACAGCACGGCGAGCACCGTGCCGAAGGCGAGGAGCGCGACCAGCAGCAGTGCCCCCCAGCCGAACGCGGCCGTCAGCCAGGCCGCGGACCCGGTGCCCAGGGCGGATCTCGATCTGATGGCCTCAGTCACCTCGGCATCCAAGACGGGCAAGTCGTTGCGTTTCCGTTCCAACCGGTGATCCAGTCTGGACGGAAAGCGATCTAGCGGCTGAGCGCGGCCAGCCATTCGTCGAGCGCCGTCTCGCGCAGGGCCTGGGCCTCCTCCGGCGCGAACAGGCGCGCATCGGCGGGGTCCAGGGGCTCGGCAAAACCCTCCGGCAAGCCGGCTGCCGGGGTCACGGCGGGGAACATCCAGTTGGTCGTGGGGATCGCCGCCTGAAAACCCTCCGTCACCATGAACTCCAAGAAGGCGCGGGCGAGCTCGGGCTGGTCGGTCTCCTTCACGATCCCGGCCACCTCGATCTGCAGGTAGTGCCCCTCCTCGAACACCGCCGCGGCCTTGCTGTCGTCTTCCTCCGCGATCAGGTGGTAGGTGGGCGACGTGGTGTAGGAGAGCACCATGTCGGCCTCGCCCTCCAGGAACAGGCCGTAAGCCTCCGACCACCCGGCCGTGACGGTGACGATCCGGGGGGCGAGGCGGGCCCAGGCCTCCGCCGCGTCGTCGCCGTAGACATGCTTCACCCACATCAGGAGGCCGAGGCCGGGGGTCGAGCTCCGCGGATCCTGGATGACGATGGACAGATCGCTCGCCATCAATTCCTCGAAGCTGGTCGGGGCAGCCTCGACCTTGGTGGTGTCGTAGACGAAGGCGAAGGCGCCCCAGTCGTAGGGCACGAAGTTGGGGTCGGACCACTCGACCGGCACCTCCACCGCGGGGCTGAGCCCGTGGGGCAGGACCAGATCGGCGCCGTCGGCGGTGAGCGAGGTGTCGAGGCCGAGGACGATGTCGGCGTCTGTCCGCGCGCCCTCAAGCCGCAGACGGGAGAGCAACGCCGCGCCGTCGCCCGCCGCCACGAGCTGCAGGTCGCAACCGCAGATCTCCTCGAACCGCGGCTCGATCATCGGCCCCGGACCCCAGTCCGTGACGAAGCTGTCGTAGGTGTAGATGGTGAGCACCGGCCGATCCTCTGCCGCCGCAGGGGCAGCGAGCAGCGCGGCGAGGCCTATGACGAGAGGGCGCATCCTCTTCCTCCTCCAACCAGAGCGGGGGAGGCGAGGCATCGGACCCGGAGCCGAGGCAGCCTTCCCTCCGCCGGTATTGTCCGGGTCAGGTTCAACGGGTTCGCGTGAAGCATCTCAGCCCGTGTGGGCACCCCGAGGCGGAACTGAAAGTACTGCACGATCCGGCGATTGCAACCCGGGAGCGTCCTCAGTCGTCGTCGGCAAAGCTCGTCAGGATCGGGCAATCAGGCCGGTCGTCGCCGTGGCAGGCCTGGACGAGATGGGCAAGCTCGCTCCGCAGCTTGCCGAGCTCTTCGAGGCGCGCGTCGATCTCCTCCAACCGCGCCGCGGCAATCCGGCGCACATCGGCGGAGGAGCGGTCGCGATCCTCGTAAAGGCTCAGCAATTCCCTTGTCTGCTCGATGGAGAAGCCGAAGGCCCGCGCATGGCGGGCGAACACCAGTTTTCTCAGCTCCACCTCGCCATATTGGCGGTAGCCGCCGGCGGAGCGATCCTCCGGCCGGATGAGCCCGACATCGTCGTAGTAGCGCACGGTCTTGACGCTGAGGCCCGCGCGGCTCGCCGCATCGCCGATATTCACATCGCCCTCGCTTGACACTCCAGCTACTGGAGAGACTAGTTTGCCGTCGCGCCAACGCAAGGAGGCGGGCCATCACCTTCGTCCATGAGATCACCCGCGTCGATTGGCACTGCCGCCCCACCTGGCGACGGGCCTCGATCAACACGCTCTGGTGCCTCGCCGGCTGCTCGATCGGCGATCTCGGCACGATCCTCTACTTCCAGCTCGCCGGCATTCCCTGGCCGACCCTGGCGATCATGGCGCTGGCGGTGGTGAACGGTCTCATCACCTCGATCATGCTGGAGACGGTGATCCTGGTGCGCCAGATGTCGCTCAGGGATGCCTTCCGCACAGCGATCGGCATGTCGCTTATCTCCATGATCTCGATGGAGGTGGCGATGAACCTGGTGGACGTGCTGCTCGTCGGCGGCGCGAAGCTCACGCTCTGGGCGCTGCCGTTCATGCTGCTCGCCGGGTTCCTGACGCCGCTGCCCTACAATTACTGGCGGCTGAAGGTACTGGGGAAGGCCTGCCACTAGCGCCTCTTTCGCCGCCGGGCCGATCTCCGCTATGGAGGGGGTGGCGGATGGGGGTTAGCGGCCATGTCGATGAACAGCTTCGGCCATGTCTTTCGCGTCACCACCTGGGGCGAGAGCCATGGCCCGGCGCTCGGCGCCACCATCGACGGCTGCCCGCCGGGCGTGGCGCTGTCGGAGGCGGTGATCCAGCCCTGGCTCGACGCCCGCCGGCCGGGGCAGAGCCGCTACACCACCCAGCGGCAGGAGGCTGACCAGGTCCGCATCCTCTCCGGCGTGTTCGAGGGGGTGACGACCGGTACACCCCTTCAGCTGATGATTGAGAACACCGACCAGCGCTCCCGCGACTACTCGGAAATCGCCGAGACCTTCCGCCCCGGCCACGCCGACATCACCTACTGGCAGAAGTACGGGGTCCGCGATTACCGGGGCGGCGGCCGCTCGAGCGCGCGGGAGACGGCGGCGCGGGTCGCTGCCGGGGCAGTGGCGCGGGCGGCCCTCGCGGCCTTGGCGCCCGAAGTCGAGATCCTCGGCGCCATGGTGCAGATGGGCGCCGACAGGGCCGAGGCGCGGGACTGGGCCCAGGTGGCGGAGAACCCGTTCTGGGCCCCGGATGCGGCGGCGGCCGCGCGCTGGGCCGAGCAGCTCGATGCAGTACGCAAGGCCCATTCCTCCGTCGGCGCGGTGATCGAGATCGTGGTGCGCGGCGCGCCCGCGGGCCTCGGCGCGCCGATCTATGCCAAGCTCGACACCGACCTCGCCGCCGCCTGCATGTCGATCAACGCGGTAAAAGGTGTGGAAATCGGCGCCGGCATGGCCGCGGCGACGCTGGCGGGGGAGGAGAATGCCGACGAGATCACCATGGGTCCCGACGGCCCGGTCTATGCCAGCAACAACGCCGGCGGCATCCTCGGCGGTATCTCCACGGGCCAGGACATCGTCGTGCGCTTCGCGGTGAAGCCCACCTCCTCCATCCTCACGCCCCGCCGCACGATCAAGAAGACGGGCGAGGCGACGGAGATCGTGACCAAAGGCCGCCACGACCCCTGCGTGGGCATCCGTGCCGTCCCGGTCGGCGAAGCCATGGCCGCCTGTGTGATCCTCGACCACTGGCTTTTGGACCGCGCCCAAACCGGCGGCACCCGCGGCCGCATCGGCCCCAGCAACACCTAAGCCACGCGGGGCGGCGCCGCTGTTCAAGTGCTTTGAGGTATCACCGTTCGCTGCCAGAAGCGGGTCCCGACGACCACACGACGCCGTCAGGGTCTTCGCCCATTGACCGTAAGGTGGTCGATCCGGGATCCGGGCGGCATCTCGCGGGTCTTCAAGAAGATGTGGCCGAGGAGATGCAGCGCGGTCTTGAGTTTCATCGCCATCGCGGTTGACGCGGTCAAGTCACCGCCAAGGGCGACAGGTGGCGTAAACACAAGCACCTCACCCGTCTTCGGTTTGACATCGTATGCGACGCTGTCTCTCAGAAGCCCTCGGATATGAAGTCCAAGATCACTTCCAGCAAATTCACGCTCGAAATCGCTTTCCAGTTGAGCAAGCTCCTCGACGACGCCGAAATGCACATCGAGCATCAGAACGCCTTTGTCAGGCCTCCGAAGATAGACGTTCGCCAAGCGGTCCACCGCGATGATTGATGCTGTCGCCGGTATCAGGTCCGACCACGGCGCGAGGTCCACGCTCAAATCCACGCTGGAGTGATCGACCAGGATGGCATCGTGATCGCTCATGACGCGCCCCGGGTCGGCGAAGCGCGCTTCACCCGTTCGCTTGCCGATTTGAGCTGGCCGCAGGCCGCCATGATGTCCTCGCCCCGGGGGGTGCGGACCGGGCTGGCATAGCCGGCGCGGTTCACCAGGTCGGCGAATGCCTCGATCTGCTTAGGCGCCGACCGCTCGTAGGGCGCGCCGGGCCAGGGGTTGAAGGGGATGAGGTTGATCTTCGCCGGGATGCCCGCGATCAGCCGAACCAGGCGCCGGGCGTCTTCATCGGTGTCGTTCACGCCGCGCAGCATCACGTATTCAAACGTGATGCGCTCGGCGTTGGAGAGGCGCGGATAGGCCCGACAGGCCGCCAGCAATTCCTCGATCGGCCATTTCCGGTTGATCGGCACCAGTCGGTCGCGCACCGCGTCGGTGGTGGCGTGAAAGCTGATGGCGAGCTGGCAGCCGATTTCCTCCCCCGCCCGCACGATCCCCGGCACCACGCCTGAGGTCGACAGGGTGATGCGTCGGCGGGAGAGGGCGATCCCCTCGCCGTCCATGGCGATCCGCATCGCATCGCGCACCGCCTCAAAATTGTAGAGCGGCTCGCCCATGCCCATCAGCACGATGTTGGAGAGCAGCCGCCGGTCGTCCGGCGCCCGGGCCCATTCCTCCAGATCGTCGCGCGCCACCAGGATCTGCCCGACGATCTCGGCCGCCGTCAGATTGCGCACCAGACGCTGGGTGCCAGTGTGGCAGAAGGAGCAGGTGAGGGTGCAGCCCACTTGCGAGGAGATGCAGAGCGTGCCGCGATCCGTCTCCGGGATGTAGACCGCCTCGACTTCCGAGCCGTCGGTGAGGCGGAGCAGATACTTCCGGGTGCCGTCGGTGGAGATCTGGCGCACCACGATCTCCGGCCGGGTGATGGCGAAGCGCTCGGCCAGCATCGCCCGGTAGGGCTTGGCCAGATCGGTCATCGCCGTGAAATCGTGGACGCCCCGGACGTAGAGCCAGTTCCAGATCTGGCGCACCCGCATGCGCAGCTGCTTGGCCGGCGTGCCGGCCTCGGCCAGAGCCTCCGCCAGCGCCTCGCGCGACAGGCCGACCAGATCCTGCCGGGCCCCTTGCCGGGGCACGCGCGGCAGGGCCACGACCTCAGGCGTCACGGCTGGGGTGGCGTGCATCTCGGCGGCGGCTTTCATCTGGCACCTCTGCTGGCGGCGCCGCTATATCAGGCGCGGACGCAGCCGACCAGCCCAGCTCCCCGCCTCGGCGCGCCCCGCGCCTCAGCCGGGGGCGCGGATATAGCGCTCGACGATCAGGCGCGCGGCGCCGGCCGTGCCGCTGCCACCGACGGTGGTCAGCGCGATCATGTAGACCCCGGGATCGACCGGCGTGACCAGGCGCGAGTCGAAGCCCCCGCCGAAATCGTCGTTCTCGTCCAGGCGTCGCCCGGCCTCCGTGAAGAGCGCCAGCCGGGTGTCCATGCCGGAGGCGGAGCCGAGCGCGTTGATCAGCACCAAGCTTGGCTCCGAGACCTCGAAGCGGATCCAGCGGGCCGAACCGGTCAGGACGAAATCGTTCGATAACGTCGTGGCGAGCGGGCCGAGATCGTCCACCGGGTAGTCGCTGCCGGGCGGGGGGCTCATCTCGCCCCGTGCATAGGCCGATTGCAGGAACTGCGCCTCGTCGAACGCCGCCACCGTCAGCTCGATACGCTGCTGGCTGTCGCTGAGCGCGGTGAGGCCGATGCAGTAGGTTCCGGCCGGCAGGGCTTCCACGAAGTCGAGGCGGGAGTTCAATCCGTCGAAATCGTCGTTCTCCGCCAACACCGAGCCTTGCTCGTCGTAGAGCGTCAGCACCGGATCGGCGTTCTCGTTCTCCGCCGTGATGCTGAGCTGGGTGGGCGCCTCCAATCGGAAGCGGTGGAACGGTGCGCCGTCCGCCGTACCGCCGGTGGTGATCTGACCAGAGGTGGAGAGCGCGGCGTCGAGCGTGCCGTCGACCAACTCGGCCGCCGCGGTTTCCGCGGTGCAGACCGAGGTGCCGTAGGAGCCGCCGCTGCCGCCCACCGTCATCGCCTCCTGGCTCTGCAGCCCGATGCGGATGTCGGTCATCATCTGATCGTCGTAGTAGCCCCGCACGGTCAGACAGTAGGTCCCCTCGCCGATCGTGGTCTCGATGCGCGAGGCGAGGTTGCCGCCGCTGTCGTCATCCTCCGAGATCAATCGGCCGTCGAGGGCGACAAGCTCGGCCACCGGGTCGGCGCCGTCCTGCCCGGCCGCCTCGAGCCGCACATCGGCATCGCCGTCGACCCGGAAGCGCACGAAGCTGCGGCTGGTGCCGTCGACCTCCAGCGCCTGCTCGATCGGAGCGACGGCGGTGGAGAGATTGGCCGTCGCCTCATCCCCGCCGATCCAGCCGGCCTCGGCGCAGGACTGCGCGGCTGCCCCGGCGGCGCCCAACAGCAACACCACCCCGGTCGCCGCCATGCGGCGCGCGACCATGCGAAAATGACATGCTCCCGGCATCTCTCTGCCCCTCTCTCTCTTCCTACGACGCCCCGTGACGGCTGGCGCTAGCTGCAGAGCTCCTGCGCCCGCTCCAGCGCGGCGGTGAAGCCGAGGAGCGAGACGGTATCGGTGGTCGTGGTGCCGCGGTTCGACAGCCCGGTGAGCGTCGCGGTGACGCCGCGGCGCATGGCGGTGACGATCCGCGTGTCCTCTTCCGGCGAGGCGGGCCAGGCCCAGCCCTCATCGCCGTTGTTCTCGGTGAAGAGCTCAAACCGGTTGGTGCCGATCGCGAGGTTCACGGTGGAGTCGGGACGAAACGGATAGCCGCCGGTGAAGGCCACTTCGTTGGCGACGTCGCTGTCGGGCCGGATGCCAACCATCAGCATGATCTCGCCGCGGTTGACGGAGACGGAGCGACCGCCCCGTTCGGCGCTCGAGTCCGTGGGCGCCGACACGATCCAGCATTCCTTCGGATCTTCGGCGACGAAAACGCTCCAGTCGCGCTTGGCGTCGACCCGCGCCTGGACCTCCTGGCCGATCGCCGCCGGTGCCGCGACGACCGCGAGCGCCAACAGCATCGCGGCGCAAGTGCCCGTGTCGGCGAACCTATTCCGTCCCGACCTGCTACTCGGAACTTGCCTCATTTGCTCGGGTATCCCTCTATCATCCTGTTTCACAACTGTTTTTCAAGCTGCGTGGCTTGTTTTTCCCCTGCCTGCTCGTGTAATCTAAAAAAAAGTATGAGGCCCCGCTACCCTTAATCGGCCAAGCCCCAGGGTGGCGGGAGCGGCGTCCGGCAGGGACGCGCTGAGGCGGCCGACAAGGTATCGCTGCGTGAACAGACCCGAAACGATCGCATCTGACCGCGCCGCGGCGGCGCAGGTGGAGCCGAGCGATCTCGACCTGCTTCAAGCGGTGGCGGGCCAGGATCGGGCTGCCTTCACCACCTTGTTCGTGCGCTATGCGCCGCGGCTGAAGGCCTTCATCATGCGCTGGGGTCTCGCCCCCGATCAGGCCGACGAGGTGCTGCAGGAGGTGATGGTGGCGATCTGGCGCAAGGCCCATACCTTCGATCAAAAGAAGGCGGCGCCGGCGACCTGGATCTACACGATCGCGCGCAACCGGCGGATCGACCTGCTGCGCCGCCATGCCCGGCCGGCGCCCGATCCCGAGGATCCGCTCTTCCAACCCGATCCCGAGCCCGACGGCATGACGGCGATGGCGCTGCAACAGCGCCAGGCGGCGATCCGCGCCGCCCTGGCCGATCTGCCGCCGGAGCAGCACCAGGTGTTGTGCGCGGCCTTCTACGACGGCCTCTCCCACGGAGAGATCGCGACCCAGCTCGACCTGCCGCTCGGCACCGTGAAAAGCCGGATCCGGCTGGCCTTCCGCCGCTTGCGGGCCGAGCTGGGCGAAGAGATCGCCGACGAACTGCTGGATGATTGAAGGCGGCGTGGCGGCGGACGGGGTGGCGCTCGTCGAGCTCTGGCGGGGGGCCTTCGTCGAATGCCTGCACCGCGGCCATGCCGTAGTTGCCAACCGCCGGGGCGAGATCGTCGAAAGCTGGGGCAATCCGGAGGCGGTGATCCTGCCGCGCTCGGCCTGCAAGATGCTGCAGGCCTTGCCCCTGGTCGAAAGCGGCGCGGCCGCCTCGGCCGATCTGGGGTCGGAGCAATTGGCGCTGGCCTGCGCCTCCCACAACGGCGGGGCGATCCACACGCGCCGGGTCGAAGATTGGCTGGCGGGCCTCGGCCTGACCGACGACGACCTCCGCTGCGGGCCGCAGACGCCGAACGACACCGCGGCGCGAGAGGCCTTGTGGAACGCCGGGCGGATGCCGGCCCAGGCGCACAACAACTGCTCGGGCAAGCATACCGGCTTTCTTACGGTCACCAAGCATGTGGGCGGCGGGCCGGAATACGTGACGCCCGATCACCCGGTGCAGGTGATGGTGCGCCAGAGCTTCGAGGAGATGACGGGGGAGACCAGCCCAGGTCACGGGATCGACGGCTGTTCCGCCCCGAATTTCGCGACGACCGTGCGGGGCCTGGCGACGGCCATGGCGCGGATGGCCGATCCAGCCGATCAGGCGCCGAGCCGCCGGCGCGCCGTCGAGGCGCTCTACCACGCCATGGTGAGCCATCCCGATCTGGTGGCTGGCGACGGCCGGGCCTGTACCGAGCTGATGCGGGCCATGGACGGTGCGGCGGCGATCAAGACCGGGGCGGAGGGGGTGTTCGCGGCGATCCTGCCGGGCCCGGGCCTCGGCGTCGCGGTGAAGATCGCCGACGGGGCGACCCGAGCCTCGGAATGCGCTATGGCAGCCCTGCTGGTCCGCCTCGGCGTGGCCGATCCTTCCGATCCCCGGGTGCTGCGCCGATTGCAGCCGCGGCAACTGAACCGCCGGGGCCTCGACACCGGGGTGCTGCAGCCGGCTGCGGCGCTGGCTGTGCCTTAAGGCGCCGCTGGCGCGGCGGATCGCGCCCGAGGCGCCCCACCCGCCCACCCGCGCCTCGGGCGCGATCCGCCTATCTCCGGGTCAGACCGTCGGTCGGCTGCCATCGGGCGGCGTCAGGCGATCGCGGAGCAGGGCGAGGGGATGGGCGCGGAGGGTGAGGCGGAGGGCCACGTAGTCCTCCACCACCGCTTCGCCCTCGCTCATCGCCGGCAGCGTCACCTCCGGCTCGACGATGCCTTCGCCGTCCAGCGAGCCGGCGAAGAGCGGCAGCTCCTCCCGCCCGGTGATGGCGCTGACGGCCCAGAGCGCCTCGCGCCGGCCGAGGCCGATGGCGCGGAAGGCGTCCGCCTCGGCCAGCACGCTCAGCAGCCGCGGCGGGGTGCCGGCCCGGCGCCAGACCGCCTCCACATCCGGGTAGCCGTTGCCGCGGGCGGCGGCGATCCAGTGCGCCTCATCCTCCCGCATCGCCTTGATCTGGCGAAAGCCGAGGCGGAGGGCGAGGCCGCCGCGGCCGTCGGGCTCCATCACGTTGTCCCAGTAGCTGGCGTTGACGCAGACCGGGCGGACCTCCACCCCATGTTGCCTTGCGTCCCGCACGATCTGGGCCGGCGCATAAAACCCCATCGGTTGGGCGTTCAAGAGCGCGCAGGCGAAGATGCCGGGATGGTGGCATTTCAGCCAGGCCGAGGCGTAGACCAGCAATGCGAAGGAGGCGGCGTGGCTTTCCGGGAAGCCATATTCGCCGAAGCCCTCGATCTGATTGAAGCAGCGCTCGGCGAAGTCGTGGTCGTAGCCGTTGGCGAGCATGCCGTCGATGAAGCGCTCCCGAAACGTATGGATCGTGCCGGACTTGCGGAAGGTGGCGAGCGCCCGGCGCAGGCGGTCGGCCTCCGACGGATCGAAGCCGGCGCCGATGATGGCGATCTGCATCGCCTGCTCTTGGAAGAGCGGCACGCCGAGGGTCTTGCCCAGGACCTCCCCCAACGCGTCGGAGGGGAAGCGCACCTGCTCCTCCCCCCGGCGGCGGCGGAGATAGGGATGGACCATGTCGCCCTGGATCGGCCCCGGCCGCACGATCGCCACCTCGATCACCAGGTCGTAGAACTTCCGGGGCCGCATCCGGGGCAGGAAGTTCATCTGGGCCCGGCTTTCCACCTGGAAGACGCCGATGGAGTCGGCGCGGCAGAGCATGTCGTAGACCGCCGGATCCTCCGGCGGCAGGTTGGCGAGCGTGTAGTGGATGCCGTGATGCTGGCCGATCAGGTCGAAGGCCTTGCGGATGCAGGTCAGCATGCCGAGGGAGAGCACATCGACCTTTAGGATGCCGAGGGCGTCGATGTCGTCCTTGTCCCAGCAGATGACCGTGCGGTCCTCCATCGCCGCATTTTCGATCGGTACCAGTTCGTCGAGCCGGCCCTCGGTGATGATGAAGCCGCCCACGTGCTGGGAGAGGTGGCGGGGAAAGCCGATGACCTCCTGCACGATCTCCAGCGTTTGGGCGAGGCGCCGGTCGCGGATGTCGAGCCCGATCTCGCCCACCCGATCGAGCGGCAGTTCGGCGGTCGACCAGGACCAGATCTGGGAGGCGAGGGCCGAGACCACGTCGCCTGAGAGACCCATGGCCTTCCCCACCTCCCGCACCGCCCGGCGGGAGCGGTAGTGGATGACGGTGGCGCAAAGCCCGGCGCGGTGCCGGCCGTATTTCTCGTACAGGTGCTGGATCACCTCCTCCCGCCGCTCATGCTCGAAATCGACGTCGATGTCGGGGGGCTCGTCCCGCGCCTCGGAGACGAAGCGCTCGAAGACCATAGTGGCGATATCGGGGCCGATGGAGGTGATGCCGAGGGCGAAGCAGACGACGGAGTTGGCGGCGGAACCCCGCCCCTGGCAGAGGATGTCGCGGGAGCGGGCGAAGGCGACGACGTCCTGGACGGTGAGGAAATAGCGGGCGTAGTCGAGTTTCTTGATCAGGCCGAGCTCTCGCGCGGCCATGGCCCGGACGCGGTCGGGCACGCCATCGGGATAGCGCCAGGCGAGGCCTTCGTCGGTCAGGCGCTCCAACCGCTCCTGCGGCGGCTCGCCGTCCGTCACCTCGGCGGGATATTCGTAGCGCAGCTCGTCGAGGGAGAAGGTGCAGCGCGCCGCGATCTCCGCCGCCCGGTCGACGGCGTCGGCATGGCGGCCGAGGAAGCGGCGCATCTCCGCCTCCGTCCGCAGGCGGCGTTCGGCATTGGCCTGGGCGCGCTTGCCGATCTGGTCAATGGTCACCCCTTCGCGAATGCAGGTCAGCACGTCGACGATCCGCCGGCGCTGGGCCCGGTGCATCAGTGGCTCTGCCGTGGCGACGAGGGGGATGGAGAGCGCCTCCGCCCGCTCCGCCAATCGGTCGAACCGGCGGGGATCCTGGCCGTCATAGCGCGGCGCGGCGAGGAGGGCGCACATGCCGGGATATTGGGCCGTGAGCCGCCGCGCCTGGCCCATCCAGTCGAACCTGCCCCCCTCCATCCGGGGATCGCGGGCCGGATGGAGGAGCAGGATCATGCCCGCCGCCCCCTCCAGCAGATCGTCGAGATAGAGCAGGCAGTCCCCCTTCTCCGCCCGGCGATTGCCCTTGGTGAGCAGGCGGCAGAGCCGCCCCCAGGCCGCCCGGTCCGTCGGCAGGGCCGTGGCCTGGAAGCCGTCGGCGAGGACCAGGCGTGCCGCCGGCAGTAGGCGCGGCACGGTCCGCAGCGTGAGCGGGACGAGCGGCGCAGCCTCCGCCGGCATGTTGCCGCCGTGGTCGGCCCTGGGTCGGATGCCGCGCGCTGCCACGTCGGCATTCGTCACTCCGGGCTTTTCGCGGAGCGCCGTCTTCGCCTCCCGCTCCAGTTCGCAGAGGGCGAGATGCGCCCGCACGATCCCGGCGACGGAGTTGCGGTCGGCGATCGCCATCGCCTCGATGCCCAGCTCCGCGGCCCGCGCGGCGTATTCCTCCGGATGGCTGCCGCCGGTGAGAAACGTGAAGTTCGAGGTGATGGAGAGCTCGGCGAAGGCCATCAGGCCGCTTCCGGCACCGTGAAGACGCCGACGGCGGCCACGCGCCCCCGCACCTGATGATCGCCGAGGGGGGCCAGCCCTGCGTCCCCCGCAGCCGCGGCCGTCTTGCTGCAGACCAGAAGCCGGGTGCCCGTCTCCTTGTTCAAGGCCTCCAGCCGTTGGGCGAGGTTCACCGTATCGCCGTAGACCGTGTAGGTCCGCCGCCGCCCGCCGCCGAGGGTGCCGGCCGCCACCGGCCCCGTGGCGATGCCGACGCGAAGCGGCAGGGCGGTGCGGGCCACGATCTCCCGCCCCGCCGCGAGGGCCTTCGCGGCGTGGTTCGCCGTCTTTACCGGCAGGTTGAAGGCTGCGAGCACCGCGTCGCCGGCAAAGCCCACGACGACGCCGTTGTGGCGGGCGACCATCTCCGTCACCCGCTCGAAATGCGCGTCGAGCGTGTCGATCACGTCGGACGGCGTGCGGCCTTCGGAGAAGCGGGTGAAACCCTCCACATCGCAGTAGAGGATCGTCGCCTCCCGCTCCTGCGCCGCCAATGCCTCACCGTCGATCAGAGCGTCGCGCACCTCGGCCGGGACGTAGGTGCCGAAGAGTGCCTCGATCCGCTGACGCTCCCGCACCTCCATCGCCCGGTCGCGCACCATTTGCCGTGCGCGCCCGACCGCGACGGCGAGCAGCAGGGCGGTGCCGATCATCACCAGGATCTCGTTCACCCGGTTGCCGCGGCCGACGAAATCCGGGTCCATCAGCACCGCCACGTACTCCGCCGCGGTGGAGCGGGGCGGCAGGTCGCCCCAGGAGACCGTGCGCTCCATCCCCGCCGTGACGACGAGGAAGACGCCGGCGATCGTCGCCGCCGCCCCCGCGCCGGTCCAGAGGACGAAGCGCGGTGAGAGGGAGAGGGCCGACATCGCCACGATCAGGAAGAGGCCGTGCACCCCGAAGGCGCGAAAGACCATGATCTGCGGCACCTCCCCGCTGGTGGACATCGGCACGAAGGCGCCCACCACGCCAATGAGCAATAGGTCGGCGGCGACGAAGGCATAGCGGTGCCACCAGAGGTCCCGCCGGGCGCGGAGGAGGGCGTAGTGCGCGAGGCCGATGGCCACGAAGCTGCCCATGAAGAACGGCCCGGTGAAGTTGAGCGTCAGCGCCGCCCCCCAAAGCGCAAAGCCGAAGAGCGGCAGCAGCGCGATCGTCCGAATGATCTGAGCAAGCCGCAGCCCGGCCCGCTCCGCCTCGCGCAGCGCCGCCGCATCCTCCTCACCCGAGCGCCAAGCCATCCCCCCGATATGGCGCAGGGCCGGCTGCTGGCCAGACGGAGCGGTCACGGCTGGCGAGGGGTGTCGGGCGGGATGGGCCTGAAGTACCGAACGCCCAGCCAGGCGAGCCTCCGCCCCGGCGGCGGCCAGGACATTCCGTTTGTCTCCCGCCAGCCGCGCCACCGGCCGTAGAACTCACCGTCATCCGTCACAACCAAGTCCGGCCAATGCGCCGGACGTTGCGCACCCTCCGGCAAGACGGTCGACGAGTGGCCAAACGCACTTGCGAAGCTCGCATCGGTCCAGTTCGTTGTACTGGTAAAATCTACTGACCTAAGGGCCGCACCGTCGATGTACCACCCCTCCAGATTTGCAGATCTCAAGTTCGCCCCGCTGAGGTCTACGTGCTCCATTTGCGCCGAGTTGAGGTGAGCTCCCTCCATCCGCACCCTGGTGAGATCCGCGCCCTCCATCCGCGCTAACGTGAGGTCTGCCCCCTCCATCTGCGCTTCGCGGAGGTCTGCCCCCTCCATCTGAGCGCTTCTGAGGATCGCCCCCTCCATCTGCGCCTTGATGAGGACTGTCCCCTCCATCTGCGCCCTGGTGAGGTCCGCGCCCTCCATCCGCGCTGACGTGAGGACCGCTCCCTCCATCTGCGACCCGCGGAGATCCGCTTCTTCCATCCGCACCCCGCCGAGGTCTGCCCCCGCTATTTGCGCCCCTTGGAGGATTGCCCCCTCCATCTGTGCCCTTCTGAGGACCGCTCCCTCCATCCGCGCCCCGCGGAGATCAACTACGGGGAGAAAAGCGGACGACATCGAAGCCCCGCGCAGATCTGCGCCGCGGAGATCTAGCGCCGGAAGCGTGTTAAGCGTGGCGTCGCGGCTGGCGGCCCAACGTCTTTCCAGCTGTGCTTCGGTTTCATCGCTAAGGGTGCAGCCGCCCCGATCGCGCGGGCACCAATTGTCCCGAAAGTCCTCCTTGGCCGCTTGATGGTCCTTCCAGTCCGCCGGCCGCGGGACGAGTTGGACACCGATAAGATCGATGGGCGCCAGCAATTGGATGCCGAGTCGAGCCTCCAGACCTTCGGTCGTGAAGCCTTCGTGGACGTCGCTCACGTAGTGCTCCAACCCGCCTTCGGTGCGCAGCCAGGAGGTTGTGGCGAGAACCAAGGTCACGGCCACTGTTGTTAAGCGCATCGACAAGGGCCAGCGAATTTGCATGTTCCCAGGAGTTCTCGGTGCCGCCTGCATTTGCCGGCGCAAGTCGAAATACCCGCTGGCGGAGACGACCGTCGCGAGCGCCAGCCAGGCGGCGATCCAGAGGGTCAGCCATTCGTTGTGGGCGGGCATCGAGCGCCACCAGGCGACGCCGAGGACGGCCGGTGCGGCGATCCAGACGAGGAGGAGCATCGCCCATTTCGTCAATCCTTGCATGGGCCGAGGCGGGGCTGCCTCGTCGCGCCGCAGGGCCAGCGCCATGTCGCTGATCAGCCAGGGATAGATGCGGGCGCTCAGGTGCGTGCCGTCCGGCATCTTCGGCGGGGCGGTGGCGAGCGCATCCCAAAGCTTCAGCAGGTAGATCTGTAGATAGACATGGAGAATGGCGAGAAGCGCTGGCGCGACGAAGAAGAAGCTGCGGGTCGGGATCTCGACCCCGACCAAGGGCAGGGCGGTCTGGCGGCCGTAGGCGAAGAAATCCGCATCCTCGACGCCCAGCAGCGTGATGCCGACGAAGGCGAGAAAGCCGAGGAGTGCGAACCAGGTCGTGCGGGCGTTCCGTGAGACCTCGGCGATATGTTCGATGATCTTGTCGAGGTCCGGATCCTCCCGCCCCATTTGGCGGCGGACGATCTTGTCGAGGTGTTTATCAACCGGGTTCATCGGCAATCACTCACGCGACCAATCGGGGAAGCGTAGCACCCTTCAGTCCATCTCGCCATGGACGTACCAGGTGGGGGGGGTGGGGGTTTCGTAGAGCCAGAGGCGGCGGCCCTCCTCCGTCTCGATGCGCCAATAATCCCGGGGGCCGGTGCGCCAGGCGGGGTCGTCGAGCCACCATTCGGGGGCGATGCGCTCCGGCCCCGTGGCCTCGGCGGTCGCGTGGATCTGGCGGCGCCAACGGAAGCGTGCGGGGGGGCGGGCCGGATCCTCCGCCCTGATGCGCTCGGGTTCGAACAGGCGGACCGGGCGGGGGGCTGGCGGTTGCGGCCAGTGGGGCGCGGCCTCGGCAAAGGCGGCGGAGGCGACGATCGCCGATTTCTCCGGCAGATGGCTGTCGGCGGGGAGCGGGCGGGTGAGCGCGTCGAGCCCCAGGCGCGCGCCGAGGCGGTTGAGGAGGTCGGCAAAGGCCTCTCCCCCGCCCGGGCTCCGCCGCGCCTCCCCCTCGGCCAGGGCGGCGAGGTGGCCGACATGCTGCTGTGCGCCGAGGGGTTCGACCGCGTTGGCCGTCAGGCGGATGCGGTCGATGCCGAAGCCTGCGTCGACGCCGTCGAGCTTGACCGCGAACAGCTCCGGCAGGCGGTGGGGATCGCGGCTGGGTCGGGCGAGGCCGACCTCCAGCACCTCGTCCTGATGGTCGACCCGGCTGAGGACCAGGCGAAGGCGCCGGGCGCCGAGGTTCTGCTTGGCCAGACGCTCGGCCAGCGCGGTGGAGAGGCGGGTGAGCGCCGCCTCGATATCGCTCCGCAAGCCCACCGGCTCCGGCAAGGTGAGGCGCACCGAGAGGAGCGGCGCCTCGGCCACCGGTGAGATCGGCTCCGGCGCGCTGCCGAGGGCCTGGTCGAGGCGGCGCAGCACCTCGGTGCCGAAGCGGCGGCCGACCGCGCCCCGGGGCAGGCCCGCCAGATCGTCGATGCGGCGGAGGCCGAGGCGGATGAGGGTCGCCGCCGCCTCCTCCGGCAGGCGGAGGGCGGTGACCGGCAGGGGGCCGATGACCCGGCGGGTCTGGCCCGGCGGTGCGATCCGCGGGGCGAGCGCTGCCGGATCGGCGAGCGCCAGGGGGGCAGCGCCGCCGCGCTCCCAATGGCGCCGCTTATGGGCGCGGACCCGGGTGGCGTGGGCCTCCTGATCGATGTCGTCGCCGCTTCGCGCCGTTACCGGCCCGGCGCTGCCGTAGCGGGCGAGCGCCCAGGCCGCGCCGCGGGTATCCGCGAGGCCGATGCGGACGGAGAGGCCAAGGCGCGCGGCGGCATTTTGCACCGTCTCCACCAGGCCGGCCTCGCCCCCCCAAAGATGGGCCGCGCCGGTGAGGTCGAGGATCAGGGCGCCGCTGCCCTGGGCGGCATCGTCGGCGGCGACCCAGGGGGAGAACTGCCCGGCCCAGCGCAGAAGCGCTGTGCGAAAGCTCTCCTCGGCATTGGCCTCGAACGGGCGGGTGATGAGCGATGGGCAGATGGCGCGGGCGTCGCCGAGGGGCATGCCGGGATGCAGGCCCGCCTCCACCGCCGCCCGGTTGAGCCCGATGGCCAGAAGCAGGCCCCGCGCCTCCGCCGCGACGGCGAAGGGCTGGTCCGTCAGCTCAGGCGCGCGGCGCAGCATCCGCTCGGCCGAGAGGTGAGGAAACCAAAGCGACAAGATGCGGCGGTCGGACATTGGCTCAGTAGCGTTTGTTCACTTTATGTTCTGGTTCGAGTGTATGCCCGATTTTGCCAGAGTCGAGTCCTCACCCAACCGGTCCCGCCGCCGGCGATTTCTCCCGCTGGTGCCGATCGTACGCTGTGCTAAGCCCCGGCCAACCACTGCGCGAGGGATCCCATGGACAGCGAACCCGTCCGGCCGTCGGCCGTCGTCTTCGATATCGGCAACGTGCTGATCGAATGGGATCCGGTCAAAGTCTACGGCCCCTTGATCCCCGATCCCGAAGAGCGTGCGGCGTTTTTTACTCGCACCGGCCTTCACGAGATGAACCGGGAGATCGACCTCGGCGCCCCGTTCGCCGAGACGGTGGCGCGAACGGCGGCGGCCCATCCGGCCGACGCGGCGCTCATCCAGGTCTGGGAGCGCCGCTGGATCGACATGGCGTCGCCCTCCATCCCTGGCTCCGTCGCCCTGCTGGAGGATCTTCGGGCCCTTGGCGTGCCGGTCTTTGCGCTCTCGAATTTTGGTGTCGAGACGTTCGAGCGGGCGCGCCGGGCCTATCCGTTCCTCGACCTGTTCGATGCGCGTTTCATCTCCGGCCATCTCCGCGTGATGAAGCCCGATCCTGGGATCTACGAGATCCTGGAGGCGGAGACGGGTCATCGCGGCACTGCGCTTTTCTTCGCCGACGACAGTGCTGCGAACGTGGCGGCGGCGCGGGCACGGGGCTGGCAGGCCCATCTGTTCGAGGGGGCTGTGGGACTGGTCGAGGCGCTCCGCGTGCGGGGGCTGGTGGTGGACTAAGCGGCACCGCGGAGCGGTGCTCCGCGATACGATGTTGCGCTTGTGCCGCGGGGCGGCACAAGCCGTTGCCAGGTGCTGGGGAAGGCCGCCTGGGGCGGCCATCGTCGAGCGTGGTTGCGGTCGGGCGGCGTCAAGGGCAAGCCGGCTGCGCCGGTCGCGTGCGCGACCCTTGACCCCTCCCGCCCGCGCTACTCGGGTTCTGGCAGGGGGCGGATGAGGTCGGCCACGGTGATCTCGAGTCCGCCGCGGGTGCGCCATGGGCGTTGGCCCAGGGCTTGGTAACCGTGGCTCCGGTAGAACGGCAGGGCAGAGAGGGCGGCGCGGATGCGGATCGCGGGGTGGCCGGCAGCAGCGATGGCCCTCTCCGCCTGGGCCATCAGCCCGCTGCCGAGGCCCTGCCTGGCCGCCTCGGGATGGACATAGAGGCCGACGATTTCGTCTGCCTTGTAGGAACAGAAGCCGGCGAGGGTGCCGTCGGACCGGTCCGCGACAAAAAAGGTCTCTCCGTCCTCCATGGCCTTTCGGTAGCCTTCGGGCACGAGGCCCGCCGCCCAGCTTTCGCATTCGGCGGCGCTGTAGGCAGACGGGCCGAGGGCGAGGATCGAGGCGCGGTGGACCGCCAGCAATTGCGCCGCGTCCGCGGGCCGGCCCGCCCGGATGGTGAACCGGGCGGCGCGCTCAGGCCCGCTCGACATACTCCATGGTCTCGGTGGAGACCACGATCGCCTCTCCGCTGCCGACGAAGGGCGGCACCATGACCCGGACGCCGTTGTCGAGCAGGGCGGGCTTGAAGGAGTTGGCGGCGGTCTGGCCCTTCACCACCGGCTCGGTCTCTTCGATCGTGCAGGTCACCCGTTCGGGCAGTTGGGCCGACAGCGCTTCCGCCTCGTAATACTCGATCTGAACGGTCATGCCGTCCTGCAGGAACGGGCGGCGCTCACCGAGGATGTCGGCCGGGAGCTCGATCTGCTCGAAGGTCTCGCCGTCCATGAAGACCAGCATGCCGTCGTTCTCATAGAGGAATTGCTGGTCCTTCTGCTCGAGCCGCACCCGCTCCACCTTGTCGGCCGAGCGGAATCGCTCGTTGAGCTTCGAGCCGTTCCTGAGGTTCTTGAGCTCCACCTGGGCGAAGGCGCCGCCCTTGCCGGGCTTCACGTGGTTCACCTTGACCGCCGCCCAAAGGCCGCCGTCATGCTCCAGCACGTTGCCGGGCCGGATTTCGTTTCCGTTGATCTTGGGCATTGCCGCCGCCTCGACCGTTCCTGATTTGCCGGCGTCTATAGGTGGCGCCTTTCGCCCTGGCAAGGCGGGCCGGTTTTCGCTTGGCAGCGGGGCCGGTTTCGCGGGAGGGTGGCGCGTGTGCGGGGCAGGGGGAGCTATGATCCGGACCACCCACGTGGGCAGCCTGCCCCGACCGGCGGAGCTGGTGGCGAGCCTGATCGCCCAGCACCGCGGCACGCCCCACGACCCGGATGTGCTGGCCGCCCAGGTGAGCGCGGCGGTCGAGGACGTCGTGGCGGCCCAGGTGGCGGCCGGCGTCGACATCGTCTCCGACGGTGAGATGTCGAAGATGTCCTACACCACCTATATCCGGCATCGCCTGTCGGGGTTTGGTAAAGGAGAGGTTCCGCTCGCCCGGCCCGCCGATCTCGACGCCTATCCGGGGCTCGACGCCTATTTCGGCCATGGCGGGGCGGAGGGTCGGCCGCTGCCGCCGGGCTGTATTGGGCCTGTGGCGGTGCGGGACCGGACGCCGCTCGAGGCCGATCTCGCGAACTTTCGCGCGGCTGTGGCCAAGGTACGGCCGCATCGCGGGTTTCTGACCGCGGCCTCGCCTGGGGTGATCGCGCTCTTCATGCCGAACGCGCATTATCCGAGCGAGGATGCCTATGTCGCGGCGCTCGCCGATGCGATGCGGGACGAGTACGGGGCGGTCATCAACGCGGGCTTCGATCTGCAGGTCGATGCCCCGGACCTGGCCATGGGGCGGCATACGGATTATCGCGCGCTCGAGCTCTCCGAATTTCGGCGGCTGGCGGCGCGCAATGTGGAGATGCTGAATGCGGCGACGGCCGGGATCCCGGCGGAGCGCATGCGGTTGCATCTCTGCTGGGGCAACTATCGCGGGCCCCACACCCATGATGTGGATCTCGCCGATATTCTCGACATCGTGCTGAAGGCCCGGCCGGCGGCGATCCTGTTCGAAGCGGCCAATGCGCGGCACGGGCACGAGCACGCGGTCTGGGCCGAGCGGCGGCGGGAGATCCCGGACGACAAGGTGCTGGTGCCGGGCGTGATCGACACCAACACCAATCGGGTGGAGCATCCGGAGCTGGTGGCGGAGCGGCTCACGACCTTTGCAGCGATCGTGGGGGAGGAGCGGGTGATCGCCGGCACCGATTGCGGCTTTGCCACCGTCGCCAATCGGCCCCGAGTGTTCCCGGATTTGGTGTGGGAGAAGCTGCGGGCCCAGAAGCAGGGGGCGGAGATCGCCTCCGCACGGCTCCGTGCCAAGGGCAGGGTCGCGGGCCCCCCCGGTGGTGAGCCCCCCCCCCCCCCCCCCCACACACAAGGGGGGGCCCGGGGGGGGGAGCGGGGGGGGGGGGGGGGGGCCGGGTTTGTGG